>NZ_NNBY01000052.1 GCF_002834235.1 Ruminococcus bromii | reverse complement strand
CACAGCATGGAGTGAATAAAACGATACCTTCTTGTAAATCTTAAAAAGTACGGAATTATTGGGGAATTTAAGATAATCAATAACGATTACTTATTTAATATTTTTAACATCTGAGCCATTGAGCTCTTATTTTTTGCCTAAAATTCCCGTGAACTTATTTTTATCGTGTTGCAAGAAAACGGTGAAATAGATGAGGGCAGTATTTTATGGTAAATATAATGAAATCAATGTCTTAATGTTTTATGCGTGGTGGAAATTTGTCTGAATACTCTTGCAACTTATTTTTAATCTCGGAAAGTTTTGTTTTATCTAAACCTTGACATATATATATTTCTTTTGGATTTGTTGAAAGGCCGTAATATAATCTAAGCTGGAATGCATAAATGTCATTCACTTTGGTAATCGCAATTGCAAGGACTGTTGTAATTGCATAAAAGTCCGCCATAAATCCGCTTTCCTTGTCGGTAACAAGATTGTCGATGGAGTTAATAAGTGTGTTCAAGCTATAATTTGTAAAGTATCTGTCGCAGTGAATAGTGGTACTATTACCGTCTGAATAAACGATTTTTACAGCAAGATAATTTGCATAAAAATCATTTTCTACATCATCAAAGTCATGATTAAACGGAAACCAATAGTTTATGATAGATAATTCAATTTTTTTATTTTTTTCGTAAAATGTTATTTGCATCTTTTTTCCTCACTTTATATTTCAACTTTTTTCATTATATTCTTGAGCATGAGATAAAAACAGACAATAGAAAAGCCCCCTATGGTAGAATAAAAGAAACTATCATAGGGGGGTTAATGGCAAGAAATTATAGACACATAAGCATTTGTTTTATTTTTTGCTTTCAAAACCAGTAACATCATGATTAACAGTCATGCACTCAGGATATTACATACGGTCATAAAATATATAACGACAGCTTACCATATACACTATGCAATGGCGGGGTTGTTGTAACGCCTTGTTGTATTGCAAAAATTTGTTTTCTGTTGTTTGGAACACTTTTTATTTATTTGCTTGCTTTTCCGCCACCTCAATCCAGGCAAGCGATTCCCATTTTATAGGAATAGTTTCGTTGGTGGTGTTTGTTTTTATTGCTTCTCGTATTGCTTCCTGTATTTCAAAGTATTTTTCATAATCGGATAACATACTCCATGATTTTTTCGGCTTTTCTTCTAATAATCCCAAAGCATTCTCAAACTTATTTTTATTATCATAAGCTATTTCGATAATGTAACTGTCAATCGGTACATGTAAATATTCCGGCTTTACACCTGTTGGTAAAGCATTAAGTAACCACAAGTATTTTAAAGTCATATTAACCCATTTTTGTGCCTGACCAATGGTGAATTTTTCTTCTTTTTTTAATATTTTAGTATTTGATTTGTCGATTGAGTTATTCATAAAATTTATAATTTCTCTGCATTTTGCTTTGTGCCAATCATCAAAATCAGAGTTTTTAAAAGATATTTCTCCTTCTTTGGTTTCAATAGGAGGAAGAATATTTTCACATATATTTTTAATCAAGTTATTTTTAGATTCTATGAAATTGTTTGCCTTATCTTTATCTTCTTCACTTGACTTTTTTGATTTCATTTCTTCTAATTCAGATGACGAGTAACTATATTTTACTGTGCGGGCAAGGTCTAAATATGCCCTTTTGGCACATTTGGCACAAATATATGGAATATCTTTTTTACTTTGATCATTCAAATCGGATTCTTTTATTCCAAAATAGCTGTACAATAAAAAATCAAAGGCTTTGTTATTTTTTACTTCTGTCATAATAAAATCTCCTTATTTACTTTACCTACTGTAAATTTTCAAGGCTCTTTCAGCCTCTTGTCTGAGTTTTTCAACGAGTGTTTGCGGTTCAAGAACAACAACATCGGTTGAATAGTTTTTTGCAAACTGCAACATGGCGATTTCATTTACATTTGCCGTGACTGTAACATGCGAATCGGTTTCATCGGAAAATTTCAAATCCTTTTCAAACATATCAATAACATCACTTATCATTGCTCTTGTAATGCGAAATTTCGCTTTTATTGTACCGCTTGAATACATATAGATATGTTCGTCCATATACTTTTCAAGGTTCAATTTCCGATTGTCTGATCCAGTCAGTTGTTCAAAAGGCTTTACAGGTTCGTCAAGGATTTTGATTTTTGCAATCCTGTCAATTCTGTAGTTTGAAATATCATTGTACTTATCGTAATTGCAGATGAGGTAATACTTGCCCTCTTTAGCTGCCATTTGGTACGGATTTATTATATATTCTCTTACGATGCCGTCAGGTCGTTTGCGGTAGTGTAATTTCTTGTCTGTTCCGTATTCATAGTAGTAAAACGATACTTTTTTATGCTTGGAAATTGCCTCGTCAAGCACATCAATAATATAAAAAAGCTCTTTGTTATCAATCTTATAATCTGTTGAAACCGAAATGTGTTTTATCCTCGATTTGAAATAAATATTTGACAATCCTTCAAGCTTTTCAATGAGTTCTTTGCGTTGGGAATAGGGAATATGCTTTGAAAAAATCAGGCTGTCAATAAGCAATCTTAATTCGCTGTCAGAAAAATCACTCACATAATAATAGTCTGACCATATGTAACTTTCTTCAAGTTCGCCCGTGACTTTATTAGGTACCATTCTGACAGTTTCTTTGTATTCAATGTTGTAACCTAAGTCCATAAGATTCATAATGTTGCGTCTGACAGCTTTTCTGTCAGCGACCATATTGTATTTGTTTTTAAGAATATCAATAATATCTTTTTGACTGATTCTGTGGTCGGCGTCGGTGTATTTCCGTAAAATATCAAGAATGTTCATAATCAGTAGCTTTTTCGGCTGGTAGTATGATACCTTGTCTCTACTTGCTGATTTTTCAGTATGATTTAAAGTCATAAAATCCCTCCTCTGTATATAATTATATCATCTATTATATCATACTACAATACGATATGTGACAAAAATAGTACACAAAGATTTTTTTCGTTATTTGTGAGATGTGCCATAAACAGAACATAGTGCCTGATATAATGCATATAACATCAAGAAAGGTGATATATATGTGCGATTATGAGGATTATTCTTTTTGTGGTTGAAAAGGCTTATGATAAGATTTACAAATTAGCATATAAAAAAGCAAAAGAAATTTATGGTGAGAGTTTACCGTATTTAATCGCAGAGAGGTTGGAAAAGAACTTCTTTTTATTAAAAAGTATAATTATGCAGGCTATTATCTGCTTGCATATAAAGCTGTCAGCTATATCAGACAATCGGGAGAGTATGTAACCAATCGTGATTATTCTTTGGTCTTGGTTGCGTTCTTACTTGGAATAAACACAGCTAATCCATTACCGCCACACTATTATTGTGCTGATTGTCATTATGTTTATTTTGATAATTCGCAAATTGACGGATTTGATCTCTCTGATAAAATATGCCCGATATGCGGTAGAAGCTTGAAAAAGGACGGACACGCTATATCTTGTGAAATGTTTATGGGACAAAACGGAAGTAGGTTACCCGATTTCGGTTTGATGTTTCCTTTCTTTCAAATATTTTTAAAAGCGGAAACACAATTGATTACGATGACAAGTATAACTATACGGAAATTATTAAAGAATGTGCAGATAAAAATATAAACTTTCTTGAGGCTGATAAAGAAAAATCAGATTCACAACTATTTCTCACCGAAAACAGAAATATCCGTTTACCGTTAAATAATAAGCAATATTTTGCAGATATTTGTTGACAATGTACAGTTATAAGTATATAATTAAGTAAAATCTATATTAAATAACTATTAAGAGGTGCAAATATGGCTGATTTTAAAGAAACTTTTAAAAAAATCAATGAATTAAGATTTGGCAAACTTATACAGTATGCTGATCCTCAGAATCAATCCTATACTTATGATGATGAAACGAAACGCCATATCAGAAGTGATACACCTACTGCCGTATGTCATGAGTGTAAAGGTGATTCAGTAAATAAATCGTCTGATGGTGAATTTTCATTGCAGATTGTATCTCACGGTATTCATTCGCTTGATTTATTTAAAATACAAAAATTTAATGATTATTCCGATTATCGTGATGACGCTGTAATGCTGGTTATGGAAAGTCCGGCAAGCAATTTAGATGCTTGTTATAAAGAAGAAATTAACGGAAAACATCCCGCAAAAGTATGGTGGTGGGCGGATGGTAAAAGTACCGATGACCATAAAAGTACTGATGAACGTACTACATATCCCTATGGCTTTTCTTCAAAAAAGTATGGTGAATTTTTCAACTCATTTGTGCATACCTTTAAGCTGAAAAATGCCTATATGACTAATTTAGTCAAGTGCGGTATGTTGAAAGATTCAGATCATAATAAATACGGAAATTTAGATGAATTCCCTGATAAATGTATAAGTATGTGCTTTAAAGAATTCTTTCTGAAAGAGGTGGAAATATTAAAGCCAAAGGTTATTTTTACTTTGAGCAGTAAGGTAAATAATTACTTAAATAAGAAAAGAGTCCTAAAAAGTATAGAGGAAAAGTTGGGTGCTGAACCTTATATAGTGACACTTCCGCATCCTGCTCGCTGTCGACAAGGCTTTACAAATGAATTTTACCGCACACTTTGGTATTGCCGAACACTTGAGGGTATGATCAACGCAGGCATAATCAGTGACAAAGAAGAGCAACATAAATATTGGGACAAATATGTTGAAGATTACAAAAACTGGAAGGAAGATAAAAATGAAAACAGAATTTGATATTTTATGTGAGTTAAGCAATTTAGAAAACAGATGAAATGAATTGATTAGTAATAAAAATATGTTGGCATCGGGAGAACAGAAATTGGACTACGACAATTTCGCAGATTTGGTTGATCAAACATATAATGTTCTTAAAGAGAATGTCGAGAATTATAAAGATTTGCCGTCTCAATTTGTTGAAGCTAATCCGCTGTTTATATTTGGTTATGCAGAATTGGTATCGACTGTTAGCAGATATTCAGGAACAGAAAATATGATGGAGTTCAATGACGATTTATATTCTTTCATTATTGATTGCCAAAAAATTAAGTGAAGTTATGTGTCCAAGTTATATGAATAAGAATTTTGACAATAAACTTTCAATTATACCTGAAACATGTGAAAAAGAATATGTATATAATATTGGTTCTCACGATTTTTCGGATTTCATTGAACTTGCAGAAGTCGTTTCATACATAGAATAACTAACAAAGTTTACAATGAATTCAATATAATATATCAGATAGTGGCTGCGAAGAATGAAGTTTTAAACTTCATTTCTTCACAGCTACTTTGTGCTAAATTCACTAATCAAGTAGAGGAAAAGCGCCTCTTGCTACTAACATAATTAACGGTTCGCTTGAAAGCGAATATCGCACATCATCAGATGGCTGCCTCCTATGGTAATTTCTTTATTATCATAGGGGGTAATTTTTATGGTTCATCACGATTTTTTGTGGGACGGTGAACGGACAGAAGGAATAGAAAAATAGCTAATCAAGGGAGACTACCGTTACAAATAAACGGTGTCTTTAAAAGTTTCGGACAACAATCTATTGCCTATTGCCTCAAATGTCATTCCTTTATTCAGATATTTCTGAATTTCTATCCTGTCATCAATGCTCATGTGTTTGTATTTTTTACTCGTTTTCCGGGCCTCCCCTCTAAGAGTAAAGTCTACCTGCAAATTCCTTTCCAAAGTAACTTCAACAGTGAAACTTAATTTGGAAATTAACTAATTGGACTAATTTTATGTTTTTAACAATAAAATCCTTTACAAAACAAAGTTATTATGCTATAATACCAATAAAGATGTTGAAATAATTTCCTGAGATTTAACTGTTTTATTTATCATACTGTAGAAGATGTTTTGTAACCGTTTTATTACGGCTTTTATTTTATCATACCGTTCGCAAGAAGTTGCGAATTTTATTCAATAAATTGGCAAAATAATGATACCCTTTGTCATAGAGAAGAATAGATATATGAAAATAAGTTATAAAAAACTATGGATTTTACTAATAAAAAAAGATATAACACCTGTCAAATTACGAAAAGATTTAAATATTGCAACAGGTACCATGACAAAATTGCGGAAAAACGAAGAGGTTGCATTGTCGGTACTATTAAGAATTTGTGAATATTTGGATTGTAATATAGGAGATATTTGTGATGCAGTTAAGACAGACGATATATACTGAATTAAATCAGTAAATTTATGGGGGATTTTTATATGGAACAAGGAACAAAAATACAATTTTGCCCTTACTGCGGTGGTAAACTGGACAGTAATGCAAAATTTTGCAAGACTTGTGGAAAACCGATTGTAGTGGTACCTGATTTTCCGAAAAACAGCGATAGTGAAAAACTAAATGAAAGAAAAACTGTTTATGAAGGTTGCATTCATAAATGTCCAAACTGTGGTGAACTTCTTGATTCTTTCACATCTAATTGCCCAAGCTGTGGATATGAGATTCGTGATGCGGGAGCAACAAAGTCGGTACATCAACTGTTTATTGAATTAAATAAAGCGGATTCCATTGATAAAAAGATTTTTTTGATTCGTAATTATCCTATTCCTAATACAAAAGAGGATATTCTTGAATTTATGGTACTTGCATCGACAAATATTAAGGGAGAAGAAAATAAGGCAATATTTCAAGCGTGGCTTGTAAAATTTGAACAAGCACATAAAAAAGCTCTTTTGATTTTTAAAGATGATGATAATCTTGCCAAGGCTCAGGAAATCTATTATGATTGTCAAGTCACTGTGAATAATGAAAAAAATCGTAATATAAGAAAATTCACAATAAATACGGTCATAAGAAATATTGTTGTTTGTATCGGAATTGTTCTTTTAATTGCAGCGGTAGTTGTTGACACATCAGGTGGAAATTCTTCTTTGATTCAATTGGTAGCTTATATAGTACTAATATCATCAGCAACAAGTCTTTTTTCTCGAAAAGCCGATACAATTGATTACTTAATCGGTCTTGCCAGTGGGGTGTTGATATTCATAACATCTGCACTTCTTTATAATGGTTCAATGGGTTATCTTTGCGGTGTCATTGTTCTGATTATCGTAGTTAGCAATTTCATAAAAAATCAAAACCAAAAAAGTAATGAACGGGAGGAGTAAATATGTCATTATTACGCAAGCCAAATGCAGGCGGTTTTATGGATGAAATCCGTTGTGATGAGTCTTCATATTTGATTTGGAAATGGCATCCAAATTACTCAGTGCAAGGAAACAACAACAGAGAAAATGCAATCCGTTGGGGTTCTTCACTGAGAGTGAAAGATGGTGAAGTGGCTGTTTTTGTTTATAAACAAAAAGATGGTACTATGCAGGATTTTATTGTTGGACCTTTTGACAAAAAAATTGAAACATCAAACTTTCCTGTCCTTGCGAGTATTATCGGATTAGCTTATGACAGCGGAACGCCGTTTCAGGCTGAAGTGTATTTCATAAATTTAGCAAAAATAATACAGGTCAAATTCGGTGTTCCTTATTTTGATGTTTATGATCCGAGGTTTTCCGATTTTGGTGTTCCGGTCGCAGTTCGTGGAACAGTTAGTTTTGGAATTACCGATTACAAAGAATTTATCAAGCTGCACAGATTAAGCAACTTTAATCTAAATGATTTTCAAAAGCAAATAAGGGACGCAATATGTCGTTATGTAAAGGATACGGTGACAAATGCCCCTGCAGCAAATAATATTCCTGTAATTCAGATTGAAAGTAAGGTTGCTCAAATAAATGATACAATTGAATACGATATATGTGAGCGACTAAAAGATACTTTTGGCGTGAATGTTTCAGGTGTTGATATAGGAGCAATTGAAATAGACAAGCAAAGCGAAGGATACAGGCAGCTTATCAGCATTACAAAAGAAATTACATCAGAAAAAATAAAGGCTGAAACAACAGACTATGTTGAGCGTCTTCGCATTCAGAGAGAAGAGGGGCAGTATGCAATGCATAAACAGACTCAGTCTGCTAACATAGGAGCATTTAATATTGAAAAGCAAACAGAAGTTGGAATTGCAGGTGCAGAAGCCCTTGGACATATGGGAGAGAACGGAGCCGGAAATGTCAAATTAGGTGGAAGTGACGGCGGTTTTAATCCCGTTGCAATGATGGCAGGAATGGCTGTCGGCAGTGCAGTCGGACAAAATATAGCAGGAACCATAAGCGGCACGATGCCTGCTGCAAATATGCAAGTATCATCAAATGGCACTGTTCCACCACCTGTACCCGAAACTATGTATTATGTTGCAGTTAACGGTCAGCCAACAGGACCATACAGTATGGCAGTGCTGACATCTATGATTGTAAATCATCAGGTAACTTCATCAAGTTTGGTATGGAAGAACGGAATGTCTGAATGGTGCAAAGCAGATTTAGTTGATGAACTAAAAAATCTGTTTAATACAAACATTCCTCCGATACCCGAAACGAAAGAATAAGATAGAAAATATAACGGTCGGTTTGAAGTTAACTTCCATCTCAGGGGAACAGCCTATTTATGAAGAAACCACTATCGGTTCAACAAGGGGGAAAAGAATTATTACCTGATTGACACTGAGACAATTATACCATGGGCTTTACTAAGCCGATTAAACAATTTTAATTTAGTAATTCATTAACCAAGATACACATATTTGTGTATCTAAAAGATATTATACGAGGAGATTATAACATGAAATGTCCACATTGCGGCGCCGAATTAACAGTTGATACAAATTTCTGTTCATATTGCGGAGAACCGATTAAAACGGAAACACCGGAATCTACGGAAAAATATAAAGCAAGTCATAATGAAAATAGATTTAATACAAAAACATCCAATGAATTTCCTTTTGATTTTCCTGATTTGAATTCAAATCAAAATGTTATTAAGCATAAAAAAGATGTTATTAGCGTATTATCGATAATTGCATTGGTATTATTCGGTGTTATGGGACTTATTGCCCTGTTTACCGGAAGAGCAATTGCTACAGTAATCGCTTTTATACAGATAGCTTTGATTATAGTAACAATTGTGTTTAAGAAGAAATTTTCAAATTCACGCAACAAGGGTTTGGGGACAATCGCATTCGTTTTATCACTTGTATTGATTTTTCCGTTTTTATCTCTGTACAATACAGGTGTTTCAAAACCGTCTGGTTCTGGTGAAAGCAGTAGGTCAAACGAAAAAATTGAGTGGGAATCAATTGTGTTAAAAGATAGATTACCAAAACCAAGTTCAGAATACGGTGAAATCAATTCAAACTCAAGTGATAGATTAAGCGCTTATGTATATAAATTTTCTGCAAATGATTTTGTATCATACATCGACTTATGTAAAGAAAAAGGTTATACTGTTGAGGCAGAAGAAACAGGTGATTCTTTTGACGCATTTTCAAAAGATGGATATAAACTGTCATTATCGTATATGGAATACAGTGAAGAGATGGGAATTTCTCTTGATGAGCCTATAGAACTCAGCAAAGTAGATTGGCCTGATAGCAGCCTTAGTAAGAAACTTCCAAAGCCGAATTTTGAAAAGGGACTTATAACAGAAGATTCTGACGAATTGTTTTCTGCATACATAGAAATGTCGTTTGATAATTTTAATAAATATGTTCACAAATGTGAAGAAAAAGGATTTACGGTTGAGCGAGATTCCGAGGATAAGTATTACAGTGCTAAAAATGGTGCAGGGAATGAACTTGAAGTATCCTATTATGGCAACAATGTAGTTGAAATATCAATTAAGGAACCTATCTTCAAAGTGAATATTAACATTGATTGCGAAGAAAATTTAGTGTTTAGCAAATATGATGTTAAAGTTAGCATTGATGGACTCTACGAAGAAACAATAAGTCATGGCGAAAGTGAGAGCTTTGAAAAAGAATTAAAAGCCGGAAATCATAAGATTGAATTTGAAAGTGATGAAGATCGTGATGTTAAAGGCAGTATAAAAATTGAAGTTAAAGGAAACGATACTTTTGACATAACAATTTCATGTACAAGCACAAAAATCAAGGCAAAGCTTGACTCGTCTGATGATTCCGATAATAAATCAATCAGTGATAATGAGGATTCTGATGTTGAAGAAACGACGAAAGAAGAGAATAAATCCGAAAGTTCAAAGGCCTCAAGTGATAACAAAAGTACAGTTCTTACAAAAAAGAACTGTAAGGATCTTGCAAATATTCTCCAAAAAAAGGATCCTGCTGATGAAAGCATTGAGAAATTCGCTAAAAAATATGAAGGAAGAGCTATTGAATTTGACGGTAATATTGTATTTTGTAGCAAGCATGGTTCGTATGACACAAGATTTGATTACTTGTTAAGTACAGGTGATTATAACCCAAACAGCCAAATTGGTCCACAGTTTAAATTTGAGAATGTTGGCTATTATGACTTGAATACAAACATGGATACGGTAAGCGAGGGTTCAAATGTTCACATTAAGGCAATTGTTGATCATTATGACGCAAGCAGTGAGCTTTTTTATCTTGAACCTGTATCTGTGACTTCCAGATAATTTCACTTAGAAAATCGCTGTAAGGGTTGTTTTGTCGACGCCAAAATATATAACGGCGCCGATGAAACGACCTTGAGAGTTTTGCGGACAAAGGATAAGCCGGCATTAACCAACAACTATACGTTTTTACCAAGGCTCCGAATTTTAAGTGCAGAAGTATCTCTCTGGATATCCTCCTACTGTGGAACGCACCGGAATCGTACCGAGTAAAATAACAAAAACAAGTGATTAGTATTTCAACCACCGTGAATTTACACGGTGGTTGTTTTGACGGTTGCATATATACTTCTGATAGAAAGCTTATTTCATGGTATGACGGATATTCTACTCTGAATAATGCAATTGATTGTAAAAGCGAAGCACACCAACAAGGAAAATATTCTTTCCGTATAAAAGGTGAAGCCGGCAAAGTAAAAAGTATCTGTCAGAATGTAAATATTACAGGAAAAGAAGAAGATACATATATTGTCAGCGGTTGGGCATATGCAAATGCTGTTCCAAAGAATGAGGATGATACGAGGAAGTTTAAAATTTCCGTAAAAATCACTTATTCGGATAACTCAACAAAGTACAAAACACCTGCACCGTTTAATTACTCGATTTCAGGTTGGCAATACACATCTGCAGCTTTTAATTTGAGTGACGGAACAAATAAAGTAAAAACTCCTAAAACCATAACAATATATCTCAGTTATCAAAATCAGGGAAATTATGCGTATTTTGATAATATTTGTCTTGTAAAAGACAACGCAATGAGTTATACTTATGATAAAGACGGAAAAGTTATCAGTGTAGTTGATAATTCTAAAAAGCAGTCAACTATGGAGTATAATAATTCTGACTTAACAAAGAATATTGACGCCAAAGGTTATGCGTATACCTACGGTTATGACAAAGCTCATAATGTAACTAAGGCTACAAGTCAGACAGGTATGAATTATAACTACACTTACAGTACGAAAGGCTTGGCTACATCACTTGAAGTAAAGTGTGGCTCTAAAGTAACAGATGTAGGTATATTAAAAAGTGAAGTTACTTATGATTCAAATGGCTTGCTTTCAAGTGCAACCGATCAGGACGGCAACAAGGTTGAGTATAAATATGACGGTAACAAAGGTACCCTCACGCAGACAACAGATAAGCTTGACAGCAAAAATCCTGTTGTAACAGACTATACTTATGACAGCAATACCGATCAAATTAAGTCGGTTAAGCAGTCCGACAGTAATGGCAACGAGTATTCAATTGCATATTCATATTCATCAAAATCAAAGTTGCTTGAAAAAATTTCTCGTGACGGAACTGATTATTCAATTCAGTACGATGAATTTGGCAATAAGATTGATTCAAAGGTTGGCTCACAGTCGCTTGCAAGCTATTCTTACGGTGCAAACAACGGACCTCTTTTAAGTTTAACTTACGGTACAGGTCAAAATGTAAGTTATGCTTATGATGAATTTGGTAATGTAGAAACAAGAAAGTATAACGGCAAAACCGCATTTAACTGGTATTCCGACCGTGGCGGTAATATAATTCGTGAAAACGATTATCTTAATAAACGCTTGATTGATTTCACATACGATACAACAGGCAGACTTGTTCGTCAGACTGTTGCTGACTCATCTGTAACAGGAAGTTCCAACAAGCTCTTGTTTGGTTTTGAGTATTCATATGACCTCAATAATAACATTACACAACTTGTTACAAAGACAACTGATAAAACTGTAAAGAACAAGTTCACATTCGTTGAAGATAACCTGCTCAAAACTTTTGAATTGAGCACAGGTAAAAAGGTTAATTATACTTATGACGGACTTAACCGTCTTACAAAAACATCACTGACTACTTCCACCGATACACCTATTGATACAACATACACTTACTTTGCGAGTAAGCGTGGTTCGGATTATACAACTACAAAGTTGAAATCCGAAACTATCAACGGTGAGAAGTATGAGTATAAGTATGATGCACACAGTAATATTACTGATGTTACCAAAGACGGAGTTTTACAGTATCATTACGATTACGATATGATGAATCAGCTTGTTAGCGTAGATGATAAGCTGAACGGCAAAGTTTATAACTATACTTACGATGCCGGTGGTAACCTTATATCCGAAACTGTTACCGATTCAAACGGTACAACAAGCAATGCGTATGAATATAACAATTCAAATTGGGGAGATGTTCTCACATCATATAACGGTCAGAACATAACCTATGATGAAATCGGTAATCCGCTTACATACCGTGACGGAATGTCAATGACATGGAAAAACGGCAGACAGCTTGCAACA
>NZ_NNBY01000051.1 GCF_002834235.1 Ruminococcus bromii | reverse complement strand
TGACCCGACCCCCAAAAGTTAGACCTAAAAAATCTAACTTTGGAGGTCGGTATTTTTATGTCAAAATACAGTTATGAATTCAAGAAGAAGGTAGTAATGGACTACATAAATGGAAAAGGAGGATATAAAAGTTTATGTAAAGAAAATGGGATACCGAGTCAAACAATATTACGAGATTGGATCTCAGCATACAAAGAATTTGGAAACAAAGGATTAATGCGATCAAGAGAAAAGAAAAATTACTCTTTTGAATTTAAGATGCATGTGGTAGAATTATACTTAACAACGGAAGTATCGTATCGAGAACTTGCATTGAGTTTAGGTATCAATAATCCACCAATGATAGCAAAATGGGTAACCGATTACCGTGCAGTTGGGCCTGATGCGTTACGACCAAAGAGAAAAGGACGGAAACCCAAAGTGTCTAAACCAAAAAAGATAATACCTAACACAGAAAAAGAAAAAGCTGAATCAGAATATCTGAAACAGCTTGAAGATGAGAATTTAAGATTAAGGATTGAAAATGCGTATTTAAAAGAGCTGAGGAGATTGCGTTTGGAGGAAGAAAAACCTCCGAAAAACAGGCAAGAATAATACACAGTCTCCGAGGAGAATTCAGGCTAAAAGATATTCTTGCCGTAACAGTTTTTCCAAAGTCAACATATATGTATTGGCAAAATAGATTTGAGCGAGAGAACCCGGATGAAAAATTAGAAAAAGAAATTCTTGATATACGAAAAGTGCATAAAGACTATGGTTATCGCAGAATTTGGGGAGAATTGCGAAACAGAAATATTTTTGTAAACAAGAAAAAAGTTCAAAGAATTGTTCAGAAATTGAACCTGCAAGTGACCTCGTTTATTCATAAAAGCAGAAAATACAGTTCATACAAAGGTAAAGTAGGAAAGATTGCTCCAAACAGGATTAACCGTAGATTTAACACAAGTGTACCGCATCAGAAAATCACAACAGATACAAGTGAATTTAAGTATTATGAGGTTGACAGCAAGGGCAGAATGATAATCAAAAAGCTCTATCTTGATCCATTTATGGATATGTTTAACGGAGAAATTCTGAGTTTTGGCATATCTCAAAAGCCATCTGCCGAGAACATTATGAGTGCATTAGATGAAGCTATTACTATTACTAATGACTGTTCATATCGCAGGACTTTTCACTCTGACAGAGGATGGGCTTATCAGATGAAAGCATATTCACAAAAGCTGAAAGAAAACAGAATATTTCAGAGTATGTCAAGAAAAGGAAATTGTCACGATAACTCTGTTATGGAAAATTTCTTTGGAATATTAAAGCAAGAAATATATTATGGAAAAGTTTATTACAGCTATGAAGAGCTTAAACAAGCAATTATCAAATACATTGATTACTACAACAACAAGAGAATCAAACAGAAACTCGGCTGGTTAAGTCCGGTTGAGTACAGGATTAATGCCTTAGTTGCATAACAAAAGCGTAGCAGCTAAAAGTCACTACGCTTTCAAGTCTAACTTTTTGGGGTCACCACAATTACTTCGGTGCTGTTTTTTGTTTTTATTATAAAGTTTTTTGCTGAATAATCAAAGCTTAATGTTATTCATCTCGTCACCGAGGACATCGGCGATTTCTTTCAGGTGGCCTGTGCGTTTGCCTTTTAGTTTATAGAACTGCAAAAGTCCGTAGCCCGGGTACTCGTTGCCCTCAACCATAACGGGACCGTTCTTTGAAAAGGCGATATCCCATCCGATATATCTCACCTGCGGAATCTTTTCCGCTGCCTCAACAACCATGTCAAGAGCCTCTCGAACGCCTGCAATCTTAACCTCAGAGAACTTTTTGCCTGTCATCGGGTGTTTGTCATAAACATTGCCATAGTCGTCAATTACATTACTGTCGATTCTGCCGTCTGCATCAAGGCTGAGGTAAAGGTCATTTGTACAGCCGATAACATTCGACTCGTCCTGATTGATACGGAGAGCGTTATTTATTATATGCGCCTTGCCGTCCTTATAGAGCGTAACAACTCGCCATGAATTTACAACACACGGATTGATTTCGTTGAGGTCATCGCTCTGAACGATTGCTTCCTCAACAAGAAGCTGACCGTTTGCCTTGAGTTCATCATAAAGCTTGTTGCTGTCCTTTACATCGGCAACGGTGATTTTTGAAATGCCGTGACCGCCCTCGCCTGTCGGATCTTTTGCAAAAACGGTTTCTCTGCCGTCAAGGAACTTCCTGAAATCTTCCTTACTGCCTGTGCGAAGGTTGATGAAATCTCTTTTGAGATACTTTTTGAAAAGCTCGTCAAAAACAAGCTTGTCACGAAGAAGAACGATATATTCCTCATCGTTGAGATATTCAAGAATTTTGTAGAAAGTTTTTGCAGTTACAAAGGTTTTTTTCTCTTTAGCCGAAAGGTTGATAAAATCGCAACGGAAATAGTCCGTGTAGCCTGTGCCTCTGATGAGAAAGTTGCGGATTATGTCGAACTTGATATAAGCCTTTGACTTACCGCTGTTCTTGGCGATAATGTCAATGTGCTTATCCATTCTGCTGTGGTTAATATCTCTGAATTTATTCAAAAGCCATTTGTGTACCGAAACTGCCATCTTACTTCTCCTTTACAACCTTACCGTCTTTTACATAAAATCTCGGATTGTTCTTGCCTATATTCACAAGCGCCTCGGCATTGCCCATACCCGAACTTCTGCCGAACATTCCAACTGTTATGCCGTCACCGAGGAGTGTTACCTCGTCATCAATTTTTACCGATGAATCAACCTTAACAGCCGTCATATTCATACACATCTCACCGACAACAGGATATTTTTTGCCGTTGATAACAACCTGTCTGTTGTGATTTGCGTGACCGATGCCGTTGTTGTAGCCGACAGGAAGAATTGCAAGAATAATATCCTCATCTGCCGTATATGACGCATTGTAGCCGAACCACTCACCCTTGTTCACCTTTTTAAGCTGAAGAATACGGGTTTTCATCTTCATGGCCGGCTGTAAATCTATCTTTACATCAAAATATGTTTCGCTGATGTTGTACTTCTTAATGAAGTAATTGTTTCGCATTTTGCGAAGTTTGTCCTTTGGCGAATTTGAAAGAGAATCTGGGGCAACATTGTAGCCGTAGATTGCAATACCCATTCTCACGCCTGTTGTAAAAGGCTGTTTCGGGTGGGTGAGCATTGAAACGGAACTGCCCATATGGACAATCGGGATTTTATTCAAATCAATAAGCGATGTAAGCTCCTTAAAGTTTCTGACCTGCTCGTCCCAATGGGGATCAAAAATTCCGGCTGTTGCAAAATGCTGATAAATTCCCTCAAGAACAAAATTTGAACCGTTAATCATATCAACGGCAGTTCTAACCTCGTCCTTATTCTTGAAGCCGAGGCGGTTAAATCCTGTATCAATCTGGAGATGAACCTTGAAATTGCAGTCAATGTTCAAATCAAGCAACCTTTTGAGGTAGTCAAGCTCATTCACGGCAATGGTGAGATTAAGCCGCTTTGCCTCCTCAATTCTCGAAAGATGAACCGGATGCAGGCACAAAAGCGGAGCGTCCTTGTTGACCTTACGAAAGCTTTGAGCCTCCTCAAGAGAGGACACGGCAAAATAGTTAATGCCGTTTTTGTACATTTCATTTGCCACTTCCATACCGTGACCGTAACCGTCACCCTTGAGAACGGCAATAAAATATTTGTAGTCGCTGTATTTTTGTGTTATCGCACGGGCATTTGCACCGATTTTGTCAAGGTCAATTTCAACATATGAATCCAGCATTCCAAAGCCTCCGTTAATACACTATATCCTTAGAATTATAGCATAATTGCATGGGTAAATCAATAGCGATATTGAACAGTAACGGTGTACGGTTCGGGCATAAAATTGAAAATTGAAAATGTAAAATGGAAAATTATGGTCGGGAAGACAATTTGCAAGAGTGAAAAAACATTGTCGCCCGACCGTTTTTTTATATATGGAAGTTGTTGCAAATTTGTATGGGCGGATATTATATGCCTGCAAGTAAAGACTGAAAATTTGTGTTGCATACAATTTTTATAAATGTCACAAAGTTATTGTTATTTTGTAGGGGCGAACCTCGTTCGCCATTTGAAACGATTGTAAAATTGTTTCAAAAAGTTAATCTTAATTTCATTTATAAGATATGTAAATTTAAAAACAAATAAATTGAATTGCGAACACGGTTCGCCGCTACATTGGAATACACAACATTCATAACATCAAAATATATGCGTATAAACAGCACCATTCATCAAGCGGGCGGATAATATCCGCCCCTACCCCTACAGATTCTATACAAATCAAAACCACCCGTCCAACGGGTGGTTTGCTCTAGGGCTATAAGCCCATGCTACCGGCCAGCGCCTCAAGACGCTGGCTTTCACTTTGTTCAAGCCTATTGCCTTTGCCTCTTTCGCCACCCCTTAAAGGGTGTTTGTATTACTCGCCACCCTTAAAAGGGTCTTCATATTCTCGTACACTTAATTTATCTAGTGCTATATCATGCTTTTCTTGGTCTTCTATGTATTTTCTTATGGTTGCTTCATTTAGACCTACTGTACTCACATAATATCCTTCTGCCCAAAAGTGCCTATTTCCAAACTTATACTTCAGATTTGCGTGTTTGTCAAACATCATCAACGCACTTTTTCCTTTTAAATATCCCATAAAACTTGACACACTCATCTTCGGTGGTATACTTAATAGCAAGTGTACATGATCTATCATCATATGCCCCTCTAGTATCTCCACTCCTTTGTACTGACATAACAATCTTATTATGTCTTGCAAACTCTGTCGATACTGTGCATATATTATTTTTCTTCTATACTTTGGTACAAACACTACATGGTATTTGCACATCCATTTTGTGTGGGATAAACTATTTGTTTTATTTGCCATTAAAATCACCTTTCTTTTTTACAATAGACTTGAACATTCTTATTGTAATACGATTGGTGATTTTTTTGTATAACTTTTTATGCACACCCGCATAGCGGGTGGTTGTTTGTACCACGCAAGCGTGGCACTGGGTAAACCCATTAAAACAAAAATTGCATCAATGCCGTATCGGGCATCTGATGCAATTCTTTTATCCGAGTATCTTCTCGAAAGGACTGCGGTGTACCACCGCAGTCCTAAATTTTCCATTTTCAATTTTCCATTTTCAATTTGCCAACGGCTTGCCGTTATATAAGCCCTACAATATACATCTGAATTGTGGTTGCATCAATGACGGTAATATCGGAATCAAAGTTTACATCAGAGTTTATACGCTCTATCTCGTTCTGATTGATAAGACCCACAATTGCTTTCTGAATTGCGGTTGCATCGGCAACATTGATTTTGCCGTCACCGTTTGCGTCACCGTAATATGCCTTTTCGGCTGAATTGGTGCTTGCAGTCATAACATAGTTTGTCATACCGATTGCAAGGTTGCCCTTGTCAACTCTTTTTACATACTGCAAAGCTGCCTTGTTGTTCGGAGAATCCGACACGGCAACATACATTGCATCGCCCTTGAGAACCATACCGTAGCAAAGCTTGCCGGATGACACCGACACACCGTTGATGTCGGATGCAGCAACTGCCTGTCTGCCTGTTTCAACATCGTATGAATACACGGCGTCGGAGGTATTAAAATACAGAGTATCGTTGTATTTTTCAAGGCTCATAAATGTATTTATCCAGTAGGAATTACCGCCTGCGCTCCATCTTTCGTTCAATTTCAGCTTTTTCTCATATGTATTGCTGTCAAGCTTGTATTTTAACAATGCACCCTTGTTGGCAGAAGAATTGTTGTTGACAAAGCCGTAAAATTCACCGTTAACCTCGCAAAGCCTTGTGTCGAAATTATGGATTTCGTAATTATCATATTTTGTCGAATTTGCACCGTAGCTTATTGTGTAATCATAGTGCTTTGACGGAAGATTCTGAATGGCATTGTCACTCAAAAGGAAGTATGTATGCTGAGCGTGTCCCGGTCTGTCATTAATAGGGTCATCCCATGTAACATCAACATTATACCAAGCGTTGCCGATATGAACCTTGTTCCACATATGGTTCATTGAGCTTGAAACAACAAGCTCGGAGTCTATTCCGACAAGTGAAAGCATGTAGGAATATGCAAGTGCATAGCCCTGACATACGGAAGTTTTTTCAACAAGCGAATTGTAAATATCAGCCTTGCTGTAATCCGATGTGCTGTACTCGCTCATAATGGCAAGCTCATCGTGAATTACAAGAGCCTTTTCGGAATCGGTCATATCCTCTTTCACAAGTGAAAGTATTCTCTCAGTTTCTTTATCAAGCAACTTTTTCTGTGCTGTATACTCGCTCTTGCTTATTGTGTACTCGGGATATATTGACGCCACCTTATCCTCTGACGGATAGTAGGAGTACGAAAATCCCTGATTCACATAGTAAAGCTCCGGATGAGTCAATGTCAGCACCTTAAAAAATTCCGAAGCATCGCTTCTCGGAACATTAAGACTGCTGATATCAATTTCCTCGTCAAAATTTTTAAGGCTGTCAAGAACCATACTTTCAGCCTTACCGTATTTGTCGTACATTGTTTTGTTATAAAAAATTTTGCCCTCTTTCGGCGCTGTGTATGCCGAAGCTGTGAAAATGCCCGTTGACACCGCACAGGATACCGAAACCGTCACCGTGAGAATCATTGCAAATAATTTACCCGCTGTTATTTTAATATTTTTCATATGTATTTCTCCTCTCAAGCCAAAGAAGCAAAATGCACAAAAAATTTTGATTTTCTCTGACTTTTACAACTAAATTATACCATTTACAGGCACAACAATTCAATTCACATAAACACCGAAGTTATGAACACTAATTTGTCTGTTTATACAAAAATTTAGTTTAGTTACAGATAAAACGCAATAAAGCACAATAAAACGCAATAAAACATACTAAGCTATACCGTCATACAATCCGCTGTCTGTACATACAATCTATTACAGATGTCCCCCTAAGGAGGACAGACAGGAGGGCTGTATGTGAAAGGTATCGTAGAAGAAAGAGCGGCAATGCTCGGTGAATACATAATCGAAAGCAAGGCAACCGTGAGAAGTACGGCAAAAAAGTTCGGTGTGAGCAAAAGCACCGTGCATAAGGATGTCAGCCAACGGCTAAAGGTACTTAACCCTGCACTTTACCGACAGGTGAGGGAAATTCTTGACACCAACAAAAGCGAAAGGCACATAAGAGGCGGTCTTGCAACAAAAAAGAAATATCTGCAAAAGAAAGCCTCCGAAAGCGAAAAAAGCTGAAAATCAACTGCAATACGGCTCATACACCATACAAAACCGCATTTTCAGAGTATATTTTGGGTATTTTGGAACTTTACTTTTTATGACTTGCGTTGTATAATTTAATATAGGTGTCGTTTGCCCGTTTGGCGATTGAAACTTAGAATTCCGGTAAAGATTTAACCCTTTGCCGAAATTCCGATGAGCTGACGCACCTTATGTACTGCTTGCAATCGGTCACAGCTTTTGTTTCGGTTAAAAGAGTGCAATATTTTCAGATTTGTCTATAGTTTGTGTGCGGCAACGCTTAACACAGGCTGTATCCGAGGAGAAATTTAAAATGAGAAAAATTCCCTTTTCGCCGCCTGACCTTTCTCAGGCAGAAATTGACGAAGTTATAAAGGTTCTGAAATCGGGCTGGATTACAACAGGTCCCGAAACAAAGCTTTTTGAAAGCCGTATTGCAGAAAGATGTCACACGGAAAAGGCTGTCTGTCTTTCATCGCAGACCTCTTGTGCCGAACTTACTCTGCGTATTCTCGGCATCGGTCCGGGAGATGAGGTTATCGTTCCGGCATACACCTACACGGCAACCGCATCAATCATCTACCATGTGGGCGCAAAGCCTGTTATGGTTGACTGCAAAAGCGGAAGCTTTGAAATGGACTACGATAAAATGGAGGCGGCAATCAACCACAATACAAAGGTTATCATTCCTGTTGACCTTGCAGGTGTTGTGTGCGATTATGACCGTATTTTTGAGGCTGTTGAAAGAAAGAAAGGCGTTTTCAATCCACGCAACGAGCTTCAGGAAAAGTTCGGCAGAGTTATTGTTATGGCTGACGGCGCTCACGCATTCGGTGCGCAATGGCACGGTAAAATGTGCGGTGAAATTGCCGACTTCACAAACTTCAGCTTTCACGCTGTAAAGAATATGACAACCGCCGAGGGCGGTGCGGCTGTTCACCGTTCACATGACGGAATTGACGAGGAAGAAATGTACAAGCAGTATATGCTTCTCTCGCTTCACGGTCAGACCAAGGACGCATATCAAAAAAACAAAGTCGCATCGTGGGAATATGATGTTGTTGACACTCAGTACAAGTGTAATATGACCGATGTGCTTGCCGCAATCGGTGTGGCTCAGCTTGAACGCTACGATCAAATGCTTGAGCGCAGACATCAGCTTATAAAGCTTTACAACGAAGAATTTAAGGATTTGCCTGTTCAGGTGCTTAATCACTGCGATGAAAACCACCGCAGCAGCGGTCACCTTTACTTTGTAAGATTTATCGGCAAAGACGCAGAATACCGTAACAAGTTCTATAATATGATGGCTGACCACGGCGTAATGTGCAATGTCCACTTCAAGCCGTTGCCGTTGCTTTCGGCATACAGCAAGCGTGGTTTCAAGATTACCGATTATCCGAATGCGTATAATATGCACAAAAACCAGCTCACCCTCCCGATGAACTCAACTCTCACAGACGATGAGGCATGGTATGTGATTGAAACATTCAAGCAATGTATGAAAACACTTAAATAACGGCGAGTCGCCGGCAGCGTGTCGCTGCGCCCTGTTCGTGAAGACAGTTTGCGATAGTTCAAACATTATCGCCCGAGCGTTATTTTTTAATTGAAAGTTGAAAATGGAAAATTAAGGTTGGTGGTGTACCACCGCCCGTAATTTGAGAAGACAGTCAGATAAATAAAATGCATCAGATGCCATGTAAGGCTCTGATGCATTTTTGTTTTGTAAGGAATCCGCCCCTACAAATAAACAGCAACTTTCATATAAAATAAACGGTCGGGAAATACAGCTTTGCATTTTGCAATGTATCTTCCCGACCGTAACTTTTCACTATTAACTATTAACTTTTACCTGCCCGTCAGGGCTTGCGCTGTCCGTCAGGACAATTTAGCTATCCGCAGGATAATTATAGCTTGCGTAGCAAATTTAGCTCACGCTTGCGTGAATTTAGCTGACGAAAATCAAAGATTTTCGTCAATACCCCCACCTGTCAAAAAATCTGACAGTCTGATATGTCAGGATATAGTTCTGACTTTCGTGGAAAGCGCTCTGAACCATATCGGGATTATACATATACATAATGCGGTGCTGAACGGCATCCTTGTTTTCGTCAAAGATATAGCTTACCGCCTGAATACATTCCTGATTTGTGCCGATTTTGGTACTGCCGGTATAATGGCAGTTCTCGATAACCGAGGCAACTGTCGGATAACCGTCAAAGCACATTGCATCTTTTACCGACTGAGCAATGAGCGCCGCTCCTATAAAACCGCCCGAACCGAATTCGCCCATGCAAAGTCTTTCAAGAAGATCCCTGTCTTCATCGGTAAGCGTTACCTTGGAGCATTCATAGGTTTTGTCCGGATTGTCAATTGCCACAAGATAACCTGCGTCCCACTGAGATTGGTAATCAACAGGCTCTTTTGGCGGAATTGCCGTAGCAAACGGAACGGTTGCCTGTGTTGTTGTCACGGGCTGGGTTGTCGCTTTTGTTGCCTTTGTGGCTTTTGTCTGAGGCTGAGTTGTTGCCTTGGTTGCTTTAGGTTTTGCCGTTGTTGTTTCAACGGGTACGGTTGTTGCGGAAACAGTTGTTGCCGGAACAATCTTCCGAATATTCGGATTTACCCTTGCCATTGCCGATTCTGTCGGAGTTTCTCCGGCATTGAGAGTACCGTTTGAGCAGACGAACTGCAAAACTACCAAAACGGATACTACAACAAGCACAACCGACAAAACCTTGTTTATATTTTTATTGAAAAACTTCATCGTTTCACCGCCGTTTAATACTTCTAAACACAAATGACACACAAAAAGACACGCTGCCACACATATAATAATTATACCACGGTATGCTTTTCTTTTCAATTTGAGCATTCTACAAAAATGAACTGCCTTTTTTAAACAATATTACCTAAGCGGACAAATTATTACCATAAACAAAAGCCGACGCATATGCACCGGCTTTTTATTTTGAAAATACTTATTTAAAATGACTGTTTCTCGGCTCTTCTGTACTTTGAAGGTGTTGTTTCGTAGTACATTTTGAATGCTCTGTTAAAGTTTGAAATGTTGTTGAAGCCCGACATACCTGCAATTTCGATAACGGGAGTGTCCGTTGTGGTAAGAAGCATTGCGGCTCTTGTCAGTCTGAGCTCGTTAAGGTAGTTTACAAATGTTGTATTCATAAGCTCCTTAAAGAGATGCGACACATAGTAACGGCTGAGACCTGTTGTCTGAGCTATTGTATCAAGAGTGATGCTGTCGCAGAAGTTGTTGTTGATATATTCCGTAATTCTGCGGAGAGCACGGTACTTTTTGCCCTGAGCCTCAACATCACAAATCTTAACAAGACCCGATGAGAAAAGAATATAGAAAATGTCGTACATTTTGCCGTGAACAAGAATCTGGAAGAACTCGTGCTTTTCGTTCTCGGCAGAAATAACCGTGTTCATATCGTCAATAAGATTGTTATAACGGTAGTCGCCTCTCGTAACCTTTGCAAAGTGAGTGCAGTTGCCTGTTACAAGACCTCTGATCAGACTCTGCGGAATAAACTCCTGAGTGAGCGATGCAGGATTTGAAAGGTTAAGAAGAATAACGTCAACTCTTGCGTTGCCTGTATTATTAATTTTGTATCTCTGATTAGGTGAAATAAAGTAAATGTCGCCTGTTGAGAGCGAATAAGTGTCAGCACCCATTTCAACGGTCATATAGCCGTCCCTTACAACAGCCACAAGAACCTCGTTGTGAACATTCCACATATTGCTGTCAATAATCATTTCACCGCAAACTACTCTGTAAGCTGAACTGGATGCGGTTGCCGAACGCAAGAAATCAAAATTCATAATAATAACCCCGATTCTAAAAAATTATGTTTTCAAACATTTTGTGTCTAAAAACAACACAAATAATCACTGCAACAATATAATAGACTTTATGCACAATAAAGTCAATAATTACGACAAATGTGCAAAAAATAAATGTATAAACTGCAATTAGTGCAAATTTTAAATATTCCGCTGTCTGCTGTATGTTAATTGATTTTTTATTATACGCAATAATGTATCAATTTTTCTACTGATAATTGTTATCATTGTTTCCGAATCAGACATTATTATTTAACGATTTTAATATGAAATATTGCCAACCGTATGGCAATTAAAATGAATCGCTTACATTTTCAAGCTGTTTTTTAAATTCATCAACAACATTTTGCGGTGATATAATTCTGACCTTTCCGCCAAGACCGAATACCCAAGCGTAGAACTGTTTGCTTGTCATAATATCAACCGATACGCCGAATGTTGTGTCGCTTTCCTTTGTAACAAAAATATCCCTGCCGAACCTGTCAACAATAACACCTATGCAGTCATTGTCAACCGACAGCTTAACCGTAGCTTTTTCACCGCCGAACATTGAGAAAACGCCCTTTGAATAATCTGCAGGATCAAATTTTTCAAAGGTCTTTCCCCCGTCACGCTCATCGTCAAGCACCTCGATATCGTCCATTTTGTCAACTCGGTAATGCTTTATACTGTCGGCGCAGGTGTCATAGGCAATGAGATAGTAATTCTCATCATCCCAGCACAGCGCCCACGGTGAAGCCGTATATCCGCCGTCCCTGATTTTTTCACGCTTGACAATTCGCTCCGTTCCAGAAAAATCGAGTTCCCAACGGTAGTATTTGAACGAGATTTTGCGGTTGAGTGCTATTGCATTCTGAATTTTGTCAACCGAATAATAAATTCGTTCATTCATTGTTTTGGCTCTGTTTGCGACAAAAACCTGCCGTTGCAGTTCCTTGCCGTCGTGAACACTTGCAAGCCCTTCAAGCTTATGAATGAGGGAAATGCTCTTTTTTTCGGTAATGAATTTTGAGCTTTGAATTGCGTCAACAAGAAGCTTCAACTCGGGCAGTTCAAATTCTCTGCTTGCAACATAATATTTAACGGTTGATGATTTGCTCTTGCAAATGTCCATTCCGAATTTTTCAAGCACCTGCAAATCATCGTAAAGACTTTTTCGCTCCGCAGTAATTCCGTACAACGCAAGCTCTGCCAGAATTTCGCTTGAAGTCAGCCCGTGATTTTCATCGGTCTTTTCAAGAAGAATTTTTCGCAAATACAAAAGCTTCTGTTTTTGCATAGGATTTCTCGACATAATACAGTCCCCCTCAAAGGATTATATATTTTTATGTGTTCATTATATCAAATTTTAGCCGGGATTTCCATATATTTTTACGGTGAGCCACCGTTCCCAATTCGTGTAGATAGTTTGTAATATCAAAAACATATCATGCCCGAGCGTAGAATTGTAATTGTTTATTTAATCCTCCCACACGGCGAGCCGCCGTTCCCAATTCGAGAACATAAATTTTCTGCCATTACTAACGGGAGAACACGGTTTTCCTCTGCAATTAAACAGTTAAATTCATATAAAATAAAAATTGCATCAATGCCGTTTCGGGCATCAATGCAATTCATTTATCTCAACTATCTTCTCGAAAGGTCTGCGGTGGCACACCGCCGACCATAATTTTCCATTTTCAATTTTCCATTTTACATTAACTACTAAATCCGCTCATCATGCCTGTAAGCATTACGACAAGTGGCATTGTTGCAAGTGAAAATACTGTAGTTGCGGCAACGATACTAACCGACAATTCAACATCCTTGTTGAACTTTGTTGCAAACATAGTTGTTGTTGCGGCAGTAGGGGCTGATGTGGCAATTACGCAAGCCATGGTAATTACGGGTGTGACACGGCACAATGACATTACAACCGCTGTAATCATCGGTAAAGCAATCAGACGGACTGCCGAAGAAAAATATACGCCCTTGTCAGTAAACGCCTTTTTAAAGTCAGCCTGTGAAAGGTAAAAACCGATAATAAGCATCGGGAGCGGAGTGTTCAGAACTGCAAGATATTCAACCGGTTGACTGATTATGTACGGAAGCTTAAAACCTGTAATAAACAGGATAATTGCAAGAAGAACACCGATAAGACCGGGGTTGAGAACAAGCTTTTTGAATGAAAGCTGTTTTTTGTCACCGCTCATTGAAACAAGTCCGTGCGTCCATACAAAAATGTTGAATACGGCAACGAAAATTGAGCCGTAAAACCAACCGTCATCACCGAGAATTGCCTTCTGGAGGGGCAAAGACATAAATGCACAGTTTGAATAGATTGTTGCAAAGCGGATAACAGCCTTACGGCTTTCATCTTTATCATGAAAAATCAGGTTACAGATAAGTATTGACACAGCGAAAATAAGTGCAGAGCAGGCAACGCAAATTATAAGTCCGCTCAAAAGTTCAAACGAGAACTCCCGCTGAAAAGCGGAAATCATAACGCAGGGCGTCACAACATACAATACTATATCGGTCATGTGACGGGCGGAAAAATCGGTGATAATTTTCTTCTTACCGCAAATAAAACCGACTGCAATCAAAATGAACAGTACAAGCACCTGTTGTGCAATAATAATGAAATTCTCTCCCATAAATCATTCTTCTCTCTTAAATTAATCGCTATCATTTTAGCACAGTTGCAAGAGGTTTTCAAATGATGATGTGCTTTTTTTCGTTTTTTTTGACAGAAAAAACGACATAGTTCACAAATATGAGGCAATAACATTGTGCATTTCAACTAACAGGAATTTTATTTTTTCGCAAATATGTATTAACCGCTGAATTTTTGTACAGTTTATTGACATTTTTTACTCTGAAATGTATAATATTTACAAAAGATAAAACTTTTATTTCTGCAATATTTTATTACTTTGAAAGAAGGATTTATTATGGCAACAACAAAGAAAACAACTGCAAAAACAGCCCCTGCAAAAACTGCTCCCGTTAAGGAAGAGCCTGTAAAAAAGACTGTTGCAAAGGCTGAGCCTGCTAAGACTGTTGCTGCAGCTGCAAAGAAGGCTGAACCCGCAAAGACAGAAAATGTAAAGGTTGAAACTGTTAAGAAAGCAGAACCCGTTAAAAAGGCTCCTGCTAAGAAAGCAGCTCCAAAGAAGGTTGCTCCAAAGAAGCCCGTTCCGGTTGAAACAAAGGTTAATTTCTTCGTAGAATATGCAGGCGCACAGGTTCCTGTTGAAGAAGTAATCAAAAATGTTAAGGCTACATACGGCAAGGATGCAAAGGAAATTTCAATCTATCTCAAGCCCGAAGAAAGCAAGGCATACTTTGTTGCCGACGGCAACGCAGAAGAAATGGATGTATTCTTCTGCTGATTGCAATAAATTTTGAATTTAAAACACAAGCTTTAAAGACCGCTCAAAAGAGCGGTCTTTTGTTGTTTTAAGATGAATGTTGCGAAAAATCGTAGTGCGGATATTATCCGCCCCACGACCAAACAGTTAATTTCATATATAAAAAACGGTCGGGCGACAATGATTTGCATTTTGCAAACTGTCGCCCGACTTTAATTTTCAACTTTCAATTTTCCATACGCTCGGACAATTTAACTCTCGCACTTGTAAAACTAACTTCTCGAGCGGGGAACGGCGGTTCGCCGTATTATCTGTCTTTCAAATCAACATATTCCTTGTTTTCGGAAATGCTCATATATGCAGGACGGATAATCTTACCGCAGTTGATAAGCTCCTCAAGCCTGTGTGCGCTCCAACCCGTAATACGAGCTGTTGCAAAAAGCGGAGTATAAAGCTCACACGGAATATCAAGAAGACTGTAAAGAAGTCCGCTGTAGAAATCGACATTTGCGGCAACACCCTTGTAGATTTTACGCTTTCTGCCGATAACCTTCGGAGCCAGTCTTTCAACTCTCTCATAAAGATCAAATTCATCATTGTGACCTTCGGCAAACGCAAGCTTTTTAACAGCACCGTGAAGAATCTGCTGACGGGGGTCGGAAATTGTATAAACTGCGTGTCCCATACCGTAGATAAGACCCTTTTTATCAAAAACCTGCTTGTCAAGGAGCTTCTCAAGATAATCTTCAAGAGCGTCCTCGTCTTCCCAGTCCTTAACATGCTTTTTAAGATCCTCAAACATATAGTAAACCTTAACATTTGCACCGCCGTGCTTAGGACCTTTGAGCGATGCAAGTGCCGCAGCTACTGCCGAGTATGTATCAGTACCCGAAGATGTTACAACATGTGTTGTAAATGTTGAGTTGTTACCGCCGCCGTGTTCCATATGGAGAATGAGCGCCATATCAAGAACCTTTGCCTCAAGCGGAGTGTAGTGTCTGTCGGGACGAAGAAGCGACAAAATAACCTCGGCTGTTGACATTGTAGGCTCTGCACGGTGGATATAAAGGCTGTTATCACGCTGATAGTGGTTATATGCGTGATAGCCGTAAACCGACAAAAGAGGAAATACGGAGATAAGCTGTATGCACTGTCTTAAAACATTGTCGATTGATGTATCGTTAGCGTTCTTATCATAGCAGAAAAGTGTGAGAACACTTCTTGCTATTGAATTCATCATATCGTTACTTGTGGCCTTGAGGATAACATCACGAACAAAGTGCTGAGGAAGAGTTCTGTACTGAACGAGAAGCTTCTTAAAGTCTTTAAGCTGTTCTTCGTTAGGCATATCGCCAAAGAGAAGAAGATATGTAACCTCTTCAAAACCAAAACG
The DNA here is from genome assembly GCF_002834235.1 of Ruminococcus bromii. Classification (GTDB taxonomy): domain Bacteria; phylum Bacillota; class Clostridia; order Oscillospirales; family Acutalibacteraceae; genus Ruminococcoides; species Ruminococcoides intestinale. Next base: position 43,569 of record NZ_NNBY01000051.1, on the reverse strand, counting down.
GTCATCCTCAAGAATACCGTCAACGATATCCTTTACATTATAACCCCTGTAACGAAGCTCACCCTCGCAAGGAACAAGCTTTCCGTCAACAAGCTTATTCTGTGTGATTGTAGAAATATCTGTAAGACCTGTGAGAACACCCTTACCGTCAAGGTCACGCAGACCTCTTTTTACATTGTACTTACTGTATAAATCTGTATCAATAACGGAATTATGCGTCATTTTCTGAGCCAGAGCATGAATCTGCGGTGTAACATCCGAATACTCGCTGTTTGTCATAAAAAACACTCCTTTTTAAAATTCACAATAAATTGAAACTATATTTTATATATTATAGCACATTTTTTAAAAAAAGAAAAGGTACAATTCTTGCAGAAGTGTCATAATGATTTTTAACCTTATATGTAGAATTTGCATAATTTTCTGTCTTTTTATTCATCATTATGCAATTTTCGGAATGTTTATTTATAAATGAAGTATAATTTTGACGGATATAAATTTACAATCCGTCATTTGAGAGTTTAGGGCAGAAAAATACGGAGCAGGAAAAACCTGCTCCGTAAAAAACAACATTATTTTATTACTTGAGATATGCGCCGTTAGTGCCGATCTGACCGTCAATTCCGGTGAAACCGTCTGCACAGCAAACATAAACTCTCATATTAGCCTTACCAACAGAAGATACTGTAAGTGTGCCGTCTGTAACATACTTAACATCGCCTGTAACTGCATCAATGTACTTACCGTTAGGAAGGTTCTTGAATGTAGCACCGCCTGAGATAGTTACACAAGCAAGGCTGTCTGTAGCGCCCTGTGTGTAACGGCGAACGAATGCCATATTACCGTCAACATAAGTCTTGCTTCTTGTATACTGACCCTTCTGAAGTGCAGGAACTGCTCTTCTGATTCGGTTGAGTTGCTGAATATGAACAGCGAGAGGTGCTTCAAGTGTGCTTGCAACAGCACCGCTTGCATTAGAATATGTACCAAAGTCTGTTGCTGTTACGTCGCCCTCGAGGTAGTCACCGAAGTATGCACGACCTGTTGTTGAAAGAGGTGCGTTAGGACCTACGTCCATAGGAACACCCTTCTGGAACTCAAGCTCAGAACCGTAGTAAAGACACGGAATACCACGGAAAGTAAAGAGTACATCAAGGTTCTCAGCCCATGCCTGTGTACCGCCGTCGTAACGGCTGTCCATATCAGGACCGTAGTCGTGAGAATCAACATATGTTACATTCCATGATGAGTCATTGTAGTACGGATCTTCTTCACAAGCACGGGTAAATGCGTTGCTTGCATTTGAGAAGTTCCAATGCATCGGGAAGTCGATTACGCTTGTGCCGTTTGCCTTGCTGTAATCAGGTGTGTGATACTTAAGACCGTCAAGATAAACATTATCAGATGTGGGCTGATTTGCTGTACTTGCGTTGCTGTCATAGTGCTTAAGTGTAAGATCAATGTTTGCAGCCTGATCATTTGTAAATGAATCGATGTACTGGCTGTCTGATTCAGCCCATGTATAGAACGGAGCTGAAATTGCAGGAATGTTGTGGTTCCAGAATTCACTTACACGAGTACAAACCTCACCAAAGATGAAGAAGTTTTTACCGCCTGTCTTGAGCCATGACGGGAAGTAATACTGGTTAAGTGTAAGTCTTGAAACGTGCTTTTCAGTATCAAGTCTGAAAGCGTCAACGCCCATGTTGATATAGTTGTTATAAACGTCGTTAAGGTAATTAGCAACTGTAGGATTCTCTGTGTTGATATCAACGCAGTCACCGGCAATCTGACCTGTCTGTACAGTCGGGCTTTCCCAACTGAGGTCTTTGAAGTGGTGATAGTAGTTATCCGTGTCGTGATTACCGGAGTCAAGCTCCTTAGTATCCTTCATGATATTAAGTCTTGCGGCATACTGATACTTAGGTTCAAGGTCATTGTAGTTCGGGAATGTTTTATCAAAGTCGCTTCCCTCAATAACCTTCATGCAATCTACAGAAGCAAGATCCTGAATTGAGTTGTACTCCTTTTTAAACATAGGAGCAAGAGTTGCCTCACCAAAGTTACCTGAATGGTTAACTACGATATCCTGAACAATCTTGATGCCCTTTTCATGAGCGGCATCAATAAGATCCTGATATGTAGCGCCGTCGCTCTCATAACGAACATCAACTGTTGAGAAGTCCATTGCATGGTAGCCGTGGTAATCGTAGCCTGACGCATTTGTTACAACAGGAGTAATCCAGATTGCGCTGAATCCGAGAGCCTTGATGTAGTCAAGCTTGTCGATAAGACCTTTGAAGTCACCACGCCATGCGGGGTCGCTGTCGGGGTTGTTTGCCTGTGAGTCGTCCCAGCAATGAACATCGTTACCTGTGTCGCCGTCATAGAAACGGGTTGTGATTACAAAATAAATTGTGTCTTCACGCATGTCAACACGGTCAAATTCCTGCATATCTTCAGGATTTTTACTTGACCATCTCTTATTTTTGTACCACCACTCGCCTGTGTTCCTTGTGAGTTCCGCAGACTGCTTTCCGTTTGTAACAAACATCATATTGATTTTTGTTACATCGTTGAAAGTGTACTTGTAGTAGTTGTTTCCCTCGGAAGTCATCTTAACGCCGGGGTACTCCGTGCTGATGTTTTTCGGAAGACTGTTCCAATAATAGATTGTGGGCGTGCCTTCCTCACAGTAGTAATGTACTGTGATTGTGCTTGATGCCGAAGTGTCGTTATCGTCATCTGTATTAGCCGCACTTACGGACATAACAGATACCGTGCAAATTACGCAAATCGACAAAATCAAAGCAAGCAATTTTTTGATTTTTGCCATAGATTTTCCTCCTTTTGTTATACTTTGTACAACATAACATACAATTATATTATAATTTAGACAGCCTCATATATTTTTCTTTTAAGGAATTATTACAACTTTGATGCCGCCAAAGATTAAGCCCTCAATTTGGCTATTATATACAAAAAGGAGCGACAGATTCTGTTTTTTCGACTCTTTAAAGGGTTAAGTCAAATCTGACGCTCCGTTAAATTATATTTTATATTTTCAAGCTTATATTAGGTTCAAACTTTGCGACTATTGCTTTAAAACGAATTTATCCAGTGTGTTTGCAATACCGTCGTTATCATTTGATTCGCAGATGTAATCGGCAATCTTCTTTACATCGGTTTCGGCATTACCCATTGCAACGCCGAAGCCTGCATAACCTATCATTGTCATATCGTTGTAGTTGTCGCCGAAAGCGGCAAGCTCTTCCCTTTTAATCTTGAGTTTATCAAGCAAAAGCGGAAGCATTGAGCCTTTTGTAACACCAAACGGCATAATCTCAAGAAAATAAGGTGCGCTTTTATATACATCGAGCAAGCCGTCATAACGGTCTGCAAGAATTTTCTGATACTTATCAAGCTCATCGGGTTCGCCTGCAAGAAGAATTTTGTTGATATCAAATCTTACAGATGAGATAAAATCGTCAACAACAACCATTTCAGCCTTGATAACATCCCTTTCAACATAGGTATAGTCGTTCACCTTATTATCCGAGATGATTCGCCTGTCATCGTATGTGTTGATTGTAATGTTTGAATCCTTCAAAACATTCACGATGTCGGGAAGATATTCAAGCGGAAACAGCTTGCTCACCATCGTTTCGCCTGTTTCGCAATTGATAATCCTGCCGCCGTTGAAAGCCATAATAAAACCGCCGAAACGGTCAAGCATAAGGTCTTTTGCTATCGGCATAATTCCTACGGGATGTCTGCCTGACGCAAGAATAATTTTCTTGCCCTGCTTCTGCGCCTCCATAAGAGCATATCTTGTACGGGGAGTAATCTCCTTTTGGGAGTTTGTCAGCGTACCGTCAATGTCAAGCGCTATTAATTTGTAATCCATGAAACCACCCTTAACATATCAATTTCTAAACACAATCAGTATGTTACGGTCAAATTTGACCGTATAAAATATACCACAAATCGCCCAAAAATGCAACTAAAAAGCCGATTTTAGCCCATATAAAAGCTATTTTCACCATTTTTCCGCTTTGTCTTTTTCGCCAACAAAAAACGGACGAAAAGAGAATTTTCCTTTCGTCCGAAATTAAATATATTCAGCTTTTATTTATTCTTCCGATTTTGTATCGTTGTCGGATTCAGCCTTTTGTTGCAATTTTTCCTTTTGCAAACGGTCTATAATTTCGTTGATGTCGCTGTCCTTCGGTGATTTGTCGTGACCTGTAAGTATGCGGATTATAACGACAAGCTCATCAATGAATATCAGCAGCAGCGCCGCAATAAAAATCAGCAGTCCCCACGGTGAGAAGAAAAGGTTGTACAATGTGTCAATGAATCCGAGCTTGCACACCATAATATAAAGCACATCTTCGGTTGAAATTTCCGGGTCGGGAGTATCGTTTGCAATGCCCTTTGTCTGTAGCTTATATGTGCCGTCAGCTGTTTTATACGGTGCAACTACAACCTTATGAGTCACGAGAAGTCCCTCGGTCTGCCCACTGCCACGATAAGTAATAATATCGCCGACCTTGAGGGCGGTCGGATCGTCAACGCTCTTTCCGAGAATAACATCGCCGATCATAAGCTCGGGCTGCATACTGCCCGTTGAAACTCGTAGCACGGAATATCCGAAAAGCGAAGGTGTTTTTCCGTTCACCTTTGAACCCATAAACACAATTACGGTTAGCACAAGTATTGCAAGCACTCCCCAGCAAATTATATTTTTAATTATCCGCAAAGTTTTATGCAGCTTTGATTCATGCCTTTTCCTTATTCTATTTTTTGATTTTGGGTGTTCAGTTGTTACAGATGTCACTTCAACCGCATTTTCAACATAGTTTTTTTTATCCATAAATTCCTCCACGGCAAGTTGCCGTTCCCGGTTCGTGTAGATTGTTTGCAATGTGCGAAACATATCCGCCCGAGCGTTGTTTTGTGGTTTGCGTAATTATTCGTGGCGGTGTGCCACCGCTCTCAGTTCGTGAAGACAGTTTGTTAAATTCAAAACACATTTCGCCCAAGCGTAACATTGCAATCGTTCATACAAACACAAGCTATCCGTTAATGAACATATTTTATATAACGAAAATGCGTATATATTCGCCAAAACGGGCGGATTTCATTCTCTGCTACCGATTATAAATTATAATAAAAAAGGGCTGTAAAAACAACCCTTTTGTAAATTTAAAAATCTAAAATTTTAAAGCGAAATTTGCAGATCGCCAAGTGAATATTCAGCGTCGGATGCTGTATCGTTTTTGATATACCAATACACCTTTGTAACAACAGGATCGCTGTCGGTGGTGCCTTCAATCTTCATATTCGTAACAATCGGAATATACGAGCTTTTAGCCGGTTCTTCACTTACAGTAAGCTCACATTTTGCCGTTATTTTATCACCGTACGCACCTGTAGATGTAACAGCAACAGTAGTCTTGCCTGCCTTTTTGGCAGTAACCTGACCGTTGCTGTCAACTGTTGCAACATCAGTTTTTGACGATGTGTAAGTCACTGTACCCTGTGCCTTTGCGCTTAAATCAAATGTCTCACCTACTACAGCTTCTGCTTTAGAATAAAAACTTGAAATTCCGGCAGCTTTAGCAAGCTCACCATTCACCTTGGTCTGTTCATAAACGGTTGTCAATTTATTGTTCCAATGAAACCACAATACAGTATTATATGTATCTACATTAGTATTATCACTGCCATCGCACCAATCATAACCACCATCTTTGTTCTTTTTGAACATTTTTACATTATTATAATTATATGGGATTGTACAATAAGAAATATCATAATTAGCTTTAAAATTTGAATAACCTGGTGTAGCAAGAGTATATTCCACACATGATTTTAAAAAGCTATTATTCACGCGTGCATCACCGGAGCCCTGACCATTCCAATAATGCAGAAAATAATCACCGGGATTTAAACTATTACGGTCAGCTTGCAAATTTTCGGGTAAATAATCAGCAGTAACAAAACCAACATACACATTCTTCTTATTCACATTACACGGTGCCTTGAAAACATAGGATGTTTGTGAATCGGAGGTAAATCTCCTGTAGGTTCTGAGGGGGCTGTTCACGCCGACAGAAAGTTTGTTATTATCCGAATTATTAAGGAACAAAGAAATTGACTGCGGTGTAGTTTCAGTGTTCTTTATCTCTGTACAGAAATATTTAGTTTCATGGGCGGAAACAGTTTTCAAAGTATTAAAATCAAACGGAGCAGTATCATACACACTGCCGTCATCTTTTGAAGCAGCATAAGTAACGGCAGTAATATTCTTTCCGTTTGTCACATTGTATTCTCCGTTCCAAGAGAGGGAGTCGCCCTTTTGCACTTCAGGACGATTAAACCACGAAAAAGTCGTAGTTGTTCCACACAACAAACACAGTACAAGTCCGAGTACAATAACAAGTGTAAATTTAGATTTCTTCATGGTTTCACCTCCGTTGAATTACTTGTTTTGCAGATTTACTGCCAGTTACCCGTCCCATCTCCGGTTGCCGTGTAGGTTGTCTTTGTGCCTCTGTTACCTGTATTCCAACTATTCCAAACCTCATTATCAGTATCAGGATTTATACGCTGAATTGTAAACGAAGTTACATTAGCAGGTATATCCTTCCATGTCCAATTGGTTTGACCTTTAATCGAACTAAGATCACGATAACTTCCGTCAGGTAATACAAGTCTCATTTTTGGGGTTGAGTCTGATAGCCATTTATTATTAGTACTGTCGACCAGATTTATATCAATCGAAGTAATAGGTTTAGGTTTCGGAACATATTCTTCAAGTTTATCAGGTGTGCCACTCTTAAAGAGGTATGTCTTGCCGATTGTACCCTCAAGACCAGCCTGGTTAGATCCTGGATACTGTTTGTCATTACCGTTGTTTACAATAACTCTGAAGTTACCTGTATCAGAAGTTTTAAATTCAAATTTATAATTACCTGTAATAGAATCATATATTGCATCAGCACCCGGCCATACACCTGAGTAATTGGTTTCTGAATCTCTGTATACAAATGCTTTATAAGTAGTGCTGAATCCATCTCTGGGTTCAAAATAGATTGTTGTTGTTGACTCAGTAGTCTTCAACTCAAACTTAGCATACAGAGTGATTCCATTGTTTACATTATTTAAGGTTTTACTTGACTCTTCGTTTTTTTCAGTGAAATACGGTTCATTACAAGCCTCGTCCTTATACCAGCCGGCAAACTTGTAACCGTTATTGGCAATTGCCTCAACTTTTACATCATTGCCTTCCATAACAGGTTTAGATGAAATTTTACCTGCAGCTCTGTCCGCAACCTTTACAGTACCGGCTGTATCAACATTTTCGTTGTTGTACATTGCTTTGGCTTCTACCGTATACAAAGCCTTAAATCTTGCGTACAGTGCATATTTCTTTACATCGGAATATGGTATATTTATTTTTGTAGAATAGACGCCGTTATTATAGCTACAATCTTTAACAGCTACCTTCGGATCTGCTGCATCCTTAGTCTCATACCAACCGATAAAAGCATAGCCGCTTTCAGGCTTAGCATAAAAAGTTACTTCTCCGTTACGATTTACCGTTGTTGTTACTTTCGACGCATATTTATTATTGTCAAAAGACACCTTACCGGCTTTATCAAAGGGAGCGTTATTACCGTGCTGAGTGTATGCTTCTACAGTATAAGTATCAACTTTGAATTTCGCATACAACATCTTGGAATCCTGAACATTAGCCAATTCATATATATCGCTCGAATTCTCCGAATTACTCTTACAGTCTGCATCTGTGTACCAGCCGTCAAAAACATATCCGTCATTAGCTTTTGCGTAATATGTAACTGTGCTGCCCTTAACAGCATTTAGTGTAATGTGTGTTCCATCGTTGGAATCTACAGTCGAGTTTTGGTTTCCACACTTAATTTCAACTGAGCCACCATTTGTGCTTTCAGAAAGGTTTGCACCGTCATATGTTCTGACATAAGCCTCAAATGTCAACGACTCAACATAAACGGCTGTAAAGTTATAGTTACCTGAAGCTGTCGGAGTAAAATAACCGTTGCTGTCAATGCCGTCTGCCACGGCACTTGTATCGCTGTTTACCCAGTTTTTCAATACGAAACCTTTTTTAGGATTTGCTATTAGCTTAACCTTTGTACCGGGGGTTACAGAAATTGTAGCACTTGTCAAACCATCATAACTAACTTTAGGATCTCCTAAGGCAGTTCCTGCATCATTCTTGCCTGCAGTAACAGTAATAGTAGCAGGTGGATCCCAATAACCTGTTGTAGCAGAAGTAACAACAAAAAGCGTTGAATTGCCTCTGTTAGGAGCAGGAATTTTATATGTATTACCGTTATTTGTAAAAGAAAAAGTCATGTTGTCTGCCTTTTCCTTTGCAATATAACCGACCCAGTTTTTCTTGTCAGCAGTAAATGGCATTCTAACTTTACTGTAAGAGTCATTTTTATCCGGAACCATATATACACTTGAAACATTGCCTGTATCTGGGAGTACATCGGCGGTTTTGCTTGAAACACTGATTTCAATCACTTCGCCCCATGTACCGTATCCGGCATTACTGTTATTATGATCGCCATAGGCGGTGTAGTACATACTGTCGCCTGAATTGAGCGACTTCATATCAGTAGTCCAAGTAACACTTTCCGAGGTGAACTTAACTTTTGTATCGTCAGCGGCGGGTGTATAATCACAGTAATATGTATGCGACTTCGCATCAAACTTCATCGCTACAGGAGTTTTGCTACCCTGCTGAAATGTTACATTCTTTGTCCAATTTTTTGTGGTATCATTTACAGTACGGTCAACAAAATACACTTTATTGCCTTTTTTGTTCTGAGTTACAATATTAACATCAGTTATTGAAACAGTTTTACCGGCATATGCAGTAGCCGCATTATCATCCTGAAGCCACACTTTAATATTTATTGTTTTACTGCTTCCTCTATCAACCCGAAACAACTCCGTTGGTATAGATTCAGAACTAACAACAAAATCGCTAAAAGCTTGAACCTTCTCAGGAACTTTAGTGCCATCTGCTTTATTTACAACATTTCCGTCACCGGCATTAGAACCGCATACAACCGTATTTTGAGTATCGGTATCTGTAATTGCCATTCTTACAAGGTTTCCTGAAACATTTCCACCACCTATAGTTATCTTAGGTACTTGATCAAGGTAAAATTCTGCATGATCCGCTTTAAAGGTTTTATCAACCTTTACATTAAATGAAAAGTCAATATAATTAACATTCTTATCGTTTACATCCGCACATCTGTAAGAGCCAACACCAAATTTAGACTCACCTGATTTCTTTATTGGGAAAAATATATTTTCACCGTCAGCACTTGAAGCCGAAGCCAGATGCACTCCACCCGCAGCACGGAAATATTTAGTCAAGTCAATGATTTTGTTTGAATAACCATCACCACTACCAATATCGGCATTAGTATAAACATAGTTGTCAATTTTTGCGCCCTCAGCTTTAATTGTGATTGTTGAAATAGTTTCAACCCAAGCCGAAACGGACACAACCGATATGGCGAGTACTTCAACAAGTGCCACCATAGTGAGTATAAAACCTTTTCTTGTTTTTTTATTCTTGCCAAATGCAAGTCTGTTTTTCAAATACTCACTTAAAAGGGCAAGTCTTTCTCTCATCGTGACACCTCCTTAATATGTTAATCAATTAAATTTACCAATTGCCTGCTTTTTCAACTATACCTGATCCTTGATTTACCAAACTATAAGATATGATATATTCGTTAGAACCCGCACTCTCAGTAAATGTATGCTGAATGTTTTCAGGCACTAGATATTTCCTTATTATTGGATCTTTTTTTGCAGGATCATACAAATCAAATCTTACAAGTCGAGAACCGCCTTTGACGCTTGTCTTTGACAGCACGCACTTATCTCCGCCACCCTGCGGTTTCATTTCATAAGCGGTTTCTGTACCGTTTGAATCGAATACGGCTTTTAGTACCAAAACATTCTGACTAAGCAGATTTCTCAGACCTCCGCCGCCGTTATATGAATTATATTCATTTAACCATAAATTGTAATCAATTTGAATATCCGCTCTCGCGTAGGTCTCTCCGGTTGTCGGCAGTTGTTCGGTTGTAGTCGGTTCAACACTGCCGCCTGAACTGTTGGGATAAGTTGTACCCCAATATCCGATACACGGGGCAACATTTTCAGCAACAGTAGGGGTATCGCCGTAACCGTTACCGTGTACGGCATAATAGGTATTTTCTTTATTTCCGTTTTTAGTTCCGTCATCTGTGCGGTATGTCTGAAGACCGTTTTTATTTATTTCATGTGACCAATTAAACGCTTTTTCACCATTGCCACTTTTATTTGCAGCAATCCATGTATTTACTTCAGCTGTTGTATGCCATACATTATATATTCTGCCTACCTCAACATCATTAGTTCCGTCAAGCTTAATTTTCTCTTTTACTTTACTATATCGCATAAAAGATATGTTTGTTATTTTATCCTTTGGCAGATAAGCTATCCATTCAATAGGTTTTTTCCCATCACTCTTTGACTCACTCATTACTACTGACTTTGGATTTTCAAAGTTTTCGTCATAATAGGTCATAACAAGGAAACATCCGGCATTGCCAACCCACCTGAGTTCCGTATTTTCGTCATCGTCAGCATCACCTTTTGTTTTGTCAACGAAAGTAACATATTCCATATCTTTCCAGTTACTTTCAAGTTCAACTGTAATTGACACATCCTGACCCTCGTAAGCGTCACAGTTCTCTCCGGTTGCCTCAAGCCACGCAACCATGGTTATGTTTTGGGATTTAAGACCGTCAAGAGTAAAAAGAGGAGCACCTGTACCGAAATAGTAGTCGGAAAATGACCTGCCCTTTGCTTTAGTGGTTGTTGCCGAGCCGAGCGAATTAACAGAACTTACTGCCTGACATTCGTCAGCGTAGTTGTCAATAATTGCAGTGGGATCAATAACGGTCGAAGCCTCAGCACTGTTTCTGATGAATGCAATCCTTATTGGACAAGGATTCTGATATGCCAGATATGTCGATGGCTTACTGTTGCCGTCAACAGTAATATGTGTTGCACCGTCATAAACTTCTGTATTACCTGTATTTTTATTTTTTACCTCAACTTTGTAACTTTTTACATATACTTCAACCTGACCGCCTGTTTGACCGGTAAGGGTAAAATCGCTGTATATGTATCCGTTATTTTTATCTCCTACTGTGCCTTCACGAAATTTCATTTCGCTTGTGTCAACGCTTTGTCCTTTATCGCCGTATCCGCGATCTACAGGAAAAAACATATTACGACCGTCAACACTTGATGCTTCTTTCAGCTTTGCCTGTTTTACGGTGATTGTATTTCTTATTTCTTCACCCTTATTAACTCTCATTCCGGCAGCAGATTCAAGAGAAAATGTTTCTGAATCAATAGTTGCCGTATCTCTTATTGTGAACCATGAAAAGGTAGATACTGCGAAAATACTTAAAACAAGAAAAAGAGCAACATATGAAGTCGTGACCTTTTTTGTGTTATTCAGTCTTGAGTCAACTAAACCGTTGAGAAAGTTACAAAACTTATCTTTCAACTTCATCAAAAATTCTCCTTTCCTACTTTAAAATCAACTTACTTTTGTCAATACAAGATTAACCTTAAATTTTCCGTTTACAAGGGCAAGTCTTGCCTCTGCGTCTTCGCCCTCAATCCACATATTACAGGTTACCATAGCGCCATAGTCGCCGTAGTATGGATCGGTAACGGTATCTGAGGACTTGTTAAGTTGTGCAATGTTTTGGTTTTTACCAAGCTCATAGGTAAATTTTCCGCCGTAAAAACCATCTTTATTCACAACAAACGCATTATCAACATCAGTACTGCTGACTTTTATCTTTTCCTTTTGTTTGTTATAGTATACATGACTGTACGAATCTCCGTTTTCTTTATCGTCTGACAAAGTGTACGCGTCAGTCGTCTGCTCCAACAAGATATTCGGAGCCGGCAACCACAGGAGCTTTTTTGAAGGAGGAGCGGATTTATAGTCAACAACCGAGAATCTTACTGCACCAACTACGGAATCTCTTGAAAAATTACCGTACTTGCTTTTATTTTTAATGCCCGTACCGTCTTGAGTTGTGAGTTGAGGAGCATCCGGTTTTATTGTTGATTTTTTGCCTATTGATATATTATACTGCGATTTTGAACGAATGTAAAGGTCAAATGACAAATAATGCTGATTTGCAGCAGCTGGACTCCAATCTGCTTTTGTATCAACTTGAGCTTGACCGCCTGTTTGAATCAAAGCCGGTTTATAAAAATCTGTGCCATCACCGGTTATTTCGGTCAACTGAAGATTCTCAAGAAATTTGCAATTAGTTTTATCAAGCTTAATATTACCCACTGTATATTCTGTGTCTTTAGGAGCCGGATCGTTATGCTTAACAACAGCAATTTTAATACCGTCAGGTGCCTGACACTCAATGTTGATGCCATCGGCTTCGGCTGACTGCTTATCCGTAAACCACGCCTGAATGCCGCAAAAGCCGGCAAGTGCAACAGTGAACAGAACTATTAAATTTTTAGCAATCATTCTGCCCGTTTTTCTGTTGGGCGCAGTAGAGTTTTTCATTTTTGCCCCTTATTCTTTACCAAAGTAAACTGAAACAAATCCGTTTGCTTTCAGAGTTTTGTTATGGAAAACAGTTGTTTTTCTTTTGGTTGCATCTCTTACAATGTTTTCAAAATTCATCACAAATGGTCTGTCAACACCGGAGAATGTAATTACAATCGGCAGATTGCTCATACCTTTCAGCATTGAACACAAATCGTTAAATGCAACAGTAAGATCTGCCTGCTTTTTATAAACATTATATACGCTTGCGCCGCTCTGTGAAAAGCCTGCAAGCACAACACCCTTTTTACTTCTGCATATGCAAAGAGATCTTACGCTTTTCTGTGCGTTTATAAGCTCGTCTGCGATTGAAAGCTTGCCGAATTTTGCAAGCTCTTCGGCATATTTTGAAACAACTGCAACACTGCCGAAGCCGTAGTCACGAACGAACAAATCGCCTGTATCCTTGACAGATTTAATTTCATCCTTAGCAAGGCTGATTTTTTCGCTTGCTTTCTTTTCGGCTTTGCGAATTTCAGCCTGAGCCTCTTTTTTAACCTCGGCAACCTTGGCTTTCATACGCTTTTCGCAAGCTTTTTCTGCAAGCTCAACCTTTTTGTCAACCGACTTATAAGCCTTTTTAAGCTCAGAAGCGTGAGCGGCATTGCTTGCGGCTGATGATTTAAGGTTGGCTTCCTTAATTTCAGCAAGTTCATTCTTGTGAGTTTCTTCTTTATCTGCAAGCTCTTTAAGATGCTTTTGCTCTGTTTCATTTGCCCTTGCGGCAAAGTCTGCATTCAGCTTTGCTACATAAGTGTTATGTTCAGCCTCTGCATCGTTGAATTTATGGTTAAGCGATTCAACCTCTGCCGAATGGGCATCGTTCATCTGCTGTTTTTCTTCAGCAAAATCAGCATTCATTTTGTTGACTGTTTCCTTATGCTGAATGCGTTCGGTTTGGAGAGTATCAGTGAGCTTCTCATTTTTGTCAGACAAATCAGTAATCTTACGAGCGTCCTCTTCAATCTGCGCATGACATTTTTCAAGGTTTTCCGTAAGAGCGGCAATCTTTGCAAGCTGCTCGGCAACCTGAGTTTCAAGCTCTGCAATATGAGCCTTCTGCTCGGCGATAACAGTTTCCTGCTCTTTCACCTTTGTCTGCAAACGAGCATTCTCCTGCACAAGCACGAGAATTCTGTTATTTAATTCTACTATTTTTTTATTGAGTGTGTCAATAGTCTGATTGAGTTCATCAATCGTTTTATTCAACTCTTCAATAGTATCTTTTAACTGCTGATTTTCTTCCTCAAGCTCGGCAATCCTCTTTTCTGCCTCCATCAACTTGAGTTTTGTCTGCTGGAGCTCTTTCTTAACCTCTTCAAGTTGGTCTTCAAGAGCAGAAACCCTGCCCCTAAGAGTGAGAATCTGCTGTTCTTTCTGATCAATTATAACCTTTAAATTCTTGATTTCATTCGTGAGGTCAAGAATTTTCTTTTCGCGTTCACGGATTTCACGAAGGCGGATTTCCATCTCCTCTTTACGAACAGCATCAAGCTGTGCCTGCATAACCGCCTCGCGGGTCTTCTGCGGCTTTGATTCTTCCTCGGCAATTCGTGCATTTTCAGCGTCGTACTGTTCCTTAAGGATTGAACGAAGTCCCGGGTTTGTAGCAATAGACATCATAAAATGCTGGAATCCCATCGCAAAGTAAACATCCTGCTGAACAGTATCTGTCATTTTGCCGTTGTATTCCTCGCTTACAACCTCAAAGCCTTTACGCTTGTAGCTGTCGAGAAAGTTCCACAGCTCAACCACTCTTTTAAAGTTGGGGTTCTTTTTGAGAAGGTTGGTCTGCGTGAGCGGAGGACGAACCTCAGGCTCTTTTGAGATTTCCTTAATCAACTGAGTGTTTAAAAACTCATTAAGGGTTGTTCTGATTCTTCTGATTCGGTCAAAGTCCGAAAGCTGAGAAACATCAAGAACATCAAGGTCATCTGCAAGAGTTTCGTGAGATTCATTTATATAGTTAAGATTAAAATCTACTTTTTTCTCATTAAAATCAATGTGGCGAACCATAGAAATTTTATTATAGCTGTCGTTCGGCACATCTTTCATTTTTGAATATTTATCGTCAACAAAATGAAGCGCTTTGCGAATCAGTGTCATAAGCACACGGTTTTCATAAATAGCAAAGCTCTCTTCACGCTCGATTGTGAGGATTTTGTTAGGCGTTACCATATCACCCTCAACCTTGGCAATAAAGTTAGTGTGCTGCGAAAGGTGCTTAACTGACTCGGGGCCAATCTTTTTTGCAAGCTCAACTCTAACAACATTGTCAACCTGCTTAATAAAACGGCGCTGTTCGTCTATTGCTTTCTGAATGTACGGAAGTGTTTCCTCAATGGCAACAACCCATTCCATATCAATTACCTTTTCGTTGGTCTTACCGTCGAGCTTATCCTCGCCCTTATCGCCGTCCTTAAGACCTTCTGTTATGTAATTGTAAGTAAAATCATTTTTCAGAATGTCCTGCATATACATATATGCTCTGAAATATTTACCAAAATCAGCCATTGATTTTTCTCCAATCAGATAGTTTTACCGCTAAAGGAGCAAAGTCCTTTCACCAAGCAAAGGGCGAACAGAGTTCGCCCTGAATTGCTAAAATTATACAAGCTTCTTGAGCATACGGAGATAATCCTTGCTCTCAGTCATATTTTCTTCGCCGAAAAGCTCGTCAATATACGCACAAAGGCCATCTATTTCATCACGAATGTATGAAAGATTGAGTGACTCAAATTTTCTAAATACCTTGCGGGCAAGAACATAGTCAAGGCCGTCAAGCTCTGTACCACCTGTTCCGACATAAGCAGGAACAAAGTCACGAAGCTGTTTTACAATACGGTTACCAAAAGCTATGCGGAAATGCTCAATAACATAATCATCCAGAAGGGCAATCTTTTTGAGGTTCTCTTCCGAAACAACAAATTGAACCTTAGCGGCATTGAGGATGTACTCAAAATGTTTGTATGAAATGTATACAGAGTCTGTGAGAGGTGCGTCAAAAGCAACACCCTTTGTGTCGATGTTAATCGGCATAGCACGGTCATAAACCTTATCTGTGATAGCAAATGTCGAGTCATCGTTATTCGCAGTACCGATGTACCACATATTCGGCGGAATTTTGAGCTGACCGTTCACGATATGCTTCGGGTCAGACGGCCAAGAGTTCGGGATGATATCAACAACCCACTCATCTCTTGACGGCATTTCAAGAATTGAAAGCATCTCGGCAAAGTAATACTCAACTCGAGCGATATTCATTTCATCGAGGATTACCGCATAGATGTTTTCGTTATACGATGCCTCATACATTGCACGGAGAAGCTCGGTTTCGTTGAACTTCTTTGTAAATTCGTTGAAGTAACCGAAAAGCTCTGTTCTGTCGCGCCATGACGGCTGAACGGAAGCAACGATTGAAGGATTGTTTACAAACTTACCAAAGGCGTAAGCAAGTGAAGTTTTACCTGTACCTGAAATACCCTGAAGGATAATAAGTCTGGTAGATGCAAACGCAGCAACAAAAAGTCTGATAAGCTTAATATCGTAGTAAAGACCAAGCTGTGAACAAGCAAAGAGTCTGAAACGCTCACAGAACTCGGGAAGTGTGATATCGTTGTCATAAACCGGTGGAACATAATCTGCCCAAAGCTGGTCGATTTCCGTAAGCTTGTAGAAACGGCTTTCGCCTGTGTCCTCTTCTTCGCCGTTGTTGAGCGACTCGATTTCTTCGCCTGTAAGCTCTGAAATCTCGTTGGGGTTAAGACCAATCTGTGAAACCTTCATAGAGAGAATCTTATCCTTTTCAAGGTTAAGTCTCATAACCTCTTTGTTGAGTGCCTGAACCTCTTTAACAAGAGAATCTGTATCTTTTCTTCTTCTGTGCGAACGAATAAACTTTTTTACAGCGACGACAATAAGCCATACGCAAAGTGCAAGCACAGCTACCAGAAGCACAATGGCAATAATCGCAATTACCCATGCGAGGCCGCCAAGCTCCGTGGTATAGGCATTAATAATGTTTACATAAGCGGAGAAATCAAAGGCATTGCCTACTCCGCCAAATAACCCGGTGATTATTGACCATAATGAGCCAAAAAACTGACCGAGAAATTCAAAAAGAAATTTAAATACTGTATCCACGGTACTTCGTCTCCTTAAAAAAATCTACTCTCATCTTTTGTGTAAGAACACATTTCTAAATTCCTATCTGAAATCTGTCATAAAGGACAGATTCTTCAAGGCGGGCGGCCAATGACCGCCCCTACAGTATGTAACTGTATTTCTTTCTCAGCTTTGAGACTGAGAAAGAAATATACCGTTACGATAAACGCTATGAATGCGTTAGGGACAAATTTGTCATAACTTAATCGGAATTATCAGCGGAATTATTGCCGTCAGCAGGTGTTTGTACCTCAGGCTCATTTTCCGCCTTGTCCTGATTTTCTCCGACGGAGGCAAGATATTCCTCAATAGCTCTCTTTTTCTGTTCTTCGGTAAGCTCGGCGGAATCAACCGCAAGCTTTGCCTCTTCGAGAGTTTTTTCTTTATTGTAGGCAAGCAGGTTGAGAACAACACGAACCGCTTCATAAACAAAGAAAATAATCATCGGAAGCAGAACGCAGAGGAAAAATCCAAGCTGAGTTCTGATAAAGCTTAAAAAGTTACCCACGCCGCCAATCTTCGTACCTGTGTATTTGGCGACAATTGATGAAGAAGTTTGAAGTTCTTCATCGGGCTCGGGGCTGGTTTTCTTATTGTCACCCTGTGTTCTGTAGTAGGTAATGTTGTCATCCTTAACAACCTCTACAATTCGGTGGGTGTTAAGAACGGACTCACCGTTGACTGTGATTGGGAATGTAACAATGTCACCTTTCTGATATTCATATGAAGGGTCATTTGTAACATCACTGAAAATTAAATCGCCAACGTTAATTGTGTCCTCCATTGAATCAGTCTGAACGCTGAGGGGTGCAATGCCGAAAATATTGGGGACCCCTGATGATTTGGATGTTAATGATAATGTAACAATAAGTATTGATACTACCAAAACCAGTATAACAACAATATCTATAATAACATTGATTATCTTTTTTAACACTTTTTTCATGCAAGGGGACTCCGATCAAATAATTTGCTTAATATTATGTTTTACTAACTGTTAATTTATAAATTACTTATCAGCTGTAATATTGAAAGTGATGTTTGGCATCTCGTTACCAGCATTTGCATCCTGGCAATCCTCATCCTGGCCTTCAAACCATACGATAAGCATATAGTACTTAGCTTCATCCTTCTTAAGAGTACCAGCATTAACAGAGATTGAGTTACCCTTTGTTGAAACATCTAAATCAGCTGCTTTGATTGCACCTGCTGTGTCTGCTACGCTTGCACCAACATATTCAACAGGCTTAGCAGCGTCATCACCAGCACTGTAAATGTTATCTCTAAATTTCTCAGCACTTTCAACCGTTGCATTACCACGACCGGTGTCTGCTTTACAATTAGAAGGAACAAGAGCTACACGGAGGTAGTTTTTACCACTTGTAACAGCTGTTTCATTAATTGTTGCTGTAATCATAACATTTTCAGCAGGCTCAGCACCTGTGTTCTTAACATTGAGCATATTGCAGAATACATTGCCTTCAGCAGCAGTTGTACCAACACCAGTAATTTTCTCACCGTTTGTAGCAGCACCTGACAGACCATTATCAGCCTGAGCTTTGTACCAGTGTGCACCGTCATATGATGATGCCGGCTGGAGAAGGTTTTTAGCTGCATCTGTACCAAAATTATAGTTGAGGTTGTCTGTCCACTCAGAAGTTCTGCTTGATACTAAGAGCAATGACTTCTTAGATGTCTGAACAGAGATACCTTTTGCCTGAGTTGTTGTGTCAGTTGTGAACCATGCAAATGTTGCAGTTCCGAGTGCGAGCATTGCCACGAGGAGCATTGCTACGGAAGAGATTAATAATCTCTTTCTTGACGTTGTTTTCATAGAGTAATTCCTCCTAAATAAAATAATTTTTTGTCCCTAAAACACCATAGGGATTTTTTGCTATATCAGTGCCGAGGCACATAATACCAAATTGATGTAATACTGTACCGAAAATTACGGTTTTGCTGTGGATTCTTCATCGTCACGAACCGAGAACAACATTCTCATTCTTACATGACCGTTTCGGATATCGTCGATACATTCGGGGTCGTTACCCTCAATCCAGATTACGATTGTGTATTTGTCAATATCGCCAACCTTGAATTTTTCGGTTGATGTTTTATAAACTTCCTTATCGCTTACAAACTTTGTGCAATCGGTTTCGGCTTTGCTTCTGTCTTTGTACTGACCTTTGCCGTAAATTGAGCTCTTGCCGTTTTTGTAAATCATAACTCGGGTTGCTTCATCTGCCGACTTAGCCGCACCTGTGATTTCAAGCACTGCATCATAGTCAAGCTCAACCTCTCCGTTATTTTTACAATAGAAAGTATAAGCAACATAGTTTTTGCCGTTGTGCGCACCGTCCTTGCTTGTGTCAAGGTCAACAGGAAGCCATGCATATGTAATGTTTGTAACATCCTTAACCTGCTTCGCAGTAAGTGAAGCACACTGAGTTTTGAAGTCAGCGTCTTCGCTAAGCACGATACCTTTTTTTACGGCAGGAGAATCAATGCTGATAATCAAGTCGCCCCATTGCGTTACAAGCGTTGAAACAATGAACAGAATAAGAAGAATGATTATGCAGACCGAAAGGATAATACTCAAAAGCCGTCTGCGCTTTTTGTATTTTACAATCTCGATTGAATCATTTTTTACATGAAAATGTTCAATCTCGGCATCTGCCATTTTCTTATCATTTAAGCGACTTAACTCCTCGGGAGTAATCGGTTGTTCAATTTTTGGTTTCTTTTTTCCGAACAAGTTTTTCTCTCCCCTCAAAGTTGTATCCGTTTAACTGTCGGATTGTGCGTATTTCATTAACCCATAATTTTTCTCCTGTCTGAAATCTGCGTTGAATGACAGTTTCTCCAGGGCGGGCGGCCGATGACCGCCCCTACGGGATCTTGTTTAATTATGATATTGGTTTATTGTCCTTATCGCATCCGATAAAGCCAAGCTGTACAGAAAGCTGTGCATCCTGAACATCGTCATCACACTCGGGGTCGTTACCCTCAATCCAAAGGCGAACTGTTACCTTAACAGGTTCGAGCTGATTAAGATGGAAAAGTCTTGTGTTGTTTGAGTAAACCATTGAACCTGACGGCAAATCAAAGGTTGTCTGTCCGTTTACGGGAGTGCTTCTGTTCGGCTCATAAATTGTTGTGCCGTTGCCTGTTCCCTCGGCTGTGAAATCAACTCTCGCACAATTTACTACATCAGCCTTTGCGCCGGTTGATTCTGTCGATACCTTTGTACCGTCATCAGCGCCTGCTTTTGTGCTTTCGGTTGTGAGGTGAACCCACATTTCCTCAGTCGCAATGAAGTAGCATTCAAACTCAAGGTAGCTGTGCTTGTTAGGCTCTCTGACTGTGCCGCGCTGATTGGTGAACTCTGTACCCTCTCTTGTTGTGACAGGGTCAAGCACCGTATCTTCAAGGCTTGAACCGTGCTTTTTAAGGTAATCGTCAATCATTTCGTTCGTGATTACCTTGCCGTATTTTTCAAGGTCTTTGCCGTGGTTTTCCATACTTACTTTGAGCTGAGCGGCAAGGCTGATATTAAGGTCAAGCTTGTCAACGCCTGCAAACGTGTTTACCGAGAACCACGCAACCGTTGCTGTTGTCATTGAAAGAAGGGTTATGATTGCCACAAATACAATTAGCCTTTTTCTCTTTTTGAATGGAACTTTGTCGCTGACCATCTTATCAATAATCCTGTTAAAAAGGCCCATAAAAAACCCTCTCCTCATAAATATAATGCGCTAAAATGACGCACCGCTGTACAAAATATAATAATATTCTATACCTCAAACGCACATTTTGCAATAATTATTTGTCCTCTGTCATTTTTTTTGGATGAATTCACAAGATTTTCACATTACATTTGTGCATTCCTCTAAACTTTTCTTTTTCGATTATATTTTAACGGACTTAATCTGCTTGTCTTTTATTCATATTCTAACCTTTAAAATGATATAAAAAAACAAAAAATCCCCTTTAATTAAGGGGATTTTAGGTTTACAATAATAACAAACGACATTTAATTAAATTTGAGGCAAAAGTTACAACCGTGTAACTTATTTTGTTATATTGCTGTTTTAAATTATTTAATTTTGTTTTCTCACTATTTTGTACTCATCATAAAGTTGAAAGTAATGACAGGTGTCTGTGCTTTGGGTTAAAAACCTTGCCATTTCGTCCTCGTCAAGGTTGATATTGCAATAATCACCGAATTCGTCATCACTGACAAAGTTTGCACAAAATTCGCATTGGTCAGCCATTATGTTCACCGTCCTTTTTAAGAAACTCATATTTGTCATAGCTGAACGGAACATAATTCTCGAGCTGATTGAAAACCTCTTCTTCGGTATCGGCAATCGTGTAGAGTCTGTTACAGGCATTGGTCATAAACTTTTCACTTACGGCATTGTCAAGCATTGCAAGCATTGAGTTATAGTAGCCCTTTACATTATATATAATGATAGGCTTTGTGTGTCTGTTAAGCTGCTTTAGTGTGAGAACCTCAAAAAATTCTTCAAAAGTACCCATACCGCCGGCACAGATTACAAAAGCGTCCGCTTTATCTTCCATAATACCTTTGCGTTCACGCATTGTATCTGTTACAATAAGTTCGGAGCATTTGTCAAAAACAACACCCACATCAATAAAAAAATCGGGTGTAACTCCGATTGTGTGGCCACCTGCGCTGTATGCGCCTCGGGCAGATGCGCCCATAATACCGTATTTTCCTGCACCGAAAACAAGGTTGTAGCCCTTTTCGGCAATCTTTTTGCCGAGATGCTCGGCAGATTCGAGATAGATTTTGTCAATTTGCTCACTTGATGAGCCAAAAACGCATATATTCATATCTATTTATCCTTTCGCATTTGCGTTGTATTTTTTCTGATTTTATCCAAAACAACCGTCGGTTATCTGAACTTAGTTTGAAGATTGCGACAGATTGCAACCATCCGCAATTAGATTATACATCTCAAATACACGGCGGTCAAGCAGTCAGAACAACGGCAATGCACAATTTACACAGAATTTATTTTTTCAAAACATTCAAAACATAAAAACTTATATTAATCATTTTATTCAACGGAGATTACATTATGTCTGCTACTTCTTCAAAACTCAAAAATCCGAACGATTCAGTTATGAATCAGCGCGTAATCAAGCTTGCGTGGCCGATATTTTTACAGCTGTTGCTCGGCATCTCACTCGGCTATGTTGACACGATTATGCTCTCAAACTACAACGAAACCGCCGTTGGTGCAATCGGCAACGCAAACCAGATTCTCGGTTTTCTGACTCTTGCCTTTAACATTATATCAAGCGCAACGGGCATAATCGTCAGCCAGTACCTTGGGGCAGGTAAAAAAGAAAAGATGAATATGATTTACACGGTTGCGTTGTCATTCAACTTTGTGCTGAGTATTGTAATCAGCTTTGTTGTATTCATATTCAGCAGAAATCTGCTTGAGGCAATGCAGGTGCCTGCGGCAATGCTTGACGAATCGGATATGTATATGCGAATAGTCGGCGGTACAATCTTTACTCAGGCGCTTATTAATGCTTTTAACTCAATTTTTGCAAGCAACGGCAAAACCGTTTTCGGTATGATTATCGGTCTTGGAATGAACATTATCAATATCTGCGGAAATGCTCTTTTGCTCTACGGACCGCTTCAGGTTCTCGGACTCGGTGCGTCGGGTGCGGCTGTTTCCACATGCGGAAGCAGAGTTATTGCGGTAATTGCATCCGTTATATACTTCTACACGGTTATCAAAGGCAAGTTCAGCCTTAAATATCTTCGTCCGTTTCCGTATGATGTTCTCAAAAGCCTTCTTAAACTCGGCATTCCGACAGCAGGCGAAAACATTTCCTACGACTGTTCACAGCTGTTTTTACAGGCATTCATCAACACAATGGGTATCGTTGCAATCAACGCAAAAATCTACGCCAATATGCTTTCAATGTTCACATATATGATTGCTCTTGCCGCTGCAAATGCAACACAGATTATTGTCGGTCACAGCGTAGGCGCTCACGATTACGATTTTGCATACCGCAGAGTGCTGAAAACTTTGCGTTTCGGTATGATAATTTCAATCTCGGTTGCAATTGTAAACTGGTTGATTTCACCGTTTACACTCGGACTTTTCACGGGTGATAAGGCTGTTATCGCACTCGGTTCATCGGTTATGTTCATTGCGATTATTCTTGAATTCGGCAGAACAACAAACCTTGTTATAATCAACAGTATGAAAGCCGCCGGTGATGTTAAATTCCCGACTGCACTCGCAATTTTTTCAATGTGGCTTTTGAGTGTTGGACTTGGCTGGCTGCTCGGAATTTATTTCGGAATGGGACTTACCGGAATTTGGATTGCCATGGCTGCCGATGAAATTTTCAGAGGCGTCGTTGTGTTTATCCGCTGGATAAAGGGCGGTTGGAGAGGCAAAAGGGTTGTGCTTGAAGATAAGACAAGTCCAACCGAAACGGCAGAAGTTACGGCTTAATCCGACAAAGGAATATGATACCATAAAATAAAGGAGATCAAAACTATGAATTTTGCGGAATACAATGTTAAGGACGCAAACCTTGAAAAAATTTTGCTTGCACTCAAGTCGCTTGATACGGTTGAGGCTGTCGCACTCGGCGGTTCTCGTTCAACAGGTGCAAGTGACGAAAATTCGGACTACGATATTTATGTTTACTGTGCTGAAATTCCGACAGCCGAAACAAGAGAAAATCTCCTTGGAAAATACTGTTCGATTGCAGAATTCGGCAATCATTATTGGGAGAGCGAGGACAACACGGTTATGAATAACGGTGTTCCCGTTGACATAATCTACCGTGAAGTTGACAGGTTCGGTCGGTATATTGATATTGTAATCAAGGGCGGCAAGGCTTTTAACGGCTATACAACCGCATTTTGGCACAATATCAAGAACAGCAAGGTTCTTTTTGACAAGACAGGCACTTTCACAAAATTCAGAGATATGGCGCAGATTGATTTTCCTGAAAATCTCCGCAGTGCGATTATCAAAAACAACCGCAACCTTTTGAACGGAAAGCTTCCGTCATATGACAGGCAGATTAAAAAGGCTCAGGAGCGTGGCGATATCGTCAGTGTCAATCACAGAATCACCGCTTTTCTCGAAAGCTATTTTGATGTTATCTTCGCACTCAACCGCCAGACACACCCCGGTGAAAAAAGACAGGTTCAGCTCTGCAAAAAGTATTGCACCCTCTTGCCAAAGGATTTTGAAGAAAACATAAACGCTCTTATGAAGTCAATCTCAGACGGCGGTTCATACGAAATCGTCACAGCAATGGTCAATAACCTTGATGAAATTCTTAACGATGAATTCAAATAAAAAAAGCGGTGTCGGAAAGTTCCGTCACCGCTCAATATTTTCAGCCATATAAAATTCAAATGGAATATTGACATTGCTTTTTGCATAATATATAATAAGAACACAAGGAAAACCGTTAAAAGCGGTTAGCCGGAAAAGTAAAGACGAAAATAGCCGTCCCTAAGTTTTCGAGGCTGTAGGGCGGTTATTTTTTTATTGCAACAATTATTATTGTAACAAGTAAGGTAAAACAAATTATGTATTCCACCTTTGTCACCTCCTTGCACATATTAGCCAATGCTTTCATCGGTTTGCGTTTGGATGTGACTAACCGCCTTAAACTTCCTTGTATTCTCGTATCATATTGTATCAAGCTGGAATTGCGATGTCAACCATAGATAAATACTACGCTTACTTCAGACTCCGTATCTATACATCTCATCAAAAATTTCTTTTGCCGTAACCGCATTGTCGGTTATGGCATTTTTTAATTCGGTGATATTGTCAAACTTTTTTTCGGGACGAATGAAATCAAGCAGACGGACATCGGCTGTCTGACCGTATATTTCACCGCCGTGAAAGTCAGGCATCCATGTTTCGCTCAAAAGCTTTGTTCCTCCGACCGTCGGCTTTACACCGATATTAGTCACACCGCAATAGACCTTTCCGTTTTCAAGCGTAACGGCAGACGCATAAACACCGTATTTCGGCACGGCAAGATTTTCGGGAAGTTTCTGGTTGATTGTCGGAGTACCGAGTTCTCTGCCAAGTCTTTTTCCGTGAGTAATCACGGCAGAAAAACCAAAAAATGAACACAAAAGCTTGTTTGCACGGCGAATGCTTCCCTCACTTATAAGCAGACGGATAAGTGTTGACGACACAACATCGCCATCGTCACGCTCAGGCTCAATCACTTTAAGCTTTGTACCGTTCTCGTCACAAAGCTTTTTGAGCAACTCGGTATCGCCCTCGCCGTTTTTTCCGAAATGATAGTTAAAACCGCAGACAACAAATTTTGCGTTGAGGTTGCCGAAAATAATTTTCTCGACAAAGTCCTTTGCAGACATATTCATCAGCTTTTTAAAGTCGGGACTGAAGGTATGTTCAATACCCAGGCTTTCAAGCGTTTTCAGCTTATCTTCCGTTGTCATAAGCGCACCCTTAGAAGATTTTCCGAGAACCTCCTTCGGGCTTTGAGCAAATGTAAAGCACACGGGCAAAAGTCCGTTTTTCTTCTGCTCAACAGCCGAGAGAATAACCCTTCGGTGTCCCTTGTGAAGTCCGTCAAAAAATCCGAGAGCAACGGCAGTATTCAATTTTTCGTGTTCTGAAACAGTAAAATTCTGCATATATATTTCCTATGATTAAATTAAATTTTACCGCTTTTCAAAAGTGCGGCAGTCTTTAAAACGGCAATCTGTGTTTTGGCGTCGGGTATCATATTGTTAAGCACCATTTCAACGGCTTTGTTGAGGGGGATTTTTTCAACATTCAAAAATTCACCCTCGTCAAGCTTTTGCTCACCCTGTGACTTTACCCGACAGGCATAAAGATGGATAATTTCCGAGGTGTATCCGGGAGACGGATAGACCTGACCGAGAGAAATGTAGGAGTAGCCCTCAAGTCCCGTTTCTTCAAGAAGCTCACGCTTTCCGTTTTCAAGCGGAGTAGAACCCTTTTCAAGCTTGCCGGCAGGAAGCTCAAGCACAACCTCCTTGTACGGATAGCGAAACTGCTTTACAAAAGAAAGGTTATTGTCCTCATCAAGAGCGGCAACGCATACTCCGCCCGGATGATTGACAACCTCCCTCTTTGACCTTTTACCGTCAGGAAGCTCCACTTCGTCAAGGACTATATGCAGAACTCTGCCGTCAAAAATTTTCTTGCTGTCAAGAGTTTTTTCAAAAAGCTCCATAATTATGCCTCCGTTTTAAAGATTGAATTATCGAAAGGAAAGGATTTTGTTATGCCCGATTATAATGTTTTTCCCGATTACAAAACACGCAAGGAAATCATAAACGAGCTCTGCGACAGGTACAAGTTCATCAAGCATTGCTTTGCCGGAAAAAGCGTGTGCGGAAGAGGTATTGATGTTCTGCACATCGGCAACACCAAGAATCGTGTACTCTACTGCGGCGGTTTTCACGGCTCGGAGTACCTCACAATACTTGCCCTGCTAAAATTTTTTGAAGAATGTTGTGAGGCAATGGAAAGCGACAGAACTGTCGGCGGATGCAAAATCGGGAATTTTTTAAGCATTCGAGGTCTTACGATTGTGCCTTGCGTAAATCCCGACGGCACGGAAATTGCCTTGCATGGCAGTGACGCCGCATTCAAATACAAACCGCTTGTCGAAAAGGTCTGCACCGATACATATAAATGGCAGGCAAACGCCCGTGGAGTTGACATCAACCACAATTTCAATGCGGGTTGGTGCAGGCTTAAACAGCTTGAATTAAAGAACAATATCAAGTGTCCTGCGCCGACAAGATTCGGCGGCAATCATCCCGAAAGCGAACCCGAAACAAAGGCACTTACAACACTTTGCCGTAATATTGACTTTGAACGGGCAATCGCTCTGCACAGTCAGGGACGGGAAATTTACTGCTCATTCGGCAGACACACACCCGTTCTGAGCTTTCGGCTTGCGTCAATATTCTCACAGGCAAGCGGCTACAACATAGCCTTTCCCGAGGAGATTGCCACAGGCGGCGGCTTTAAGGATTGGTTCATCGAAAAATTCCGCCGACCTGCCCTCACCATAGAAATGGGGCTCGGAAAAAATCCCCTCCCCCTCTCCGACTTTGAAGAAGAATACAAAATCCTGCAAAACATTCTCTGTCTCGGAGCGGTGGTTTAAAAATTTAATTTCATTGTATTTACAGCACTGAACACATATTGTTTGGTGCTGTTTTTAATTAAAAGGGCGCGTTAAGGGCGCGTTAAAATTACATTTGGGCGCGTTAAGGGCGCGTTAAAATTACATTTGGGCGCGTTAAGGGCGCGTTAAAATTACATTTGGGCGCGTTAAGGGCGCGTTAAAATTACATTTGGGCGCGTTAAGGGCGCGTTAAATTATTTCTTAATGATATATTTAGCGTATCTTCCTTTTTCGGATAGTTCAATCAAATTCTCTTTTCTCATTCGTTGCAATATTATACGGGCCTGTTTTTGTGAAAAGCCACACAATTCTCTTACTAATTCGTTATTAATAAAACCTCTGTCACGGATATATTCCAAAATCATTTCTCTTGCTTTGATATATTGAATTGCTTTATCCTTAGTGTAATCAACAGAATTTTTTAACTCGTCATATATCTTTGCCGTCAACATATATTCATTGCCCGACAACTCAATCAAACCATATCTTTTAAGGTTATTACAGGCATTCTGAGCCTGATCACGAGCTTCTTGAATTAAGCTCTCTGCCTCAGACATTGTGATTTTGCGGTTATCTTTAAGGTAGCGCAAAATCATAAGTTCCGAAAGTGAAAAACTTCTGCTCAGTCCGTTTTCTTCATTGGCAATGAATTTTACAAAATCAATATCATCAATAGCACTATAGATTGTCAGCGAAACCGCATCATTATACGATTTGTATTCGGGAAACGGCTTGCCGGATGATATCATTTCTCTGAAAATAATGTCAACACCTTGTCCTGTTCTCTGAACGTATTTTAGATGTTGCAGAGTTTCGGCAATTAATTTATTTCTCGGAACAGACGGATGTGTAATTATATTATTTTCTGTGATACCGTCCAAAAATGCACCGGGGTTTTCTATTACAATTTTATCAGGATAATGCTTTACATAAACCGCACCTTGACTTTGATAATCTCTGTGTGACAAAGCATTGAGTAATGCCTCTTGAAAAACTTTTTCAGGGAAATCGACAATTTCCAATCTGAAAAGTCCAACCTGAACGTTGACAATACGATTTGAGTCTTGTATTTTCTCTGAAAGTCTGTCAATTACCGATATAATAGGAGCCTTCATATCAAGTCTTGCATCATATTCTTCTAAATTCGACTCGGAATAGTGCAAGTAAATTACCTCTGCCTGTGGAAGTAATCTATTGATTGCCTGCTCTTTGCCTACAAATAATAATCCAGCCACAGTCAATTTAATATTACCGCTGTCAGACTTAACCAAAGCAAGGTCACGCAAAAATGCGATATCATCCATATCAGCTAATGTCGATTCGGGATTTCTCGCTTTTAATTTTTCTTTCAACTTATAAACTTCAAGTTTGTTTATATCATCTTCTGTGCTGTCTGACAAAATCCTTCCCGAAAAATCTGAGCTTTGAATTTCGGAATAGCGGTTGCTCATTTCATCGGGATAAAACGGTTTAGAATTTTTTCCAAGTCTTTTTAAGCATCTGCCGTCTGTAGTTGCATGTGTAATTCCGTCTGATGCAACGGTAAGTGCAATCACCTTTTTACCGTCGTATTCTATTTCTTCGGGATCAACAAAAATAGACGGTCTTGTTTTTTCGTAAATTGATTCAATAATGTTCTGCAAATCGTAGTTACCGTCACAACCCGTAACTTCACCGTTATCTTCAACGCCAAAGTAAAGAGTGCCTCCTTTGTTATTTGCAAAAGCTATAAGTTCATCAACCGCCAAATTAATTCGTTTCTTCATATCAGACACTTTATTCCACGATTTGAATTCTGTATTAATCGACTCACCGATTTTCAGAATTTCTGCAAAATCATCAATATTCAAAAAAGCACCCCTTTTCTTTGCAGAGCAGTCATTATAGTATTATTTGATTATTCATCTTATTTATAAAATTTAAGGGCAACCTCGGTTGCCCTTGTTTATTTTGTTATTTTTAATAACTTTGATTAATTTTTATCGTCCTCATCATCAAAGAATGAGATTGAGTTTACGATATTGTCAACAGCCTCGTCTGAAATTACATTCGGCTCGTCAAGATATTTTGATCTTTTTTCAATGCTGTCAATAGCCATCTGCATCTGCTCCTGGGGAGTTGACGGTTTTTTCGGAGCGTCGTAAATCTCGTTATCCTCCGGATTTGAGATGTTCACATACTCCTCTTTTTTAGGCTCTTCTTTAACCTCGGGTTCTTCCTCAGGCTCAACGATTGCAGGCTCATTACCGTCAT
Source organism: Ruminococcus bromii (assembly GCF_002834235.1). Taxonomy (GTDB): domain Bacteria; phylum Bacillota; class Clostridia; order Oscillospirales; family Acutalibacteraceae; genus Ruminococcoides; species Ruminococcoides intestinale. Next base: position 14,186 of record NZ_NNBY01000051.1, on the reverse strand, counting down.
CGGGAACTTCAACTTCCTCTGTCACATCTTCCGCAGATTCCTCTTTTACGGGTTCTTCCGCTTTTTCGGCAGATTCATCATTTTTTTTTGACTTATCAACGCCAAAGTTCGGAGCATCGTAATTTTCATCAATCTCCTCTGCGGCAGCCATAATTACCTCACCGGGAGCGTCAATCTGCTTTTCTCTTCTCGCCTCGGCAACAGCCTTGAGTTCATCAAGGTGATTTACAGGCTTTTCAACCTTTTCGCTGTCCTCATCAAAATAGATATCATACCATACGAGGAACACATAAATTGTCCAAACTCGTCTGCTGTTATCTTCTTTTCCGCTGAAATGACTGTCGAGCCATGAAACAAGGACATCTGTATTGAAGAATTTCTCGGCAGTTTTGCCCTTGAACTTTGTCTTTACAACATTATAATACTTCTCGTCACGAAGCCATACTCTTGTCGGTACAGGGAAACCGAGTTTCTCTTTTTCGGCAGTAGCCTCAGGCATATGGCGAACGGCAGCCTTACGCATTGCATACTTTGTGTTGTGCTTGTTGCAGCGCAGTTTTGTCGGGAGCGATGACGCAACCTTGAAAACCTCCTTATCGAGGAAAGGAACACGAAGTTCAAGCGAGTTAGCCATACTCATTCGGTCGGCTTTAAGAAGGATGTCACCGACCATCCACATATTGATGTCGAGATACTGCATTTTTGTAACATCGTCATACTTACGGCAACGATAATAATATTTTCTTGTAAGATCCTGTGGGCGTGTTGCAATTGACGGATCTTTCAAAAGCTCCTGCTTCTGCTTGTAGTCATACATAAATGCGTTACCGATATAACGCTCCTCAAGCTTGTCACAGGCACGGATGAGATAATCTCTGCCCTTGATGTCGGGGAGCTTTCTGCAAATTGCTCTTATTGCCTTTCTGATGCAATGCGGAACAATTGTCTGATAAATTTTGAACACTCTCGGATCGTTGTAGCAAGTGTAACCGCCGAACAATTCGTCTGCACCCTCACCCGAAAGGACAACCTTTACATAATGGCTTGCAAGACGGGATACAAAGTAAAGTGCGATACATGACGGATCTGCAAGCGGCTGATCCATATGGTACTGAACAGTCGGAACAGCGTCCCAGAATTCTTCGCTTGAGATAAGGTGAGTGTGGTGTTCAACACCGATTTTTTCGCTGAGATTTTTTGCCCAGCTGATTTCGTTATATTTTTCGCCAAAGTCAAAGCCGACTGTAAATGTTTTCTGGTCGGCAAAATATGTTGAAACATAGCTTGAGTCAACACCACTTGAAAGGAAACAACCAACCTCAACATCGGCAATTTTGTGAGCGTTTACGGAGTTTTCAAAGACCTTTTCAATCTTGTCAACAGCCTCTTCCTCTGTCATTTCTTCATCGGGATTGAAACGAGCCTCAAAGTAACGGGTAGTTTCAACCTCGCCGTCCTTGTACCAGAGATAGTGACCGGGCATAAGGCAGTAAACACCCTCAAAGAAAGTTTCGGGCGGAACTGCATACTGGAATGAAAGGTAGGAGTCAAGTGCCTTTCTGTTGAATTTCTTTTCAAACTTAGGATATTCAAGAATACTCTTGATTTCACTTGCATAGACAAAATCATTGCCTATCTGAGTGTAGTGCATCGGCTTAATGCCGAAAAAGTCACGGGCAATAAAAAGTGAGTTATCCTTTGTGTTGTAAATAGCAAAGCCGAACATACCACGGAGTTTTGGGAGCATATCTTCTTTCCACTCTTCAAAGCCGTGAACAAGCACTTCACTGTCTGTATCTGTATAGAACTTATGACCTTTTGCGATAAGTTCTTTTCTCAAATCCTTGTAGTTATAAATTTCACCGTTGAATGTGAGAACAAGGCTTTTATCCTCATTGTATATAGGCTGATGACCTGCACCGAGGTCAATAATGGAAAGTCTGCGAAATCCCATGGAAATATTGTCGTCCGTAAAAAATCCGTCCGAGTCGGGGCCACGGTGAGTGATAACCTCTGTCATATTTCTGATGACATCGGCTCTGTTTTCAACCTGTCCCATAAAGCCGGCTATGCCGCACATATCACAATTCCCCTTTCAAGGTAATTTTCAAAATTAACCGCATTAGACTAATGCCCTATTTTAAACATTTTATCACAATTTATTCCCAAATTCAACTGTTTGCAGGCATAAGTTTCAAATCAAAGCAACGCCCCTCAGCCTTTTTTATTCTTTAAGTATTCATCAAGCAAATCCGCTGCATATCTGCACAATTCAGGGCACGGACGGGCGGCATAATATTTTTCTGTTCTCTCAGACGGAGTCGGGTTGTCCTTTGCCTTTGCTCTCATACCGAGAAGGTCACGGCAGATGATTGAACCGTTGTCCTCTTTGAACCTTTCGGCAAGCTGCTGAACCTCGGTGTAGACACGCTTTTTGTCGGCATTATCCTTGCTGTCACTGTAACCCCTTGCAAGACCTAAAGCCATATACATTCCCGTAACAGTACCGCAGACCTCACGCATTCTGCCTATTCCGCCGCCAAACGGTGACGCAAGCATAAGAGCAGTCTGTTCATCAAAGCCCAAATCGTCACAAAATGCAAGCAATACAGCCTGAGCGCAGTTGTAGCCCTGCATAAAATTATTCTTAGCAATTTCACCTTTTGTCATACCAATTTCTCCTTTTATAGGGTTATTTCATATAAGCAAAGTATAACACCGAGGTCAAAATACTGCAACGATTTTTTGCTTGTGAAAGAGATTGCCATATGTTATAATTTAGGGAGTTATGATGATAAATAAATCAATATTGCTTAACCGTAGCGGCGGTCAGTGACCGCCATTCGCTTTGGTTGCAAAACCAAAACGAACAAATATACATCTGCAATAAGCGTTTTAATCAATAACATACGATAAACAAATGGTTTGTATTTAATCGAACCGATTTTACAATCGTTTCGATTGGCGTTCACTGAACGCCGCTACTGATTTGAGTCACAATTTCTCCCACCGATTTAATCAAATACGGTTGCTTTATTCGGCAGAATTGGTATAATAATTTACAGAACATAACTCATTAAAATTCAGACATTAAAGAAAAAGGTGATTAGCATTGTCTTTTCCACAGGATAAAACAAGAAATTTCAGCATTATTGCTCACATTGACCACGGCAAGAGTACGCTTGCGGACAGAATTCTTGAGCAGACCAACTCCGTTTCCGAAAGGGATATGGAGGCGCAGCTGCTTGATGACATGGACCTTGAGCGTGAGCGCGGCATTACAATCAAGGCGAGGGCGGTAAGCGTTATCTACAAAGCCGATGACGGCGAAGAATATCTTTTTAACCTCATCGACACCCCCGGTCATGTTGACTTCAATTACGAGGTTTCCCGTTCACTGGCAGCTTGTGAGGGCGCTATTCTTGTTGTTGACGCATCACAGGGCATTGAGGCGCAGACTCTTGCAAACACATATCTTGCCGTTGACAGCGGACTTGAAATTGTTCCCGTTGTCAACAAAATTGATTTGCCGAGTGCCGACCCCGACAGGGTTATTCAGGAAATTGAAGATGTAATCGGTATTCCTGCCGAGGATGCTCCGAAAATTTCCGCAAAGGCAGGAATCAACATTCACGCAGTTCTTGAAAAGGTTGTTCACGATATTCCTGCTCCGACAGGCGACATCAACGCTCCTCTGCGTGCATTGATTTTTGACAGCTACTACGACAGCTACAAGGGCGTAATTATATATGTAAGGCTCAAAGAGGGACAGATTCATCCGGGCGATGAATTCAAGCTTATGGCAACGGGCAGTGTGTTCAATGTTGTTGAGTGCGGACTTATGCACGCAACCGCCCCCGAAAAGACCGACGGTCTTTATGCAGGCGAGGTTGGCTACATCACGGGTTCAATCAAGACTCTTGCAGACGCAAAGGTCGGCGACACGGTTACACTCACATCAAATCCCGCAGAAGAACCGCTCCCCGGCTACCGTGAGGCACAGCCTATGGTTTTCTGCGGTATCTATCCTGTTGACGGCGCAAGATACGGCGACCTTAAAGATGCGCTTGAAAAGCTTCAGCTTAACGATGCCGCTCTTTCGTTTGATCCCGAAACATCGGTTGCCCTCGGATTCGGTTTCCGTTGCGGATTTTTGGGACTGCTCCACATGGAAATTATTCAGGAGCGACTTGAAAGAGAATATCAGCTTGACCTCATCACAACCGCACCGAGTGTAATTTACAGAATCACACGCACAGATGGTACAGTTGAGATGATTGACAACCCGACAAACTACCCCGATCCGTCACTTATTCAAATGGCGGAAGAGCCTGTAACAGACGCTCACATCTATGCACCTAAGGAATATGTCGGCAATATTATGGAGCTTTGTCAGGACAGACGAGGAACTTTTGTCGATATGCAGTATATTGATGCCGACCGTGTTGATTTACACTATGTACTTCCTCTTGCCGAGATAATCTACGACTTTTTCGACACGCTCAAATCACGCACAAGAGGTTATGCATCATTCGACTATGAGCTTAAAGAATATGTTCAGAGCAACCTTGTTAAGCTCGATATTATGCTTAACGGCGAGGTTGTCGATGCACTTTCGTTCATCATTCACGCCGACAAGGCATATTCAAGGGCAAGAAAGATGGCTGAGAAGTTAAAGGAAAAGATTCCGAGACAGCTTTTTGAAATTCCGATTCAGGCTTGCATCGGCGGTAAAATTATTGCCAGAGAAACCGTAAAGGCTATGCGTAAGGATGTACTTGCCAAGTGCTACGGCGGTGATATTTCCCGTAAGAAAAAACTCCTTGAAAAGCAAAAAGAAGGTAAAAAGCGTATGCGCCAGCTCGGTTCTGTTGAAGTTCCGCAGGAGGCATTTATGGCGGTTCTCAAGCTTGATACGGATTAACGGTGAAGATATGAAAGAACTTGCTATGTTTTACAACTTTTCGGACGAAAGATTTCGCAAGGCAAAGTTTGCGCTTATGCCGTTGAAAATTCAGGTTAAAAAGGTTGAAAAAGAAGATTTCAATCAGCCTATCGGCTTCCTTGCAGGCATCGAGGGCGTTGAGCCTGTGGCAGAAAAGTTTGACGGTGACGGCTTTGACGAAGAAATGATTGTCATGCACAATTTCACGAATAAGACAATTGATTCGCTCATCAAGGCACTGAACAAGTGCGGTGTCGGACGAGTTCCGCTCAAGGCGGTTATTACTCCCACAAGCAAAGATTGGGACAGTCTGACGCTTATCAAAGCACTTAAAGCCGACCATGAGGAAATGCTTAAAAAATTGAAAACGAAAAGTTGAAAATGGAAAATGAAAGTCGGGAAGACAGTTTGCAAAATGCAAAACAATGTCTTCCCGACTGTTTTTATTTATATGAAATTACCGCCGCATTATTACAATCAATTTTTAATAATTTTCTCAATCAATTGTGCAACACCATCGTTATTATTTGACGGGATTACGATATCGGCACGGTCAAGGCATTTTTGACTTGCGTTTTCAACAGCCGCACCAAGTCCCGACTCGGCAATCATGTCGGCATCATTATCGGCATTTCCGCAGGCGCAGACATTTTCCATGCCGATATTCAAAAAGTCACACAAACGCAGGAGTGCCTTCGCCTTTGATGCCTCTGCCGACATAATCTCAACAAAATGGTCGGTTGAAGTCGTAATTTCAACGCTGTTGCAAGCTTTTTCGATACTGTTCCACAGCCTGTTGCGAAGCTTTTCGTCCGTACTTATAATGCTGATGAGGTCAAGCTCATTTCTATGCTTGCTCAAAAAGCTTCTCATATCGACAATCTTGCCGTGGCATGAACGGGTGTATTCAAAATATTCAGGCTCACAGCCGTAGTCAAGCGGTCTATGCACATATCTGACATCGGCATATGTAAATCCGTCAATAAATCCCTCAAGAATAACATCGTCATTACGCACAGCACCAAGAATTTTCAACACATCATCGGGTAAAATCAGCGAACGGTGAACCGTTTTACCGCACTTGCTTATTACAGCGCCGTTCGAGGTAATCGCATAGTCCAGACCGACAATGTTCATCACGCTATCGGGCATCATGACGAACGGTCTGCCGCTTGCCGCAACAACGGTTATTCCGCTTTTTATCGCAGATTCAATGGCAGTTTGCGTTCGTTTGCTCAAGGTGTCGCTGTCGGCAAGAGTTGTGCCGTCAAGGTCAAGTGCAATCAGCTTTATATCTTTCATCTTATCCATACAAATCCCTCTGTCAGATTTTCTTTGGGCAAAATCCGTTCATACAGCATTCTTCACATTTTGCCTTTCTTGCGGTGCAGACTGCTCTGCCGTGCAGAACAAGTCGGTGACAAAAGTCATTGCTTTCATCGGGCGGCAAGAGCTCACGCAATGCAAATTCAATCTTTTTCTGATCCTTTAAATCGTGAAGTCCGAGCCTTTTTGTAATGCGTATGCAATGTGTATCAACCACAACCGCAGGCTGACCGAAAATGTCACCGCACACAAGATTTGCGGTTTTTCTGCCGATTCCGGGGAGTTTTGTCAAATCGTCAATATTATCGGGAACGACACCGCCGAAATCGTCACAAAGCATTCTTGCCATTTCAACAATATCTTTTGATTTAGTCTTATAAAGTCCGCAGCTTTTTATATACTCAGCAACTTCTTCGGGAGTTGAGTCGGCAAAATCCTGAGCAGTTTTGAACCTGTCAAACAACGAAGGAGTGACCATATTAACCCTTGCGTCCGTGCATTGAGCGGCAAGCCTTGTTGCAATGAGCAGCTGCAACGGATCTGTGTAGACAAGCGAACATATTGCGTCGGGATATTCTTTTTTCAAGGCATGAACAGCGTTCACGGCAATTTCTTTTTTAGTCATAAATTCACCCCGTAATTTTAAAAAATGCAAAAAATGCGATTAAATACTGTTTTCTCCAGTATAACACAAAAATTCTGCTATTGCAATCAGAATAAAAAACTGATACAATAGATGCATAAAAGTTAGAAATTTGTTTCGGAGGACAAAAAATGTACAATAATTATATTTTTGACTTATACGGCACTCTTATCGACATTAATACAGATGAATGGAACGATGATTTGTGGAAGAAAATTGCCATTCTCTATGCCTACAAGGGTGCACACTACACCTATGACGAGCTTAACGAAGAGTACGACAGACTTGTTCAGGCTGAAAAAAAGGCTGTTCTCAAAAAGTCTCCCGACACAAAAGTTGTTGACATCAAAATCGAAAAAGTTTTCCGTAAGCTATTTACACAGAAAGGCGTTAAGGTTACAAAAGCCGAGGTGCTTTTTATTGCCGAAGCATTCCGTTGCTACTCAACAAAGTACATCAAGCTTTATGACGGTGTACTTGATCTTCTCGACACTCTCAAGGCAAAGGGCAAAAAGGTTTATCTTCTTTCAAACGCACAGCGTTCATTCACAGAAAATGAGCTGAATATGTTTGATCTGACAAAATATTTTGACGGCATTTGCATCAGCTCTGACGAAGAATGCTCTAAGCCTGACGAAAAATATTTCAAAACACTTTTTGACCGTTACGGACTTGAAAAGAGCGAGTCAATTATGATTGGCAACGACTATATCAGCGATATCGGCGGTGCGGCTGATTTCGGTATCGACAGCCTGTACATTCACCAGAGCATTTCACCCGAGATTGACGGCGAACTCCGCAGTACATATAAGGTTATGGACGGCGATGTGTACAAAATCAAGAAACTTATTGTAAAGTAATAAAAGAATTCAACTGCACCTGATTTTACGGGTGCAGTTTTGCTACAGGGTGATAATATGGATTGGCTTAACATTTACGGATTGCTTATTTTGGTGGTCATTATGATTCCCAACATTATTTATGCAATAAAATGCAAAGACGGCTTTCAAAATAAATTTGAGAACAAAACACTTGAATTGTTTGAACAAATCAGCAGATTTGGTTCATTCGGCTTTATGGTAATCAATGTGCTGTATTTTGGATTTTGGTTTGACAATGCACTTTCGGTTTATCTGACAGTCAACGGCTTTCTTGTGTCGCTTTACTGCATAATTTGGTTTGCTTGCGGCAAGTCCGAATCGCTTTTTAAAGCACTTGCTCTCTCAATAATCCCATCTGCAATATTTATTTTCAGCGGTATAATGCTACTGCACATTCCGCTCATAATCTTTTCAATACTTTTCGCAGTCTGCCACATCACAATCAGCTATAAAAATAGTATCTTATAGAGCTATACGAATATTTTAATTAAAATTTTGCACACTATAACAAAGGAAGTGTGCAGATGAAACGCAAAGTACCCGATTACAAAAAGATTTTAACACCAAGTGATTTAGAGCTTAACACCTGTTCAAATCAGGATTGCACAGGACTTATTCCAACGGCTGTACAAAACGAAGAACAGGCTGATTCATACGAAGAACTCTATCCCTACATCAGCGGTGTAGCACCGTTCCCGGTTCGTGAAGACAGTTTGAAAAGCGATAAGCTCTAATACCCGAGGTAAGTTATCATCTCATCTTAACTACTCGTTATGCGGTGTAGCACCGCACCATGTTCAAGAAGATAGTAAAGATAAGGAACAACTTTAATCCCGAGATGTACTATATTAAGATGACACTAAAGACCAATCAAAAAACAGCGGAAGCAATGTGTTTGTACATTACTTCCGCTATTATAATTGTAAAATAATTTAAAAAGGTAACAAAAAAGCACCACATTATGTGGTGCTGAAAGTTCAAATGAACCACCGATTACTCGGTGTATATAAAAGGGTAAACACCCTGAAAACTGAATAAAGGAAAGAAGATTAAGAAGAAAGATTAGTTAAATTCATATTGGAATGACCAATCGGGTTAAAGTATATACTACACAGCTGACCAAAGAAATCTTGTGGTCAAGCCCTCGACCTATTAGTACTGCCAAGCTGAATGCCTCACGGCACTTATACACGCAGCCTATCAACCTCGTAGTCTTCAAGGGGTCTTACTCGTTATACGATGGGATATCTAATCTTGGAGTCGGCTTCACGCTTAGATGCTTTCAGCGTTTATCCGTTCCGTACATAGCTGCCCAGCCGTGCCATTGGCATGACAACTGGTGCACCAGAGGTACGTCCATCCCGGTCCTCTCGTACTAAGGACAGAGCTCCTCAAATATCCTGCGCCCACGACAGATAGGGACCGAACTGTCTCGCGACGTTCTGAACCCAGCTCGCGTACCACTTTAATCGGCGAACAGCCGAACCCTTGGGACCGAATACAGCCCCAGGATGTGATGAGCCGACATCGAGGTGCCAAACCTCCCCGTCGATGTGGACTCTTGGGGGAGATCAGCCTGTTATCCCCAGGGTAGCTTTTATCCGTTGAGCGACGGCATTTCCATTCACATACCGCCGGATCACTAACTCCAACTTTCGTTACTGCTCGGGCCGTCACCCTCGCAGTTAGGCTAGCTTTTGCGTTTACACTCAGAGGCACGGTTTCCGTCCGTGCTGAGCTAACCTTTGAGCGCCTCCGTTACCTTTTCGGAGGCGACCGCCCCAGTCAAACTGCCCACCTGACAATGTCCCCCGACCGGATTCACGGCCGCAGGTTAGAATTCCAGAAACCTAAGGGCGGTATCCCAACATCGACTCCACACAAGCTGACGCTCATGTTTCCAAGTCTCCCGCCTATCCTGTACATAGATTTCCGAAACCCAATATCAGGCTACAGTAAAGCTCCATGGGGTCTTTCCGTCTTGCCGCAGGTAACCGGCATCTTCACCGGTACTACAATTTCGCCGGGTGGGTAGTTGAGACAGTGCCCAGATCGTTACACCATTCGTGCGGGTCGGAACTTACCCGACAAGGAATTTCGCTACCTTAGGACCGTTATAGTTACGGCCGCCGTTTACCGGGGCTTCAATTCGGAGCTCTCACTCCTCCTCTTAACCTTCCGGCACCGGGCAGGTGTCAGCCCCTATACTTCATCTTTCGATTTGGCAGAGACCTGTGTTTTTGCTAAACAGTCGCCTGGGCCTATTCTCTGCGGCTCTTTCGAGCACTCCTTATTCCGAAGTTACGGAGTCAATTTGCCGAGTTCCTTAACTACCCTTCTCCCGCTGGCCTTAGAATTCTCTTCCTGTCCACCTGTGTCGGTTTGCGGTACGGGCATCTGCTTCTATACGCAAAGCTTTTCTCGCCTTCAGCTAAGTGTGCTTCCCTACTCTAATTTCGGTCCCTTACGCCCGGGTCAACCAACGCCCGGGTCACACCCTTTTGAAGTGTCCCTTTGCTTAAATTACAGATGGTTACGGAATATCAACCGTATGTGCATCGGCTACGCCTTTCGGCCTGACCTTAGCTCCCGACTTACTTGGAGCGGACGAACCTTCCTCCAAAAACCTTAGACTTTCGGCCATTAAGATTCTCACTTAATTCTCGCTACTTATTCCGGCATTCTCACTTCTGTATAGTCCACCGCCGCTTTCGCTACGACTTCTCCCCATACAGAACGCTCTCCTACCATACATTAGATGTATCCCAAGCTTCGGTGTATAGTTTAGCCCCGTTAAATTTTCGGCGCAGAGTCACTCGACCAGTGAGCTATTACGCACTCTTTTAATGAGTGGCTGCTTCTAAGCCAACATCCTGGTTGTCTGTGCAATTCCACATCCTTTTCCACTTAACTATACTTGGGGACCTTAGCTGTGGGTCTGGGCTGTTTCCCTTTTGACAATGAAACTTATCTCCCACTGTCTGACTCCTGAAAAACGATTATCCGGCATTCTTAGTTTGATAAGGTTCAGTAACCTCTCGGCCCCTAGCCAATTCAGTGCTTTACCTCCGGTAATCTATTTCAAGGCTAGCCCTAAAGCTATTTCGGAGAGAACCAGCTATCTCCGGGTTCGATTGGAATTTCTCCGCTACCCACAGTTCATCCGCTACCATTTCAACGGGAGTCGGTTCGGTCCTCCATAAAGTTTTACCTTTACTTCAACCTGACCATGGGTAGGTCACCCGGTTTCGGGTCGAATACAACCGACTTCATACGCCCTATTCAGACTTGCTCTCGCTGCGGCTTCACACCTTAAGTGCTTAACCTCGCCGGTTACATTCACTCGCCGGACCATTCTACAAAAGGTACCCGATCGCTCTTTGATGAGCTTTCGGTGCTTGTAAACACAAGGTTTCAGGTTCTTTTTCACTCCCCGTCAGGGGTACTTTTCACCTTTCCTTCACAGTACTTCTTCACTATCGGTCACCGAGTAGTATTTAGGCTTGGAGGATGGTCCCCCCGTATTCCCACCGGGTTTCACGTGTCCGGCGGTACTCTGGATACAGATGGCTGTTCAGGCTTTTCGTGTACAGGACTCTCACCTTCTTCGGTTGGACTTCCCATTCCATTCCACTAAACCTTTACAATACCGTTTTCTGTCCGAACCCCGAAAGTATTACTACTCTCGGTTTGGCCTCTTCCGCGTTCGCTCGCCACTACTTACGGAATCTCAGTTGATTTCTCTTCCTCGCCCTACTTAGATGTTTCAGTTCAGGCGGTTCCCCTCATATACCTATGTATTCAGTATATGATGACAAGACTTTCCTCTTGCCGGATTGCTCCATTCGGAAATCTGCGGATCAAAGCCTACTTACGGCTCCCCGCAGCTTATCGCAGTTAGTCACGTCCTTCTTCGGCTCTCGGTGCCAAGGCATTCCCCTTGTGCTCTTTGTAGCTTGACCATTATGAGATATCTTTGGTTCTTCTTTTTCTTGTAATGTTAATTACTCTTTTCGCAGTTTAATAAGCCTTTAGTTTATTAACTAATCTTCTTATTACCCTTAAGCTTAATTGTAGTATTTTTTACCTATGGTTTACGCATTCAAATTATCATTTGAGTTTGTTTACCTGTATAACTAATACTTTTCTCGCTTTATCTGCTTCTTTATTCAGTTTTCAAGGTGCTTTTTAGAAGAGATTTTAGACTTGATGATGTCAAGCCTCGTTGTTCTTCGCTTCTCCTCAAATAACTCCCACTCGTCTAATATGTTTCAATCACTTGCGTGATTTTCACATCTTAGTCCTCGCCGGTCGTTATTTTCGGGCTCCGAACCTCGGCTCTTCTATATGGTGGGCTTAAGTGGACTCGAACCACCGACCTCACGCTTATCAGGCGTGCGCTCTAACCGGCTGAGCTATAAGCCCATATTGGTTTGGCTCGTTATTTCTTAAGCCGTTGTTGAAAAGCTGTTGCTTTTCATGGTGGAGATAAGCGGGATCGAACCGCTGACCCCCTGCTTGCAAAGCAGGTGCTCTCCCAGCTGAGCTATACCCCCGTATATCTCGGGCAGGACCCTGAAAATTAAACAACGAGTTTTGAAAGAAATCTTTCGTAATGCTGACCTTGGAATTTAAACCAGCTTGTTTCATCTGGTTTGGTCTCCATAGAAAGGAGGTGATCCAGCCGCACCTTCCGATACGGCTACCTTGTTACGACTTCACCCCAGTCGCCAATCCTACCTTCGGCAGCGTCCTCACGAGGTTGGACTACTGACTTCGGGTATTACCGGCTCCCATGGTGTGACGGGCGGTGTGTACAAGGCCCGGGAACGTATTCACCGCGGCATGCTGATCCGCGATTACTAGCAATTCCATCTTCATGCAGGCGGGTTGCAGCCTGCAATCTGAACTGAGAATGTTTTTAGGGGTTTGCTCCACATCGCTGTCTTGCTTCCCTCTGTTAACATCCATTGTAGTACGTGTGTAGCCCAGGTCATAAGGGGCATGATGATTTGACGTCGTCCCCACCTTCCTCCGTTTTGTCAACGGCAGTCCTATTAGAGTGCTCTTGCGTAGCAACTAATAGCAAGGGTTGCGCTCGTTGCGGGACTTAACCCAACATCTCACGACACGAGCTGACGACAACCATGCACCACCTGTCTCAACTTTCCCCGAAGGGCACCTAATGTATCTCTACTTCGTTAGTTGGATGTCAAGACCTGGTAAGGTTCTTCGCGTTGCTTCGAATTAAACCACATACTCCACTGCTTGTGCGGGCCCCCGTCAATTCCTTTGAGTTTCAACCTTGCGGCCGTACTCCCCAGGTGGATTACTTATTGTGTTAACTCCGGCACGGAAGGGGTCAGACCCCCCACACCTAGTAATCATCGTTTACAGCGTGGACTACCAGGGTATCTAATCCTGTTTGCTACCCACGCTTTCGTGCCTCAGCGTCAGTTAAAGCCCAGCAGGCCGCCTTCGCCACTGGTGTTCCTCCCCATCTCTACGCATTTCACCGCTACACGGGGAATTCCGCCTGCCTCTACTTCACTCAAGCTCTACAGTTTCAAATGCAGTTTATGGGTTGAGCCCATAGATTTCACATCTGACTTGCAAAGCCGCCTACGCACCCTTTACACCCAGTAAATCCGGACAACGCTTGCTCCCTACGTATTACCGCGGCTGCTGGCACGTAGTTAGCCGGAGCTTATTCATTAAGTACCGTCATTTTTCGTCCTTAATAAAAGAAGTTTACAATCCGAAAACCTTCATCCTTCACGCGGCGTTGCTGCGTCAGGGTTGCCCCCATTGCGCAATATCCCCCACTGCTGCCTCCCGTAGGAGTCTGGGCCGTGTCTCAGTCCCAATGTGGCCGTTCAACCTCTCAGTCCGGCTACCGATCGCAGTCTTGGTGAGCCGTTACCTCACCAACTAACTAATCGGACGCGAGTCCATCTTCAAGCGATAAAATCTTTGATATCAGAACCATGTGGTTCCGATATGTCATGCGGTATTAGCATTCTTTTCAGAATGTTATCCCCCTCTTGAAGGCAGGTTACTCACGCGTTACTCACCCGTCCGCCACTAAACTAAATCAAATTCATTCCGAAGAAATCTTTCAAAACAGTTCCGTTCGACTTGCATGTGTTAGGCACGCCGCCAGCGTTCGTCCTGAGCCAGGATCAAACTCTCTAAAATTTGTATCTCAACAGCCTTTCGACTGTTCAAATCAATTTCAGAGCTTTAATCGCTCATTGACGAATATGTCACTGACTATATCCGTAATTCCTGATGCTTTTTAGTGTACATCTCACTGTAATTCTTTGAGCTTTCCTCAAAGTCATTACGGGTTTCTTTACTATTTTCTCGTTGTTCAATTTTCAAGGTCCTA
>NZ_NNBY01000050.1 GCF_002834235.1 Ruminococcus bromii | reverse complement strand
GTGCTGATATAATATCAACTGTTGCGCTGAGAGGCGAGGCAGACAAGAGAAAACACAGACGGTGAAAGAGTGTGGAACGCACGGAAGTGGAGAGTCAACATTCAGAAAGTAATCAAAAGTGTTGCTCGGTTTTGATTTTAAAAGCTGAAAAAACTTTTTAAAAAACTTTTAAAAAGTGCTTGACAAAATCAAAACAAAGTAGTATAATAGCTCTTGCACTGCTGAGGTGAGCGACTTCAAATGAAGAAAGCAAACAAGCCTTGAAAGTGCGTAGGACCTTGAAAATTGAACAACGAGAAAATAGTAAAGAAACCCGTAATGACTTTGAGGAAAGCTCAAAGAATTACAGTGAGATGTACACTAAAAAGCATCAGGAATTACGGATATAGTCAGTGACATATTCGTCAATGAGCGATTAAAGCTCTGAAATTGATTTGAACAGTCGAAAGGCTGTTGAGATACAAATTTTAGAGAGTTTGATCCTGGCTCAGGACGAACGCTGGCGGCGTGCCTAACACATGCAAGTCGAACGGAACTGTTTTGAAAGATTTCTTCGGAATGAATTTGATTTAGTTTAGTGGCGGACGGGTGAGTAACGCGTGAGTAACCTGCCTTCAAGAGGGGGATAACATTCTGAAAAGAATGCTAATACCGCATGACATATCGGAACCACATGGTTCTGATATCAAAGATTTTATCGCTTGAAGATGGACTCGCGTCCGATTAGTTAGTTGGTGAGGTAACGGCTCACCAAGACTGCGATCGGTAGCCGGACTGAGAGGTTGAACGGCCACATTGGGACTGAGACACGGCCCAGACTCCTACGGGAGGCAGCAGTGGGGGATATTGCGCAATGGGGGCAACCCTGACGCAGCAACGCCGCGTGAAGGATGAAGGTTTTCGGATTGTAAACTTCTTTTATTAAGGACGAAAAATGACGGTACTTAATGAATAAGCTCCGGCTAACTACGTGCCAGCAGCCGCGGTAATACGTAGGGAGCAAGCGTTGTCCGGATTTACTGGGTGTAAAGGGTGCGTAGGCGGCTTTGCAAGTCAGATGTGAAATCTATGGGCTCAACCCATAAACTGCATTTGAAACTGTAGAGCTTGAGTGAAGTAGAGGCAGGCGGAATTCCCCGTGTAGCGGTGAAATGCGTAGAGATGGGGAGGAACACCAGTGGCGAAGGCGGCCTGCTGGGCTTTAACTGACGCTGAGGCACGAAAGCGTGGGTAGCAAACAGGATTAGATACCCTGGTAGTCCACGCTGTAAACGATGATTACTAGGTGTGGGGGGTCTGACCCCTTCCGTGCCGGAGTTAACACAATAAGTAATCCACCTGGGGAGTACGGCCGCAAGGTTGAAACTCAAAGGAATTGACGGGGGCCCGCACAAGCAGTGGAGTATGTGGTTTAATTCGAAGCAACGCGAAGAACCTTACCAGGTCTTGACATCCAACTAACGAAGTAGAGATACATTAGGTGCCCTTCGGGGAAAGTTGAGACAGGTGGTGCATGGTTGTCGTCAGCTCGTGTCGTGAGATGTTGGGTTAAGTCCCGCAACGAGCGCAACCCTTGCTATTAGTTGCTACGCAAGAGCACTCTAATAGGACTGCCGTTGACAAAACGGAGGAAGGTGGGGACGACGTCAAATCATCATGCCCCTTATGACCTGGGCTACACACGTACTACAATGGATGTTAACAGAGGGAAGCAAGACAGCGATGTGGAGCAAACCCCTAAAAACATTCTCAGTTCAGATTGCAGGCTGCAACCCGCCTGCATGAAGATGGAATTGCTAGTAATCGCGGATCAGCATGCCGCGGTGAATACGTTCCCGGGCCTTGTACACACCGCCCGTCACACCATGGGAGCCGGTAATACCCGAAGTCAGTAGTCCAACCTCGTGAGGACGCTGCCGAAGGTAGGATTGGCGACTGGGGTGAAGTCGTAACAAGGTAGCCGTATCGGAAGGTGCGGCTGGATCACCTCCTTTCTATGGAGACCAAACCAGATGAAACAAGCTGGTTTAAATTCCAAGGTCAGCATTACGAAAGATTTCTTTCAAAACTCGTTGTTTAATTTTCAGGGTCCTGCCCGAGATATACGGGGGTATAGCTCAGCTGGGAGAGCACCTGCTTTGCAAGCAGGGGGTCAGCGGTTCGATCCCGCTTATCTCCACCATGAAAAGCAACAGCTTTTCAACAACGGCTTAAGAAATAACGAGCCAAACCAATATGGGCTTATAGCTCAGCCGGTTAGAGCGCACGCCTGATAAGCGTGAGGTCGGTGGTTCGAGTCCACTTAAGCCCACCATATAGAAGAGCCGAGGTTCGGAGCCCGAAAATAACGACCGGCGAGGACTAAGATGTGAAAATCACGCAAGTGATTGAAACATATTAGACGAGTGGGAGTTATTTGAGGAGAAGCGAAGAACAACGAGGCTTGACATCATCAAGTCTAAAATCTCTTCTAAAAAGCACCTTGAAAACTGAATAAAGAAGCAGATAAAGCGAGAAAAGTATTAGTTATACAGGTAAACAAACTCAAATGATAATTTGAATGCGTAAACCATAGGTAAAAAATACTACAATTAAGCTTAAGGGTAATAAGAAGATTAGTTAATAAACTAAAGGCTTATTAAACTGCGAAAAGAGTAATTAACATTACAAGAAAAAGAAGAACCAAAGATATCTCATAATGGTCAAGCTACAAAGAGCACAAGGGGAATGCCTTGGCACCGAGAGCCGAAGAAGGACGTGACTAACTGCGATAAGCTGCGGGGAGCCGTAAGTAGGCTTTGATCCGCAGATTTCCGAATGGAGCAATCCGGCAAGAGGAAAGTCTTGTCATCATATACTGAATACATAGGTATATGAGGGGAACCGCCTGAACTGAAACATCTAAGTAGGGCGAGGAAGAGAAATCAACTGAGATTCCGTAAGTAGTGGCGAGCGAACGCGGAAGAGGCCAAACCGAGAGTAGTAATACTTTCGGGGTTCGGACAGAAAACGGTATTGTAAAGGTTTAGTGGAATGGAATGGGAAGTCCAACCGAAGAAGGTGAGAGTCCTGTACACGAAAAGCCTGAACAGCCATCTGTATCCAGAGTACCGCCGGACACGTGAAACCCGGTGGGAATACGGGGGGACCATCCTCCAAGCCTAAATACTACTCGGTGACCGATAGTGAAGAAGTACTGTGAAGGAAAGGTGAAAAGTACCCCTGACGGGGAGTGAAAAAGAACCTGAAACCTTGTGTTTACAAGCACCGAAAGCTCATCAAAGAGCGATCGGGTACCTTTTGTAGAATGGTCCGGCGAGTGAATGTAACCGGCGAGGTTAAGCACTTAAGGTGTGAAGCCGCAGCGAGAGCAAGTCTGAATAGGGCGTATGAAGTCGGTTGTATTCGACCCGAAACCGGGTGACCTACCCATGGTCAGGTTGAAGTAAAGGTAAAACTTTATGGAGGACCGAACCGACTCCCGTTGAAATGGTAGCGGATGAACTGTGGGTAGCGGAGAAATTCCAATCGAACCCGGAGATAGCTGGTTCTCTCCGAAATAGCTTTAGGGCTAGCCTTGAAATAGATTACCGGAGGTAAAGCACTGAATTGGCTAGGGGCCGAGAGGTTACTGAACCTTATCAAACTAAGAATGCCGGATAATCGTTTTTCAGGAGTCAGACAGTGGGAGATAAGTTTCATTGTCAAAAGGGAAACAGCCCAGACCCACAGCTAAGGTCCCCAAGTATAGTTAAGTGGAAAAGGATGTGGAATTGCACAGACAACCAGGATGTTGGCTTAGAAGCAGCCACTCATTAAAAGAGTGCGTAATAGCTCACTGGTCGAGTGACTCTGCGCCGAAAATTTAACGGGGCTAAACTATACACCGAAGCTTGGGATACATCTAATGTATGGTAGGAGAGCGTTCTGTATGGGGAGAAGTCGTAGCGAAAGCGGCGGTGGACTATACAGAAGTGAGAATGCCGGAATAAGTAGCGAGAATTAAGTGAGAATCTTAATGGCCGAAAGTCTAAGGTTTTTGGAGGAAGGTTCGTCCGCTCCAAGTAAGTCGGGAGCTAAGGTCAGGCCGAAAGGCGTAGCCGATGCACATACGGTTGATATTCCGTAACCATCTGTAATTTAAGCAAAGGGACACTTCAAAAGGGTGTGACCCGGGCGTTGGTTGACCCGGGCGTAAGGGACCGAAATTAGAGTAGGGAAGCACACTTAGCTGAAGGCGAGAAAAGCTTTGCGTATAGAAGCAGATGCCCGTACCGCAAACCGACACAGGTGGACAGGAAGAGAATTCTAAGGCCAGCGGGAGAAGGGTAGTTAAGGAACTCGGCAAATTGACTCCGTAACTTCGGAATAAGGAGTGCTCGAAAGAGCCGCAGAGAATAGGCCCAGGCGACTGTTTAGCAAAAACACAGGTCTCTGCCAAATCGAAAGATGAAGTATAGGGGCTGACACCTGCCCGGTGCCGGAAGGTTAAGAGGAGGAGTGAGAGCTCCGAATTGAAGCCCCGGTAAACGGCGGCCGTAACTATAACGGTCCTAAGGTAGCGAAATTCCTTGTCGGGTAAGTTCCGACCCGCACGAATGGTGTAACGATCTGGGCACTGTCTCAACTACCCACCCGGCGAAATTGTAGTACCGGTGAAGATGCCGGTTACCTGCGGCAAGACGGAAAGACCCCATGGAGCTTTACTGTAGCCTGATATTGGGTTTCGGAAATCTATGTACAGGATAGGCGGGAGACTTGGAAACATGAGCGTCAGCTTGTGTGGAGTCGATGTTGGGATACCGCCCTTAGGTTTCTGGAATTCTAACCTGCGGCCGTGAATCCGGTCGGGGGACATTGTCAGGTGGGCAGTTTGACTGGGGCGGTCGCCTCCGAAAAGGTAACGGAGGCGCTCAAAGGTTAGCTCAGCACGGACGGAAACCGTGCCTCTGAGTGTAAACGCAAAAGCTAGCCTAACTGCGAGGGTGACGGCCCGAGCAGTAACGAAAGTTGGAGTTAGTGATCCGGCGGTATGTGAATGGAAATGCCGTCGCTCAACGGATAAAAGCTACCCTGGGGATAACAGGCTGATCTCCCCCAAGAGTCCACATCGACGGGGAGGTTTGGCACCTCGATGTCGGCTCATCACATCCTGGGGCTGTATTCGGTCCCAAGGGTTCGGCTGTTCGCCGATTAAAGTGGTACGCGAGCTGGGTTCAGAACGTCGCGAGACAGTTCGGTCCCTATCTGTCGTGGGCGCAGGATATTTGAGGAGCTCTGTCCTTAGTACGAGAGGACCGGGATGGACGTACCTCTGGTGCACCAGTTGTCATGCCAATGGCACGGCTGGGCAGCTATGTACGGAACGGATAAACGCTGAAAGCATCTAAGCGTGAAGCCGACTCCAAGATTAGATATCCCATCGTATAACGAGTAAGACCCCTTGAAGACTACGAGGTTGATAGGCTGCGTGTATAAGTGCCGTGAGGCATTCAGCTTGGCAGTACTAATAGGTCGAGGGCTTGACCACAAGATTTCTTTGGTCAGCTGTGTAGTATATACTTTAACCCGATTGGTCATTCCAATATGAATTTAACTAATCTTTCTTCTTAATCTTCTTTCCTTTATTCAGTTTTCAGGGTGTTT
>NZ_NNBY01000049.1 GCF_002834235.1 Ruminococcus bromii | reverse complement strand
TGACCCGACCCCCAAAAGTTAGACCTAAAAAATCTAACTTTGGAGGTCGGTATTTTTATGTCAAAATACAGTTATGAATTCAAGAAGAAGGTAGTAATGGACTACATAAATGGAAAAGGAGGATATAAAAGTTTATGTAAAGAAAATGGGATACCGAGTCAAACAATATTACGAGATTGGATCTCAGCATACAAAGAATTTGGAAACAAAGGATTAATGCGATCAAGAGAAAAGAAAAATTACTCTTTTGAATTTAAGATGCATGTGGTAGAATTATACTTAACAACGGAAGTATCGTATCGAGAACTTGCATTGAGTTTAGGTATCAATAATCCACCAATGATAGCAAAATGGGTAACCGATTACCGTGCAGTTGGGCCTGATGCGTTACGACCAAAGAGAAAAGGACGGAAACCCAAAGTGTCTAAACCAAAAAAGATAATACCTAACACAGAAAAAGAAAAAGCTGAATCAGAATATCTGAAACAGCTTGAAGATGAGAATTTAAGATTAAGGATTGAAAATGCGTATTTAAAAGAGCTGAGGAGATTGCGTTTGGAGGAAGAAAAACCTCCGAAAAACAGGCAAGAATAATACACAGTCTCCGAGGAGAATTCAGGCTAAAAGATATTCTTGCCGTAACAGTTTTTCCAAAGTCAACATATATGTATTGGCAAAATAGATTTGAGCGAGAGAACCCGGATGAAAAATTAGAAAAAGAAATTCTTGATATACGAAAAGTGCATAAAGACTATGGTTATCGCAGAATTTGGGGAGAATTGCGAAACAGAAATATTTTTGTAAACAAGAAAAAAGTTCAAAGAATTGTTCAGAAATTGAACCTGCAAGTGACCTCGTTTATTCATAAAAGCAGAAAATACAGTTCATACAAAGGTAAAGTAGGAAAGATTGCTCCAAACAGGATTAACCGTAGATTTAACACAAGTGTACCGCATCAGAAAATCACAACAGATACAAGTGAATTTAAGTATTATGAGGTTGACAGCAAGGGCAGAATGATAATCAAAAAGCTCTATCTTGATCCATTTATGGATATGTTTAACGGAGAAATTCTGAGTTTTGGCATATCTCAAAAGCCATCTGCCGAGAACATTATGAGTGCATTAGATGAAGCTATTACTATTACTAATGACTGTTCATATCGCAGGACTTTTCACTCTGACAGAGGATGGGCTTATCAGATGAAAGCATATTCACAAAAGCTGAAAGAAAACAGAATATTTCAGAGTATGTCAAGAAAAGGAAATTGTCACGATAACTCTGTTATGGAAAATTTCTTTGGAATATTAAAGCAAGAAATATATTATGGAAAAGTTTATTACAGCTATGAAGAGCTTAAACAAGCAATTATCAAATACATTGATTACTACAACAACAAGAGAATCAAACAGAAACTCGGCTGGTTAAGTCCGGTTGAGTACAGGATTAATGCCTTAGTTGCATAACAAAAGCGTAGCAGCTAAAAGTCACTACGCTTTCAAGTCTAACTTTTTGGGGTCACCACAGTTGGATTCCTGCGGCTTTTAGTGTGCACTCGGTGCGCGCATTAACACTTGCCAGCAAAAGTCTGCTGCATCTTGGCAGTAGAAACTGTCAGCCTAAGTCAAGGGTTCGGCGTGGGGCGGAGTGTGAAGAAAGCCGGATTACACCGCAGTCCGCTGTTTTGTTATTGCTTGAAGGATTATTATTTACACAAAATTTTATGGGGTGCCTATATAGGTATTTATCACACTCCTTAAAAGCCTTTTAATTCACTCGGCAGACACAAGTATTTTTAAATCGTGACTTTCTCCGTGTCCGAATCATCTCCACCAACTCGGTCACGATTGCATATGCAGTCGTGACTTTTTCTGTTTATGATAATTCCCATAGCTATGTAGGTAACTTTGTTGTAATGGTTCGGTACAATGTTAAAAAACGATAAAAAGCAGAGAGCTTTCGGACTCTCTGCTTTTGTTTGTGTATGGCTTGTATTTTTGTAGCAAAATGAATTTGTTGTTAATCGGTGCAAGTAACCTTTTTATCTAATCAAAAAAGTAGAAATTATATAGGGTTATTAAACAAAGTCTGCATTGTTAAGGTTATAGAACTATCTACAATAGTAGAAATTATATAGGGTTATTAAACGCTAATCTTCTGTGTCCGATAATTACGGATCTACAATAGTAGAAATTATATAGGGTTATTAAACTGAGATATTGGCATACGATGGCTCTATATCTACAATAGTAGAAATTATATAGGGTTATTAAACTGGGGCAAGGTCAATGATGTCCTTTTTGATCTACAATAGTAGAAATTATATAGGGTTATTAAACGACACGGCTAAGAATTATCCAAGCATATCTACAATAGTAGAAATTATATAGGGTTATTAAACCCTTACGTTGTATGATGTTACATAAATTTCAAAATAACTTAAATAACATATGTGAGATTGTAATAACTTTTTCATTGTTCAATAACCCCATATGGACAAAAATAAATATTAAGACTTGGGTTTGCAGAAGTTAGCCGACTATCAGCAAAGGGGAATCTTCATTCTTGGCAAAACCAAACTTTTTCTATGTATCCTCAGTCTGATTATATACTCTTTTATTATCTGTGTCAAATATCAAGCCTTGACAACGGTACTGTCGGAGTGATATTTAACGACAGTACCGTGTTAAAGAGTCGGAATTTAATTATTCGCCATATCATTCTCCTGAACAAATTTCAGCCATTTGTCATTGTGGATTACCGGTTCGACAGTTGAAACATTATCGGCTTTTTTGAATTGTTCAACAATCCACAAACCTTTGCGGGCAATGTTGTACGCACCGTTTGCATCGGCATCACACGGAAGCTTGCTCTTTTCGTCATATTTTGAACTGTCGTAAAAATTGCCGTTTTTGTCCTTGACGGGGGAAAGGATACGGTCCTCGCCTGTTTCAGGGTTACTGTTTCGCATCTGTAGGGTAAGTCTTAATAATTTGAAGAAATCCTCAAAAAATTTGCCCTTTGTCTGTGAAAGAATTTCAGCTTTCAAATCGTCAGAATCACGATAATTTATAGAATTGTTATCAAATAATTCTTTGAATTTTTCTGCAAGAATTATTGTACGATAACTCCATTCGTTATTGTTTGCGGGATTTCTGAAAGCTTCAATCCTTTCGCCGTTAGTACAGATTGTCCACTTTTTGCGATAGTCAGACGCAGTCTTTGGAAACTTATCGTAATCAATGTCAAATTCAAAAAAGTCCTCGCCGGCATTGTATCTTATATCGTCAAATCTTGAAATCATATCTTTGGCTTTGTCAATGTTTTCATATCGAGGATACAACAAATTTACAAAGCCGGTAACGGGATCAATTTTGCTTGTAAAATCAGGACGAACATAGAAAATAAAACCGCTTTGCGTACCAAGCTTATCAAAGCTCTCAAGCTTGTTCGTAAGCTGGTAGGCATGAAGTAAACCGCCTTCTTCGTCGGGATCAAGCTTTTTGTCAACATAGTAATTAAGTTTGTCAATCAGCATTTTTTCAAATTTCTGATAAACCTGTTTTTCAAACTTTGTTCTACCTCGTTTGAATCCGTCAGTCAGCTTTTCCATAACGATGATTGCATCGTACTTGACAACAAGCTGACATATAACATGCACAGCCTGACTGATATATCCCTCTTTGAGTTCTTTTATACTCTCAATTGCTTTCCAGTTACGGCGCTGTTCCGTACGATCTTTTTCTCTTGTTGCAAGTTTTTCCCGGTAGTTAGTTTCGTATGTTTTTCCTTTAAACTTGTTTCCGATAATATTGAGTGAGTGCTGATATATTATAGCACCGTTGCTGTCAATTACGCTGACATAAAGCAAGTTTCTTTCGCCTCTGTCAATTCCTATGATGAAATTGTTGTTGCAGGATTTCAGTAGATTTCTGACATCATCATTGATCATTGCCTTATCCGGAGCTTTAAAATTCATGGTAATAGGGAAGTGAAGTGAAAACTGCCATTTAGTGTAGCGTTTATCTTTAATTAAGTCATAAGGAAAAGTGCTTGCTTTTTTATCATTGAGTGTATTTTTATTTTTTATCGGTGTGTTTTTGGGATGAGTTGGTTTGTCATATTTTATACTTGCAGGACGATAAAACATTTCTGCCTCACCGTTAAGCTTGTACACCACATCTTCAAGATTTCTTTCATCAAACAACATTTTAAAATAAAGTGTATGCAGATTAGGAGTACCCTTGCTATGCGGTGAAAAGTCTTTGTTGTAGAGTTGGAAAAGATAGATTTTTCCTTCATCTACAAGTTTGTCAATAAATGTTGTCGGGATTTTCATTTTTGAAATATTATATCCCTGTGAAGCAACATCATTATAAAATTCGCTGATATCATTATATTCGTTTGTGTTTTTAAATTTAAAGTTATAAATTAACCAATTTGGGTACTTTTTGAATGATTCTTTGTAGAAATCAATTAACTTATGGCAATCATCAAGGCTGAACTTATCACCTTTTTTGAAAGTGCCGCTTTTATAAATTTTAAGTATTTCGTCTGATGGTGACAAAAGTTTCTTGCGCTTTTCTGAAAAGAAAACACGCGGGAGATTTCCATTTATTTTAGTCAGAAGTTTATAAACTATCTTTTCATAATAATCGCTTTCATTGCAGTCTTGAAAATCAATATTTTCCAAAATACTATTATTACTTTTATCTATGATTGCAAGATAATACTTTTCATCTTTACAAAGCAAAACGGCTCCGTACTCTCTTTCTTTGTCTTTATCCCAGCCGTTTAATAGCTGTGAATTACCAAAGTTAAGTTTGATTTTATCGGTTGAAAACGGTTTTTGTGTAACATAGTTTCTGACCTTATCATATAATATGTCTATTCTGCTGATATTATCAAGTAATGGTGTGAACTGACTGTAAAACAAATCATTTTTCTCACCTGTAATATTAGTTTCGGACAAAGGCTTGATGAATTTTTCAATTTCTTTTATGGCATCAAGAAAATTTTTAATTAATGAAATAGATTTATCGTCATTTTTCAAACCTTTTTCATTATCGTAATTTTCACTGAACAGAGGTGCTGCTTCTTTGTATTTGTCTGATAAATTGTCGGTAAGTTGCATTAAAGAAGTCTTGTAGTAATCTACGATAGACTTTTCTCTGATTTCATCATTTTCGGAATTGGAAATCAAAACCTGTAAAAATGAAAGTGAAAGTTTCTTTTCTGCTTTGTATGCTTTTTTTCTTTTGTCTTCACGCTTTTGAATATCTTTGATTCTGCTGTTTGAATTAACGGAGTCATAATTTTTGTTCCATAAATCTTCTATTACTGACCAAGAACCGAACATACTGTTTGACAGATTTGTCACGGATCGGTCATTTTGAATGTAAATTCCATTAAGAGAGGAATTATCTAAATTGCCGAATAATAGCTTTGTTTCATCAATTGCTTTTTTTAATGGCATCCCGTCAAAGGTTTCGTCGTTTGCGTAAAACTCTGAAACAGCCGATAAAAGTTCGTTGTCATCTTCAAACTTAGGCGGTATGAATGATACCTTTTCACTCTCACTTAAAATTTGTTTATACAAAATTTTAAGATTAGGAATTTTATCCCGTTTGGATACTTGTTGATTGTACAAATTTATATATTCGTTAATACCCTTAACTTTTGTACCGTCGCTTGTTGTGTAACCGCCGATGATTTTGTTATATTCGGTAATTCCGGATTGTGGAAGCAAAAAGTTAAAATAATCAACTGTAAAAACATCATACAAATTTGTACCGCATAAGCCGGAATAAGTGGCACCTAAATCATCAATTGCATTTTTGGATAGTTTAGAAATTGCTTTTTCAAAGACCTTGACATTGTCAAGATGCTTAGGCAAATTTTCGTTAATGCATCTATATGCGATTGCCGTGGATTCTTCTCCGTCCGAATACATATTTTTTCTGTTAGTGAAGAAACCTGTAAAGTATGTTGTGAAATTTTTAAATGAGGCTACAACTTCCTTTTCGTCCTCATTTTTAAGATGTTTGGGAAGAACTATCTCAATCATCTTTTTATTGAATAGTTTGTTATACTCATCTCTATTCTTAAAATTTTTGACGATTTCTTTCCTTAATTCCGATGCACATTCATTAAGTCTTTTTCGGTCTGCATCCGTATTACAGTGATAGTAAATATCAGCATAATCTTTTAATTTATCTAACCCGGTTTTTGAAAGTACATCCTCATTCAAATTTCTGTAAAACCTGTCTGCTATTTCCTTGATTTTCTGATAGTCCTCTTTAAGCTTTTCATCATTCTCAAGAATTTGCTTTGCTTGAAAATAATCCATTGTTTTACCTACAGGATTCAGTTGCATCCTAATTGTTTTTTGAACTGAATTTCTGTGTGTAAGATGCGATATTTTTTTATGCTCTTGCATAAAATATTAGCTCTCCTTTCATGTTTAAAGTTATTTTTTCTTGTCTACAATAAAACTAATAATCTACCAAAGTAGAAATTACAAAACTCACAGCACTCACAACATTAATTTTTATATTAGTTTATTGTAAGGGCATTTGTTTTGTTAATTGAATTTTACCACATTTAAACAATAAAATACAATTATAATTGTCTACAAATTTATTCGCATTTCTTTGTACAATATAACAGATACATATGTAATTATAAATAAATAATAATAGTGTTTTTTATAATGCCTATTCTTACACTCTTTTTCGATTTATGCAAAAATGCATTCACAGACTTTTGATAAGAAAAAGGCTTTGACCTTTTACAGTCAAAGCCTCATACTGCCATGCAATGTCTTGGGTTTATTCAGTTTTATCATACTGTCTTATAAAACCTCGGCATATTCCGTGGCAGTATTTTTGTTTAAATTTCGTTTGGATTTTTACTTTATCATTTTTAAAAATTCCTGTTTTGTCAAAAGCTTTGCAAAGCCGTAGTCACGACATATTTTTTGGCAAATTCTTTTTGTTTCATCGTCCATACCGCAGTCAAGGCAAATTACACAGTCATTTCTTCCTCTGCTTATCCATTTTACCTTTGCGGCAGCACTTCGCAAAATATATTCAGCATTTTCACATTTTCCGCTGACGGGAGCAACAAACATAACGGTATTATTTTTTCTGTTACGAAAGAGAAAAAATGTTAATTCACGGACAAATGCACAAATTCCGATTACGGCAAAAACAACAAGAAAAACAGCCGATACAACATTCATGTAATTCACCTCAGTACATTTTATTGCAGATGTTTCAAAGTGTGCGGTATAAATCCGCAAAATGCAGAAACAATATAAAAAGCGGCTAATCCGCAAAAATGAATGAGGAGAATGAATACTATGGAAAACAATGCATATTGTAACCAAAGCATTATGTGCTCGGTAACAAACTGTAAGCATCACAACAGCACAAAGGACTACTGTTCGCTTGAAGCAATCAAGGTCGGAACTCACGAGGCAAATCCGACTGTTTGTCAGTGTACGGACTGCCAGAGCTTTGAAGCAAAGTGCAGCTGCAAGTAATTTGATTTGAAGCTTACACCCTCAGCCCCTCGGACTGGGGGTGTTTTGGCTTTAAAAGGGGATGAATTTGTGGAGATTTTTTCATCGGTAATTTTTCAGATTGCGGTTTTGTTTTCGTTTATATTTATCGGTTTTACAATCCGACAGGGCGGATTTTTGCCGGAAAATTCAGCCGAAATTTTTTCAAAGCTTGAGAACAGAATTCTTATGCCCGCCGTTGTAATTAACACATTCCGCACCAATTGTACAGTAAAAAACATAAGCGAAAAATGGGTGTTCATTGCCTACAGCACGGGGGTTCTGCTGTTTTGCATTGCAACGGGATTTGCCGTTTCAAGATTTCTTGGTAAGACGGAATATCTGAAAAAGGTGTACCGCTATTCAATTTCCGTTTCAAATTTCGGATTTGTCGGAACTGCAATGGTGTCGGGAATATACGGCGCAGAAAGCATGGAGCTTTTCGACTATCTTATGTTCACTTTACCGCTTAATCTGTTTACTTATTCAATAGGAATTGCGTGGCTTGTGCCGAACGGACACGGCAAATTTTCAATGAAAAATTTTGTTAATCCGATTTTTGTTTCAATTTTTATCGGAGCAATTCTCGGTTTATTGCCGATTCCGAAATTCAGACTTGTTACAACAATAATCAATTCAACCGCCGCCTGTATGTCTCCGATTGCAATGATTCTGACAGGTTTTGTAATAGGCGGCTACAGCTTTGCAAATCTTTTCGGCAAATGGCAGACCTATGTTGTTGCAGGAATCCGCCTTGTGTTTCTGCCAACGGTTTCGGTGCTTGTGTTAAAGCTTTTTAACGCACCTCAGGAGGCAGTTGTTGCAACACTTTGCGCAAATGCAATGCCGCTTGGACTTAACACGGTAATCATTCCGTCAGCCTACGGAAAAAGTCCCGATGACGGGGCAAGCATGGCGCTTGTGTCACAGCTTACGGCAGTTTTTACGATACCGATTTTGTTCTATATTCTGCTTTAACCCTTGATTAATTCCCACTCCATTGGTACAATATAGGTATAAAAATATTGGAGGCTTGATTATGGAATTATCTGAGGCTTTAAATAACAGAAAAAGCACAAGACATTATATAGATAAAAAAGTTGACAAAAGCCTGCTTGATGAAATGCTGTCGGCGGCAAATCTTGCTCCTTCGTGGAAGAACTCGCAGACGCCGCGCTTTTATGTTGCAACAGGCGAGAAAAGTAAGAATGCCGTAAGAGAGGCTCTCCCTGAATTTAACAGAAAAAATTCAGAAAATGCATCCGCATATATCGTGACAACAGTTGTTCTCAACCGTTCGGGTTTTGACAAAGACGGTACTGCCGTGACTGAAATCGGCAATGGCTGGGGATATTACGATCTCGGCCTTAACAATATGGCACTTTTGCTAAAGGCAACCGAACACGGCATTTCAACCCTTGTTATGGGTATCCGTGACGGTGAAAAGCTCAGAAAAGAATTTGACATTCCCGAAACAGAGGCTGTTGTCAGCGTTATCGCAGTTGGTTACACTGATTCCGAAATCGTAAGACCAAAGAGAAAATCCGTTGAGGATTTTGCAAAATTTTATGAGGACTGAGAGGCTTACATAATGAGTGAATTTATCGAAAAACTGAAATCAAGAAGAAGCGTTCGCAGCTTTAAGTCTGATATGCCGCCAAAGGAAGTTATTGATGAAATCATTTCCGCAGGTCTGTATGCACCGTCGGGAATGAACAGACAGCCGGTTATTATCGTTGCCGTTACAAACAAAGAAATGCGTGACAGGCTTTCAAGAATGAATGCCGAAATTATGGGAAAAGATGTTGATCCGTTCTATAACGCTCCCGTTGTTCTGATTGTGCTTGCCGATAAAGCAGCTCCTACATATTTGTATGACGGTACTCTTGTAATGGAAAATCTTATGCTTGCCGCCCATGATGAGGGACTCGGAAGTTGTTGGATTCACCGTGCAAAGGAAGAATTTGAAAGCAAAGAGGGCAAAGAAATTCTCGAATCACTCGGCATTGAGGGTGACTATGAGGGTATCGGTCACTGCGTTATCGGTTATGTGAACGGTGAATATCCCAAAACTTCACCGAGAAGAGAAAACCGTGTTTTCTATGTTGAATGAGGGAATTTGTTTTTGAAAGGATTGAACAAGGTTGACTTTGCAACAGTTGAAATATGTTGTCACCGTTGCCCGCACAGGCTCAATGAGTGAAGCGTCAAAAGAACTTTTTATTTCCCAACCGGGACTTACAACATCAATCCGTGAGTTGGAAACGGAAATGGGCATAAAGATTTTTACACGCACAAACAAGGGCGTTGTAACTTCAAACGAGGGTGAAAGATTTCTCGGATATGCACGACAGGTTCTTGAACAGGCAAGCCTGCTTGAGGGAGTGTATAAGTCGGGAACAAAGATAAAGCAGCAGTTCTGCGTTTCAACCCAACACTACTCGTTTGCAGTCAATGCATTTGTTGATCTTATCCGACGGTTTGCAGGTGAGGAGTACGATTTTTCACTTCGTGAAACCGAAACCTACGAAATTATTGACGATGTTGCAAAGATGAAAAGCGAAATCGGAATTCTTTATCTCAACAGCTTTAACAAAGATGCGCTGATGAAAATTATAAAATCAAAGTTGCTGACATTTACTGAGCTTTTTACGGCAAAGCCCCATGTGTTTGTATCAACCGACCATCCGCTTGCAGACAAAAAATCCGTTACAATGGAGGAGCTTGCCGATTATCCGTATCTTTCGTTTGAACAGGGGGAGCATAATTCTTTCTATTATTCGGAAGAAATTTTCAGCACGGTCGGGCGTACAAAAAATATCAGAGTGACCGACAGAGCAACCCTGTTCAACCTTTTAATCGGACTCAACGGCTACACAGTTTGCAGCGGTGTAATCGACAATGAGCTTAACGGTGATAATATAACCGCAATCCCCCTTGATGAAGAGGGCAATATGAAAATCGGTTATATCGAAAATAAAAAGATTCTGCACAGTAACCTTGCCGAGGCATATATTGAGGCTTTAAAGAAACATATTTGATATAAGAAAAACTAATAGCAAACGGCTGATAACAAGTATTTTACAAGTCTGTGAATTCATAATATAATTAACTCATCAAATTTCCACGGAGGTATTTAAGATGAGTAAACAGCACACACCATTTAGATTTGAAACAGTAGGCAGCTTTTTAAGACCCGATTATCTTAAAAAAGCAAGACTTGATTTTGAAAACGGTAAAATCACAAAAGAAGAGCTTACCGCAGTTGAGGACAAGGCTATTCTTGACCTTGTTGCAAAACAGAAAAAAGCCGGTATAAAAGCGATTACCGACGGTGAATTCCGCAGAGCAACATGGCATCTTGACTTCATGTGGGGATTTAACGGAGTTGAACACAAAAAAACCGAAAACGGTGTTGTATTCCACGGCGAACAGGCTTTGATTGACGATACATGGCTTTCCGGCGAAATCTCGGTTGACAGTCATCCGTTTGTTGAACATTACAAATTTGTAAAGGCTCTTGAGGATGAAAACACAGTAGCAAAGCAGACAATTCCTGCTCCCGCACAGTTTTTCCAGCAGTTCATCATTCCTGCAAATATTGAAACGACAAGGAAGTTCTATTCGACAGATGAAGAACTTATCAACGATATTGCAAACGGATACAAAAAGGTAATCAAAGATCTTTACGATGCAGGTTGCAGAAATATCCAGTTTGACGACTGCACATGGGGCGTTCTTGTTGCGGAGGGTAGCGTAATCCGCTATGGTGAGGATGCAGATTTTAAGAGTATCAGTGAGAAACTTCTCAAGGTAAACAACCTTGCAATTGAGGGTAAGCCCGATGACCTCGTAATCAATACTCATGTTTGCAGAGGTAACTATCATTCTGCATACTTCAGCAGCGGTGCATATGATCCTGTTGCAGAGAAACTTTTCGGTGAAGAAAATGTCAACGCTTATTATCTTGAGTTTGACGATGAGCGTTCAGGCGGTTTTGAACCGTTAAAATATGTGAGCGGTGACAAAAAGGTTGTTCTCGGTCTTATCACAACAAAGTCACCTGTTCTTGAGGATAAGCAGACTGTAATCAATCGTATTCATGAGGCGGCAAAGTATATTCCGCTTGACAGATTGTATCTCAGTCCGCAGTGCGGTTTTGCATCATGCGAAATCGGTAATAAGCTTACCGAGGAAGAGCAGTGGGCAAAGCTTGCTCTTGTAAAAGAAATTGCAGAAGAAGTTTGGAAGTAACTATATATATAAAAGCCGACACTCCGAAAAGTGTCGGCTTTTTATCTGTCATAAATCAGTCCTTGCGTTTTGAACTGAATTTGTATGATATAAGGTTGAGGACAAGGAAAATTAAGATTGCACCGATTGAGTACATCATCATAAATGTGAAATCCACTTCGTTTCCGAAAAGGTTGAGGTTGGTTGCAAATGCTTTTTCTGCCTCTGTTGCAAACATTCCGTGGTCTGCTCCTGCGAGTGAGGTCGAAATATCGTTAATGCACGGACTGACAAGCACATTTCTTATCATAGCCGCAATGTGTGAGCCGGGGATAAGATTTACAAATGTCTGAACTCCGTCAGAAAACTGGCTGACGGGAATGTATGCGCCGATTACAAAACCGATTGCAACCGAAATAAGTGTGTTGAATGCGGCATAGGTTGAATTCTTTTTGAAGAATGACGCAACAAACATAAGAATAAGTACAGCCGAAACAGAGCCTAAAATCACAAGTCCGTATAATTTTAAAAGCTCTGTAAATTCGGGAAAGCTTGAACCCGATATGCACGAAAATGCGATGCCTGCCGTCAGCAAAATTGCGCTGATTACAATTGTGTTTACAACCGCACCCGAAAAGTAGGAGAGAACAACCGTACTGCCCTTTACGGAAGAAGCGTTGTAGTCGTAGTCAATCTTGTTCTGCTTGTCGGAAATCATCACCGAAAGCGAGTTCATTGCAACCGTTACAACAGATGTTCCGATAACGCCCGATACAAGCCATGAATTTACAAGTGCGTTAATCAAATTGTCCTCTGTTTTGATGTTGAAGCCGTCAAGCATTGAAGTCATTGAATCTACATAATTCTGTTTGAGAAATAAAAGATAAAGTCCGAGTATGATAATCTGCGTCATCATTGAGAAGATAATTGCGGTTTTGTCCTTTAAATATACCTTTATATTTCGTTTTGTCATACCCTTGTATGAGCAAAGTGTTCTTTGAAATTTCATATCAGTCACCCAGCCTTTTACCCGTTACAGTCAGAAACACATCGTCCATATTGCCTTTGATAATCTCAAAATCGACAATTTCAGTATGTTTGTTTGTGATTTCAAGAGCCTGTCTGCTGTTTTTGATTTTGATTTTATACGCATCTCCGACTCTTTCAAATTCGAGATTATCGGCCTTGAGAAGATTATCGTTTTCAGAATTTTCTTCCGTGTACCAAACAAGGCTGTTTGACGAATAATCTTTTTTGAGATTATGCGGAGAATCGTTGGCAACAATTTTGCCCGAATCAATAATCACCACATTGTCGCAGTCAACTGTTTCTTCCATATAGTGGGTTGTGAGGAATACCGTAAGTCCTGTTTCTTTGCGAAGATTGTGGATGATTTCCCACACCTGCAGCCTTGTTTTCGGGTCAAGTCCCGTTGTCGGTTCGTCAAGGAACAGGAGCTTCGGTCGGTTAATAAGCGCCCTTGCAATGTCAACCCGTCTGCGCTGGCCACCGCTCAATGTGCCGTATTTTCTTTTGAGAATTTCCGAAAGGTCAAAGGTTTGCTTAAGGCTTTCAATTCTTTTGCCGATTTCTTTTTTGTTGAGTCCGTAATATGATGCTCTCGATTCAAGATTTTCTTTAACGGTAAGCTGTTTGTCAAGTACAGAACCCTGAAAAACAATTCCGATAAGCTCCTTGATTTTGTTCTTTTCTTTGTCAAGGTCATATCCGCCGATTTTAACATTGCCCGATGTTTTTTCAAGCACCGTACAAAGAATGTTGATTGTGGTTGATTTGCCTGCACCGTTAATTCCGAGAAATGCGAAAAACGAACCCTCTTCAACCGTGAATGATATATCATTTACTGCGTGAACATCTTTATAATTCTTTACAAGATTCTTAACTTCGATTATGTTACTCATTAAAAATCCCCTCCTTCTGTCAACATAGTAGCACCTTGCAATTCAAAAGAAAAGCAATTTTAGCTGTGTTGCAAAAAGAGGGGAGTAAGTTGCAATTTTGTATGTCAAAATGCAGTTATTCGTCCTGATAATCCTCGTCGGCGTTAAATCTTTTGAGCGATTCATTAATTGACTTTGCTGTGCTTGTCCGTGTAATGTAGCTGAAAAGAAATGTTAGCAGATACACGGCGGTAACCATTGCAAAAACTAAAAGCGCCATAGGTAAATTCTTGTACC
The DNA here is from genome assembly GCF_002834235.1 of Ruminococcus bromii. Lineage (GTDB taxonomy): Bacteria > Bacillota > Clostridia > Oscillospirales > Acutalibacteraceae > Ruminococcoides > Ruminococcoides intestinale. Next base: position 49,510 of record NZ_NNBY01000049.1, on the reverse strand, counting down.
AACCAAGCAAAAATCCCTCGGTCATAACAATTGCCTGAATAAGGCAGAAATGAATGACAATTCGTATGCGAGCCTGCAGTTTGGTGGGTTCTTCTTTAAAGTAAAAAAGCAGAGTCGGAATTGAAGTTACCGCACCTGTTCCCATTACAACCCACGGAAAATAGGGGGGATAGTATTCGATTAACGCAATTGAATTTGCAAGGCTTACAACAAAAAGCATTGCAACCGTGATTATGAAAAAGTCCTTTATGACTTCCTTTATAATTTCTTTTAAAGAATCATTCATAACAATACCTCACATTCCAAGCTTTTTCTTCAAGGTCGGCACATACTGCCTTGAAATAATTGCCGTTTCACCGTTTACAAGCTTTGCCTCAAAACGGCTGTTGACAGACGGTGACACGGAACGGATTTTACCGATATTCAGTATCATCGACTTTGAACATCTGAAAAATTTTGTTCCTTTTAAAATTTCCTCAAGCTCATACAGCTTTTGTTTGGTTTCATAAATATTGTTTTTGCAGTATATAAAGGTCTTGTTGTCAACCGATTCTATGTAGAAAATTTCCTTTGTGTCAAGCTTGAACATCTCGCCGTCTTTTGATGCAAGAAGAAAACTTTTCTGCCCCTTAATGCTGTTTGCAAGCGACATAACCTCGTCGCTGATTTCATGACAGCAAATTATAATTTCTTCCCGTTCCTCAATCCCAACCTGACGGATTGTAACATTAAACATCGCATTCCCTCCGTTCATCAACCATTTTACCATATCAAAAAGGAAATTAACAGTACCGAACCCTAACTTGCAAAATTATGTCGGTAAATTACAATTTTTTATTGACAAGAATATAACATAATGATATAATCAGCTAAATAAAAATATTAACATTGTATTGCTTTTGAGAGGTGTTGTTTATGTTTTGGTTAGTTTTCTGGTTTTTGGTGTGTGTTGCAATTCTTGCTTACGGAATTCGCAGAATGGCAAATCACGATTATCGTTTTGGCTCGGGACTTTTCAAGAGCAGTGACAGCAATCTTGACGAAAAGGACGAGTTTGTCGATAAGGATTATTATGACAAAAAGAATCTTTTTAAATAATATAAAGCAAAATCTAAGGCTCTTGAGTTGTTTTCAAGAGCCTTTTGTTGTGTAAAAACGCTCCCGTATTGTACGGGAGCATTTCTTATTTTATTGCCTTTATAAACTTGTAATACGGCTTTTTGATGCGAGGAAGATTATTGTAAATTTCTTCAACGGAATTATAGTAAGCGTTTTCAATAATTTTCAGTTCATCATCGCTTATCGTGTGATTGCTGAATCTCGCCTTTTCGTACACGGATTTCACTTCATCTGTAATCAGAATATGTGAAATTTTCGTGAGATTTTTAAGTTCTTTATAAATGCAGATTACCCTTTTATTGTTTCTGCCTGTTTCAAATCTTTGTTTTCTCTTTTTGATAATGATAATTCTTCTTGAGAAAATTGCAATTAAAGCAAGGGCAACAATTCCCAATGACATCATAGCGATAGTAAATCCGTTAAATTCAAATGAAGATTTAATGTCATTTTTCGGCTTTGTGCTGTGAGAAACCGTGCCGTTTGTCGGAGCAGTCGGTGCTGTTGTCGGCTCAACGGTTGTTTGCTGAGTTGTGTCCGTACTGCCGCCGCTTGCTCTTTGAGAGCCGACATACCTTGCCGGCTGAAACGATGACGGTGTACATTCAAGCGGAATCCAACCCGCCGTATCGCTGTAATACTCAACCCATGCGTGAGCGTTATCGGTTGTTACGGTAACGGTTTGATTTGCGTATGCGGTTGCATAGTATCCTGTAACATATCGTGCCGGAATCCCGAGTGCCCTCAGCATAAGCGTGCCTGCCGTGGCAAAATGAACACAATATCCCGTGTTGCTCTCGTTAAGAAACCAAGTTGCAAAATCTTTGCCCGACGGCATTTTCGGAGTTTTCAACGAATAGGTTTTACTGTTTGAAATATAGTTCTTTACCATTTCAATCTTTTCGGAAACGGTAAGCTCCGAGTCGAGAAAGCCCTCTTGGTCTGCAATCCTACGCAATTCAATTTGTGTTTTTCTCGGAATCTCAAGATAGGTATCATACACAAATGCTTTGTAATTTTCCGCTTCGGCTGAATTATTGTATCTGTATGTGTTCTCAGCATAAAACGGATAGTGCGAATAATTAAATTCGTTTTTATCAGTATCGTTTTTTACGCACACATCAGCAACCGAATTGAGATTGTCGGGTAGACTTTCCAAAAAGTAGGGAACATAGGCAATTTTACTTTCATTCAGCATATGAACTCTTGTATCGGTTAAAGCATTGTTTCCGATTGTTGCCGTAAACGGTACGAAATCCTGCGGATATCTTGCGGCATTATTGTCGGAAATGATACTCCATATATTGTCCCTGTAGTCGGCATATGCTGTGCCTTTGAGATAAATATTACCGCCAACTGCCGAAGTAACCGTCATAACAGGTGTATGCGTCTGCGTCAGCGGAGAAATATCGATGAGATTTTCTTTTTCTTCAAGTGAACCTTTGATTTCATTAAGGTTTTTTTCTGTGGAAGTTTTTCGTCCGTCATCAATATTAAAGGCGTTTTCAATGCTTTGCAAAAGGTTTTCCTGCCAGTCAAATCGCTCATATTTTTCAATCGGATTGAACGCAAGCAAAATTGCCATCACAACAAGCATTGTTCCGAATGAAATGGCCGCAATCACACCGCCCTGTGACGGTCTGAATTTGCGTGTGTTCTTTGAAATGTACAAGGCAATAAGACTTGCAATTGCAATAAAAAGACAAACGAGCGACGGCAGAGTGTTTACAAGAATAAAGCAGGGGACAAGCAGTACCATTGACAGCAATGACGGAATCAAAATACGCTTGTATCGTATCAGGCTGATTGTAAAAACTGCACTCAGTATTGCCGAAATAAACACAAAAAGTCCTGTTGCACTTGTGCCGAGGGTATCTCCCAAAATAATTTTGTTCTGTACGGGAAGATATTGCGAGAGCAGTTTTAAAACCTGAGTAATAACATAACTCAATTGCTCAAGTATGCTTTCAAGTGAAAACAGCAGAGTAAATACAAAAACAATCATAGTGATTGCTACGCTGATAAACAGTACACCCGACTTTTTGACAAGGGAGGCAAGCAATCCGTAAATTGTGCAGAAAATTGCCGTAGGAATTACTATGATGTACCATTCTGTTTTTATATCAAAAGAGGTGACAAGACAGTAAAAAAGGCTTGAAATCAATGTTACACATAGAAGAATGTCAATCGTAAAGCTTGTTTTGTTTTTCACAACAAGTCAACCTCCTCACGATCGGCAAATATACTATAATGCTGAAAATCATTTGTACCGGCAACAAAGCTGCTTTCCGTGTTTAGATAGAGTGCGGAAAAATAGTTTAATATATCGTTTTCGCATCTTATCTCAAAAGGATTGCCGTTCCTGTCACAGGCAAAGCAAATGCCTATGCTCTTAATCATATATCGGCAGACATACATCAGCTTTGCAAAAACGACATCATTTTCGTCTGCATTATCTCCGAAAAAAGGCATTATAAGACAGTTCTTGATTATCGGAACATTCGGTTCTTTTACAATCAGCCCATCGCTTTTTGACGAAAGCTTCCAATGAACATTGCGCAGACTGTCACCGTGACGGTATTCACGAAGCTCATAAATTTCGCTGTTGCCGACAGGCTTAGGCTTGTATCCCGTAACCGTGAAATTACTGCTGTCGGGGATAATTTTCGGTTTTTGTTGTTTTGGAAGAACACGAACAAAGCTACGCTTTTTAATCCTGATCGGAAGGAAAAATATACCGAGCATATCGTAAACTTTACCGTTTTTGCATACAATGTCAAGCTGTCCGCAATGCTGTGTAAGACTGTTGCATTGTCTGATTAACGGCTTTGTAAATGTACCCGAAAATCTGATTTTTATGTTTTCACAAAGATTTGCTGTAAGGTTGGTTGATTTTATATTCAGCGTGAGCATAGGGCAGAAGAGCGGTTTCTTCTTCTTGCCTGATATTGCAATGTAAAACTCATCCTTGACAAAAACATTTTCTTTTGCAAAAATTTCAATATCGGAGCGTACACTCCGTATCATAAAAGGCAGACTCAGCAAAAGCGAGATTATCGGAATTGAAACAACCGTCAGGAACAAAAGCCATGAGAACCAGGCGTAATAAAAAATGCTGAACAAAAATGTTCCCGTCAGCAGACAAAGATAAATTATTATGTTCCTTATCATTTTCAAGTCCTCGGCTTTGGAGTTTTTCTGAGAATTTCGTGCAGAATTTCTTCGCTGTTCTTTTTTGATGCAGAGGCTTTTGCGTTGAGAATTATCCTGTGGTTTACGGTGCAGATAAAAATATTCTGCACATCTCTCGGCACAATGTAATCTCTGCCCTCGGCAAATGCGACAGCCTTTGCCATATCGGTCAGTGAAAGCGTTGCTCTCGGGCTTGCACCTCTTGAAAGCAACGGATGCTTTCTTGTTGCCGAAATGAGTGACACAATATATCTTGCCATATCGTCGCTGACAAAAACATTCTGAACCTCCGACTGCATTTCAAGAAATTCATTTTTGGATACAATGCAGTTTACTGAGTTAAGGGGATTTTTACCGCTTCTGTTAAGCAGCATTTTACATTCCGCATCGCTGTCGGGATATCCCATTGAAAGCCTTACCGTGAATCGGTCAATCTGTGAATCAGGCAAAAGCTGTGTTCCCGACGCTCCTGTCGGGTTTTGCGTTGCAATAACAGAAAAAGGCTTTTCAAGCTTGAAAGTGTTGCCTTCAACAGTGACCTGTCGTTCTTCCATTGCTTCAAGCAAAGCCGCCTGAGTTCTGCTTGAAGTTCTGTTTAACTCGTCTGCAAGAAAAAGATTACAGAATACAGCGCCCTTGTTGAAAGTGAATTTTCCTGTATCCTTGTTATAGACCGCAAAGCCCGTGATATCTGACGGCAAAGTGTCGGGAGTGAACTGTACTCTGCCGTATTCAAGACCGAGCGCCTTTGAAAACGCAACCGCCATTGTTGTTTTTCCCACACCCGGAATATCCTCAATAAGAATGTTTCCTCCTGTGAGCAATGCAAGCAGAGTGGTGATAACCGCCCTGTCTTTACCGTTTATTACCTTTTTTACCTCATTGGTTATAAGTTGAAATTTATTCATTATTTGTCCCTTTGTGTTAAAATTTGTTGCTATATTTTTTATACAATAATTGAATATGAGCAACGCTCTCTACTTAAATTATATTTGATTTGCTTTTTTATTGCAAGTCTTTTTCGTAAAATACAGACCAACTACAGATGTGAAGATATGTTTTTAGGTTATGCAGAATATATGCAAAAAAACGGCAGTCCGTAAAGAACTGCCGTCTGAAAATTAAATTGACAAATAAGGATTAAAGCGTTATCGCTCTTTGTTACCAAGTCTTTGGCAATAAAAAGTAATTTTATTTCTTCGTACATATATGTACATTTAAATAAAAAAGAAACTAACCGCCCAAAATTCGAACCTTTGGCGGTTAGCTTCTAACCAACATGTGGAGAATCCGCTTATCGCAGGTATCTCCTTTTCTATAATTATATTATACCAAATAAATAAAAATGTCAAGCATCGTTTTGATACTTGACTTTTTTATTCAACCAAAATTATCTTCCGAGAATTTCTTTTTTCTGCTCATGGTTTTCATCGTACAAAAGACCGCAGACAGCCATTTTTCTGATGATATTTTTAACGGTGAGGTCAAGACCTGTGTTTTCCGAATAGTCGGCAGGATAGATAAAATCAACTCTGTCTTTCATCAGCAAGTCCTCAACCTTGCTGTCCTTTTTTCGGTAAACCGCAATTGAATACCCGCCGTAGGCTTTCATCATTTTCATACACGGAACATCTGAAAGACCATCGCCTATGTAAATCATATTGCAGAACGGAACCCGTTTGCTGTCCTCCGGCATTGAACGGTTGAGGTCAACATCATTTGCAACATCAAGAACACCTTTGTTGATTCTGTAAACAAACTGTGTTTTGTTGGTGTAATTTACATCGGTTTTAGGCCATACGGCATTGCCGTTTTCATCGTAAAGAAATTCACATGCAAAAATGCTTTTGAAGTTTTTGCTGATTTCCGTACCTTCAATAATTTCTTTCATACCCGAAGAAATTACATAATGTTCAACCTGCATTCCAAGCTTTTCGCCAAAGTCGGAAATCCTTTTGAACCAATCCTTTACGCCGTCAAAAAACTCAACATTTTTTCCCATTTCAACAAGGTCATTTCGCAAAAGAGGCATATTCCTTTCACGGGACATTTTTACCATTGCGTACATATACGCAAGAATTGAGTCCATATGTTCGCTTTGACCGAGTTCGTTTGAAAATTTCCAGAACTCGTCTTCGGTCATATTAAGACGGGGGATAAAGCTGTAATCCTGCATATCCTTCGTACATAGGGTACGGTCAAAGTCATACATAATCGCTGCAACGGGCATTCTGTTCATAACCGCTCCTTATCCGACTGTGGTCGGCTGTGTGACGCTTTTGGCAGATGTCGAATCTGCCTGAGTTGTTGATTCCTCTTTATATTGCGTAATCTTAATGCTTTTGATAACAATGTTCTTAACGGGAATGTCGTCCTTGTCAACCTCAGCCGAGGCGATTTTATCAACAACATCCATTCCGTCAATTACCTGTGCAAATACCGTGTAGCCTCTGTCAACCGCATTGTATGCACCGTCAAGATAGGCGTTTCCGCCGTTTTCCTCATACAGCTTTTTAACGCTGTCGGGAACGCTGTCGGTATCGTAACAGTTTGTGCCGTTTTTCTCAATGAATGCAGTCAGAAGGTTTGAATCCTTGTAGTTTGCAAGCTGGGTTTTGATAGAATCCCATTGACTTGCAAGATGTTCCCAGCCGCCTTCATTCTTATATGTTTCGGCAGTTTTCTGATTGATAAAAAATGCACTTTCGTTTGTGTCCGCACCCGTGTTTGACATTGCAACAGCGCCTCTGATATTGAAAAGCCTGTCGCAAAATTCATCTTCAAATGCCTCGCCGTACGAGCTTGTACCGCAGTAACCGCCGTTGACCATAAAGTCTTTTGTTACTTTGCTGAAAAGTGAATTGTTATACTTTCCTGCTTTTGCAAGGTTTACAAAGTTTGTAACGGTCTTTGGTGCCTGTTCGGGGAAAAGCCGCATTGTTATGTCACCGTATGAGGTGTGAACAACTGCGATTGTATCGCCGTTCTTCGGCATATCAAGCTGAAAACCGACAGGGTTTGAATCGTGAATAATGTTCGGATTGATTCCGAGAGTAGCGGTATCAATGCCGATACTTTCAAGGTAGTTCTGTGCGGTAGGTTCATCAGCCGTGCTTACGGCAGTAGTTGCAGGTGTTGTTTCGTCGGGAGTCTGCGAGACTTCAGCCTTCTTATCACCGCAACCCGAAAATGCCAGTGCAGAAACACACATAATTGATGCAACCGATACGGCACACATTTTTTTAAGATTGTAAGTATTCATAGATTTGTTTCCTTCCTGTCAAGCCTCGTTGTTATGTAATGTTTCCAAAAACAGCCTCGGCTCTTCTAATCTGGATTTTATTCTAAAACACACATATTTATAGTACCATAATTTAAATAAAAATGCAAGTTTGCCGCTTTTTATGAAGGAAAGCGTAGCAAATGCAATAAAATTTTTCTGCAAAAAATTGCGTCTGTGTAATAAGACAGAAAACTTTTTCATATGATTTTCTGTAAACCTAAATATGACGGAGGCTTTAAAATGTCAGAATATTTACCCGAAGGAAAACTTATATCCGAACAGGAAAACATAAATATACTTCACTCATTAAAGCTGCTTGAGGATGCAAAAAACAGCGAAAAGATTCTTGAGGCAAAGGCTTGTGTGTGCGACAGCAGTCACAACCTTATTGTTGACCTTGCAGGCATAAAAGGCATAATTCCGAGGGAGGAGGGTGCAATCGGAATTAAGGATGGCTCGGTTCGTGACATAGCCGTGATTTCAAGGGTGAACCGTCCCGTCTGTTTTGTTGTCACCGATATAACCGAGGACGAAAACGGCAAACCGATTGTAATGCTCTCGCGTGAAAAAGCACAACGCAAATGCCTTGACGCATACATTTCAAGGTTACGGTGCGGAGATATTGTGCCTGCCCGCATAACTCATCTTGAAAACTTCGGTGCATTCGCAGACATAGGCTGCGGAATTGTTGCACTTATGCCAATTGACACAATTTCGGTTTCAAGGATTGAACACCCTGCCGAGAGATTTACTGTAGGAATGGATATCAAAGCCGTTATCAAATCTGTTGAAAACGGTCGTATAAGCCTCAGTCACAAGGAGCTTCTCGGCACATGGGAAGAAAATGCCGAAAGGTTTTGTGCCGGTGAAACCGTGTCGGGAATTATCCGAAGCGTGGAAAACTACGGTGCTTTTGTGGAGCTTACACCAAATCTTGCAGGACTTGCAGAAACAAAAGAGGGAGTCCGTGCAGGTCAGCAGGCAAGCGTTTACATAAAAAGTATCATTCCCGAAAAAATGAAAATCAAACTGATAATTATTGACACCTTTGATTACAAATATAATCCGAAATGCCCCGAATACTATTGCGACAGCGACCGTATCGACCGTTTTGTATATTCACCTGAAAATTGTCGGAAACGGGTTGAAACAATATTCAATACCTGAGTTGACAGAAAAACTCCCGAATGATATTATTTAATTGTGAAATCGAATTATTGTTCGGGAGGTTTAATATGCAGTTTACGACATCCGAGATTATTGTGCTTTTATTTTGTGCAATAACGCTCATTGTCAGCGTTGTCACATTAATAACAGTTCTCAAAAAGAATAATAACGACAGAACGGAGGACGAACTTCAAAGAATATTGCTCAATCAGCAAAGCTTTGCACAGTCGCAAAATGACAGGGCGATTCAGCTTGAACAAAGACTTCACAGCTTTTCAGCCGACAATGTTCAGAGCCTTGAAAATATCAGACGCTCGGTTGACGAAAAGCTTGAAAGTATAAGGCGGGAAAATCTCCGTCAGCTTGATGAAATGCGACAGACAGTTGATGAAAAGCTTCAAAAAACACTTGAGGAAAAAATGAATAAGTCTTTTTCGCTTGTCAACGAAAGACTTGAACAGGTATATAAGGGACTCGGCGAAATGCAAACGCTTGCGGTAGGTGTGGGTGATTTGAAAAAGGTTCTTTCAAATGTCAAAACAAGGGGCATACTCGGCGAAATTCAGCTTGGTGCAATTCTCTCCGAAATCCTTACAAAGGAACAGTATGAGGAAAACATTGCCACCAAAAAAGGCTCAAAAAATGTTGTTGAGTTTGCAATCAAACTGCCTGCTGACGGTGCCGGCACAGTATATTTGCCTGTTGATTCCAAATTTCCGGGCGATACATATTCTGCTCTCCGTGATGCGATTGAAAGCTGTGACAAGCAACGCATTGAAACGGCACAAAAAGCACTTGTTCAGCGTATAAAGGGCGAGGCAAAGGATATTCATGATAAGTACATTGATCCGCCGAACACAACGGAATTTGCAATTATGTTTCTTCCTTTTGAGGGGCTTTACAGCGAGGTTGTCAATATGGGACTTGTTGAAGTCCTTCAGCGTGAGTATAAGGTGAATATTGCAGGTCCGAGTACAATGGCGGCTCTGCTCAATTCGTTGCAAATGGGATTCAAAACCCTTGCCGTTCAGAAGAGAAGTGCAGAGGTTTGGAAAATACTCGGCGGTGTAAAGACCGAGTTCGACAAGTTCAATGATGTGCTTGTAATGACACAGCAAAGACTGGATCAGGCAAACAAGGAACTTGACAAGCTTGTCGGAGTTCGTACCCGCCAAATTCAGCGTCAGCTTAAGGATGTTGAATCGGTCAGCCTGTCGGAACAGAATCTTTTTGAATAAGCAAAAAATTAAGGCGAAACAGACACAAATCTGTTTCGCCTTCGTTGTTACTGTTGATTAACCTTTGTAGTCAATCCATTCGTCGTCAACCCATTTTTGCTTTGTATCGTTCCATCTTCTGTACTGGAGCTGTCCGTGACTTCCACGACGCCATTTCCTGTAAATTACATCAGCTATCGGCTGAACAGAAGTTGAATCGGCACCGCTCTCCAAAGCTGAACTGTCAGGAGTTGCAACTTCAACAACTGCAACGCTGTCGGGGGTTGAATCTGTTTCTGCTGCACTTGCAACCATAACGGTTCCCTGTGCGATAATTGCTGTCATAATAAATGCTGTAAAAATTTTTGCGGCTTTCTTTTTCATCTGTCATTTCTCCTTTAATACAAGACAGTAACTATATTCGCCGTTCTCAACTTGCTCATAGGGGATAATAATAGAATTGTCGTCTGTATAGACAATGCCTTTCTTTTCATCGTAAGGCTCAAAAATAAGGTGAGTGGTTTTGTCTTTTTCAACGTACACATACATATTTGTTTCGTCATATACTTCGACATTCTCATTGTATTCACCCGATTCAATGAGATCGGCTACACAATCCTCGTATGTGGCGTCCCAACCGGGGACAATCAAAAAGCAGTATGAAGCAAAGAATATAGCGACAACAAGCAATGCCATTAAAGCTGTAACAACATTGTTTATAATTGTCTGTTTTTTCTTCGGGTACAGAATCATTTCCATTCTGCTTATAATTTTTTCGCCCTTATCGTTGGTTACAAAACTCATTCCGACAAGCGCACTTTTCAGTGCAGTTTCCCTGTCGCTCTCTTCACTTTCTTGTTGTTCTTTATAGGCTTTCATTTGCGTTACAAGAACTTCGTAATACACAGTGCATCTGTTCTCGCTAAGCTTGCTTGTAACACGCTTGTCACACCTGAGCTCAAGACAGTAGGTTAAATCCTTTTTCAAAAGGTGGGCAAACGGATTCCACCAAAAGATTCCGCAATAAATTTCCGTCAGCAATTTAATCCAAATATCCTTGTTTTTTATATGACAGCATTCGTGCGTTGCGATATATCCAAAATCCCTGTCGTCAAATTCACGATTCGGAATAAGAATAACAAGATTGAAAAATCCGTATGTAACAGGGGAGATAACGCAATCGGTAATTTTTAGCTTAACTTTTCTTCTGATTCCGCACTTTTGCGAAATGAGGTCAAGCTTTGCCTGCATTTCGGGTGTGCCGTCAATAACATTTGCTTTCAGAGCTTTTACTGCTTTGTAATACTTAATCATCACCCGTGAAATGTATATCACACTTCCGGCAATCCATACTACTACAAGCAGGTTGAGCCATGTGAATTCCGGAACAAACAGCACATCTTTGTTGGGAGTCAGAACATCCATTATTGCGGCATACACATTTTTATCGGAAACTGTATATGTAAATTTGAATTCAAACGGAAATACCATTCTTACAAATGTTACAGCATACAATCCCAAAATCGTATAAAGACCGCAGTAATTACAAAAGGCAATCTTTTTTCTGAAAAAGTAAAGCAGCACTATAAAAATGCTGCTTATTGCAATAGAAAACAAGAATGAATAAAAACTTATTTGCATAAATTATTTGCCGAGTTCTTCACGGCGCTTTTTAAGGAGAGCTTCAAGCTCATCAAAAACATCTGAGCTTTCGGTTCTCTCAATAAGCTCTGAGAAGAGAGTCGGAATATCGCTGTCGGCAAAATTCGGTCTGTCCGAAATCTGCTTGATTGCATAAGCGTCCTTTGTCATTGTAGGAACAAAAGTACGGGCATAGTTCTTAGTCATTTGCTTAACGCCGACAACCTTAATCATGTCCTTCTTGAGAAGAGAATTGATAAGAAGATTAATGTAACTCTTTTTCCATGTTTTGTTTACTGCCTTCTTAACAATTTCTGAGCTTGTGAGCGGCTCATCGAGGTCCCACAATAAGTACATAATTTCTTCTTCACTTTTAGTAAGCATGATATTTACCTCCAAAATTAAGTTTATAAATAATATTAAGCATTTAACTTGCCTTCATTATACTATTTGGTACAGAAAAAGTCAATAAAAATCTTAAAAAATTATGTGATTCAGGATAAAATCAGCTAATTTCGCACATATTGTTAAAAAATGACTATAAAAATGCGGAAGGTTGTATATTATAAAAAGCATAATATTATGGTTTATTCACGAAAATCCTGAAAAAGCACAACAAGTCACCGCAAAAATTATTGCGACGACTTGTCTTTTTATTGAAAATATTCAATTAAGCTGTTTTTATTCCGTAATCTTTTTCTGTACCTTTTTATCGTGGATAAGTCTTGCAAGATAAACCGCAGGGGTGTCGAGCAGACTTGTGAAAATGTAGATTACATAGCTTGAAAGGAAGATTGAAACGAGTGTTCCGAAATCATAAGTTCCCCAAAACGCAAAAGCGGTGAAAAGGGCTGTGTTAAGAATTTGACTGATAAGCGTTGAACCGTTGTTTCTCAGCCATAAAAATCTTCTCTTGTCACCGAATTTCTTTTCCGTGAACTTCCACCACTTGTGATAGAGCCACACATCAAACAACTGACTTATCGCATATACAATAAGTGATGCAAAAATCATTCGGGGAGTGTTTGAGAAAACCGCCTTGATTGACGGCATAATCATGTCGTTCGGACTCGGATTGTAAAGCATCCAGCTTTGTGAAAGCACAAGAAAAAATACCGATGAGAGTATTCCCGTAAGAACCGCCTTGTTGGCGGCTTTTTTGCCCTCACATTCCGAGAGAATGTCCGTAATCAAAAATGTTACCGCAAAAAGCACATTACCGAGAGTCTGTTCCATTGAAAAAGCGTTTACAAGGATTAAAGCCTCAATGTTCGCAAGAATTGTTGCTACGGCTGAAACGCAGTAAAGTCCCGCTTTTCCGAAAAGCGCATATCCCAAAATTGCCGCTCCGTAGATAAATACTACAGAGAACATAAGTAAAAGTTCATTAATCATATCAGTCACCTACTCCGAAATCCGTGTTGTTAATTAAAATATCCGTTCTTGGGTTATCCTTATATACAGGATAGATCTTCTGCATAAACTCTTTTATGACAGCTTTGTCGGGTTCAACTTCCGTTGTGTTGTCACACATAATGTTAACGCAAATTCGTTCAAAATATTTTAATCCCAACTCAATATCCTTTTGCATGGTTTCGGCTGTCTGACCTTTAATTCCGAAAAGGAAATTAGCTTCGTCGAAATTCTCAGCAATAACAGCGGGACTGCTCTCTTTGATTCCTTTTTTCAGAACATTTTCTCTGAAATCGCAGTCAAAGGTTTCAAGACCGAGCTTCATTTTCAAGTCAAAATCCGCAAAATCTTTTCTGAGCTGACTGATTTTGTTCCGATAAAGATAATGTGCCTCAAAATGAATGGTATTTATCTTTTTTTCTTTGCACACCTGTTTGATAAAATCAAGTGTTTTTTTGTCAAGCTCAAAAACCGAGCCTGAGTTAATGACCTCAAGGTCACCGAAAATTCCCGTAACTTTTTCAAGCACGGCTTTGTTAAGACGAAAGTTTTCGTCCTCGTCACTGCACCTGTCGGTGTAGTAGTCGCAGAAGATGCATTTTCTGTAAACGCAACCGCTTCCACGCAGAAGAACAATCTCCCGACTGTTCTTTTCATTAATAATGCTGTATCTCTCCATACTCTCTTTCCGGCACAAAAAAAGCACCCACTCAAAAGAGGGTGCAAAAAGGGCGTAAAAAGCCCTGTGCCTTTCTCCTTAGTTTTGATAGAAGGAGCAGCCTATCGGCGTCCTTCCGGCAGGATGGTTACGAACTGCCACACAGTATGCTATCACAAATTCCGTTTTATGTCAACTGCAATTTATTATTGCATTATATATGTTTAAGAGGTATAATGAAAAGCGAAAATCAAGTGCAAAGTAACTTCAAAGTGACTTTGCAGGCTCAAAATTCCATATGGGAAAATTAGCGAATATTGTCATAAATTCCCGAAAAAAACAGCCTATTTTCTTGTATTTTTTAGTTGACAAAGGGACAAACCTTTTGTATAATAATAAACAGCGTTTTAATATGTGTCTATGCTGTCAAGAGGTGCAGATATGCTTTTTGAGCTTAAATCCGTCTTTCAGAATGACGGTGAAGAAAAACAAGTTGAATATAACCTTGACTTGTCAGGTCTTGATGTTGACGGAGTTTATCCATTCAAAACTCCCGTTGTCGTGACTGCCAAAGCAACAAACAGAGCAAGTTTGATTACTCTTGTAATCAATGCACACTTTGATTACAGCCGTGACTGTGACCGTTGCGGTGAGCCTTATACAAGAGAGATGAATATGAGCTTTGAACACAGGCTTATTCAGACTCTTGCCGATGAGGAAAATGATGACTATATTGAAACACCTGATTTTACACTCGAGCTTGATGATGTTGTAATTTCTGACATTTTTCTTTCGCTCCCGTCAAAGAATCTTTGCAGGGACGATTGCAAAGGTCTGTGTCAGATTTGCGGACAAAACCTCAACAACGGTGAATGTTCCTGTGATAAGCGTCAAACGGATCCAAGACTTGAGATACTTAAACAGTTGATTGACTAAGATAAATTTTGTAAGGAGGTTTTTGTAATGGCAGTACCCAAGAACAAAACATCACACGCAAGAAAGAGCTCAAGACGTTCAACAGTATGGAAGATTAATGCTCCTGAACTTACTGCTTGTCCTAACTGCGGTGAATTAACAGCAGCTCATAAGGCTTGCACAAACTGTGGTATGTACAACGGCAGACAGGTTGTTGTAAAGAAAGACGAACAGTAATTTTTATTACAAACATTACGGGCGGCAGTTATCTGTTCGCCCTTTTGTTTTGCAAATTTTACCGTATATACAAAAACAATTTGCAAACCTGTTGATTAAAAACGGTATTTTGTGTAGAATAAAAGTGTATGTAAAAATGTTTTGCGAGGTGAAGGTGTGGCTGTTAAAATTTTTGATGTCACAACCGGCAGTCATGCCGACAAAGCGGGGATAAAAAAAGGGGAAACCCTCCTTTCAATCAATTCAAACGAGATTGTCGATGTTCTTGATTACCGATTCTATCAGGTAAACCGCAAGCTTACTCTTGAGGTTGCGGATGAGGACAAAAATGTTCGTACCATAGAAATGACCAAGGGCGAATATGAGGAAATCGGTCTTGAGTTTGAAACCTATCTTATGGACAAACAGCATTCGTGCCGTAATAAGTGCATTTTCTGTTTTATTGACCAGCTTCCGAAGGGGATGCGTGAGTCGCTCTATTTTAAGGATGACGACAGCCGACTTTCGTTTTTGTTCGGCAACTATATCACGCTGACAAATATTACAGAGCACGAAATTGACCGAATTATAAAAATGCACATAAGTCCGATTAATGTGTCGGTTCACACAACAAACCCCGAGCTTCGTTGCAAGATGATGAATAACCGTTTTGCAGGCGATACATTGAAATATCTCAAACGCTTTGCAGACGCAGGAATAACGCTTAACTGTCAGATTGTTTCCTGTCCCGGAATTAATGACGGTGACGAGCTTGTCAGAACATTGACCGATCTTGAAAACCTCGGTGTTAATATGACTGCGATTGTTCCTGTCGGACTTACACGCTACCGTGAAAACCTTTATCCGCTTGTTCCTTATAATAAGGAAACGGCAGGGCAGACAATTGATATAATTGAAAAAATGGGTGATGAGTGCGTCAAAAAGCACGGCAGACGAATTTTCTTTCCGGGTGATGAATTTTACCTCCTTGCCGAAAGAGAAATCCCGTCACCTGAATTTTATGAGGACTTTTCCGCTCTTGAGGACGGAATCGGTATGATTGCGTATCTGACCGATGATGTCGGCTGGAAGCTTGAAGAGCTTGATGCTGACGAAAGCCTTTGCCATAAGGTAACAATTGCCTGCGGCGAGGGAGTGTTTCCGTACATGAAGCGGATTATGTCGATGATTAACGAAAAATTCCCGAATATAACTATAAATACAAGGGCGATTAAGAACAACTTTTTCGGCGGCGGAGTAAATGTGTCAGGACTTGTCACGGGCGGTGATCTTATTGATCAGCTCCGTGACGATGACCTTGGTGACAGGCTTATTATCACGTCATCAATGCTCCGTTTTGAAAACGATTTGTTTCTTGATGATGTTTCAACAGACGATGTTGAACGGGAACTTGGTGTAACTCTTGTTCCCGTCAATAACAACGGAAACGACCTTGTAGAGGCTGTAATTGCAGGAAAGGACTGATAAGATGAACAAACCCGTAATTGCCGTTGTCGGCAGACCAAATGTGGGAAAGTCAACGCTTTTCAATAAACTCATCGGTCAGAGATTGTCAATTGTTGACGATACTCCCGGTGTTACCCGTGACAGAATATACGGTGAGGTGGAATGGTGCGGAAAAACTGCCTTTATTGTTGACACAGGCGGTATTGAACCGAAATCAGACGATATTATTCTTGTGCAGATGCGCCGTCAGGCTCAGCTTGCAATCGACACGGCTAATGTTATTATCCTTGTAACAGACTGCAAGTCGGGCATGGTGGCAACGGATATGGATGTTGCGCAGATGCTCCAGAAGTCGGGCAAGCCGGTTGTGCTTTGTGTAAACAAGTGCGACACACTCGGCGAACCGTCACCTGAATTCTATGAGTTTTATAATCTCGGTTTAGGCGATCCTATCGAGGTTTCAGCCGTTCACGGTTACGGTACGGGCGACCTTTTAGACAAGGCTTTTTCAAGCTTTGATTATGATGAAAATGCGGAAGATGACGACACAATCATCAATGTTGCGGTAATCGGCAAGCCGAACGCAGGCAAGTCATCTCTTGTAAACAAAATTACAAACGAGGAACGCTGTATTGTGTCTGATATCGCAGGCACAACCCGTGACACAATCGACACGCTTGTTGAAAATAAGTACGGAAAGTTCAACTTTACCGATACCGCAGGACTTCGCCGTCAGAGCAAAATCTATGATAATATCGAAAAATACAGTATTATCCGTGCAAAAATGGCTATTGAACGCAGTGATGTGTGCGTTATTATGATTGATGCGACAGAGGGCGTTACGGAACAGGATACCAAGGTTGCAGGTCTTGCGCATGAGGCAGGCAGAGCGTGTATAATTGCCGTAAACAAGTGGGACGCTGTCGAAAAAAACGATAAGACAATGCAGGAGTTCCGCAAAAAGCTTGACGCAGATTTTGCGTTTATGTCATACGCGCCGAAGGTATTTATTTCCGCAAAAACAGGTATGCGTATCGACAGGCTGTTTGAATATATCATAAGCTGTAATGACAGCGCAAACCGCAGAATCAGAACAGGTATGCTCAACGAACTTCTTGCACAGGCTACAACAAGAGTTCAACCGCCGTCGGACAAGGGTAAGCGACTTAAAATTTTCTATATGACTCAGGCTTCCGTAAAACCACCGACATTCGTTTTCTTCTGCAACAATGCACAGCTTTTCCACTTTTCATATCAGCGTTATCTTGAAAACAGAATCCGTGAGGCTTTTGCTCTTGAGGGTACGCCAATCAAAATTGTGGTAAGAGAGAGAGGAGAAAAGTAATGGAGCATATTTCGGCAATTTTAGCAAACTGCTGGTGGATGATTCTGCTTTCGGCATTGATTGCGTATCTTCTCGGCAGTATCAACACGGCTGTTCTTGTCACAGGCATTGTGACAAAGGGCAAAAAGGATATCCGTCAAATGGGCAGCGGCAATGCAGGCTTTACAAATGTACTGCGCAGTGTCGGTAAAGTTCCGGCAATCATCACCATTGTGTGTGACGCACTGAAGTGTATTATCGCTGTGCTTATCGGAGGGTTCATCTTCTCGTTTGCATCGGTTGCATTTCAGGGTGAAAGCCCTGTTTTTATAAACGAGCTTATCAACTGCGGAAAATATGTTGCAGGTATTTTCTGTATTCTCGGACATTCATACCCCGTGTATTTTCACTTTAAGGGCGGCAAGGGTGTTGTAACCGCCGCCGCTCTTATGCTGACAGAGGATTGGCGTGTATTTATCGCAATTATTGTAACCTTTCTTATTATCTTCCTCTGCTCAAAAATTATATCACTTGCAAGTGTTCTCTGTGCGATTCTCTATGCGCCTTATACCTTTGCAATGACATTTATCTTTGACTTCATAATTTACAAGGATTATTCTCTTACATATGTAATCTTCTCAACTGCGGCGGCTCTTTTAATCGGTGTTTTCGTTCTTGTAAAGCACAAAGAAAACATCAAAAGACTTCTTAAAGGTGAGGAAAAGAAAATTACAGCCAAAAAATGACGGCAGTATTGACCGAAAAGTGATTTGGTTGTACAATAACTTTGGTATGATATTTATTATATTTTAAATATTTCTGATACGGAAAATAAATTATATTGAGAGGTTGAATTAAAATGTCAGATTGTATTTTCTGCAAAATCGTTGACGGCTCAATTCCGTCAAAAAAAGTTTATGAAGACGAAAAAATTCTCGCTTTCTATGATCTTGAACCACAGGCTCCCGTTCATGTGCTTGTAATTCCAAAGGAACACATCTGCTGTGCAGACGCAGTTAATGAAGAAAATGTCGGCAATATTGCTCACATTTTCACTAAAATTCCCGAAATCACAAAATCACTCGGACTTACAAACGGCTACCGTATTGTAAATAACTGCGGTGAGGACGGCTGTCAGAGCGTAAAGCATATGCATTTCCACATCCTCGGCGGCAAAAAGCTCAACGGCACAATGGCATAAGAAGGGACTGCAATAATGGATACATATAAGATTAATATTGAAGGACTTGACAGAGAACTCAGAAAATTCCCTGTAAACGATAAGCTTGATATTGCCGCATTTATTATGTTTGGTGACATTGAGATGACAGAGGTTGCCGCAAGAGAACTCCTCAAGCGTGTTCCCGAACACGATGTTGTTGTAACTGCCGAAGCAAAGGGTATTCCGCTTTGCTATGAAATGGCTCGTCAGGGTTGCAGAAACTATGTTGTCGCAAGAAAAAGCGTTAAGGTTTATATGGGCAATCCTATCGGAGTGACCGTTAATTCAATCACAACAAAAAACGAACAGAAACTCTACCTCGGCGAAGATGATGTAAATCTTCTCAACGGCAAGAGAGTTCTTCTTGTTGATGATGTAATTTCAACAGGCGAAAGTCTTCACGCTCTTGAAACGCTCGTTGAAAAAACAGGCGCAAATATCGTTGGCAGGGCATCAGTCCTTGCCGAAGGTGACGCTAAGGACAGAGATGACATTATATTCCTCAGCGAACTCCCGCTTTTCTTTAAGTAAAAAATAATTTTTAGGATTGATTTTTATGAAACGGCTGTTTGGACTTATAGGATTTACTTTCCTGTTTGTCCTTTCAGCCGTTTTTTATTCGGATTTTAATGAAATTGTCTTTGCGATTATCGGCTCATTGGGATTGCTTTCCGTTGCAGTAGGTATATTTTTAATTGCTTCAAAGAAAAATAAATCATTCGGCAAGTCGCTGTGCGTATTTGCTTTTGCCGTAATATATTCTGCGGGCAATATGATCGCCTATTCCGAATATATTAACAACACGATTACAAATAATTATTCTGATAAAGAAATTACAGCAAGCGGATATATTTGTGATGAAATCATCACCACCGATTCATCATGCAGTTTCGTAATCAAAACCGACAAAATCAACGGTCATCCGTCAGATGCGAAAATTCAAATTATTTCATATACAAATGTTGATGCAGAGCCCTTTGAAAAGGTCAACTTCACGGCTCATACATACAAAAATAATGTAAACTCTCAGATCAGTCACGGAATTTTTCTGAAAGCATATTCCTATGACGGTTTCAAAATTGATGCGACAGGGGAGAAAGTGTTTGATTTATATTCATTTGCCGTTGAGGTTAGAATGACAATGAAAAATTCCCTTGATATGCTGTTGCCGGAGGATTATTCAACGCTCTGCCACGCCGTTCTTTTGGGCGAGAAAACAGCTCTTGATTCAAGCGTTAAAGATGATTTTTCATTGACAGGCACTTCGTTTTTAATAGTGGTTTCAGGAATGCATCTTGTTATAATCACTTCTTTTGTATTGTTCTTGGTGAGAAAATTAACAAAAAACAGATTTTTGATAACTGGTTTTACCACATTTACGGTTATTGCTTTTATGGCTGTAACGGGCTTTGCGCATTCGGTTGTCCGTGCAGGCGTTATGATGATAATTGTGTCGTTTGCATCGTCAAATCTCAGAATAGCCGACTCGCTGAATAACCTTGGTTTTGCCGCAATTGTCCTGACAGCTTTCAACCCATATGCGGTAGCCGATATAGGAATGTTGCTTTCATTTTCGGCAACGACGGGCATAATTCTGTGGTCAAAACCGATTGAACGCTCTGTGCTGAGATTCTTTCACTACAAAAACAAGCGTAAGGACGGTTTTGTCGGAACGGTTGTCTATTATATCAAAAGGCTGTTTAAAATCTGCGTAAATATGCTGTCGGTTTCAGTATCTGCATTTCTGTGGATTTTGCCGATAACCGCCGTTGCGTTCAACAGAATTTCCCCGACAGTCATACTTGTTTCTCTGTTATGTGAACCGTTTATTTCGGCACTTTTGGTGTGTTCTCTGTTGTGTTCGGTACTTTTTATTTGCCCGTTTATATCATTTTTTGCATACCCGTTTGGACTCGTTTCGGGATTATGTTCAAAGGCAATTTTGTGGTTGGTTTCAACTTTTTCACAACTCCCATTCAGCACAATTAAAACCCATTCGCTCTATTGGTTTGTGTGGATAGGTGTCAGCGTACTTCTCGCAATCGGCGGATTGTTTGTAATAAATCGAAAATTCTATGTCAAAATTTCTGTTCCGATATCAATTTCAGTCCTCGTAATCGGAGCGTCGCTCAATGTGCTTTTAACAGCCGATAACGGTGAAATGAAAATTTATAATGTCGGCAACGGTGTTTTTGCAACAGTCAACTGCCCCGACAGCTGTTCGGTGATTTCATGCGGAGGGAACAGAGCAAGCGCAGATGATGTGACAGCCGATATCAGCGAAAGATACTCAGATATTGAATATATGATAATTCCAAATCAGAATAATAAATACTCTTCTCTTGAACGCTTTGCGGTCACAAAATTTGACTTAAATAATATTTTGGTATATGATAATGACATTAAAAAGCAAAATCTTTTGAACGCTTTTGACGGTAACAGCCGACAGACTTTCGGCGGAAACAGTCATTTTA
Organism: Ruminococcus bromii; assembly: GCF_002834235.1. Taxonomy (GTDB): domain Bacteria; phylum Bacillota; class Clostridia; order Oscillospirales; family Acutalibacteraceae; genus Ruminococcoides; species Ruminococcoides intestinale. The sequence continues at coordinate 28,205 of NZ_NNBY01000049.1, read as the reverse complement.
CGCTGAATCTTTCCGATACGGTGACGGATGAGGTAATCTGCGTTGACAACACAATGTTTCAGTTCATAAAAGGGAAAAATATGACTGTATTGTTTGTGCCGACAGATGCAGACCTTTCAAATCTGCCCAAAAAGTATCGCAATCCCGATTGTTTGTTGATTGATACAGTCCCCGAAAATTTCGATTTGATATCATGCAATACCGTGATATTTTCGGGATCGGAAAAGCAGTTTAAGAAAAATTATGATTCTATTAAAGAAATCAGTCCAACCGTTATTTCAACATCTGAAAGGAACATAACGGTCAATCTGAACGGAGGATAAAATGCCGCGCATCACCGAAGCAGACCTGAAAAAACAAATTAAAAACAAAAGCTTTTCGCCTGTGTACCTAATCTACGGTTCGGAGCAGATGTTTGTCAAAAGTTACACAAAAAAGCTTTGTGAGGCTGTTGCAGGCAAAAACCCGTCTGATTTCAATTATCATACATTCAGCGGTGACATCGATTTTCAGGAACTTGCCGCATCCCTGCAAATAATGCCGTTTATGGCGGAACGCAACTGTGTTGTTGTGACCGACATTTACTTTGATAATATGGTAAAGGATCGGCTTGATACTCTTAAAGAGCTTACAAGCAGAGCATGGGACGGTACGGTTCTCATAATTTCAATGCCGACTTATGTTCCGTCAAAGAATAAAACTTCTTTTACCGCTCTTATAAAGCGTGTTGAAAAAATCGGCAGCGTCTGCTGTTTTGAAAAAATCAACTCACAAATTATCGAAAAGTATGTTGCAAAGTGGGCAAACGAAAACGGCAAGCTGATTTCACACCTCAATGCATCAAAGATTATTTCAAATGTCGGCGATGACCTCAATCTTCTGAAAAACGAGGTCAACAAAATTGCCGCATATGCAAAGGGTGAAGAAATTACCGACCGTGATATCGACCTATTGTCAACCGTAAACCTTGAAGCAAGAACATATGATATGGCTGACGATGTTATTAACGGCAGAGGTGACAGAGCGTTCAGAAAGCTCGACACACTTTTCTGTCAGCGGGAAGAACCGATTAACATTCTCTATGCACTTTCATCCGCCTATGTCGATGCATATCGTATGCGTGTTGCAGATGAATGCTCAGTCAGTAAAGAAACCGTGGCAAAAGATTTTGCCTACAAAAATCGTGCGTTTGTGTTAAACAGAGCGAGAACCTCCGTTTCAAGGACTTCAACCGAGGCGCTTCGGAAAAGCCTTGATGTGCTTGTTGAAACAGACGAAAAGCTGAAATCAGTTTCCGTTAATCAAAGATTTTTAATTGAACAGCTTATTTCCCGTTTGCTTTTGATTGCAAAGGAGGGCAGAATCTAATGCTCAAAATCCGTGAGGCTGTCATAGTTGAGGGCAGATATGACAAGATAAAGCTTTCATCAATTGTAGATGCTCCGATAATCGAAACCAACGGTTTCCGTGTTTTTTCCGACAAAGAAAAGCAGTCGCTTATCCGCAAAATTGCCGAAACAAGGGGAATACTCATAATGACCGACAGCGACGGTGCAGGCTTTGTAATAAGGAATTTCCTTAAAGGCTCGGTCGATAATTCAAAAATTAAAAATTGCTATATTCCGCAAATCAAAGGCAAGGAAAAACGCAAGGCAAAAGGCGGTAAAGAGGGGCTTTTGGGCGTTGAAGGCGTCAGCGATGAGGTTATAATAAATGCAATCCGCAAAAGCGGTGCCGAGATAATCGGCGAAGAAAATAATATTCCCGAAAGGAAAATTACTAAAGCCGATCTATTTGTCCTCGGACTTACGGGAACTGAAAATTCAGAAATAAACCGCAAGAAGATTCTTAGAAAACTCGGTCTGCCGTCATATCTTTCAACAAACGCATTTTTGACCGCAATCAACTGTCTTTATTCTTTTGAAGAACTAAAAGAGATGCTCTGACAAAATAAAAAATTTATAGGTTAAATAAATCACCTGTTTCGGCAAAAACTAAAACAGGTGATTTCTTATGAAAAAAAGTTTACGGTTGCGTAACGATTGCATTCTCTTTTCAATAGGCGGAGCAGGCTACGCTCTGCTTGAAATTTTGTGGCGGAGAAAAACTCACTGGTCAATGGCGGTTACGGGCGGAACTGCATTTGTGTCGCTTTTCAGATTTTACAAGCGCTTTTCAAAAATGAATATGCTGCAAAAATGCATATCGGGAAGTGCGATAATTACCGCACTTGAATACTGCTGCGGCTGTGTTGTCAATTTGAAATTCAGGCTTAATGTCTGGGATTATTCAAACTGCCGACTTAATTTAAAAGGGCAGATTTGCCCGTTTTACAGCACCTTGTGGGCTTTTCTTTGTATCCCCGTCAGCGCATTATGCACTTCTCTCTGCAAAAAAATACAGTAAAAAAACAGGAGCGGTAAGGAAAAATACTGCTCCTGTTATGTTTTATTTATTCAGACTTTTTGTTCTCGCTTTCTTCATCGGATTCGTTTTCTTCGGAAGTGTCATTTTTCTTGACAACAACCCGTAAAATACGCTGATCCTTAACCTCCATAATGGTAAACTTAAAGCCGTCGGCCTCAATGTTGTCACGCTTGTGGGGGATTGTTCCTGCGTGTTCAAGAATATAACCGCCGACCGTCACGCTGTCACATTCAAGACTGTCCTCGTCCATATCGAACAGACCGAGCATATCTTCAAGCTCCATATCGCCGTTTACAAGGAACTCGCCCTTGCCGATTTTGTAGTAGTTATGCTCAATTTCCTCGTCCTCGTCCCATATTTCGCCGACAATTTCTTCAAGCAAATCCTCCATTGTAACAATACCGAGTGTTCCGCCGTATTCATCCGTAACGACCGCAAGATGAATTTTTGTGCGTTTGAATGCATTCAAAATTTTTGAAAGCTGTTGTGTTTTGAACACAAAGTAAGGCGGCTGCATAAGCTCCTTAACATCGGGCGCTTTACCGTCTGCAAGTCGTTCAAGATAATCTCTTGTATGGAGAATACCGACAACATGGTCAACCGTGCCTTCGTACACGGGAATTCTTGAATAGCGGTTTTCAATGATGATATCCTTGATTTTTTCAGGCGAGTCATCAATGCTGATAAATGTGATGTCAACCCTCGGAGTGAGAATTTCCTCGGCAGTAGTTTCGTCAAAGTCAAGTGCGGAGCGAACCATTTCGCTTTCGCTCTCCTCAAGAACGCCTTCTTCCTCAATGCTCTCAACAATGTATTTAAGCTCATTTTCAGTAACTGACGGAGCGTCACCGCTGCTGCCTGCAATCTTTAAGGCAATCATTTTGAATCGTGTGAAAATCCACACAAGCGGTGTAAGAAGTGTCATAAGTACTCTGAGCAATCCGGCTGTTTTGAGTGAAAAGGCATCGCAATGTTCCTTTGCAAGACATTTCGGCACAATCTCACCGAATGTCAGAACAAGAAAAGTTGTTGCACCCGTTGCAATTGCCGAGCCTGCGTCACCGAAAAGATTCATACACAGCACAGTCGCAATTGAAGAACAACTCAGGTTTACAACATTGTTGCAGATGAGAATTGTTGTAAGGGCATTGTCGAAATGCTCTATTATGTAGAGCGCTGCTGCCGCTTTTTTGTTGCCGTCATCCTTGTAACGCTGAACACGCACCTTGTTTACAAACGAAAATGCAGTTTCAATCGCCGAAAAGAACGCCGAAAGCAAAATAAGAACTAAAATGACAACACCCATAATTATGTCAGATGTCAACTGAATATCACTCCATAACAACTTCCGACAGGTTCTGTCGGAATAATATTTCTTTAATACTACTATAATTCTTTTAAATAATTATTACTTATTAGAAATAAAGAAATAAAATTATTGAAATAATTTTGCTGTAATGGTATAATAAGCACTAAAGGCTTTTTACAATTGAACAATGTGGCTTGTGCGTCTTATTTTTTGTATGCATACATTTTGTGTGCAATTTCGGTGAAACTATTCTCGGAGGTGCATACAATGCCACAAAAATCAAAATCTTCAAAAGTCTCATCAAAAAAAGGGAACTATGTTAAAAATCCTGCGCCGGATGATGATCCGCAAAAGCTTGCGAACGACAGCCCCATAAGTGAAGAACAAACAGACCGAATCGGAGAAACAGGTTCTGTTCTCACAACTCATAAGGACTGTGTGTTGCATTGCCTGACGATTATCGGTCAGATTGAAGGCCATTACATTCTTTCGCAACAAAACAAAACCACAAAATACGAGCATGTCATCCCTCTGCTTGTTTCGGTTGAGGAGGACGAAAGAATTGACGGACTGCTTGTGCTGATTAACACAGTCGGCGGAGATGTTGAGGCAGGTCTTGCAATTGCCGAGGTGATTTCGGGAATGAAAAAGCCGACCGTTTCCATCGTACTCGGCGGAGGTCATTCAATAGGAATTCCGCTTGCTGTTGCGGCAAAGAAAAGCTTTATCGCAAAGAGTGCGTCAATGACGGTTCATCCCGTCAGAACAACAGGCCTCACACTCGGAGTTCCGCAGACCTTTGAATATTTTCAGCGTATGCAGGACAGAATCACAACATTTGTTGCCGAAAATTCTAATATTACAAAAGACCGTTATAATCAGCTTGTGCTTAACACGGGTGAGCTTGTAATGGATATCGGAACTATTCTTGAGGGAGAAGAGGCTGTTGAAGAAGGCTTGATTGACGAGGTCGGAACAGTTTCCGACGCAATTGACGCTCTTTATGATTTGATTAAAGAAAACAAAGAGAGCAAGCCAAAGTCTGCAAAATCACGCTCAAAAAAGCAGGAAAAATAATTTCGGGCGTTTTGCCCGAATACATATATATTGTGACGCTTATGATTTGTATGAAATCTTAATTATGCCAACCCATATGGCTTTTCAGCGTACAAATAACAAAGAAGATTCGTAAAACTTATTTTTTGGAGGGAATACATAACTATGTCAATTTTAGATGCTATTATTCAGGGCGTTGTTCAGGGACTTACCGAATTTTTGCCCGTATCAAGCAGCGGACACCTCGCAATCACACAGCACATTCTCGGTGCAGGCACAGGCGAAAGCAATCTTTTCTTTAATGTAATGCTCCATGTCGGCACACTTGTTGCCGTTGTTGCATTCTACCACAAACTTGTGTGGGATCTTATCAAAGAATTTTTCCTTATGCTCAAGGATATTTTCACGGGCAAGTTCAAATGGAGCAAAATGAATTACAACCGTAATCTCGTTGTAATGCTCATCATCGGTCTTATACCGCTGTTCTTGCTTTTTCTGCCAATCCCCGGAACAGATATGAAACTCAAGGACCTTGCAGACCAGCTTTCCGCAAGTCCTGTTCTCATAGTAACTGCCTGTTCGCTCATTCTCACAAGCGTACTTTTAACAATCGGTATTATCCGTAACCGCAAGAGTGTTGCCTCAACTCACAAACATCTTGCAACAAAGAGCAATGCAAAGGCAACAAGAGATAGTTTTAATGTTGTTGACGCAATCCTTGTCGGTGTAACGCAGGTTTGTGCCGCACTCCTTCCGGGACTTTCCCGTTCAGGCTCAACACTTTCGGTCGGCGAGATGAGAGGAATCTCAAAGCAGAAGGCACTTGACTACACATTCGTACTCGGTATCCCGTCAATCCTTGCGGCGGCACTTCTTGAGGGTGTGGATGCAATCAAGTCACCCGAAGGTTTAAGCAATATTGAATTTATTCCGCTGATTATCGGAATGGCAGTTTCCGCAGTTGTAGGCTATCTTGCAATCGTAATTTTTAAGTGGTTCCTGAAATCCGACAAAATGGAAATTTTCGTAATCTACACAGCGGTTGTCGGTGTTGCATTTATTGTAATTTCAATCATCGAAATGAACACGGGCGTAAACCTTTTCACAGGTGCGCCGATTGCATAAATTTTAAATGGAGTGATTTTATTGGCAGCTAACAAAAATAAAGCTGACAAAACTAAAAATACTGCGTCGGGAAGGAAAAAGACTTCTTCAAAAACCTCATCAAAAGGTGCAAAAACTGCAAGCAGAACTAAAGCATCCGCTGTTCCGAAAAGGAGCAGCGGACTTTCGCCGCGTGTAAGGGCAATTCTCTATGCCGCCGTTGCGGCTGTTTTTGTCTGCATAATTTTCATAAAAGGTTCAAATGTCTGGACAATGATACGCAGTTTCTTTTTCGGAGTTCTCGGATTCGGAATTTTTCTTGTTCCCGTAACGCTTTTTTATTTGTGTGTTATGACCGAAAAGGAGAAACAGGTTGCACGCTATAAGCTGAAGCTTTTCCTTTGTGTCGTCATAATTCTGTTTATCGGTGCGTTGATTTACGCAGGCAGCGGTGCAAAATATTCTGATATGAACTTTTTTGCGTGTCTTGGCAATCTGTTCAAGGATGCCTCCGACACCTCAAGGTATATGACTTTCGATTGCGGAATAATCGGCGGACTGCTCGGCTATCCGCTTGTTGTCCTGTTCGGCAGTACAGCCGCACTTTTTACAAGCTTTGTTGTAACAGCTGCACTTATCCTTATTGTTGCGAACATTTCTATTAAAGATATGACAGCGGCGGCGTCAAGGACAGCCGTACATATCCGTGAAGCAGGTGAGGAAAGGGCAAGAGTTCGCAGAGAACGCAGAGAAGAAAACCGTGAGAGAAAGCTTGCCGAAAGAGGCGATATCGACATTGCGCTTGAAGGCGAAAACAGAAAGTCCTCGGGAAGTTTTATTGACATTCCGCTTGATGACAAAAAGACAAAGGTCAAGAAAGCAAAGTCGGCAGTAAACGGAATTGACACGGATATTGCCGATTCAAAGGAAGAAAATGCAGCAGACAAGGATCTGTCACAGGATCTCATCAACATAATCAATCGTGCAAGCAAGCCTATGGGCAAAAGTGCCGACAACACGGTTTCTGCAATTGCAGAGGATATCTCAAACGAAAAGTCAGCTTCTAAGGCTGAACCGACAGAGGTCAAGCCTGATGCCGAAACTGAGAACATCGTCAAAAAAGCACTTCTCAAAAGCAAAAAAGACAACAGCGAGGAGGCCGGCGATGAAATTGCGGAACAGCTTGACAGGGCTGTTCGTTCCGATAATTCTCAAAAAGAAGAAAAGAAGTATCAGTTCCCACCGATTCAGTTGCTCAAACCAAAGCTAAATTCCGATGACAGCGATGCAATGGAAGAAATGCAGAATAATGCCAAAAAGCTTATTGATACCCTCACAAGCTTTGGTGTAAAGGCGAGCATTGTAAACATCTGCCGAGGTCCGTCCGTAACACGCTATGAGTTACAGCCTGCCCCCGGTGTTAAAATCAGCAAAATTACAAATCTCTCCGATGATATCGCACTCAGCCTTGCCGCAAACGGTGTTCGTATTGAAGCGCCTATTCCGGGTAAGGCGGCAGTCGGAATTGAAGTTCCGAACAAGGTTGTAAGCATGGTAACAATGCGTGAATTGATTGATTCGGACAAGTTCAGAAACAGCAAGAGTAAGCTCACAACCGTTCTCGGCAGAGATATCTCCGGTGAAATTGTTGTTACCGACCTTGCAAAAATGCCGCATCTGCTCATTGCAGGTACAACCGGTTCGGGTAAATCCGTGTGCGTAAACTCAATTCTTATGAGTATTCTCTATAAGGCAACTCCGGATGAAGTAAAGCTTTTGCTTATTGACCCGAAAATGGTTGAATTTTCAAAATACAAGGGTATCCCGCATTTGCTCATTCCTGTAGTATCCGACGCGAAAAAGGCGGCGGGTGCGCTTGCGTGGGCAGTAAACGAAATGCTCCAGAGATATAAAATTTTCTCCGAATACGATTGTAAGGATATTGATTCATATAATTCTCTTATCGAAAAAAATATGAATTATATGGAGAAAAATCCACCTGTTGTTAATGAAGAGGGAGAAGAGGTTCAGCCTGTTCTTGAAGTGAACGGACTTCCCGTTGCCAAAGAAAAAATGAGCCGTGTTGTAATTGCAATTGACGAGCTTGCCGATTTGATGATGGCGGCTCCGAGCGAGGTTGAGGACTCAATCTGCCGACTTGCTCAGATGGCTCGTGCCGCAGGTATGCACCTTATCCTTGCAACCCAAAGACCTACCGTTAATGTAATCACAGGTCTTATCAAGGCAAATGTACCGAGCCGTATTTCACTCAAGGTAAGTTCAAACACAGACTCCCGTACAATTCTTGATACAGGCGGTGGTGAAAAGCTTATCGGCCGAGGCGATATGCTGTTTTTGCCTGTAGGCGCTCCAAAGCCTATTCGTGTTCAGGGCTGCTACGCTTCCGATGAAGAAATTGAGGGTGTAACCCACTACATAAAGAAAGCATATTCGGCTCAGTATAATTCCGAAATCGAAGAAAAAATCAAAAGAATTGCTGCAGAAGAAATTGCTCAGGGCAAAAAATCGGGTGATTCAGATTCATCATCTGACGAAGGTCTTGATATTGACAGCAAAATGGAAGAGGCAATCAAGTGCGTAATTGAAGCAGGACAGGCATCAACCTCACTCTTGCAGAGAAGACTCAAGGTCGGCTACGCAAGAGCAGGCAGAATGATTGACGATATGGAACAAATGGGAGTTGTAGGCCCTCATCAGGGTTCAAAACCGAGAGATGTTCTCATGACCTACAACGAATGGCTCGAACGCAGAAATGCACTTGAAAACAGAGCCGATTAATAAATAAAGGAGGGTTCAATATGGCTTTTTTACCGATGAACGCAAAAGAAATGCGTGATCGAGGCTGGAACGAAGTCGATTTTATATATGTTTGCGGTGACAGCTATGTTGACCATCCGTCATTCGGTGCGGCAATAATCACGAGAGTTCTTGAGGATTGCGGTTACAAAACAGCATTCCTTGCACAACCTAATTGGAAAAACGATGATGATTTTACACAGTTCGGAAAACCAAGGCTCGGTTTTATGGTGTCGGCAGGCAACATTGACAGTATGGTTGCCCACTACACGGTTGCAAAGCGTAAAAGACATGATGATGCCTATACGGCAGGCGGTAAAAACGGCAGGCGTCCCGACAGAGCAGTCACAGTTTACTGCAACATAATCAGAAAGCTATATCCCGATTCTCCCATTATAATCGGAGGTCTTGAGGCATCACTCAGAAGATTTGCTCATTATGATTATTGGAAAAACGAGGTAATGCCCTCAATTATTTTCGACAGCAAGGCAGATTTGCTTGTGTACGGAATGGGCGAGCTGCAGACAATTGAAATTGCAAAAAGACTTTCCGAGGGTTATCCTGTTGAATCGCTTTACGACATCAGAGGTGTTTGCTATAAAATTCGTACAGACGATTATGTGCCAAAGTCGGTTGTCGAACTTCCAAGCTACGAGCGTGTAAAAGAGGACAAGCGTGACTATGCAATTGCATCACGCAGAGAGCTTGAGGAGGCTGATGCAGTAAGGGGCAAAACCCTCATTCAAAGGCACGGAAAGTACATTCTTGTGCAGAATCCTCCGATGCAGCCGCTTGACACAAAACAGCTTGATTATGTCTATTCTCTGCCGTATGAGCGTTGGTATCCAAAGTGTTATGAAAGTCTCGGCGGCGTACCCGGTATTAACGAGGTACTGTTTTCAATCACACACAACCGTGGTTGTTTCGGTGCTTGTAATTTCTGCTCACTTGCTTTTCATCAGGGCAGAGCGGTAACAGTCAGAAGTGAAAAGAGTATTATTGAGGAGGCTGAGAGTTTTCTTGATAATCCACGATTCAAGGGTTACATAAGCGATGTCGGAGGACCTACCGCAAACTTCAGACTTCCGTCATGTGAAAAGCAGAAAAAACTCGGACTTTGTAAAAACAGAAGATGTCTTGCACCGACACCTTGCCCTAATATGCAGGTGTCACACACGGAATATCTTGATATTCTGCGAAAGCTGAGAAATCTCAAGGGCATTAAAAAGGTGTTTATCCGCAGCGGAATCCGTTTTGATTACCTTATTGAAGATGAAAATGACGAATTTTTCCGTGAACTCGTAAAGTATCACATCAGCGGTCAGCTGAGAGTTGCCCCTGAGCATTGTTCGGCGGCGGTTCTCGACAAAATGGGCAAGCCGCATATTGAAAGCTACAAGCGTTTTTGTAAGATGTTCTACGATTTTACAGGCAAGGAAAATAAAGACCAGTATGTCGTGCCGTATCTGATGAGCTCACATCCTGGTTCAACACTTTCGGATGCCGTAGAACTTGCACTTTTCTGCAAGCATGAAAACATTCACCCAAAACAGGTTCAGGACTTCTATCCGACTCCGGGTACAATTTCAACGAGTATGTTCTATACGGAGCTTGATCCGTACACTCTCAAAGAGGTTTATGTGCCGAAGTCTGAAAATGAAAAGGCAATGCAAAGGGCGTTGCTGCAGTATTTCATTCCCGAAAACAAACCGCTTGTAATCAAAGCACTCATCAAAGCCGGCAGACGGGATTTAATCGGTAACGATAAAAAATGTCTTGTAACTCCGATGGCAGGACAAACACAGGGCGGTTATTCAAAACAGAACAACAACCGCAATTCGCAGAATCAGAAGGGAAGAGGCAAAAACGGAAAAGATAAGTTCGCAAAGTACAGACGAAAAAACAAAAAGAAATAAAATCTTTTTCATACTGAAAATATCGGTATGCGTACTTTTCACTGCCTGTGTACTGCTTGTTTCATTCGGAAAACCTCTCGGAATTCCCGATTGGAACGATGTCTATACATTTTTCGGAATTTCAGCCGATATGGAGTCCGATTTTTCTGTTTCGTTTATCAATGTCGGTTCGGCTGATTGTACGCTGATTAAATGCGGCGACAAAAGTGTGCTGATTGACGGAGGAACAAATCTTGTGACCGATAAAATTACTGCCTATCTCAAACGCAGTTCGGTAACTCATCTTGATGCCGTAATCGTGTCACACCCCGACAGCGACCACATCGGTTCGTTGCCCGATATCATAGATAAGTTTGGTACGGATGTTGTTTATTTCGGAAAATATTCCGACAACCACAAAACCCCCGAATACGAAAAGCTTGTTAATTCTATAAAAGAAAATAATATAAAAACCATAATTCCCGTTTCAGACAAACCTGTTGAAATCGGAAATATGACCTTTAAATTTTATCAACCCGAAAAGGACTTCGGCAACACAAACGATAATTCGCTTGTAACAATGCTTGAATATGACGAAAAGCGATTTCTCTTTACAGGCGACATTTCGTCAAAAAGGGAAGAATCAATGGTTAATTCCGACAAAGAATTAAAATGCGATGTTCTCAAGGTTGCACACCACGGCAGTAAGTATTCTTCAAGTGAAGATTTTCTTGCAAAGGCAAGCCCCGAAACCGCTGTAATAAGCGTTTCGGCTGATGATACGGCACTTCCCGATTACTATATAACAGCCTTGCTTAACAGCGTGTGCAAAAATGTTTATCGGACAGACAGCGATAAAACCGTTATGATAACAGTTGAAAACGGCGAGATTTGCACCAAAACTCATGCCTGAAAGGTTGACTATAAATTAAATAATGTTATAATATTATTGTTTAACTGACAAAAATCGAAAGGAATTTTTAAATATGGGAGTATATGAAGAACTCGTAGCCAGAGGACTTATCGCTCAGGTTACGGACGAAGAAGAAATCAGAGAGCTTGTAAACAGCGGTAAAGCCACATTCTATATCGGCTTTGACCCGACAGCCGACAGTCTCCATGTAGGTCACTTTATGGCTCTTTGCCTTATGAAAAGACTTCAGATGGCTGGCAACAAGCCAATTGCGCTCGTAGGCGGCGGCACAGGTATGATCGGTGATCCGTCAGGCAGAACAGATATGCGTCAGATGATGACAAAGGAAACAATTCAGCACAATGTTGATTGTTTCAAAAAGCAGATGAGCCGTTTTATCGATTTTTCAGAGGGCAAGGCTCTTCTTGTAAACAACGCAGACTGGCTTCTTGACCTTAACTATGTTGAACTTCTCCGTGATGTAGGCGCTTGTTTCAGCGTTAATAATATGCTTCGTGCAGAGTGCTACAAGCAGAGAATGGAAAAGGGACTCAGCTTCCTTGAATTTAACTATATGATTATGCAGTCATACGACTTCTATGCTCTCTATCAGAAGTACGGCTGTAATATGCAGTTCGGCGGTGACGACCAGTGGAGCAATATGCTCGGCGGTACAGAGCTTATCAGAAGAAAGCTCGGCAAAAACGCATATGCAATGACAATCAACCTTCTCCTCAACTCAGAGGGTAAGAAAATGGGTAAAACCCAGTCGGGTGCAGTATGGCTTTCAGCCGAAAAGACAAGCCCCTACGATTTCTACCAGTATTGGAGAAATGTTGATGACGGCGATGTAATCAAGTGCCTTAAAATGCTCACATTCCTTCCGCTTGAAGAAATTGATGAGCTTGCAAAGCTTGAGGGCAGTGAAATCAACAAAGCAAAAGAAATTCTTGCTCATGAGCTTACAGAGCTTGTTCACGGCAAAGAGGAGGCTGACAAGGCTCAGGAGGCCGCAAGAGCAATCTTCAGCAACAAGACAAATACTGACAATATGCCTTCAACAACTCTTACAGAGGCTGATTTTGCAGACGGTGAAATCGGGATTCTTGACCTCATGAAGAAGTGCGGACTCATTCCTTCAAACGGTGAGGGCAGAAGACTTATTCAGCAGGGCGGTGTTTCTGTTGACGATGAAAAGGTAACAGATGTTTACGCAAAGGTTGCAAAGTCTGATTTTGAAAAAGGCTATGTTGTAATCAAAAAGGGTAAAAAGGTTTACCATAAGGCAATTCTCGGCTGATTTTGAAAATTAAATAAAGGGGATTAGGGCAAAATGAAAAAGTTTTTTTCGGAGTTTAAGGAGTTCATAATGCGTGGAAATGTGCTTGATCTCGCAGTCGGCGTTATCATCGGTGCGGCTTTTCAGGCAATCGTAACTTCTCTCACAAGCGACATCATTTCGCCGATTCTCGGTATCTTCGGCGGTGTCAACTTTGACCAGTTTCAGGTTACAATCAATGGCGCAACAATTATGTACGGTAAGTTTATCACAGCGGTAATCAACTTCCTGATTATGGCTTTCGTAATCTTCCTTATCGTAAAGCTTGTCAACAAGGTTATGTCACTCGGCAAAAAAACTGAGCCCGAAGAAGCTCCCGCAACAAAGAAGTGTCCGTTCTGTTTCAGTGATATTGATATCAAAGCCACAAAATGTCCCCATTGCACAGGCGATATCATCGACCTTACAGAAAAAACAGACGACAAAAAATAATATCGCTGTTACATAAGATATTACACAACTTAACAACCAACAAAAAGCCACAGTAGAAAGTTAAAACTACTGTGGCTTTTTAAATTGAAAATTATGATTGAGCGTAACATTGTTACCGTCTGCACAATTTTATATTAAAATAACAAAAACAAAAATACAATTCCGCAGAGAATTGCTATTGCTGCACCGACTATGACATCACGCACATAATGCACTCCTGCACACACTCTTGACACGGAAATCATAACCGCAATGAAGAGGTATGCAATTCCTGCCCACACATTGAACCGCAAAATTGCCATTGCAATGATGAATGCGCTTGCGGTGTGGCGGCTCGGCATACTGTCGGGCTTGCTGTCCTTTGCAAAAACAGGCGCAACTCCGTACCGCACATACGGGCGTTCTTCTTTTATCATAATTCGCAGAAGTGTTATTCCCAAAAACACCCCCGCAGGCACAGTCAGCGACTTTAAAAACAAATCTTTTTGCCACAAAAATGTATATACAAGCAAAATCGGATAGCTTGCAAATACTGTCAGCGGAAAAATTTTATATACGAATTTCAACACATTTTTTGCGGATTTGTTATTCTTGAAGAAATCGGTCAGTTTAATATATTGTTCACGGTTAATTTTCTACATCTCCCAATGCTTTTTACACTCCAATTTTAACATAACCGTTACACTATTTCAACATTATATTTATCAAACCAGTAGTCAAGTTCGATTATATACGCAAGAATCTGCGGTGCTTTCATCAGCTGACCGTACCACGGATTTGTGATTTTATCGGGATTTTCAATGATATCTTCAATCCCTTTTCGGTCAAGCAGTTCGTTTAGAATTGAACGCTTTTTAAGAATTTTTCTAACCCTTTTTACACACTCATTGAAGTAAATCGGATTGTGCGTTTTCGGGTACGGGCTTTTCTTTCGCCAACAAATTTCTTCGGGCAGAATATCCTCAAAAGCCTTTCGCACAATTCCCTTTTCGCGGTTGCCCCATGCCTTTAATTCCCACGGCATATTGTACGCATATTCAACAAGTCTGTAATCGCAGAATGGCACTCTTACCTCAAGTCCGCTGAACATTGAGCATCTGTCTTTTCGCTCAAGCAGACATTGCATAAACCAGTAAAAATTCAGGTAGAACATCTCTCGCATTCGCCTGTCAAGGTCGGTGTCACTTTTAAGCTTTGGGGCAAGGCTTATTGTGTCAAGATACCTTTGTCTGACATACTCTTCGCCGTTTTTCAGCACACCGTCCTTGAGAATGCTCCTGCGAACATCCTGACTTTTTGACCACGGAAAACAATCCTCAAAAAGTATTTCATGGTTGTGATACCACGGATATCCGCCGAAAAGTTCATCTGCACATTCTCCCGAAAGTGCAACGGTGTAGTTTTGCTTAATTTCTTTGCAGAAGAGCAAAAGTGATGAGTCAACATCGACATACCCCGGCAAATCCCTTGCCTGAACACTTTCATAAAGTGCGTCGCACACAAGCGTGTTGTCAAGGACAATTTCCCTGTGCTTTGTGTCGGCATTTTTTGACATCATCGAAATAAATTCGTAGTCGGGAGTAGGCTGAAAATTGCTCTTTTGAAAATATTTTTCGTTGTCACGGTATTCAACCGAGTAGGTGTTGATTTTGCCGAGTTTGTGTTCCTTGTTGTACATTGATGCGGTCTTGACAATTATACTGCTGTCAAGCCCTCCCGAAAGGAAAAAGCACAGCGGAACATCACTCACAAGCTGTCGCTGAATTGCATCAGTCAGCAGATATCTCGTCTTTTCAATGGTAGTAACTTCATTGTCTGTATGCTCTTTTGCCTCAACGGTGTAGTATTTTTTTCGGCGAAGCTTTGAGTGCCTATACATTGCACATTCGCCCGGATTAAGTTCAAATATTCCCTTGAAAACTCCGAACGAAGGTGTTCTTGCAGGTCCTAAAAAGAAAATTTCATTGAGTCCCTGTTCGTCAATTTGAGGCTTTACAATCTTGCTTGCAAGCAATGCTTTTATTTCTGACGCAAACAGCAAGCCACCGTTGTATTCATAGTAGAACAGCGGCTTAACGCCGATTCTGTCCCTGCACAAAAACAGCGATTTGTCGCTTGTGTTGTAGATTGCAAAGGCAAAAATTCCATTCAGCTTTTTGCAGCAGTCAACACCGTATTTAATGTACGATTTCAGCACAACCTCCGTGTCGCTGTGACCTCTGAAATGAAAACCCGATGCCTTCAGCTCCTCTCGAAGCTCGGCTGTGTTATAGAGTTCGCCATTATAGACAATGACATAGGTCGTGTCCTTGTGACGAACAGACATCGGTTGTTTGCCGTTTTCACGGTCAATTACAACAAGCCTCCTGTGCATAAGCGCCGCCCCTCGGTTAATGTACAAACCGTTTTCGTCAGGACCTCGCCTGTCTAAAGTTTCAGACATTCTGTTGAGCAAATCAATTCTTTCGCTCATATCCTGTGAGTGGTCAATCCATCCTGCTATTCCGCACATAAAGTAACCTCCGTCAATTTTCTTTGTAATTTTTGAGTGAATATAAAAAGCATAAAGCGGTAAAAAGCAAAGCCGCTCCCGAAACGACAGTTCCTCCGAAAAAACTGAAATTTTCAACCGTTGATGTTGAAAAAACATCGGTTGTGACGGAGAAAAGTTTTATTCCTAAATGCGTAAGCAATGCGGTGATAAATCCTTGCAAAATTCTGCAAAAGAAAAATAATATTTTATCTACCTTAATATCTCCAAGTGCTGAGAAAATCTGAAAATGTACGCAAAGTCCGCCGAATCCTGCCGAAAATGCAACAAGTTCAATCGGCAAATCTTTCGATACCGCAGTAACCGCATTGCAAACTTCCGTGAGTATCAAAAACGGTTTTTGAATATTTTCATCCGTAATGTGTGAGCAGAAAATCTCAGTAAATGCCGAAAACAGCACCACAAATGCACAGATTGCAAACATTCCCCTTGCACCGTCAAGAACAGACTTTACAAGTGCGTCACCTTTTTGCGGAGTGCTTATTAATGTTTCTGAATTGGAATTATCATCAACTTTATTTCTGTAAACGAATTTTAAAGCAAATCCAAGTATAAAAACCGAGATGCATTGGGCGGCAAATATAATAAACCCGACTTCAATACTTGAATAAAGCTGTACACCGATAAAATTCACAAGAAACCCCGGTCCCGAACACACCAAAAACAGACCTGCCCGTTTACACTCACTTTCACTTGTCGCACCTTTTTTATAAAGCGAATTTACCGTCTTTGCACCAACGGGATAACCTCCGACAAGCGAGAGAATTATTGCCGATGCAAAGCAACCGTCAAGTCCGAAAAGCGGTTTTGTCAGCCATGAAAGATGTCTGCCGATTTTTTCTGCAAGACCGCTATCTGTAATATATGAGGCAAGCACCATGAAAGGGAAAAGTGACGGTACAAGCGTTGAAAGGCACAAGCCTATGCCGTTTTCAGCACCCTTTGAACATTCTTTTGAAAACAAAAGAGCCGTAATACATAAAAGAAAAATTCCGATTGCTTTAAAAATATTCACCGCCTTTACGGCACTTTTACTCAGGAACATATTAATCACCAATTAATATATATGACGGCAGTTGCATAAAAATAAATGAGAAACGAAAACAGGGGAGATTTTTTTGCCAAAGAAGAAACGAATTGCCGATAAAAACGAAAGATTGCCTTCTCCGATGTTCGATATGGGAACAATGCCGTATATAGAGATGCTCGGAAACCGCAGAATAACCGTTGAGGGTTCAACGGGGATTTTGCTCTATGACAGCGAAAGCATAAAAATTAATACCTGCAAAACCGTAATTTCATTTTGCGGGAGAGGAATGACATTGAAGTGCATTTCAAGCTCCTGCGTTGAAATTGAAGGCTTTGTAACCGACATCAACTTTCTTTCGTGAGGTGAAACTATGCTCCTTAAAATAATACGCTTTCTCAGAGGAAGTGTGGACTTTACCGCAAGCGGAAAATTCCCCGAAAGATTTATGAACATAACCGCAAAGAACGGTGTGAATCTCTGGAATCCCGTTCCGAAAAAGAACGCAATATCAGCCTCAATGTACCTTTCCGACTACAAAAAAATCAGAATCCTTGCGCGCAAATCAAGGGTTAAAACAAGAATAACAACCAGACACGGACTGCCGTTTATTATTAACCGCTATAAGAAGAGAACAGGACTTTTTGTAGGTGCGGTATGCGGAATTATTCTCTGTATTTTTCTTTCAAATTTTATCTGGTCGGTAAAAATTTCGGGTACAGAGGAAATCAGCAATACATATCTTGAATCGTTACTTGGTGATAACGGGATTTCCGTCGGTGTGTGGAAAAACAATCTCGATACAGATCAGATAGAACGCAATATTCAGCTGAAATGCGACGATATCCGCTGGATGAGCATAAACATAACGGGCAGTCTTGTCACGGTTGAAGTAAAGGAAACCTACAAAAAGCCGAAGTTTGACACCTCAAAAAATCCTTGCAATGTAAAAGCCGTTAAGGACGGAGTCATAACACGGATTCAGGCATATAACGGCAGACCTGTTGTTACAAAGGGCAGCGGAGTTGTGAACGGTCAGATTCTTGTCAGCGGTCTTGACGAAACCAAGCAGGGCGATATGCGTTACTTAAGAGCAAGCGCAAAGGTTTATGCCGACATTACCGAACAGCAAACACTTTCAATTCCGAAAAAAGTAACCTACAGTTACGCTGACGAAAATTATGTTGACAGAAAAAATTTCAGATTTTTATGGCTTGATTTTCCCTGTAACCTTGCTTTTGAAAACTACGACAATTTTGTAAGCACAGTTCACGGAGAAAATCTGTTTATAAATGATGTTGTTCTGCCGGTAGGACTTAAAATCAGAACCGACCGTGAACTTGTAACAACCGAAAACTCTGTAAGTAAAAACAAGGCTGAGGAGATTGCAAAGGCTGATTGTATTCTCTATGAGATTTTTACAAAGAATAAAAGCGAAGTTATTTCAAAACAAATTTCTGTTAAAGAAAATAAAGACGGCTACAGGGTGACAACAGATTATATTTTTAATGAAAATATTGCAGATCAGGTTGATTTTGATGTGACAGAATAGAAAAGTTGTGTTATAATCAATTTGTATGTTTTGCTTTGAACGACTGAAATTTTGCAATCGGACACAAACGGAGGAATAACTATGAGAATTTTATGTATAGGTGATGTCGTAGGCAGTATCGGTTGTGAATTTCTTCGCAACAATCTTCCCACGCTCAAAAAGGTGAAAGGCGTTGATTTTGTAATCTGCAACGGTGAAAATTCCGCTGACGGTAACGGACTGACTCCCGTGTCTGCAAAGCATCTTTTTGACAGCGGAGTTGATGCAATTACACTCGGCAACCATTCTTTCCGCAGAAAAGAAGTCTATGACTGCCTTGACTCAAATCCCTTCATTGTCAGACCCGCCAATTTTCCCGAAAATTCAACACCCGGCAAAGGTATAATTAATGTTGACACAGGGCGAAGAATTGTGTCGATTATAAATATTATGGGTAATTCCTATATGGATAACAACCTGAATTGCGCCTTTGAATGTGTAGATAAAATGATTAAACAGGCTGAAAGCAAAATCATAATTGTTGATTTTCACGCAGAGGCAACGGGTGAAAAAAGGGCAATGGGTTATTACCTTGACGGCAGAGTTTCCGCAATGTTCGGAACACACACCCATGTTCAGACCTCTGACGCACAGGTTCTTCCGAAGGGAACCGGCTACATAACCGACACGGGAATGACGGGCACAATACATTCTGTTCTCGGTGTAAAGAGCGAAATTATAATTGCAAAGCTGAAAAATAAGCTTCCGCAGCGCTTTGACCTTGCAAGCGGAGAATGCAAAATGGAATGTACGCTTTTTGATGTTGATGACAAAAGCGGAAAGTGCGTTTCAGCCGAGTCAATGCGTATTGAATAACACAAATCAGCATAAAGTAAATTGTTTCCAATTGTCAAAAAATATGAAACAATCCCGATTAAGTCGGCTTTTTTTGCAGATAATTAGTGTATTATACTATTGCAAAAAACAAGCTGATAATGTATAATGTTATAATGTGAATTATTGTAAAACTGCGTTTGTCGGTGTAAAATCGGCTCATGCAGTTGATTAAGAAATGTACATTAAAAGGATGTGCCTAAATGATAAACGGACAAATTCTCAAACAGGCTGTTATTTCCGGTGCGAATAATATTTCAAACCAAAAAAACAGTATAAATGATCTTAATATTTTCCCTGTACCCGACGGAGACACAGGTACAAATATGTCAATGACAGTCAATGCGGCTGTTGCAGCGCTTGAAGATTTTGACGGTACCTGTGCAGGTGATGCCGCAGGTATCACAGCCTCTGCAATGCTCCGTGGAGCAAGAGGCAATTCGGGTGTTATCACTTCACTAATCTTCCGTGGCTTTGCCCAGGGACTTAAAGACATTGAAGAAGTTGACGGCAAAAATCTTGCCGCAGCACTCGGAATCGGTGTTGACGCCGCTTACAAGGCTGTTATGAAACCGACAGAGGGAACAATTCTCACGGTTGCAAGAATGGCTTACGAGGCAGGTATCGAAGCCGCTAAGTATGACAGAGATGTTGTGTCTGTATGGCAGACAATCGTTGACAAGGCTAACGAGGCGCTCGCAATCACTCCTCAGCTTTTGCCTGTGCTTAAAAAGGCAGGCGTTGTTGACGCAGGCGGTAAGGGCCTTTGCGTAATTTTTGAGGGTATGCTCTCTGTAATTAAGAACGGCATTATGATTGAAGCTGACGATGACACAGCTCCTGCAACCGTCAGCACATTTGAAAGTGCCGCCGCTGAATTTGACGATGACATCAGATTCACATATTGCACAGAGTTCATCGTTGGCAGAAATGCCGAGATTGAAACCGAAATCGGCGAGCTTCGCAGTTATCTTGAATCAATCGGTGATTGCGTAGTTGTTGTAAATGATGATGAGATTATCAAGGTTCATGTTCATACGGAACAGCCGGGCAATGCTCTTTCAAAAGGACTTGAGTTCGGTCAGCTTCTCACGGTTAAGGTTGAGAATATGAAGGAACAGCACAAGAATGTCAAGTCAACAAAGAAAAAGGCTGAAAAGGAAAAGTTTGTTCCCGCAGAACCAGAAAACGATTTCGGCTTTGTTGCAGTTGCCGCAGGTAACGGTCTTAAAGACCTCTTTAAAGACCTCGGTTGTGACAATGTTGTTTCGGGCGGTCAGAGTATGAACCCGAGTACAGACGACATCTATGAGGCAATTATGGCAACTCCTGCCAAGAATGTTCTCGTTCTTCCAAATAATAAAAACATCATTCTTGCCGCAGAGCAGACAATCCCGATGGTAAAAGACAGAAATGTCATCATTGTTCCGACAAGAACAATTCCGCAGGGTATGACGGCAATGCTCAACTTTGATCCCGAGATTTCTGCCGAAAGCAACGCACAGCTTATGACGGACGCACTTGCGTCTGTGGGCACAGGTCTTGTAACCTTTGCCGCAAGAAGCAGTGAATTTGGCGGTAAGAAAATCAAAGAGGGCGACATTATCGCTCTTGAAAACGGCAGGCTTACAATCACAGAAAAGAGTACAGTTAAGGCTCTTGTCAAGCTTGCAAAGGATATGGTCAGCCGTGACACTTCATTCATTACTCTTATCTACGGTGAGGATGTAAGTGAGGAAGAGGCAGAAAAGGCATACGGAGAGCTTCGTGAAAAGTTCGGTTCAAGAACCGATATTACTCTTGTAAAGGGCGACCAGCCTGTTTACTACTTTATTCTCAGCGTAGAATAAGCATTTAAATCGGATTTTTTCAGGGAGCATAATTTTTACGGTTATGCTCCCGTTTTGTATAACGGAGGTGCGGTATGACATCACTTTATAAAACTCCCGTTACAAATTTGAACGGAATAGGTGAAAAGCGTGCCGCACTTTTTGCAAGACTCGGGATTAAAAGCGTTGGAGATTTGATTAATTTCTATCCACGCACATACGAGGATTGGAGCAACATCAAGCATATTGACGAGCTTGAATACGGTGAAACCGTTTGCATAAAGGCTGTTGTCGCAACATCTGTAAACGATACTCGCATAAGCGGCGGAAGAATTATTTCCAAAACCGCAGTCTATGATGAAACGGGTTCAATTCAGCTTGTGTTTTTTAACAATAAATACATCAGCTCAATGCTCAGACAGGGCGGAGAATATTTCTTTTACGGAAAAATCTCATCCGACAGCTACGGAATGCAGATTGTATCTCCGACTTTTGCTCCTGCTGTCAAGGGAACACAAATCCGTCCGATTTACAGACAAACGGCAGGACTTCCGAGTAAATCGGTTGAATCAGCCGTACGACAGGCACTTTCAATGCTGCCGTCAAAAATTAAGGATCCTTTGCCCGATGTCATAAGAGAAAGATTTGACCTTTGCTCACTCAGACAGGCGTTGTTTGACATTCACTTTCCGAAGAACCGCCAACAGCTTGAAGCAGCCCGAAAAAGGCTTGTTACCGAAGAGCTTGTTGTGCTGAACCTCGGAATGAGAAATCTGCGTGACCACAGCAGGGGAGTAACCTCTCTTGAAATCACAAAGGATTATTCAAAAGAATTTGAATCGCTTTTGCCGTTCACAATGACAAATGCCCAAAAACGGGCGGTGTCGGACTGCATAAACGATATAATTAACAAATCATCTCCGCTGAACCGACTTGTTCAGGGCGATGTAGGTTCAGGCAAAACGGCTGTGGCAGCCTCGGTCTGCTACACGGTTGCCAAAAACGGATTTCAGACCGCATTTATGGCGCCGACTGAAATCCTTGCCCGACAACATTACAAAACATTTCAAAAGCTTTTTGAAAATACGGATATCAAGGTTGGTCTGCTGACAGGCACACTAAGGGAATCCGAAAAAAAACAAATCAGAAAATCACTTGCAGACGGTTCGATTGATATGGTAATCGGAACACACGCTCTCATTACCGATAAAACTGAGTTTAAAAATCTTGCGCTTGCCGTAACCGACGAACAGCACAGATTCGGAGTTGCACAAAGAGCAAAGCTTCTCGGCAAGGGCAACAATCCGCATCTGCTTGTTATGAGTGCCACTCCGATTCCGAGAACACTCGGACTTATCATTTTCGGCGACCTCGACATTTCAATAATTGACGAACTTCCGCCGTCAAGAAAACCCGTGAAAACCGTGTTGCGAACTTCTGCAATGCGTGGCGGAGTGTATGACTTTATCCGCAGTGAAGTAAAACACGGCAGACAGGCGTATATAGTTTGTCCCCTTGTTGAAGAAGGCGAGCTTGACGATGTTGCGTCAGCCGAAGAATATGCCGCAGATTTGATGTTGCGGGAATTTCCTG
This sequence comes from Ruminococcus bromii, assembly GCF_002834235.1. GTDB lineage: Bacteria > Bacillota > Clostridia > Oscillospirales > Acutalibacteraceae > Ruminococcoides > Ruminococcoides intestinale. The sequence continues at coordinate 5,488 of NZ_NNBY01000049.1, read as the reverse complement.
ACATAGCAGTCGGCATAGTTCACGGACAGATGAAGTCTGATGAAAAAGACGAAGTTATGCGTAAGTTTGTCGAGAATGAGTATTCCGTTCTTGTTGCCACAACGGTAATAGAAGTCGGCGTTGATGTTCCGAATGCTACGGTTATTGTGATTGAAAATGCCGAAAGATTCGGACTTTCACAGCTCCATCAGCTGAGGGGAAGGGTTGGCAGAGGCAGTTCGCAGTCCTATTGTATTCTCATCAGCGACAAGGGCAGTAAGACAACAAGAGAACGACTTGAGGTCATGTGTTCAACGAACAACGGTTTTGTCATTGCCGATGAAGATTTGAAAATGAGAGGACCCGGCGACTTTTTCGGTCACAGACAGCATGGACTTCCGCAGATGTCAATTGCCGATTTTGCCGACACAAAAAGCCTTGAACTTTCTCAAAAAATTGCAGACTGCATAATGGACCGTTACGGCGATATCCGAAACGATGAAATACGACTGTTAAAAGCAGAGGTAGACCGCCTGTTTGAGCGTGGCGGACAAAATGCTTTAAACTGAAAAACTATAAATGGGAGAATTAAGTAAATGAGAAAAACCATAACCAAAACACTTTCACTTCTCTGTATGCTTTGCATCATTATCTGTTCCGCTTTCACATCGGCAGGTGCTGCGTCCTATCCTAATGATGTAAAAACCGAGTCGGACTCAATCCTTCTTGTAAATATGGATTCAGGTCAGACCGTGTATGAAAAAGACGCCGACTCAAAGCGTTACCCTGCGTCAACAACAAAGATTATGACCTACATAATTGCGGTTGAAAACATAGCCGATCTTGATAATACAAAAATTCCGATTAAGCAGTCGGTCCTTGATGTTCTCAAAAACACAGGCAGTTCCCTTGCGAATGTTGAAAATCATGTCGGCAAGAGTATGACTGCAATCGATCTGCTTTACAGCATGATGGTTCCCTCGGGTAATGATGCCGCAATGGTTCTTGCCGATTATATCGGTGAAGGCAATGTTGATAACTTTGTCAAGCTGATGAATGAAAAAGCAAAGGAGCTTGGTTGTGAAAACACTCATTTTGCAAATCCTGACGGACTTCACGATCCCGACCACTACACAACCGCCCGTGATATGTACAAAATCACAACCTATGCGCTCACTCTTCCTCGCTTTGAAGAAATCACAAATACCTGTACATACACTTGTGACGGTGACGATACAGCCCTTGTAACAACCAACTACCTCATTGACGCCAACCGTGGCGGTGAGTATTACTATATGTACGCAAAGGGCATCAAAACGGGTACGACTAACGAGGCAGGAAGATGTCTTGTAACGACAGCGTCGGCAGACGGCTATTCATATATGGCAATTCTCCTTCACGCACCGTATGAGGAAGGTGTAACCGAGGATTACGCAACAATGACCGATGCGGCAGACCTTTTCCGCTGGGCGTTGACAAGTCTTGAAATGAACACTGTTGCCACCTCGTCAAAGCCGCTTTGCGAAGTAAAGGTTAACCTTGCATGGGGCAAAAACAGTACATTGCTTTATCCCGAAACCGACCTCAGTGCAATTGTTCCGAAAGACTGTACAGATGAGAATATAATTATTGAACAGGATATTCCCGAAAGCGTTGACGCACCGCTTGATAAAGGCTCGGTAGTCGGCAAGGCAACAATCTATTACAAAGCAGATGCAAACAGCGAAAAGCAAAAGCTTGCCGAGGTTAATGTTGTTGCAGGCGAAAAGATTGAACGCAGCGGAATCCTCTATGTGTTCAACATCATCGGCACAGTCTTTCAGTCCTATTGGTTTATCGTGATTATCGCTCTTATCATTCTCGTTCTCATCATTTACCTTATTATTTCTAAAATTCACGGTAAGCGTAAAAGAAAGAAGAGAAATGTTAAGCATTACCGCAATCTCTGATGCAATAAAAGTGTAATTAATTTGTAAATTTTCTATACTTGAAATTTGGAAACGGTATGTTATAATTATTTTAGGGAATAATTATTCGGAGGTTTTCATATGAAGTGTCCATATTGCAGTTATGAAGAAAGCAAGGTTATCGACTCTCGTTCTGCCGATGACGGCGAAAGAATCCGCAGAAGAAGAGAGTGCCTGAGATGCGGCAAACGCTTTACCACACATGAGGTGATTGAAACTGTTCCGATAATTGTTGTTAAGCGCGACAAATCCCGTGAGGTTTTTGACCGCAACAAGCTTACAGGCGGAATTCTCCGTGCCTGTGAGAAGCGTCCCGTTTCAATTGAACAGATTGAAAATATGGTCAATGATATTGAAGCTCAGCTTCAGTCAAGCCTTGACCGTGAAATCACTTCAAAGCAAATCGGTGAGCTTGCAATGGATCAGCTTAAGAATATTGACGAGGTTTCATATGTCCGTTTTGCGTCAGTTTATCGCCAGTTCAAGGATATTAACACCTTTATGGACGAACTCAATAAGCTTCTTACTGAAAAGAAATAGTTTCTTATAAAGAATAATTCCGATACTGTACAGCCTTTTTCGGTTGTACAGTATTTTTTTTGCGATGTACCGTCGCTTTCCGTTCGTGCAGATAGTTTGCAATATCCAAAACATACTATGCCCGAGCGTAGGTATAGCGATTGCTTTTGCAATTTTAAATAGAGGAGTTCATCGGATGCCCACAAGTAACAGCAGAATATTTAAGCTAAGAGTGTTGTACGGAAAGCAACCTATGCAGTTAATTAAAAATTATACGAAAAAATCAAAAATGCCTCTTGACTTAAAGTCAACTTCAGGGTGTAATATATTCCTGTAAAGTAAAAAACAAACTGAAAAATAGTAAAAATTCTGAAACAAAGGAGATTTACAATGGCAAAGTTAATTGCATTTTATTCACGAGCAGATGAAAATTATTTCGGCGGTCAGTACCGCTATGTAAAAGTCGGCAACACCGAAAAGGTTGCAAAAATGATTTCAGACCTCACAGGAACCGATATGTTTAAAATTGAGCAGAAAGTTCCGTATTCCGCAAACTACAAGGAATGTGTTGCTCAGTCGGTTAAAGACCTTAAATCAAAGGCAAGACCCGAACTTGTTTCATTGCCGAATCTTGACGATTACGATGAAATTTATCTCGGCTATCCAAACTACTGCGGAACAATGCCTATGGCGGTTTATACTTTCCTTGAAGCATTTGATTTTACGGGCAAAACAATTCATCCGTTCTGCACTCACGAGGGAAGCGGACTTTCAAACTCAGTCAATGATATTAAAAATACTGCCAAAGGTGCAACCGTAACAAACGGACTTCCCGTGTTCGGAAGTGATGCCGACAAGGCAGAAGGCATTGTTAATGATTGGATTAAAAAAATTTAATTACACAAGAAGATAATATTATGAAAATTGCAGACAAGAATGAATTTGAAAAGCATAATGTATTCGGCACAGGCACTCCCAATACAGCTTATGCAAAATATTTTATCGGAGAGTCATACCTAAATCCACTCACAAAGCCCGAGGACGGACTTCACCTTTTAAATGTAACATTTGAACCTGGTTGCCGTAACAACTGGCACATTCACCACGCAATGAGCGGCGGCGGTCAGCTCCTCATCTGCACGGCAGGTGAGGGTTGGTATCAGGAAGAAGGCAAAGAGCCTGTAAGCCTTACACCGGGTAAGGTAATCGTAATTCCGGCCGAGGTTAAACATTGGCACGGTGCTAAAAAGGACAGCTGGTTCTCACACATCGCAACTGAAATGCCGGGCGAAGAATGTTCAAACGAGTGGTGTGAACCCGTAACCGATGAAGAATATAATAAACTCGGTTAATCGAAAGGCGGCTTCTGAATATGAAAAAAGTTATCGTTTATTATTCCTATCGTGGCAACACAAAAAGCATTGCCGAGATGATTCAGAAAAGCACGGGTGCTGACATTGCAAGAATCGAAACTGTTGTTCCGTATGACGGAGACTACAACTCGGTTGTAAATCAAGGACAGGATGAAGTGAATAGCGGATATTGTCCCGAAATAAAACCGCTTAATATTGACCTTAGCAAGTATGACGAGGTAATTCTCGGAACACCTGTTTGGTGGTACACTTTTGCCCCCGCAATGCACACATTTCTCAAGGAAAATGACCTTTCGGGCAAGACGGTTTATCCGTTTGCAACTAACGGCGGTTGGATTGGTCACACATTCAAAGATTTTGCAAATGCCTGCGGTACAGCCGATGTAAAGCAGGGAATGAATATCCGTTTTGATGAATCGGTTCTGCGTACATCAAAGTCTGAAATTCAAAAATGGATTGATTTAATTAAATAAGCCTTTCTGTAATGCGGTTCTACCGCAAAAATAAAAAAACTGTACAGCCGATTATGGTTGTACAGTTTTTGTTTGTTATGTTATTTTATCGGAATGTAACATTGTACGAATTTGCACAATTTGAGCCGTAGGGGATTGTTAATCCTACCCGATAAAGCCTTGAACGAACACAATAACAATCAGCACGGGGAGTGCGTATTTAAGGTACGGCTTCAGCACTCTTGAAAGTTTAAGACCTTTACCCGTGTTACATTCTTCAAAGTAATTGTCAAAGCCCCAGCCGAATTTTGTTGTGCAGAACAGGAGGTAAACCATTGCGCCGATCGGAAGAAGAAGGTTGCTGACAACGAAGTCCTCAAGGTCAAGCACACCCTTGCCGAGAATGTTGAAGTCGCTCCAAATGTTGAATCCGAAAATACACGGCAGACACGCAAAGAACATAATAATTCCGTTGATGATTGATGCCTTTGTTCTGCTCATGCCGAATGTGTCGGTAAGAAAAGCAACAAGGTTTTCAAACACGGCAATAACCGTTGAAAAGCTTGCAAATGTCATAAACAGAAAGAAAAGCGTACCCCAAATCCGACCGCCCGTCATATTTACGAAAACATTCGGAAGCGTTACAAAAATAAGGGCAGGTCCTTGGTCGGGCTGAACGCCAAATGAAAAGCAAGCAGGGAAGATGATAAGTCCGGCAACAATTGCAACAAAAGTGTCCAATGCACAAATCTGAACAGCCTCACCGTAAAGCGTGCGGTCTTTGTTCATATAACTGCCGAAAATTTCCATTGATGCGATTCCGAGTCCGAGTGTGAAGAATGCCTGACTCATTGCAGAAGTGATTACCTTGCCGAGTCCTACATCTTTAACCTTTCCAAAATCGGGAACAAGATAAAAGCTCAGGCCTTCTCCCGCATTTGAAAGCATCATACTGTTGATTGCAAGAATGACAATCAGCGCAAGCAACGCAACCATCATAACCTTGCTGACCTTTTCAATGCCTTTTTGAAGTCCTCGACTGCATACAAAAAATCCAAATACAACGATTATCGCAAGCCATATAATCATCTCAACAGGCGATGCCATAAGGTCGTTAAACACTCCCGAAACCTGTTCTGAGTTCATTCCGCTTTTAAATGTTCCCGTTGCAAATTTATAGAAGTAATCTAACATCCAA
>NZ_NNBY01000048.1 GCF_002834235.1 Ruminococcus bromii | reverse complement strand
TTGGATGTTAGATTACTTCTATAAATTTGCAACGGGAACATTTAAAAGCGGAATGAACTCAGAACAGGTTTCGGGAGTGTTTAACGACCTTATGGCATCGCCTGTTGAGATGATTATATGGCTTGCGATAATCGTTGTATTTGGATTTTTTGTATGCAGTCGAGGACTTCAAAAAGGCATTGAAAAGGTCAGCAAGGTTATGATGGTTGCGTTGCTTGCGCTGATTGTCATTCTTGCAATCAACAGTATGATGCTTTCAAATGCGGGAGAAGGCCTGAGCTTTTATCTTGTTCCCGATTTTGGAAAGGTTAAAGATGTAGGACTCGGCAAGGTAATCACTTCTGCAATGAGTCAGGCATTCTTCACACTCGGACTCGGAATCGCATCAATGGAAATTTTCGGCAGTTATATGAACAAAGACCGCACGCTTTACGGTGAGGCTGTTCAGATTTGTGCATTGGACACTTTTGTTGCAATTGTTGCCGGACTTATCATCTTCCCTGCTTGCTTTTCATTTGGCGTTCAGCCCGACCAAGGACCTGCCCTTATTTTTGTAACGCTTCCGAATGTTTTCGTAAATATGACGGGCGGTCGGATTTGGGGTACGCTTTTCTTTCTGTTTATGACATTTGCAAGCTTTTCAACGGTTATTGCCGTGTTTGAAAACCTTGTTGCTTTTCTTACCGACACATTCGGCATGAGCAGAACAAAGGCGTCAATTATCAATGGAATTATTATGTTCTTTGCGTGTCTGCCGTGTATTTTTGGATTCAACATTTGGAGTGACTTCAACATTCTCGGCAAAGGTGTGCTTGACCTTGAGGACTTCGTTGTCAGCAACCTTCTTCTTCCGATTGGCGCAATGGTTTATCTCCTGTTCTGCACAACAAAATTCGGCTGGGGCTTTGACAATTACTTTGAAGAATGTAACACGGGTAAAGGTCTTAAACTTTCAAGAGTGCTGAAGCCGTACCTTAAATACGCACTCCCCGTGCTGATTGTTATTGTGTTCGTTCAAGGCTTTATCGGGTAGGATTAGCAATCCCCTACGGCTCAAATTGTGCAAATTTGTACAATGTTACATTCCTATAAAATAACATATAAAACTAAAAACTGTACAACCATATTCGGCTGTACAGTTTTTTGTTATCTTGTGTTACCTTTTAGACGTGGATTTGTTTTTGTAACATAACCGTCAAACCAGTTGCTACACTTACGCTCGGGCATAGTATGCTTTTGATATTGCAAACTATCTGCACGAATCGGGAAAGCCGACAACCAACTCGGCTATTTACGGTTACAAGAAAGACCCGAACAACAAAAATCATTGGCTGATTGATGAGGAAGCGGCTACAGTCGTCCGCAGAATTTTCCATTTCACAATAGAAGGCTGCGGACCTTATGACATAGCCCGCACGCTGTTTGATGACAAGGTTGAAACCCCGGCTGTTTACTTTACAAAAAAGGAATTGGAATAAGGAAAAACAAAAAGGAGTTTACCCACCCGTTCAGTTGGAGCGGATATGTTGTCCGCAGTATTCTTGCAAAACAGGAATACTGCGGAGACACCGTAAATTTCCGTACGCACAAGGAATCATATAAGGACAAAAGCTCAGTGAAAAATCCGCAGGAGAACTGGCTGATATTCAATGACACGCACGAAGCAATCATTGACCGAGAAACTTGGGAGCTTGCTCAGAAACTGACAAAAACGCCGAGACGTGTTGACACCACCGGAGTGGCGAATCCGCTGACGGGTCTTGTTTATTGTGCCGATTGCGGTGCAAAGATGTATAACCACCGATTTTTCCGAGCTTACTACGCCGATGATAAATGAGTTTATCGACAAAATTTTAGTTCACGCTCCGTATTATATTGACGGAGAACGTATGCAGGAGGTTGAAATCTATCTCAATTTCATCGGCAAGTTTGAAATTCCTCAACCTCAGCTGAGCGAGGAAGAAATTAAGCGGCAGAAGCAGCTGAAACAGCCCGTCTAAAAAGCAGGGAATGCTATCAGTTGATAAAGGCGAGAAAACACAAGGTTGGCGAGCCGTTTTCACTTAGCTGCAAGGGCTGTGACAAGGTATTTGAATCCAAGCACAGCAATGCTTTGCTAAGATTGTGCAGGCTCAGTCAACAGATCACCACCAACCCTGCGTGAAAGGCTGATAATCATCAACTATCATATTCGACACACTCAAACCGGCAAGTGGAGCATAACGGATTATTCAAAGTCTGTAAAGGAAACTTTGGCGCGGTATAAAGCCGCCGTAAAGCAGATAAACGAAAAGAAAAATGAACGGAAGGGACTTCAAAATGAAAAGAAATCCACTTCCGTTTTTAATATCGCCGCACAGTGAGATTGACGGCAAACTGAATGATGAAATCAATGTGCAAGCTGCCCGTGAATATGCCCGCCGCCGTTGCAACCAAACTCAGACGAGAAATACAATGCGGCACGAACACAAGAGAAAAAACAATAGTTTACCGTTAAAAGGAAATTTAAATATTTTTTCAAGCTTGAACAAGAAACGGATTACGACACCTTGCTGTATTGCAGTTTTGCGTTAATCAGATTTTCGTCATGATTATACAACGAGGCAACTTTTCAATGTCCAAGTAATTCAGCACTAATTATGCTAAACCAACATTGTTATTTATTTGACCAATTTAAATATCTTGAATTTAATTAAATTTGACTTCTGACATTATTTTTTGAGGATATAAAGATGATACCAAATAATACGTTCTGTTTCTAATATCGGTGGAATCATAATTGAGAAATTGTTCAGAAGAGATAGGAACGGGTGCAATAAACGTTTTTTGTTCACCTTTTGAAAGTTTAATATACATTCCACAATCATTGTAATACATAACGAGCGGGTAATAAAATTGTAATGAAAAAGCACCTGATTCAATATGAAAAGCTGTTAAATCAACAGTTATTTCATCATCTGTTGTATTGGAAATTATAATTTTTATTAAGCCAAGATTCAAATCTTCACTTTTCAAATAGTCAGAATTTTCTTCCAAATATTCTGATAAATCATCATCATTCATAATGTCCATACGCTTAAGCATGTATGTATCTGTTATAGTGAATTTTGCATTTTGACAAACAAATGAATCGCCCATTTTATATACAACTTTTTCGTTTTGCGGATATTTTGAATTGATACTAAAAAACCTAATGACACCACATATACATAATACTGTTACAATAAGGAGCGTTACAATAACTTTTAAATTATTTTTCTTTCTCATAAAGACTATCTCTCCTGATGATTTTACCCTGCGCTAATTCTATAGTTTCGTCGCAAAGAGCGTTAATCTGATTTTTGTCATGACATGACAGCAACACAACTCTATCGGGAACTTTTGCGGACAAAATCATTTTTTTGACATTTTCACATGAAGCTTCATCCAACGCATTAAAAGGTTCATCTAAAACAAGTATTTGAGGGTCTTCCATCATCGCTGCTGCTATTCCAAGTTTTTGTTTCATACCAAGTGAATATTTTCGGAAACTCTTCTTTTCGTTTGGGTCAAGCCCTACCATTCTCATAGTATCCACTATTTTTTTATCGTCTATTTTCTTTTGTATTTGAGCGAGAATCTTCAAATTTTGAAAACCGGAGTACTCAGAAATGAACCCCGGATTTTCAATTAAAGCCCCAACACTATCAGGAAACGATATGTCTTTTCCTATGATTTTGTTATTTATTTTTACAAAACCACTGGTAGGTAAAATCAGTCCGCAAATTGCACGCATAAGCATAGTTTTCCCCGAACCGTTCTTACCTACAAAACCGTAAATTTTTCCTCCGGAAAGTGATAAATTTATATTTTCCAGTACAAGATTTTTTGATAACTTTTTTGTATAATTACAAATTTCTATATTCATAAATCTCTCCTACTTTAAATAATGTTTTTTCTTTTGATAATTGGCAAGCCTAAAAATAAACATATAACGATTATTAAAAAGGCAACCTCCAGTTCTGTATATATTGATATATTATTTATGGCGCAAAAATCAGTTCTTATCAACATTGAAAAGTTAAACGGCAAAAATTCGCTGCAATAAAACACAGATGTGGTCATAAGGCAGACTATCATCAAAAACGCGACAACAGGTCCAAATGTAATACTGATAATTGCATCAAATGTCATGTGACAAGTTGTAATCATCCAAGGTAACAGTACTGAGGAAATGAAAATTTCTGTCATACTTTTTCCATAAGTGCTTAGCTCCAAAAATTCTTCAGTTATTAAACTGTTTTGAGTTAATGAAAAATTACCGGAAAACAATGTAAAAGCTGTCGAAATTACAAAAAACAGTAAATAGTACAAAGTTGAAGAAACAACACACCAAACTATTTTACTCAACCACCATAAATATCGGGATTTTACCCGCAAAATAAAGGTATCGGCACTTGTCTGCAAATCGTTTGTAATGTATAATCCCACAAACAAATAAGGAAGTACATTAAAAGAAAACCACGTTATGGGAATATCTACACCCTTATTTGCCTCCGGATCAAAAGGGTCACATCCGGCAAAAACATTCATAAAAAAATCCAGAACACCGCAGTCTACAACCGAATTATAATCACTAAAATATAAGCTAATATTATGCCAATACACGAAATCAATAAATATGAACAGCAACGCAGCAAAAATAAAAAATTTACGATTATGTATGATTCCCTCTGTTATATCATGCGAAAGCAAACGAAAAAAAAGACGAACTTTCAATTTAAAAAATCCTTTCTTTTCATGAACAATAAATTTAGTACGAATACTATAATTGTCCCAAAAATCAAGAGCCAAAAGTCAATATTCCAATCACCATCAAATGAAACTGCAATACATGTTGTGACCGTCACTAAGAACGGAAATACTTTGTTTATTATACAGCCAAAAGCACATATTAATTCAGAAAAAAATATTGTAGGAATTAAAAGACATACAAAAGTTTTCATCACTACTTTTGCAAAGCCTACATTGCTTATGCATCCTTCACACAGATAATAATAGCTTTCATATGAATTCCAATTAATTACTGATCGTGAAAAAAATCTCGACATACCAAGAACTGCGACGAGGAATAAAATGCAAAAAGCCACAGAAAAAGCAAGAACTTTCAAACTATTTCTGACAACCAATGTATTTCTAAATCTAAAGCGAATATAGGCATTTGTAAAGTTACTGTTTTTTTCGGAAAATATCGTTGAAAGTAATGCGGCGGTTGGTACAAAAAAGATAGTTGTCGTGTGACCCCCGGCGGCTTCCACAAAATCTGCCATACATATGTTGTCTGTTATATCCATCATATTTTTTTTTAAAAAAGCAAAAAAGTAAAACAATACAAAACTGCAGAGTAAACAGAAAACAACCAAATATTTAAAATATGTCATTGCAACAAAAGTTTTTCTACACGCTTTAAAAAACATCTTTTTTCGCTCCAATAAAATAATACGGAAAAAATGAAAGGCAAAAGAAAATCAAAAATAAAATTGTTACAGAAAAGGTAGTCCCACTTTCACTTGTAGTCGTGACAAGATTTCTGATACTGTAGGCATCAAATCCCAACATTTCAAGACAAAATGATGAAAAAATGTAAATGAAAAAAGGAAAAACAAAAGTCACAAATTTTCTGTTTAAAAAGAATGTAATAAACAATGACAAACTTGCTGTTACTCCCGAAAACAAAAATGTGATAAAAATATATATCGATGTATATAATAACGGTTGCACATAAAATAAATCAGCCCACTTATACGCAGGATATATGTTAGTAAATGTATAAGATGCTTCAGGAAGCATTGTCGGTAAAAATATTGAAGAAATGAGAAAACTAAGAACCATTGGAATAGCAACCACGCAACCACCACTTACGAAAACAGCTATGTATTTTGCCACAAGATAATATTTTTTCTTGGCACGAACGCACACATTCCTTGCATATCCCCTGTTTATATCATCATAAAAGGAACTACCAAATGGCAAAGTGGCGAGAATTGGAATAGCCATATAAAAAATGTTTTGCTGAAGATAGATATTATGACTGCCAATCCAGTTTGTATATGAAATTTCAAAAAATCCCATTAAATTTTCATCATTTAAAAATTCAGAATTCAACTGCACACAGTATGGTATTCTTTCAATCGAATACCATGTTACCAATGCTAATGAAATTAGCAAAGAAATTAAAAACAGCCTGTTTTTAAAACTTCTTTTCAGTTCGAATTTAATCATTCTTTGCATTTTATCATTCTCCATTTATTATTTTTCGGATTTGATGACTTGCATAGTTCCTTCTCCTAAAGGATTGCCTGAGAGCACTGTCATCAAATAAAGTTGGTCTTTGTACTCATTAAGTTGTTTGTCCTCAGCAACATATGCTACATTAACATTCAATTTTTTACCGGGTTCAAGTTTTTCTACAAAATAATTTTTTGAAGTCTTTTTCTCACTTGAATTAAAACTTCGTGCTTCGTTATATCCACCGTCTGTACCAAAATGCAAAAGTAAGCTGTTCAATGATACCTCCACATTTTCATTTCCTTTATTCATCATTGTAATGTTAAGCACTACATATGAATATTCATTTGTAATATTTCCTTGGCTATCTTTAATTTCATCCCAGTCCTCAAATGTGTCAAATTCGGGAAGTTCTGCTTTGTTTTTTGAAATGCTTATATCATTTAATTTAACATAAATGCTTGTTCTATCGTCGTACATAGTATCGTATTCAGCACCTTCCTCAAGCAGAACACAACTTTTTGAGCCCAACGCTGAATTTTCTGTGGAAGAGATATTACTTCCATTTGCAACCTGTGTGTTTTTTGCATCAGCATTAGTGTATATATCGTTGATGTCAATAATATCATTTTTTATCAAGTATAAGATGGAAACTATTATAGATGAAGCACAGATGATAATCAAAATAATTACGGTTGTTATTTTTTTATTCAATATATAAACACCTCTATAAGCAACTCCCTACCGCAGTCTAAAAGTCATGCTCTGCGCGCATATATAAAGTCAAAACTTCATTAAAAGGCACAGAGCATAACTTACAAAGCCACAAATATTTTATATGCTGTCAGGACTCCATGCTATGTGGTAACTCACAGCTTCCTTATTCATAATGTAGCCCAAAGTAGCATATTTATAGCCGTCTTCTTTAACATAGTTAGGCAAATAATAATATGTACCCTTTGGTAAATTTTTCATATTCTTAGTTGCCCCATTATAGCTCCATGAACCGTAATATCTGTCTACAGTTTTTACGGAGGAAGTATTCTTATTATTTGTACGCTGAACCCAAGCACTCAGAGAACCTCCTGATGTGCTCTTGTTTTCGCACCAAACAGATGTATAATCTTTCTTCTCACGCCAAATAGATCTGCACGGAGTACCTCCGTTGTTACTTCTCGCACTAATGTTGATAATTGTATCTGAAACATTACCGGCAGAGAATACTGAAAAAGTAAGAGCAGACATCAAAGAAAGAACGACCATACCCAACACAATCATCTTTTTTAGTTTCTTCATCTTTTATCTCCTGTTAATAAAAAATTAAAAGTTTTCAAGATTTGAAATATTAAAACACCGGACTCACTTCATCTCCATTATAGAATATAGTGGTTCAGTTGTCAAGACAAAAAATCTAATCATTTTATAGTGAACTGAACCGATATAGTAGAAGTGGTCTATCATAATATTTATTATCCTGTTTGATAGGTTTTGGAGCAACTACAACCTGTTTACCTGTGATTGTTTCCACCACTTCAATAAAGCTATAACCTTTAACCTCAATTAGATAATTGAGAGCTGTTGTACCTCCAATCCCACGAGAAAACCACATCCATTTTCCGTTTGAAATTTTCAAGCTATCGTGTGTTCGTGTGGTGTAATTGTTCTTATCAAGTCTTACAAGTTCGTGTGGCTCAAAGTTTTTAAGAATGGTTAGCAAGTTCATTTTCTTTGCTTCAAGCACTACTTTAGGGTCTATATATGGCACTTATTCATACCTCCATTTCTGTTATTTTATCGCAAAAAGAAAAGCCAAGAAATTTTTATTTCTTGACTTAACTCTTTTGCGTATTATTAAATTGCTTTGTTATTGCGAATATCATTGATTATCTTTGCAATGTTACAAGTTACCTGTCCTGAGCATTGGTGGATATCTTCATTAATTTTGCATTCTTCAACGATTGCAAAATCAACTTGCTTAACCAGTTCTCCTATAGATTTATTTTTCTTTGGATTAATACCAAACACCTGAGTAAACAAATTTCTTATATATCTTTGATTTCCTACCTTTTCGCTAGAAATTATCTCCTTTTCATTTGGTTTAATATATTTCTCATAAGCATCTTTATAATGCAAAAGTAAAAACAATTCAAATGCAGGATTAGATATACCAAGTATATTATTATTTTCTCCAAATGCTACAACTTCATCAAAATCCTTAACTTTTTCTTCGAAAATATCTGCATCAAAAACGATAATCATCCTATCCATTTCAGCATCAAAAGATATATCTGAGTTAAGTTTTTGCTCCTCGGCAAACTCTATAAGTCTTCTGGGGAAAGATATATTCTTATCTTGTTGAGTCTTTTCGAGAAAGCGAATATCAATATTAGGATTAATTCCCAATTCTTTTTTATAGTCAACCAGCTTTTCGAAATACCACGTTTCAGTATTTGCACCTTCACAAATAAAGAAATACTTTCTATAAGGCTCTATAGCCTCATTTGTGTCGCTCTTTCTTTGATTCCAATTATAATAATTCTTACCGGTGCCATATATTTATTCCTCCGTCAAATCAAAATTAGAAAACACAGGAATTGCACCATAACGCCCCTCAAGATAAGCTTTGCTCAATGTTTTATCATATCTTTCTTTGAACTTATCCAACGAATAAACATTACTTGTGTTATTTCCATCTCTTTCAACAAACCATATTTCATCACGTCTAAAAAGCTTTTGCTCCATAATAGATGCTTCGTGGGTTGTAAACAACAACTGAGTTTTATGGCCTTTATGGAAATTCATAAAAAGCTCAAGAAAATGTTCTGTAAGTTTTGGATGAAGACTTCTTTCTAATTCATCAACAACATAAATAATGTCATCGTTTTTGTTAAGTAACATATCGAGTAAATCGAAAATTCTTCTTGTACCATCTGATTCTTCATCGAAATTAAAATCATAAAATGATTTTCCATGATAGAGTTTCAAAGTAGATACAATCGGTTCATCGTCATCCAAAGTAACAGTAAAAAAGCTTTTGTCAGTTCTCATGGTCATTCGTGCCGAAGAATATAATGACTTGTGAGCCATCTTGTTTCGTATGTCCTTCATAACTAAATCAAAAACCTTAGCCGGTAAAGCTTTTCTAAATTCCTCAAAATCAGTTTTTTCAACTCTAACTTTATCAATACCAATATCAAAGGTTTTTATTAATTTATTGATTAACTCTAAGGATGTTTCATCATTATAATATTGAAAGTTATCAAAAGAAGTATTAGGCTTAACGATAATTATGTTTTGTGATAACCAACTATAAACCTCCTTGAAGAAAACCAGCTTGGAGTCTTCAGAATATTTTTTGTTTCTATTCATTTCCGTAAGAAACAAAATTGATTCATTACCATCAAAATCATCAGTATATGTTTTGAATTTTGCTTCATCAATTTTGTTTAATTTTACATCTTCGCCCAAGTGTGGAAATTTTTCTTCTTCATTTCTTTCAAATAAACATTTTGCATTACCATTTTGATAAAGCTCATATAACCACTCAGATGTGATTCTTCGTTGATTTAATAAAGCCGTAAAACCATAAGCATAGAATTTATCACCAATCGTGAACTGAATTTCAAACGAGCTATTCTTATTTATATTTTCTTCCTTACATTTACAAAACCATTTTGTAGCTACCATAGGAATTGTATCATTAAGCGTACTTTTCAAAAACCAAAAAAAATCAATAAGATTAGATTTACCTGCCGCATTAGCACCATAGATTACTGCGTATTTAAGTATATTCGTACTTTTAATTTTAACCCTATGATCAGTGCCTTTTTGAATTTTTGTAGAAGAAATCATAGTCATCTCTGTTGGTTCAGAAAACGATTTAAAATTCTCAACTGTCACTTTAATAAGCATTATCAATCTCTCCTTCTTATTTAATATTGTAAAGGAGAATTACAAAAAAGTCAATATGTATCCGTTTATTTGGAGAAATTTTCTCTAAATGACCTATTTATCTCGACAAACTTAACCATAGAGCGATTGTTTTTGATGAATTTTACATTTCATCTTGTTCGCTTTCTTTTCTTGTATCTTGTTTTCGATTCACCCTCATCAGGCTCACCTGTAACAATCTCATTTTCTTTTTACAACTATCACCTCTTCTTAATTTTTACTAAAAATTGTTTTTATCACCTCACTTTGGTTATACGGTGAATATGTTATTGGTTTAGCATATATTTTTTGCATAGTGTTATTATATATCACATTATGCAAAGTTGTAAATATAATTTTGAACGTTGTTTTATTTTTGTAAAATCTGGCAATATAAAATACTTATATTTATACAAATTACCTGTTAATAGACTTTTACGACCTAAATTTGGGTATAAAAAAAGAGCCTACTGGCTCGTAACATAACTATTTATAATTCGACATACTTCTTTATGTATAATTTGTTTTGACTCATACGATGGTACACTTTTAGTGAACTACTCACCTGTTTCGGGTTGGATGTTAGATTACTTCTATAAATTTGCAACGGGAACATTTAAAAGCGGAATGAACTCAGAACAGGTTTCGGGAGTGTTTAACGACCTTATGGCATCGCCTGTTGAGATGATTATATGGCTTGCGATAATCGTTGTATTTGGATTTTTTGTATGCAGTCGAGGACTTCAAAAAGGCATTGAAAAGGTCAGCAAGGTTATGATGGTTGCGTTGCTTGCGCTGATTGTCATTCTTGCAATCAACAGTATGATGCTTTCAAATGCGGGAGAAGGCCTGAGCTTTTATCTTGTTCCCGATTTTGGAAAGGTTAAAGATGTAGGACTCGGCAAGGTAATCACTTCTGCAATGAGTCAGGCATTCTTCACACTCGGACTCGGAATCGCATCAATGGAAATTTTCGGCAGTTATATGAACAAAGACCGCACGCTTTACGGTGAGGCTGTTCAGATTTGTGCATTGGACACTTTTGTTGCAATTGTTGCCGGACTTATCATCTTCCCTGCTTGCTTTTCATTTGGCGTTCAGCCCGACCAAGGACCTGCCCTTATTTTTGTAACGCTTCCGAATGTTTTCGTAAATATGACGGGCGGTCGGATTTGGGGTACGCTTTTCTTTCTGTTTATGACATTTGCAAGCTTTTCAACGGTTATTGCCGTGTTTGAAAACCTTGTTGCTTTTCTTACCGACACATTCGGCATGAGCAGAACAAAGGC
>NZ_NNBY01000047.1 GCF_002834235.1 Ruminococcus bromii | reverse complement strand
TGTGGTGACCCCAAAAAGTTAGACTTGAAAGCGTAGTGACTTTTAGCTGCTACGCTTTTGTTATGCAACTAAGGCATTAATCCTGTACTCAACCGGACTTAACCAGCCGAGTTTCTGTTTGATTCTCTTGTTGTTGTAGTAATCAATGTATTTGATAATTGCTTGTTTAAGCTCTTCATAGCTGTAATAAACTTTTCCATAATATATTTCTTGCTTTAATATTCCAAAGAAATTTTCCATAACAGAGTTATCGTGACAATTTCCTTTTCTTGACATACTCTGAAATATTCTGTTTTCTTTCAGCTTTTGTGAATATGCTTTCATCTGATAAGCCCATCCTCTGTCAGAGTGAAAAGTCCTGCGATATGAACAGTCATTAGTAATAGTAATAGCTTCATCTAATGCACTCATAATGTTCTCGGCAGATGGCTTTTGAGATATGCCAAAACTCAGAATTTCTCCGTTAAACATATCCATAAATGGATCAAGATAGAGCTTTTTGATTATCATTCTGCCCTTGCTGTCAACCTCATAATACTTAAATTCACTTGTATCTGTTGTGATTTTCTGATGCGGTACACTTGTGTTAAATCTACGGTTAATCCTGTTTGGAGCAATCTTTCCTACTTTACCTTTGTATGAACTGTATTTTCTGCTTTTATGAATAAACGAGGTCACTTGCAGGTTCAATTTCTGAACAATTCTTTGAACTTTTTTCTTGTTTACAAAAATATTTCTGTTTCGCAATTCTCCCCAAATTCTGCGATAACCATAGTCTTTATGCACTTTTCGTATATCAAGAATTTCTTTTTCTAATTTTTCATCCGGGTTCTCTCGCTCAAATCTATTTTGCCAATACATATATGTTGACTTTGGAAAAACTGTTACGGCAAGAATATCTTTTAGCCTGAATTCTCCTCGGAGACTGTGTATTATTCTTGCCTGTTTTTCGGAGGTTTTTCTTCCTCCAAACGCAATCTCCTCAGCTCTTTTAAATACGCATTTTCAATCCTTAATCTTAAATTCTCATCTTCAAGCTGTTTCAGATATTCTGATTCAGCTTTTTCTTTTTCTGTGTTAGGTATTATCTTTTTTGGTTTAGACACTTTGGGTTTCCGTCCTTTTCTCTTTGGTCGTAACGCATCAGGCCCAACTGCACGGTAATCGGTTACCCATTTTGCTATCATTGGTGGATTATTGATACCTAAACTCAATGCAAGTTCTCGATACGATACTTCCGTTGTTAAGTATAATTCTACCACATGCATCTTAAATTCAAAAGAGTAATTTTTCTTTTCTCTTGATCGCATTAATCCTTTGTTTCCAAATTCTTTGTATGCTGAGATCCAATCTCGTAATATTGTTTGACTCGGTATCCCATTTTCTTTACATAAACTTTTATATCCTCCTTTTCCATTTATGTAGTCCATTACTACCTTCTTCTTGAATTCATAACTGTATTTTGACATAAAAATACCGACCTCCAAAGTTAGATTTTTTAGGTCTAACTTTTGGGGGTCGGGTCATACTCCCTGCGGTTTATGAATATTTGTCTATTATATTTAAGTTGCGTTTTAACTTTGCCCCACTGTGCTGCAATCAAGCCGCTGTTGATACATTTTTCAACCTACTTTGAACATTAAGACAAGTTCTGCACCTGCCTTAATGTTCTGATATTGTTTTTCATATGTTTTTTTGAGATTGCTTGTTTACAAAATCAAAAAATTCTTTGCACAAGCAAGCGGCATGTTTATCAAGTTTACACTTACAAAAATCTGCAATATATAAAGGAATTTCTTTATAGTAAGCTTCTGCGATGCTTCCTGCCGTTGCAGCTATTGTGTCTGAATCACTTCCATATGAAATTGCAAGCTTTATGGCTGATTCAAAATCGGTACTTTCTAAAAAAGCAGCAACTGCCAAAGGAACTGTATCCTGGCAAGTTACGCTATAATTACTTTTTTCACGCAATACTTCAACTGATAAATTCAGTTCGGAATAACCAAATGTTTGAATTATATATTTCTTAATTTCACTTTTTGATTTTCCGTTTCTTGCAAGAAATATTGCGGCGGCAATGCACATTGCTCCTTTCTCTCCTTCTGGATGATTATGGGTTATGTCAGCAGATAATTTTGCAAAACGCATAGTTTCTTCCATAGTGTCAAAAAACCACCCAACGGGACTTACTCTCATTGCAGAACCGTTTCCAAAACTGTTATAAGGTTCGTATTCATCAATCAGATAGGCTTTGTTGCACCATTGCCAAAAACTAAATCCGTATCCCAGTGGTTGATTTTTATATTTTCTGCAAACATAGTCAACTATTCTTTTCACTAACTTGTCTTTAAAGTAATCATCATCTTCATAATCATTCAGATCATGCAACAACCAGTCAGCAACAGCAAGGGTCAACACAGTGTCATCAGTAAAATGGCTACCGTCTCTGAACAAATCAATTTCTGAAATATTATTGTATTTCTTTTCCTCAAACTCAAATGTTGAACCTAAAATATCTCCGCAAATTGCACCAAATATATTACTGTTAGTTCTGCAAGCATGACAAAGAAAACGCTCGTCAGAAATAATCGTGTATTTACTTTTAATTGTAAAGGCAATACATTTGTCAATATATGAATTGTCTATACAGGAATCTTTATAAACAATGTAAGAGTCCGAGCATAATTCATATATGACTTCTCCACGAGGATAGAAGTCATATTCAACTTTGTATTTGCCTTTGTATAATTCATCCCAGACTTCTTTATGAGTTTTAGAATATCGGTATATAGCACCTTCTTGTTTTCCCTTAGTAAAGTGTTCGCTTTCAGTAATCAATTCATTTCCAATGATAAAGAATAATCCTACCATTTTATCATTCCTAAGCATTGTTCTTTATAAGGTTATATGCCCAGTCATTAACTTTTTTGTTTTCTGAAATGATAAACTCCTGACCACGATAAGCACTCTGAAAATAACTATCTTTGATATTATTTTTGCTGTGATATGAAATGCTATTGCTTTCAAAAAACTTTTCTATATTCCAGTCAGAATTTATTTTCCATTTTGAACGGGAACAATTATCTTTTGTAAGTACAAGCTCATCATTGTATTTGAATACACCATAACCGGGTAAGTCGGTTTCTTTCCCGTCAAGAGTTAACTTTTCAGTTGCAACATACAGAGTATTGTCGCTACTATATTTACCTTTTGCGTGTGGGTGCCATGGGTAATTATTTTTGATTTCGTCACCATTTACTATATCTCCGATTTGCAGATAGCCGTAAATTATTTGCTTATCCATATCATCAGGCAAATATTTATAGTTTTCATCAGTTTTTCTAAACCAACCAAAAAACAAAAATAAATCGTCCTTAGAAACTCCTCTGTTATGTAGATGTTTTTGTGCAGTATCTGTCTGACCGAAAGCGGCAACCCAATTATCAACCGGCTTCACTCTCACATCTGCTCTTATATCCGGATCAAGGTGGCAGTAAAGTTTATCAGTTTTGTGTTTAGAATAAAGCTTGTCCCATATATCCAGATATGTAATTTCACCGTATTTTATATCCTCAAATTTTAAATGAGAATCTTCACCGCCAGGTATCGGCATAGACAGCATAGTACCATCGGGCAAAATGGGGCTTGCACAGCCGCCATATGAACTGTCGAAACCTTTTCTTGATAGAATAACTTTCATTTCTGATTACAACTCCTTATTATTGGTTTGTTAGGTGAATGTTCTTTATTATCGTTATTTACATAACAGCTATCTATTATTTTCTTTGCCTTGTCATCATAATATTTTTTTGTTTCTTGTTTCTTTGCCCCAAATTCCTTAACAATATCAATTTCACACGCATCACTGCCAAGATAAATATAATCATTTGATAGAATAACATATCTTCCATTCATATCCTTACGTTGTTGTATAGGATCTGCGTGAATATCCTTTTTTGAATCCTTGAATCTGAGTTTTTTATTACGGGAAAGCTTTCCGTTGACAAGGTCATAAATATTATCTGTACGCTGTTTATAGTCCGGATTACTAAAATAATCATCCATAGTAAGAACTTTGGATACTTTAGCTAAATATAGAAATTTATCATGATATGTTCCAAGTATATATACATCGTCTCTTTCATAATCAGCATCTTTTTTTGAGCCAATCCAATATTGGATTCCAGTTAAACAGTCTTTGTTGTTTCTGATTTGACCTCCTTTACAGCACGACAATGACAAACAGCCACCGGAAACACAAGGTGCAAACCCAGTATCACAACTTACCCTATACATATATAGCAATGTCATATTTATCTCTCCTCATGATTTTTCTTTGCAAAATCAATATCCGCTTTAATTTCGTCAACAAGGCTTTACGGAAAAATGACCTTGATATGCCTTGAATATTTCAGTGCCCACATTTTCATGGCAATCGGTTTTACCTTGACAGTCACCGTGACCTCATCATCTGTTGTGTCCGAAAATTTTATGTCCTTGCCGAACCAGTCGATAACATCGGTCACGATATACCTTTTTGCGATGAATTTCACAGCTACGCTTTTGGACTTGTCGAACAATACACCTCCACAAGACAAATAATTGGAATTACCCTCGCTTACATTTATGCTTTGCAACGAATTACATCCTGCAAAGACATAATTTCCAATGTTTATTACACTGTTTGGTATTGTTATGTTTTCCAAGGCTGTGCATCCCGCAAAAGCCTTATCCCCAATGCTTATCACACTGTCAGGAATTGTTATGCTTTGCAATAATTCACAATCAAAAAAGCATCTTTTCCGATGCTTGTTATACCGTCGGGAATTGTGACAGTCACGTTTTCTTCTCCCGACATCCTGCACTTTGCCAGAACACCGTTCTGAATTTCAAAATGCGGAGTACACATACAATCGCCTCATAATAAAAGTATCATTATTTTACATAATTGTCAATCAGTTTTCTTTTATTTATGTGTTTATTTTAACAAGACAGATGAACCAAAAACAGGACATCCGTTATAAATTCTGATTTTGAAAAATGAAACGCTTATTTTTAAAAATGAAACGGTCAAAAAGTTTTGTGTCAGAATAAAAAATCGGCTCTAAAAACACACTCAACGGCTGCCTTTTTTATTACAAAACAGCCGTATTTTTTAATCACTCTGACACTTTACTAATCGGCAAAAATGCCGTAAATACTGATTACAAGCCGTTTTTAAGACATAAAAAATGAACCGCAATTAAGATACGCTTTGTATCAAAATTGCGGTTCTTATTTGGTGGAGATGAGGGGAATCGAACCCCTGTCCGAAAAAATCTTGCCAAGGGTTTCTCCGAGCGCAGTTGGTGTTTTAAATCTCCCTCGATGCATCGCCCATCAACAGGCTATGCACTTTGGCAGCTCCTAAGCTGTGACAGGGTTCGGAGCGCTCCCCTGTTCACATTTACCTCTAATCGACGCCCCTTACACAGCCGAGGTACTCTGTGCAGGAACGAGCAGCACTCAGGCTGCTAAAGCAACTGTTTTGTTGTCAGTTAATTTTAAAGTTGCGGATTTTATGGCGGTTCCGCACCGCCGCTCGCTTACCAAGGTTTGAAATCCCCGTCGAAACCTTTACATCCCCATATTCAATTTAAAAATTTTATATTGAAAACCTGTATTCAGCGGCAGGCTTATCAAGCATTTTTTCACAGCAGACAAGACAACATTCAATGTGCTTTGTATTCGGCTCAATCGGTGAATATATCACAGCCGATTTCAAATTGCTTTCGCTTGAATTATCTACTGCTAAAGCAACAACTCCGTCATCGGTTGCCAATCCGCCCATACCCTTGAAAGGTTTATCAAGCTCATCTGAAAGACAGAATGTCAACGATAATTCGTTATTGCCAGAATACTCAACATACGGAAGAATAACATCTTCTTGAAAAAACTCATCCATATCAGGACACTCTGCCAAATTCAAAGGTTTAAGATTTTTTATCACAATTCGCTCTTCACCGTCAAAAAGTTCAATCGGAATATCTACTTCCATTCCCAATTCAAGATTTAGTTTTGCAAACGGATAATCTGTTTTTTCAAATTTTGAGAAAACCACTTCAATCTTTTTTGACAAATCAAGCGAAGTTAAATCATCAATTTTATTCTCAAGTTCAATAAGGTATATCATTAAAGAATCAAGAGGAGCGTCGAAAAGCCTGTCGCTCTTCCAACCGAGTTTCATAAACTCTGAGATGATATATGACCTTGTTAATTCGCAACATTCAAGCGTTTCACCGCATACTGAGTCAAAGTCAAAACGCTGTCCGTCAATTACAATTGCGGAAAAATCATCGGACAAATCAGAATTATTTTTCTTTTCAAGAATGATATTTTCTCTCAAAGTCAAATCTTCACAGCAAATATCATCTTTGGAACAATTGAAATTCAACAGAACAAGCTCGGTTTTATCGGACGAATTTGCAAATCCGAGTACGGAATAATCGGTATCAAAGGCGGAAAAATCCCGTCCTATCAAAGCAAAATCGCTGTATTCCGAAATATTTTCGTACAGGCTACGCAAACTCATAGTAACACCAAACTATCTTCTCTGTTCTTTAATGGCACGCTCCATATCACGCTTTGCGGAGCGTTCTGCCATATCGGCACGCTTATCGTATAGCTTTTTACCTTTGCAGAGTCCAACCTGAAGTTTTACCTTGCTGTCCTTGAAATACAGACTAATCGGGATAAGTGAATATCCCGTCTGCTTAACCGTGCCGTAGAGCTTTAAAATCTCTTTTTTGTGCATAAGAAGCTTTCTCACACGCATAGGATCACGGTTAAAGATGTTTCCCTGTTCGTAAGGAGAAATGTGCATTCCGTTGACAAAAATTTCGCCGTCAACAATTGAACACCAGCTGTCCTTGAGATTTACTCTGCCGGCACGCAAGGATTTTACTTCCGTACCGCAAAGCTCAATTCCGGCTTCATAGGTTTCCTCGACAAAATAATCGTGTCTTGCCTTTTTGTTCTGAGCAATTGTTTTCATATTTGCCACCGCACATCCTCCTTTCTACTGTGGAATACAAGATTATACTACTGCTTTGACAATTTGTCAATAGTTTAAATCAAGAAATTAAATTTCATTTCTGCCTTCAAGAGCCTTTGCAAGAGTGTATTCATCGGCATATTCAAGGTCACCGCCAACGGGGATACCGTAGGCAAGTCTTGTCACCTTTACACCAAGCGGCTTTAAGAGCTTTGAAATATACAGAGCCGTTGCATCGCCCTCAACGGTCGGGTTGGTTGCCATAATGACCTCCTCAACCGATTCCTCGTTAAGCCTTGCAAGCAGTTCTTTTATTGTAAGGTTGTCGGGACCGATATCGTTAAGCGGTGAGATTGAACCATGGAGGACATGATAAACACCCTTAAATTCGTGGGTATTTTCAATAGCCGTAGCATCTCTCGGAGTTTCAACAACGCAGATAACGGAATGATCCCTTGCGGGATTTGCACACACGGGACAAAGGTCTTTGTCTGTAAGATTACAGCATTTACTGCAATAGTGAATCTTTGTGTGGGCATCCATCACCGCACCCGCAAGCTGTTCCGCTTCTGTTTTTGACAGATTGAGAACATAATATGCAAGTCTTTGAGCGGTTTTGTTACCGATTCCCGGCATTCTTTCAAACTGCTCCACCAAATTTTCAAGCGGAGCAACATTATATCCCGACATAATCAGAACATTCCCGGAATGTTAAGTCCGCCCGAGATTGTTTCCATTTTGTCCTCTTTTTCCTTAGCGGCTGCTCTGATTGCCTCATTTGCGGCTGCCATAACGAGGTCTGAGAGCATTTCTACATCCTCGGGATCAACAACTTCCGGTGAAATCTCAACCTTTGTGAGTTCCATTTTGCCTGTTACTGTAACCTTAACTGCACCGCCGCCGGCTGTTGCCTCATACTCTTTTGTCTCGAGTTCCTTTGATGCGGCCTCCATATCATCCTGAAGCTTCTGAGCCTGACGGGCAAGCTGCTGAATGTTGTTTGCTCCGCCGCTGCCGTAACCCTTTGGTAATCTTGCTTTCATAATTTTATCTTCCTTTCGGTTATTCTTGTGTTATTATTACATCGCTTCCCTGCAAGCTTTCAATAAGCTTGTCAACGGGATCGGTTTTTTCTTCCTGTTTTGCACTCGGTCTTTTATACGGACCGAGATTATAGTGCTGACCTGTTGTTTCTAAAATAAGCTGACGGATTTCCTGTCGTCTTTCGTTATTTTTGAGAAGTTCAAAAGCCATTTCATTATCTGTGTCAATCAGCAAATATTTTCCGCTTGTGTAAGCGGCAGAATTTGCAAATGCCGCCGCAATTGCCCTTGAAACAGGTTTCATATTGTTGACTACCTCTGCCCAATCGGGAAAAGGCTGTGCGTTATTATAGATTGCATCAAGGTCAACGCTCTGTCTTTGCGCTGTTTTCTTAGGCTTTTGCTGTGCAGTAACGGGTTGTTCCTGTATTGGCTGAACGGGCTGTTTCGGTGTCGGCATCTCAACAGGAGGCGTCGGAATTACCGGCTCGTCCTTGATTTTTTCCGAAACAGGTTTTGTTTCCTGTGACTTTTCGGGTTCTGCATTTTGAACCTCGGGTTTTGGAGTTTCACTCTGAACAGACTGCGATACAGTTTGCACCTGTTCGGGAATATAGTTCACCTTTATTCCCTTTTTAACAGCTTTTTCAAGAGCGGTTACCCTTGCGGTCAAAGCCTCAATTGTACCGTCAAGCTCAGCCGATGACAGCTTTACAACCGCCATTTCAAGCTCTGTTCTGTCACCTGTTCCCCTGCCCATATTCTGATATGCCTTTGAAAGCACATCCATATAATAAACAATGTCGGCAAGTGAGAGGTAATCCGACTGCGTTTGAGCCTGTTCAAACTCATCGTCAGCCATAATCACGATATCCCTCGGATTTTTTACCGACTTTATGAGCATAAGCGTTCTGAAATGCGAAAGCAATTCATCGCAAAGCCTTGCCATATCCTTGGACTCACCGTAAAGCCTGTCAACAATTTCAAGTGCCTTTGCTGTGTTCTTATTGATTACACAGTTAGAAAGCTCAAAAAGATATGTCTTTCTCGCAAGTCCTGCGGCACTGCGAACAACATCTTCATCAATTTCCGAGCTGATTGCAATGCATCTGTCAAGAAGCGAAAGAGCATCTCGCAACGCACCGTCAGCAACAGATGCGACAAGCATTGCGGCACTGTCGCTCAGTGTCACGCCCTCCTGATTTGCAACATAGAGCAGTCTGTCTGCTATTGCACGGGGTGGGATTCTGTGAAAATCGAAACGCTGACAGCGTGACAGAATTGTCTGCGGAAGCTTGTGAACTTCGGTAGTTGCCAGAATGAATATGACATGTTCGGGAGGTTCTTCAAGCGTTTTGAGCAAGGCATTGAACGCCTCGGTTGTGAGCATATGAACCTCGTCAATGATGTAAACCCTGTATTTGCACTTCGCGGGCTTGAACTGAACCTCGTCAATAATCTGACGGATATCATCAATTTTTCTGTTGGATGCGGCATCCATTTCGACAATGTCGAGGATACTGCCGTCGTCAATTCCCTTGCAGATTTCACATTCACCGCAGGGATTTCCGTTTACGGGATGAAGGCAATTGACTGCCTTCGCAAGAATTTTTGCACAGGTAGTTTTGCCCGTACCTCTTGAACCCGTAAAAAGATATGCATGGTTAAGACGGTTGGTGCTGATTTCGTTTAAAAGAGTTGTGGTTATGTGTTCCTGTCCCGAAACATCGGCAAAGGTTTTCGGTCGCCACTTTCTATAGAGTACCTGATACAAAAATTCACCCCGCAATCAACAAAAAATGCAAGCCGTCAGCCGAAATAACGGCAATCGTACAAATGAGTGAACGACAGACTTACTGCATCGCATCGGCAATACTGCTTAATGCTGCTCGGTTCCCCGCCTGACATGATTCACAGACCCCAATCGTACAGGGCCTGTCGCTCACTTAATTGCACGCTTTTTGACTTCTTGCAATTCTGAACTAAATTATTCATTTCTTTGTTCGTAAAAAGAAATATATTGTACAAAAGAACACCATTGCAAGACAAGCTGATTGTTCAGTCTGCTTTACAACGAGCTTATTATACCATAACCGATTAATAAAATCAATAGGTTTTGGTTATTTTTATTCTTTGCAGTCACAGAAAGATATCGTATATTTTGCAACGGCAAACCTTGTTCACCGTTGCAAATGAATACACATTTTTGATTAAATCATAAGCTATGTGAATAAACAAAATGTTACATCAATGCGGGCGTCCAATGAACGCCCCTACAGCATAGACTGCATAAACACTTGCAATTTTGCACTCGGGCATAATATGCTGTTTATTATGCAATCTATCTTCACGAATTGGGAACGGCGGCTCGCCGTCAATTTTTAATTTGCTAAGATTTCCCTTGCAACGAATACACCGCCGGCGCTGGCATGAGAAAGTGAATGTGTAACGCCGCTGCCGTCACCGATGATATAAAGTCCCTTGTGGGGCGACTCGAGATGCTCGTCAACATCAACTTCCATATTATAGAACTTGACCTCAACACCGTAGAGAAGTGTGTCATCGTTGGCTGTGCCGGGGGCAATTTTGTCAAGAGCATAAATCATTTCAATGATACCGTCAAGGATTCTCTTTGGAAGCACAAGACTCAAATCGCCCGGTGTTGCGTCAAGAGTCGGAACAACAAGTCCTTCTTTGATTCTGCTCGGATTGCTTCGGCGACCTCGAATCAAATCACCGAAACGCTGAACAATTACACCTCCGCCCAGCATATTGCTAAGACGGGCAATGCTTTCACCATAACCGTTGCTGTCCTTGAAAGGCTCTGAAAAATGCTTGCTGACGAGGAGTGCAAAGTTTGTGTTCTCTGTCTGCTTTGCCTTGTCTTCATAGCTGTGACCGTTTACTGTGATAATGCCGTTTGTGTTTTCGTTTACAACGCAACCCTTCGGATTCATGCAGAATGTACGCACATTGTCCTCGAACTGTTTTGTGCGGTAAACAATCTTGCTTTCGTAGAGTTCGTCTGTGAGGTGTGAAAAGATTGCGGCAGGGAGCTCCACACGAACACCGATGTCAACACGGTTCGACTTTGTGGGAATATTAAGGTTATGACAAACATGTTCCATCCACTTGCTGCCGCTTCTGCCGACTGAAACAATGCACTTTTTGCACTCATAATTTTCATCGGCTGTGTCAACAAGATAACCTTCCTTATCATTGCCGTTCTTGAGTTCAACATTTTCAACAGGTGTATCAAAGTAGAAATCGACCTTGTTTTCAAGGTAATCATAAAGATTTTTAAGCACAATGTAGTTGATGTCCGTACCGAGATGACGGACTGATGCGTCAAGAAGATTAAGCTTATTCTGTAAACAAAGCTTCTTAAAGCTTGTGCCTGCTGTGGAATAAAGCTTTGTACCCTCTCCGCCGAACTTCATATTGATTTTGTCAACATATTCCATAAGCTCAATGGCTTTTTTCTTGCCGATATGTTCGTAGAGCGTGCCTCCGAAATCGTTTGTTATGTTGTACTTGCCGTCCGAAAACGCACCCGCACCGCCGAAACCGCTCATAATGGAACAGGTTTTGCATGAAATGCAATTTTTAACTTTGTCACCGTCAATCGGACATTTTCTCTTTTCAAGAAGATGACCTTTTTCAAATACGGCAACCTTTATTTCAGAGTTGTTTGTTACAAGCTCATATGCAGAAAAAATTCCGCCCGGACCTGCGCCTACAATAATAACATCGTACTTTTTCATTATCATTTTCTCCTTTATTTGTTGTGGGTAACATTTAAGGGGAATAAAAAAACCGCCAAAACATAATACTACGCCCCTTAACGGGGATTATAGTAAACTGTTTAAGGCAGTTTGTAGATACGCCCGTCCGTATTACGGGCTTATACAATCCAACTTCTGCACACGGCAGAAAATTGTTCTGATAAAAGTCATCAAAACCTTGGTTATTGTAACAAATAACATCACAATTGTCAACAAAAAAACGCAAAAATTTAAAATCTGTTATTTTTCCTTTATCGCATAAAAGCTACACAATAATTATGCTTGCCGACAAATGCATAAATATTATTCAATCTTTTCGGCAACCTCGCCAAGACGCTTGTAGATGCTGTTTTCGGGAACATAACCTCTTACAAACGAAAGCGGATAGATGTTGGTGTTTCTGCCGATTACCGAACCGGGGTTAAGAACGCTGTTGCAACCTACCTCTACATGGTCACCGAGCATTGCGCCGAACTTTTTAACATTTGTGTCAACCTTATCGCCGTCGCAAAGAACAGTTACAAGGCTCTTGTCACTCTTGAGGTTTGATGTGATTACACCTGCGCCTGTGTGTGACTTGTAGCCGAGAATACTGTCACCAATGTAGTTATAGTGCGGAGTCTGAACACCGTCAAAAAGAATTGAATTTTTAAGCTCTGTTGAGTTGCCTACAACTGCACCTCTGCCGACAATTGCATTGCCTCTGATAAAAGCACACTGTCTGATTTCGGCATCTTCGCAGATAATGAGCGGTCCGCCGAGATATGCGGAGTCAAAAACCTTTGCACTTTTTGCAACCCACACATTTTCTCCCCTCTGCTCGTAGATTTCGGGATCAAGAGTTTTTCCGAGTTCAATGATAAATTCGCTGATTTTCGGAAGAGCCTCCCACGGATAATCAACGGTTTCAAGCAAGGGCTTTGCAATAGTCCTGCTGTAATCAAACAGATTTTTTGCCAATAATTTTTCGTTTTCCATTTTTAACATTTACTCCCAATATATATTATTCTTTTAAAGAATTTTAAAGTTTTATACCTCAACAAAGAACAGCCAGTAACCGCTTGCGTCCTTTCCCGCAACAAACTCAACTCCTCCGCTTATGTACTTTGAAAATACATAGCTTTTGCCGTTCTGAGGATTTGTCACGGTGGCACAACTGCCCTCATGAATCCAACGCTCGTTGAAAACATTAATTCCCTTGATGAGAAAAGACTCTTTTGAAGTTTTGCCGACAAATCTGTAATTTTTCATAAAATCAGCCTTCTTTAACCTTTTGCGGTGACAGCCTGTTGTCAAGGCCTGTCTTTTTAAACACAAGCACAACGACAACGGCACAAATCACGCCGAGTAACATTCCGCAGAGAACATCTGACGGATAATGAACATAGTTATAAAGTCTTGAGAATACAATCAAAAGCGCAAGTACAAGTGCAGGAATTCCGAATCGTTTGTCCTTGATAAGCATAACGGTTGCCGCCGCAAGTGACGAACAGCTGTGTCCCGAAGGAAAGCTGCTGCCTGACGGAATGGCTATGTTAAGCCCAAAGTCGGGATTCAACTCAGACGGTCTTACCGAATAATCGATATTCACCATAAACGGCCGTGGTCGGTTTATAAGATTTTTTATTCCGATTTCACCGACAAGAAAGCCGATTGCCATTGCAACAAGCATCATAACTCCCATTGAGCGAGTTTTTTTAAAAATTATAAACACAATGCCGACTGCAATCCAGAAAAGCCCCATTTCACCCATATAGCTGAAAAAAGCCATAATCGGATCAAGAAAAGAGCATTTAAATGTGTTCTGAATAAATTCAAGAACCGAGGTGTCAAATGATTGAATCATATCAAAGAATGACATATCATTTTCCTTTCATAATATCATTATAACAACCAAAAAACAGAATGTCAAATTAAATAAATTTTAAGTTATTCACATTCATATTTTGCAAGTTTAGCATAAAGTGCTTCGTCAACAACAGCCTCAACCGAAAGTCCTTCGGCAACATATTCTTCATAAATGAGAGTGCCTTTGTTGCGGATTTCGTTTGCAAGACCTGCCTGTGCAAACGGCAGAAGAATTTTTACTCTTTTCATTCTGACGGGAAGATTGTTCTCAATTGCATTAAGAAGTTCGTCTATGCCCGTGCCGTTCTTTGCGCTTATGCGAACACAGGCTTTAAAGTCCTGCGCAAGCATAGTTTCGTCGAGCAAATCGCACTTGTTGAGAACGGTTATAATCGGTGTATCACCGCAACCGAGGGATTCAAGCAAGTCGGTTGTAACCTGCATATGTGTTCTTGCCTCGTCACTTGATGCGTCGCATACATTTAGAATAATATCCGACTGTGCCGCCTCTTCAAGGGTTGAGCGGAATGCTTCAACAAGGTGGTGCGGAAGTCTGCGAACAAGTCCTACCGTGTCAATCATCATAACGGTTACACCGCTCGGAAGCTTCAACGCTCTTGAGGTGGGATCAAGCGTTGCAAAAAGCTTGTCCTGTGCAAGCACACCTGCGTTCGTAAGGCAGTTCATAAGAGTTGACTTGCCTGCGTTTGTGTAGCCGACAATCGCACAGGTTATTACACCGTCCTTTTTTCTGCGTGAACGCAACATCTGACGATGCTTTTCAAGGTCGGAAAGCTCTTCTTTCAGGCTTTCAATTCTTCTGCGGATATGTCGTCTGTCGGTTTCAAGCTTTGTTTCACCCGGACCTCTTGTGCCGATACCGCCGCCGAGTCTTGACATTGCGATACCCTTGCCCGTAAGTCTTGGGAGCATATATTTAAGCTGTGCAAGCTCAACCTGAAGCTTACCCTCTTTTGACCTTGCTCTCTGGGCAAAAATATCGAGAATAAGCGTTGTTCGGTCAATTACTCTGACATCTGTTTCAGCCTCGATATTTTTAATCTGTGTCGGAGAAAGCTCGCTGTCGAACACAAGCAAATCTATCTCCTGCGACTCGCAGATTTCGGCAATCTCGGCAAGCTTGCCTGTGCCGACAAAAGTACCCTTTTCAATTTTTTGCAGATTCTGCGTTACCGACAAAACGGGATCTGCTCCCGCACTTTTTACAAGTTCAAAAAGTTCGTCAAGTGACGCCTGTGCGTCATATTCGCCCGTGTCAACACTGACGAGCAATGCACGGGTAATTTTTTCTTCGTTACTTTTAAGCTCCATAAAATCCTCACTTGAAGTTATTTATTCATACTTTTGTCAAAACAGGTTTTCATATCCTCATCCGTGATTTTTCTGATAGGCTTGCACGGATTCCCCACAGCTACGCAGTCGGACGGAATATCCTTTACAACAACGCTTCCGCCGCCGATTACAACATTACTTCCGATTGTGACGCCCGGCATGACCTGAACTCCTCCGCCAATCCAAACATTGTCGCCGACGGTAATCGGATAGGCATATTCAAAGCCTGCGTTTCTTCTCGGATAATCAACAGGATGACCTGCCGTGTAAAATCCGCAGTTTGGTGCAACAAAAACATTGTCGCCGAATTTCACCTTTGCACAGTCGAGAATCACCATATTGTGGTTTGAATAGAAATTCTCACCGAGTTCGATATTGTAACCGTAGTCGCACCAGAACGGAGCGGTAATGTAGAAATTTTCCTTTGTACTGCCGACAATTTTCTTTATAAGAATTTTTTGAGTCTCTTCATCTTCAAACGGAAGATTGTTGTACTCTCTGCAAAGATTTTTAACCGAACAGCGTTCATTGCGAAGCTGTTTGTCGCCCATTGGATTATACATCTGCGAATTAAGCATTTTTTCTTTTTCAGTCATAATTTTCTCCGTTAATAAATCACATAACAAAATTTACATAACAACGCTTATTATATTATAATCTCACCTTCAATACAAGTAAATCCAAAAATTAATTTACTTTTCAACCGACAACAAAATTCAATTTTAAAATTCATAGGGAGGATAATGGGACAGCGGTCTTTTGTATAATATAGTTACATTGAAAATATCAATGGAATTTGCAGAAAAAACGATTAAATT
Source organism: Ruminococcus bromii (assembly GCF_002834235.1). Classification (GTDB taxonomy): domain Bacteria; phylum Bacillota; class Clostridia; order Oscillospirales; family Acutalibacteraceae; genus Ruminococcoides; species Ruminococcoides intestinale. The sequence continues at coordinate 61,551 of NZ_NNBY01000047.1, read as the reverse complement.
ATGAGATTCCGTTTTGATTTGAGGAGGAATTATTATGGAAGAAAAAAGAAAAATCGTCACATCAACCGAAGTAAAACGCAGATACAATCAAAAAGTTTACAGTCAAATTTCATTTTCCGCTCCAAAGGAACTTGTTGAGGAATTCAGAGGGATATGCAGAAATATCGGAATTTCACAGGCAAGTGTTTTCAAAAAGTTTATCGCCGATTTTGTTGAAAAGTACAGATAAAATCAAAACCACTCGTTGAACGGATGGTTGCACTCTGCAGAAAAGCCCGAAATTCAAGCTGACCGAATTTCGGGCTTTTTATTTTTGAATTTAAAATTTTTTCAACCCGCTGTTTCAATTTGCAAAAAATTTTAAGAATATATATTCAAAGAAATAAAATTGTGGTATAATGATGAAGAGTATATACAAGGTATGTACAGGCAACACAGGTTGTCTTTAATTAAGGAAGTGGCAAAATGAAAAAACTATTTACTATTATTGTGTGCAAGGTTCTGAAATTTGTCGGAGGATTGCTCGGCAAGGGCAGCAGTCTGCCGGGACAGATTGCGCTTAAGCTCTGCCCCGATATTCTCGGACGAATTGAACTGCCGAAATATATTGTTGCCGTAACAGGCAGTAACGGCAAGACATCTACCGTTGAGATGATTGCACATATTCTTTGTGAAAGCGGCAAAAAAGTTGCCTGGAACAAAGAGGGTTCTAACCAGATTGAGGGCGTTACAACTCTTATTCTCGGCAGTTGTACTCTTTCGGGCAAGGTTAAATCGGATATTCTTCTCATTGAAAGTGACGAACGCTTTGCAAAATATACCTTCAAATACATCACACCGACTCATTATGTTATCACAAACCTTTACCGTGACCAGCTCACACGAAACGGTCATCCGGAATGGGTTTACAATGCCGTAAAGGATAGTATTCATCCCGAAACTCAGCTTATTCTTAATGCTGACGATCCGCTTGTTTCGTGCTTTGGCTACGGCAGGGATAATGTTGTATGGTTCGGTGCAGGCAATCTTCCGACCGATACAAAGGAATTTGTCGGTGTTTATAATGACGGCGCATATTGCCCTCACTGCAAATCTCCTATGACATATTCAAGCTATCACTACGACCACATCGGCAACTATGAATGCCCTAACTGCGGTCTTAAAAGACAGGATACAAGCTACACAGTTACATCTGCCGATCTTGAAAAAGGCGAAATTACAATCAACAATAAGTACAAGATTGAACTTACGCTCAAATCGCTTTATAATGTTTACAATTTGCTTGCGGCATTTACCGTTGCATCAATCACAGGTGTTGACGGCAACACAATTGCAAAGAGCCTGAGCAATTATGTTCTTAAAAACTTCCGTGTTGTAACATTCACGCTCGGAAACAGAAAGGGTACGCTTGTTACATCAAAACATGAAAACAGCATTTCGTACAATCAGTCACTCAAACTTGCAGCATCTGACAAGGATAAGTGCGATGTTTTGATTATTGTTGACGCAGTCAGCAGAAAGTATTTTACAAGCGATGTTTCATGGCTTTGGGACATCAACTTTGACCTTCTCAAAAGCGACAATGTAAAGAACATTGTGCTTGCAGGAACATATTGCAACGACCTTGCAACAAGATTTTCTTTCTCAAAAGTTGACAGAAACAAAATCAAGGTTATCAAGGACATTGAAGAAGCCGTTGATTATCTTGACAATGACCGCAAAGAAAAGATTTATGTAATTACCTGTTTCTCAGACAAGGGTAAATTTCTTGAAAAGGTAAAGGTGGACTGATTATGAAAATTCTTCATTTGTATCACGATATAATGAACCTGTACGGAGAATATGCCAATGTTTCTGCGCTTGAAAGAATGCTTGAAAAGAGCGGTGTAAAATTTACAACCGACAGGCTTACCCTGTTTGACAATGCCGACCTGGGCGATTACGATTTTATCTACATCGGTTCGGGTACAGAAAAAAATCAGAAGCTTGTTTTGCAGGATTTTAAAAAGTACAAGGATTTTCTTGTTGAATACATCAACAGCGGCAAGGTAATTCTTATGACGGGCAACTCGTTTGAAATGCTCGGAAAAACAATTACAGACTCTGACGGCAAGGTTTTTGACGGACTCGGAATTTATGATTTTACAGTTACCGAGCAGAACAAACGCAGAATTACAGGCGATATTGTTTATACATCTGACATTCTCACAAAACCGATTGTCGGCTTTGTAAACAAGTGCAGTGAAATTAAAGGTATTGAAAATCATCTTTTCACTGTTAAACACGGACTTGGTGACTACGAAAACGCAAAAGCAGAGGGTTTGAAGGACAAGAACCTTTTTGCTACTCATGTTACAGGTCCTATTATGATTAAAAATCCGCATTTTCTTGAACACATTGCTTTGCAGATTTCAAAAAATACGGATGGCTTCAAACCGTGTACGGATTACCTCGACTACGAAAGAGCGGGCTACGAAATTACTCTCGGCGAACTCACAAAAAGATTTGAGGAGTAAGTTTTAATGAACAACGACAATCTTCTTCAGCTTGAGGGAGCAATTGAAAGCGTGGTTTTCCGAAACGATGAAAACGGCTACACGGTAATTGAGCTTGCTGACGGTGACGATTATTTGACCGCTGTCGGAATTATGCCTCAGGTGTCGTCGGGTGATGTTGTAAAGCTTACCGGCAAATATACAAATCATCCGAGCTACGGCAGACAGTTTGCCGTGCAGATTTGCGAAATCAGCAGACCTACCGAGGCGGCTGATATTCTGCGTTATCTGTCATCCGGAGCTATCAAGGGAATCGGCACTCAGACCGCACAAAGGCTTGTAAAGGAATTTGGCGAGGCAACGCTTGATGTGCTTGAAAATCAGCCCGAAAGAGTTGCAATGCTGAAAGGAATTTCTTCGCAAAAAGCCGAGGATTTTTCAAAGCAGTTAAAGCAGAACACAGGCGTGCGAACACTCATGCTTTTTCTCGGCGAGTACGGAATTTCAAACACCGCATCGGTCAAAATTTTCAACGCTTACGGTCCGAGCTGTGTCGATTTAATCAAGAAAAATCCGTACATTCTCTGTCAGGGTGATTTTGGGGTATCGTTTGAGAGCGCAGATTTTATTGCTAAAAAAGAAAAATTAGAACCCGATTCAAATGTCCGTATGCGTGCAGGAATCGTACACATTCTTCATCACAATGAGCGAAACGGTCACACCTGTCTGCCAAAGGAAAAGCTGCTGAAGGTTTCAACCGATTTTCTCGGAATTGACGGTAAAAAGGTTTCGGAGTGCATGGAAGAAATGCTGTTTGACCGTTCGCTTATCGAAGATAAGATTGACGACAAAAAATTTGTGTTCCCCCCCAATGTTCACCTCTGCGAAATGTACATAGCGTCAAGAATAAAAATGTTGCTTAAATTTCCGTCAGAGAAAATTAAAAGCATCGACAAGGCGATTGAAAAATGTGAAAAAGAGGACGGAATCGAATATGCCGATTTGCAAAAGAAAGCAATCACTATGGCACTTACCGAAGGTATGCTTGTTCTGACGGGCGGTCCCGGTACAGGAAAAACGACAACCCTCAATGCTATAATAAAAATAATGAAAGCAAACGGCAAAACTGTTTTGCTTTCTGCCCCCACAGGCAGAGCGGCTCAACGAATGAGCGAGCTCACGGGCGATGAGGCAAAAACTCTGCACAGACTGCTTGAGGTCAGCTGGGATAAACATGACAACCCCGTTTTCAACAAGAACGAACGCAATCAGCTGAAATGCGACGCATTGATTGTTGACGAGGTTTCAATGGTGGACACATTCATTATGGAAAGCGTTATGAGAGCGCTTTCCACAGGCTGCAGACTTATTCTTGTAGGCGACTCCGACCAGCTCCCCTCCGTAGGTCCGGGTAATGTGCTCGGCGATCTTATCGAAAGCGGACTTATTCCCGTTGTACGGTTGAATGAAATTTTCCGTCAGGCACAGCAGAGCCTTATTGTCACAAACGCACATAAGATTGTGAACGGTGAAATACCCATTCTTAATTCCGCCGACAAGGACTTTTTCTTTCTTCAAAGGAACAATAAGTCAGACGTTTCAGCGGTAATAGCTGACCTTTGTGCAAATCGTCTGCCAAAGGCATACGGATATTCTCCGTTTGAAAACATTCAGGTGCTTGCTCCGTCCAAAAAAGGTGAACTCGGAACTGCCGAGCTTAACCACAAATTGCAGGCGGCGCTAAATCCGAAGGATGACGATAAGGCGGAAATCACAATTGGTTCAAAAACCTTTCGTACAGGCGACAAGGTTATGCAGATAAAAAACAACTATGATATTCGCTGGTTTCGTGAAAACGGCGAAACGGGCGAAGGAATTTTCAACGGTGACATAGGAATCATCACAAGGATTGACAGAAAGACAAAATCGCTTGTCGTTAAATTTTTTGACAAGATCGCAAGATACACCTTTGAATTTGCGGGCGACCTTGATTTTGCCTACGCAATCACGGTGCATAAAAGTCAGGGCAATGAATTTGACGCAGTTATTATACCGATGTTTTCGGGACCTCCTCAGCTTTACTACAGGAATCTGCTCTACACCGCTGTTACAAGGGCGAAGAAAACGCTTGTGCTTGTCGGCAATCCGTCAACCGTTGAATATATGGTAAACAATAACCGCCGTACAAAACGGTACAGCGGTCTTAAAGAATTTTTACTGAGAGATGACACACTTTATTAAGAAAGTTTTCGGCACGATAAAAGGATTTTTCTTTACGGTTCGTTGTCCGTACTGCGGAAGGGTTATTGAACCGAACAAAAGCTGTTGTGACAAATGCAGAAAAGAATTCCCCGAAATGCCGCTTGTACGATATGCAACGGGAGGGTACATCTGCACCTCTCCTTTCCCCTATGACGGAATTTTTCGCAGGGCAGTTCTTAACTTTAAATTTCACAACTGCGGTGCATATGCCGAATTGCTTTCACACGAAATGGTTCGTTCAATAAAAGATGTTTATCGTGACAGGGAATTTGACCTTGTCACCTGTGTGCCGATGCACAAGGATACTCTCAGAAAGCGTGGATACAATCAGGCTGAGTTTCTCGCAAAGGAATGTGCAAGGCTTCTCGGCATTGAGTATGCCGACCTGCTTGCCAAAACAAAGAAAAATAAAACCCAGCACAGCATAAAGGCGGCTGAAAGAGCAAAAAATGTTATAGGCGTTTACTCGCCGATTGACAAGAATTTAATCAAAGGCAAGCGAATACTGATTATTGACGACATTATTACTACAGGCAGTACGCTTGGTGAATGTGCAAGAATACTTAACAAGTGCAAATGCGGCGAGATTTGTTGCTGTACGCTTTGCACATCTCTGCTGATATAGCATTGGAGTGATTAAAATGGATATAGCTGTTGATCTCGGTTCTGACAGAACAAGAGTTTTTATTGAAAATAAAGGAATAGTGCTTGATGAGGCAAGCGTTGTTGCGTTTGATGTTGACACCTATGACATTGTCGGTGTCGGCAACGAGGCGTATAAGATGATTGGCAAAACGCCTGCAGGCATACGAGCAATGCACCCGATTGATGACGGTGTTATTTCACGCTCCGAACTTGTTGAGGATATGGTTTCAATTCTTATAAAAGAGGTCAGTCCGTCAAAGGTGACTATGCCGAGGGTTGTTGCATCAATCCCGAGTGAGGTTACCGAGGTTGAAAAAAGAGCTGTTGTAAACGCAGTAAGCTCAATCGGTGTTCGCAAGGTGTATCTTATTGAAGGACCAAAAGCAGCGGCAATGGGCTGTTCGCTCGACATAACAAGTCCTCACGGCATTCTGATTGCAGATGTCGGCAGCGGTACGGCAGATATTGCCGTGCTTTCTCTCGGCGGAATTTCGGTTTCCAAGTGCATAAAGTCGGCAGGCTGTGCAATGGACGAAGAAATCGTTAAATACATCAGAAAAGAGCATAACCTGATTATCGGCACAAACATGGCTGAGGCGTGCAAAATTGCAGTCGGCTGTGTAAAAATTCCGAAAGAGCCTAAGCTTTTCAGAGTTAAAGGCAGAGATGCCGTAAGCGGTCTGCCCAAATTTATTGATGTTGGCTATGCCGAAATCAAGCCTGTAATCGAGGATATTGCGCTTAACATTATCAGGGCAATTAAAGATGTGCTTGAACAGACTCCGCCCGAGCTTGTCGGTGACATCTACACTGACGGTATAATTTTGACAGGCGGTCTTGCCAAGCTGACGGGATTTGCAAGGCTTCTCAGCGAATCCACAAAGCTGAAAGTAAGAGTTCACAAAGCCGCCGCTGACTGCGTTATCAACGGTTGCGGCAAGGCAATCGAATATATTGACCATCCCGAAAAAATACAGCCGGGTGCAGTCAATCCGCTTATAGAGGCATTTTAATTATAATTTTAAACATTTTATCCGCAGATTTTACCGTCTGCGGATTTTTTGTAACATGGTATTGTAAAATCCGAAAATATGATTTAACAGTTGTCTTTATCCCGTTTCAGTACCGTACTTTTTTTCTTCTTTTTTACATAAAAATCTCCCCTTAAAGCATTCCCTGAAAACCATGTTTTTTCAAGAGTCTGCTTTAAGGGGATTATATCAGTTAACAATTGTTCTCCGCTTTTGTTTTATAGTTCATTATTCTTTCAAGAAATAACTGTACTTTTTCTTTGGCTATCTCTCCGCTGTTTTCAATTTCAGTATCGCCAATGTAAAACTTGTGTTCAGCGGATTTCTTCAAAATATCAAGCAATTTTTTCTGTTCATCCGCTTTGTTAATGAAAACGGACACAGCACAATCACAGGCTATGGAAAATTCTGCCGGTGTTTTTGAAGCAAGTGCGTCGTAAAACCTTTCTTTTACGCTTTCAAATTTATTTTCCGTGTCAGTCGGCAAAAGCTTTGTAATCATCTTCCAAGTATTCCACGCAAGAAAGCCGTTGCAGTTGTCAAGACCCTTGGCAACAAATTCAAAGAACGGATAGACAAGTTTCGGATTTACTTCGCAAATATACTCAAGAACCTGTTCCGCCCAGTGAGCATTTGCGTAATCATCGTCAAGAAAAATCTCAATAAGCAAAGGAACAGTCAGAATTTCTTTGCTTGCAAGCTGTGCGTAATATTCTTTTTCAAACCTTTGTTCAAATTCCTGAAAAATCTGCTCTGTTTTCATAAATTCCCGTCCATAAATTCACTTAAATTTTGGTTTAATACTCCTAATATAATACTGTATATTACATTCTTTTTCAAGGAAAATCATATTAAAAGTAACATTCCCCCCGAATTTTATCGGAGGGAATGCTTTACTGTTAGCAGAATATTAAGAAAAGGTTGTTCTGTAGTTCTGTTATTCTGAATAACTTACCCAGACACCGCCGGACTTTGAACCCGGATTTGCACGGAAACAGTTCTTACCGTCAGCAACTGTCAAGTCGTTTGTCTGTGTTTCCCATGTTGATTCTGTGTCCTTAAAGAGGAAACAGTTTGAACCGGGGCTGAGCGGTGTGTCAAAATCGTAGTACCAGATATCTGTACCTGCAATCTTATTCATGTGAGCTGCTGCGTTACCAAGTCCGCTCTCTGCCCAACCGTAGATATAAACATCAGTATAGTGTGCCTTTGAGTTATCAAAGTAAACTCTTGAAAGTGTGAATGCAGGCTTCTGCTCCGGAACATACGGAGCTGTTGAAACAGCTTCGTCATTGCTGAGTGTGATGCAGTTGTTTGTCTTTGAAACTGTTGCATTCCAGCAATTGTAAACATTACCGTCATCACCGCCTACAGGCTTTTCGTCAACCTCTGAAAGAGAACGATAAACGCTGACATTTGAAACTGTTGCAGGAACTTCAACTGTGTAAACATTCGGGTAAGCGTCTGTATCCTGCTCAAACTGATAGCTTGCACCTGTGTCAAGGTCATAAGCAAAGAGTGAAACACCGTCAGATGTCATCCAGCCAAGCTTAGTCTTGAAGTAAAGAGTGTATGTGTCAGCAGGCTTTGTTGTAGGCTGTGCAGTCGGCTTTACGGTTGTAGGCTCGGCGGTAGTCGGCTCAGGTGTTGTAGGCTGTTCTGCCTGATAAACATCACCCGTGCGGCCCCAGTCTTTGAGCTGAACAACGTACTTCTGAATCAATGTTGCGTCAACAACAGAGATTGTATTATCCCCATTAACATCAGCAAGAATCTGCTTGTCAGCCGAAAGTGTTTCAAGCTGAACGACATGTTTCTGAACGAGTGTAGCGTCAACGACTGTAATGTCACCGTCACCGTTTACATCACCGTAAACAGCATTGCCCGAAGGCTCTGTTGCGGGCTGTGCGGTTGTAGGCTGAGTTGACGGAACAGGCTTTGTTGTAGGTTCTGCTGCAGAACCCTTTGTAACATCAGTAGCCTCAATCTCAACCTTTGTAGGTGTAAGAGTTGTATCCTCCCATGTACCTGCCTTTGTAAGCGAGAATGCCTTTGATGAACCGTTGAGGCTGATAGGTGTATCTGTTCTGCCCGGATACTGCTCGCCGCCTTTTTCAGAGATGATTACTCTTGTGTTGGCTGAAGTTGAAAGGTCAAAATCCGACGCAGCCTGATTTTCATCATCCTCATCAGCTGAAATACTTGATGACTTCGGAACTTCGTAGTAATAGTAACCTGTTGCAGGATCAAGAGTCATTGCTTCGCCCGGCCAGTTTGCATTCTTGTAAACAGTACCCTTGTTTGTGGTTTCATCATAGATGTAAACCTGGTAAGGTGCTGACCAGCCCTTCTTGTTAGCAGGGTTGAAGAATACATACACTCCCGATTCCTGAGCGGTACTCTTTGCGTACTTATAAACCATTGAAGAGGTCTTTACACCGTCGGTTGCCGTAACTGTGAGATTGATTGTTTCACCCGGCTTATAATCTGAACCGATGCGGATTGATGTTGTACCCGTAAACTTAACAGGAGTTGAATCATCAAGACAGTAAGTACCCGATGTTGCGTTTTCAAGACTGAGTGTAAGGGTCATTGTGTCGCCCCTGAACGAACCGCTTTCAACAGAGTTTATTGCCTTCGGGGTTGTTGTACCGTTGTAAACAACAGCAACACCCGTGTTGCCGATTGAACCTGTGAGAACGCCGTTTGCGACCGTAAACTCAGCACCTGAAACCGTATCCGTATATTTGCCGTCTGCAAGACCTGTGCCGGAAATACTTACGCTTGCGTTTGTACCTTTACAATTTGAAAGAACGATACCGCTTGTGCCTCTTGCAACATAAGCAATGTCGCCTGAAGAACCGAGCTTTTCAGACTGACCTACAAAAAGGTTGTGGAACTTGTTAATTTCGGAAACAGCTGTGCTCTTGTAAGTTGAATCCGTTGAAATGTTACCCATAAGAGCTGTTCCAGGACGGGCAAAGAAAAGTGCTGTTGAATCTTTTCTTGACGCAACGATTGCCCATGCCTTTACAACATTTTCATCCGAAACATCGGCAGTGTTTGAGAATCCCGATGAACCCGAGCTGCCCTCGTATGTATCGTGGCTTTCTGCCCAGAGAACTGCATTTGACGCTGCAACACCTGATTTGTATTTCGCATTGGTAGCTGTGCTTGCCTTACCCCTTGTGACATTGTAAAGCACTGCGTCGCCCGTTCTGTTGTCAGTAACATTGATATACTTAGTGTATGAGGAGTAGCTTCTGTCTGCACCGCAGTTGTTAAGAATTTCACCGTAGATGTAGAGGTCATTGCCCGTTTTCTGTGTGTAGTAAGAAGAAGCCGAGGTTGTTATATTTTTCCAGTAATCAGACGCATACTCGCCGTCATCCTCTGTTTCAATATGCTTTGCGGCATCAAAACGGAAACCGTCAACACCACAGTCGATGCATTCCTTGAGGAGGTTGATAATGTATCCCTGAACAGCAGTATCGTTTGTTACAAGGTCAGGACACTTTGAAACATGACCCTGAACAACTGCCTGAACCGAACTGTCGTTTGCATCGCCTTTGTATGTACGGGTGTAGGTTCTTCTTTTCTTATAGAACTCAGGCTCGTACTTTTTAACCTGATTGCTCACAGTCTCCGGCCTATCTTCATCGGCATTTGCAATATGGTTTGAAACGATATCGCAGATGATTTTGATGCCGTATTTGTCAGCCTCATCACAAAGTGATTTAAGATCATCCTTTGTGCCGAGCCATGACTTCTCTGCAATATGGAAGCTGATCGGCTGATAAAGCTTCCACCACTGACCTGTTACATCGCCTGAGGTTGAGTAGTCCTTTGGCTGCTGAACGGGAGAAGTCTGAACTGTTGTGTATCCTGCCGCTGCAATTGCGGGAAGGTTTTCTTTGATTGTATTGTAAGACCAGTTGAATGCGTGGAGCATAACACCGTCGCCGACCTTATCACGAAGGGTACTGTCGGCAGATGCAGTCTGTGCGGAATCAACCTCGGCAGCATTTACGGAGGTAATTGCCGCAAAAGAAGATGTCAGAAGCGCAGACGCAACAACAAGACTTGCAATCTTTTTTGCTTTCTTCATAGGGAAAACATCCTTTCATAAAATTTTCGATTTCATTATAACAAATTTCACCAAAAAAGTACATACTTTATGTTACAAATTCGAGGGCTGTTTTTTGTGCAGATTACACGGTTGTAAAATTTTTTTAACAATAATTTTGCACCAAAAAGCATTATATTTAACCTTTTCTGACTCTGTATGAGCTTTACTTCTTTAAGAGAATATTAGTGATGCAAATTTGATTTTCTTTTTACACGATATTGATTGACATTTTTGTGCATTTAGAATATAATCAAAGAGCAGTTGTCCCCTGATGCTTATGTGACGGGTGACATTTCGGAAAATTTAAATTGTATTGCGTGCAATCGCTTTTAAGCGGTTAATAAGGATTTTGTGTAAAGAAAAAGGACGGGGCGACACAGCCGTCTTATTTTTCTGTTCAAAAATTCTGAGCATCATGGTTATGTCTTTGCAGAAACGGCAGAGCGGACTGTGTTCGCCTGCATTTTTCAGGCTGACACAATCCGCTTTATTTTTTACGGATTTTACTGTTATCACAACGGAACAGGGGTGCATAAATGGAACAGACATCAAAGAAAACAATAGTTTCACTCAAGGATATTTTTATCAAATTTGACGGTGAGGTAATTCTTAACCACATCAACCTTGATATAAATGAAAAGGAATTTGTAACTATTCTCGGTCCGTCAGGCTGCGGTAAAACCACAACCCTGCGCATCATCGGCGGTTTTGTTGAACCCGACAGCGGCGATGTCATTTTCGGCGGAAAAAGAATTAACGGAACTCCTCCGAATAAAAGAAATGTAAACACGGTATTCCAGAAATATTCTTTGTTTCCCCACCTCAATGTTTTTGATAATGTGGCTTTCGGACTCAAGCTTAAAAAGATGCCGAAAGATGAAATAAAAAAGCGTGTAACCGATATGCTTGCAACCGTTGACCTCAAGGGTTATGAAAAGCGTTCCGTTGCAAAGCTTTCGGGCGGTCAGCAGCAGCGTGTTGCAATTGCAAGAGCGCTTGTGTGCGATCCCGAAATCATTCTGCTTGACGAGCCTCTCGGTGCTCTTGACCTTAAACTGCGTAAGAGTATGCAGCTTGAGCTTAAGGAAATCCAGCAGAAAACTCAGAAAACATTTATATATGTTACTCACGATCAGGAAGAGGCTCTGACCATGAGCGACCGTGTTGTTGTTATGAACAACGGTGTAATCGAGCAGATTGGTTCTCCCGAGGATATATACAACGAGCCTGTGAACGCATTTGTTGCAGACTTTATCGGTGAGGCAAATATTCTCAACGGAATTATGCTTGATGACTGCAGAATTCAAATTCTCGGCAAAGAGCTTGAATGTGTTGACAAGGGATTCGGCAGGAATACTCCTGTTGATGTTGTCATCCGTCCCGAGGATATTGAAGTTACCTCTCCCGAGGATGGTCAGCTTGTCGGAACTGTTGAGAACACAACCTTCAAGGGTGTTCACTATGAGATGAGCGTAAGATGCGGAAAGTGTGAAATTCTTATCCACTCCACCGAATCGGCTGAAATCGGAAGCAAAATCGGTATGAGGGTTATCCCGTTCAACATTCAGATTATGAACAAGCTTCTTCCGTTTTACGATAATGTTATTGAGACAACCGTTACATACGCAAATCAGAACGACAATTCATTTGAATTTGAGCTTGAGGGCGAAACCGTTACCGTTCCCGATAAATACTATGAAGAAGGTACAAAGCTAAAAATCACTCTGCCGCCCGACGCTCTTTCGCTTGCAGGCGACGGCGTGGGCGATTTAAAGGATTTGTACATTGAATCCGTAGTTTACAAGGGTGAACACAACGAAATCATTCTTGAATCGGACGAAAGAAAGTGGCTTATGCTCAGCGATACGGACGAGCAGGTCGCAACCTATGTTCCGCTTTCATTCAACTTTTCAAAGGCTCGGTTTGAGGTAATTTCAGAGTTTTCGGAAAAGGAGGGCTGATAAATGAAATCACGCAAGCCCTCTATTCCCTACATAATCTGGATGGTTGTTTTCACAATGATTCCGATTATTATGATCGGCTTTACCGCCTTTACCGACAAGAACGGTAATTTTTCGCTTCAGGCATTTACAAATGCGTTTTACTACACAAATATTTTTGTAAAATCACTTTGGATTGCGCTTATTTCAACGGCAATCTGTCTTGTACTTGCATATCCGCTAGCATACCTTCTCACGAGAATGAAAGAATCAACCCAGAACACGCTCATTATGTTGCTTATGATTCCTATGTGGATGAACTTTCTGCTAAGAATCTACGCATGGGTAACGCTTTTGCAGGACAACGGTCCGATTGATATGATGCTCTCGCTTTTGGGTATTCATTCAACCTACATCGGCAACACGGGTGCGGTAATTCTCGGAATGGTGTATGAATATCTTCCGTTTATGGTTCTGCCGATTTACACCGTTATGAGCAAAATCGACAACGGTCTTATTGAGGCGGCGCAGGATCTCGGTTCAAACAACTTTACCGTATTCAGAAAGGTTGTCGCACCGCTCAGCGTTCCCGGAATTATTTCGGGTGTGACAATGGTATTTGTTCCGAGTGCAAGCACATTCCTGGTTGCACAGTATCTCGGCGGTCCGGACGACATTATGATTGGTGATGTCATTGAAAAAATATTCTGGACAGACCAAAACACGGGTTCGGCAATTTCATTGATATTAATGATTTTTATTTTCGTGTTCCTGATAATCATGAACTTGTTCGGTGATGAGGAGGCGATTGCATAATGAAAAAGAAAACAGGTATTCTTTCAAAAATTTACATTGCAATCCTGCTTATTTTCCTTTATTCGCCCATTGCCGTACTTATCTTCTATTCCTTCAACAACGGCAAAACTACCGTCTGGAAAGGATTTACATTCAAATGGTATGTACAGCTTTTTCGTGACGACAATATTATGAACGCATTGTGGAACACTGTTATTATTGCCGTTCTTGCATCTGTTTTTGCAACAATCCTCGGAACTGCCGCCGCAATCGGCATCAGCAATTTCAAGGGCAAAAAAAGAATGCTTATTCAGAATGCGTCAAACATTCCGATCATCAGCCCTGACATAGTAATGGGTGTTTCTCTCATGCTTTTGTTTACGACTCTCGGAGTTATCTTTAACTTTGAAATGGGATTTTTCACGGTTTTAATTTCGCACATATGCTTTTGTGTTCCGTTTGTTGTGCTTAATGTTATGCCGAGAATCAAACGAATGGATCAGAGCATTTACGATGCCGCCCTTGACCTTGGCTGTAACCAATGGCAGGCATTTTACAAGGTAATTATTCACGAGCTTATGCCGGGTATTTTCTCGGGTCTGCTCATGAGTTTTACATATTCTCTTGACGATTTCATCATAACATATTTCACAAGAGGTGCAAAATTCCAGAACCTCTCTATTGAAATTTACTCGATGACTCACAGGAGAATTTCACCGAAAATCAACGCTCTTTCCGCACTGCTTTTCCTTGCTGTACTCATTGTTATGGTTATTATTAATCTGCGTGACAGACACGAAGAAAAGGTGCAGAAAAAGAGAACTTGATTTTAAAAATTTTATTAAAGGGAGATTGAGAAATGAAAAGAATCATCAGCATTGTCCTTGCATCTGCAATGACGGCAACATGTGCGGCTTGCCTTTCAGGCTGCGGCGGAGGTGCTTCGGCTGACTCAGCTGACGCAGGAGAAGTTAATGTTTACAACTGGGGCGAGTACATTTCAAACGGCGAAGATGACTCACTCGACATTATCGAGGAGTTTGAAAAACGCACCAACATCAAGGTAAACTACACAACCTATGAAACCAACGAAGAGCTTTACAATATGCTGAAAAACAGTAATGTAAGCTATGATGTTGTCATTCCGTCCGAATATATGATCAGCAGATTGATTAATGAGGATATGCTGTTGGAGCTTAACTTTGACAATATTCCTAACTACGACAATCTTATGGATCGTTTCAAAAAGCTTGCCTGCGATCCCGAAGGTAAATATACCGTATGCTACAGCTGGGGCGTAACAGGTATGGTTTATGACAAAACAAAGGTTAAAACAAAGCCCGATTCATGGGACGCACTTTGGAACAAAGACCTTTCCGGTCAGATTCTTATGTTTAACAACAGCCGTGACGCAATGGCAATTGCAATGCAGCTTGAGGGCATTAATCCTGCTAACTGCACCAAGGCAGATGTTGACAAAGCCGCCGCTAAGCTTAAAGAGCAGAAGCCTCTCCTTAAAAAATATGTAATGGATCAGGTATTTACTGAAATGGAAAACAGCCAGTCGGCAATTGCTCCGTACTACGCAGGCGACATTATGACAATGATTGATAACAACGAGGATCTTGACTACGCAATGCCAAAGGACGGCTCAAACCTTTTCTATGACGCAATGTGTATTCCGAAATGCAGTAAAAACAAGGAAAATGCGGAGAAGTTCATCAACTTTATGCAGGACCCTGAAATTGCCGCCGCAAACTTTGAATATCTCAACTATGCAACACCCAATCAGGTTGCATATGACGATTACATTGATGAAGACGCAAAGAAAAACGAATTCATCTTCCCGAGTGACGAGTATCTTGACAAATGCTATGTATTTTCAAATGTTTCCGATGAGGTTTATTCCTATATGCAAGAACAGTTTGTAAAAATCCAGGCAGACTGATAAGTAATAAAATTAATCCCGAGCAAAGCTTTTAAAGGCTCTGTTCGGGATTTTAATTTTGGTAAATTTTTAAAATTAATCATCCCCCATTTATACAGCCTTTAAATTTTATGTTATCTGAAAAGTATTATTCCTTATTTTTAAAGGTTTCCGTGACAGGTTGTCATATTCGCTCTGTGAACACTCAAAATACGCAGAATTAACGGGGATTCGCTCAATCTTACAAATAGATTTCAATTGCCTTGTTTTGATTGACAAATTAGGAAAAAGTAATATAATATATACTGTTAAAGAGTGCATAATACATTTTTCGATTTTATTCACTTGCAGGCGGGCGCCTGTGCATCACAAAAGAGATAGGATGGTATAATAATTGTTTACAATTTTAAAAGAACATCGCGGCTTCGGAAAGCAGATTTTGCTCCTTGCCAAAAACGAACTTATTAAAACTTACAAAGGCGCCGTAATCGGTCCTCTTTGGGCTGTTGTTAAGCCTGCCTTTACAATTTTTGTTTACTGGTTCGCTTTTTCCTGCGGTATCAAACAGCTTAAAACACTTCACCTTGACATCGGCGGAGCACAGCCTTTTTCCATTGACTTCTTTACTTTTATGTTCATCGGTATCATTCCGTGGTTCTTTATTCAGGACAGCATAACGCAGGGTGCAAAGGAACTGAGAATCAACCGTCAATTTATTACAAAGGTTAAGTTCCCCGTTTCAACAATCCTTACTTATACAGAGGTTTCAAGGCTTTTTGTTCACCTGATTCTTATGGCATTTATGTACGCATATGTACTTTTCACAATCGGACCGAGCTGGTACAATCTGCAATTTTTCCTGTACTGTCCGTTGATGTTTATCTTCTTCCTTGCACTCACATGGTCAACAGCCCCGATGTCTGCGTTCAGTAAGGACTTTGAAAGCCTGATTGTTTCCGTTATGTCAGGTATTTTCTGGTTATCGGGTATTATGTACAACTCCTACGGCTTTGATTCGCCGTTTCTCAACAAGCTTATGCTTATCAATCCGATTAACTTTTTCGTAAACGGCTACCGCAACTGTTTCCTCTACAACAGACCGTTCTATGCAAACAAAACGGAATGTCTTGTGTTTGCAATTGAATTTGTTGTAATTTTCGCCCTTGGTATTTTCAACTACAACAGACTCAGGAAAAAACTTCCTGATGTACTTTAAGGAGGTAATATTATGGCTGAAACAAAAGTATCCGATCCGATTATTACCTTTAAAAATGTCAGCAAAACCTACACACTCTACAAAGATGACAAGGCAAGATTCAAGGCTCTTTTCTTTAAGCCGAGAAATGCAAAAACGAACAAGGCACTTAACAATGTTTCAATGGTAATCAATCGTGGCGAATCGGTTGGTATTGTCGGTGACAACGGTGCAGGCAAGTCAACTCTGCTCAAGATGATTACGGGCGTTGCATTTCCCGATGAAGGCGAAATCACCGTTGACGGCAAGGTTGCCGCATTGCTTGAGCTCACTGCAGGCTTTTCCATGGAAATGACAGGCAGGGAAAACATTTATCTGAAGGGTTATGTTCTCGGTCTTGAGGACAGCTACATTAAGCAGATCGAGGAGAAAATCATCGACTTTGCAGAGCTTGGAGATTACATTGACCAGCCTGTAAGAACATACTCAAGCGGTATGAAAATGCGTCTTGGTTTTGCTATCAATGTCAACATTGAACCCGATGTTCTTGTTGTTGATGAGGCGCTCTCGGTCGGTGACGCAACCTTCAAAAAGAAGTGTAAAAATAAAATTAAAGAGATTATCGAAAGCGGTGTAACCGTACTTTATGTAAGTCACAATGCCGCTTCGGTTAAAGAGATCTGCGCGCGTTCAATCTTCCTGAAAAAAGGAACTGTTATGTTTGACGGACCGACAGATGAAACCCTCAGAGTGTATGAGGAATCAAAAAAGAAAAAATAATTCCGTTTCGGAATAAAGCAAAAGCTCCACAATTGCGGAGCTTTTCTGATTTATCTGAGAGGTAAACCCATATGGACTGTACCGTAAAAGGCAATCTGCCCTCCGAAATTTTTGAGGACATTAAAAAAATTGCAGACAACAGGATAAATTTTCAACAGTTAAAAAACAAGACTGTTTTCGTGTCGGACTGTCACGGACTTATTGAATATTACGTTATATGCACATTGCTTGAGGGCAATGATTCTTTTGAAAACAACACAAGGGTAATCACCCTTGCAAAAAGCCGTGAAGATGCCGAAAAGCAGTTCGGCAACCTTACTCTCCGCAAAGATTTTGTTGTTGAAATCGGAGAGTCAAGAGCATTTTCCGTAACTGAAAGATCCGACTTTGTAATATACTGCAACTGCCCGTGTGAGGTTGCAGAGGAAGATTGCAGTAATCCCGAAATTGCGGATACAATCACTTCGGGCTTTGCAAATGTGCTTGAATATGCAAAAGAGTCAAATGCCGAATCGGTTCTGCTCGTATCTTCATATATGGTTTACGGGGAGGTTTTCAGCGGTAAAAATAACATTTGCGAAAACAACCTCGGCTATCTTGATCCGACCGATGCCGACAGTGCATACGCACAAAGTATGCGTTCATCCGAAACACTTGCTGTTTGCTATGCTGAAAAGTTCGGTATGAATGTAAAAATCGCCCGTCCCTGCCCCACACTCGGAGGTGTCGGAATGAGCGATGAAAGAAAATGGGCAAAGCTGATTGTCAGTGCGGCAAAAAATCAGAGCATTATGCTTACAGATAACGGTGGCGAAAAGTTCAGCTTTTGCTATGTGACGGACACGGTTTCTGCATTGATTGATATTTTGCTTAACGGAAAAAGCGGTGAGGCATACAACATTTCAAACGATAACGCAAATGTGACAATGCGGGAATTTGCACAGCTTGTAAAATCGGCAAATCCCGAAAAGAATCTCTCCGTAGTGTTCGTTCACAGAAAAGACGAAGAAGAACCTGAATTTTCTCCGTCATCCCCCACACCGTATGTTTTGTGCAATGATAAAATAAAATCACTCGGCTTTAGTCCGAAAACCACGCTTAAAGACGGAATAAAACGCAGTATAAGAGCAACAGAACTGCGTGCAGAATTACGAAGGATAAAGTAATGCGTATTAAAGATTTTTTAAACGAATTTGAGGCCGACAGGGCGGCATTGCCCGGAGTTGAAAAAGAAACTCTTGCAAAGCTCAGGAACAAAACAATTGTCATCTCGGGTGGTGAACTTGCAAGGTGTCTTTGCTATGCCTTTCTGTACAATAACGAGGCTAAAAGGCTCGGAATAAAAGTTATCCTTCTCGGCAAATCACGCAACGCAATGGCATCATACCACAGCGAACTCTTGTTAAGAGATGATTTTGATTTTGTCGATTATAATTCTGCATCAGAAATTTCAAGTGCCGACTATGTAATTACAACAGGAATCTGCGGTGAACATACAGACAACAACCCACAGATTATGATTGACGGCATTGCAGAGATAAATGCCTGTGCCAAAATTGCAAAAGCCACAGGCGCAAGGGTTGTCGTTGTGAACGACAGCAGAATTTACGGCAAAGCCAAACCGCACAGAGTTTATTCCGAAAACGAGTACGCAGAACTTGACGCAACCTCTCCCTCATCGCTTGCAGGTCAGCTTATGAGAACGAGAGAAACCGCCTTGCACTCGGTTTTGAAGAACAGCGAATCAACCGTTACAACGCTCAGAACGGGCATAATTTTGGGAGCTTCAAGCAACTTTACAAGCGTGCTTGATCCTGTTTTTGACGATATAGCCAACCACCGTGACACAGTTGTTCCGGCAACAAGGGATCGCTATACCTTTGTTTATATCAACGATGTTTTAAAGGCGATTGTGTTCGCAATGACAACTCTTGAAGAAAACGCAGTTTATAATGTCGGCGGCAAAAACTGCAACGCATCGCTGATTATGATTGCGGCTGTTCTCAACGATATTTACGGCAGTCGCTGTACAATTGAGTCGGGCGATTTTACGGAGCTTGACGGCTGTGCAATTAATTCAAGCAAAATTTCCGTAAACGAATGCACTCCCGACATAGACCTTGAAACCATGCTGAAAATCTGCATAATGGACAAGATGAAGTCCGAAAAAGTTCTGCGTATCCCCCACTCACACGAGCGCAGACTTGATTCAATTCACGAAATTCAGCTTGCATTTCTGCTTGAAACCGACAGAATTTGTCGAAAGCACAACATAAAATATTTTCTCGGCGGCGGAACACTTCTCGGTGCAATTCGTCACAAAGGGTTCATTCCGTGGGATGATGATGCCGATATTATGATGCTGCGTGAAGATTTTGACCGCTTTTGCGAGATTGCGCCAAAGGAACTTCCGAGCAATATGACTTTTCAATCGTACCATACGGACAAGGCTTGTTTCTATGAATTTGCCAAGGTCAGACTTGACGACACTTTCTTTGCAACCGACTTTGCAAAAGACCATCACGCAATGCACAACGGAATTGCGTTTGATATTTTCTGTCATGATAACACAGCCAATTCAGCAATCGGACGAAAAATTCATATGGATGTGACTCTGTTCACAAGAGCGCTGGTGTTCAATAAATGGAACAATCGCAAGGCTGAAAACGGCAGTAGAATCCAGAGCATTGTAACAAATTTCTGCAAGAAAATATTTCCGCTCAGATTCAGTATGTGGCTTGAAGTCCGTACTTTAAAATTCTTTAAAAACAAAAAGAACGCAAAATATCTCTATGACGGAATGGGCAGAAATATTTATAACGGTGCTTTTCCAAAGGAATATCTTGACGATGTTGCTTATGCCGACTTTGAGGGTTACAAGTTCCCCGTGCCAAAGGAATATAACAAGTACCTTACTTTCCTCTACGGCGACTATATGGAGCTTGCACCGCTGTCAACAAGAATGGGTTGCCACGAAATTGCCCTCTGCGACATCGGAAAATATGACGGTTTCAAAATCCGCAAACCCGATTCTGAAAAATAATCAGCGTAAAACAGACCGATAAAGTAAATGTCACTTGACACTTACCTGTCGGTCTGCTATAATAATATAGCACATTTTGGGTGTTGCACAAATAATGGATGCTAAGAGTGACCAACTGCCTTCTAAGCAGTAGGTCAGGGGTAGCGTTGCTAACATATTTCAGTTTAAATGCTCACTATCGACTTCTTGTACACAAAATTAAACATATGCGGATATGGCGGAATTGGCAGACGCGCATGGTTCAGGTCCATGTGAAAGCAATTTCATGCAGGTTCAAGTCCTGTTATCCGCACCAACAGCCGTTTCTTATGCAGGGACGGCTGTTTTGTATCGCATTGTCGGTCTGTTTTATGGTGATTTTCAAAATATTTGAATTAATTTTTAATAAAAAACGAAAATTATGTTGACAAATCCGAAAATATGGTATATAATAATCAAGCTGTTGTTATTAAACAACATTTCGAGGTGTAGCTCAGTTTGGTAGAGTGCTTGGTTTGGGACCAAGATGCCGCAGGTTCAAGTCCTGTCACCTCGACCATTTAATCCACAGTTTTATGCAAAATTGCTGAAAAACTGTGGTTTTTTTCTTTTTGATTTAGCATTTATTACAATGCAAATTTCTTTGAATTTCTCCATTTTGCAGTTCGATGTCATTTTCCCCATCAAAAGTCCCCAGTTCATTTGAATTTTATTGGGGACTTTTATGTTTGAACAATCTCATAGCCTTTCAGAAAACTTTTTCCAAAGTTTCCGTTCGTAGGAATCTTCCTCCGTTGTTTCGGCAATGCTTTTAGTTCAAAACGAGAAATCTCAATTTTTATTTTTATCATTCCAGTTTTGTCATCAGGAAAAGAAGAATTGAAAACAGCCGAAGCCACTTTGAAAGTGACCTCGACTGTTTCTTTGTTTACGACAATTTTGTCTATATATTGATTTATGAAATTTTTACATTCGATGCTGTTGTTTTCCTTAAGGAATGTAGGAAATTGTGAAAGAGCCTTTTTTACATCTGCTTCAACAACAGGAGGAAACTCTGGAGCTTTTGAATCGTTTATTCTCTGCTCCAAGTCTTTTTTTGCAGAGCCAAGCGAGTTGATTTGCTCAATTATCAAATCTTGATTTACTCCGTTTGCAATGGCATTTGAAAGGTTTTTTATTTTCTTATCAACTTCTTTGAGTTGTTTCTCATACAACAACAAATCTTTGTTTTTATTTTTTGAAACAGAAGCATTGTATTCATTTACTTGCGTGACAATAGCTTTTATTGCTTTATCACTGAACAGATGCTTTTGCATTTGTTCAAGAACAAATGTTTCAAGACGATTTTTCTCAATCTCACTATTTCCGCAACCAACCTTGTGATTTTGTCTTTTACCACAACGATATGATGAATACATATTACTTGAACTACCTGAGGGTCTGCAATTTCCTTGATAGTGAAAGCCACATACACCGCAAACAATTAGTCCTGACAACAAATAGCTTGATTTACTTTTGTAGTGTCCTGCTTTTCTTTTATTCATTTCAAGTCTTTTTTGAACCTTTTCAAATGTTTCATTGTCAATGATTTGCGGAACTGCTCCGGGAATTCGTAATATTTCTTCTTCAGGCTTATTTTTATGAGAATTGACACAACCTCTTTTATCTTCTGAAACTCTTCTGTTGTATACATATTCACCTATGTATTTTCGTTGTTGAAGAATTGCATTGAAAGAAGAACCTGTGAATTCATTTCCGATTTTTGTTTTGAAGCCTTTAGCATTCAATTCTTTTGCAATATCATTGTAGGTGTAGTTGTTTGCATATCTGTCAAAAATCAATCTGACTATTTCAGCTTCGGCTTCATTTATCACAAGCTTTTTATCTTCTGAAACATCATATCCCAACGGTGGAATACCTCCAGTGTGCAAACCTTTTGAAGCAACTACATCAAGTCCCTTCCTTACTTCATTGCTTAGATTCTTGATATAGTATTCTGCCATAGTTTCTGAAATAGCTTCCATTACCGTACTTTGTGGTCCACTTCCAAATTGTTCAGAAACAGAAACCAGACAAACACCATACTCACTCAAAATTTCTTTATATATGATTGAATCTCGTCTTGAACGAGAAAATCTGTCGAATTTGTGTACAATACATACATCGAAAAGTTGATTTTTCGCATCGGCTATCATTTTTTGAAACTCTGGTCTTTTAGCTGATTTTCCTGTTTTTGCCTTATCACAATAGATATATTGCAAATCGTAGTTGTGTTCCTCTGCATATCTTTTGATTGCTTTATCCTGCGCTTCAATGGAATTTCCATCATCTTGAGCGTGTGAACTGTATCTCATATAGCAAGCAGCTATTTTCCTGTGATTATTCATAGATTACCTCCAACATTCTTAGAAAACAAATGCTGTCAATAAAAAATTATCAACAGCATTTGCGATTATTTATTTTTCTGCAATATTAGATATACTAAATGAGCCGCCGCTTCATAGAATTCTGATTCCAAACTCGATTCAGAAGTGTTTTCCACTTTTGTCGGCTCGACTTTATCAAAGTTGTTGCAAAATTTCAATTTATATCTTGGGATTGAAACCCTTATTTTTTTAATGACCACAATTATACCTCCAAATTCAAAAGGTTGGTGTTATCAGCGAAGTAGGAAATCGTACGCAATATGTTCGTATCTTTTTTCCTTCAATCGTTCGTTTTATTTTATTGTGGTCTTTGTCTGTCACCAAATAGTTTCTTTTTTTCAATTCATTCAAACAGAGGTTTATATCAGTGAAGCCTCCTTTTAGGAGCAATTCTTCAAATTTTCTTGGAATATAGATTACCTCTGTTTGAGCAACATTTGTTTCGTCAATTCGTTTTTTGTGTATTGCTTTGATGACAGCAGTGATATTATGAGCATATGATTTTGTGTAGTCATCCAATGAATACTCCTGATAGTTTTCAGGATGTATGACAATATCCTCCAACAGAAATTGAATCAAATTTTCACCCATATCAAATGGATTGCGCTCATTTTGCTTATTGACCGAGTCAATTATTATTTTTTCTATTCCTTCAATATCAAAATCAAGACCAAGTACAGTTCTTGATATTTCTGCTGTCAGCATTATGACAGCAAGTTTTTTAGATAGTCTTTTTACAAGACTGCTTTTTATTTCAATATCTCTTTCAATCTTTTTTCGCCACTCAAAAAATTTATCCTTTATTAGTGTTTCATTTTGAAATAGATATTGTGCAACCATTACATTTGCAAAACCATAATTTTTAATTATTCCACTTTTAAGCTTTTCAGCCGTGTGTGCTGATTCTGTGATTGAGTCAAGAGCTATCTCCAAGACTCTTACCAACAATCCGCTGTTGTTATTACATTGTGCGAGAATTGAACTTTCTCCAGTTGAGATTACTGTTGTGCTCCACGTGAAAACATCTTTTCTTTCAGCATTTGAATTTAATCTTCCTTTATCTCTACCGTTTGCAACATTGTAGCAGAAGTCAGATAAATTTTTTTGATTAGTTTTTGAAAGTTCATCAAATACTATTGGAAAGCCGTTGTTGTTTGCCAATACACTGATTTTGTAATTAGGTGTATCAGACCAATCACACATCAATGTGTTTTTTGAATTTTGACTCGGATTTCCTGCTGTGCTGACAGCCAGCATAGCAAATGTTGTTTTACCTTTTGATGAAGCACCGTAGAGATGAACAAGCAATGTTCCGTCTAATTCATCTTTCAGAAAACCTGTAGTTACCGCAGAAAGACCCAATACTATTCCCAACTGCAAAGCTGTTTGCGACATTGCATATTTTTCAACAGTGTCTTTCCAACCTTCAAAAGAGCCTTCTTGCTTAATGTCAAGTGTACCGACATATTCAGAATTCAACGGAAAAGCGTTCGAATATTTGAAAAGACGGTTTCCCTCATATTCAGACCATCCGATACCATTGTGTGTGTATGATATATCAAGTTGCTTTTCTGCATTGGAAATATATGCAGTGAAAATTTTAGTGTCTCCAATGACCGCTCCACAGTTATATAGTAGGTCGGTTGCCTTATATACATCACTGCGCATAAGCAGTTTTTCAGTGTGCTTTTCTGAAGAAAGCCAAATTTGAAGCAACAAAGAGCAAATGCCTGTATCAATGTCTACACACTTTTTCAAAAGGTTTACTTCACCGTTGAAATGATTGCTGGATTCTTTTGTCTTGGAGATACCTTTTTGAGCTATTATGCTCATTTTAGTGTACCTCCTTTTATTTACGCAATTTCATCAATTAAGGGTTCCATATTAGTGATGTTGCAGAAATTGACATATTCGCCTTGTCTGTTTTTCACAGAAATGTTCAACTGTGTTCCAATCAAATCTTCCGTAGATAGGTCTTCAATTTCTTCGTCAGATAGTCCACATTTATTCAAAAAAATATACAGTGGATTCGTTTCAGACATTACGGCTTTAATACCGTACGGACGAAACACTGTACCGTCTTCCAATTTGAATGAGATTACAACTTTGTCATCTTTTGACGAGCAATCAATTATTTCTGCATAATAATCACCATCAGGAATATTAGATTTAGCAACCTTTAAAAATCCCATTGTTATAGCTCCTTTCGATAGATTCACATTAGTGAAACGAAAAAATTATATCAAATATTCATTAAAAATCATTCCTTAATGTGTAACTATATTGTAACATATTGAAAGAAAAAATCAACATTTTTTGAGACGTAATATCTTACAAACTTTCGAAATTCAGCGTTTTACTAAAAATCAGACATTGAACCAGTACAAGCCGCAAGAGTCTACACGACCCCTGGCTCAATGTCTGTTTTTTTTGCAAAATTTGAAAAACAGCGTTTTGTGAATGTTGCACAGAAATAGCAAATTATTCATATCCTGACAAAATAAAGCCATGCCGCACATTAGGTGTCAACGGGTGCAAATTCGTTCTTCCTCTGTTGTCTTTAATACAGAAAATCTTTCCCCTATGTATGTCAAGCAATTCAAGAACAGACTTTTCTCGTACTGAAAAATCTTTTCTTGCGGCGGTGAATTTCCCCCAAGCTATGATTATATTGTCTGCTTTATTTGCCATATCAAGAAGTATTTTATCCGTTTCATTGTTCCAAAGGTCATCACTGAACTTTACTTTTTTTACATCAACTCCAATTTTTGAAATTAGATTTGTAAGTATGAAACCACCCATCCCAAGAAGCTTCATATTGTTGCATATTATATTTGTTGTCATATCGCTTGTGATATTGTAGTCTTCAGAAGGCGCAATAGTAATAACATTTGATATAGGCAATGTTTTATCCCAGATTTTCGACAAGGAATATCTGTGCAAGCTATCATCGGAAAATATTGATTCACATTTTATCGTTGCTCTTTCTGTCGTCATAGTATTACCTCTTTAGGAAAAAATTCTGTTTTACCGATGATGTTGATTGCAAAATCATTGTTTATTACAATGCAACCGTCCGAATATCCATTGCCTATTTCCTCAATCCATTCAAAGCGTTTTTCACAGAGGGGAGAGGACAAACCCATTTCTTTATATTTATTAAAGTCACTTGAATACTCTAAAAAATAAATTGCGCCAGCCGCTTCAATGGAACGGTTGGCGCAATATGAATATAGAATACTTGAAATAAGATTGTTGATATACGGAATGATTGCTTTGTCATTGATTTTCAAAACATCATCAGGTTTTACGATTTTTATCATTTTCTTTTCCTCAGCTTTGTGCCTGTGCAGAGAAGCGTGATTGCTGTTCCTGCTCCTGCTGCAAACATTTCTATTGCTGCTTTTGTTGTGATTGCTGCCACTAATGCAAACATTTTAATCAGTCTCCTTTGTTATATTTTTAGGCTTTTTCAAGAATTTTCTCGGTTGCAAGTACAACAGTTGTTGTCACTGCAAATCCAAAAACGAACCATAGTGCGTCCATATTTTCACCTCTCAAATTATTTTTATAAATTAAAAGCACTCACCATTTTGAATGATGAGTGCAATTTTTAAAGACTACATTTTTTTTGATATTTTCCGCAGGAACAGGAATTTCCAGCACGCTTTGGAACACCATTTATATTACAAGTAGCTTGTTCGTTTCGGTCACACTTTATAAGTGTAGGACTTTTTACTCTAACGCTACAACCTGTCCAAAAGCGACAAGTTGCGCATATTCTTAAATTACGATTAAACACAGCATCCATACTAATCTTTATCCTCCTTTCGTCTGCAAATATATTTGTAATAAATTCAAACTTAATTTAATTATTTGTGCAGAATTGAATGAATTTTACAACTAATTTAACGAGTCCTTTTATGAATGAAAGGCCATTTGATGAATCGCATACAATGAAGTTTGGACTATCTATAACTACACTTCGTCCTGTCCAATATTCACAAGTTGCACACTGCCTACCGTTACGACTCATTTTGCTTTTTGCTCCAATTATTGCACATCCTCTATTTATTATTTGAATTCTCATGTAACCAAATTATGACTAAAAAGGGAATTTTGATAAATGCTTCAATAAAAGATACATTTTTAACTATTTTATAAATAATAGCTATTACAATCCAGATTCCGAAGAAAATAAGCCAAAATTTCATAATAATTTCATCCTTTTATAGCTTTTGAGGGAAAGTGAAAATCCATATTGTTTCACCTTTTATGATTTTTATCAATATGTTCTTTTAATAATTTTCTTATGGTTCGTTCTGAATACGAAAACTTTGAGGCAATCAGGTTGATTGATTCTGAAGTTCCGTCATATGATTTTAATGCCTCCTTCAAGACAAATTCTTTGGAAAAAAGTCTTGTGGGAAAGTTTATTTGACTGCCCTTAAAATAATCATACAGCTTGACGACATTATCAAAACCTATAATCTCGCTCATAGTTTCGTACACCCCATTGAGAGTTGCACATCTTTTTAGATTTTTATCAATATCAATCACCTGCCTTATTTCACCTTCTTTCATCATTATATGACAATCTTATGGAAATATCTTCCGCAATTTTCCACGCAATTTTCCAAGAGAAAACACCAATCAAACTTTTTTGCTTGATTGGTGCTGTTTATTGATTCAAAATAATAATATGTATTCTATTTTTATTTGAAGCATTGTATGGAATCATCAAAATCCCCGATTCCCCGTCTTTCTTTCAGAGATGTTGGAATTACTTATCTCACTTGAATCAAACAAGCGTGACCATTGCGGCAACTTTTCCCCTGATTTTTACTGATGACTCGCTGATTGCAATAGCTTTATGCAGTTTTATGTTTCATTGAGAAAAAGCACAATATTTATTTTCCTTGTATTTACTGGGCATTTCATTGGCTGAAATTTGCTTATGTGACTATATATGGACACCTTTCACCTCGACCAAAAAGGTGGTTTTTTAACCACCTTTTATTTTTTGTCAAAATTACTTAAAATGCCTTAAAAGTGGCTTAAGCACTGGGTTTTTGAGATTTCAAAAATTCAGTTGAGTAATTTTAAATTAAGTTAAAACAAGATAAAATGCAGTCAAACTTACTGTCATTTTAGTTTGCCTGCCGATTTTCAAGGAAACAAGATAATATATTTTTAAAATTTATTACATCGTAACACAAAAGATTTTTTATTATTAAAACAACAAAGAGGTTAAGCAATTTTTTCTAATGCTTAACCTCTTTTTTTATTTTGTTGATTACAGAGCATTCCCATACCATAACAATCCTCTATATTTTTGTTCTCAATTAACATTATGCTTCATCACCTACAAAACTACATATTGTCATCTTAATACCTCTTTTCTATTTTAAATATGAATACTTTTCTATTAAAAAGTGTACCACATATAAATCACAACCAGTAAACCTACTACTACTGAACAGATAAATAGTAGTACTCCAATACCCATATACTCTACAACCTTTCCTTTTATTTTATTATATTTTACCATATATTATAATTAAATTGAATACTTTCTTTGGTATAATATTTATTTTTAACATAGAAAAAGAGGGCTCATATAGAACCCTCTTTTCCCTAATAATTATTTTAAGGATTTATACTTGCTATCAAATTAATACCGACACGCTTAATTGATAAGAACCTTCTTATCCCAGTTATCATTTTCAGATACTTCCTCGTCGTAAGCTGGGGTGATTGTTTCGGTCCAAGCCTTAGAAACAACTTCTGTGTATGCTTCTTTCCAATAGCCATCTTCTACTGTCTTTGTGCCTACCTGAACCCACTGTTCCTCAGCATGGTATGAACCTCTACCACCATTTTCTCTTACTTCCCAAGTTAAATGCTCTCTTCTTGAGTTAGCATCAGGTAACTGTTTACCACAATCATTACATACATCAATGTAACCATAGTTGTATACTGGTTCCTCGTGAGTACCTGTTACAATCCATTCCTTATCGTGATGTTTTGTCACTGCAGGGTGATATTTTGTCACAGCATCGTGATGCTTGTAGTACTTATATTTCTTAGCTGTCGTTTCAGCCTGTGATGACTCACTTGGCTTCGCTGGCTTCTGATTATTACTTGAAGAGTTGCTTGGCTTAGATGCTGGCTTCTTGTCGTTATCAGATGTATTTGCCTTTGAAGAGTTGTCTTTCTTTGATGTATTTGACTTGGTATCTTCTTTCTTTTCGGTGTTACCCTTGTTGCTGTTATTGTTGTTAGATACCGTAGTTTTTACATCGTTAACCTTAACTGTAACTGTCTTACCGTCATCGGTTTTTACTTCTACTTTGCCGTCTTTTACTTCGACTTTCTTACCGTTCTTATCAGTGATGTTGCCGTCTTTGTCGATTTTTAGACCGTTATCCTCAATAGCCTTGCTGACCTCAGATGATACAGTTGAAGTCTGTACGGTTGAAGATATTACTGACGGTTCTGTCGGTTCTTTCTCAGCGTTACAGCCTGCAAGAATGCTTATGCCGACTGCTGATGTGCCTGCAAGTATTGTAGCACCGCAGACAACGGCAATTACCTTTGTTTTTACTGTCGCAGTTGCTGTTGCCTTTACGATAGATGAAACTGTTGACTTTGCACCTGTTGCAATGCCTTTTGTTGCAGAGGTTGCAAGTGTCTGTCCGTTCGGGAGCTTGATTGTAATGTTCGGTACTGCAAGGCTCTTTGCTTCTTCCTTGAAAATAGTTGTAAAGAAAGGTACAACAACAACACCGTGAAGCTTGTCACCGCTTTTATTTTCGTAATCTTCAATTGCGGTTTTCATCTTTGCCCTTGAATAGTTGAGCCTTGAAAGCACAGTACCCCTTGAACATTCAAAGACTTCTGCGATTTCATCAACAGTCATTTCATTAAAATAGTGCATAACCACTGTCTGATACTGAACATCGGACAGTACTTCCTGCATAATTGAAAGAATAATTTCTCTCTTTGCCTTGTCTGAAATGTATTCTTCGGGAATTGATATACGCTCGTCAACTATTGCCTGATTTTCAAAAATTTCATCGTCCAGTTGGATTTCACCTTTACCTTTCAAATAATTTTTGCACTTATTAACGGCAATTCTGTTAAGCCAACTTCTGATTTGTGATGATTTTTCCAAAGATTGGATTTTTAAAAAAGCCGTTATGTAAGTTTCTTGCATAATGTCCTGTGCGGTTGTTTCGTTCTTTAAAAAGCTGATACAAGTAAACCACACTTCACGCTCTGTAAGCTTGTAGAGCTTTTCAAATGATTTGTTATCTCCCTTTTTAATTTTCTCTACTAAGTGGGAAATGTTCATAAAATAACCTCCTCTCATTTCCTTTCATAATATAGACAATTTAAAACGGCTTTTGATTTTATAAAATCCGAAAAAATTTTAAAATTTTTCAAATTTTTTTGATTTTTTTAAAAAGCAAATATTTTTCGCATAATTTTGCATAAAACAAAAAGTGCGTAGCTGAAGCTACGCACGAAAAATACATAGCTTTGATTGTTGAGACACAATATTTCACTTATAAGGTGTGAAAAGTAAAGCCTGCATTTTTACCGAAATAAAAACACACACTTAGGTGAACTTAAAATTAAATTTTTGTTTGGCATTTTTATTTTAGCATACAATATGTGAAAATTCAATATTATTTAAATTAACTTTTAAAATTTATGTAAAAGAATTTAACAATATCAATTCCGTACTATCATATTTCTGTTTATCAAACATCCCGTTTACAAGCAAAAGTATATCGTTGTATCATTGTTATTATACAGAATTAAATTTGCATAAAAAAATCAGGCAATCGTTATGACTGCCCGATTTGGTTTTTGAAAATTTACAATTTTAATCCTATTTATGCACTGTTTTACACGCACTAAGCGTAATCAGAGTGCCATGACTTTTTGAGAGATTTCTGCCGGAGATGACACTGTGCCGACGCACTTGTACTCTTCGGTTTCTTCCTTGGTTTTAAAGCCCCAGCCGTATAGCACGGCGAGGAAGTCCATACCTATTTCTTCCGCACCCTTTGCCTCGATTGTGCTGTCGCCGACAAGGATACTTTCTTCAACGGAAACTCCTGTCTGCTCACACGCCTGCAAAAGCAGATGACTCTTTGTGAGGTTTGTACCGACATCTGTTGCACATACTGCGTCGAAAACATCCGACGCCTCGTAGGTTTCAAGAATATCCGTTGTGAACATTCTGTGCTTTTGAGTTGCTATTGCAAGCTTAAAACCGCTTTTCTTGAGTTCACGAAGAGCGTCATAAATCCCGTCATAGACGGTGAACATCTCTTTTCCTTTCTGGGAATAAAGTTTACTGTAATTCTTTACGGCATATTCAATTTCGTCATCACTCATATTAAAGAGCGTTTTAAATCCGTATTCAAGCGGTGTGCCGATTACTCCGTAGAGTGCGCTGTGTTCAACAGGCTCATAGCCCATTGCAACTGCTGTTGTATTGAAACAATATAAAATTCCGGGGGCTGTGTCGGCAAGAGTGCCGTCAAAGCCAAAAACAACTAATTTTTTCATAAAACCACCCAATCTGCAAATAGATAAATTCATAAACAATTTTCACAAAAGTCTTTGTCCTGCAAATATGGAAATACATCTCAAGGGGAATTATACCATTTTACGGAGATAAATACAATACTAATTTTTCCACAAGTATTAATTTGGGAATAAAAGTGCCGAAAAATATGCAATTATTGTTCTTTTGCAAGCATATGCCAATCGAAACAAGTCGAAAACCAGAGCTTTCAACTTACTTTATTTCTTGACAACATCGTGTGTGCGTTATAAAATTGAAGTACATTATATTGAAAGGTTATTTTATTATGACTTCTGCAAAGCATAAAAATCCGCCTGCTAAGCCAAAAGAAAAATATTCGGTACAGCAGGCGCTTACAAACTACTATCTGCTTATTATGTTCACGCTTTTTCCGTTGTTTTTCACGGACGCATATTTTAACATCAGGCATGACAAGTATTACTTTTTCATTATATTGACGGGTATTCTCGTTATTGCGGAATTTCTTATTGTTATGTCTGCAAGCGTTGATAAACCGCCGGAAGACTCAAAGCTTGAAAAGCCTAAACCAAAGCATTTGTATGAAGAGCTTTCGTTTATGGACTGGGCATTTATTGTATTCCTCGGGATAAATGTCATTTCAACGCTGTTGTCTGCAAACCCTTTGGATGCACTTCTGGGTACTCAGGGACGAAACAACGGTCTTGTGCTTATGGCATTTTACACAGCAGCATATTTTATGATTACAAGGTGCTTTAAATATTTTGAATACATATTCGTTGCGCTTGCGTTCGGTTCAATGATAGTTTATGCACTTGCGGTGCTTAACTCATTCTATATTGATCCTCTCGGGATGTTTACTCTTCTCACCGACCAACAGACTATTACCGACTTCACTTCAACAATCGGCAACAAGAATCTGCTTTCAAGCTACATCTGCATCGCTATGCCTGTTATGATTGCAATGTCGGTTATCACGGAGAAAACCTTGCTCAGGGCAATTTATCTTGTAGCAACAGGATTTGGCTTTGCGGCTCTTATGACTGCCGACAGCGATTCCGGCATTCTCGGCATGGCTGTATTTATGATTATTTACCTTGTATGGTTTTCAAACAGCCTTGTCAGACTGAAAAGATTTTTCCTTTCGGCAACTGTTATGCTGTTGTTTGCAAAGCTGCTCAGATTGTTCTCGCTCTGCTTTGACGACAAAAGCAAGGGCTTTGATAAGTTTCAGGAAATTTTTGTTTTCTCAGGCATCGGCTGGATATTGCTTGCAGCTTGTGCCGTTATTACAGGGATTTTGTATCTTATTGATTACAAAAAACCAAACATCACAATTTCAAAAGCCGTGCCGATTGCTCTTGCCGTTGTATTCGGACTTTGTGCTGTTGCCATGATAGGAATTATGGTTTATTTCAGCTGTATTGACACCAAAACCGACCTCGGCAGTTTTGAAAGAATTATCCGCTTTAACGATATATGGGGTACGCACAGAGGCTTTATGTGGATAAGGTCGATATGGATTTTCGGCGACGCTTCATTCATTGAAAAGCTGTTCGGCGTAGGTCCGGATATGTTCTACTCCGCATTCAGTCCGTACTTTGACGACCTTTCAAAATACGGTGACAGCTCAACAAATGCCGCCCATAACGAATATCTAAACTACCTTATCACAATCGGAATTACGGGACTTCTCTCCTATCTTGCCATTGTGTGCGGTACGATTAAGAACGCAGTTAAGTATGCAAAGGAAAATCCGATGCTGATTGCGTGCGTTTCGGCTGTTATCTGCTATGCTGTTCAGTCTGTTGTAAACCTTTATCAGCCGATTACAACTCCGCTGTTTTTCATCTTCATAGCTTTGTGCGAGGCTTTTGTAAGGAACACCAAGGCTGAAAAATCCGCCGTATAAGGATTATGACTGCGTTTCAATTCGGATAAGAAGATTCTGCATTGACTCGTTGCGGTCACGGCGGTATCGTCCCAGCTCGTAGAGGCTGTCGGGATTTTTAGTAATTATATTGGGCTTTTCCGTACAGGTTAGTGTACACGAAAAGCCCATTTCTTTTATCAGCTTTTCGGTCAGGTCATTTTTTGCACCGAACGGATATACAAAGCAGGTCGGTTTTTTCCCTGTTGCATTTTCAAGCAAGCCTTGAGCTTTGACAACATCTTCCGTAAGAATAGATTTATATGCTTCGTCACTCTCCCCCGCTTTTGGCAAAACACCCTTTCGTGATTTCAAAGAATGCATATCGTACGAATGATTCTGAATTTCAACATAGCCCGAATCGGACATTTCTTTCATATCGTCAAAAGTTATATGCCCGTAGGTCACGGAAATGTCCTTGGTTTCGGTGAATTTTTCGGACACTGAGGCAATCGGAGATATGACCGCCTTGCAGTTGTATTTTTCGAGCAAAGGGAGTGCATAATAATAATTATTATAATAGCCGTCGTCAAAGGTCAGCATAATGCATTTTTCGGGCAATGATTTTTTGCCGTAAACATAATCGGTAAGGTCTTTTACAACAACGGTTGTGTAGCCGTTTTCGGCAAGATATTTTAAATCGTTTTCAAAAAGAGTCGGTGAAACAGTGTAGTCATTTTGCAGTTTTTCGTCCTTTAAAAGTGAGTGATACATTATTACGGGCAGTTTTACGCTGTCGGTATCAGCCGTTGTTTCTTTTGTCGCACCTGTCATTACCGATATTAAAATTACCGCAGACAGGAAGAATGCCGTGAAAATGATAATTTTTACTGTTTTGTTTGATTTCACTATATTTCCTCCCAATTCTTTGTGCAAGATTTTTTATCTATAATTCTTTATTGTAAATATAATCAAACATCTGCGTGATAGAATATAGCCAAAGTTAATACTGATTACTGATTTTGGCAATCGGTACTGACTAATATTGCATAAGGATTTATGAATTATGGCAAAAAGAAATTTCAGCTCAAAACGCAATGCAATTTACAACGCTGTGTGCGGTACGGACACTCATCCGAGCGCACGCTGGGTTTATGATAAATTAAAGCCCGAAATTCCCGACCTTAGTCTTGGCACGGTTTACAGAAACATTGCTCTTTTTAAGGATGAAGGAAAGGTCAGCGTTATATGCAATGTAAACGGTGAGGAGCGTATTGACGGCAACACAGAGCCGCACCCCCACTTTGTCTGCAACAAATGCAATGCAGTTATTGATGTTGAAGACAATCAAAATGCTGATGACCTTGAGTCACAGCTTGCCGAAGAGGGATTTAAGGTAGAAAACAGATTTGTTATCTACTACGGCATATGTCCTAAATGTTCGGCAGAAGTACACTAATATTTATTACAAAGGAGAAGTAATTATGAAATGGTATTGCACAGTATGCGGTTATGTTTATGAAGGTCCCGAAGCTCCCGAGGCTTGCCCTGTTTGTAAGGCACCGAAGGAAAAATTTAAGCAGATGGACGAGGAGGCGTCTTTCGCAACAGTTCACGAGGTTGGCGTTGCTCAGGGCGTAAGCGAAGATATTCTCAAGGATCTCAGAGCTAACTTTGAGGGAGAATGCAGCGAAGTAGGTATGTATCTTGCAATGGCAAGAGTTGCAGACAGAGAAGGCTATCCCGAGGTTTCTGCCGCATTTACAAAGTATGCTTTTGAAGAGGCTGAACACGCTGCCAAGTTTGCAGAGCTTTTAGGCGAAGTTCTTACAGACAGCACAAAGAAGAATCTTCAGATGCGTGTAGATGCAGAAACAGGTGCTTGCGAAGGTAAGTTTGACCTTGCAAAGCGTGCAAAGGCTCAGAACCTTGACGCTATTCATGACACGGTTCACGAGATGGCAAAGGATGAAGCAAGACACGGCGCAGGCTTTAGAGGTCTTCTTAACAGATACTTTAAGTAATCATTAAAAAATAAAAAATCAAAAAAGTCAGCTTGATAATCGTATGACCAACAACTAACCGATTACACAACAGACTTTGAACAGGAGATTTGATAGTATGAAATATGTATGCGATGTTTGCGGATATGTTTACGATCCTGAAATCGGCGATCCCGATAACGGCGTTGATGCAGGCACAGCATGGGAAGATGTACCCGAGGATTGGGTATGCCCTCTCTGTGGTGTAGGCAAAGACGAATTTTCCGCAGAAGAATAATTAACAAATTGGCAATTTGGGAGCAGGCAATGCTTGCTCCCTTTTGTGTGTACGGGAGTAAATTATGAAAAAATTGATTTCGTGGAATGTAAACGGACTTCGTGCCTGTGTTACAAAGGGCTTTGAGGACTTTTTTAAAGATGTTGACGCAGATATTTTCTGTCTTCAGGAAACAAAGCTTCAAGAGGGACAGATTGACCTCTTGCTTGAAGGATATCATCAGTATTGGTGCTATGCCGACAAAAAAGGCTATTCGGGAACGGCTATGTTCACAAAGGAAGAGCCTTTGAATGTATGTTACGGGATCGGCATTGACGAACACGATCATGAGGGCAGAGTTATCACGGCAGAATTTGACAATTGCTTTGTTGTCACCTGCTACACTCCAAACTCGCAAAGCGAGCTGAAAAGGCTTGATTACCGAATGAAATGGGAAGATGATTTCAAGGCATATCTGAAAAAACTTGAAGAAAAAAAGCCTGTTATTATGTGCGGCGATTTGAATGTTGCACACAAAGAAATTGATTTGAAGAATCCGAAAACCAACCGTAAAAATGCAGGCTTTACCGATGAAGAGCGTTCAAAGATGACAGCGTTGCTCGATGACGGCTTTATCGACACCTACCGCTATTTCTATCCCGATACAGAGGGCGTGTATTCGTGGTGGTCATACAGATTCAAGGCTCGTGAAAAAAATGCGGGCTGGCGTATTGACTATTTTATCGTTTCAAAAGCTCTTGAAAGCAAGCTTGACGGTGCAAAAATCCATACCGAAATTTTAGGTTCTGACCATTGCCCCGTTGAACTGACGATTGACATTTAAAAAGCAAAATAAAAACCCGACACAGCATACACCGTGTCGGGTTTTTTGTATATTATGAAAAATTTTCAAGACTGACAATACAAATTCCAAAAGTGCCAATTGACAAAACGGGAATTTCGTCTTGACAAATGATTTTTTTGCAAAGAAAATGCTCCGACGCTAAAAAGTATCGGAGCATATATGAGCTTTTTTATAATTAACTGACGGTAATTTTGTTCTGACCGCCTGTTATGTCGGAAAAATTATTTTTGGCACTTTTTACGAATGCGAAGATTGTTTTCAAAAGCATATTTCTTGTTTTGCTGTCAAGACCTGCAAAGGATTTTAGGATTGTTCCCGTGTTTTTAAGCGGATTTTTCAGCATCTCATTAAAAGTTTCGGTTTCGGTCAGCGATAAAAGGGCAAAAACCTCTTTTATGAACTCCCGTCTTTGAGCAATTGTCAGCGATTCAACAAATTCTTTCAGCGTGTGGTCAAAGAAAACGCTGAAATTTGTAGTGCTTTTCAGCCTGACAAGCCTGTTCTGCTCAATCTCCCACGAATAGACATCGTGTTGGAGAAAACCTTTTTGATTGCTCTTTACAATTGTGTAGCTCTCCTCATGCTCAAACATCATGCCGAAAATGCTTGACTGCGGAACAAAGGTGTAGATTCTGTCATCGACTTCATAAAATCCGCTGTCCCTGATTTTGTCAAGAGAAAACCCCGGTCCGTCAAAATTGTAAATATAATCAATGTGATTTCTTGAATTTTCATCGGTAAAAGCACCGGCATAAACCGCAAGATTTCCGCCCTTTGAGTGACCGCCCAGAATGAATTTTCCGTTGAGCATACGGACTGCCTTTTCAAAATAATCAAGAGCCTTTTTCTGTGACGGCAACGGAAATGTGAAGAACATATTGAAGTCCTCCTGCCAGCCGACAAGAGAAAAGTCCGTTCCTCTGTATGAAATAAAATAATTCTTTTTGAGAAATTCAAAAGTGATTGCGGAAAACTGCATACTCACATCGGACTCAACCTCGTTTACATACCCCGAAACAAGAATTTTGCCGAATCTCTTGCTCTCTGCCGTTGCTTTCAAAAGGTCGGCGTCACCCTTCCACAATAGATTTTTCTCGTAATCATCGGTTGCAAACACACGCATTGCCGCCTGTTCAAGGGTAATTTCATCAAACAGACAGGACGATACCGCACCGTCAAAAGGAAGATATGAAAGACGTGAAAGCACAAGTGCGTCAAGCTCGTTAAAACCATCCTGTTCAAATGTCAAATCGCCGCGCCAGCTTATGTAATCAAATATGTCAGCCATACAAATGCCTCCAATCTGTTTTCTCTCTGTAATTATTGTATCACTTTGTACTAATTATTTCAATGCAATTTTAAAAATTGAAAAAGAAAAGGACAAACGAATTCGTTCATCCTTTAACAGTATATGAAGTTATCTGAATTTTGCGATTTCTTCGAGAAATTGTTTTCCGAATTTTTCAAGCTTTGTTCTGCCCACACCCGAAACTTCAAGCATTTCATCGGGTGTTTCGGGGCATTTTTTGCACATATCAATCAGCGTTGCATCGGTAAAAATAACATAGGCAGGAACGCTCTTTTTGGATGCAATGCCTTTTCGCAAAGCCTTGAGCGCATCAAGTAAATCGGAATTGACAGGCACTTCGGGGCGGTGCGTTTTGACAACCTTTTCGGAGTTTTCAACTTTCTTCATCACAAGCCGTTCCCGTCCGAAAAGCACATCTCGGCTCTTTGGCAAAAGTTTTAGAACCTCGGTTTCATTGTCGGATGAGATATACTCCTTTTCGGCAAGAAAGTCAATTGTGCCGAAAATATGTCTTGCCGTAACCTCTTTCATTATTCCGTAGGTTGACTGATTGTTAAGCTCAGCTTTTAGAATTTTCTCGCTTTTACTGCCCTTTAACACATCACAAATCACGGTTTTGCCGTACCTTTGTCCTGTTCTTGCAATACACGACATAATTTTTTGAGCATCAATTGTGACATCAACAAGCTTGTGAACTGAAAGACAGTTGGAGCATTTTCCGCAGTAAGCCTTTTTTTCACCGCCGAAATACCGCAGAATAAATCCACGCAGACAATCGTTTGTTGTGCTGTAAAAGGTCATATATTTTAAGCGTTCAAAATCACGCTCACGAATTTGCTCGTTTTCTTCAATTGTAAGCTCATCGTTGCCCTCGGAATTTTCAATCATAAAGCGATTTAGGCGAACATCCTTAGGACTGTAGAGCAGAATACAATCAGCCTCACCGCCGTCACGACCTGCCCGTCCTGCCTCTTGATAGTAGCTTTCAATGTTTTTCGGCATATTGTAATGAATTACATATGTAACATTTGACTTGTCAATTCCCATACCGAAAGCATTGGTTGCGACCATAATATTTTTTCGGTCAAAAACAAAATCCTCCTGATTTTTCCTGCGTTCGTATTCATCAAGACCTGCATGGTATCTTGCCGCCGAAAAGCCGTTATCGCAGAGCAATTCGCAGACAGATTCAACATTTTTTCGGGTTGCACAATAGACAATTCCCGACCTGTCGCCACGCTCCCGAATGAGGTCAATAAGCTTTTCGTCCTTTGACGATGACTTTATTACACCGAAGAAAAGGTTGGGGCGGTCAAATCCCGTTGTAATTTCAAACGGATTTTCAAGCCTGAGAATTTTCTTTATATCTTCTTTTACATCATTTGTAGCCGTTGCGGTGAATGCTCCGACAATCGGACGATTTGCAAGGCTTTCAACAAATGAAATAATTTTGAGGTAACTCGGTCTGAAATCCTGTCCCCATTGTGAAACGCAATGAGCCTCGTCAACTGCAACCATTGAGATTTTTATCTTTTTACAGGTGTCGAGAAATCCGTCAGTCAACAGTCTTTCGGGTGCAACATAGATGATTTTGTATTTTCCGTGTTCAACATTTGAAAGCACTCGGAGAAATTGCGGATATGAAAGCGAGCTGTTTATATATGCCGCAGGAACTCCCGACTGAACGAGTGAGCCGACCTGATCCTTCATAAGCGAAATCAGAGGTGACACAACAATTGTCACCCCGTCAAAAAGTAATGCGGGAATCTGATAGCACATAGACTTGCCCGCACCTGTGGGCATAATACAAAGTGCATCTCTGCCGTCAAGCAAAGCGTCAACTATCTGTTCCTGTCCGTCTCTGAAAGAATCGTGTCCGAAGTAATCTTTTAACACGCTTAATTTATCACTCATCTTTTTGCCCTTATCTATCATTCTTTATTGGAATTATAATCATTGTATTCCCTTTCAATCCAAGCCATAAGCAGATTTACAATTTTCTGCTGTTCAACCTCGTTAAGCTGTTTGTCCTTTGCAACTCTGTACCACTTGTTAAGACACCCTCTGCAACAACAGGCACAGGCGTGCTGTGCGATAAAAACAGGGTGTCCCCTCATAGGCGTTTGCTTTCCGTCATTCGGAATATATTTTGGTGCAAGCCGTGTTCTGACAAAATCTTCTGCATGGGAACGGATTTTATTCATTCCCTTTTCATTAATATAGTCAATGTCCTTTGGCTTTAAATGAAACCGACTGCGAAAATCAGATTTTTTCAGTTTGTTTAGTGCCTCATCTATCGTTTGCATTGTTCATGCCTTCTTTTATTGTCATACCTTAATTATAAACAATTACTACGGTAATGGCAAGAAAAAATGCACTCATTTTCTGTTACAGAAAAAAACAACCCCACGATTATTTTACCGTGGGAGTTGTTTCCATAGGGTTGCTTTTCAACTATTTTTAGAGATTAAACATCTTTGCAATATTTTTCAGCAAGGGCAAAGAACGCTTTTTCGAGCGAAGCCAAGGTTTGTTCCGTCATACTGACCGACATACTGTTTTTGTCGGAAAATATGATTTCAACGATTGTAACCGTGGCGTCATCGACTGTTAGTCCTTTGTTTTTTGGATTATATTTTTTCAGAATTTCCAATGCGTCTTCGGCGGTGTCACACAGAAGTCTCATATCTGTTTCGTCGATCAAAACATTTTCAAAAGCTATGTAACCGCATTTGCAGATAGCGTCAAAAAGGAAATTTACACCTTTTTTTCGCACATAAAAAGAACAGCAGTAATCAAAATTTGAATGATTTTTTGAATAGCTCACGGATACAATTTCTTTTTTTACACGCGTTTTTCGTTTGGAAATATTATGAAATAACGGCCGTAAAGTCATATCGGTTATGTCATGGCAGCCCCACAGAACGGACAGAATTTCGGCGGATTGCCGTCAGGCTTATATCCGCAAGCCGAGCAAACAATTGCCGCAGCATTTTGCGGAGTAAACGGCTGTGAAACTTGCTGATTTACTGTGTTGCTCTGCATAGGCATTCCGTTCTGCTGATAGCCCATATTGTTCTGCATGGGCATTCCGTTCTGCTGATAACCCATATTGTTCTGCATAGGCATTCCGCTTTGCTGATAACCCATATTGTTCTGCATGGGCATTCCGCTTTGCTGATAACCCATATTGTTCTGCATGGGCATTCCGCCTTGCTGATAACCCATATTGTTCTGCATGGGCATTCCGTTCTGCTGATAACCCATATTGTTCTGCATGGACATTCCGCTTTGCTGATAGCCCATATTGTTCTGCATACCGTTCCTTATTTGTTCACACAGTCTCATTAACTGCATTCCGTCATCAAACGCTCTCATAAGCTCATTCCTTACAGTACCGATTGACGAATCAACATACATTGATATATCGGTTATGAACGGATGATTTACGATGAATTTTGCTTTTAAAGAAGATATTCTTTGCGGTGATGACGATGTGTTTGTATCACGAACATACGGCTGAAGTGCAAGCGGAACATCAAGCATACCGTTTTGCCCCGAAAATGAGTTTGTTGTATCAAACTGACTGCCAAAACCGCTGTTCCTGCCCTGACGGTTATCATAGCGGTCATACTCATCAGGAATTCCGTCACGGTCGGAATCCTGCAGAGTTGTATATCCAAGCTCAAGCCAAAAGTCCTGCAGCTGTGAAAAATCAAAAATTTCAGGATTGCTGTTTTTGAAATCTCTGCCTATTGTAAAATAGAATTTTCTGTTATTAAAATCTACAACAAGCTTTTCATTTGTACCGGCACTTGCCGACTGAACAAATGCCGAATATTTCTGTCTGTTCTGTTCACGCTGTTCAAGATGAGCTTTAACATCTGCTAATGTTCTGTTTTTCCAGCCTGATGAAAGCGAACTGAGCTTGTGCTTACAGTCGCTGCAAAGATAACCGTCTGAAAGCTTTTGCCTTGTAAGGGCGTTTACCTTGTCACCGCAAAGGTCACAATATTTCTTTTCAAATAGTCCCATAAACTTTCTCCTTTACAAAAGATTCACGATTTTCTTCTGAATATTTGTAGCATCAACAACTGATATTGTGCCGTCACCGTTTGTGTCTGCAATTTTAAGAGTGTAATCGTCAAATTCTTCAAGCCCAACAATGTATTTTTGAACCAAGGTTGCGTCCACAACATTAATAACACCGTCCATATTGACATCATACGGAACAGTAATGTTTACATCAAGGTTAACATCTTTCTTATCAACATTCACTTCATATACCCGTGTCACGCATTGCGGCTTGCTTACGGTAATGACATATTTACCTGTACCTGTTTGATAATAATACAGAGTTGCATTTTTGTGCACTATTTCATCTGTAAAGCTACTCTTATAAACGCCACCAGGAGTGTATTTATCAAACTTAACAGTAATAGTGTCATCCGGTGAGCCGCCCGTTCTGAAATCTATTATAATGCATGCATTAAACTTTTGCGTAACTTTAACCGATTCACTGTAAATAACATCACCGTTTTTACCCGTAACAGCACATCTGAATTGAGTTTCATCAAAATCCGTATTCGGTCTGATTCTCAAAGTATTTGATTTTGTACCCTTGAAGGAAAACTGGTTTAATGTAGATGAGTCGTCATCTATGTTTTTCCACATTCTTATTATACCGGTGGGTGTTCTTCTCTTTACTTTCATCTGCCACTGATAGCTTGCGGCATTTTTGGCAGCAACCCATATAATTTCTTCTTTGCCTTTCATAATCATAATTTCTGCCTCAGGGAACTGATGTGTAAATGATGGCGATTCATATGGAACATTGTAATATGCCCAAATATAATATTGACCTGTGGTTTCATCCTGAAGAATTGTCGCCTGACTGTCGCCATTGTACAAACCGCATACTGCGTCTTTGTCAACCGCATATCCTTTGTTCATATTAAAGTATAGCTGACAACAATACATACCGCTGTCAAAAGTTTCTCCGCTGTCGAGCTTTCTGCTAATTTTGTTGTTTTCGTACTTATACCACTCAATATAATCAAAGCTGTAATAAGTGCTGTTTATCGGAGTTGCCGTTGTTGAGGGGATTTTTCCCTGTTCAGGTTTCTCCAAGCCTAAAAATCCAATTGTAGGAATTTCTGTCTTCTCAAGAAGTCCCGGAAAGTTACATTTTCCCGAATAAAAAGTACCGCTCTTTGAACCCGTTACTTTACATCTAAAGACAACATCTTTCCACCCTGAGCCGGGTCCTACAAGTTCTGCGTAGGTCTGAAATTTAAGATGGTCTGTAAAAACACCCGAAAATTTCGAGTCGGGTCTGTCGGTTTTATCGGAAAGGTTAACCCAGTTTAGGCTCGGATATTTTGCCTGCCATTGATAGGTAAAGGTTTCGCCTGTACTGCCGCCGTTTACTCCCACGATAATGTTAAGGACATCTCCTATGTAAACCTCGGTGTCGATATATTTGATATAAGCCTGAGCCGCCGCATTTGCGGTTATGGCTGTCATAGGAAGTGTTGTCAACAGCATGAGAAAGCATAAAACAACACTCGAAATACGCTTTGCTTTTTTCTTGATTTTCATAAAAATCCCTCCTTTATGCCCAAGGATCAACCGAAGCCGGAGTTCGTATATCAGAGAGTGCAAGATTACGCCATAAGAACCATTGATTGCCCTTTCTGCGAAGCTCAATCGGACGAGGTGAGTCTGCTCCCGACGACTGAACCTGAACCTTTGCATAACCCTCGCTCTGATAGGTATATGCATACTCGGAAACGGTTATTTTGTACGGAACATTCGGTGTATAATCGTTCTTCACGGATGAACCCTCAAAATATGAGCGAGGAATATATCCCCTGCCCTTGATTCTGTCACGCAAAAACTGAACATCCATCCCGTTCATCGGCTGAGGTCCTTTTAATACATTAAGCATTTCTATTGTGTTTTCCGGACTTTCGTCATATTCAAGCAACACAAGCATTGCAAATGCCGCTGTTGAAAGAGGTGACGAAAAGTCAAGCTCCGGCATTTTTTTGAGTTCATCTGCATTTTTCGGATAATCGGTAAATACAAATGTTTTGCTTTTGTGCATCGCATTGTTTACCGCTCCCGAAACGGCCTTTGAAACATTGTTTTTTACAGTCTGATTTGTCATATTTTTTAAGCTGTCAAATATACCCATAAACAGTACCTCCTTTTTAAAGTGCGTCAAGTGCGGCGGCAAGATAATCTGCCGTTACGGATGAATAAAAAAACGAGCTTATTTTTCCGAATTGTTTTGCCTGTTTAACCCTGTCGGCAAGGTCGGGATATGTCTGTTCGTCACAGAGCAGAGCCGTTTTACAGCTTGGCAGATATTCCTTTACTTTTCCACAAAGCTCAAGCCGTTTCTCAATAGTTGAATCGGCAAGTCTTGTGACATCCATAAGCAAAACATCAACTCTTTCTGCAATGCACAAATCAAGAATTTTCCCGTCTTGATTCGGTGAAACATTTTCAATACAAAATCTTCCCTTCTTTACAAGGGCATTTTGAATAGCCTCACTGAGCAAATTATTCTGAACACTGAGCAAAATTTTCTTCAACGGACATCACCCCTTTTCACCTATATCTTTCACTTATATTGTACAATTTTGCGATAGAATATGAATGTGCCAAACGGCATATTTCACAACATAAACAAAAAAAGCACAGCCGCCCGATTGTTCGGACAGCTGTGACCTTGTGCTAAAAATATTTACGGTGGGTAATTAAAAAGGGGGGGTAAATAATAAAATAATTATGCTTTGTTCTTAACAGCGCCTATAATGTAAAGTATAGGGATAGCAAGACCGCAGATAAGAGAGAATACATTGAACTGTGATCCGCCTATCATGCTGATAATTTCGCCTGCAACACACATAACCGCAACAATAACGCCCCATACAATACATGTATTTGCCTTGTGCGGAAGTTTTGCGTTGATAACGCCGATAATACCTGCAACAAACTCAGCAACCGCACTGATAAGTGCGAAAACGCCGCCGACATAAAGCATAGTCATATCGTATGTACCGTCGTTAAAAGCTGCAAGTGCGGCGATACCGAGAATGGCGATGATTGACACAATCAATGCAATAGCACCGAATACAATCATAAGGATTCCCGTTACTTTAAGAAAAGTTGAACCTTTTGCCTCCATAGTTTTTCCTCCTGTCATTAAATAATAAATTTTATGCACCTTTGTCTTTGATTATTAATCGGACAAAGATAGCGTTTTGCACAAAAGATATTCACCGTCTGAGCAGTTTATATCCTGTAATTGTATTATACTGTTTTAACAGCAAAAAAATATGTGCCAAACGGCACATATTCAGAAAAAAGTATTTATTTGTCGTTAATTCTATCGTCAAGGATTACAAGTCCCGCCTCTCTTGCCTTTACGGCAA
Source organism: Ruminococcus bromii (assembly GCF_002834235.1). Lineage (GTDB taxonomy): Bacteria > Bacillota > Clostridia > Oscillospirales > Acutalibacteraceae > Ruminococcoides > Ruminococcoides intestinale. The sequence continues at coordinate 16,572 of NZ_NNBY01000047.1, read as the reverse complement.
GCTCTGTTCTTGACTTAAAGCCTGTTTTTTCAAGCATATACTGTATATAGTTCTTGACAGTACCCGGAGCAATGTAAAGTCTTTTGGCAATTTCCGTGTTTGTATCACCGCTTGTCAGTTCACGCAAAACCTCAAGCTCCCTTTCGGTAAAATCCGTACTCATTGCGTTGCCGAATTTAATTTTCGGAGTTGTATCGGGAAACACACGCTCACCGTTCATTGTTCTGTCCATAAGTTCAATAATAGGTTCGGGACTTACCTCTTTGTACCAAAAGCTGTCAACTCCTGCTTCCTTGGCACGCTTTAGATAGGAATATTCGGGCATTGAGGTAACAATGATTATCTTAATTTTCGGGAACTTTGCTTTTATTCTTTCAGCCGCCTCAAGACCGTTTGCTCCCATTGACGTGCATATATCCATTAAAATCAGGTCAACATCGGAATTTTCACAATGATAATCCGTCATATCGGCATTACTTATTGAGCCCGCAAGCGTATAGTTTTCGCTTTGGTTTACATACATTTCAAATAAAGTTCTCGGCATTGACTGATCTTCAACTATCAGCACTCTTGTCATACTGCAGCACCTCGCTTTTCGGTATTGTGATTTCAAGAACAAAAATTTCGGAAGTCGATATTTTCATGCTTCCGCCGATTTGCTCCGCTTTTTTTCTTACGGAAGAAAGTCCGCCGCCCTCATTGATTTTTCGAGGCGGTTTTCTGCCGTTATTTGAAAATTTAAAAATATATTTTTCACCGTCGTCAAGACTTTCAAGAATCATTTTATCTGCTTTTGCGTGTCTTGCGGCATTGTTAAGGCATTGCATTGTTGCAAAAGTCAGAACCCGTGCAACCGCATTGTTATCAGTCGGAAGATTTCCGACTGTTTCAAGCGTTATTCCGACAAGCTTTGCGGCATTTTCAATATCCTTAACAAAGTTTTCGTCTTTGCAATCATTCTCTGCGGTATTCAGAACAGAAATATTGTTTTTCCACATTTCAAGTAATTTACTGTTATTTTCAAACAGAGTGCCGTTTTCAAGATATCTTCTTGTTGTTATCAGCGTACTGCCGAGCCTGTCATGAATTATCTCTTTTGTGCGAAGAATTTCTTCTTCTCTTGTCAGATCACAGACCATTTCATTGTATTTTTTCAGATGAGCATTAACCTTTTTTAACTCGCCTATTTCATATTCCAAGGTTGATGTAAGCTTTGTAAACTCTGTTATATCGGTTGCCGCAAGCTGAAAATACGGTTTTGAAAAAATTTCCGTTTCCGACAACGAAAAGCTGAAAACCCTGCCGTCCTTTAATCTGACTGTAAATGCCCCGTCATTTTCATATTGAGAAGCCTCTTTTATCTTCTCTCTGAAGGGCATTGCAACATTAAGCGATTTACCCGTAAGTTCAAGGCATATGCTTTCCATAAGGTTATTTTTCAATACAACAAGTCCGTTTTCGTCAAAATAGCAAAGTCCTGTCGGCAAGCCGTCAAAGCTTTCTTTAATTGACATTGCGGTAATATCGGTATTCCTGCAATGATGAAGCCTTACCGTTATGTACACAGACATTACAGCACAATATGCCGTTATGCCGACAGACAGAGCAAACGGCATTCTGCCAAAAAATTCAGACATTTTATTAATTTGGTTATCGTAATATATTTTACTCAAGACATGAGTGCTTACCAAAAACATTGTCAAAGAGATTACTGCAATTATAACCGCTGAAATCGGTTTCCACAACCTGATTTTATAAAGAAAAGATTGCGTTGCGTTGTATATTGCCGCACAGGCAACAACAAATTGCACACTCATCAATATAACACAAACAAACGAACGCATTTCAAGGATGGATGTCATATGTCATCACCTCCGCTTTGCATACGAACAAACACAAACAGCGTGTCTGCGTCATATTCCGTGGTGACATTTCCGCCGAGTTTTGTAATATCGTCAAGTAAATCATCGGGAATTTTCATTTCATTTTTGCTGTCACAGTTTATTTTTAAATCAATAAATCTCTCATGGACTTTTAAATTAAACAGCAACGCATCTGTGCAGTTCATTATATGCCTTATAAAAATCCCGATGAATTTAAAAAGTGCAATCGTTTTTTCGGCTGAAATTTCTCCCGAAACATTACTGAAAAACGAACACGAAATTCCGTAAACAGAAATGTACTCGGCAAGTTCTCGGATACTGTTTTCAAGCTCAAAAGCATTCAGCATTTTTCTGCTTTTTGCCATAATGAGCAGATTGCTTATTCTCTTGATGTAGACATTAACAACACAGGCACCGGCATAATTAACCGAAATATCTCCCCTGTTGTTTTCAATATTTTTGAGTATATTTTCAAGGTCGCAAAGCTGAGGACGGATAAATTCGGTTATACTGTCATAGAGCTTGTTCTGTTCGGTTACTGCCGCTCTTCGTTTTTTCAGCTCTGCCTCTGATTTTAAGATTACATTGTATTCCGAAATCTGCTCTTTTACTTCCGAAAGTTCTCTGTTAATTCGGTTAATTGCCGATATATCTTCCGTCCAAACTGCCTTACCACCTTTTATATTATGTTTTTTAAGAATTATATTTTCATCAATCACAACACTGTTACCGTTTTGCAGAACAACATCTTTTGAAACATTTGTTGCGTTTTTTGAGCGGTATTTCACATTGCCCTCATTGTCAAATATGAGAGTGTTAAGATTTGACGCATTGAAAAAATCGCCGTAACCCGTATTTGACGGCACAAGACCTATCTGAATAAGGCTTTCCCATAAAGCAATTGAGGCAAAACAGAACACCTCGGGAACATTGTAAATTCTAAGTCCCGAATATCCGTGATTCAGATTATTCCAGAGTGTGTAAATTATTGCAACAAGAATTATTACAATCGGAATCCACAGCTTTTTGCGTGTTGCGGAAATTCTGCATCGATTTATTGAAAGCACAATTGACGAAAGTACAAGTATAAAAATCCACACTACAATTACATAGTAAACAGGACCGTAACTGTATTGTTTGTTCCAATTGTGAAAATCGGGTTCAAATACAAAAGCAAGCTGATGAAAATCGTTCGTCATAACAAGCAGCACAAGAACGGCGGCAGGTATAATCAAAAGATATTTTCGGTTATTTGTATTTTCGGGCTTACCGATATTCAGCATTGCAAAAAACATCATAAGCGGCAAAAACACCATTGCTATGTAATATGAATACCAAAGATACCGTCCGTATGTGTTGATGTCGGCAGGGCTGTTGTATTTTATGGCACGAAGAGCCATCCACAAGAGCATAAGCGCCGCAGATATCACAAGGCAGATTCGTATATTCTTCTGAACAATGCGATATGCAACAGACACACCCCAGCCTATAATAAGCCCCGAAAAGATAATAACATCAAAATTTTCAATATAATTGTCCGCCGAGGAAGTAAGATGAGAAAAAATTCTCACCGCACCCCCAAACAGGAATATAATTATCCCGACAACAGTCAGAAGCTTTGTTTTGTCAACTTTGCGAACCATATGCCACCCGTCAGTTATTTCAAGTTTAATTTCAGCAACATAATTTTTTCAAAACACTAATGTTGCACACCATTTTACTACATAATAACACAATAAAACGGATTATACAATTCATATTTACCGCAAACTTAAACAAAAAAGTAAATAGTTAATTTCCAAAGTAACTTTAATGGTGGAACTTACTTTGGAAATTAACGCACTGAAATCTTCCTTGTTTTGGACTGTAATCAATCGTGGTATTCTTAACAAACTTATTATATTACAAAAGGCACATAACCGAAAGTGATAACGGTTATGTGCCTTATTGTTTTTTGCAATGCTGTTTTTTCACAGTCCACAAGTAAAATTTGTACCCTAATTAGATTTACACTATTCTTAAAAAATTGTTTCAATTTGCTATTGCAATTTGCGTCCATTAATTTTTCCTCCAATCAGTCTGATTTTTTAATTCAGGTCGATTGGGGGACTTCTGTTTCTACAAATCATAATTGCCCTTTCTGCTTTCAACGCAAAAGGGCAAAAAATAATGCCGACAGGTAATAGCATTAAAAGCTATAACTTGTCGGCATTTAAATTCTAAAATTTGACTTTATTTAATCTCCGCAAATATAATCAGTCATCTATGTTATCCAATTCTTCAAATAGTATGTCATGTTTGTTTGCATACTGTTCTGCATAACTACCCTTTATTCCATAGATTGTGAGTTTGTCACAGCCTTCAAAAGCGGTGTCATCTATTTCTACACAATTGTTATAAATCACGATTTTTTCTAAAGACTCGCATCCTTCAAATGCATAAGAAGCAATTTTTTCAATACTTTTTGGCAAAGAAATCTCTCCCAGTGCTGTACAATGCGAAAACATACCCATAGAAATTGTTTTTAGTCCCTCGCCAAACTTTACATCAGTTAAGTAAACACAGCTTGACAATGCAAATTGCCCAACATTGCAAAGCGTATTTGGAAACTCAATACATTGAATTGAAGACCAATTAAAAACCTGTGAATCTAGCATTTCCAATTTTGATGGCAATACGACCGTTTTGATACTTTCATTATTCTCAAACATTCCTCTTGTTGTTTCTCCGTAAATAAAAGTATAATGATACCTGCCTATCCCTATAACAGGATATCCGTCTATTTCATCAGGTAGATTAATAATCTCATCATCTTTATTAACCGTTTTTTCAATAAGTACCGCTTTTCCATCTTTTAATGTATAATTATATCCGCTTGTTATATAATATTCAAAACCTTGTTTTGTTGTTTCTTTTCTCGTACAGCCACAAAGTAGTAACAGAAAGGATATCTGAATACATATAAGGGCATAAAATATTTTTCTCATAATATCTCACCTTAGGTCAAATAAAATTTATCAGTTGTACAGCTATTTACTAGTTTGTAGGCTAATATATTGTATCTAATTCTTCAAAAGGTATATTGTGTTCATTTGCATATTGTTCTGCATATGAGCCTTTTATTCCATAGATTGTGAGCTTATCACAACCTTCAAAGGCATTATCCGCAATATCTTCTGCCTTATCGTAAATGATAATTTTCTCCAGCAAGGTGCAGTTTTCAAAAGCACCCCATTCAATGCTCTTAATATTTTTAGACAAAACTAACTGTTTTAAGGATATGCAATTACTAAATGTATATTGTTGTATTGCAGTAATATTATCGGGAATATTTATACTTTTTAGTGATGTGCAACCGGAAAAAGCACCGTATGCTATTCCACGATCAGCAATATTATCCGGAATTACAAGCGTTTCTAATGAAGAACAGCCTGAAAATGATAAACTTTCAATTTCTTTTACATCACCATTAAAATTAACATTTTTCAGACTTTCACAATTCGTAAAAGAGAATTGTTTTATAGTACTTGGGAGTTGTATGCTTTCTAATGAAATACAATGGTAAAAACATCCGTTAAATATATACTCTATCCCTTCAGAAACAACAATCTCTTTTACTATATCGTTATCCTCAAACATTCCTTTTCTTTCTGCTCCCCACAAATTGTATCCTGTAACATATCCGCCTAAAGCATTTGCTTTATGGAAAAATATCGTTGAAGGAATTACAACTTTCTCTGATGGGTAGTTTACCTTTACAATTGTAACCGGTGGTTTGGCTTTTGAATTGCTTCTATTATCATTAGTTTCATATGTAAAACCAAACCACCAATGCTCACTTGAACAGCTTTGCAACAATATAAGTATCGCTATCACTGCACTCAATATCCCAATAGGTAATTCATATTTTTTTATTTTCTCCATCATATTAAAATTCTCTCGTAAAAAATATAGTTTTAATTATCAACAAACCGATAATTATTAATTTACAGACTGAATTGTTGTATCCAATTTTTCAAATGGTATGTTATGTTTTTTTGCATACTGTTCTGCATAACTACCCTTCATTCCGCAGATTGTAAGTTTATCACATCCATCAAAAGCGTTGTCCGCAATGTAATCACATTCATCATAGACATTAATTCTCTCTAAAGAAACGCAATCCCGAAAAGCTCCGTCACCTATTTTTATTAAGTCCTCAGGCAAATTCACTATTTCAAGAGATTTGCAACCATCAAATGTCCAGCTCTCAATAATCCTGACCTTTGACGGAACATCAATAGTTTGCAGAGAAGTACAACATTGAAAAGCATTTGAACCTATTTCTGATAGCTTGTCGGGTAAATCAATATTTGTAAGTGAAGTACATCCTTGGAAAGCCACACTCTCTATACAATAAACATTTTTTGAAAACTTCACATTTTTTAATGAATAGCAACGAGCAAAAGCATTAGTGCTGATTTTGTTAATTTGCTTCGGTAAGTATATTTCTTCAAGCCCGGAACAATCGCTGAAACTAAAGGATTCGGTAATAGTATCTCCGTCAACAATGTTCACTTCCTTTAAATTATCACACCGCACTACGTCAAATGTCGTCATTGTGCCTGGTATAGTAATTTTTTCAAGATTATAGCAATTAGCTATAGCCGGGCCATAAGTTTCCACTACTCCTTCAGGTATTATAATTTCTTTTACAACATTATTTCCCTCAAATACACCTGTAAGAGACACCCCAACTAATGCAGCTTCTTCTACACAACTTAGCTTTTTGACTTTATATGAAGAAATTTCCGATGGAATTTCAATGGTTTCAGCCAATATATCGGTTTTTATCAATGTAGCGTTTTGATTTTCATCAATTTCAAATGTATATCCTTCAGCAGTTTTTGTTATAGGGTATAGCTCTTTACAACTTGAAAACATTAAAATAAAAACTGTACAAAAAGATATTGCAAATACTATATTTACTCGTATTAATCTAGTTGTTTTCATATATAAAACCTTTCAAAAGTTTGTAGCACTAATTTCAAAGATGAATGAGCAAACATAATTGCTCATTCATCTTTAGAAATTTATAATGAATCAGTTAATCTGGTTCATATGTTGTCCAAGTATTATCCTTAAACCACACATCTTGTGTAACCAAATGCCCAGGTTGCAATACACTAGGTATCTGTTTATTCTTCGAATCATTGAACATTACTTTCGGATTTTCCACACCATAGATCGTATAGGATAACCAATTATCATCCATTTAACTATTCATGAGAGTACCAGGCCATGACATCAGAATATCATTATCTTCATAGAAGTAAATTCTTGTGTCCCAATATTCCCAATTAGAAGGACGATAAAAATGAACAGTCATTCCCTGTGGTTTCTGGCTATATGCAGTTTCATTTACCACCCACATTTCATCTTCTGTTATTTCAATTCCGGGTTGATTGATACCGGGATGTTGTTGTCTGGTTGCAGGATCAGTAGTGCTATTATTAAAAATAGCTCTCGGATTGTTCACACCGTAAATTGTGTAAACATACCGGTTATTACCACCATCCGGTGACATTTTCTCTCCTGGGAATGGGAGTTCATGGTCATCATCATTATAATAATAGATATGAGGAGGCTTTGTCAAGAAAAGTGTGTAAGTTTTATAAAGATCATAAAAAATTATGTTAATGCCTTAAATCATGTGCTCGTATTTTTTAATACGGGCACTGATTTTTTCATTCGCAGCCAGTTGATTTCTGACCATAGCCCAATTTTGAACCTTACTGCCATTCCACTTTTTGTAAAGCTCGGTTGTGCGTAAATAGAGCAATTTGAGTAGTGCATTTCATTTGGAAAAGCACCCTTTTTTGTAACTTTTCTGAAACTTGACTTTATGCTTTCAATCGCATTGGTTGTACACATAACCTTACGAACGGCACTGCCGTAATCAAAAAGATGCTCGACATGGTTGAAATTTCGTTTCCACACATCAACTGCTCCGTGAAATTGTTTGCTGTGCAAACGGTGAAATACTACATAACGTATTGTGAAATTTTCTGGTAACACAGAAAGTGAAATGAAATAAATCAGCTCACACCGTAGTCATTTCACATTCAGAAGGAATATTTCATACGCAAAGCGTATTTTACAAATCTGTAAGGATTTATTTCACTAAAAAAACGACAGGTAAAAACCTGTCGTTTTCTGGCTCACCCAACTTACTTTGTAAGGGAGGAAAGTAACTGCCTCGCATACCACGTTTGGTTCTTAAACAGCACTCACTCAATCCCAGTTCGCTAAAACCAGTCCACAGGACTGGTTTCTTAACGCTCACCTTCTTGCCCGATTTAGCAGTAAATTTAGATAAAAAAAACAGAGTAGTCAAAAGACTACTCTGTTGTGGCTCCCCCAACTGGGCTCGAACCAGTGACATCATGATTAACAGTCATGCGCTCTGGTGAATGTAGGGGAATAATTATCTGTCATTTATATTTGTTTTGTTGTGACATTTTACCTTAGGAAACGTACTAATCAAATAGACCTGCTATATATCTAATAAATTTACTAACAAATGGATTTGTACTTATATTCTCAATCACTATAACAGCCACAACAAAAAACAGTATCCATAATGCAGAAAAAATTACAATATTACGAATAACAATTTTTTTACATTTTTTAAATACTTCATCGTTATTAAAAATTTCATTCAATTCTTCTTCTGAAAAAATATCCTCATAATTTCTTCGCAATAAGTTATATGCGTTGTTTGTCTTTTCATACTTATAAATAGTTTCCAATAAGCAAGCTAAAAAATATATTGCAGAACCAAGAAGAATTAATTCAACCAACGCTGTTATATCTTTAGTAAATATATTATCCAACGGATTTTGTGACACTATATTTACCAAAACCACTGTTAATAAAAAGCTAAAAATAGCCAACACATTGTTTTTAAATCTATTAAATAATTCTAGTGCGTTATCACCCAATTTGGCTCCTATGTCACTTATAAATTCAGAAACTTTTGTTTTGGCCTCTAAGTATTTAGAAACATTTTCTTTTAAATATATTTCATAATTAGATGTAATTGAAATTAATGTTCTCGGGTCAACATCCAGTAAACTGCTATATTTACAATGAAGACTAATTATGTTTCTAGCTATAATTGACTTATCAACAGGATTTCCATCAGTATAAATCCAATCATATATATTATATAAAACTCCATTGTTTTCAATATCGTCAATGTCATATTTAAATGATACATTTCTTTGACCGTTAATTGTACATTTTAAACATTCGCTATCAATGGAAGAGATAGATGAAATATATGAAATAGATAATGTTGTATTTATTCTTTTAAATATCTTTACATATGGATTTCCCTGCGTATTAACCTTAATATCAAAATCATCAGGTAAAATACTCAATTCCATACCGCTTTGAAAATAAGATGTTATCTTACATAACTCTATCCTCTCAACTCTCTTAATTGAGGGTGAAAAACAAGAATTCAAATCGTGGGAAAATATCATAGTTTTAGTATTCCAATTTACATTTTCATCTAAAACATTAAATATAATATACTCCAGACCGTTCAAAATTTTACTAAAAATTTGCATAATTTCAAACAATGAGTTATTCAATAAATCCTCTGTAAATTGACTATAGTTATATATGGTAAAATGGTTCTTAATTATATTCTTTTTTATTTCTATTTTCATTTCCAGTGAATCATCATTACACAAATTTGATATATAATTTTTGTATTCTTCTTGTGATGATTTATTTTTAAAGGAAATAGAAAATATATTATCATCTAAATCAACGAAAGAGACTTTTACATCGTTTCCAAAACTAATATTATCAATAAATTTACATAACGTAATATAATCAGGAAGATTTTGAACTAGCGCTTCAAATAAAATTTCACAAGTAAAAATTCTCTCTGAAAAGGAGATTGTATCAATTAAAAACAACTCTTTTATTTCATCCTGTATATTCAAATAATCTCCCCCCTTTTTTATATCATTTTATCCTATTTAAAGCATTCGTATGTATCTTTATCTGTTATTTTTATTTTCAAATATCTAAATCCATCTGTATCTTGAAAAGCTTTAATAACATCTTGCAAATCTGGTATGCCATCTTTAACTTTGAGTTCAATACCAGTATTGACTTTATATACTTTGGCTATTCGTGCATTAATAGCATTAGGTACGGAATTAAATTGGCGATCAAATTTGTTTTTGTCTGGCAATTCATATAACTTTTCCTTTAAATTAAGGAATTTAGTCTCATCAAGCTCATAAGGAGAATAATTTCCTACTACACTATCAATCATCGTTTTGTAATCAACATGTTCATTACTCTTAAAATACGAAATAAACGTATTTCTTATGATTGTGTAATCTTTTTTGAAATCTTTTTTCACATTTCTACTAAGGATATTATCTATTGCTTTAAATGCATTAACAGTATTTAATTCATCACTAATTACTTCTTCTAACTCAAGAAATTTTTCACTCCAATACTTTGCCTTTGTATCTGAATAAACTTTGACATCAAAAACATCAGCATCAGGATTACATAAATCAATTAAACAAGATTTCCATATGGTTTTTTTATCTTTTGAAAAACCAGTTTTAAAACTAAAATCATAATCATCTATAAAATCGCTATGTTCAACCTTAGCAAGTAAATATAAATATGTATTCTTGAACTCATCAAATATTAATGCTTGAATCAAACTACCTTTTTTTACATTAATATTCATATTACTCACACGGGTTTGGGCTTCTTTTTCTGTCCTTAATAATCTCTGTGCAATTATATCATTTTTGCGTATTATGCAATCCTCATTGCTTAAATTCTCATTACTTATAGTACTCAAAATATTAAGTACACAAGAAATAACTTCTGTAGAATTAGAAGTTGTTTTGTATGCCCTGACATTTTCATTACTATTTATGTGTGTTATAAGGTCCACCACATACTCATTAAAAGTTTTAGGTATGTTTATGTTATGTATTTTTTCATTAATATAATCAATAACTCTAATTGAATTGAAAATAATTTTCACTATAACACTTTCTTTCAAAATTAATTATAAATAAGCACCAACTAGAAATGGTTGGTGCTTATTTTTTGTTATTCTAACAAGATTATCACCAATAAAGGATAATATACAGTTATATGTTTTAAATTTAATTTCCTGATGTTTAAATAGGAGAAAAATAATATGACAAAGGAAGAAACTTTTGCAGTATTACTGGGAAGAACACATTTTGATCAGTTTACAAAAACTCGTATATACCATATTTTAAAAAGCGGCATTGATTGGTATAGTTTTCTGAATATATGCATTATAAACAAAACGCTGTGTTTAGTTTACAGAAGTTTGCAAATTCTCGAATTATTGCCCCTGTTACCGACAATTATTAAAAACAACATGGAATATCACTATAAATGCAACTGTAAACAAAATAATTATTTTTTAAAGGCATCGGAGCCTATTATTTCTTACTTTGAGCAAAAAAGAATTATGGCTACACCAGTAAAGGGACTGCGATTTTTAAAAACCATTTATTCAGCAGATTGCGGAGTCCGTATTTTAAGTGATATTGATTTTATCGCATCAGATAAAGATAAATCAAAGATACATTCTTTTATGACAGAATCTGGGTTTAACACATATTTGATTAATAACACAGACTCTTTATGTTCAATAAATTCAACAGTAAAAAGTTACTTCTATATAAAAATCGAAAAGAACGAATTTCAGGATAAATTAAGATTTGATTTCGATTTTTCTTTTGCAGATGATTTAATAAATCAAATTAGAGAAAACCAAAACCCATTATACGAATTTTTGTTTTTATGTCAGAATTATTTTTTAGATGTACATTCAAAATCCAACGCATCTGCAAATAAAAAATATAATAATATAAAACTTATAGACTTACATGAATACTATCTTAAATATCTAAAAAAAATAAGTTTTAAAGAAATCAATGAGTTATCTGCGCATATGCAACTAAAAAAAGAACTTGAATACACAATAGTATGTTTGAAAGAGTTATATACCGATATAACTTTTTAAGCGCACATTAAAAGCAGTATAATGTTTATGAGTAATATTTATTGTATTTAATTACAAATTTAACGAATATATTCTTGCTCTAATGAAATCTGCATTGGCATCCTAATTAAAACAAATCTTAAATTTATAACAGTAGATGATATATCTCTATTTCAACAAAAGATACAGCCATCTGTTTAGCTATAAAAGGTATAAATTCAATTGCTAAATTTAATATAATTATTTTAAATTAGTTAATGAGTCCAAAAATGAACGATATTTAATTACAGTATAATCAAAATCAAGCCATTCATATGAACGCCTTATTTGTAATAGATTATGATATTCCTCAGTCATAATTGAAAGAGGTAATTCAAAATATGAATATACTTGAATTTTTTTTAGTATATCTCGAATTATGCGCAATGTATTTTTCGAGATATGGTGAGATACCGCATATTCATAATATGCATTAGCCATATGAGCATAAAGCTTACCTGCTAAATAGCCATCTTGTTGATTTAAATAAAGACTTTTACGGATGTATTTTCTTGCTCGTTTATACTTTTTTTTAATTAACCAAGCAATAGCTAATGAATAATAGATTTTACCTTTACTTTTTAAATCATTAAAGGCATTGCTCAATGTTAAAGCTTCTTTTTGAATAGATATAACTTTGTCAGGATTAAAATAACAATTAGTTTCACAAAGGTTGGTTAATATATATACTTTTTGCAGTGAAGTTGCTAATGTGTTCTTATTATAAATTAAATCACTATACAACTCGTCAGCCTTGTCCATCTTCAAATTAAATCGATATCCGTGTGCAATATGTCGAACTACTTGGAACGAATGATTTTCTTTTCCGACTAAATTTTGTAATTTTTTTTGGTATTCCGTTAATTCATTTAGACCTTTCTTAAACAATCCGTAAGAAATATAACAGTCACCTAAAAATATTTTTGTTTGACCGTAATACCATTCATTTACTTCTGAATCAGAAAGTTGAGAATTAATCTTTATAACTGTACTTTTTAAATTTTGCGCTCCGTCACAAAGTCCGCAAAGATATCCTTTCATAAGTTGTAAAGATTTTATATGTTTTCCAAAACAACATAAATCCTCATTGATTTTGTTCAACCATTTAAGTCGACTGCTACTATTAGCTCGTTCCTCACTTACAGCTCTAACAAAATTAAAAAGGTATTTAAAGTTGTTATTTGTGTTAAAGTCAATAATTTCAAAACAATTGAAAGGTATGTTGGCTTCTTTAATTACAAAGAAAATGTCAAGTAATGCCTCATTGTATTCTTGGGATAAAGTAATATCAAATTTAATAAATAGTGTGAGAACATGCTTAAAAAGCATATTGATTTGAATATCACTGTAATTTTTCAAACCAAATAAATGAATGTAATTCAGGTAACTTTTTAACACTCTTTCCCTATAGGGCGGCGTTGCTACAGTTGAGATATTATCACTTATAATATCGTGTATCTTATAAAAATATTTGTCATTCTCCAGATTCCTTATCAGCGTACGATTACAAATAGTTTCGTATTCTAATACATCAATTTGCAAATTTAAATCTTTTATCAAATATTCAAAAATTGACTTGTCAAATATTTGGACAATTGACAATATCATTATGGATTTTTGTTCCTGTTCACTTAAATGGACCAAAAATTGATGAATAATATCATCTTTTTCTTTGAAATAAATTTGATTTTTAGAGATTTTTTTCTCGCTCATTTTAGCGACTGTTTTAATAGCCAAATCTAAATAAATGGGGATACAATCAGTAGTCGTAATAATGTTTTCTACAAGTTCAGGGTATTCTTTATATTGCTTAAGTAATTCATCCCTAACCTCATTTTTTGGTAATTCAACAATCTCTTTGCAAATACTGTATTTTTCTAAATTTCTTGGTAAATTTATTTTCTCACGGCTTGTAATTATAAAAAAACCATAGTGTATATTTTGGATTATAGAAATCAACCAACTTGATGCATCATTTATGTTTTGTGAATAATTTTTAAATGCATCAACGACCATAATTAATGACTTATTAAGGAAAACTCTTTGTATGTCTTTTCCCAATAAAAACGGAAGGCTTTTAAGCAAATCGTATGTTTGCATATTGTTTATATTATCCAGTATCTTATTTACTTGATAGCTATTATAAATTTTTTTAAGTTTATCATAGGCTTTAAAAAGCAGTTCAATAATTGATGCTATGGACAACCCTGTAAACCAACTTAAGGAAACATCTAAAGTAGTCTTTAAAAACTCTACAATGTTACTTTTGGTAAAGGTTAGAAATTCGTCATTTAATTGACTTACATTCAGATTATTCCACAATATAAGCATTGCGTAGTCAAATAAAGGATAAGAGTATTTTTTAGGCAAAGCTTTCCTGAATTTTATGAGTATGTCAAGCAAATCATCACGATGTGTTATTTCCAAAGTAATATATATTGGATTTGCCATACTATTAATATTTTCTTTTAATATTCGACTTTTACCTATTCCGCCTATTCCGTAAAGACATAATATTTTAAAATATGTGCTGTCTTTTGAACATTCTTTATATGCATTTCTGATTAATGAACAAATTTCTTTTCTATCAATGAAATTAATTTTATCAATATCTTTATTATAATCTATCAAGGCACTCTAACCCTTTCTATAAACTATATTTTCAGGAGGAATATTATGATAATTTCTTTTTCAGGTCCAGATGGCGCAGGAAAAACAACACAAATAAAAAAATTACTGTCATACTTTAGCAAAAAAGGATTAAGTGTTGGCGCAGTACAGGATATTAATTCCAATATCCGCTATACTATAGGTGATGATTTAACATCTTATTACGATTACTTGAAACAATTTGATGTTATACACACCCGATTTAGATTGCACTCAAAGGAAAATGTTGAAATAATGGATCTTGTACAATTTATTTCAACAGGAAACAAATGGCTTACATCCTATTCCGCTTATACATCATTTTATGACTCTGAGCAATGGTATAAATTTGTAACTAAGCCATTACTGGATGACAATAAAATTTTGATTTTTGACAAATATTTTTTTGATGATGTTGCATTTAAAACAGCTTATGGTTGTGAATATTCATGGCTTAAAGCATTACATAAATATAGTCAAATTCCGGATATAGCATTATATTTAAAAGTTAACCGTGAAACTATATTAAAACATAATGAATCAAGGAAAGATCTTAAAAACATACTTTATCAAAAAGAAGAAAACACAAAAAACTTATTAAATTCTTTTGAACAACTTACGAAGGATTATCCTCTTCATGCTATTGAAGCAAACGGTACACCAGAGGATGTCCATAAAAACATTATGATTTACTTAAAATCACTGCCTCAATTTAATAAATTATTCAATTGATCCTTAGTAAAGAAAGTACAAGAATAAACAGACTTGCTTTATAGAATATAACTGTATATTATCTTTTTTTCGTTAATTTTTATCACAACCATTTGTGACTGTGTTCTTTTTTTATATTGATAATATAAAAATATTTATATACTCCCTCTTATGATATTAATTGTAACATAATCCGACAAATATTTAAATAAGTTTTACGCAAATTAGTGGTAAAATTTCACAGTGTATTTTTATGCAGTATGCATAATATAATGTTGTTTGTTCAGTTACAAATAATGGTTTCTAATAAATTTATATAGGCATTTAAATAGACTTTCTTTATTTTCTGTTGCATAATAAATTTATTAAAAACAAGGAGCTATATGCGATGGAAATAAAAAATGTACAAGCAACCAACTTGACAACCGATTACCTAAAATTCTGCCTTTCAAGAAAAAATCTTGATCAGAAAACGATAAAATCATACACTATTGATTTAAGGCAGTATTTTGAATTCACTATGGAATCTGCTATTGAATGGACAAACAAAAAATCCATTGAGCAATATATAAATTTACTGCACTGTAAGTACAAACCTAAGAGTGTTAAACGAAAAATCGCTTCGCTAAAAGCATTTTTTCACTATCTTGAAATTGAGGAACTTATTGATATTAACCCTTTTCATAAGATACAAATCAAGTATAAAGAACCCTTTATTCTCCCAAAAACTATTCCCATAAATAATATTGAGCAAATTATTAGGTTTGCTTATCTACAACTTACCAAAGCTAAAACTGACTATACTAAGAAAGTTGCTCTGCGGAATGCACTTATACTCGAGTTGTTATTTGCCACCGGAATGAGGATTTCAGAATTATGCACACTCACGACTGAACAAATTGATTTTAATGATTACATAATCAAAATTTACGGAAAGGGCTCAAAAGAACGCCTGATTCAAATCTGCAATCAAAATGTTCAGGAGTTGCTCAAAAAGTATAATCAATCATTTAAATTTGAAATAGCAAACAACAAATTTTTCTTTATAAATAGACTCGGCAACCGTCTATCTGAACAATCTGTTCGTAATATGATTACCAACTATGTAATCGGTGCGGAAGTGCCGCTGCACATTACTCCGCATATGTTTCGTCACTCTTTTGCAACTCTACTGCTTGAAGAAGATGTTGACATACGCTATATTCAACAAATGCT
>NZ_NNBY01000046.1 GCF_002834235.1 Ruminococcus bromii | reverse complement strand
AAAATGCCCCACAGGGGCATTTTCTTTACGGTCGGCTTCAAATCCCTTCGTATTCTAAACAGACCAAAAAAAGGACACCCCGTAGGGTGTCCTTTTTTGGCCTGCCCGAAGGGATTTGAACCCCCATTCTCCGGAATCGGAATCCGTTGCGTTATCCAATTGCGCCACGGGCAGATGTATGCGGCAGGGTATTTTGCCTGCCGTTTTTCATTTTTAATTCGCATAATTTTTTATCTGAAAATCAACTGCAAAAACTGCTGTGCAACAGTCTTTAGCTTATATTATGCGGTTATTATACAACAATTTTTTACTTTAAGCAAGGGAAATTTGTCGCTCCTCCCGACTGTAAGGCGATCATTCTGCCATACTTTCGAGTTCTTCCCAGATTTCGTACTGCTCCTCCTGCTGTTTTTGCAAATCCTCGAGCAGTTTTGAAAACTCCATAAGTTTTTCGTAATCTGCGGCAACTTCCTCGCTTGAGAGAAGCTCCTGTGTTTTGGCGATTTCTTCGTCAAGTCGCTCAATTTCAGCCTCTGCCTTTTTAAGCTTAGTCTGTCTTTTGCGTTCTTCACTCTGCTTTTGCTTTTGCAAAAAGTAATCGTTCTGCGTTTTTTCTTTTTTATCTTTCTTATTCTCAGTCGGAACAGCACCCGATTTTTCGGCTGTGGTGCGTTCAAGATAATAATCGTAATTACCGAGATATTCCTTTACTCCGTTATTTGTAAGGAGTAAAATTCTGTCGGCAATTTTATTTATAAAATAACGGTCATGGCTGACAATCAGCATTGTACCGCTGTAGTCAAGCAAAGTTTTTTCAAGTTCTTCCCGTGACGATGCGTCAAGGTGGTTTGTCGGCTCATCAAGGAGCAAAAAGTTACTGCCTTTTAGCATTAGTTTCAAGAGAGAAACTCTCGCCCTCTCGCCGCCGCTCATTTTTGAAAGCGGTTTAAACACTTCGTCACCTTTGAACAGGAATGACGCAAGCGCACTTCTGACTTCGGTCTGCGTCATATTCGGGAAGGTGTCCCACACCTCATCAAGCGCGGTTTTTGACAGGTCAAGATTCTGCTGCATCTGATCAAAATAACCGATTTCAACATTTGCGCCGTAGTCATATTCACCGCAGTCCATAGGAGTTTTGCCCGTTAAAATTCTGAACAGCGTTGTTTTACCGCAACCGTTGCCGCCGATGATGAACACTCTCTCGCCTTTTCTGATATGTATATCAACATTTTTGAAAAGCTGTTTGTCGTCAAACGACTTGGCAAGGTTTTTACAGATTAAAACATCGTTGCCGCTTTCACATCTCGGCTCAAAATGCATACGCATTGTTTCAAGCTCGCTTTCGGGGGCAACAAGCCCGTCTTTGATTCTGTCAGCCTCTTTCTGCTTACTTGCGGCTGTGATAAAATTGTGAGCCTGTCCCCAGCGTTTTTGCTGTTCAACAATACCCTCAATACGCCTTATCTCCTTTAAATCGTGTTCATATTTATTTTTAAGCGACTCATTCACCGATTCCTTTTTCTTGACAAATTCAGAATATGAGCCCTTATAAACCATAGCACGGTTGTGTTCAAGTTCAATCGTCTTGTTGGTTACATTATCAAGAAAATAACGGTCATGGCTGATGATAATCATTGCACCCTTGAAATCTCTCAAAAAGCCTTCAAGCCATGCGATTGCGTCAATGTCAAGGTGGTTTGTCGGCTCATCAAGGAGGAGCATATTGCTCTGCGACAGCAACAGCTTTGCAAGGCAGAGCTTTGAACGCTGACCGCCGCTTAAATTGCCGACAGGCATTGTAAAGTCATTTTCGGAAAATCCGAGTCCTAAAAGTGCGGAACGGGTTCTGCTTTTATAGGTCAGACCGCCTGCTCTTTCAAACTGTTCAATAAGCATGGTCTGCCTTTCAACAAGCTCGTCAAGATTTCCCGACTTGTTGTCAATCTGATGTGCAAGTGCGGAAATTTCGGTTTCCATATCCGAAAGATAATCGAACACGGAAAGCAGCTCGTGATACACATCTGCCCTCGGATTGTTGCAGGCATGCTGTTCCATATATCCCGGACGGACATTTTTTGAAAAGGTAACAGTTCCCGAAACAGGGCTGATTTCGCCGTTGAGTATCTTAAAGAGAGTTGTTTTACCGACTCCGTTAGCTCCGATAAAGCCCACCTTATCTCTTTCTTCAACATCAAACGAAACATCGGTAAAAAGGTTTCTTTCGATAAAAGTCATTGTAAGATTTCTTACTGATAATGCCGGCAAAACATACACTCCCTTTCAAATTCGCTACCCACTATTGTACATTAAAATCGACAAAAGAGCAATACAAAATTGAAAATATGCCATAGGTTTACAAGGGCATAAGACACAATTCCGACCGTTAAAAGCATTTCGGCTGTTTTGCTCCTGCCGATTTCGGCAAGCTTATAAATCAATGCACATCCCAGAATAAGCACAAGCGGCAAAATTCCCTTGATTAACAATGTCAGCCAAAAGTTTTCAAGCACAGGCTGCATAACGGGATTTGCCTCAACAAAATGTCCGCTGCCGATGAGCGCCTCTGTACAAATCCAGTCAACAATATTGAGGAAATAGAGTAAGCCGAGTTTGCAATAAAACGAACGGCTTTCGTGACCTTTTTCATTGACGATATTATTGACATCAGATTCATTTGCCGATTTCAGGTTAAACACAACGGTTTTTTCAAGTCCGGTTTTTTCTGTCATACACAACACCTCAACGGTATTTTTTCCCGCAGAGAATGTTATATTCACACAAAAGAAAAGAGCCTCCACTCGGAAGCTCAATTTGAAACGAATTATTCAAAGTTAATGTCGCCCTCATATTTCTTTTTGAAAAGCTCAAATACCTTGTTAAGAGTATCTTCATCGTCAATGCTGACATATTCCTCTGTTTCTTCGTCAATCTGATTAATCTGAAGAATAACAACCTCGTCTGCATCTTCGTCATTTTCGATGAGAACAATGTACTCTGTACCCTCAAACTCGATTACATCAAGAAATTCAAATTCAACTTCCTGACCGTTTTCGTCCTCAAGAGTGATGAGCATACCCTGATCTTCTTCGTTCATAAGCTCGTTTTTTGTATCTGCCATAGCGTATCCCTTTCCGAATGCGTTTAACGCCTCATTAAATAAACTAAGCTTAGTATAACCCAAAACATCGGCAAAATCAACACTTTATTGATATTTTACATTTAAAAGGTAAAAGCCAAAAACAGCTGCGATTGCTCGCAGCTGTCCTTGGGTTTAGAAGTTTTGAAATTAACGTGAAAACCGTAGATATTTAAGTCAGTGTTTTCAGAATTAACCTACTTTGGCGTTACCTGTGTCGCCGAACATATTAAGTCTGAAAAGCTTGCTCTCGTCGTTCTTGTTTTCGCAAATAATACTTGCTTCTGCAATCCTGCCACCTTCGATAAGTCTTGTAAGACCGACAAGCTGGCAAAGCTTGCTGCGGAGATTGAGTCTGTCGCCTTCGCTTGTAACGAGATATACATTGCCCTCGCAGGTATCGAGCACGGCGAGGAATTTGGTTACATCAACATTGTGTAAGCTAAGAATTGGTGTCATAAAATTTCCTCCATTCAATTCTTTAAAAATATAAAGTTTTGTTTTCGTGCGCCATTTACCATTTGGCAAAATCATGATCAATTTATCGACTATGTGATAATTCAATTTTACTCGAGTAAGGCTAATTGGAAATCAGCCGATAGTCAAGCGGACTATTTACTTGACAATTATTATTATAGTCAAACATTCGGAAAAGTCAACAATTTTAGCGATTAATTTTTGTTCACAAATACATTTAGGTGTCAGTTATGCACAATATATCGTTGTGTTTTTTGTACAATATGCTTTGTATTTGCTTTTATAGAAATATACTTTTAACACAAGCATAACATTTGATTGTGTAAATTCAACAACTTATTTCTTTTTCAGCATTATATAACTGCTGTTTTTTACAAACTTAATTTAACAGGCATATTGAGATTTTGCTCATTTTAAGTTATAATCTATGTTATGAAGGCTGATATCAAAAAGGATGCAGGATTGCTCCGAATTAAATTTTCAATAAAAGCAATCATACAAATAAGAAAGGAATCATGAAATGCTTAACGATTTTTACAAACAGTTCAAAAGCGGAACAGACATACGAGGAGTTGCAAGCGAGGGTGTTGAGGGACAAAGTGTAAACCTTACCGACGATGTTGTTGCCGATATGGCAGACGGCTTTGTGCTTTGGCTTTCTAAAAAAGTTTCAAAAAAGCCGAGCGAGCTCAAAATTTCTGTCGGTCGTGACAGCCGTATTTCGGGACCGCATATAATGAAAATCACAACCGAGCGTTTTAAGCGTTGCGGTGCAGAAGTTCTCTGCTGTCAGCTTGCGTCAACTCCGTCAATGTTTATGACAACCGTTGACCTCGGATGTGACGGTGCTCTTCAGATTACCGCAAGTCACCACCCGTTCAACAGAAACGGTCTTAAATTTTTCACCCGTGAGGGCGGTCTTGAAGGCAGTGACATTGAGGAAATTCTTCTCTACGCACAAAACGGCGAACATCCCGAAGAAAGCAACGGCGGAAATATTACGGATGTTGACTATATGAGCGACTACGCAAAGGGACTTTGCGAGAAGATTAAAAAGGAAGTTAATGCAGAAGATTACGAGCATCCGCTCAAGGGCTTTAAGATTGTTGTTGACGCTGGAAACGGTGCAGGCGGATTTTATGCCGACAAGGTGCTTTCTGTTCTCGGAGCAGACACAACAGGCAGCCGTTATCTTGAACCTGACGGAATGTTCCCGAATCATGTGCCGAATCCCGAGGCTAAAGAGGCAATGGATTCAATCTGTGAGGCTGTCAGAGAATCAGGCGCAGACCTCGGCGTAATCTTTGATACGGATGTTGACCGTGGCGGTGCTGTTGACAGCAAGGGCAATGAAATCAATCGAAACAGACTTGTAGCCGTTGCGGCGGCAATTGCTCTTGAGGGCAATGACGGCGGTATGATTGTTACAGACTCAATCACATCAAGCGGTCTTAAACAGTTTATTGAAAATGACCTCGGCGGAAAGCATTACCGCTATCGCAGAGGCTATAAGAATGTTATCGACAAGGCTCTTGAGCTCAACGCTCAGGGCATCAACTGTCCTCTTGCAATCGAAACATCGGGACATGCCGCAATGCGTGAAAACTACTTTCTTGATGACGGTGCATATCTCTGCACAAAAATTATTATCAAGGCTGCTCAGATGAGAAAAGAGGGCAAGGAGCTTGACGAGCTTACCGCCTCACTCAAAGAACCGCTTGAAAGCACAGAAATCAGATACAAAATTCTTGAAAAAGATTTCAGAGCCTGCGGTGAAAAAATTATTGCCGACCTTACAAAGTATGCCGAGGAGCAGGACGGCTGGTGTGTTGCCGATGATAACCGTGAGGGCATCAGAGTTTCATTTGACAGGGATAACGGTGACGGCTGGTTCTTGCTCAGACTTTCGGTACACGATCCGATTATGCCTCTCAATGTTGAAAGTGACAGCGAGGGCGGCGTAAAAATCATCTGCGACAAGCTTGGTGAATTTTTAAAGACTACAACAGGTCTTGACCTCTGATATTGTATATTTTGCGTTTTTATTGATTTTTATTGTCGCAACTACGGGTTGCAACCGAGAGTTGCGACAATGGAACCCGAAATGTATTGTTTTTTGGGGCAGGCAACCGATATAATTTTCTCACAAGGTAAAACCCTAAAGCAATATTTGAGGAGGAAATTTTATGAACATTGAAACTGCCAACAGACTTTTGCAGTACAGAAAAAAGATGAATCTAAGCCAGGAGGAGCTTGCCTCAAGAATAGGTGTAAGCCGTCAGGCTGTGTCAAAATGGGAGCGTGCAGAGGCATCGCCCGACACGGATAATCTTATTCTTCTTGCCGATATCTACGGTGTTTCGCTTGATGAATTGCTTAAAGGCGAAAAAGAAACAGAAAGCGAAACACAGTCGGAAGAACCCGAAAATAATGCCGAAAATAATCCCGACAGCGATACAACATACAAAAAATCAGACAAGGTTTCGTTCAAACACGGAATCCATGTTGACTCAAAGGACGGTGATTCTGTTCACCTTAATTTCAGGGACGGAATCCATGTTAAAGATAAAGACGGTACAAAGGTTGATGTCGGCTGGAACGGAATTCATGTTGAAGAAAACGGCAAAACAAAAGTCTATACAGACGAAAACGGAAATGTTATGTATGATGAAAGCATTGAAGAGCATAAACATTCAAAGTCGCACCGCTTTTGGAAGCACTTTCCGTTTTGGTTGATTGCCGTTATCGGATTCCTCGTTTGGGGATTCAGCGGAGTATTGCTCGGTTGGGTACTCAGCTGGGTATGCTTTCTGACAATTCCTCTCTATTACACACTTGTTGACGCAATCTACAAACGCAAGCCGAGTCATTTTGCTTATCCCCTGCTTGTCGTTATTGTGTATATGTTTTTCGGATTTCTCGACATCTGCGGCGGTTGGTCATTTGGTTGGATTGCATTTTTAACAATTCCCATTTATTATGAAATCTGCAAGCTTTTCAAAAGCGAAAGAAAAAACTCTGACGATTAAAACTGAATTAAAGACATACAAAAACACGGCAGTTTTTTATCAACTGCCGTGTTTGATTTTGCTGTAAACTATGTCCTTGTATAAAGTGTAAACCATGTTGTTGACATAGTATTCGCCCATAGATTGTGCAAACAGATGATCGTACAAATAAAATTTTACGGAATCATAACTGTGTCTGTTGTGTCGAGCTGTGAAGTTCTCATTGCGGGCTTGCAGAGTTCAATCTGCCTGCCGTCTTTGATAAAGAGTGGAACTTCATTGAGGGCAACCTCAATATAATGAGTGCCCTTGCTCATTTTTTCTGTTGTAACGCTTGTACCGCTGAGTTTTACAAAAGTCATGTTCTCGGGGAGATAAACATATCTTCCGCCCACATTCTGCTCATATACAGGGCAAATCATGCACTCGTCACCGAGCATAAGCTGTGTTTCACATTCACGGGCAATTTTATCATCGGGATAATCAAACGAGAGCGGTCTGAAAATCATATCATTTTCTTCGCTTGCCTTTTTGAATGTTCTGTAAAGGTACGGAATAAGTCTGTAACGAACCTCAACAATATCCTTGAAATCATCGCTGTTTTCAAAGCTGTAGCACTCCTGATTTCTTGTGCCGAGAGCGGCATGGTTACGCATAAGCGGAGTAAACACACCGAGTGCAAGGAAACGAAGAACAAGGTCACGGGTTGCGTTTTCGTTAAAGCCTCCGAGATCTGCACCGCAGTACAGAAAGCCGCACATATTTGCCGACGGGAGCATTTTGAGGTCAAGAAGAATGTGTGACCACCAAGAGTGGTTATCACCGAACCAGATACCGCTTGAACGGTGAGCGCCTACATATGACGCACGGGAGAACATAAGAATTTTTTCTTTACCGAACTCCTCCGCAAAATATTCGCCGGCGGCCTTTGTCATATTAGCACCGTAAATGTTGTGAACCTGATCATGGCAAACCTGTTTGCCGTCAACTGTATGGTAAATGCTTGAATAATCCTCGGGACTGTTTGAAAGACCTGCGAATGTGTCCTTGAGCTCAAAGAATTTTGAAAGGTCAAGGTTCTGCCCTTTAAGAGAAGCCGCCTTATCAAGTGCTTTGTTAAGTCCTTTTACCGAATAGAAAATTGCAGGCTCGTTCATATCGTTCCAGAAACCGTCAATTCCCATATCTGTGAGAATTTTATATTTTGAGCCAAACCACTTTCTTACATCCGGTCGGAGAAAATCGGGAAAGCCAACGATACCGGGCCATACACCGCCCTCAAAATCCGTGCCGTCCTCGTTTTTGCAGAAGTATCCGTTCTTTCTGCCCTCTTCATAGATATCGTAGCCGTTCTCTTTTTTAACGCCTGCGTCAATAATCGGAATGAGGTGGATTCCTTCTTCCCTTTTCTTTGAAACATAGTCCTTGAAATTCGGAAATTTTTCATCATCAACAGTAAAGTCCTTGTAACGCTCCATATAGTCGATGTCGAGATATACGCAGTCAAGCGGAATTCCTGCCTTGTTGTAACCGTCAACAACAGCGTCAACAGCTTCGGCATTGTAATAGCTCCAACGGCTCTGCTGATAGCCGAATGCCCAAAACGGCGGAACATAGCTTGTGCCGATTGATTTTCTGAACTCTTTTACGATTTCAAGCGGCTTTGTGCCGTCAATGTAATATATATCAAAATCCGTGCCGTCAATTGTGATAACGGTTTTGTTTGCGGTTGTATAGCCGATGTCCCAACGGATTTTTGACGGGAAGTCGATAAAAATACCAAAAGTTTTTGAACCGCTGAGCATAAGGAAATTGTGAGCGGCATAGAGGGATGACTTTGTTTCGGTGTGGAACGGGTCATCACTGCAAAAGCTGTTATACACCCAACCACGCTTGTTGATTCCTCTCGGAGCTTCGCCGAGGCCGTAGACGATGTCGCTGTCTGCCATATCAAATTCAAAGACAAAATTTCCGTTCTCAAACTTGCCGCCGAGCGGAAATTCCGCAATAGGCAGAGCGTTAAATTTTTCAACAACAGCCTGCGTATCAATCGGGTTGCCCGATGTAAACTTTTTAATCATTAAAGCACTTCCTTCTTTATTAAAATTTTCCGATTTTTTAAAAGCGTTCTGCAAAATCTTGCCGACACGCACTTACAATTTTAGTATAACATTAATTTTGGTTATTGCAATGGTAAAATTTATTTTTGCATTATTTTATTTTTGTACATTAAAAAAGCACCTTTACGAGCCTGTAAAGGTGCAAATTTTATTCTTTTACGCTTTATCAGTCAAAAATATCATTCTTGCTTTCAGACTTTCCGTCTTGGTAAATCTTGAGGTTTCCCGTATCATCACACACACCGAGAAAAACATCTTTGAGCCGTTTGTGGCTGTTGTCAAGCTGTTTTTTGAGCCATTCAAGATTATAGCCCGATTCGGCAAGATTTTTCTCGAGAATTTTTCCGTCCGTAATAACCACGGACTCGGGTCGGGTTTGGTGAACAATGATTTTTAAATCATCCGGAGTTGCAGGGCGCTTTTTGTCCTTTGGCAGAACCGACAAATCGCCGTTCTGTTCAAGAAAAACCGTTTCGACATCATCAAGACTGAAATATCCCTTTTCACGCATTCGTGTAAGAAATTCGTTTATATCAATTTTTGCAACCGAAAAATTCTTTTTGTACAACTTTCCTCTGTCGAAAATCACAATAGACTTGCCTGTTAAAAATCTTCGTAACATTGTTGATTTTTGCGAAAGCCACGAACAAAGCATAACAATTATTACATAAACAATGAGTGCCGCAAGACACGCCCAAAAGTCTGACATTTCGGTTGTCGCCATCTCCGCTGCGATTGAACCGATTGTGATTCCGTTGATGTAGTCAAAAAGATTAAGGCTTGACATCTGCTTGTTGCCGATGAACTTTGACAGCAGGAACAATACTGTAATTGAAACGGGCGCCGTTATTAATGCACGCAAAAAGTCCATAATATCCCCTCCGATAGGGTTATTATGGACTTTAAATTATTTTTTATTCCGCAAAATTACCAGGGCTTAACTGTGCCTGTGATTTCCGAAACGCTCTTGATTCCGTTTTTGTCGAGCCATTCGTTCATTCCGTCGGCAATCTTAATAGGCGCATACGGATCCGTAAAAAGGACAGTACCGATTTGAAGTGCGGTTGCGCCTGCCATCATCATCTCGATTGCATCCTGCCAGTTTGAGATACCGCCCATACCGATAATCGGAATTTTAACTGCGTTTGCAACCTGCCAAACCATTCTTACTGCAACAGGGAAAATTGCAGGGCCGCTCATTCCGCCTGTGTTGTTGCGGATAATCGGTCTGCGTGAGTTGATGTCGATACGCATACCCGTGAGCGTGTTAATCATTGAAATTGCGTCTGCACCGTTTGCCTCTGCCGACTGTGCGATTGATGCAATGTCGGTAACATTTGGGCTGAGCTTTACGATAAGCGGCTTTTTGCAATACTTTTTGACAGCCGCAGTAATTGCACCTACGGATTCACAGCTTGTGCCGAACTGCACTCCGCCGCTCTTGACATTAGGGCATGAGATGTTGAGCTCAATCATATCGACATCGGTTTCGCTGAGTTTTTCAGCCATAGCGCAATAATCTTCGGGAGTGTTGCCGGCAATGTTTGCAATGATAACCGTATTCTGCTTTTTGAGCCACGGCAAATCCTCATTAATAAAGACATCAACACCGGGGTTTTGAAGTCCTACTGCATTCAAAATGCCAGAAGGAGTTTCGGCTACTCTCGGAACAGGGTTGCCGTCACGGCGGGTAAGTGTGATACCCTTGCATGAAATACCGCCGAGCTTTTCAAGGGGATAAAGCTCTGAATATTCCATACCGAAACCGAATGTTCCCGATGCGGCAATGAGAGGATTGTTAAATTCCACTCCGCAAACTTTTACAGATAAATCAGCCATTGAAAACTACCTCCTCAGCATTAAATACGGGGCCGTTTTTGCAGACATGCTGCATAATTTCTTCACCGTTTTTTCTTACCTTTACTGCGCACACAAGGCATGCGCCCATTCCGCAGGCCATTCTCTCCTCAAGAGAAATCTGACACGGCTTTCCTGCCTCTTTGCAAACATCGGCAATAGCCTTGAGCATCGGGGTAGGACCGCATGCACAAACCTCGTCAACCTCTGAGATTTTTTCTTTGAGAACATCTGTTACAAAGCCGTGGATTCCCGCACTTCCGTCATCTGTTGTCAGCACAAGTTCTGCACCGGCTTTCTTGAAATCGTCCTGTAAAATGATAAGGTCTTTGTTTCTGAAGCCTGTGATAACAAGCGGATTTTCACACTGCTTTGCTGTGTAGAGCATCGGAGGAACGCCTATACCGCCGCCGATAAGGCAGTAACGCTTGCCCTTTTCAATTTTAAAGCCGTTGCCGAGAGGAGCGAGAATATCAACGCTTTCGCCCTTTTTCATCTCGGACATAATTTTTGTTCCCTCACCCTTTACCTGATAAACAAGGCGGAGAACACCGTTTTCGCTGTCACAAACCGAAATAGGTCTGCGCAGAGTTTTTGAAGGCACATAAACATGGGCAAACTGTCCGCACTTTGCAAGCGGAGCAAGCTCGTCATTTTTTACCCTCATATCAAAAATGCCGTCTGCAATCTGTTCGTTTGACAAAAGTTCAAACTTCTGAACATCATACTTTTTCATAATATCATTCCTTTGGTTAGCTTTATTTATATAAAATCAATTTTTAAACAGAGTGTCCCTGCATTGCGGACAAAAGTGAACATCTCATCACATCACCGTTAATCAACATATTCAAGTTCAACAGTCAGCACACCTAACTCATCCTTGCGATAAACATAACAGCTTTCCGCAAGCCTTGGTGAATAACCGTTAATCTCATTAGCCTCTGAAATCCAGTTATAAAGATAACCGTCATTCATCATCCTGTCATACATATAATTGAAATCAGTGTTCTTATCAACAACAATGCTGAAATATTCATCCCCGTTTTTTGCAGCATTTGCAACAGCTCGGCTTACATCATCGGCATTATCTGGATCCGAAACAGTCGGGTACTTATAGTTAAAATAGTTGTACTTTTCAGCCGTACACTTTGGAACATAAAAATTGCACCATGTAGCAACGCTCAAATAAGTTTGTGAATTAAGCTCGGAATACTTATATGACAGCTTATGATCCTTGAACATAAGGTCATCGGTTAGGTTAAAATAATCGTTTTCCGCATAATTATTTTCGCCGTCGGTATCATTCCATGTAACATCAATTTGGTACCAATCGCCGCCGATTTTTACACCGTTCCATGCGTGATTGTCTGAGTCGGCTGTTCCCGAAAGTAATACGCAGTCAATATTCGCCTTGTTGCACAAAAGCTGAAAGGCTCTTGCGTAACCCTCACACACGGCTTTGCCGTCAACCAACGCACCGTAGGCATCGTTTTCATTGCCCTGAACATCATTGTTTTCAGCCGCTTCTTCATCATACCTGCAATTGTCAATTATATAGTTGTTAATGTATTCTTCTCTTTCAAAATCATTGCCTGAGGGCAAATTCTTCAAAACAGAAGCAACGGCAATATTGAATTTTTTCTTGGCGGCTATAAGCTTATCATTTTGAACAGTATAATCAAGCTTTACGCTTGTTGTGTCACCATACGGAACAAAAAGACTTGACCCCTTGAGCCAGAAAGTTTCGGGGTGGTCGTTTTTGTATGCCTCAACAGCCTGTGTAATCTGATAATCGGAAAGCGAGCCCGTTGTTGTAATGTTCGGTGCATACACTGTGTCAACGCTCTTTGCAATTCTCATATACAGTTCTTTTACATAATCATCGGTAAGCGTCTCGTAGGCATAATCGGTTTTTACATCTGCATAATCCTTGTCGTTTTCAACATCTTGTGCACTCGGAGTTGTAACGGATTTTTCTATGATAGAGCTTCTCTTTGGTTCACTGCTTTCGGAATCATCCGTCAACGAACACGAACAGCCGAAAAATGCAACCGCACAGGTCATTAAACAAACTAAGGCAGTTTTATATATTTTCAAAAAATCATCTCAATTTTTGTTTTGGGTTATTTATTTCATATACAGAATACGGCAGCAGCCAAAGTTGACTGTCGCCGTATGGATTTGTCATGTTCTATTTTACTTTATTTTCGCCTTGCAGTCAATGTTATAATCAATCATGCAGCATTTAATTAATATATTCAAGTTGAAATGTTATCAAATTAGACTTTTCATCATAAAGCATATTGCAAGTATCATTCAACTTTGGTGAATCAGAGTTAATTTGGTTAGCCTTTGTAAGCCAATCATACATATATCCATTCCGCACCTCATCATACACATCATCGTAATTTACATTTTCATCTACTATAACTACGAAATGCTCTTCTCCGTTCTTTGCCGCTTTTGCAATTGCTGTGCTGACATTATCGGAATCATCAAGATTAGATACTGTAGGATATTTATAATTATAACAATAGTTGTGATAATTGTATTTCTCAGCAGTACATTTCGGAACATAGAAGTTACACCAAGATTCCAAATTCAAAAAAGATTCTGCATCAATCTCCGAGTATTTTGGAGACAGCGTGTGCTCCTCATACATAAGACTGTCGGTAAGATTAAAGTACTCATGTGAATCATAAATAAAATCATCAACATCGTCCCAAGTAACATCAATCTGATACCAATCTCCGCCAATCTTCACGCAATTCCATACATGATTGTCTGAGTCAACGATTCCCATAAGTTGTATGCAATCAATATCAGCCTTATTACACAAAATCTGAAATGCCTTTGAGTAACCCTCACATACTGCCTTACCGTCAACCAACGCACCGTAGGCATCGTTTTCATTGTCCTGAACATCATCGTTTTCAGCCGCTTCCTCATCATAATCACAATTATTAATTATATAATTATGTATATATTCTTCTCTTTCACATTCAGTGCCATAAGGGACACTTTGGGAAATAGTATCAACTGCTGTATTAAACTCTTTTTTTGCAGTAACAAGTTTATCACCGCTCATAGTATATGTAAGCCAAATTCCTGTTTCATAATCAAA
Source organism: Ruminococcus bromii (assembly GCF_002834235.1). Lineage (GTDB taxonomy): Bacteria > Bacillota > Clostridia > Oscillospirales > Acutalibacteraceae > Ruminococcoides > Ruminococcoides intestinale. The sequence goes on along the minus strand of NZ_NNBY01000046.1, from coordinate 26,051 downwards.
ATTTTCGTATTCATAGTAACTTTTAAGCCAGAACACTTCAGGGTGGTCATTTTTATACGCTTCCACAGCCTGTGTTATTTGATATTCACTAAGATTCCCTTCAGCGTAAAATGACGGTTCATATTCGGAATCAATATTATCACTTATTTGATTGTACAGCTTTTTCACATAATCATCAGTAAGTGTGCTATAGGCATAATCTGTTTTTGGCTCATTATACACACACGGCTCTGTCGGTTTAGGTTTAGATGTTGTTTTTACACTTGTACTGCTTTTTTCGGAAGTAGTTACAGGTACACTCGATTCGTTGTTATCATCCTCAAGCAATGAACACGAACAGCCGAAAAATGCAACCGCACAGGTTATTAAACAAACTAAGGCAGTTTTATATATTTTCAAAAAATCATCTCAATTTTTGTTTTGGGTTATTTATTTCATATACAGAATACGGCAGCAGCCAAAGTTGACTGTCGCCGTATGGATTTGTCATGTTCTATTTTACTTTATTTTCGCCTTGCAGTCAATGCAAATTTGAGCATTAAACTACTTTCCCGTAACATGGGTATCACCGAAAGCCTCGGCATAAACATTGTTGTCGAGAATCATTCTTGAAACGGTAAAGAGGTTGTTGCATTTGTTATTGAGTTCGTCAATATCATCCTTGCCCTTTGCACCCTTGAAAGCGGTGTATTCGCCTGTTGACGCATTGTATTTTCCGTTCTGGGAAATCCAGCTTCTGTCGGCAAACACAACGAACGGTTCTTTGTTTCCGAAAACATCCGTACCTGCCAACATTCTGCTGTCATATTCAAGGCCGAGCATATTTGAAAGCGTAGGCAGAATATCAAGGCTTGAACAGTATGTGTCAACCTTGACGGGCTTTTTCATTGAACCGCTCCACAACAGCCATGCATTTTTGTACTGTTCAAAGGTTGTGTCAACCTTGTGCCCCGCAAGTTCGGACACACCGTCAAATTCATCAAGCGAATACGGATAATGGTCGTCCGTAAGGCAAATAAGGGTGTTGTCAAGCTTGCCTGCTTTTTCAAGTCTTGCAAGAAGATATTCCATTGCCTTGTCAAGCTCAATGTTTGCGGCAAGATAGCCCTTGACCTCATCGCTGTATTTCAGGTCTTTTACAAGGTCTGCGTTGCGTTCGCTCATGGTGTTGTATGAATATCCGCCGTGACCGCTGACCGTCATATAATAAACACTAAAGCTGTCGGAATTTATGTAATCGTCAACAGTTTTCTGCATCATCTTGAGGTCGGAATTCGGCCACACATTTTCACCGAGGTCAAGACCTTTTCCGATTGCAGAGTAGTCATAGCCGATATTTGTAAGGTACTTGTCCCTGTCGTAGTAATCATAGGTGTGATTGTGGTAAGCGTTAACTGTTTTGTAACCGAGTTTTCTGCTCTGCTCACCGAGAGTGAACGGGAAACTTACATTATTTTCGGCTGACTTTGAAAAGCTCCACACACCGGATTTTGGAATCAAGCCCGTAAGATTTGCATATTCACCGTCAGTTGTGCTTACACCCCACGCAGGCGAATAGTAATTTTCAAATTGAAATCCCTCGTTATACATTTTGCAGAGTGTCGGAGTCAGATCCTTGTCAATTGCATACTGCGAAAAGCTTTCGGCTGTAATGAAAATTATGTTGTAGCCCTTGAACATACCCGTGTATTCGTTGGTATTGCTCGGTTCTTCGCTGTCAAAATATTCATAAAGCGACTTTAACTCATCATTATTTGTACTCTTTGTAAGCTTTGAAAAATCAGCACTCATAATCTGAGCTTTCTGCTCTGTTTTTATAATTTCATCGGCAGTCGATTCTTTATTTTTCGGCTTGCTGTTTGTGCGTATATTTGATTTGTAACCGAACATAAGGTGGCTGATGTCAAGCCTTTGCATTGTGTAAAGTCCGTAGCGTTCACACACGGCAACCTGTTGCAATTCACCGTAATAAAGATTGTAGTTGCTCTTTGTGTCGGAAGAAGCACGGTCAATGCCTACCGCAAGGACAGTTCCGATCTGAAAAACCACCGCAACCAAAAGCACAATCAGCTTACCCTTTAACTTTACTTTTGAAAAGTCAAACAGCTTTCCGCCGAAAATTATAAAGAAAGCAAGCGGAACAAAAAGTAAAACAACAAACACAATTCTGCTTGTTATCGCAGTCATGATCATATCAATTGAATTGAATGCCTGCCCTGCACCGCCGTTTGTAACGCTGCTTACAACAACCATTGTGCCGAAAACATTATAGTATATCATCTGCACACCGTACCATATCGTCAGCGCCGCCGTGAGTACGGTTGCAATTCCTCTGTTTACCCCTCTGCGTTTTGAAAAAGAACACAACAAAACAAGTACCGCCGAAAGCACGATTGTGAACAGGAATGTGAAAGCAAAACCGCCGAGCACATCAAACCCCGACGCAATTTTAAGGTCGGTTTCAAGCCATAGAATCAAAAGCGGAAAGTACGCAAAAAATGCGACTCTCTTTGCAAAGCCATGACTTTTTTCAGGCTTTCTGTAGTAGTCAAAATTTGAACTTCCGACCTTTACGGCAGGCTGTCCCACATAGTGATTTCTTCTTGAAAATCCGCTGTTTGTACCATCTGAATATGTCATTTAATTCTCCTTTCTTTTCCAATGCAGTTATTAAGTAGATTATAAAACGAAAACGCCGCCATTGCAATGACAAATTTCACCAAAATTCGCCCTATATGACACATTCGGACTTTTTATATATTGAAACAGTTGACCTTTTGTAGTATAATTATAGTTTAATGAGAGGCTTGTGTGAAAAGCTATGCAAATTGCGGTTTTGAACAAGGCTTCTTAATTTATGTATTATTATGAAAAGGAAGATTTTTATGGCAAAGAAACAGTTTAAATCAGAGTCAAAAAGACTTCTCGACCTTATGATTAACTCAATTTACACTCACAAAGAAATTTTTCTTCGTGAGATTATTTCAAATGCAAGCGACGCTATCGACAAGCTTTGCTTCATTTCTCTTACCGATGACAAGGTCGGTCTTGACAGAGGCGATTTCAAAATCGTTTTAAAGCCCGACAAAGAAAGCCGTACTCTTACAATCACGGATAACGGTATCGGCATGAACAAGGATGACCTTGAAAACAACCTCGGCACAATCGCATCCTCAGGCTCACTCAAATTCAAGCAGAGCATGGAAGAAAAGCAAGACGACATTGACATTATCGGTCAGTTCGGTGTTGGTTTCTACTCGGCATTTATGGTTGCAAAGAAGATTACCGTAAACACAAAGAAGTACGGTGAGGATACGGCATATTGCTGGCAGTCAAGCGGTGCAGACGGCTACACAATCAGCGAGATTGAAAAGGAAAATGCCGGCACAGAGATTATTCTTGAAATCAAGGATAACACAGACGATGAAAATTATGACGAATTCCTTGAGCAGTACAGAATACAGGGACTTGTCAAGAAGTATTCCGACTACATCCGCTACCCGATTGTTATGGATATGACAAAAAGCAGAGTTAAGGAAGAAACCAAGGACAGCGACAAGCCCGAATATGAGGATTACACGGAAACCGTAACACTCAACAGCATGATTCCTCTTTGGCAGAGAAGAAAGAAAGATGTTACTCAGGAAGAATACGACAAGTTCTACAGTGAAAAATTTATGGCTATGGACAAGCCACTTAAAACTATCGTAACTTCTGTTGAGGGTGTTGTAACCTACAAGGCATTGCTCTTTATTCCGTCTGTTGCTCCTTATGACTACTACACAAAGGAATACAAAAAGGGACTTCAGCTCTATTCAAGCGGTGTGCTTATTATGGATAACTGCGAAGAGCTTTTGCCCGAGCACTTCCGTTTTGTAAAGGGTATTGTTGACAGCGCAGACCTTTCGCTCAACATTTCAAGAGAAATGCTCCAGCATGACCGTCACCTCATTACAATTGCTCAGAACATTGAAAAGAAGATTAAAAACGAGCTTACTTCAATGCTTCAGAATGACCGTGAGAATTACGAAAAATTCTTCACCGCATTCGGCAGACAGCTTAAATACGGTGTTGTTTCGGACTATGGTATGCACAAGGAAGAACTTCAGGACCTTATTATGTTCTATTCTTCAAGCGAGAAAAAGCTTGTTACGCTTTCGGAATATGTTGACAGAATGAAAGAAGGCCAGAAGTTCATCTACTTTGCAACAGGCGAAAATGCCGCTGCAATCGACACACTTCCGCAGACAGAGCTTATCCGCTCAAAGGGTTACGAAATTCTTTACTGCACAGAGGAGATTGACGAGTTTACTCTACAGTCACTCATGACATATAAAGAAAAGAAATTCTGTTCGGCAATGAACGATGACCTCGGCATTGAAACCGAAGAAAATAAAGAGGATGAAGAAAACAAGGACGCACTTCTTACATTTGTTAAGGAAACACTCGGTGACAAGGTTGCAGAAGTTACCGCATCAAAGAAACTTGTTTCACATCCTGTTTGCCTTACGGCAAAGGGCGGTATTTCATTTGAAATGGAAAAGTATTTCAACTCAGTTCAGCCTGACGCAAATATGAAGGCTCAGCGTGTGCTTGAGCTTAACCTTTCACACCCTGCCGTTAAGAAGATGGAAGAATTTATCAAGAGCGATGTTGACAGAGCAAAGAAGTATGCCGAGGTTCTCTACAGTCAGGCACTTCTAATCGCAGGACTTCCGCTTGAAAATCCGTCCGAATACACAGACCTTGTTTGTTCGATTATGTAAATTGTTGATTTGCGTTTGCCGCAAATCAAATGGCGATCACTGATCGCCGCTACTGTACGGCAATAACCGCCGATACAGGTGCAAATCACAAATCTCACACTAAACTAAACATTTTACACCCGATTTCCGACCAAAACGGAAATCGGGTGTTTTGTTTTTGCAGAAAATTCCGCAAAATCTTTTGCAATAATATTGATATAATTTTTGCGTTGTGATACACTGATTTCAGTAAAAGTTTTTTCGGAGGCGGACTTGATGAAACATTACGATGAAAAGCAAATGCAGGAAAATATTCTCTATCTTGAGGCACTTTCGGAGCAGTATCCGAACATTCAGTCGGCGGCGGCAGAGATGATTAATCTTCACGCAATCCTTGATTTGCCGAAAGGTACGGAACATTTTCTTTCCGATATTCACGGTGAGCACGAGGCATTCAGACATATTCTCAACAACGCATCGGGTTCAATCAGAGAAAAGATTGACGACCTTTTTTCAAATACTCTCACATCCGAACAGCGTGCCGAGCTTGCAACGCTGATTTATTATCCAAAGGAAAAACTCAGTGTTTACAAAAGCGAAATAACCGACATTGAAGAATGGTACAGATTAACACTCATAAGATTGCTTGCAATCTGCCGACACATTTCTTCAAAATACACACGAAGCAAGGTTCGTAAAACTCTGCCAAAGCATTATGCCTACATCATTGAGGAGCTTATGTTCGGTGATTCAGGCAAAAAAGACCGTGAAACCTACCACGAAAATATTCTGCACACAATTATTGAGGCAGGACAAGCCGATGTTTTCATACTCTCGCTTTGTGACACGATAAAAAGACTTATTGTTGACAAGCTCCACATTGTCGGCGACATTTTCGACAGAGGTGCAAGACCTGACATTGTGCTTGACGACCTTATGATGCACCACGGTGTTGACATTCAGTGGGGCAATCACGATATTCTTTGGATGGGTGCGGCATCGGGCAGTATGGCTTGCATTGCCGCTGCACTTAACAACGCATTTTCATACGGCAATCTTGACACAATCGAGGTCGGCTACGGAATAAGTCTGCGTGACCTCTCGCTTTTTGCAAAGGATGTTTACGGCGGCGGAAATGTTGAACGCTTTATGCCAAAAGGTCCTTTTGCGGATTCGCCCTACACCTCAAACGATCCGTTGCTTGTTGCCGATATGCACAAGGCGATTGCCGTTATTCTCTTTAAGCTTGAAGGTCAGCTTGTCAGCCGCAATCCTAACTTTAATATGAGCGACAGGCGATTGCTTGACAAGATTGATTTTGAAAATGCGACCGTAACTGTCGGCGAAAAGAAGTATCCGATTTCCGACACCTTCTTCCCCACAGTTGACCATGACTATCCGTATGAACTGACAAAGACGGAAAAACGGGTTATGGAACAGCTTAAAAATGCCTTTATGGCAAGTGAAAAGCTGAAAAGACACATTGATTTTCTGTTTGCCAAGGGCGGAATGTACAAGTGTTGCAACAACAATCTTTTGCTCCACGGCTGTATTCCGATGAATAAAGACGGCAGTTTTATGGAATTTGACACGGGCAGCTGTGTGCTTTCGGGAAAAGCATTGCTTGATGAGCTTGAAAAGATTGTTCGTCAGGGACACTCTGCCCCCGAAAATTCTCCCGAAAGGCAAAAGGGCAACGACTATATGTGGTATCTCTGGTGCGGAAAACATTCACCGCTTTTCGGCAGAGAAAAGATGTGTTCGTTTGAGCGTTTCTTTATTGACGATTCCGAAACCCACACGGAAACACGCAACCATTACTACACGCTCTATCACGATGAAGACGCCTGCGTGAAGATTTTGAAAGAATTCGGTCTTTCGGAAAATCACGGTCACATAATCAATGGTCATGTTCCCGTTATCCGCAAAAAGGGCGAAAGTCCGATAAAGGCTAACGGCAAGCTGATTGTGATTGACGGCGGATTTTGCAGAGCATATCAGGACAAAACAGGCACGGCGGGCTACACGCTTGTCTATAATTCCTACGGTATGCGAATTGTCACCCACGAACCCTTTGCGGGAATTGACAACGCAATCAAATCAAACAAGGACATTCTCTCAACAACAAAAGTTTTTGACACCTCGGAAAACCGAATCCGTGTTGCACAAACCGATGACGGTCAGACAATCCGTAACCGCATTGAAGGACTTTCAATGCTCCTCTGCGCCTACCGCAACGGTGTTCTGAAAGAACAGTAATTTAAATATTTTGATATGAAACACGGCTTGTTCGGAAAATGAACAAGCCGTGTTTTTCTGTATCAATTCTGTAGGGGCGTTCATTGGACGCCCGCCTTGATGAATTTTTATGTTTTACAAAAATGTTTTGATATTATGGAAATTATGTATTCATTTGTAGCGGCGAACCGTGTTCGCCAATCGTCACAAGCGTAAGCTTGGGGCAAAATGATTATTTAACAACAAATTCAATACAAATATTTATTGTTTTGTGTTTACACACAAAACAAATGGCGAACAAGGTTCGCCGCTACTGTATGACAATAGCTTTGCGGCTTTTATATAATTTGATTTATTATAAAATTCCACTTGAAAATTTTTACCTTCCCCCTTGACTATACTTTAAAAATGTATTATTCTATATGCATAGACAATCTATGTATATAGAACTGCGAGGTATTATAGAAATGGGAGGGGTAGTATGAAGAATAAATTTCTTGACAAAGTAGCCGAGCAAATTGAAGATGAACGCTCCCGAAAGCTAATCACGGCCGAGCTTGAATCGCACTTGCTTGACAAAATCGACTATTATGTTGACATTGGCTATTCAAAAGAAGAAGCCGAAAAGCGTGCAACCGAAGAAATGGGCAATCCCGAGGACACGGCTGTTCCGTTAAATGCTCTGCACAACAATAACTTTCGTGACCTGCTGTCATTTATCTGTTGCGGTGTTATAATACTGATGTTCTTCTGCACAATATGGTTTCGTGACGCTTTTATATACAGCTACGATAACCAATCATACAGACACAGCATACTATGCGATTTTGTTTCGCTCGCTTTTCTGATTGCATATGTTGTAATGTTAATATTGGCAAGAAAAAAGCACATTAAAATCATTCCGTTATTTGTGGCGATTTCTTTTATCCTGCAATTTTTCTCCGTTATTATTTACGATTACAACGAGGCTGCACTCACATCAACAGCACCGCCGAATATGTTTTATTTTTACCAGCCAGCAATGTACGCAATTGTAAAAACAGTTACAGAGGGATTTGGCGCATATTCAGAATGTATTTTTATTGCAGTTCCTGCCGAAACCGATTCTTTCTGTTTTAATGTTTTACCCTATATTTTAGGGTTAATATTTATAATATGGTCAATCATACTTTTCATTAAAATATTGAAAGCAGAAAGAGTTGACAATCGTAAAAAATACAACATACCTATCCGCCTTATAGAAATATGTGCAAGCGTATTTTTGTCCGTAAATCTTATTATAACGGTCACTGCCACAGCATATAGAACTGTCAATGATTTTGCAACAGGCAACAGCTATTCTGCAAGCCGTGAAGGAATGTCGGAATATGTTCTTAATGCAGATTTAACACGAGATAAGTCTGAATTTATAGATGAACTGACGCTTAAGGGATACTATGAAGATACAGAAACCCCTGCCGAATTTTACGGCAAAGGCGGCATAATATCGGTTGATTCTGGTATGGATAATAACGGAAGATACACAACCCTTTCATACAATTTGAGCAATGAATTTATTACATACGATGAAAGCGTAGGAGCTTTCATTAATGAGAGGGATATATACGATAAAACTCCCGAAATTTTGTCCGATGTAGATGCAATCAAAAAGATTGACAAGGGAGATGACTTTGAAAGCATAAAAGAATCGGGACTTTTAAAATGGGCTAATGGAATATGCAAAACATATTATCGAGATAAGAAGAAAACAGTATATGAAATAAACTTTACAATTTATTTTAAAGGATACGATGATACTTCTGATGACGGCTCAAACTTTTTCTTTAAGAACCTGACCATAGAGGACGAAAAAGTTACTGATTATTGTGATTAAACGAAAACTCTGAAAGGAGGGATAGTATGACTAACGGTTTTATAGAAAAGGTTGCCGAACAAATTAGTGACAAACACTCCCGAACGCTAATCACAGCGGAGCTTGAATCGCACTTGCTTGACAAAATCGACTATTATGTTGACATAGGATATTCAAAAGAAGAAGCCGAAAAGCGTGCCACCGAAGAAATGGGCAATCCCGAGGACACCGCTGTTCCATTAAATGCTCTGCACCAAAATAAATATCATGGAGTATTCACATTCATTTGTCTTGTGGCTGTTACCGCACTTTTTATGGCAACTGTAAACGCATCACCGCTATTCTGCTATGTTGCAGAATATTCAAACTTGACGCATTACGCAATGTTTGATTTTTGGTCGCTGATAATTCTTGCCACATACACGGTGATGATAATTTACAGTCAAAAGAAAAGTCACAAATCGGTTGCAATCTTCATCATAATATCGCTTGGCTTTCAGGTTTTAATGTCTGCAATCTCAATAACATTGCAAGGCTCATTTCTTCTTATAATCAAATTTTCGTCAATCTTCCAACCGGCGGTTTATGCGATTATGACTATCATCACAAAAGGTCCGATTGCGTATATTGACAGTCTGTTTGCATATGAAAATATTGAGTATTCGGCAGTCAATGAGTGGTGCTACACGGCAATTTCTTTTATAGTTATGGCACTGTTGTTGCTGTGGGCAATTGCGGTTCTGATTAAAATCAGAGGAAACGAGCGGATGAAAGGCAGAAAAATTCATCTAAAAATAACTAAAGTATTCAAAAATATTTTCATTGTATTTCTCTCTGTCAATTTTCTATGACGATTTGTTATTAACCACGAAAGAGGTTGACGCAATAAATAATCTAAAGGTTGGAGATTCAATCAGTAAATTATACGACAAATCTCTTATCTATAAGGCTTCGGCAATCTCAAAAATATACTATGCTAATGATAATCTCGGAAACCCGAAATACAGTCTGTACCCCTGTATGACATTTGTTATCGACAAAAAAGGTCAAACATACAAAACAATTGACATAAGTGTTTCGTACGGTAAAATATCCAATATATGCGAACCTATTGAACATAAAAAAGAATACGAAACCGGATTTAATTTTTTCATTCGGAGCTAATCGGAAAGGAGCAAATAAAATGAAAATCAGTAAAGAACTTATCAAAGGCAGTACAGCAATGCTTGTTATGAGCGTTTTAAAGAAAAGCGATATGTACGGATACAAAATTATTAAAGAGCTTGAGTTGCAAAGTGAAAGCGTGTTTGAGCTTAAAGAGGGTACTCTCTACCCCATTCTTCACGCACTTGAAGAAGAAAATCTGCTTGAAAGCTACTGGGAAGAATTTGACGGCAGAAAGCGTAAATACTACCACCTCACCCGCAAAGGCACAAAACGCCTTAAAGAAAAGCAGGAGGAATGGAAAGTGTATTCAAAATCAGTCGAAAAAGTTCTCAGCTTTTCAGGTGTGTAAAACACTTATCACAGACAGACCGTTTTCCGTTAATCTTGAATTTATAGCCCTGTAATGGTAAAATTATCCTATAAACTCAGAAACGGAGATATTATGATGCACAAATTAAAAGTCAGAGCAAATCATACGGTATATATCATATTTGCCGTTTTGTCATTGTTTTCCCTGACACTTATATTTAATGACAATATATGGTTTGACGAGGCGTACACGCTGTCGCTGATTCAGCACAATTATTCAGACATAATCAATATTCTGAAATCCGATATGCACCCACCGCTGTATTTTTTGTCGCTGAAAACATTTTGTTGCATCTTTGGATACTCAATAACAGCAACAAAAATATTTTCGGCAGTCGGTTACCTTGCAACGCTGTTTTTGGGATGCACAATCATAAAAAAGCACTACAGCAGTAAAACATCAATAATTTATATGCTGACTGTCGGAGCTGTGCCAATGATGCTCTATTTCAGCGTTCAGCAAAGGTCATACTCATGGAGCATATTTTTTGTTACATTATGCTTTATTGAGTCCCTGCTTTTTATAGCAAACAAAAAGTTTCATCACTGCATTTTATTTGCTATAGCAGGACTTGGGGCTGCATACAATCACATCTACGCACTTCTTGCAGTTGCAATTATCTTTGCTTTTGCAAATATATATCTGCTCATTAAAGACAGAAATTTGTTCAAGCGTGTTATTATTGCAGACCTTATTATGGTGGCAGGATATTCATTTTGGATAATTCCTCTTTTAAATCAAACAAAATCAGCCTCAAGTAATTTTTGGCTCAGCGGAGTTGAACCGTTGTCTGTAATTGTATTCATATCGGGCATAGCAGTATCTGCAATTGTTCTTATGAAAAAGAGCAACCGAAAATTGTGTATAATTTTCGCAGATGTCTGCGTTATGGGGATTCAAATAATCGGGTTGTTCGTAACCGTTTTTATACGCCCGTTTTACATTGCAAGATACAGCGTTGTAATTCTCGGTATCTTTGCAATTCTCGTTGCTTTCGGCGTAAAAGATATAAAACCAAAGCCGAGCAAAGTAATATGCACCCTGCTTTGCGTTGTAAATATCGGCTGTCTTGTTGCAACAGGATTGTTTGAATATAATCCGTCAATGACAAATTTTCGTGAAAGATTCAGTCCTCAACAGTCAGAATCAGACACTTTTGTTTACTGCGACAGTGCATTCGGAATTATGTCGTATTATTATCCGAACAACACCCACCTTTGCACCTACAAAGAAAACTGGTTTGAGGCATTTGAAAATGTTGAATGTATAAACAAAAATGAAATTGCAGACAAAGTTGACCCAAATCATAAAATTTGGTTTGTAAAAAATGAACTCACAAAAATGCCAAAATGCATTAAAAGTAATTTCAAGTATAAAAAGATTGATTCTTTCCAATGTGACTTCAATAAATTTGACCTATATTTACTTATTCTAAAGTAAATATAGGTCTTTTGTTTATGGTATAAATGCAGAAATTAAAACTAATTTGCCTCTTATTTTCTGCTTTCGTAGTCCTTGTCTATCTCATCGCTCCAAGACGATGAAAGCGGTCTGCTTTTTCTGAAATTGCACACGGTTTTCGATACTGCGTCAAAAACAACAGCCGTACCCTGACCGTCAGCGTGATAATTAACGGAGCGGTCGGAATTGATTCCGAAATGCTTTGCGGTTTCAACGGAATCAATGTTAGCTCCGATAAAAAGAAATTCCCAGCCGTAGCGATTTTTCTGACGCTCAATCATTTTCTTGACCTTATTGCTTGAATAGATACGGCTTGCGTTCTCCATTCCGTCGGTCATAATCACAAACAAGGTGTGTTCGGGAACATCTTCTTCTCTTGCATACTTATGAATGTTGCCAATGTGATGAATTGCACCGCCGATAGCGTCAATGAGTGCAGTTGAGCCACGAACCGTATAATCGTTTTCAGTCATTTTTGAAATTTCAGACAATTCAACCCTGTCGTGAAGAACCTCGGTTTCGTGATCAAACAATACGGTTGAAACATAGCACTTGCCGTTCTGTCTGCGTTGCTTTTCAATGAGCGAATTAAATCCGCCGATTGTGTCCTGTTCAAGTCCTGACATTGAACCGCTTCTGTCAAGAATGAATACCAATTCTGTAATGTTGTTTTTCATAGTTGTTACCTCCAAAAGTAATTAAGTTTTTTATCTTGACTTAATCATATAACTTTCGGGATAACATATGGTCGCCTGAAATGCGACATTTACTGACCCAACAAAACTTGGTCAAATTCAAATAAAGCCTCGTTTACAGTAAAAATATCATACTCGCCCTTTTGAATAAAATATTCAATGATAACATCAAATTTATTCGAGTGCGAAAGTGCATAGCCGGCCTTTTGAAGCATTTCTTTAGTTTCATCAAGAGACAGTTCAAGTGCAACGGCAAAGGCAATTGCGGTAGTTTTCTTAGGTTTATAGTTGACATTGTTTCTTATTTTAGAAAACAGCTTGCGGTCAACATTCGCCTTTTTATAACACTGAGAATCCGTAAGACCTTTTTCGTCAATTTTACGCAAAAGCATCTGAGAAAAGCTTTCATCAAGCTGATTTACAACATCAGCTAAATTCAAAGATGCGGTTTGCATTGGATAAGTCTCCGGCTGTCTTAAAAGACGGGATAATCCACGACTGCGGTTTTCGGAATAGTGCGTTTCAACATAGTGTTCGTCAATGTATTCGGCAATATCACGAACAAGCTTTTTGCTGACACGGAATCCGTCTTTGTCAAACACAACAATATAAACAAGCATATCGTTGTCTGCAAGAAATTTACAGATTTCGTTGATTGCCACCTGTAATGCCTGTTCTTTCGGGTAGCCGTAAACCCCCGATGAAATCAAAGGAAAGGCAACCGATTCGCATTCATAAGCCTTTGCAAGCTGCAACGAGTTGTGATAACATGACGAAAGCAGTTCTTCCTCATGATAATTTCCGCCTTGCCATACAGGACCGACCGTGTGAATAACATACTTGCAGGGCAGTTTGTACGCACCCGTAATTTTCGCCTCACCCGTTCTGCAACCGCCAAGTTTTCTGCATTCATTAAGCAATTCGTTCCCCGCCGCACGGTGAATCGCACCGTCAACACCGCCTCCGCCAAGCAACGAACTGTTCGCCGCATTAACAATTGCGTCACATTTCATCTTAGTTATATCATTCCGAACAATCTGCAACGGCATAATAATCACCCTTTAAATTCAGAATTTTAATATTTTATTACTCTGATATTAATTATATAGCACCTCTCAATTAAATTCAATGCAAAATTAAATAGTATAGTTTGTATTTTAACAGCCAAACAAGCGACAGCATAATTTCTGTCGCTTGTGATTATCATATATTCTATTTTTCGTGTTGTCAGAACTATTGACATTAAGCCTAATATTATTGCAGTACTACCATTACACGCTATGATTATCGCTATTTATTTTATAACTTTTCCTATTCTGTCATTTTCTTGATCTCGTCATAGGAATATGTTTTCTCTGTTGTTTCGGAACTGTCAGTAATCAACTGAACAAATTTATTGTCGCCATCAGCATATAACTGACCTGTATAAGAAACTCTTTCATATGCACCGTTCGGCAACGGACTATTCTTAGGAGTTTGAACCAAACACAGTATCAAATCATCCGACTTTTGAACCGTTTTTTCACCGTCAATTGTTTCTTTAGGAAAAGTCGTTTTAATTTCCTCTGCACTTAAATTTTTAAATCGAAACGCATCATTATGTCCTTCAATATGTTCACTAAGCGGAATATATCCACCCAAATTAAATACTGATATTACATCTCCGACTTTTAAATCTCCTTTTAATGTATCAGTTATCAGGACATCTAATTTTGTCCAAGCAACGCCTTCATAGCTTGTATAAGCCACATTTTGAACTGTTACACGGATCACATCATCCGATATTGATATTAATTTCTTAAGGTCATTTTGATAAAGTTCATCTGGTGTTGAAGCAAGTTCAATTACATTGCTGTCAGAATTGGGAACGCTATAGTTCTTTTCCAAATTCACAGATAAATCTCTTAGCACTCCAACATTTACATTACTCGAATTATTGGTGTTATTTGAAGAGTCTTTACAGCCGATGATAATAAAACAAGCTATTATTAACATAAGGAACAATAAAAATGCTTTTTTCATAATTAATTACCTCCTTTATCTATAAACTGTATTTTTGTGCTTTGTGCAATTTCTACATTTTCATAGTAACGCATAAAGTTAATTTTGTCAACTAATGTTTTTACACCTTAATATGATTAAAAAACAAGCGACAGCTTAATTCCTGTCGCTTATAATTATCATTCTATTTTCCGAATTTCCCCAACTATTGACATTGAACCAAAACAGTCCACAGGACTGTTTTCTTAACGCTCACCTTCTCGCCCGATTTAGCAGTAAATTTAGATAAAAAAGAAAACAGAGTAGTCAAAAGACTACTCTGTTGTGGCTCCCCCAACTGGGCTCGAACCAGTGACATCATGATTAACAGTCATGCGCTCTGGCGATTGACATGAAATACCTCTTATTAATTTTTTATTATGTTTAATATACGCAGAATATAATAAATAATATAATAGATATACTGTTGCCATACAGTTTGTAAAGAATTCAATGAATTATGAAATTACTTAATCTCTCTTAATAATGACTACATAAAGTTTTACATATGCGAGTAACTATTTTAAATAAGTAAATAAACAGTTCCGTTGATTAACACTATGGTTTATAATAATATTTAGATAAAAAAGCATCGTTATCAAGTTTTTTTCTATCCTCAACCATTTTCGATATTATTTCACTTTCTACACTTAAACCTTTGCCTAAAATAAATCCAGAAAAATGCATAAAAGATTTATTAAACTTTTTCTCAATCACTTTTGTTAGGGCTGGATGAATAATATATGCAACCCTATCTGCAGTCATCAAATCATCAGACTCAATAAAATAACTAACTTCACTAGCATTTAAAAACTGCTGCGGTTCACAATTATCATTATTAGAATTGGAAACAATATAGCCTAAATATCCCATATTGTATAGCATTGAAAACGGATGCCTTTTGCATTTTTCACTTTGACAGCCTTTATTAGGACATGTTTCATATCCATTTATTTTTTTACAAATACACTTGATATCATCTTCAAATAATAAATTTCTATCAATCAAGGAAAGCAAATTTTCAAAATTATCATTATCTGCCCAGTAATTTGGTAAATAATGCATCTTTTCAGTATAGTATGATGGATTAACAGTACTCTCGGATTGTTTGGAGCAATATGCTAAAACAGATGCTTCTTCTTCAATTATTTGTTTTACAATTTCTTCTCTGTCATGGGCAGCTTTACATCTTTTTATGCGATCAATATTTTGAGTCAGTTTTTCCCCATAGCGTTGTATATCTCGACTTCTATCAAATGAATGCCTATATATACTCATAAATACGGATTCATTTTGATGACTTCCATCAGAATTTAAACAATAAGGATGACAAAGATTATTTACTCCCACAAATGCATACTCCTCTAATCCGTTTTCATCTTTAAACTCTGGTTTAAATAAATAATAATCATCTTGTGCTCGAATGCAATCTAAAAAAATCTTTTTATGCTCCTCAACAGAATAGGACAAATTAACGATTTTTCCGGCAATTTTTTGATTTTGTTCACCTAATCGATTTTCCTCACAACTGAAGGCTTCTTGTCTTATAGTATAAAAAACATTTATTTGACCGTTAAACTCCTCAAAGATTTGACCAGCAGCGCTCATCAACGCTAACTGCAAATACTGCCAAATGTTCACATGTATTAATTTTGAAACATTAGACTTTTCATAAATTCGTAATCCGTCATTAGATCTTTCTCCAGCAAACAATTCACAACCATAACAACAATTTTTACTTTGGCAACCAGAATCTTCACTACAATATGATGTACTTTTTCTTTTGCTCTTACATTCATTATAATAGTTCTTCTTTTTACAAACAACGCAATCTGCTGGAGGTTCTGCATTTGTTTGTTTTATTGCTTGATCCACTTTATCAATAAATATTGCTATGTCTTTTACAATAGATCTTTTATTTTTTCTACGTCGCAAAACTATTCTGCATAAATTGCTAATATTTGTAGTATACTGTGTAATTTTCTCGTTCCAACGATCAAAATTTACAATATTACTCATTATCGCTTCTAAACTATCATTGTTCTCATCCAAACACAAACTGGCAACTTCATTATTAATTTTTTTGTACTCCGCATATTCATTTATTGTTTTTACATTTTCATCATTTTTCAAACTATTAATAACATAACACTTTATCGCAAACTTCCATAATACAACCAGGTCATCATAAATATTTTCAGTTTTCAATTTTCTATACGAATCAAAAGAAATACGTTCTGTAGCCCAATTGTTTTTTATTGAAGGCTTTGAGCATCGAGGTAAACAATAATATTTACGAGCTGACTTAATACGCTTTACCTGCAACAAAAATGTCTTGCCAATACCTTTTACAGAAACAATACCTAAATACCCTGATTCACTATCAAAATACTTATTAATAACATCTGTCGTAGTAAATGAATTAAACCTCGTTTGTCTGCCTTTTGCCAATTCTGCATCAGGGAGCCAAATGGATAATGGTGTTCTTTCATTCTCTATTCTTTTTACTCCTCTCTTGGTCACACTTTTAGGGTTTTCCTCAATTATCATAGGAAAACTAAACTTTTTATTTACATCGTAGTAGAAATCATTGGATTCTTTAAAACCAGTTTTCTCATATCTATATACTTGAACAAACACTTCTTTTGTATCATTGCTTTTATACTGAATTACGCAAAGATCCGAAAAATCATCACCAGTTTGTATTGCAGATTTACCACAGACTATCATGGGTATAGTCGTATTTGGAACATTATACTTGCCTATACCTTTTTTTGCAATTTTATGCTTATCACCACATAAATATACTGACGCATTAATTTTATTTAAAATAGTTTCAACACGTATGCTATGAGACTCAGTTAAACTATTTATATCATGATGTGCCAATACAATTGTGGGTTGTAATTTAATAGGTTCTAATTTACTAAATTCTCTTATATCAACAATTCCTTTTTTACTTATGTCTCCATCAGATATTAATGCGGTATTTAATATAACAATATTTAATCTATTTCTCCAATTAACACATATAACATCACTTGGTTTTTTTACTCTATCATCATTGACTTCTCCATTATAGAAATCACAAACAAATTTTGAATACTCAATAAAAGATTGTCTTAAATCGGAAGTTCCTCCATTCATATATTGTGTATATACATCGGCATCAGTTTCAACATTAGTCCTTATTGTTGTAATTATTTCCTTACGCATTTCAAAACTTTTTGCATCATGATTTCCTGGCACTAAAAAGACATCTTCTTTTTTTAAATTAAACATTATAACAACTTGATTCAAAAAATCCAATGCATTGTCATAACTAGGATGTTTTTTCTGATGACAGAAATCCCCTGTAACAACTAAAAAATCCGGTTTTATCACTTTAGAAAGATCTCTATATGCGTTTAACATAATATTCCAATCCGTAGATTCAAAAATATGCAAATCAGAGATTTGAAGCCAACTATATGATTTACTCATTTTCATTTTCCTCTTTCATCTTAATAGTATTAAATCTTAACCATCCAGATAACTTAAGCACTTTAAGATTTTGATAATCCGAATAAGTTCTAGTTACTATAAAAATAAGTACACAAGTAAATATTGCTATTATGCTTAATATAATATCCAAAAACAGGTTTGTTAAATTACTACTAATTATATTATATACAACCATTCCTATAAAAACGGAAGCACATACGACATTTAGAAAAAATGCGTCATAGTTTTCTAAAATGTGAATTAATTTTTCCATACCTTTTCTAGGGTATATTTTCGAAAATTCAAAATTATCAGTCTCCCATTTATTATAATCATTTTCTAAAAATACAATCATATATGCAGCTATATATGCAATCGTTCTTCTATAATCAGCAACTTTAATAGCTACAGGAACGATTATAATAATTGGCAAAAGAAACAAGTATAAATTCTGCAGTTCAAAAGCGAAACCTAATATGGTTATAACTGACGTATACAAAAACATTGTGAATGTATCCTGAGCCTTTCTAGAATACAAAATTTCTTCACGTAGATTATCATAATCATTGTTTTTAACCATATAATCACCTTATCAAATAATAGTAAACTTCTATCCCATTACAAATGCACAATATTTACGAAACATCTTTACGTACTGATTCAGCTACACTTGATATTTCACGGTTTAAATCATCAATATACACGGTACAAACATCCATATATAACACCTTTGAGTATCCTTCAGCAATTTTAAGCACCAATTTAACATCATTCTCAATTATTAATTCAAGCAATTTTGAAAATACTTTTTTCAGTTCAGACTGACTTGTATCACTATTTAAATTTACAACATATTCATCTGGTTTTTCTTGATCTAATATAAAATTTAGAACATCACTCTCTCCAACCACTGTGAGTAACACTTCAATCTGTTTTTGATTCATAAATATTTTTCCTTTCATAAAAAGCTTCTTCTCCACCTTCTAGCGTGTGCAAACTTTCAGTAGTCCAGCTTCTGTAATCATTTTCATCATCAATATTTTGCAAAATATCATTAAATGGATTTCCAACATAAGTAGTATAGATACCATTTTTATGTTCTCGAAAAATAGTCATATACGGAAGTGTTCTTACTGCAATATTGGCATTGTGTGTTGCAATAACAACTACCTTTCTGCGTTTTGCTAAACCACTTATTATTGGTCTAATATTTTGATCAATATATGAATTTCCCATACCAAGTTCTGGCTCGTCAAGAAAATATGCATCCGCTTCTTTATTTAATATATTTTGAAGAAGTAAAATACCTTTTTCACCATTAGAAGGGGAATATTCTTGTCCATCTTCCGTGACAACCTGTTTTGATAAACCTAAAAAAGGCTTTAAATTTTCAACACTTTCTTCATCAATCATTGTCTTCAATTCAGACAAACAATCATTTAATCCATCACGATATATGTGGTTTAACACTAAATATAATTGCTTTTTTATTTGTTTTAATTTTTGTATTCCTTTAGAGAACTCTTCAGTTCTTGATTCATCACAAAGCATTCGATATCTTTTATTTATGTATATCTTCCCTTTTTCTTCTAATTCACCTATATATTCTCTTTCATTAAACGAACCTACTAAAAAAGCGTTTATTATATTTTTTATTATTTTACACAACTTTACTCGTTTCAGTGCAAACTCTCCAAACCCTGTAGAAGATGGTTTTGAAATAGTATTAGAATTTTTATCAGCTATATTTTTTATATTCTCAATACTATAATTTGTTAATTCACAAGAACATTTAGAAATCACGTCATTTTTAAATTCTTCAAAAACTTTATCTGTGAGTTCTTTGAACAATAATAAGAGTTGTTCATATTTCTCAGCATTCAAGTACATTGAAATATCTATATCGCTGAAGTGTTTCAATATTTGTTTTATAGTTTTTTTATCTTTTTCATGGACATCATACTGCTTAGGTTTGTTTTCAATAAGTTTTGATGCTTCAGTGATTTTCATTCTTCTTTTATTCCTATTATTATCTTTTGTTTCATACCAGTTAATATAGTTAGAAAATTGAGTAGGATTAGTATCTGTCCACATACTTATTGCTTTAAAATCATTTGCACAATCTTCAAGTCCTAAAAGAGATAAATTTGCCTCCATATCTGTATTCTTCAAAACTTTTTTAAATTCATAATCTTTTTCTGTACCAATATATTTTTCACAACTTTTTCCTTTTGCGAGCATTGAAGTATATAGCGAATTTAATATTTCACTTTTACCAGTACCCTTTTGTCCAAAAATAATATTCACGTCCTCATAAATCTTTAAATTAAGTTTTACAGAACTATGAGGAGAAGCAATCATTTGATAAGATACTTTTTTATTCAGCAAAGTATTAATAACCACATTATCTCTTTTAGACATCATACAGAATTGCGAAAAAGTTTCAACAGGTAACCTTAAATCTGCAAATGTACTTTTTTCATATTTACTCCAATCTTGAACATCACTGCCAATCATCACACTATAATTATAGTTTGCAAATACACCCAAAGATCTATGGTCAGAAGGTTCGTAAAAAATCCTCGAATCATCATTTACAACCGTCTTTAGTTTTATTAAATCCGATTCAGATATACCTGGTTTTTTGTGATAATGCGGTATATAAATAACATCGCATGCGTTTAATTTTTCATAAACTTCTTTGCAATTCAATGTGTATGTATCCAAATCTTGTCCATCAAATAATTCCTTAGTTATAGAAGAAAATTCTTCAGCATTTTCAGGATTTGCTATTACAATTAAATGATATCTACTACTGTTTTCTTCTTGGATATCGATTTCAATTCCTGGCCACAATTTACAATAATCAGATACGGCTTCGGAGTAAATGTTATACTGTTCCAAATCAAATAAATTGTGATTAGTAATAGCAACAATTTTTACATCAGCATCAGAAATTTTTTGCTTAAACACTTCTAAAGAAACATTTCTTTTTTCATTATCACCTTTTTTTACTTTTTTCGTGTGACAATGCAGATCAATTTTCATATTTATACACCTAATTTATTTTAATTGATTTAATTTTTTGTGAGATTACTTTTTAATGCTACCATTACAAGTAGCATTAAAAAATTTTTAAAAACAATTCTAACCATACACATTCACAAAGGATACTTTACATAATCATTCAAATATTAGTATTTTCCACAATCTTCGCGATTGTGGTTTTTCATTTTAAAACTTATCCCTATAAATTTTAACTTTAGTCTCTTATGTTAATAAAGGATAACTTACAATTATCTATAACTTAAAACAGGGTGATTCTATATGCTTTTGGAATATCAAATTAGGAACTTAAAACATTTAGAATTAGCACTACAGACAACCGATACAATAACGATTATTGGTCAACCTAAAAGTGGCAGAAAAACAGTTATATCTAGTTTGAATTTTGAAAAAAGCTTATTTATTAGTATTGTACCATATACAAATCAGTATCAAAACTGTAGTGATTTCTTAACTGCAATTAAAAACATAAAAGTATTAACATTAAATTCATATGAAATCTCGCCCGAATTCTCTATAGGAGATATTCTTTCTATTGGTATTGAAAGGAAAGAATTATTTGAATTAGAAAATCATTTAATAAAGAATATCAAAAGGGCTTCTCGAAAATATAAAATTGTATTAGTTGTTGAGAATTTTAATGATCTGGATAACGGAACAAAAGCTCTAATCAATAAGATACGTTCTTCCAAGATAAAAAATAGATTAAAAAAAGGATTAGTTTGTATTTTTATTCCAGATAAACATGATATAAATAATATTATAGGAAAAGATATTTATTTCGATAAACTTAATTTTAATGAGCAAAACTCTCGTAGCATCTTTACTGCATTAAATCTAAATTCTGATATTAATCTAACCAATGAGGTAATGTGTTTTATACTTAAAAACGCAAATGGAAATATTGAATTGATATCGTCAATTATAAATGATATTAACCACAAAAGAATAGATGAAGATCTAGATTTGCTTGACATAAATAATAATATAGAAAAACTTGTAAACAACAAAATTAATTTAGAAGAATTTTCTGATAAATTAAAATATATTTTAAATGTTATAGCAATTAGCAATAAATACTTTTCTGATTTAGACTTATCATTCCTGTTGTCAGAAGAAGTGAATATAATAGATTATTATATGAATTTCGCAGATGAAAATAAATATGTAAATCAATCTAACAATTGCTATCAAATCATATTTGGGATAATAAAAAAAATCTTTTCAACAATTCCGAAAGAACAAAAGATAAAAATTTATAACGATATTGTAAAACTAATAAATGCTTATTATCCAAATCAATATCAAGAAAAATATGCATTTGCGAAACTCGCAAACAATCGAAAAGCAAATACATATTTACTTCAAGCTATATTTCAACAAATACGAAATGAGGGGAATGTTAGAAAGGAAGAATTTTCTTTATCAGAAGATGAATACGTTATTGTCGACAACTATTTTAAAGCATACTCAAAAGCAAATAACAACAATTACGAAGATTCTATACAAACAATAAATGACATTATCGAAGTACATATACTTACATCTCCAATAAAGGAAGAATTTTTATTGCTAAAAAGCCAGTCTCTAATTAAGTCGATTGATGGAAGAGATCGTAAAGAAGCAATTGAGATTTTAAACTACGATGAAAAAAATTATAATATCGATGAATACCTTAGATATAGAATCGAAACTCGCAAAATTGCAGCCCTTATACACAACGGTAATTACAAACAAGCGCGAATTCAAAGCACAAAGATGGAGAATAAATTTCTAAACATTATAAATGAAAACCATAGTCCTGGTATTGAGTATTATCTAAATGTTATATATCGAAAATATAGTAATATACACTCCTACGAAAGCAGTATTGTTGCAATTAACAAAAGCATAGAATATTTTTCAAAGAATCCAAATTATATCAAAGAAACATATATCTCACTTAACAACGCATTAGCACTAAATTTGATAAACGGTAATCAAATTGATGCACTCAGAAATATAGAGAAAATAAAAAAATTAAGAGAAGAACACTTTAATTATCGATTTCCCAGAGAAGAGGTGTATGAGAATAATGGTTTAATATATCAATTAATCTATGGTGATAGAGAATATGATATATGTACATCCTTTGAGAAATTATACGAAAAAACTATGGGAATGGCGGATAATATATTTATTTGCTCTAATTATGCTATTTCATTAGCATTATTTGATCAAATAGAAAAATCTATTTCATTACTTGAGGATAAATACAATGACCCATCTGTCAAAAATGACAAAGAAGGTGTTTATAAATATCGAGTTTTTTGCAACTATGCAATTTTGGATTTTATGCAAAATAAAGATAAAGAAAGAGCACTAAAAATATTAAGTGATGTGTATATTTCAAAAGAAGATGTACATTATTCTGAAAGATCGACAGAATTGAATACCATTATTAAGACTATCAAAAACTTTGATAAATGCAGTTCTGCTTCCGAATGGATGAATGCATATAAAAGTAATGTAGAGTCAATTAAAAATTATTTTTGTTTACATCAGCAGGGCTTTGTATTTACAACATTATTTGATTGGGATGACGAGTGATAGTTATTCCGATAATAAGATTTAGTAAATCAGAATACTCACTAAATCCTAGTTGCTTTAATGATTCAGAAGGAGAAGCAATTTCTATGAGATGAGGGTTAGAATTAATATCGGTAATAAAGAAGTTATCAGCCTTGTCTATTCTACAATCGATTCTTCCCATACCCTGTAAATTCATTATCTTCGCAACCCTAACAATACTTGATGAAATATCTTGCGATAATTCTGGATTGAATTCATCAAAATTATAAAACTCGTAACTATGTGTTCTGCGAGCATCATAATCAAGAATTTTTTCTCCTATATAATTTTCGCCCTTAATCTTAATCCCCTGCGGCTTTAAACAAAATGCTTCATTTCCATCATAACAAAACGGAAATTCAACTTCATATCCTTCAATAAACTTTTGAAGGATAACTCGGCAACTATATTTAGTGGATAAATTATATAAGAAATCTATTTTTGCATCTGAAAAGGTAAATACATTTTCAGATGTAAGACCGATACTTGAACACTGGTTTTCAAGTTTGGCAATTACTTTTGTTCCTGTTTCTGGTTTTCCAGAATTCCAATTTAATTTTGCATCATACTCCCAGGTAGGGCAAACTGGGCATATACCATTTAAAAGTTTGTACCAAAAATACTTTTCTCTTGTCAGACTACAAACCATAGGATCACTGTTAGTATGTATAATACTATTCATTTCACAAAACAACGGAATTAGAGACTTCCTTCCATGGACAATGCCTTTTTGTGCAAAATTAAACACTATAATAGGTTTATAATAATTATTACGTATCCGATGTGTTAAAACATCATAGATGAAATCCATTTCATCATAATATGAAATAGTTTCAAAGCCTTCGCTTTTTAAAGTATCGACAATCTGATTGAATTTTTGCAAAGCATAATATTCTGAAACGATAGATGTACCGTTTGTGTAATCTTCATCGACTTTAGTAATTTCCTTGGCATTACCCACAATTGCAATTACAACTTTTTTTGAATATTCTTTACTTTTCCTAATGTAATTATTAATTTTATTTTTTATCATTTTTCCTTCTCCAAGCTAATAAATTGCTTTGCCAATTGTAAATTATTAGATAATTGTAAGTTATCCTTTATTCATTATTTTCAGATAAGGTCAATAATACATTTCTGTTAACAAAATACGCTACATATCTTACATTCAACTGGTGTATGTCTATGTAGTGCTTAATCTCATTCTAAGAAAAAAGTATTAAACCTTAACTAAATCTATATTTCGGGTACGTAATACAAAAATATTTATAATTACCCTTATGGTATTAATTATAACATAATTCGACAAATGTTTAAATAACTTTTACGCAAATCAGTTATAAAATTTCACACGGTATTTTTATGTATTTTGCATAATAGAATCTTGTTCACTGCTTTATAAACATACTTTTATGCAAAATAAATCTAGGCATTTGAATAGACTTTCTTTGTTTTCTATTGCATAATAATTTTATTAAATATAAGGAGCTATATGCGATGGAAATAAAAAATGTACAAGCAAATAATCTAACAACTGATTATCTAAACTTTTGCCTTTCAAGAAAAAATCTTGATCAGAAAACGATAAAATCATACACTATTGATTTAAGGCAGTATTTTGAATTCACTATGGAATCTGCTATTGAATGGACAAACAAAAAATCCATTGAGCAATATATAAATTTACTGCACTGTAAGTACAAACCTAAGAGTGTTAAACGAAAAATCGCTTCGCTAAAAGCATTTTTTCACTATCTTGAAATTGAGGAACTTATTGATATTAACCCTTTTCATAAGATACAAATCAAGTATAAAGAACCCTTTATTCTCCCAAAAACTATTCCCATAAATAATATTGAGCAAATTATTAGGTTTGCTTATCTACAACTTACCAAAGCTAAAACTGACTATACTAAGAAAGTTGCTCTGCGGAATGCACTTATACTCGAGTTGTTATTTGCCACCGGAATGAGGATTTCAGAATTATGCACACTCACGACTGAACAAATTGATTTTAATGATTACATAATCAAAATTTACGGAAAGGGCTCAAAAGAACGCCTGATTCAAATCTGCAATCAAAATGTTCAGGAGTTGCTCAAAAAGTATAATCAATCATTTAAATTTGAAATAGCAAACAACAAATTTTTCTTTATAAATAGACTCGGCAACCGTCTATCTGAACAATCTGTTCGTAATATGATTACCAACTATGTAATCGGTGCGGAAGTGCCGCTGCACATTACTCCGCATATGTTTCGTCACTCTTTTGCAACTCTACTGCTTGAAGAAGATGTTGACATACGCTATATTCAACAAATGCT
>NZ_NNBY01000045.1 GCF_002834235.1 Ruminococcus bromii | reverse complement strand
ATTTATGCACAACGAGATACGACTATATTTCAGACTGGACAGCCGCCGCCATTTCCTTACAGAGTTATTTTAACAAATATATTGTTTGTTTTCAAGACGGAAGTTTGTGTTTTGTAAAATAAAAATTCGGTATGCAAACACACACCGAAACAGATTGACATAATTAAAAATTGATGTTAATATATAAGTAAGGAAACGGCTTGAGCTGTTTCGCATCATCAATTTAAGTTTTTTCTAAAAAAACCGTCTTGTGCTGCAACACAGGGCGGTTATTTCTTTATGGTGAACACAATAAAAAATGTGAAAATTACTATCACAGCTATGTATTCCACGCAAACACCCCCTTTCATAAGGGTAGTCTTGCGACCGCCGCCAGTGGCGGAAAAAGGGAGCATAGCGCTGTCTGAAATAACGAGTATAAGGAAGTGCATTTATGCACAACGAGATACGACTATATTTCAGACTGGACAGCCGCCGCCGTTTCCTTACAAAGTGATTATATCAAATATATTATTTATGTTCAAGTGCCGATTGTATATTACATAGCATCTGTAAATTTGCAATATTATTCTAATAAAGGCAATCCTACTTTACCGTAAGATTGCCTTTATTTTATGCTTTGTGATTTTCTCTTAAATCCGTTCTCTTGATTTTTCCGCTGATTGTTTTTGGGAATTCATCGACAATTTCAAGGTGCTGAATCCACTTGTAGCTTGCCATACGCTTATTGCAGAAGGTTTTGATTTTGTTTTCAAGCTCCTTATCATGCGGTGCGCCGTCTGTCATCTTGACAATCGCCTTAATTGCCTGACCTCGGTCTTTGTCCGGAACACCTATAACCGCACATTCAAGCACATTCGGATATTGCATAAGAACATTTTCAACTTCAAACGGACCTACTCTGAAGCCTCTTGTTTTGATAAGGTCATCGGCTCTGCCGACATACCAGAAATATCCGTTCTCGTCTTTATATGCCGTGTCGCCCGTGTGATATACACCGTGTCGCCACACCTTTTCATAAAGATTTTCGTTGTTATAGTATGTGATGAAAATTCCGTGCTGTTTTCTGTCCTTTGGGGGGAATACAACAACTTCGCCTACTTCACCCTGCTTAACCTCGTTGCATTCATCGTCAACAATTCGTACATCATAAAGCGGAGTGGGCTTGCCCATTGAACCTGCAATCGCCTTGTCACCTTTGAGATTTGCAAGCATAAGAACCGACTCGGTCTGACCGAAGCCCTCGCAAAGTTCAATTCCCGTCTGCTTAAACACCTCTTCAAAAACTTCATTGTTGAGTGCCTCGCCTGCTGTCGTAAGGTGAGAAAGTGCAGAAAGGTCGTACTTGTTCATACCTCTTTTAATGAAGTATCTGTAAACTGTCGGCGGTGCGCAGAAGGTTGTAACCTTGTACTTTTCCATTATACGCAACAGCTTGCCCGGAGAGAATTTGTCAAAGTCATAGACCATAACAGCTGAACCGCAGAGCCATTGACCGTAGATTTTGCCCCATGACGCTTTTGCCCAGCCTGTTTCGGCAACGGTGAGGTGAAGTCCGCCGTCTTTTACACATTGCCAGTATTTTGCCGTGATAATGTGTCCGAGTGTGTAGATATGATTGTGTTCAACAGCCTTAGGATAGCCTGTAGTGCCTGAGGTAAAGTAAATTACCATAGGCTCTTCTGCTTTTGTTTCAACTCTTTCAAGGGTATCGGGAGCGTTTTCAACTTCTTCGGTAAAATCAACCGCACCGAAAATCTGCCTTCTCGGAACAAAAACGGTTTCAAGTGTGTTCGGCTGAGATGCAACCGCAAGCGTATCTTCGGCGGTAGTTTCATCGGGAGTGCAGACAGCTGCCTTTATCCCTGCCGTGTTAACACGATACGAAATGTCGCTTTGAGTCAGAAGATTTGTTGCGGGAATAATAACTGCACCAAGCTTGTGGAGTGCAGGGGCAACATACCAGTATTCGTAGTTTCGTTTCAGAATAACAAGAACCTTGTCGCCCTTTTTAATGCCGTGATTTCTGAAAACATTTGCAGCCTTGTTGCTCAGTCTGCTGATGTCGGAGTATGTGAAAATCTTTTCCTCTTTTTCAGGATTTGTCCACACAACGGCCGTGTCATTCGGCACAAGTTCTGCCATTTTGTCAACAACATCATAGCCAAAATTATAGTTTTCGGGAAACACAAGTTCAAAGCTTGTCAGTTTTCCGTTTTCATCGGTAGTTTCTTTACAGAAATTTTTGTATAATTGCATTTTTTTACATCCTTATTTAAGTCGGTTTTTTGGTTTGCTTTTTCAATTAATATTGTATAACACAAACCCTTTTCTATACAATACCGCCCATTATGAAAAAACACGGACTAAAATTTATAATTATTCATCCACGGAATGTAACTATCCAAATTTGCATAACACTATCCGCATATCGGTATATTGTGAATAACAGGAGCAAATTATTAACATTTTCAACACATTTATTCACATATCGTTTCAAGGAGTTGAAAGCCGTAAATCTGAATATTATACAGTTTTTAAACGGCAAAACAGTATGATGATACCCTGTTCTACAAATTTGCTTTTTTACTTGCAATCAGATAAATAAAATATTATAATATAGGTTACAGTCTTGTTTCAAAAAGGTAACAGACTGACAGAGTTAAAGAGAATAAAGAAATAAAAATAGAAACAAAACATTTCAGAGGGAGAAATATATATGAGAATAGTTGTTCTTGCAGGCGGACTGAGCACAGAGCGTGAAGTTTCAATTTCATCAGGCACACTTGTTGCCGAGGCTCTCAGAAGCAAGGGACACGAGGTTGTTTTGCTTGATGTATTTATGGGCTATGAGGAAAACATCTGTGACATTGACGCACTTTTCAAGCAGAACTACAGCTTTACCGACGGAAATTCAATCGGTGACGATGTTGAAAATACAATCACAAATATCAAAGAGGCAAAGGAAAATCGCCTTGACAAAACATCACGCTATATCGGCAGAAATGTAATTGAAATCTGCGCCGAGGCAGACATTACCTTCCTTGCACTTCACGGCGGTGAGGGTGAAAACGGTCAGTTACAGGCAACGCTTGATTTGTTCGGAATCAAGTACACAGGTTCGGGATATCTCGGTTCTGCGCTTGCAATGAACAAAGGTCTTACAAAAAGCGTATTTATGCAGAAGAATATCAACACTCCGTCAGGTGAACTTTACAAGAACGAAAAGGACGCTCTTGCATGGAATATGTTCCCGTGCATCGTTAAGCCATGCTCGGGCGGTTCAAGCGTAGGCGTTTCAAAGGTTGAGAATGCAGATCAGTATAAAAAGGCTGTTAAAGAGGCTCTCAAATATGAGGACGAAATTGTTGTTGAGCAGTTTGTAACAGGCAGAGAATTTTCCGTCGGTCTTATCGGCGGCAAGGCACTTCCGCCGATTGAGATTGCTCCTAAGTCGGGAATGTACGATTATGCCGCAAAATATCAGGCAGGCGCAACGGTTGAAACCTGTCCGGCAGACATTGACGAAGAAACCGACAAAAAGCTCCGTGATGCCGCAACAGAGGCATACGAGGCACTTCACCTTGAAAGCTATGCACGAATCGACTTCCTTCTTGACAAGGGCGGTTTTACATACTGCCTCGAGGCAAACACTCTCCCCGGCATGACTCCCACAAGTCTTCTTCCTCAGGAGGCGGCTGTTGAGGGTATAAGCTATCCCGATTTGTGCGAAAAGATTATTGAAATTTCACTTGCAAAATATCCCGAAGAAAAATCTGATTTTTAATAAGAGGTTAGTATGAAAGATTTTACTCTTGCCGAAATCGCAAAGGCCTGCAACGGCGAATATGTCGGCGACGAATCGCTTAAAAACACAAAAATAACCTCTGTTGAGCGTGACAGCCGACAGGTGAAGAACGGAAGTCTGTTTCTGGCCATAAAGGGCGAGCGTGTTGACGGTCACGATTTTATCGAAAAATGCTTTGCGCAGGGTGCTGTGTGTGCATTGTGCGAGAAAGCTCCCGAAAATGCGACAAAGCCTTGCATTGTCGTTCCATCAACACTTGATGCCGTTAAGAAAATCGGCAGGGCATACAGAGAAAAATTCGACATTCCCGTTATCGGAATTTCGGGCAGCGTCGGAAAAACCTCTACAAAAGAAATGCTCTATGCCGTTCTTTCACAGAAGTTCAAGACCCACAAAACACAAGGCAATCTCAATAACGAGCTTGGTGTTCCGCTAACACTTCTTTCAATGCCCGAGGATACCGAGGCGGCTGTTATCGAAATGGGTATTTCCGATTTCGGTGAAATGACAAGACTTTCCGAAATGGTTCAGCCCACAATCTGCGTGCTTACAATCATCGGCGAATGTCATCTTGAAAATCTCGGCGACCGTGACGGTGTTCTCAAGGCTAAAACAGAAATGTTCAGAAATGCCCGTGAAAATGCAGATTTCATTCTAAACGGCGATGACGATAAGCTTTCAACCGTTAAGACCGTAAACGGCAAAAAGCCTGTTTTCTTCGGACTTGACGCAAAGAACGATTTTTACGCAAAGAATATAAAAAACAGCGGTGACGGCAAGGTTCTTGCAACACTCTGTTTTGACAATAATAATATTGATGTTGAAATTCCTGCAATCGGCACATATATGGTGACAAATGCTCTTGCGGCTGCTGCCGCAGGCAAGCTTCTCGGACTTACCGATGAAGAAATTGCAAACGGTGTCGCCTCGTACAAAACAGTAGGCAGTCGTGCCAATGTTATCAATACAGGCAAAATCAAAATCATTGACGATTGCTACAACGCAAATCCGACATCTGTCAGAGCATCTCTTGACACACTTTCCAACCTTGACGGCAGAAAGGTTGCAATCCTCGGCGACATGAAGGAGCTCGGAAGTGAGGAGTTGAAACTCCACTTTGACACGGGTGTTTATGCAAAATCAAAGGGCATCGGTACGGTTATAACCGTAGGCGAGCTTGCAAAGGAGCTTGCAAAAGGTGCAGACGGCAAAGCGTTTGACACAATCGAAGATGCAAAACCCGAAATTCTTAAAACAATTAAAAGCGGAGATGTTGTGCTTGTTAAGGCATCACATTCAATGCAGTTTGAAAACATTGTTGAGTTTCTCAAACAGAATTTTTGATTTACCGCAAAAAAATGTTGACAAATCAAAAATACGGTCATATAATTGTCTTATAAAGAAAAAACCTGTGAGCAAGAATAGTAGGTTTTTCCAAAGCTTTCAGAGAGTCAGCGGTTGGTGTAAGCTGACAGCAGAGGACTTGCCGAATGGACTTGTGAGGGCGGGCCGAAAGCCTTTTGGCAAGTAGTTTCCGACGGAGCTCAACCGTTAAAGTGAGAGGCATATGTTAGTATGCTGTTAAAGCGGGCGTTTATCGTCAATTTGGGTGGTACCGCAGAAGTTGATTTTTCAAGACTTTTGTCCCTTGTGGGGACAAAGGTCTTTTTTGTTTATGTTTAAAACTTTTACCAAAGAAAGGTTGGTGTACGATGATTAAACCGTCTTACGATGAGGTGTTGAACCTCAAGGACAATTACAGCGTTATTCCGATTTACAAGGAAATCTACGCTGACGCATTTACCCCGATTAACCTGCTCAGAAAAATTGCAGGAAAATCCGACAAATTCTTTCTTCTTGAAAGTATCGAGGGCGGTGAAAAGTGGGCAAGGTATTCATTCATCGGATTCAACCCCAAGGCAAGGCTTTCGTACAAAAACGGAACTCTCACGGTTACGGGCGAGGGTGCAAGAGTTGTTAAAACAGCAAAGCCGTATGACGCTCTCCGTGAGTATCTTGCCGATTACAAAACTCCGCATTTCAAAGACATTCCACCGTTCACAGGCGGTCTTGTCGGCTATTTCGGTTACGCAATGATTTCTGTTGCAGAGCCTGTTTTAAGGCTCAAAAGAGGAGATACAAACGATTTTGATATGATGCTTTTCGACAAGATTATAGCCTACGATCATCTTAAAGAAAAACTCATTATCATTGTTAATATGAAAACAAACGACACCAAGGCGCAGTATGAACTTGCCAAAAAGGATATTGCAGAGATAATTTCGACAATCACCTCTCCCGAACCCCTTCCAAAGCTTGAGAGTGACGGGAATGTTGAATTTACAAGCACATATTCAAAAGAAGAATTCTGCAAAATGGTTGAGAAAACCAAGGAGTACATCTTTGACGGCGACATCTTCCAATGTGTTGTTTCAAGAAGATTTGAGGCGGATTACAAAAATTCCCTCATCAATGCATACAGAGTGCTGAGAAGTACAAACCCGTCACCTTATATGGTTTATATGTCAATTGACGGTGACGAGATTATAAGCACCTCTCCCGAAACACTTGTAAAGCTTCAGAACGGAGTGCTTAACACATTCCCGATTGCAGGTTCTCGTCCGAGAGGTAAGACAGATACAGAGGACAATGCCCTTGCAGACGAGCTTATTCACGATGAAAAGGAGCTTGCAGAGCATAATATGCTCGTTGACCTCGGACGAAACGACATCGGAAAAATCTCCGAATTTAATTCGGTTAAGGTTACAAAATATCAGGAGGTTCTCCGCTATTCAAAGATAATGCACATTTGCAGTGAGGTTGAGGGCAAGCTCAAGGACGGACTTGACGCTTTTGACGCAATCGAATCTCTCCTCCCTGCCGGCACACTTTCGGGTGCTCCGAAAATCAGAGCCTGTGAAATCATTGAAGAGCTTGAAAGAACTCCCCGAGGTGTATACGGCGGAGCACTCGGATATGTTGATTTCAACGGCAACCTTGATACCTGTATTGCTATCAGAATGGCGGTCAAGAAAAATGACAAGGTTTATGTTCAGGCAGGCGCAGGCATTGTAGCCGACAGCGTTCCCGAAAGCGAATACGAGGAAACCTACAACAAGGCTCTTGCTGTTATGAATGCAGTTAAAAATGCAGGGGAGGTAAACGCTTTATGATACTTTTTATTGATAACTACGACAGCTTTACCTACAATCTTGTGCAGTTCTGCGGCAGCGTAAATCCCGATATCAAGGTTGTAAGAAACGATGAAATAACAGTTGACGAAATCAAAAAGCTTGCTCCCTCCCACATCATCCTTTCGCCCGGTCCGGGCTATCCGAAAGATGCCGGAATATGTGAGGAGGTTATAAAGGAGCTTGCAGGACAGTTTCCGATTCTCGGTATCTGCCTCGGTCATCAGGCAATATGCGAGGTTTACGGTGCAACAATTGCCCACGCAATAAAGCTTATGCACGGCAAAAAGAGCGATATCATTGTTGACACGGACAAGAAAATTTTTAACGGACTTCCAAAGGTTGTTGAGGGTGCAAGGTATCATTCTCTGATTGCGAAAAGAGATACGGTTCCCGACACACTCGAGGTAATCGCAGAAGACCGTGACGGCGAAGTTATGGGAGTAAAGCACAAGGATTTTGAGCTTTACGGATTGCAGTTCCACCCCGAATCAATTCTCACCTCACACGGTATGGAAATGATAAAGAATTTTATTACACTTTGCAAATAACACGGAAAGGATTGAAGTTTTATGATTAAAGAGGCAATAAAAAAGTTGGTTGCAGGCAATGACCTCACTTTTGATGAGGCGGCACAGGTTATGGACGAAATGTTCTCAGGCACAGCAACGCAGTCGCAGATGGCGGCATATCTCACAGCCTTGAGAATCAAGGGTGAAACAATTGACGAAATTACCGCAAGCGCACAG
This sequence comes from Ruminococcus bromii, assembly GCF_002834235.1. Taxonomy (GTDB): domain Bacteria; phylum Bacillota; class Clostridia; order Oscillospirales; family Acutalibacteraceae; genus Ruminococcoides; species Ruminococcoides intestinale. The sequence goes on along the minus strand of NZ_NNBY01000045.1, from coordinate 114,350 downwards.
GTTATGAGAGAAAAAGCACTCCACATCAAGCCTAACCGTGATGTACTTGATATCGTCGGCACAGGCGGCGACGGTACAGGCACATTCAATATTTCAACAACAGCGGCATTTATAATTGCCGCCGCAGGAATCCCCGTTGCAAAGCACGGCAACCGTTCAATGTCAAGCAAAAGCGGTTCGGCAGACTGTCTTGAACAGCTCGGAATCAACATTAACATCACTCCCGAAAAGAGCGAAGAGGTTCTTAACAAGGCAGGCATCTGCTTTATGTTTGCACAGGGCTACCATTCATCAATGAAGTATGTAGGTCCTGTTCGTAAGGAAATCGGAATCAGAAACATTTTCAATGTTCTCGGACCTCTAACAAACCCTGCAGGCGCAGACCTTCAGGTAACAGGTGTGTATTCTGAGGCTCTTGTTGAGCCGATTGCACAGGTTTTCTCAAACCTCGGTGTTAAGAAAGGCTATGTTTTCTACGGTATGGACGGCATGGACGAGGTTACTCTCACAACAACAACAAAGGTGTGTGAGATTGACAACGGCAGGTTCAACACATTTATTCTCAATCCCGAAGATTACGGTCTTAAACTTTGTGCACCCGAGGATCTTGCAGGCGGTGACGGCAAAGAAAATGCTGAAATCACAAAAGAAATTCTCAGCGGTGAAATTAAGGACGCAAAGCGTGATATCGTTGTTCTCAATGCCGCACTCGGACTTTGCACAGGCGGCAAGGCAGATTCAATTCAGGACGGCATAAAGCTTGCAAACGAAATTATCGACAGCGGCAAGGCTTATGCAAAGATTGAAGAATTTGCAAAGGCTTCCAATGAATAAAGGTGACGCAATGATACTTGAAACAATTGCAGATGCAAACAGAGTAAGATATGAAGAAATCGAAAAGCAAGTTCCGCTTGAAGTGATAAAGCAAAAAGCACTTTCAATGGAAACAGGCAATGAATTTCCGTTTGAAAAGGCGCTTGCGGGCAAGGACATTTCATTTATATGCGAGGTCAAAAAAGCGTCCCCGTCAAAGGGAATTATCGCAGAGGATTTTCCCTATGTTCAGATTGCCAAGGATTATGAAAATGCAGGTGCAAGCGCAATTTCAGTTCTGACAGAACCAAAGTGGTTCAAGGGCGAAAATGCTTTTCTTGAAGAAATTTCAAAGAATGTAAGTATTCCGCTTTTGAGAAAAGACTTCACAGTTTGTGAATATCAGATTTATGAGGCAAAGACAATCGGTGCGTCAGCCGTACTGCTTATCTGCTCGCTTCTTGACACGGATACAATCAGAAGATGGATTAAGCTTTGCGACTCTCTCGGACTTTCGGCACTTGTTGAGGCTCACACAGCCGATGAGGTGTATTCCGCAATTGCCGCAGGAGCAAGAGTTATCGGTGTAAACAACCGAAATCTTCGTGACTTCACGGTGGACATAAATAACTGTACAAAGCTCCGCAAGCTTGTTCCCGACAACATTATTTTTGTTGCCGAAAGCGGAATTAAAACACGGGATGACATCAAGGTGCTTGAAAACGCAGGAGTAAACGCAGTTCTCATAGGTGAAACCCTTATGAGAAATCCCGACAAAAAAGCCGCACTTGACGAATTGTCGGGCAGAAAATAAAAAATTGATTTATAAGCCGTGTGCAAAGCACACCAATGATATAAAAGTAATTAAGGGGAATCAAGATGACAAAAGGAAAATTCGGTATTCACGGCGGACAGTTCGTTCCCGAAACGCTGATGAATGCAATTAATGAATTTGAAGAGGCATACAACAGGTACAAGGACGATCCCGAGTTTGTTGCAGAACTCGACACACTTATGCGTGAATACGCAGGCAGACCGTCACTTCTCTATTATGCCGAAAAAATGACAAAAGACCTCGGCGGTGCAAAGATTTATCTCAAGCGTGAGGACTTGAACCACACAGGTTCACACAAGCTCAATAACTGCCTCGGTCAGTGCCTTCTTGCAAAGAAAATGGGCAAAACAAGAGTTATTGCCGAAACAGGCGCAGGTCAGCACGGTGTTGCAACGGCAACCGTAGCCGCACTTTTAGGACTTGAATGTGAAATCTTTATGGGCAAAGAGGACACAATCCGTCAGGCTCTCAATGTTTACAGAATGAAACTTCTCGGTGCAAAGGTCAATGCCGTTGAAACAGGCACAATGACTCTTAAAGATGCCGTAAACGAGGCAATGCGTGAATGGACAAACAGGGTTTCCGACACACACTATGTTCTCGGCTCGGTAATGGGACCGCACCCGTTCCCGACTGTTGTCCGTGATTTTCAGAGTGTAATCGGCAAGGAAATCAAGTCACAGATGCTTGAAAAGGAAGGCAGACTTCCCAATGTTGTTATGGCTTGCGTAGGCGGCGGAAGCAACGCAATGGGCGCTTTCTATGAGTTTATCAAGGATGAAAATGTAAAGCTTATCGGCTGTGAGGCAGCAGGCCTCGGCACAGATACTCCAAAAACTGCCGCTACAATCGCAACAGGCACACTCGGCATCTTCCACGGCATGAAGTCGTACTTCTGTCAGAACGAATACGGTCAGATTGCTCCCGTATATTCAATTTCGGCAGGTCTTGACTACCCCGGTATCGGTCCCGAACACGCAAACCTTGCCGACACGGGCAGAGCAAGCTATGTTCCCGTTACAGACGAAGAGGCTGTAAACGCATTTGAATATCTTTCAAGAACAGAGGGTATCATCCCTGCAATTGAAAGCGCACACGCAGTTGCACATTGTATAAAAATTGCTCCGACAATGGACAAAGACAAGATTATCGTAGTCAACCTTTCGGGCAGAGGCGATAAGGATGTTGCGGCTATCGCAAGATACAGAGGGGAGGATCTCCATGACTGACATTAAATCTGCATTCCAAAACGGCAAGGCGTTCATCCCGTTTGTAACAGCGGGTGATCCCGATCTTGAAACAACAGAAAAGCTTCTTATTGAAATGAGTAAAAACGGTGCCGATATCATCGAAATCGGTATTCCGTTTTCAGACCCGATTGCCGAGGGTGTTGTAATTCAGGAGGCTGACCTCCGTTCTCTTTCGGCAGGCACTACAACAGATAAAATCTTTGATATGGTAAAGCGTATCCGTCCGCAGATTGATGCCGTTCTTGCCGTTATGACCTATATGAATCCGATTTTCGTATATGGTACGGAAAGGTTTATGGCAAAGTGTCAGGAGTGCGGAATCTCCGCAGTTATCGTTCCCGACACACCGTATGAAGAAAAGCACGAGCTTACCGATTACAGCGGAAAATACGGCATTGATGTAATTTCTCTCATCGCTCCTACATCTCACGAGAGAATCAAGATGATTGCAAAAGAGGCAGAGGGCTTTGTTTACTGCGTTTCATCAATGGGCGTTACAGGCGTAAGAAGTGAAATCACAACCGATGTAGGCGAAATGGTAAGACTTGTTAAGTCAGTAAAGGATATTCCGTGTGCAATCGGTTTCGGCATTTCAACTCCGGAGCAGGCAAAGAAAATGAGCGAAAGTGCAGATGGTGTTATCGTTGGTTCTGCAATTGAGAAAATTATTGCAAAGTACGGCAAAGACAGCGTTAAGCCTGTTTGTGACTATGTTAAAAGTATGAAGGAAGCGATTTCGTGAGTACACTCGAAGAACTTCAAAGCGTAATTGACAAAAGCAAAAGAATAGTATTTTTCGGCGGTGCGGGAGTTTCGACAGAAAGCGGAATTCCCGACTTCCGAAGTGTTGACGGTCTGTACAATCAAAAGTACGATTATCCGCCCGAGCAGATTCTCAGCCACACATTTTTTGTTCACAAAACAAGCGAGTTCTTCCGCTTTTATCGTGACAAAATGCTCTGCCTTGACAAAAAGCCGAACAAGGCGCACTATAAGCTTGCAGAGCTTGAAAAGGCGGGAAAGCTTTCGGCTGTTGTCACCCAAAACATTGACGGACTTCATCAGGCGGCGGGTAGTAAGCGTGTTTATGAGCTGCACGGAAGTGTTCTTCGCAACTACTGCACAAAGTGTGGCAGGTTCTATGACGCAGAATTTATCAAGAACTCTGCCGATATTCCCAAATGCACTTGCGGAGGTATCATAAAACCCGATGTTGTGCTTTATGAAGAGGGACTTGACGACAGCACGGTAACGGGTGCGGTCAATGCAATTTCAAAGGCTGACACGCTGATTATTGCCGGCACAAGCCTCACGGTCTATCCGGCGGCCGGGTTTATTCGCTACTTCGGCGGCGATAATCTTGTGCTTATCAACCGTGATCCCACCCCGATGGACAAAAACGCAAATCTTGTGTTCCATGAAAAAGTGGGAGAATTGCTTGACAAAATTACCGTAAACATATAAAATTTATGCGGCGGGAAAATTTCTGTTATTTTTCTGTTACAGCATATAGATAGATGAAAAAATCAATACACAAGATGTTGTTGCGGAACAGAGAAAACCGATAAAATCCGCATAAAATCCAACTTTTTTTGTAAAAAGACTTGATTTTTGCACATTCTTGTGCTATCATAATTCCTATATGACCGATACTTTAAGGAGGTGGGACAATGCCAAACATCAAATCTGCTAAAAAGCGTGTTAAAGTTATTGCTACAAAGACTGCTCGTAACAAGGCTACAAAATCTGCTCTCAGAACAGCTGTAAAGAAGGCTTATTACGCAGTTGACACTAACGCTGACAACAAAACAGAGGCAGTTCGTCTTGCTATTAAGAAAATTGACCAGGCAGCAGCTAAGGGTATTCTTCACAAGAACACTGCAGCAAGAAGCAAATCATCACTTGCTAAAAGACTTAACGCATCAGCATAAGTGCAATAAATCTTACAGGCTTAAAAGCAGAGAATATTCTCTGCTTTTTTATTTTGTTCTGTTGACATTTTTGTAAAAACTGTTAGAATATAAATAAAGATACGGCAGATACTACTGCCATACAAGCATACAAAATTTGGAGGCGACAGAATATGAAAAATCATAAGTGCAGATGGGCTTTAATTATCGGTATCATCTCTGCAGTTGCAGCTCTTTCTGCTGCTCTCACAGCGTTCTTTATCGTTAAGGATAAGCAGAAAAAAGATGACGAGGAGCTTATGGAATACCTCGACAGCTCGATTGAGTAATTATTGAGTAAATCTTAAAAGCCGAATGCGGACCGTTCATTTTTGGGCGGTCCGTTTTTATGAAACTTCATTTTATTTTCGTGGTGATTTTATGATACGGGAAGAACTTGACCGACTTCTCTGTGACGCCAAAAGCAACGCAGAACTCAAAGAAAAACTTCTGAAAACCGAACAGAGCGAAAATCCGATTGATAACTTCTGTTCCCTCTGTCGGTCGCACGGGTACAAAATCAGTGCAGGCGAACTTTTTGCGCTCGGACTTGACGAAAGCGACACCAAGCTTCGCAGTGTGAACGGCGGCGGAGTGAACGCAATTGACGGCTGGGACGATGCCTACGAACAATTTATTCTTACATTGAAATGGACATGACTATGAAACACTACTTCCCGAAATACTGCGAAAAATTCAGATGCATTGCGAACCTCTGTCCCGACAGCTGTTGCAGGGACTGGGATGTTGTTGTCGATGATACAAGCTTTGATTTTTATAATACAGTCAAAGGCGAGTTTGGCGACAGGCTCAGGTCGCTTATGACAATTGACGCGGACGGCGACAGAATTTTCATCAGGCAAGGTGAAAAATGCCCGTTTTGGAACAGCGATATGCTGTGCGACATTTACATCAACCTCGGCGAAAATCACCTTTGTCACACCTGTAAGGAATTTCCGAGAATCACTCAGGACTACACCGTTTTTTGTGAACATACGCTTTCGTTTGCCTGTCCCGAGGCGGCAAGGCTTATGCTTGAGTCGGATTTTGACACAGGTTTTGCAACCGATATTCCGCAGGACTCACAGACCGATTACAGCACAACCGAGATGAATTTTCTGCTCTCTGCAAGAAAACGCACTTTTGAAATTCTCTCAGACTGCAAAATGTCCTTGTCCGAAAGATTGTGCAGACTTCTTGCCTTTAACAAGCGTGTGCAGAATATGCTTGACGATGAAATTTTTGATATCACGGCTATGCCGACAGATGAATATAAAAAGCAAAGCTGCAAAGATGCGTCATTCATTTTTGATTTGCACAAAAGCCTTGATATCATGAGTAAGGATTGGATATGTGAGCTTGAAGCAACCGCCGATTTTGCAAAAAATAATACGCTGTCAAGCTGTTTTGACAAACCGCTTGCCGCCTATCTTGACTACTATGTCCGCAGATATTACCTTTCCGCAATCGACAGTTTTAATGTCATATCCACAATCAAGCGAATGGTCTGTGCATACATAGTGACCGCTTATGAACTTGAAAGGCCCAACAATCCGACTCAAGCCGAAGTTGTGAAAATTCTGCAGGGATATTCAAAAGAGGTTGAACATTCCTATGAAAACGGCGAACTCCTCGAAGATGAATTTATCTTCAATCCACTTTTTTCAACCGACAATTTAATAGGTATTTTATGAATAAATCCCGAACACATTTTACCGTGTTCGGGATTTGTTGTTTATTCTTTATTTTCGTCAGAATTCTTTTTGTTTCGTTTTTTCACGGAAACAATGTCGAGTTCAAACCAGAATGTACTGCCTTTGCCGAGTGTACTGCGAACGCCGTACCTTGCTTTGTGGCTGTCAAGAATGCCCTTGACTATTGACAAGCCGAGTCCCGTGCCGATAACGCCACGCTTATGCTCCTTGTCAACCTTGTAGTAACGATCCCAGATGTATTCAAGCTTTTCGGGAGGAATGCCGTCACCGTGATCCGTTACCTCAATGAGAACCTTTTTGCCGTTTACCTTTTGCGTTACAATAACAGTTTTGTCTTCACCGACATAATTGACTGCATTGTTCACAAGATTATAGATTACCTGTGAAATTTTCAGTTCATCGGCAAAAATGTAAACATCTTCGTCACTCTCAAACAGAATGTTGTATCCGTCCTGTTCCTTTAGCTTTGCGTACCTTGTGAAAATATTCTTGATGCTGTCGGTAAGACAGAATTCAGATTTTTCAGGTTGAATTGTACCCGATTGAATCTTTGAGAGGTCAAGCAAATCGTTGACAAGTGTTGAAAGCCTTGTTGCCTCGTCAATAATAATCTGAATATTTTCGGGAGTGTTTTCACCGGGCAGATCACGCATCACCTCGCCGTAGCCCGTAATCATTGTCAGCGGTGTTCTCAAATCGTGTGAGATGTTGGCAATAAGTTCTTTTTGTAATTTTTCGGTTGCGGCAAGCTCCGTTTTTGCGTAGTTCAGCGTTTCGTTGAGTTCCTCAACCTCAAGATATCCTCTTGCGTTAAAGTCAACATCATAGTTTTTCTTTGCAAGCTCCTTTGCCGCCGTGTTTGTCTTAGAAATCGGTTTCGCAATTCTGTAGCTTGCGTAAAGCGAAATTATAACGGCAAGAAGCACAAACACAACCGAAACGATTGCAAGCTGGTCACGGACGATTTCAACCGTGTTAGTCAGCGGTGTGATTGACGATGTTACAATCAAAAAGCATTCGCTGCCGTCTTGCAGATTGATAATGTCGGTGTAAACCATATTTTGAACATTTTTATCGGGAGCGGAAGCATACCGAATAGTATTCCTCTCGGCTGTGTCGGATGAAGAATATTCATCAAAAAACTGTCGTTCAAACTTGCCTTTAATGCTGTCCTCTTTGTAGTTACTTGTGATGAACAAATAATGTCCGTCATTTTCCTCTGCCAGCTTGTAGTATGAATAGACATCGTGATACTGAAAATTCAGGTTTGAAACGGGGTTGTCATATTCGCAACAATACTTCAATGTGAAAAGAGAAGTTGAATCGTAAACATATACCGAAAGTGAATTGTAGCTTGCAACATTTTCAATTGTTCCGAGAGCGTTTTTGTTTTCTTCAATCGACTTTGAAATAACCTGTGCGTTCTTTTCAACCTGTGAAGATTTTGTTGCCGTGTAGAACGATTCAAGAAAAAAGGTCTGGAACACCCACAACACGATCACAATTGCAAATCCGAACAGAAGAAAATAGCATAACAGCTTAAAATTCAGCGGCAGATAATGGCGGTCAAATCGTTTGTTAGATTGTTTCAAAACGGTAACCCACCCCTCGAAGCGTTACAATGCATCTGCTGTATTCGCCAAGGCTCTTTCTGAGAAGCTTAATGTGTGTGTCAAGCGTTCTTTCGTCACCGAAGAAGTCGTAGCCCCAGACCTCGCTTATAAGCTTTTCACGGGTGAGTGCAAGTCCTTTGTTCTTTACCATGTAGAAAAAGAGTTCGTATTCCTTTGGCGTCATCTCAATTCTTTTGCCGTCAATTGTAACAATTCTGGCTGAGAAATCAACCGAAAGACCTTCGTATGTAAATACATCCTTCTTCACATTCTCTTCGTTCTGAGTGCCTTGTGAACGCTTGATTACGGCATTAACACGCATCATAAGCTCCTTTGGCGAGAACGGCTTAACAACATAGTCGTCACTGCCAAGCTCAAAGCCGTGAATTTTATCGTACTCCTCGCCTCTTGCCGAAAGCATAATGATAGGTGTTTTCTTGAATTTTCTGATTTCCCTGCAAGCGGAAAAGCCGTCAAGCTCAGGCATCATAACATCCATTATGATAAGGTCAAAGTCCTCTTTACGGCAAATTTCAATTGCCTGCATACCGTCAACGGCTTCTTCAACCTCAAAGCCCTCAAATTCGGCATATTTTCTGATAATCTGTCTGATTCTTGCCTCATCGTCAACAACGAGTATCCTGCTCATTTTTGTACGCCCCTTTTATTAAAATTATAAGCGTCGGTTAAGACGCAGTGTATTCCAACTGTTACTCTATCATCCGAATGTGATAAAATTATGTTAATTTTCAATTTTGTTGGTGAAGTATCGCACGGCGAGCCGCTGTACCCCATTCGTGTAGATAGTTTGCAGTATTAAAAACATATTATGCCCGAGCATAGTATAGTTTTTTGTTTGTGCAATTCTGTAGGGGCGTTCATTGGACGCCCGCAAGTAAAGGTACAAATGTTATGTTAATTCTAATTTTATAAAAATCACAAATTAAATTATATATTGTAGCGGCGAACACGGTTCGCCGCTGTACATCAAATCACAACTGTTATAACAATCCGTTAAAATGATTATACCACATTTCATTTCTTATTGAAATACCGTTGAAAATAAATTATAATGTATAGTGTTAAAATTTGGTGCTAAATTCATATTAAGGAGTTCGAATATGGAAATAAGAAAAATCAAGGCGCAGACGGTATGCGATACGGTTAAAAAGCTGTTTACCGACTGCAACTATTTTATCGGCAAAGACATTATGTGCGCCCTTGAAACCGCAAGGGATAACGAAAGCTCGCCTGTAGGCAAAAGTGTACTTTCACAGATTATCGAAAACGATAAAATTGCGGCTCGTGAAGAAGTTCCGCTTTGTCAGGATACGGGTATGGCTGTCCTTTTTGTTGAATACGGTGACAGGGTTGTTATTGAGGACGGCAGTTTTGATGAGGCTGTCAACGAGGGCGTTCGCAGAGCCTATATTGACGGCTACCTTCGCAAGAGTGTAGTAAATGATCCTGTTTTCGACAGAATCAATACAAAGGATAACACTCCTGCAATTATCCACACAAAAATTGTCAGCGGAAATCAGATTAAAATTACCGCCGGCGGCAAGGGTTTCGGCAGTGAAAATATGTCGCAGATAAAAATGCTCACCCCGTCAAAGGGCATTGAGGGCGTTAAGCAGTTTATTCTTGATACTGTTTTTCAGGCAGGTCCAAATCCCTGCCCTCCTATGGTTGTCGGTGTCGGAATCGGCGGTACTTTTGAAAGAGCCGCCCAGCTTGCAAAAAAAGCAACCTTCCGTCCGATTGATTCCAAAAATGAAGATGAACGCTATGCGCAGCTTGAGGACGAGCTCCTTGCCGAAATCAATAAAATGGGCTTCGGTCCTGCAGGACTTGGCGGTAATACAACCGCAATCGGCGTGAATATCGAAACTTCACCCACACACATTGCAGGAATGCCTGTTGCGGTCAACATCTGTTGCCATGCCGCAAGACACGCAAGTGCAACGATCTGAGGAGGAAAAGCTGTGGAAAAGAAAATTATACTTCCGATTACGGACGAAGATATCAAAAATCTTAAAGCAGGCGACAGCGTTCTGCTCTCGGGTTCAATCATCACAGGCAGAGATGCCGCACACAAAAGACTTTATGAATTGATTCAGAAGGGCGAAAAACTTCCCGTTGACATCAAAGGCGAGCTTATCTATTATGTTGGTCCTGCTCCTGCAAAGCCCGGTTATGCAGTAGGTCCTGCAGGTCCGACATCAAGCTATCGTATGGACAAGTACGCTCCGTCACTGCTTGACCTCGGACTCAAAGGAATGATAGGCAAAGGCGCAAGAAATAAAGAAGTTGTCGATGCGATTGTTCGCAACAAGGGCGTGTATCTTGTCGCAATCGGCGGTGCGGCGGCACTTATCGCCAAGAGCATCAAGAGCGAGGAGATTCTTTGCTACGAAGATTTAGGCACAGAGGCTGTTCGCAGATATGAGGTTGAAGATTTTCCGTGCATAGTTGCAATCGACAGCAACGGCAACAATGTCTACGAAACCGAACCGCCAAAATACAGGGTGAAATAATCGGCAATATAAAATTTTATATAAATAAAAACGGTCGGGCGACAATGCTTGCATTTGGCAAACTGTCATCCGACCGTGAATTTTATTAAACTGTTTCTGCAAAGACAGACGGCTGTTAATTAAGCGCTTACTTTGCACAGCTTGCAATCGCCGATTTCTATAGCTCTTTCGAGGGTGTCGGTAAAATGTGTGACTTCTTCGGGAATGTCGCAGTAGAGGTACTGCTCATTCACGGCAAAATCTTCCGCCTCTCGCGACTGAACACACACTTCATACATTCCGTTCGGGTGTTTATAGACCTCGTAACGAAACATTCTGTCATCTGTGTACATATCGTAAATCACATAGTCACGCATTTTATCACTTCCTCTCAATATATTTTTGTTGCGGATTGCAAACAGTACTTGGTTACTTCGTTCCTAAAAACTCCTGTACTCTTTCAAAAAGGTACGGCTGAATTGCAGGGTATGTCAAATTTTTTGGTATATCGTCAAAAAGATTAATCTTTTCAATTTCAAGTGGCGGCAGTTTTTCAAAACTGCGAATTTCCGCAAAATAGAGCATTCCGTAATCCGTGAATGAATAGATGCACACGGGATAGATGTCGAAATCTTTTGCACCCGTTTCTTCCCAAAGTTCACGCTTTGCGGTTGCTTCAATATCTTCGCCGTCCTCACGATGACCGCCAGGAATTTCATATGTATCACGCTCTTTGTGCTTGCAGAAAACCCATTTTCCGTTGTATCTCGCACAAATTACGGCGTATTTCAACGGCTTGTCTGCGTTGAGGTCGAAAAATTTAACTTTCATAGCTAATCCTTTTAATCAAAATATCTTACAAGCGAGATCACCTTGCCGAGCAAAGCGACTTCGTCAACTATAATCGGTTCAAAATTATCGTTTTCAGGCTGAAGTCTGAAGTGACCGTTTTCTTTGTAAAAACGCTTTACGGTCGCCTCGTCACCGACAAGAGCAACAACGATTTCGCCGTTCTCCGCAACAGGTGTACGGTGAACAATTAAAATATCGTCAGGGAAAATGCCTGCGTTAATCATACTTTCGCCCTGAACACGCAGAGCAAAAAGCTCTCTGCCCCTTTTTAAGCTGTCGGGAACAGGCACATAACATTCAATATTCTCAACGGCAAGAATCGGATAACCTGCCGCAACTCTGCCCAAAACGGGAACATCGGTGCTTTTCTCCATGCCGTTAATCTGAATACAACGGTTCACGCCGTGTTCTCGTGAAATAAGACCTTTTTCTTCAAGTGCCTTGAGGTGGTGGTGAACGGTTGATGTTGAACTCAGTCCCGTTTCTTCGCAGATTTCACGAACTGACGGAACTCTGCCCTCGCCTGCACATTCCTTTAGATAATCGAAAATTTTCTGTTGGCTTTTGCTTAAAGGTTTCATATCGCAACGCCCCTTGTTTGTAATTACAGTATGATTGTACCATATATTTTCGGAAAAATCAAACATTTGTTTTATATTTTTGAAAAATTTTTTTATTTTGTCGAATAAATAAAGAAATTATTTGAGTTTTGATTGATTAACAGAAAAAACAGATGCTTTTCATTCCGATTTCAAAAAGGGTTCACACAGTTTTCATATTTGCATTGTTTAATATAAGCGTACTCAGAAAGACGGAACCGCATCCGTCAGAGTATAATTGTTCTACCCTCCTCAATGCGAGTCTGTACAAAGACTCGTAATTGTACCCCTCATTTTTTAAAGAACATAAGAAAGCACCGGGTCGCCGCAAGCCCGGTGCTTTCACTTTTTCAGGATTATTCCTGAAAAAGTGGGTGAAATTCGCCTATGGCGAGTGAAATCTGACTTTGTCAGGTGAAATCGTCCTTGCGGACGGTGAAATTGCCCTGTCGGGCAGTTGTGGTCGGGAAGATAGTCGGTTTGTAAAACAAATTTGTAGCCCGATTGTAGCGGCGAACCGTGTTCGCCAATCGTACAATATGTTTTTACTTGTTTTGGTTTTGCAACCAAAACAAATGGCGATCACTGATCGCCGCTACATTGAATTGTGCAGACAATCACAATGCTACGCTCGGGCATAATAGTTTTTAATATTGCAAACTATCTACACGAACTAAAATAAACATAAACTAAAAAATTGAATTATCATCTGCACTATGATACAATATATATAGTAAAGTGAGGTGCTTGTATGCTTGAGAACAAACTCGGATTGACTTCTTCTGCGGAGCTTGCTCGTGAAGAGGAGCGAATCAGTAAGAAAAAGGCGGCAATGCTTTTTGAAAACCACATTCTTGACAACCTTGAAAGCGGAAAGTTTTCAACATTACAGACAATCCACAAGTACCTTTTTGATGAAATCTACGATTTTGCGGGAAAGTTGAGAACCGTAAACATTGCAAAGGGCAATTTCAGATTTGCACCTTTGATGTACATTGAATCAGCTTTGAAAAATATTGATGAAATGCCGCAGAGCAATTTTGATGAGATTATAGAAAAGTATGTCGAAATGAACATTGCGCACCCATTCAGAGAGGGCAACGGTCGCAGTGCACGAATCTGGCTTGACCATATGTTGAAAACGGAAATCGGCAAGGTTATCGACTGGAGCAAGGTTGACAAGGAAGATTATCTGCTTGCAATGGAGCGCAGTCCTATACGGGATATCGAGATAAAATATGTTCTGAAAAACGCATTGACCGATGAAATTGACAGCCGTGAGATGTACATGAAAGGCATTGACCACAGCTATTATTATGAGGGCTACACAGCGTTTAAAGCGGACGAACTTTTGTAAATTCAAAATTGAAAATTGACGGCGAGCCGCCGTTCCCAGTCCGAGAAGATAGTTTTGATAGGGGCAATAGTAAAATGCCCAAATGAAAATGTTTATTGAAAATTGTGCAGACAATAACAATGCCACGCTCGGGCATAATTGGTTTTTAAACATTGCAAACTATCTACACGAACGAAAAAATATGAACATAAAAATAATGGACAGCAGAAATAAAATCTGCTGTCCGATTTGTTTTTTATACATATATAGTTATTTTCTTTTTCTTATAAACCAATATATCAAACCAAGTGCAACGAGGAAACCGCCGAGGATGCAACGGAAGATGATATTAAGCGTACCCTCAAACATTGGGTAGCCTGCAAAGGTTCGCAGTCCGTACCATACGGTCATGAAGATAAAAAACACAGCCATTAAAACTGCAAGCAAGCCCTGATGTTCGTGGCGATATTTGATTCCTACGATAATCATTAATATTGCAAGAGCCGCCCAAAGCCATACATACATATTCTGAAGAAATTCGCCCATAAAATTCACCCTTAAACATTACTGATAAGTAGATTATAGAGTATCCTCGGCACAATGTCAAACCGTGTTATGTGAAGATTTTCTGAAAACGAAAAATTTTTTCAAAAACGCTTGACTTTTACTGACTTTGGTATTATATTATGAGTATAGCAATTAGCACTCACCTATCGAGAGTGCTAAAACAGCAAAAACCGACACGAAATGAGGTGAACGGTATGGAGCTGGCTGAAAGAAAAAAGAAAATATTATCGGCAGTAATTGAAAGCTATATCAACACAGGTGAGCCGATTGGTTCAAAAGCGTTGATTAACGAAACGGGACTTGAGGTTTCATCGGCAACGGTGCGAAATGACCTTGCAGACCTTACAAATAAAGGCTACTTGGTTCAGCCGCACACCTCGGCAGGACGAATTCCAACGCTGCAGGGTTACAGATACTACATCGACAATCTGATGAAAATTACCCCCGTAACCCAAGGCGGACGGGAATATGTTGAATCCGAGCTTTACAAAAGTGCAGATTCCCCCGAGAGTATTCTCAAAGAGGCAAGCGGTGTTATTTCAAGGCTGACAGGCTGCACGGCGGTAACAACAACACCTTCGGGTGAGGAAAGCAGAATCCACAGAATAAGATTTGTTCAGACGGGTTCGCACACGGCAATGGCTGTTGTGATTGCCTCAAACGGAATCATAAAAACAAAGCTGTTCCGTTGCGATTTCCTTTTGAATCCCGAACTTTTGACCGTGTTTGACAAGGCGTTTAACGAAATCTTTTCGGGAATGAAGCTTTCATCGGTCAACCGACCGTTCATACAGACAGCGGCGGCAAGGCTCGGTGAACTTTCAATGTTTACCCCGGGAGTGCTTGTGGCAATTATGGAGGCTTGTGAAACGGCAAAGGAAGTCAGCGTTTATCTCAGTGGTGTGACAAAGCCGTTGTTTATGTCCGATGTCAATTTTCTTAACGCACGAAATGTTATGGAGTTTTTGAACAACAGACACGACCTTGCGGAAATGCTTGAAAATCTTCCGCTTGACACCTCCGTCAGCATAGGCGGCGAAAACAGCAGAACAGAGCTTGCAGGGAGTGCGGTAATCTCCACACGATACCGACTTGACGGCAATCCGTCAGGCGTGCTTGCGGTGATAGCGCCCGTGAGAACGGACTACGCAAGAGCAATTTCAATTCTTGAATGTGTGTCCGAAAGCGTTAGCACTCTTATTGATGAGCTGATAGAAATATGATAAATAAAAATCCTTGAAGGAGGATAAAGATGACTAAGAAAAAATCCGAGAAAACCGAAGAAAAAAAGGTTTCCGAAGAAACAGTCGCAGAAGAAACTAAGGCCGAAAATACCGAAGAGCCTGCAAAGGATGAAAATGCGGATAAAATCAAGGCTCTTGAAGATGAGCTTTCGGCACAGAAGGATAAGTATATGCGACTTGCCGCCGAGTACGACAATTACCGTAAAAGAACGGCAAACGAAAAGCTTTCAATCTATGACGATGCAACTTCAAAGGCTTGTATCGAGCTTCTTCCCGTTGCAGACAGCGTAACGCTTGCTCTTGCTAATCTGAAAGACGCCGATCCCGATATCATCAAGGGTATTGAGCTTATTTCAAATCAGCTTGCAAAGAGCTTTGAAAAGCTAAAGATTGAGTCCTACGGCAAAGCAGGCGATGCATTCGATCCGAACTTGCACAATGCGGTTTCAAAGATTGAGGACGAAAACCTCGGTGCCGACACAATCGCAGCCGTTTATCAGACGGGTTACAAAATCGGTGACAAAATTATCCGTCACGCAATGGTACAGGTTGCCAACTGTGACTGATTTCATATATAAATATTCAGCAGAAAACACACAAACAAAAACAATTAAAAATTCAATTGGAGGAATTTATCATGGCTAAGACAATAGGTATAGATTTAGGTACAACAAACTCATGCGTAGCAGTTATCGAAGGCGGCGAGCCTGTAGTTATCGCTAACGCAGAAGGCGCAAGAACAACTCCGTCTGTTGTTGCTTTTTCAAAAGACGGTGAAAGAATGGTCGGTCAGGTTGCCAAGCGTCAGGCTATCACAAACCCTGACAGAACAGTTGCATCAATCAAGAGAGAAATGGGTACTGCTCACAAGGTAACAATTGACGGTAAGAGCTACACTCCGCAGGAGATTTCAGCAATGATTCTTCAGAAGCTCAAGTCAGATGCAGAGGCTTACCTCGGCGAAACAGTTACACAGGCAGTTATCACAGTTCCTGCATACTTCACAGACGCACAGCGTCAGGCTACAAAGGATGCCGGTAAGATTGCAGGTCTTGACGTTAAGAGAATCATCAACGAGCCTACAGCAGCCGCTCTTTCATACGGTGTAGATAAGGAAAAAGACCAGAAGGTTATGGTATATGACCTCGGCGGCGGTACATTCGATGTATCTATCATCGAAATGGGCGACGGTGTTCAGGAAGTTCTTGCAACAGCAGGTAACAACCGTCTCGGCGGTGATGACTTCGATAAGAGAATCATCGACTGGATGGTTGCATCATTCAAGACAGAAACAGGCATTGACCTTTCACAGGATAAGGTTGCAATGCAGAGATTAAAAGAGGCTGCCGAGAAGTCAAAGATTGAACTTTCAGGTGTTACAACCTCTAACATCAACCTCCCGTTTATCACAGCAGATCAGACAGGTCCTAAGCACCTTGACCTTACTCTTACAAGAGCAAAGTTTGACGAACTCACATCAGACCTCGTAGAAGCTACAATGGGTCCTGTAAGATCGGCTCTTCAGGATTCAGGTCTTCAGATTGGTCAGATTGACAAGGTTCTTATGGTTGGTGGTTCTTCCAGAATCCCTGCTGTTCAGGACGCTGTTAAGAAGCTTATCGGCAAAGAGCCGTTTAAGGGCATCAACCCTGATGAATGTGTTGCTATCGGCGCAGCTATTCAGGCAGGCGTACTCGGCGGTGAAGTTGAAGGACTTCTCCTCCTCGATGTAACTCCGCTTTCACTCGGTGTTGAAACAATGGGCGGTGTTATGACAAAGATTATTGACAGAAACACAACAATCCCAACAAAGAAGAGCCAGATTTTCTCAACTGCCGCTGATAATCAGACACAGGTTGAAATCAATGTTCTTCAGGGTGAGCGTGAATTTGCCCGTGATAACAAGCAGCTCGGTCTTTTCGCTCTCACAGGCATTGCTCCTGCAATGCGTGGTATTCCGCAGATTGAAGTAACATTTGATATTGATGCCAACGGTATCGTTAATGTATCTGCAAAAGACCTCGGTACAGGCAAAGAGCAGAAGATTACAATCAGTAACTCAACTTCAATGAGCAAGGAAGATATTGACAAGGCTGTTAAGGAAGCTGAACAGTTTGCCGCAGAGGACAAAAAGCGCCGTGAGGCAGTTGACGCTAAGAACGAGGCTGAAAACATTGTTTATCAGGCAGAAAAGCTCGTCAGCGAAAGCGGTGACAAGATTCCCGAGGATGACAAGAACGCAATCAACACAAAGGTTGCAGCTCTTAAAGAGGCTATCTCAAAGGACGATGCCGCACTCATCGGCACAGCTAAGGAAGACCTCCAGAAGACTCTTAACGATGCTGCCGCTAAGCTTTATCAGCAGGCTACTCCGCAGGGCGGTGCTCCCGATATGAACGGTGCTCAGCCAAACGGCGGTAATCCTACAGGCAACAACGGCGGAGATCCTAATGTATATGACGCTGATTTCACCGATGTTGACGATAACAAGTAATTTATGTTAGAATAACATATAGTCAAAGGAGCTGTTATATGGCGGCTCCTTTTGGCTGTATAAGACGATAACCGGCTTGCAATATTGCGTGATTTCGGTATTTTGACAAAGGTGAGAGTAATATGGCAGACAAAAGAGACTACTACGAGGTGCTTGGCGTTCAAAAGGGCGCAAGCGACGATGAAATAAAAAAGGCATACAGAGCCTGTGCCAAAAAATATCACCCGGATTTGCATCCCGGCGATAAAGAATGCGAGGAAAAATTCAAGGAAGTAAACGAGGCTTATGAAGTTCTTTCCGACTCCGATAAAAAGGCTCGTTACGACCAGTTCGGTCACGCAGGCGTTGATCCCAACTACGGTGCAGGTGCAGGCGGAGCAGGAAGTCCGTTCGGTCAGGGTATTGATATTGACGATATCTTCTCCAGCTTTTTCGGCGGATTCGGCGGCAGACGCTCCAACAATGCAAACGCTCCTATGCGTGGCAGTGATATTGAAACTACGGTTTACATTTCATTTGAAGAGGCGGCAAAGGGCTGCAAGCAGACAATCAACTATTCATGCGTAACAACCTGTGACGACTGTCACGGAACAGGCGCTCAGCCCGGCACAAGCCCCAAGACCTGTTCGTCATGCGGCGGTTCGGGCAGGGTAACAATCAACCAGAGAACACCTTTCGGTGTTGTCCAGACTCAGCGCACCTGTGATGCCTGTCACGGCAGAGGTAAGATTGTTGACAATCCTTGTAAAAAGTGCGGCGGTTCGGGCAAACAGCGCAAGAACAAGACCGTTGATGTAACGATTCCGGCAGGTATCAAGGATCAGCAGATTCTTAATGTAAGCGGCAGAGGTAACTCAGGTACAAACGGCGGTCCTGCAGGCGACCTTCATGTTTATGTAAATGTTCGTCCGCACCCTGTTTTTGAACGCAGAGGTGACGATGTGTGGTGCGAAGTTCCGATAACCTTTACACAGGCGGCTCTCGGAGCAGATGTTGTCGTTCCTACTCTTGACGGCAAGGTTTCCTACACGGTTCGTGAGGGTACACAGCCGGGTGATGTTTTCAGACTCAAGGGCAAGGGTATTCAGCGACTCGGCGGCAGAGGCAGAGGCGACCAGTATGTAAGAGTTACCGTTGAAGTTCCGAAGAATCTTAACGGCAAGCAGAAAGAGCTTATCAAACAGCTTGACGGCGCAACAGGCGACAAGAACTACGCAAAACGCAGAAACTTCTTTGATAAAATCAAGAAGATGTTCAACGAGTAACACAGAATAAATAAGATTTGTGGGGCATTTGTCCCCACAAATTTTTTATACGGCGTGTCGCCGTTCCCAATTCGAGCAGATAATTTGTTGTGCAAAAAACATATTATGCCCGAGCGTGCAATTGTGATTGTTTGAACAATTTATCCGCCCCTACATTACAAACAAAAATATCGGCATAAAATGCCCGTGAATCAGAGGTTAAAATGGAATCCTGGACAGAAATAAAAATATCCGTTGACGCAAAGGATATTGACAGAGCAAGTGATATTGCAAATGTCGTAGTTCCCTACGGCATCTATATTGAAGATTACACAAACCTTGAGCAAGAGGTTGAGGACATTGCCCATATTGACCTTATTGACGAGGATTTGCTTGCAAAGGACAGAAACAAGGCTTTTGTTCACATTTATCTTGAACCCGATGTTTCGCCGTCAGAGGCGGTTGCATTCCTTTCGGAACGCTACAATGCGGAGGGTATAAAGCATTCAATTGAACTTCTTGACTGCCTTGAAGAGGATTGGAGAAACAACTGGAAGAAATATTTCAACCCGATTGAAGTCGGTGAAAAACTTCTTATCCGTCCGAGCTGGCGAGATGATTACGATGCCGGCAACCGCAAAGTTCTCAACATTGATCCGGGCCTTGCGTTCGGCACGGGCGGTCATGAAACCACAAGGCTTTGCCTTGAAATGTGCGAAAAGTACCTTAAAACCGGCGATTCTGTTCTTGATGTAGGTTGCGGCAGCGGTATTCTCGGTATTGCAACATTGCTTTTGGGTGCAGACCGTGCCGTCGGTGTTGACATTGACGAAACTGCGGTGAGAACTGCGACTGAAAACGCAGAAATTAACGGCGTTGCTGACCGCTTTACAGCTATCTGCGGCAGCTTTACCGACAAGGTTGAGGGCAAGTATGACATTGTTCTTGCCAATATTGTTGCTGATGCGATTATGTTTCTCTCAAAGGGCATTAAGGACTTTATGAAGGACGATGCCGTTTACATTATGAGCGGTATCATCGACACTCGTGCCGAAGAAGTCAAGGCATCCGTAAGTCAGTATTTTGACATCATCGAAGAACATCTTGACAACGGATGGGCTTGTTTTGCCGCACGGCGTGCCGCCGTTCCCCGTTCGTGAAGATAGTATGATATAGAAAAAATTATTATGCCCGAGCGTAGCATAGTGATTGTTTGTACAAATATTTACAAAAACAAAACAGCTTTCCGATTTTGAGTTTGGAAAGCTGTTTTTAATTTACATTAACTTTTTACTTGATTATCTCATATGACAAATTGTTTTCTTTTGCATATGCTTCTGCGACTGAACCTTTTTTGCAATACATTTTAAAGCCCTTGAGCGGGACACTGTCATAATTGTCATCAACACCCATACCAAGACCGCAATCCTCCATTTCCTTTACGGAATCGGGAACAGTAACGCTTTTAAGATTTGGCATAGATGTGAACGCATCGCTTTCAAGAACCTTTACACCGTCGGCAATTTCAAGCTCGTATATATTGTCATTGAAACTGAATGCAAACGAATCCACAACCTTAACGGTTTTCGGGATAACCACTTTAACCTTTACATAGGATAGATAGACCCCGAAGCTTGAAATTTCAACAACATCCACACCGTCAATCTGTTCGGGGATATTGATTGTAATTTCTGTGACTTCCTTGTCGGAGTTGGACAAATTATTGTAGAAGTAATCATCGTCCACGCCCATGATTTTCCAACCCTCATAATCATAACTTTCACAATATGTAACATGAGATTTGGTATCCGTAAGGTAATCGTCCTCGTCAATGTCGGAGGTTGCACTGTCCGAATCAAATGTCGGAGCAGTTGATTCTTTGTCAAAGTCCTTTGAAATATAGCTTGAAGCACCGTCAATTGCTTTGTCGCTATGCTTATCTATAGTTTCGACAAATCTTGGAATAATGCTGCATGCCACAACGGAGATAATAACAATCAAAAGTAAGATAATACCTGCAACGACGCTTGTTATAATAACAGCAGTCTTTTTGCCCTTGTTATTACCGCCGTTCGGTGCATTTGTAAACTGCTGACTGCCGTTGTAACCACCGTTTTGGTTCGTAAACTGCTGACCGTAGCTTGTGCCGTTTTGATTCGGATTACCGTATCCGTTGTTGTATCCCTGATTGTACTGCTGATTATTATTTTGGTTCACCTGATTGTAGTTCTGATTCTCTGTGTTATAGTCATAATTCGGCTGTTCGGGTGTCGGATTTTGACCAAACGAATCAACGCTGTTTGTTGCATTTTCCTGTGTGTTGTTCTGAGCGAGAGGTGATCCGCAGTTTTCGCAGAACTTACCGTCAGACTCATGACCGCATACGGGACAATTCATATTGTTTACTCCTCCAATTTGTAATTGTGAAATTGTGTCTGATTATTATAGCAGAGAAAGCAAAATATTGCAAATACTTATTTGCTAAGTTTTTTTTCGATTATTTCTGCCGCTTCGTCAAGATAGTTTCCTTCAAAAAATTCAATCTTTCCCTCGTCAACACATTTTGCAAGTTCGGGATCAATCGGAAGCTTTGCAAGCACCTGTGTGTCATATTCCTTTGCAACTTCCTCAATGTGGCTGTCGCCGAAGATGCTGTGTTTCTTTCCGCAATCGGGACACATAAACCAGCTCATATTTTCAACAAGACCTAAAATCGGCACATTCATCATCTTTGCCATTTTAACTGCCTTTTGAACTATCATTGAAACCAGCTCCTGCGGTGATGCAACAATAACAATGCCGTCAATCGGCAGGCTCTGAAATACCGTAAGCGGAACATCGCCTGTTCCGGGAGGCATATCAACAAACATATAGTCAACATTTTCCCAGATTACATCTTTCCAAAACTGCTTTACCGTGCCTGTGATAACCGGCGAACGCCACACCACGGGATCGGTTTCATGTTCAAGAAGTAGGTTTACGGAAATCATCTTGATTCCCGTTTCGGTAACAACGGGGAAAATTCCTTCATCGTTGCCTCTGCATCTCTCATGTACTCCGAATGCCTTTGGAATTGACGGACCTGTGATATCTGCGTCAAGAACAGCCGTGCTTTTACCGAGTCGGTTAAATGTTACTGCGAGCATTGAGGTTACAAGGCTTTTGCCTACTCCGCCCTTGCCCGACACAACGCCGATTACCTTTTTTACACTACTGTATTTATTAAGTTCTTCGTGCAAATTCTGTTCCTTGCTTTTGCAATCCGAAGAACAGCTTGAACAATCGTGGGTGCAACCCATTTAAAACATCTCCAATTTCATAAATTCATTTTATCATAAGAAAACAATCAGTTTTCTTCAACATACGGTTCATCGCCGCCGCTCTCGTACGACTGTGTCGGCTGAGTGTCATCCGAAGTCTGTGACGATTCGGTAACACTGATATCACTGCTCTGCTGCGGCTCTGTTTCAGGCTGATACTCTGTCTGCGGTTCAGTTTGAACAGGCGCTTCTGTTTCAGGCTGATATTCAGTCTGCGGTTCATATGTCGGTTCTTCCGTGTAAACGGGAACATAGTTGTCATCGCCGTATTCCGTTGTAGGCTGTGCCGTTGTCACCTGCTCCGTTGACGGTGCTGTGGAAGCCTTGTTATCATTTTTTTTCTGTGAACTGCATTGTGTGAATGCAAAAACAACGGCAACAATAAGGCAGATTACCGCCGCAATTGTTAAGATAACCGCCACATTACGGCTCGTTCTCTTTTTCTTTTTAACAACCTTTTTACGCTTTGGGTGTATCGTTGATTTTGTGTAGTAGTTACCAATATCGTCAGATGAAAGGTCATACTGAAAATCCTTTGTAGCCTTTGACACCTGCTCCCCTGTCTGAGAATCAAAATTGTCACCATAGTCGGGAGTCTGTGTGCGGTCATCTCTTTCCGACGGCATTTTTACGGGAGTTTCCATATCGTCCTCAAAGTCGATTTCCGGCATCTGAACGGCGTCTTCGTCATAATCGCCGACAAATTTTACATCATTGTCAAAGTTATCGCCGTAATCCTCCTGAATATCGGAAGATCTTTCGGGGGCGTTGTTTCTTCTTGCAGGAAACGCAACCTCGTCATCAAAGTTGTCAGGCTCATAATCCTTGTTTCTATTATATTTATTGTTATCGTCCATTATGTAATTCTCCTTTGAAAGAAAAATTTTGAAACAGAAAAATACGGTGCATTTATTCTGCACACCCCGTACCAAAATAATAAATCAGCCGTGACAATTTGTCAACTGAATATTAGCACTGTTAAGTTTAAAAGCATAATTTTTGCCATATACAAAAAGTACCCGCACAAGCCGTGCAGGTACTCGTCGATTTAAGAAAAATCAGCAGTGAATCAAGCGTCTTCACCGTTATCGGTTTCGTCTGTTGATTCGCCTTCATCCTCGGAAAGTTCCTCTGTTTCAACCTCTTCGGATTCTTCAAATGCAGTATCTTCTGCGTTTTCGTCATCTGCAAGATCAGCCTCAATGCCTCCCTGAACAGGGTTGCCTGTTTCTTCTTCAACAGCCTCATCATCGGCAACTTCAAAACCGCTGAGGAATGAGTAAGGAATTCCGTAACCGAGTGCGATACTTGCAAGCGTTACAATAACGCTTAATCCCGAGCCGTTTGCATTTGAAAATACATCATAAAGCGGAAGTCCCGGAGCAAGGGAAGCAACGATTATGTAGATTGACGGGAGTACCATTACAATAAGTGTAACGAGCGAAAAACGCTTTACCGCCTTGCCGTCACCGACACGGGTTGCATAGAACATCAAAAGACCGAACACAGCATACACAAGAATCGGAATGATTGAACCGAGTGGCTGTGAAAGGGCTGATGCGTACTGTGAAAAGAAGTGTGCGCAAACGATAAATGCGATGATCAGAAATGCAGAGAAAAACAGATTGATTGTATCTCTTTTAGTAGGTTTTTTCATAATATGTCCTCCGTACATACGATATTGGTTTAAGTTTAACATTGAAATGTGACAGTTTTGTGAACAAACAATGATATGTACATTAGAATAAGGTAAATAAGGCGTAAAAAACGCAACCGCCTTTTGTTTGACAAAATCTGTAAGGGAGTTTATCATAAATCATAAAGGGATTATGCAACTGATTTTTACATAAAGTGTAAAATCAGGTTGGTAGAAATTGCGTTACATATGAAATATACTTAACTCAGGAGGTATGAAAAGTATGATTGGTATGAATTTGAAGTATCTTCGGAAAAAGTACGGATATTCACAGGAGGACCTTGCGGAGAGGCTTGAGGTGTCAAGACAGTCTGTTGCAAAGTGGGAAAACGAGGAATCTCTTCCCGATGTCGAAAAATGCGTGACGATGGCGCAGATTTTTGAAACTACGGTAGAAATGCTTCTTGTGTGTCCTTTTTACGAGGAAGAATCTGATGCACTCACTCCCGACGGTGACGGAAAGTACATTTTCGGCATTGTTAAGGTCAGCGAAAGAGGACAGATTACACTCCCTAAACACGCCAGAAAGGTGTTCGGAATTGAGGCAGGCGACAGACTTCTGGTTCTCGGTGACGAGAAAAAAGGTATGGCACTTGCAAAAATAAAAAATCCCTTTGATAAGTTAATGAAGTAAAATTTGACTTAAATCCCTTTTATCCTGAATTGAGGAGAAAATATGTACGCAATAAAAACAGAAAAACTCACAAAAAAATATAAGGAAAAAACGGCTGTTTCCGACCTTGACCTTAAAATCAATGAGGGCGAAATGTATGGTTTGCTCGGAGTCAACGGTGCAGGAAAAACAACAACAATGAAAATGCTCACAACGCTTATTATGCCGACATCGGGTGAGGCAGAGCTTCTCGGTCACAGCATAAAAACCGACAGAGCAGCGGTAAAACAGATTATCGGAATTTCACCGCAGGAAAGTGCGGCGGCAATGAACCTTACCGCAAGAGAAAATCTTGAACTCATGGCAGAGGTTTACGGCTTTTCAAAGAAAGCTGCAAAAGCCAAAGCAAGCGAACTTATCGAACGCTTTTCCATGCGGGAATTTGAAAACCGCAAGGCTAAAAAGCTGTCGGGCGGTGAGGTGAGAAGATTGAGCATTGCAATGGCACTTATCTCAGAGCCGAAAATACTTTTTCTTGACGAACCCACGCTCGGACTTGATGTAATTGCAAGACACAGCCTTTGGGTTGAGATTGAAAAGCTCAAGGGTAAAATCACCGTTATTCTCACAACGCACTATCTTGAAGAGGCTGTTGCACTCTGCGACAGAATCGGGATTATGGCTCACGGTAAATTTGTGTCTGAGGGTACTTCCGATGAGCTTGTTGCCCTTTCGGGCGAAAAAGATTTTGAGTCGGCTTTTGTAAAGCTGACAAACGGAGGTGCGTTGTAATGAGATTGACTGCATTTGCTTCACGAAATACAAAGGAAATTCTCCGTGATCCGCTGACATTCTGTTTCGGACTCGGATTTCCCGTTGTACTTCTTCTTTTGTTGTCGGCAATAAATTCAGCAATCCCCGAGCAGGCTCAGATGACAATGTTCAACATCGACAAGCTGACGCCCGGTATTACGGTTTTCGGAATGAGCTTTATCTCGCTGTTCTCGTCAATGCTCATTGCAAAGGACAGAACTACAAGCTTTATGATGAGATTATTCACATCTCCGCTCAAAGCACACGAGTTTATTATCGGATACACACTTCCGCTTTTGCCAATAGCAATTTTGCAGAGTGCCGTATGTGTTGTTGTTGCGTTCTTCCTCAGACTTGGGGTCAGCGTGAACATTTTGCTTATGCTTGCGGTAAACATTCCGATTGCAATTGTGTTTATCTCGCTCGGACTTCTGCTCGGCACACTTCTGAATGAAAAGGCTGTCGGCGGAATCTGCGGTGCATTGCTCACAAACCTTTCGGCATGGTTTTCAAACATTTGGTTCGATACTGAAATGGTCGGCGGTTGGTTCAAAAACCTTGCAAACGCACTTCCGTTTGCCCATGCCGTAAACGCCGCAAGAGATGCAATTTCGGGTGACTATTCGGATATTATGCCCGAACTTATCCCCGTCTGCGGATATGCGGTTGTGTTGCTTGTTCTGGCTGTGGTCGTCTTTTCCGTTATGATGAAAAGGAATAAATAATTGATGAATCCAAACGGTAAAGCCTTGTTAAAAGAAAACAAAAGATATTATCTTCTCGACTCTCTGCGTGGAATTTCAACCGTCAGCATGGTTGCGTTTCACTTATGCTACGATATTTTTATGATGTACGGACTTAACACAAGCTGGTACTTTTATCCCATGACTGCGCTCTGGGAACGCAGCATCTGCGTAATGTTCATACTGCTTTCGGGAATGTGCCTTAACTTTTCGGGAAACGGCATAAAAAGAGGTGTTCTTTTGAATCTTGCGGGCTTTGCCGTTACCTGCGTTACCGTGATTGCCGAACCGAATCAGGCGGTATGGTTCGGTGTACTGAATCTGATAGGCTGTTCAATGATGATTGTTTCCGTTCTTTCGGATAACCTCAAAAAAATAAGCCCCCTGTCGGGAGCGTTGATTTCACTTTTGTTGTATGCGGTTTCGTATGATTTGCAAAAAGGCTGTGTCGGATTTTTCGGGTTGGATATCGTAAAATTGCCCGATTTTCTCTATTCGTGCAAGTACCTTGCATTTCTGGGATTCCCCTCGTCCGACTTTGTGTCGGCAGACTATTTCCCGATTATTCCGTGGATTTTCCTCTTTATGGCAGGCTTTTATCTTTGGAATTTCATCGCACAAAAAAATCTTACAAAATATTTTGAATTCAAAATCCCGCTGTTTGACAAAATCGGCAAATACAGCCTGTGGATTTATCTTGCCCACCAGCCTGTTATTATGGGTGTTTTGATGTTGATAATGTGACTTTGCCGATTGAAAGTTATAAACAAAAAAATAATGTCGGAGGTGTACCGCCGACATTATTTTTTATTTTAAATTGTTTCCGATTGTGCTGCTAAGACTTCGGATGCTGCAAAGGATTCTTTTCTGTCAAACACACCGCAGAGCCACATATATGAAGCTGTTGAAAGGGTAATGCTTACAAAGCCAAACCAGATGCTGTTCACACCTATAAAAGCACTCGGAACGCAGGCAAGGACAACACCTATATGATAGCTTGCAAGCGTAAGCCAATAGAATTTAGCCTTTTTCTTCATATCCTTGTCCTTGTCAATAATACCCGTGAATGTTGAAACCGTTGCAACACGAAGGTTGTTTGTCGAGAAAATCGGAGATGTAACATAACTTCCGGCTGTTCTGAATGAATTCCACAAAACAGGAGTTACGAACAGAATCGGCAGAATTGCAAGGTAGTTGTTTGAAATATTCGGAAAAATTCCGATAATCAGAAGTGCAACCGCACTTGCAATAAGGCTGACGGTTTTGGTTTCAAGCTTAATAAAACGGTCGGCAATTACAAAGAAAACATTGCCGAGAATATATGTAAGGAGAGCGATGACAATAAACACAACGCCCTCAAAATCACCCGTAAAAATTTTGCTGACAAGGTGAATCATATTTGCTGTCTGTGCGTTACCGAACACATCACAGTGATTGTAAATTGCATATCCGCCCATAAATCCGCCCAGAGAGCTGACTGCAAAATGCAGAATATGCTGTTTTTGTTCTCCTGTCATTTTAAAGACTTCCTTTTTCGCCATAAAACATGTAATTGTCTAATATAATTATACACCTGCAATTCTGATTTTGCTATTATCCCCCAATGGAATTATACTCCGTTTTGCAATAAAAATTAAGTCACATTGCACAAAACAGCTATCTTACTGTTGTGCAATGTGACTTTTTTGCTTTTTATGAAGTTTTAAAGAATCAAACTGTCATCAAACTTTTTCAGGCATTTCATCTGCCATACATTCAACAAGAACAGCCTTCTGAGCGTGAAGACGGTTTTCTGCCTCCTCAAAGATTTCATTTGCGTGTTCTTCAAATACATCTGCAGTAATCTCTTCGCCACGGTGTGCAGGGAGACAATGGAGAACCATACAATCCTTGTTTGTAACAGCCATAAGCTCCTTGTTAACCTGATAGCCTGCGAATGCTGTCTCACGGATTTTCTTTTCTTCTTCCTGTCCCATTGATGCCCATACATCTGTATAAACAACATCGGCATTCTTAGCGGCCTCAAGCGGATCTGTTACGATTTCAAACTTGCCGTTACCGTACTTTTCACCGAACTCGATAATATGCTTAGGCGGCATATAATCCTTTGGACAGGCGGCAGAGAAGCTCATGCCTGTGCTGAGTGTACCGACGATGAGCGAGTTCATCATGTTGTTGCCGTCACCGATAAAGCACATCTTGAGTCCTTCAAGCTTGCCCTTGAATTCACGAATTGTCATAAGATCTGCGAGAACCTGACATGGATGACAATAGTCTGTAAGACCGTTGATAATCGGGATTGAACCGTACTCTGCAAGAGCCTCAACTTCTTTCTGCTCAAAGGTACGAATCATAATACCGTCAAGAAAACGGGAAAGAACACGGGCTGTGTCCTCAACAGGCTCGCCTCTGCCAATCTGAAGGTCATTTGATGAGAGGAAAAGCGGATAGCCGCCGAGCTGCGTCATACCAACCTCAAATGAAACACGGGTACGGGTGCTTGATTTTTCAAAAATCATACCAAGAGACTTGCCCTTGAGAATTTTATGCTCAATGCCGTGTTTCTGCTCATATTTAAGCTGATCGGCAAGGTTAAGTGTGTTGATAATTTCTTCTGTTGACCAATCCTCAAGTTTAAGTAAGTGTTTCATTAGTTGTTCTCCTTTATTGTTTTTTCGAGTATATTAATCGCCTCGTCAATTTCATTGTAATCAATAACAAGCGGTGGGAGCATACGGAGCAAATCTTTTGCCGTGATAATAAGCAAGCCGTTTTCAACGCATTTGATTGCAATGTCGTGTGCATCGCCCTTTTCAAGCTCAATACCAATCATAAGTCCCATTCTGCGAACGCTTTTTACGCCGTCAATTTTTGTGAGCTTGTCTTCAAAATACTGACCTTTTTTCTCAACCTCGGCAAGAAATTCGTCATTTTCAACTGTGTCAAGAACATAGTTTGCACCTGCACAAACAACAGGATTTGCGCCGAATGTTGTGCCGTGAGTTGACGGTGACATAACATCCTTGAGCTTTTCACCGCACATACAAACACCGATAGGAAGTCCGCCGCCGAGTCCCTTTGCAACCGTCATAAGGTCGGGGAGGATACCGTAATTCTGATGAGCAAACAGCTTACCTGTTCTGCCTACGCCTGTCTGAACCTCATCGACAATAACGAGAATATCGTTGTCGTTGCAATACTTAACAAGTTCTTTTACATATTCGGGATCGAGGATATTTACACCGCCCTCGCCCTGAATGAGTTCAAGCATTACTGCGCAGGTTTTGTCCGAAACAACTGCTTTCAGAGCGTCCATATCGTCTGCGTCTGCATACTTAAAGCCCTCTGTAAACGGGAAGAAATAGTTATGAAAAACATCCTGACCTGTTGCGGCAAGAGTTGTAACAGTTCTGCCGTGAAAGGAATTGTTAAGCGTTACGATTTCATTTCTGCCCTCGCCGTACTTGTCAAAGCTGTACTTACGGGCAATTTTGATTGCACATTCGTTAGCCTCTGCACCGCTGTTGCCAAAGCAGACCTTTGAAAGACCTGTAAGTGTGCAAAGCTTTTCGGCAAGGTCACTTGCCTGTGAACAGTAAAAATAGTTTGACATATGCTGAATTGTGCCTGCCTGCTTTGAAACAGCCTCAACCCAACCGTCATTGCAATAACCAAGGCTGTTTACACCGATACCCGATGAAACATCAATGTACTTTTTGCCGTTTTCGTCATATGCGGTAACGCCTTTTGCACTTTTGAGAGCAACATCGTAGCGACCGTATGTGTGCATAATATATTTTAAATCTTTCTCTTTTGTAGTCAAGTTAGCCACACCCTTTCATATTTTATCATTGCTGAAGGAGTAAACAAAAACATCCTCACGCTTTTCAAAGCCGAAATCACGCCAGAAGCTTTGACCTGTTTCGTTGTTTTGATAACAGAAAATGTGAGTTTTGTCGATGCCTTGTTCACGGATTTTTTGGATAGCGGTTTGTGCAAGGGCGTGACCGATTTTCTTTCGTCTGAATTCGGGCAGAACAGCCATATGGTGGATAAATCCCCGTCTGCCGTCATGACCTGCAAGCACGGTTCCGACAATTTTTCCGTCAACTACGGCAACCTGACTCATACCGGCGTTGTGCTTGAGATAACGCTCCATCTGATCTTTTTCATCAGCCTTAGAGAGCGCACGCTTTGTGGTAATCTGCCACATCTCATAGACCTCGTCATAGTCGTCAATTGTCATTTCTCGTATAATCATTGCACCCTCCAAAATCTAATCTGTAGGGGCGAACCGCTTTCGCCCGCGGGAGCACACGGTGCTCCCCTACAAACAATACACTGCTTTTATCAAATAAAAATTTTAAGTTAAACAGAAAGTTTTATTTAGCGGGCGACCAATGACCGCCTCTACTGTTTTTACAAATCAGCAAAACAGCAATGCTAATCAATAAAACATTGTACCGATGCCTTCATCGCTGAAAAGCTCGAGCAGAATTGAATGTTCGATTCTGCCGTCAATGATATGGGCACGGTTTACACCGCTGCGGACTGCCTCAACGCAGCAATCAATCTTGGGAATCATACCGCCGCTGATGATGCCGTCACGCTTGAGCATAGGAACTTCGCTGACATTGACAACAGGGATGAGTGAATCCTCATCGTGAACATCACGGAGAAGTCCTCTGATATCTGTCATAAGAATGAGCTTTTTTGCGCCGATTTTAGCGGCAATCTGCGATGCCGCAATGTCTGCGTTAATATTGTATACATTGCCGTCATAACCGCCTGCAACGGTTGAAACAATCGGAATATAACCGCTTGCAAGAGCGTTGTTGAGCGGTTCGGGGTTAACCTCCTTAATCTCGCCCACATAGCCGAGGTCTGCGCCTGTAACAAGCTTTTCAGCCATGAGCATTCTGCCGTCA
Source organism: Ruminococcus bromii (assembly GCF_002834235.1). Classification (GTDB taxonomy): domain Bacteria; phylum Bacillota; class Clostridia; order Oscillospirales; family Acutalibacteraceae; genus Ruminococcoides; species Ruminococcoides intestinale. The sequence goes on along the minus strand of NZ_NNBY01000045.1, from coordinate 83,210 downwards.
AGACCGCAAAGTCCCATAGCCTTACCGCCGTGACTGCCGAGAAGCTGAACAAGGCTCTTGTTGACCTTGCCTGCAAGCACCATCTGAACAATGTCGATAGTTTCCTTGTCGGTCACTCTCATACCGTTGATAAACTTGCTTTCCTTGCCAACGGCTTTGAGCATTGCATTGATTTCGGGTCCGCCGCCGTGAACAAGCACAACATTGACTCCGACAAGCTGCATAAGAACGAGGTCGCTCATAACTGCCGCTTTAAGTTCTTCGTTTATCATAGCGTTTCCGCCGTATTTTACAACAATTGTTTCGCCCGAATATTTCTTGATATAGGGCATTGCCTGTATAAGTACCTTGGCTCTCTTTGAAACATCCATTTTCTTCAATCCTTTATGTAGTTGATTTCCGCTCACACAATCAAATCGCATATTATGTGCGGTAGTCACCGTTGATTTTTACATAATCATAGGTAAGGTCGCAACCGTAAGCCTCGGCAGATGCATTGCCGTCACCTAATTTCACGAGAATTTCAATTTCATCCTCAAGTAAAATTTCCTTAGCCTTGTCCTCATCAAACACAAGACCGTTGCCGTTCTTGCAAACAAGGATTTCACCCTTTGCGGATTTATATGAAACAGCAATCCTTTTAACATCTGTTTCGGCACCGCTGTAGCCGATTGCGCAGAGGATTCTTCCGCAGTTTGCGTCAGCCCCGAACATTGCCGCCTTTACAAGACTTGAACAGATGATGCTCTTTGAAATAATCTTTGCGCTCTTATCGTCTTTTGCACCGTCAACCTTGCAGATAAGGAGCTTTGTTGCACCTTCGCCGTCTTTTGCAAGCTTCTTTGCAACCTTTTTGAATGCATCGGTAAGAACGGCTGTAAAGGTTTTGTAATCATCGTTCTTTTCTGTGATTTCCTTGTTGCCTGCATAACCCGATGCCATAATTGCAAGGGTATCGTTTGTTGAGGTGTCACCGTCAACGCTTACCATATTATAGCTGACATCAGCGGCTTCGATAAGTGCGGATTTGAGCATTTCGGAAGAAATTGCCGCATCGGTTGTTACAAATGAAAGGGTTGTACCCATGTTAATATGAATCATACCGCTGCCCTTTGCAATACCGCCGATTGTAACCTTTTTGCCGTCAAGAACCGTTTCGACAGCCCACTGCTTTTTCACGGTGTCGGTTGTCATAATTGCCTCTGCGGCAGAGATTCCGCCGTCCTTTGAAAGCGTGCCTTTGAGCTTTTCAATTCCGCTTGCAATGGGTTCAATCGGGAGAGGCTGACCGATGACACCTGTTGATGCAACGATTACATCGGTTTCGTCAACACCGAGAGCGTCTGCGGCAAGACTGCACATTTTCTCAGCCTTTTCATAGCCGTCAGGGTTACAGGCATTTGCATTGCCTGAATTTACGACAACAGCCTGAGCCGTACCGTTTTCAAGGTGTTTTTTAGTAACATATATAGTGTCGGACTTTACAAGGTTCTTTGTAAAGATAGCCGCACTGTTGCAAACCTTGTCGCAGTAAATGAGCGCAAGGTCTTTTTTAGTTGTGTTAGATGCTTTGACTCCGGCACAAATTCCGTTGGCTGTAAAGCCCTTTGCGGAAGTGACCGAGCCGTTTTCAATATACTTGATTTCCATAGATATTCACCCTTAAAATGCAGGCGGAACGATTACCAAACCTGTTTTTTCGTCAAGTCCGAAGATGATGTTCATATTCTGAATAGCCTGACCTGCGGCACCCTTGACCATGTTGTCAATTGCGGCACAGGCAACGAGCTTGTTGGCTCTCTTATCGTGATGAATTGAAACATCACAGAAGTTAGAATATTTGATATTGTGAATGTCGGCACATTTGCCGTCATCAAGAAGTCTTACAAAAAATTCGTCCTTGTAAAAGTCCTCATAAGCCTTTCTGATTTGTTCAAAGGTTACACCGTCCTTGATGTCGGCATAAACAGTTGCGAGAATGCCACGGTTTACGGGGAGAAGGTGCGGAACAAAGGTAATAATAACCTTTTCGCCCGAAAGCTTTGAAAGAGTCTGCTCAATTTCTGGAGTGTGGCGGTGGCTTGCAACCTTATAAGCATGGAATCCTTCGTTGAGTTCCGGATAGTGGTTGCCTTGATTTGGCTTTCTGCCGGCACCCGTAACACCGCTTTTGCAGTCGCAAATGATGCCCTTTGTGCTGACAAGTCCGTTTACAATTGCAGGAGCAATTGCGAGCGGTGAACAGGTTGTGTAACAACCCGGATTCGCAACAAGCTTTTTGCCCTTGATTTTATCTCTGAAAAATTCAGGAAGTCCGTAAACTGCCTGTTCGTGAAGCTTTTTGTCGAGAAAAGTTCCGCCGTACCATTCGGTGTATTCTTCTTCGCTTTCAAGGCGGAAGTCAGCGCCGAGGTCGATGAATGCCTTGCCCGCATCAATGCACTTTGCGGCAAGCTCCTGTGAAAGACCGTGTGGGAGAGCGGCAAAGATAACATCGCTCTTTTCAACAACAGCATCCTGATTTTCACAAATCATATCGTTTAAAAATGTATAAGACGGATAAACATCGCTCAGCTTGTCACCCTCAAAGGAAACAGAGCTGATTGCCGAAATTTCAGCCTCGGGATGAGCGGTAAGAAGTCTTACAAGCTCTGCACCTGCATAGCCGGTTGCACCGACAATACCTGCTTTTATTTTCATTGCTATCACCTTTATATCTCGTCAACTTATATTGACTTTTATTTTCGCATATTATATAATAAGGTTACAGGGAAAACCGTTAAAAGCGGTTAGCCGCAAAATCTCAAATAATTATAAAAATAATCGTCCGGTATTTGCTTCTGTCGGGCGGTTATTTTTTTATGTTTTTAATGACCTCTGCAAGTGCTACGAGTAAAATTACGAGTAATACCGTTTCAGTCATACATATCACCCCCATTCATATGGGAGTGCCAACCGCCTTAACTTCCCTGCAACCCCAACAAACCCGAAAATCGGGTTTATCGGCATTGAGTTAGTTTATTTATTAAATTATTTGAAACATTCCGTTAATTCGGAATGTTATTTTATTTTTTACAGCTTTTCCGCAATTTCTGCAACACGCTTAGCCTGAGCCTTTACATTTGCCGATGCAGGGCCGCCGAATACTGTACGCTCGTTTGTACAGCGTTCAAGTGAAATTGCGCTGTAAACATCATCGTTGAACACATCGCAAACCTTTTTGTATTCGTCCATTGGAAGATTTTCGAGGTCTGTACCGAGTTCAATACATCTTGCAACGAGTTCGCCTGTTGCCTTGTAGGCATCTCTGAACGGAACACCGTTCTTTGTGAGCCAGTCGGCACAGTCTGTTGCGTTGATGAAACCGCCTGCTGCAGCTTTTCTCATATTTTCGGGAATGACACGCATTGTGTCGAGCATGGGAGTAAAGGCTGTGAGGCACATTTTAACCGTGTCGAGTGCGTCAAAGATAGCCTCCTTGTCCTCCTGCATATCCTTGTTGTATGCAAGTGCAGTACCCTTCATAATTGTGAGGAGCGTCATATTGTCACCGAAAACTCTGCCGCTCTTACCACGAACAAGCTCTGCAATATCGGGGTTCTTTTTCTGCGGCATAATTGATGATCCTGTTGAAAAAGCATCATCAAGTTCAATGAATTTAAATTCCCAACTGCACCACATAATGATTTCCTCTGAAAATCTTGAGAGGTGAACCATTATTATCGAAAGCACCGATGCAAATTCGATGCAGTAATCTCTGTCGGAAACACCGTCAAGAGAGTTGTTTGTAATTCTGTCAAAGCCTAGGAGTTCGGCTGTGATTGTTCTGTCAATCGGATATGTTGTGCCTGCGAGCGCACATGAACCGAGTGGCATTTCGTCCATTCTTTTAAGGCAGTCTTCAAGTCTTGAAACATCTCTCAAAAGCATTTCACCGTAAGCAAGGAGATGATGTCCGAAGGTAATCGGCTGTGCTCTCTGGAGGTGAGTATAGCCGGGCATAACGGTTTCGCTGTACTTTTCAGCCTTGTCGGCAATAACCTTAATAAGACCTACAACGAGATTTTTTACATTAACAACCTCTTTCTTGAGGTAAAGCTTGATGTCAACTGCAACCTGATCGTTACGGCTTCTTGAGGTGTGAAGTCTTTTGCCGTTGTCGCCGATTCTTTTGGTAAGCTCACCCTCGATAAAGGTGTGAATGTCCTCAGCCTCCATATCAATGTGCAGAGTACCGTTTTCAATATCCGCAAGAATGCCTTTAAGACCTTTTACGATATCGTTTGCCTCTTCTTCTTTAATAATGCCGCATCTGCCAAGCATTGTTGCGTGGGCAATGCTGCCCTCGATGTCTTCTTTATACATTCTGCTGTCGAATGAAATCGAGCTGTTAAAATCGTTAGTGGTTTTTGAAAGCTCCTTTTTGAAGCGTCCTTTCCAAAGCTGCATTATTATTTCTCCTTACATATAGATTGTATGGGCAAATCGACTGCCATACAGTAGCGGCAATCACTGATTGCCAATCGAAACGATTGTACAATCGTTTCGACTTAATTCAATTCATCTGCTTATTGTTATGCAATTATATATTCACATCTGTTCGTTTTGGTTTTACGACCAAAACGATTGGCGTTCGCTGAACGCCGCTACAATTGACAAACGGCTTTCTTTGCACCAAAATATAGGGATTAAACGCATAAAATCGCGTAAAAAATAAAAAGGTGTAATAAACACTTATCGGGGCAGAGAAATTCCCTGCCCCCGATTATGTATGCAAATCAAAGATTTAATTATTTGATAAGGCCTTTCTTTGCACGAACCTTGATTGGAAGACCAAAGAGGTTGATGAAGCCTGCGCTGTCGTTCTGGTCATAAACCTGATCTTCGTCAAAAGTAGCAATTTCCTCGTCATAGAGTGAATACGGGCTTGTTACGCCTGCATCAATGATGTTGCCCTTATAGAGTTTAAGTTTTACATCACCTGTTACATACTCCTGAGTGCTGTCAACGAAAGCTGAGAGAGCCTCACGGAGAGGTGTGTACCACTTGCCGTCATAAACGAGCTCTGCAAAAGCGTTTGCAACATTCTGCTTGTAGTGGAGTGTGTCCTTGTCAAGGCAGATTTCCTCAAGCTTTGCGTGAGCAGCATAGAGGATTGTACCGCCCGGAGTTTCATAAACGCCACGAGCCTTCATACCAACAAGACGGTTCTCAACGATATCTGTGATACCGACGCCGTTTCTGCCGCCGATTTTGTTGAGTTCCTTAATGAGTTCAACGCTGTCGATAGCCTCGCCGTTAAGCTTTGTGGGAACACCCTTTTCAAATGTAAGAGTTACATATTCTGCCTTATCGGGAGCCTGCTCAGGTGAAACACCGAGTTCAAGGAAGCCTTCCTTATTGTACATCGGCTCATTTGCAGGATTTTCAAGGTCAAGACCTTCGTGGCTCAAGTGCCAGAGATTCTTATCCTTTGAGTAGTTTGTTTCACGGTTAATCTTGAGCGGAATATTGTGCTTTTCAGCATATTCAATCTCATCTTCACGGCTCTTGAATTCCCATGTTCTCCAAGGAGCGATAATCTTCATGTCAGGAGCGTAAGCCTTGATAGCAAGTTCAAAACGAACCTGATCGTTACCCTTGCCTGTACAGCCGTGGCAAATTGCGTCAGCACCTTCGGCTTTTGCAATTTCAACGAGTCTTTTTGCAATGATAGGACGGGCAAAAGATGTGCCGAGGAGGTACTTGCCCTCGTAAACAGCACCTGCTTTTACTGTGGGAATGATATATTCGTCAACAAATTCCTTGTTGAGGTCTTCAATGTAAAGTTTTGATGCGCCTGTTTTGATAGCCTTTTCTTCAAGACCGTCAAGCTCTGTACCCTGACCAACATCACCCGAAACAGCGATAACTTCGCAGTTGTCGTAGTTTTCTTTAAGCCACGGAATGATGATTGAAGTATCAAGACCGCCTGAATATGCAAGAACTACCTTTTTAATCTTATTGTCAGCCATTTTTGATTCCTCCGGAATTTGGAAACACTTTATGTCGGTGTTTCCTTTACTTAATTTTTATTACTCTTACATTATACACTCTGTTTTCAAAAAATCAAGTGTTTTTTGAATAAATATTCAATGTTTTTTCAAATTTGCATTTTTGGGTACAAATTGACCGAAATCTGCTTTGTTTTCGCTGTATTATCGGTGTTTTTGGCGGTTGATATGTCACATTCTCCCCTGAATTTCTGAAAAATGTATATATGCACAAAAAATGAATATTCATTTTATTCATCTCTTTATGCATATTCATACATACATATACACCCATTTTGCATATTTTTTATTTTGTGAAAACGGCTGAATCACTTCAAAAACCTGTTGACACCATATGCGATACCATATATAATATTATCAGGAGGTATTTACGATGTCACGATGGGATAAACTAATAATGCGTATCTGTTCGCTGTCGAAAGACCTCCGTTTTGATGAACTGAGAAAAGTTCTTGAAAGCTACGGGTATGTTATGAATGCGCCGAAAGGCGGAAGCAGTCACTACACATTCAGAAAATCGGGTTGTATGCCGATAACAATACCTAAACACGAACCTATCAAAAAGGTGTATGTAGAAATGGTAAGACAAATTGTTGAAAGTGAGGCGAAAGATGATGAAAACTCTTAACGATTATCTTGCAATGTCATATCGTATGGAAATTGTCGAGGACAAGGACGAGGGCGGTTTTGTTGTATCGTTCCCCGAACTTCCCGGCTGCATAACCTGCGGAGAAACGATAGAATCGGCTGTTGCTAATGCCGAGGACGCTAAAAAAGCCTGGTTTGAAGCCGCCTTTGAAAGCGGAGTTGTAATTCACGAACCCGACAGCCTTGAAGAATATTCGGGACAATTCAAGCTGAGAATCCCGAAAAGTCTGCACCGCTCACTTGCCGAACATTCAAAAAAAGAGGGCATAAGTATGAATCAATACTGTGTCTATCTTCTGGCAAAAAATGATGCAGTCTATTCAAAATAGAATTTTGAAAGCATATTATATAAAACACAATTGTTGAAAGGAAGATCTATATGTCAGCATTCAAAGAGATAAATCCGAAAGAAATTGTTGAAAGTCCGTTTAAGCTTATCGGTGATGATTGGGCGCTTGTTACGGCAGGCGACAGGGAAAAATTCAACACAATGACGATAAGCTGGGGCGGTGTAGGCATTATGTGGGGTAAGCCCGTTGTATTCACCTTTATTCGTCCGCAGAGATATACATTTGCGTTTATGGAGAACGGCGACCGCTATACAATGAGCTTTTTTGATGAAAAGTACAGAGATGCCCTCAAATTCTGCGGTTCAAAGAGCGGCAAGGATTATGACAAGGTAAAGGAAACAGGTCTTACTCCTGCGTTTACGGAAAACGGCTCTGTATATTTTGAAGAGGCAAAGCTTGTTCTTGAATGCAAAAAAATGTACGCACAAAGTCTTAATGCCGAAAGCATTACCGACCGTGAAAGCGTTGACAAGTGGTATGACAACGACTTCCATAAAATGTACATCAGCGAAATTACAAAGGTTCTTGTAAAAGTATAATCGGTAATTTTAAATTCATCATGACAAAATGGCAGACAATCACACGGTTGTCTGCCATTTTCTATTTAAAAAACTGTACAAAAAATGTCCCTCACATTTTGTGAGGGACATTCCTTACTATATCGACTAAACGGAACGATATGTCAATTGCTTTAAAACTTATTAAAAGTTGCTGATGAGGTTTACAACAAACTTCTGAATAGTAGTAGCATCCTTAACTGTGATTGTGCTGTCATGGTCAACATCGGCAGCAGTAAACTGGTCGTTTGTGAATGCAACGAGCTGAACAACATACTTCTGAACTTCGGTTGCATCTACAACTGTGATGTCGCCGTCCATGTTAACATCACCAAGGGTTACATCGCCGACAAATACCGTTGATGCGTTTACTGATACTTTTTCAAAGCCTGCAATGCCTGTTACATCGCAAACCTTGCTGTTATTTACAACAGATGCCTGATTAAGCTTGTTGCCCTTTACATAACCTAATGTAAGGTACTGTGTGTCAAGATATACGCTTGCAGTACCTGAACCGATAACCTCAAATGTGAGTGAGATAAATGTATCTCCGTTGTACTGAGTAGGTACCTGTGGGTTAGTAAATATACCCTTAATTACATTGCTGTAAGCATTGTGAATAAGGTTTGACTGTGAAGGCATGATTGTCTGCTTGCCGTCTGCCTTGTTATCAGCCATGTTGAATTTGAGCTTGCTTGAATCATACTTAACAGCCCACTGTCCGTCAACAACGCCCATGTTTGAGTTGAGCTTGTAGAGAACAGTTACCTTCTTGCCATCAGTGCTTACTGTCTTTGATGCAGAACCAAAGTAATTTGAAGTAGCGTTTACTGTGAGCTTCTGAGCAGGAGCAGTAGTCGGCTCTGTAGCTGTTGTCGGCTGTGTAGGTGCAGTCGGCTGAGTAGCTGTTGTTGGCTGAGTAGCTGTAGTCGGCTGAGTTGAAGTAGTAGGCTGTGTCGGAAGTGTAGGAGATGTTGGAACAACTCCGCTTTCAATGTCGCCGTTATTCATAGCATATGAATATGTGCCGTTTACACCGTTTCTTGTTGCGTCAACCTTGATTGTGCTTGTTTTCTTGAGAGCTGATGTTGCAACTGTGAATGCGCCTGTAACATCGTCTGCAGTAGCAGTATATGTCTTACCGTCAACTGTAACAGTTACCTTTGCAGCGCTGGCTGTAACACCTGATACAACGCTCTTGCCTACAACTGCATATGTGAGTGTTGCAGGAGCAAGTACAAGTGCCTTCTGAGCTGACTTGAGGTCTGCAATCATAGCATTCATATCTTCAGCTGTTGTAGCGTCTTCGCCTGCTTTAATCATAGCCTCGGCTGACTTGAGAACCTTCTGAGCATTTGCCCAGCTCTCTGCTGTGTAGTCTGATGCTGTCATAGCAAGAATCTTTCTTGCTTCTTTCTTGAGCGATTCATAAGGTGAAACAACGATTGGCTTTGATATAAGCTTGTATGTTGTACAACCTTCGTTTGTAATTTCGATTGTATCGCCGTCTTTAACGCCTGTGATATCTGCTGTCTGACCTGAACCGCTGCTGAGAATAATGCTTACTTCGTTAACATTATCGAACTTAACAACATAGTTGCCGTCAGAATCTTTTTCTGTAAGAGCAACGCCCGGCCATGCGCCTGTGAGCTTCTGTGTATCATTCCAAGCATAGATTTTGTAGCTTGCAGATGAGCTGTAAGGCTTGATTGTTACGGAAACAGAACCCTCTGCAGGCTCTGGCTCGCCGCCGCCTCCCTGCTGATTACCGTTGGTTACTGTCTTAACCGATGCGTAGTTGCCGTTCTGAATTTCGAGAACAGCACCGTCATAAAGACCTGTGATATCGCCTGACTGTGAGCCGCTGCCGTTGTTGAGAACAACGCTGAATGGCTTGTCGGCTGAAACAGGAAGTGTGAGTTCATATGTGTTTGCCTGACCTGAAACGGCTGCTGCCTTTTGACCCGGCCATGCACCGTTGAGTGCTGTGCTTGCACCTGTCCAAGCGTAAACATTCGGAGCGCCTGCTGTGCTCTTGATTGTAAGCTTTGATGTCTGACTTGCTGTCGGACCGGGAACAGTTGTGCTCTGTGTCGGGCTGGTTGTTGGTTTTTCGTCGTTTTCGCCGAGCTTGAGGAATGTGAATTTAGCCTCTGAGCTTGCCTTGTCGTTTGTAGCCTCAACAGTTACTTCGATTGTATCGTTCTTGTAAGCTGTCTGACCGATTGTGAATGTGTCGCCGTCCTTAACAACAAACTTGTTACCGCCGTCAACAGAAACCTTTGCGCTGTCGCATTCCTTGAGAGAAACAGTAACCTGCTCTGTGCCGTAGAACTTCGGCTCGCCTGTGATTGATACAAGCGGCTGACCGTCAGCATTTTCCATAAGGATTGTGCCGTTTACACCGCTGTTGAAAGTTACCTTACCGTCAGTAACAACTGAAGATGAGTTGTCATAAGTATTGATTACATAGCTGCCGTCTTCCCAAAGAGTTGAAACATCAACAGTTACGCTTGAATTTTTGTTACAGCCGATTACTGCAGCTGCCTGATCTGTTACGCCGTTCTTATCGTATGTACGGCCGAAAGCAACACCGCTTGTAGCTGAGAGCTTAACATTTGAGCCGGCACCGATGGATACATGCTTGTTACGGAACTGACCAACCTTCTGCCACTGAGCAAGAAGAGTTTTGTCCATGTTGTTCCAGTTCATATCACTTCTGAGTGCATGACCCGATCCGCCGTAACCGTCAAATGCAACGCCGGGATAGAGAGGACGGTTGGTTTCGTCACCGTAGAAAATCTGAACTCCGCCCGGGAGAAGGAGGAATGCAGCCGCATTGTAAAGCATTGTGTTCTCATCGCCACGGGTAAGTGTTTCATCGTGTGATGACATAAATGAAAGAACGTTAAAGCCTTCCTTTGTGTTGATCTGGTCTGCATAGCCCTGATATGTGTTTGCAACACTACCGCTTGCAAGAGCACCGCCGCCTGTAACTGCGAAGTTAATCATTGAGTCGAAGCCGCCCTCGGAATAGTATGTGTCGTAGCCTACACCGTGATCCCAATGCTCGCCTGTCATCCAGAAATCTTCTTTCCAGTCAGCACCTGCTTTGCCCTTGTTGTTGGATCTCCACTCTCTGAGAGCAGAAACACAAGCCTGCTTGAGCTGGTTCCAAGAAGCCTTATCAACATGCTTTGCAGTATCGCAACGGAAACCGTCAACACCGTACTCCCTAACCCACTCTGAAAGCCAGGTTGAAAGGTAGCCTGTTACTGTGTTTTTTTCACCGTATTTTGCGAGCTTCTGATCATATGTACCTTCCTGAGTCCACTTTGTTTTGAGGATCGGAGGAATTGTAACATCCTTTGTCTGCTCTGTTCTGAAGTCGGGAAGTCCGCTGAGTGACATTGTAAGATCACCGCCGGCACCCTCTGTATATCCGGGAAGACCGCTGCGGATCCAGTCATTGCTCCACCATTTGCCCCAGTCTTCTTCTGATGTTTTATAGTCAATGTGGTCGTTTACTTCACCTACATCTGTGAGCTTGTATTTGAAGTCTAACGCACCGTCAAGGAGAGTACCGAAGCCGAACTGCTCCATATCTGCAACGGTGTTGTAGCCTGTGTGGTTCATTACGATATCCATGATAACTCTGATACCGTGCTCATGCGCTGTGTCAACGAGAGTTTTGAACTCCTCTTTTGTACCGAAGTTTGCATCGGTTTCGGTATAGTCAAGAACATAGTAGCCGTGATATGAGTAGTGAGCAAAGCCCTTACCTGAATCACAATAGCCGTGGGTCTGCTCATACGGAGCTGAGATCCAAATTGCGTTTACACCGAGGTTATCAAAATAACCCTCTTCAATTGACTGAGTAACACCTGCAAAGTCGCCGCCGTGGAATGTACCGGGGTTTGTATCCCAGCCCTCAAGCGGTTTGCCGTCCTTGTCAAGTGTTCTGCCGTATGAATGGTCATTTGCGGTGTTTCCGTTCTTAAAACGGTCGGTAAGCAGGAAATACACATTGGCATTATCCCATGTAAAGCCGTCATCTTCAACAAGTGAACCTGCGGCAGTTGATGATGCAGATGTGCTGCTGTCATCGGAAACTGTTGCAGCACTTGCCGAACCAAATGCTACGGAAGCACCGGGGAGAGCCATACAAAGTGTCAATACGGCACTGAGCGCTCTCTTCATACTTCTTTTTTTCATTGTTTGATTACTCCTTTCAAAGCTTTTAAAACGTAGGGTCAAACATCCCTAGACAATTTGATTTTATCACAAAACTCTCACAAAAACTACACATAATCCTTTTATTTTGTAAAAATAGCAAGTTACACAATCTTTACACTGGAATTTTATGCAAAATTACCCTTGTCGCTCTTCTGTTTTTATTTATAAAGACAGTTTCAATTGCCCCCCTGCCGAAAATTACATAAATACGGTCGGGAATAATAAGATTTGTACTTAACAAAACTTTATTCCCGACCGCAATTTTCGCTTTTTAATTTTTATCTTATCTGAGTCTTACATTCAAAAATCTGAGTTTAAAGGTTGAGCCGACGCCGAGTTTGGAATCTGCGGTAATATATCCGCCTGTTTTTTCAACGATTGATTTTGCGAGCGACAGACCTATGCCGACGCTTGACGGGGATGAATTTCGTGCTTTATAGAACCTCTCAAAAATGTGGGGCAAATCCTTCGGGCTGATTCCGCATCCGTTGTCGCTTATGGTGATTTCCGAATACATACTGTTCCTTTCGGCAGAAATTCTGACATAACCGCCGTCGGTATGCTCAATACAGTTTTTTACAATGTTTGAAACCGCTTCGCAAATCCAGCGAAAATCGCAATTAAGATTAAAATCATTTTTGACGGTTTTTTCAATTCTCACATCACGGATATCGGCAAGAACCTCTGTGCGTGAAATGCACTCGTCAATTATTTTTTCAACCGACACATCTCCAAACTTCAATTCAACAGTTCCCGAATCAAGCATTGAGAGCGTGAGCAGACTTTTTACAAGGAAATTTATCGAATGGGCATTATGCGCTATATCCATAACAAAATCCCGTCTGATTTCAACGGGCATTTCATCGTCATCAAGGATATTTTCGGTTGTTATCAAAATTGAAGTCAGCGGTGTTTTAAGCTGATGTGAAATGTCGGCAAGCGAATTTTTGAGGATTTCTTTCTCTCGCATTGAATTGTCGGCATACTCACGAAGCATTACCGTTGTTTTTTGAATCTCCTGCTTTAACAGTGACATATCGTCGTCGGTTGAGCCGTCAAGGTCGAGGTCGTACTCTCGGTTGTTTATTTTTTCAAGACATTTTACAATTTCAAGTCGCTGTCGCTTTTGCTTTTTACAGTATCTTATGAACACAATGCAGAGCAAAATTCCGAACACACAAACACCTGCGGTTGCAATCACAATTGTAATCGTTGCATAACTTCCGCTCTGAATGTCAACCCAGCCACTGTCGGATTTTATTCCGTACTTTGCAAAGTCGCCTTTTATGCCGGCAGTGTCGCTGTTCAAAATTTGTGCAAGCTCCTTTTCCGAAATGTCGGGATATTGTTCTTTAACCTTTTCCGCAACGGCAATTATCTTTTTGTCGGTGCTTTCACGAACAGCGTTAAAGCCTGCACCGATGCCTACTGCAACGGCACAACAGAAAAGTCCCGTTATCGCAAGCATTACCGCAAGAAATTTTGATGTGTTTTTCATTATACCTCCAGCCTGTAACCAAGGCCCTTTACGGTTTTAATCATATTTGTATCAAGTTTTTTGCGAAGTCTTTTTATGTACACGGTCAGCGTGTTGTCCTCAACATAATTCCCCGACAAATCCCATATGCGTTCAAGAATCTGTTCACGGGTCAGCACCTTGCCGCTGTTTTTGGCAAGCATTGCAAACAGGCGGTATTCAAGCGCCGTAAGCACAACAGGATTGCCGTTTTTGCAAACCTGTTTTTTGTCAAAATCAATGCTGATGTCACCAAAATTCATAGCCATAGTTTTGTCGAGTTTCTTGGTGATTCGTTTAATTCTTGCGAGTAGCTCACGGCTTGAGAACGGTTTTGTTATGTAGTCCTCCGCTCCGAGGTCAAAGCCTTTGACAATGCTGTCCTCATCGTCAAGTGCGGTGAGAAAAATCACGGGAGTTTCGCACACTCTTTTTATCTCGTCACAAAGTTCAAAGCCGTTGCCGTCTGGAAGCGACACATCAACAATAAAAAGGTCAAAGTCACCGCCGAGAGAGTTAAGGGTTGATTCGGCATTTTCACACAACGCAACCTCAAAGCCGTTTTGTTCAAGAGTGTAAACAAGTCCTTTTGAAATTGCACGGTTGTCCTCAATAAGAAGAATTTTCACAAAAAGTCCTCCAAAAATGAAATTCGGGCGGATTAAATCAATAATCCGCCCGTCAGCAATGAAAACATACAAAATATTGTGGTATCTGTTGTTACAACTACATTATAACAGAGTGTAAAACTATTGTCAACAAATTTCAACAAAATACAGTCTGTTGGCTGAATATGACGCTCAGATATTGTCATTTCGGATTGTTTCAATAATATTTTGCTTATTAACCTTTGAGATTGAGTATTTCATAATCAGCCATACCACAATAAATACAGCCGCAATGCTAATCAAAATCGCTTTCCACGGGAATACAAAGCTTATTGGAACGCTTCCTTTTGAAAATGCCGAGAAGATTGCAAATACACCGAGAACGCCGAGAGGAATACCGATAAGCAAAGATTTTATGCCGTACATAAGGCTTTCAAGGCGAATCATACGGTTAAATTCTTTCTTTGTCATACCGATAGATTTAAGCGATGCAAATTCCTTGCTCCTCAACTGCATATTGGTTGAGATTGTGTTGAAGATATTCGTCATTCCGATAAGCGAGATAACGCCGATGAAGCCGTAAACGAATATTCCGACAATCAGCATAACGGCATTGAACTGTCTTACAGTTTCTTCATAGTCATAAATGAAAATGCTGTCGTCCGCACCTTCCATAGACTCAATACGGTTTGTAAGCGAAGTGTGGTCCGATGTATTGGCATAGAGAGTAACGGCACATCCGTCTTTGCCGACCTGAGATGAAATTACACCCTGTTCGCCGATTATCAAGCCCTGACCGAAAATTGTTCCTTCGCCGATTACAGAATCAGCCGACTTTGGAATTTCGTCAAACAATGAGGCAACCCTCAATTTGCCTGTTTTCAGCTCGTTTCCTTCCTCGTCATTTCCGTAAACGATAAACTTTGTTGGGGCGTCTTTGCCGTACAGCGGTACAGGCTCATCATAGCTCCGACTGCCCTCGCCGTAATCGGGCGTCACCTTTGAATACGCAAGCACACCGCCCTTAACCTCGTTGTAATCGAGTTTCAATTCCCTGCAAATCTGAACAAAGGTATCGTGTTCAAATTCAAGAAATTCCACGCTGAATGACTTTGTACCGTCAGCATTGTCATAAAGGAAATTTTCTCCGCATTCGTTAACAGGCACATCCGCAGAAACACAACCGTACTGCGATCCGACTGTAAGATAATTCTCAATTTCAGGCATTTTTTCAATTGTCTGAGCCTGCTTTGAATCAATTCCGACAACCGTATAGCTGTAGTCTGTTTTGCCGTAGTAATGCTCTGTATATGTCATTCCATAGTCCATAAATGCCGAAACTGCAATGAACATTGCAACGCTTACAACGATTGAAATAACCGTTGTGCGATACTTTTTCCTACTGCGTTTAAGGCTCTTTGAGGCGATTTCACCGCCTACACCGAAAAGCTTTTTCGTAAGCTTAGATGTGCGGTACGGCTTGTTGTTCTTCACCTTGATATCCTTGTTGCCTCTGATTGCAACAAGCGGTGGGATTCTTGACGCACGCAGTGCAATGAAGAATGATGAACAGAATATAGTAACAGCCGAAAGAACGATTGCACAAATAATCGGAATTGTCGGAGTTACAAATACAAATGTTGCACCGCTCAGCATATCACCGAGAACGCTGTTGAGTATTGTAACAAGAATTGCGTTTACACCGAGTCCGAGAAGTATGCCGAGAGGGATACCGATTAAGCCGAGAATGAAGCCCTCAAAAAGCACATTCCTGCGGATTTGCCTTTTGGTTGCGCCGACTGATGCAAGCATACCGTACATACTCGTTTTCTCGGTAATTGAAATTGCAAAGCTGTTGCGGATTACAAACACGCTTGCAAGCATTACTATAATAATGATAATAACGGCAAGGCTGAAAATCACAGTATTTGTTGCCTCATTTGAACCGTAGCCTTTCATACTGAGGAGTATGGAATTGAATTCGTATGCATTTATTCCAGAGGTCTGCTGATCTTCGGGTGAAATTTCATCGCTGATTACATTACTCATATCATCAGCTTTAAAGCCTAAAATATCCGCTGTATTTTGAAGATAATTGCTTTCGCTCTGAGGAGTATAGGCGATATACAGCTTATTCATATGCTTTGTTTTGATTGCCTCGACAGGAGCTTTTTCATCAGACACGGTATATATCATAGAAAAATTTGACGGATCATAGAGTTCGCTCGTTTTCGGTCTTTCAATAATACCCGTTACGGTATAGGTTCTTTTTACCGTGTCAATAATGCTGCACTTATTAAAATCTTTTTGCAACAAATTATGAATGCCTTCCTCATCGGGGACATTGCCGTCTTTGTCGGTAAGAACACCGACATCAAGTGTGATTTTGTCACCGACTTTCACATTTTTTCCGTCCTGTGTTTTAAACGATTTTGTAACAACAGCCTCACCCGAATTTGTGGGGAACTTGCCCTTTATAAGGTCTATCTTAAAACAGTTGCCGTAGGTATTTTCGCTCATGGCAAGAACGCTGTAATCGCAGATTTCGCCGTCAGCATTTTTTGTCCTGGCATATCCGAGCCTTTCTTTATAGAAGGCATTTTCAACATTACGGTTCTGTCGGATTTCATCAATTTTTGCGGTGTCGATAATATCAAGTGCAACATCATAATCGCCCGACCAGGTTTTTTGACCGTCAATCATAGTCTGTCGGCCGCTGAGTGCCATTCCCGAAACTACCGTGATGAGTGCCGCCGAGAGCATAATTCCCACGATTGTAACAATTGTACGCACCTTGTTAAGCCGCAGGTTTTTAAGAGTAAGCTTATTGAGAAGTTTCATAAAATCAAACCTCCTCAACAATTTTGCCGTCGCTGATTGTTATGATTCTGTCTGCCTGTTTTGCAATGTCAAGGTTGTGCGTAATCATTATAACAGTCTGTCCGTAACTCTGATTGCACATTTTGAGAATACTCATAACCTCTTCGCTTGACTTTGAATCAAGGTTGCCTGTCGGTTCATCGGCAAGCACAAGAGACGGATTGTTAATGAGCGCTCTGGCAATAGATGTTCTCTGTTGCTGACCGCCCGAAAGCTGGTTTGGAAGGTGTTTTCTTCTTGCACGCAGTCCGAACGAATCAAGAATCATCTCAAGTCTTTCTCTGTCAACACCTCTGCCGTCAAGGTCACAGGGGAGCGTGATGTTTTCTTCAACAGTCAGAATCGGGATAAGATTGTAGAACTGATAGACAATGCCCACCTGTCTGCGGCGGAATACGGCAAGCTTGTCATCATTCATTTTACTTATATCGTTGCCGTCAACAAAAATTTTTCCGCTTGTGGGACGGTCAACACCGCCGATAAGGTGAAGAAGAGTTGACTTGCCGCTGCCGCTTGCACCGACAATGGCAACAAATTCCCCTTTTTCAACCGAGAACGAAACATCGTCAACCGCATTGACAAGGTTTTCACCGCTTCCGTAGGTTTTTATAAGATTTTCAACTTTCAGAATTTCCATAAAATATACCTCCAAATTCGTTTTACACCCATATTATAGTGACGCAAAATGACTGTAAAGTGAATCCTGCAAACAAATTTTTCCGTAGGGCAGCCCACTTGAATACAAGCAAAACATTTTTTATTGTGTTTACCATAAAGAAATAACCGCCCTGTACTGCGAATACAAGGCGGTTACCAAAAATAATTTGTCTTAAAAGCGGAACAGCTAAAGCCGTTTCCTTATCTATATATTAACATCTAACTATTAATATGTCAATCATTTTTCGGTGTGCCGCTTCGTTGCACACCGTTTTTTATTTCTCGTTTTTATTTACAATCTAAAAGTAACGCTCGGGCAAATATGTTTTGAATATTGCAAACTGTTTTCACGAACCGACAACGGTGGCTTACCGCCGACCGTAATTTTCCATTTTCAATTTTCAACTTTCAATTTAAAAGTAACGCTCGGGCGATAATACTTGAACTATCGCAAACTGTCTTCACGAATTGGGCGTAGCGACACGCTACCTGCAGTTTTGAAAATATATTTTGATGAGATTATTCGGCTTGTCGGCAATGCCTATGCCTAAAAAATCACCATCATGGGTTTTCATTCTGAAAAGCTGACCGTTCTCGTACCCCGACTTGGCAAGGTATGTTCTGTCGGCACTCAATGCACCGCCGTTTGCAAATCGTTTTGCCTGTGCAGACGATACGGCAAGATAGCCCAAACTCATAAACAGACTTTCAACGGAATGCAGTTTTTCTTCAACATTTCCGTTTTCGCAAATGCTTTTCAGCTCGTCAAGCGTTATGCACTCGTCAAGCGAAAATCCGCAAGCCGAGGTTCTGCAAAGTGCCGTCATAACCGCACCGACACCGAGAACCCTGCCTATGTCATCAATTATCGTGCGTACATAAGTACCCTTTGAACAGGAAATTTCAAGTGTGCCTGTCTGCGTTTTTTCGTCAAAATTTGCAAGCGAAAGAGAATAGACAGTAACCTTTCGGCTCTCACGCTCAACCTCGATTCCCTGTCTTGCAAGGGCATAAAGCCTTTGACCGTTCTTTTGCACGGCAGAGTACATCGGCGGAATCTGCTCAATTTCGCCCGTGAAATTGGGAATTACTCTGCGGATCTGCTCCTCTGTAACCGAAGATTCGCATTCTCCCGTCACCGTACCCCAGATGTCGAGGGTGTCGGTGGTTTTGCCAAACTGAAATTCTGCCGTGTATGACTTGTCATGATTGAGAATCAAATCCTGTGTTTTCGTTGCAGTTCCGAGCAAAACAGGCAGAACGCCCGTTGCGTTCGGATCAAGTGTTCCCGTGTGACCGAGCTTTTTCTGTCCTGTCAGTCTGCGAACAACGGCAATAACATCAAACGAGGTGAATTCCTTCGGCTTGTCAATCAGCAGCACACCGTTAAGATTGCTCATGATAAAAACTTCTCCGCAGCTTTTTCAAGCGTTGTCTTTACGGTTTCAAGGTCGCCCTCAATTGAGCATCCTGCCGCCGCAGGATGACCGCCGCCTCCGAACTGCGAACAGAAATCCGAGGCATTGATATTATTGTTTGTACGAACGGAAATCTTGAAGAATCCGCCCTCTTTTTCACGCATTGTAATTCCGATGAGAACACCCTCAATCTGACGGGGAATAGAGGCAAGTCCCTCCATTTCGTCATCACCCGTGTTGAGCTTTTTGAGCATATCGAGCGTTGTGTAAATTATTGCGCACCTGCCGTCTGCACAATAGGTCATTGACTCATAAACGGCTCTTTCAAGCTGAATTTTGTTTTTCGACTTTGTTTCAAACATCGCCTTGTTTATGTATGCGGTGTTACAGCCAAAGTCCATAAGACTTGCGGCAACACGCATGGTTTCGGCGGTTGTGTTTGTGTATCTGAAACAGCCGGTGTCGGTTGAAATGCCTGTGTAGAGGCAGTCTGCAATGTCCTTTGTAAAGTTGGTGTGCATTCTGAGGAACAGCTTGTAGAGAATTTCGCAGTTTGCCGCCGCATATTTGTCAACAAACTTTTCCTTAGCGGTAAATGTGTTTGAACCGTGGTGGTCAATGCACAAATCAACCTTGCCGATATATTTGCCCATATTTGAACCGAGAAGGCTGTCAGCCGCAACATCAACGCTGACAACCGTTTCGGTTGTAAAATCTTCTTCCTCTATGTTTTTCTGAAGATAGGTAAACTTTGACGGAACACCTGTTGTGATAACTCTTGCTTTTTTGCCGATTTGGCGAAGCGCAAGGCAGAGTGCAAATCCGCTGCCGAGGGTGTCACCGTCAGGATAAGCGTGAGTCAGAATATCATAATTATCGTGTGCCTCAAGAAAACGGGCAACCTCATACAGATTCATCATTTTCTTCCTCGTCTTCCTTAATGTCAAGGCTGTTGAGAATACGGCTGATGTTTGCGCTGTATTCTATGCTGTCTGTTGCGTGGAAAATGAGTTCGGGAACATGGCGAAGATGAAGTCTGTGTCCAAGCTCTCGTCTGATAAAGCCCGATGCAGACTTTAAGCCCTTGACAGCCTCTTTGGCTCTGTCAAGACCTTCAATTGCGCTGATCTGTACCGTGCAGTATGAAAGGTCGTTTGTAACCTCAACTCTTACGATAGAGATAAACGTCTGCTGAACCCGTGGGTCTTTTAATTCTCTGAAAATAGCAGTAAGCTCTCTTTTGATGTCCTCTGTTGTTCTTTCAATTCTATGGCTTCCCATGCTATCACTTCCTTATAATTTAATGAATTATGAAAATTCGTGTATAATCTGTAGCGGCGAACCTCGTTCGCCAATCGAAACGATTGTAAAATCGGTTCGACAATACAAATGTTTTGTTTTAACCGATTATTATGCAACAATGGGTTTGTTGTTTATTCGTTTTGGTTAAAGCCAAAACGATTGGCGTTCACTGAACGCCGCTACTGATTAACAGTCGCATTGTGACATTTATAAATTCTGTCTTGTAAAAACATTGTGCCGTTTATAAGATTTGGTTTAACATACAAGCTTTAATCCCTGTATTCTTCGATTGTATAAACCTCGAACATATCGCCCTCTTTGAGGTCGTTGAATCTTTCAAGACCGATACCGCATTCGTAGCCTTCGCTAACTTCCTTGACAGCGTCCTTGAATCTCTGGAGAGATGCAATTGCGTCATCTGCAATAACGATACCGTCACGGATAACTCTTACGCTTGCGCCACGCTGAATCTTACCGCTCTTAACATATGAACCTGCGATTGTGCCGACTGACTTAATCTTGATAACATTACGGCACTCAGCCATACCGAGAACAACTTCTCTTGTCTTAGGAGCAAGCATACCCTTCATAGCAGATTCGATTTCGTTGATACAATCGTAGATAATGCTGTAAAGACGCATATCTACACCCGAACGCTCTGCATTTTCTGCGGCAACTGCATCGGGACGAACATTGAATCCTACGATAATTGCGTTAGATGCCTCTGCAAGCATTACATCGGACTCGTTGATTGCACCTACTGCGCTGTGAATTACATTTACTCTTACCTCGTCATTTGAAAGCTTTTCAAGTGACTGCTTAACAGCCTCGGCAGAACCCTGTACATCGGCTTTAACGATAATCTGAAGTTCCTTGATTTCACCGAGTTTCATCTGGTCAAAGAGATTGTCAAGAGTAACCTTAGTCTGTGCGTTGAAGATTTCTTCCTTCTTAGCGGCCTTTCTCTGGTCAACAAGCGTTCTTGCAAGACGCTCATCGGAAACTGCGTCAAAGATATCGCCGCCAACCGGAACTTCGTCAAGACCTGTGATTTCAACAGGAACAGAAGGACCTGCCTCGGTAACTCTTTCGCCCTTATCGTTTGTCATAACTCTTACACGACCGACGCAAGTGCCTGCGATGATTGTATCGCCCTTGTGAAGTGTACCGTTCTGAACGAGTACGGTTGCGATAGGACCTCTGCCCTTGTCAAGTCTCGCCTCAATAACAGTACCCTTTGCGGCTCTGTCGGGGTTAGCCTTGAGTTCTTTCATCTCTGCAACAAGAGTAACCATTTCAAGAAGATCATCAAGACCTTCCTTTGTTTTTGCGGAAACAGGGATACACGGTGTATCGCCGCCCCACTCCTCCGGAATAAGTTCATACTCTGTGAGCTGCTGTTTAACATTTTCGGGATTTGCGCCGACCTTATCCATTTTATTGATGGCAACAATAACAGATACACCTGCGGCTTTTGCATGGTGGATAGCCTCAACTGTCTGCGGCATAATACCGTCATCGGCGGCTACAACGAGGATTGCGATATCAGTAACCTGAGCACCTCTTGCACGCATTGTTGTGAATGCCTCATGTCCGGGTGTGTCGAGGAATGTAACAGGCTTGCCGTTTACCATAACTCTGTAAGCACCGATATGCTGAGTGATACCGCCAGCCTCGCCTGCTGTTACATTTGCGTGACGGATAGCGTCGAGGATTGAAGTTTTACCGTGGTCAACATGACCCATAACAACAACAACCGGAGCTCTCTCAACGAGATTTGCCTCATCGTCCTCGCTGTCATCAATAATCTGTTCTTCGATTGTAACAACAACCTCTTTTTCAACCTTTGCGTGGAATTCCATGGCGATAAGTGACGCTGTGTCAAAGTCGATTGTATCTGTTGCTGTTACCATTGTACCCATAAGGAATGCCTTTTTAACAACCTCGGCAACGGTAGCCTTAAGTCTGAGAGCAAGCTCCGAAACTACGATTTCGTCAGGAATCTGAACTGTAATCGGTTTCTGCTTACGCTCAAGAGCAATACGGTTCAGACGCTCCTGCTCTGTTTCACGCTTCTGTCGTCTGCCCTTTTGACGCTGGGTACGGTTTGTGAATTTCTGCTTTTTAACAATGTTGTCCGTGCTTCTTCCCTTTGAGCTGTCGCTTGCAAGGTCATCATACTTCTGGTTGTAACGCTCAACATCAACATTTGTTGCACGGGTGTCAATTACTCTGCGCTTGCGGGGAGCAGACTCCTCAACGCTCTTTTCCTGAGTAACTTCAACCTTTTCCTGTTTTGATGCAGGCTTTGCATCCTTGTTGTTAGGCTTTTTGTCGTTTTTATCGGTCTTTTTCTTCTGGTTGTCAGCCTTTGCATTCTGCTTTGCGGGCTTTTCTTCCTGCTGTGGCTTGCTTTCGTTGTCAAGCTTGTTGTTGCGTGCCGCAAAGTATTCATCAAAGTTTTCAACCTTGTTCTTCTTTGTGATTACATCAAAAATCACATCGAGTTCGCTTTCCTCGAGTGTTGTCATTGTTTTCTTTGTAACACCGCAATGTTTTTCGAGAATCTCAATAATTTCCTTGTTTGAAACTCCGAGATCTGCTGCTGCGTCCTTTACCTTATATTTTATCATACAATTCTCCTCCCGATTCGTTTTCAATAAGCTGTTCAAGCTTATCTGCAAAGCCTTTGTCTTCGGTTGTCATAACTCCGCAGATTTTTCCGAGAGCAAATCCGATTTCCTCTTTGCTTCGGTTCATTGTCAATGTTTTTACATTACATTCATCAGCGGCTGTATGCACGCTTTTCTTACTGCTCTTTGAAAAATCATTTGCAAAAATAACAAGCTTTGCCTTGCTTTTTCGTATGGAGTCAATCGTCGTGTCGGCACCTGTAATCAGCTTGCCTGCCCTCTTGCAAATGCCAAGCAGCGACAAAATCCTGTCGTTCATAAAAAATCCTTTCGCCTACTCGCTGTCTGCTGCGGCAAGTTCACTTTGCATCTGCTCATATACTTCATCAGGGATTTTACAGCTTAATGAGCGTTCAAAGCGGTGTGCCTTGCGAGCCTTTTCAAAGCAGGCAAGATTTCTGCACACATATGCGCCTCTGCCTGCCTTGCGACCTGTGAGGTCAAGCGAAATTTCGCCTTTTGCAATGATTTCACCGTTTTCATCTTTGGTGTCGGGTGCTTTGACAACACGGATAAGCTCACGCTTTTCTTTCATCTCTCCGCAACCCGTACATTTACGCAACGGCATTTTTCTTTGCTTCATAAAATCCCTCTCTGTTTAATCTGATTATTCCTCTGTTTCATCCGAAACAACTGTTTCGCCTTCTGTGCTTTCGTCAAGGTCGAGAACATCTTCGGACTTTTCTTCTGTCTTTGGTTCATCGTCCTCATCTTCGCCGTAGAAACCGCTTTCGGGACGGATGTCAATTCTCCAGCCTGTAAGTCTTGCGGCAAGACGGGCATTCTGTCCTTTGTTGCCGATAGCAAGTGAAAGCTGACCGTCGGGAACGGTTGCACGGCAGCTCTTTGTTTCTTCATCTGTAATTTCAACCTTGCAAACGCTTGCAGGAGAGAGAGCCGCCGAAATGTACTTTTCGGGATCATCGCTGTAAAGCACGATGTCGATTTTTTCACCGCCGAGTTCTTCAACAATCTTGTTTACACGAGCGCCCTTGTTGCCGATACATGAACCGATTGCGTCAACATCGGGATTTGAGCTGTAAACAGCCATTTTTGTACGGCTGCCTGCCTCACGGGAGATTGACTTTATTTCAACAACGCCGTCATAGATTTCGGGAACTTCCTGTTCAAACAAACGCTTTACAAGACCGGGGTGTGTTCTTGAAATGATTGCGTGAGGACCTCTTTCGTTGTCTTTGACATCTGCAATATAAACCTTAATGTGGTCGCCTTCTTTAAGGTCGTCATGACCGAGCTGTTCGCTCTTTGGCAGAGTTGCTTCGCTCTTGCCGATTTTGATTGTTGCAACTCCCGACTTAGGATCAATTCTTTCAACGGTTGCAGTAACAATTTCACCGAGCTTGCTCTGAAACTCGATAAGAGTCTGACCTTTTTCACCCTGACGAATACCCTGACGGATAACATTTCTTGCAGAAGAAACAGATGTCCAACCGAGGTGCTTGGGATCAATCGGAACTTCAATCTCATCGCCGACAATAAATTTCTTTCTCTTGTTAATCTGCTGAGCCTCCTCAACAGTAACCTCAAAGTTAGGATCAAAAACTTCGTCAACTACTGTTTTGACAAGCTTTGCGTCAAAGCTGTTCTTTTCCGGATCAACCTTGAATACAACATTTTCATTACCGCCGTAGTAGTTCTTGCAGGCAACGGAAATTGCCTTTTCAATGTTTTGAAGCATATAGTCCATAGGAATGCCCTTTTCCTTTTCAAATGTTCTCAATGCCTCAAATAAATCTTTGTTAGTCATTTTCCAAATCATCCTTTTCTTATTTTTCGGTTATATACAAATTGTTATGCTGTTATGTGTATCCGTAGTGTTCAAACTGCAATTTTTAATCAAAATCGTCAAGCTTAATCCATGCGGCGTCCTTTTTGCTGATTGTGATTTCATTCTCACCGCTGTGATCCTCAATTGTGACCTTACCGTCGGAATAATCCTTTAAAACCCCTTTAAATTCTCTGCCTATGCCGTCAATGGGGCGGAGCATCTTAACCATAATATCCGCACCGATGAACTGCATAAAATGTTCGTCACGGATAAGCTCACGCTCAATTCCGGGGGAGCAGACCTCAAGACAGTACGCCTCCTCAATCGGATCAAGCTCATCAAGAGGACCGTTGATTGCACGGGAAACATTTTCGCAATCGTTAATGTCAATGCCTTCGGGCTTGTCAATGTAAACACGCAGAAAACGGTCTGCACCTTCCTTGACATAACGCACATCCCAAAGTGAAAGTCCGAAGCCTTCAACAATCGGCTGACAAAGCTCCCATACTTTTGATACGGTTACACCGCCTTTGCTTTTTGCCATAAATCCACTGCCTTCCTGTCTGCAAAAATACCCTGTGCGAAATATTGCAGACAGATAAACCGCACCGAGGAACAAAGTGAAAACTAATAAATAAGGAGCGGGTTTGTTGCCCACTCCTTTAGCTTTCATTATTTACAAGAAAATTATAGCACCAAAACGGCTTATAATCAAGTGTTTTTCAAATCTTTTCGTATTTTTTACAAAAAAGTTTAAAAAAACATTTGAAATCATCGTGCAAATGTGTTATTATATTCCGTGGACACTTTACATCACGCTGTTTTTGTGATATAATCACCGTGGTTTTGCGACCGTGTGAAAAAAGTAAAATTAATTTTGATTTTGTTATTGTTGGATTTTTACTCTTTTTTATATCAATGATTTGGCTGTTAATGTCCGAAACTTTGCGAGATTAACATTATAAAGGTTGCAACCTTACAATTAAATATGCTGATATAGCTCAGTAGGCAGAGTGCGTCCTTGGTAAGGACGAGGTCACGGGTTCGAATCCCGTTATCAGCTCCATAAAAGGGTATTGGTTAAAAAGACCGATACCTTTTTATTGTTGTTTCAGATTAAGATAACGGGAATAACGGGATTCGAAAGCCCGTTTAGAAAACGCTTTAGTAAAGCGTTTTTAGGGCGTAGCGTTGATGAGCGTTCAGAATTTGCACCGCAAGCAACAAGCGAGGTATGCACTCTTGCAATGCACAGAATAGTTATCAGCTCCATAAAAGGGTATTGGTTAAAAAGACCGATACCTTTTATTGTTGTTTAGAAAACAATACCGTTACCAAATCCAAACTGATTAATATTATTCTTGTACAATCTATCTTGATATGCTACAATAAAGTTGTAAAGAATGGTTGCGAATTAGTTGCGAATAAATACACAAATCAAACACACCATAGACAGAGGAGGTGACAAGCTTGCCTGAATTAAATATCGAAGCATTACAAAAGTTATGTGACGATAAATCTGTCATATGGTCTGTGCACGCTCTGAAACGGTTACAGGAACGAGGAATATACCGTGATGATGTATTCAATGCAATACATACGGGCAAAATAATAGAACAATATCCCGACAGCTATCCATATCCCGCTTGCCTTGTTTTAGGTGTAAGTACAAACAATGAATATTTGCATATTGTGGCAGGTTGCAACGGAGATGTTGTTTGTATAGTAACTGCCTATTTTCCCGATTCAGATAAATTTGAAAGTGATTCACAAACCCGAAAGGAGAAATAACAATGACTTGTTTTTATTGCAAAGGTGATTTGAAGCCAAGTACAACAACACATTTTGTTGATCTTAAAAAGTGCATTGTAATCGTAAAGAATGTTCCGTGTTTGGAATGTTCAAAATGCGGTGAAACCGTTTTTACCGATGAAGTGGCAAAAAGACTTGATGACATTGTAAAAACCGTAAGCAGTCTTATGACCGAAATAGCGGTTGTTGAATATACATCTGACAAAGTAGCATAATTCCACAAGGCAAGCTCTGAAATATGGGCTTGTCTTTTCTTTTGCCTGTGGGGTTCTGCTATGCCGCTGCCTACGCTTGCATATACTGCAATTGCGTTGCGGTCATACTGATTATCGCTTTCCCCTTTCCTTATCCTGTGACTATATTATACTACAATGTTTAAGCGTATAATTTGTGCATATTTGTACTTGTTAAGTGTAAAAAGGTATGCTATAATAATATTTGTAAAGGAACGGTGGCGGCTGTTTCGACTCCCTTGCGAAAGGGGGTGTATTCCAATGGCAGAGATTACATACTTATTTGTTCTCGCAATTGTTTTCGTGGCTTTTAATGAAGTCATTAAGAATATAAAGAAATAACCGCCCTGTAGTCGCAATACAGAGCGGTTTTTAATAAAAAAATACGCAAATGCGAAACAGCTAAAGCCGTTCCTTTTCACCTATATTATACAACAACAATAATTTGATGTCAATAGATTTTAGGTGGTGAAGAAATGACAGAAAATAAGAACAGCAGGGCGAGAATTGAGGCAAACAACCGATATAACGCTAAAGCATATGACCGTATCAATGTTGCTGTGCCGAAAGGTCGAAAGGATATTATCAAAGCCCACGCAGAAAAGAACGGCGAAAGCGTGAACGGCTTTGTTAATCGTGCTATTAATGAAACAATACAGCGTGACGGTGAGTAATTCCACAAGGCAAGCTCTGAAATATGGGTTTGTCTTGTTTTGTTTTAGCTGACAGGTTTCTTAACGAATTTAATTTTCCAAAACAGCCAAATGAAAGTATTTTTGAAATTATGTAAAATATACTTGACAATAAGTAACTTTTAATGTACTATAATGGTACAGAAAGCTTTTTGTACGCATTGTGGATTTTTTAAGTATTCACATCTAAACACATAAAATTTTTTAATATTATTTGCGGATTATCGGTTGGACGAATAAATCTGCAAATTGGCTGATTTATTTGGGAGATGTTATTATGGGAGAAAAATACTATTGGGTGCTTGGTTTTTGTTGCGGTTTTATCGTCGTAGTTATCGTAACGCTCATTATCGCAAACATTAAAAAGAAAAAGAACACTTACACAGAATACGATGAACGACAGATTCTTGCACGGGGCAAGGCTTATAAATCGGCATTTTTTGTGCTTATCGGGTACATAATTGCCTGCGCTTTAGTTAATGTTTTGGAGATTAATTGGGCTGAACTCAGCGTTCAAATGTTCATAGGACTGTTTCTTTCAACCGCCGTATTCGTCGGAATAAGCATTTTAAATGACGCATATTTCACATCGAATAAAGGCAGAAGGAGTCTTTTAGGCTCTTTGGCATTTGTTGCGGGAGCAGAATGTTTGGGAATTGCTTTCGGCAACAAAACCTTTGTTACAAACGGAATAGCAAATCTTGACATTATTCCTATCATTGTAATGATTTGGACAATAAGTATTTTTGTGATAGTTGTCATCAAAAAAATAATTGACAAAAAGGCAGTTGAAGAATGAAGAATTTAAGATTAAAAAGCGCCCGTGCCGCAAAGGATTTGTCACAGCAACAGCTTGCGGAACTTGTAAAGGTGTCAAGACAGACAATAAGCGCAATTGAAAAGGGCGACTACAATCCCACAATTAACCTTTGCATAGCAATATGTAAAGCGCTTGACAAAACCCTTGACGAATTGTTTTGGGAAGAATAAGTAAACTTTAACGGCAATCGGTGATTTGTTTCACGGTTGCCGTTTTTATTTTTACCGTTTCAAAATCAAACGGCAAATTGACACGGGAAATATTACAATGTGGGGGAATTGTAAAAATTAACGAAAAATGCTTGAAAAATGTCGGGTTAAGCAGTATAATATAGGTGTTTGAGGATTTCGGACTCATACAATTTATTGAAAGGAGAAGTACACATGATTTATTCAAAAGAAGTTGAAAATATGTGCACTGTAGCAAAGGGACCTAAGCACGGTCCTGCACCTATTCCCGAAGAGGGCAAATGGGTAAAATCTTATGACATTAAAGACATTTCAGGTCTTTCACACGGCATTGGCTGGTGTGCTCCTCAGCAGGGTGCCTGCAAGCTTACACTTAATGTTAAAGACGGTATCGTTGAAGAGGCTCTTGTTGAAACAATCGGTTGTTCGGGTATGACTCACTCTGCAGCTATGGCAGCAGAAATTCTTCCTAACAAAACACTCCTTGAGTGTCTTAACACAGACCTCGTTTGTGACGCTATCAACACAGCTATGAAGAACATCTTCGAGCAGCTCGTTTACGGCAGAAGCCAGACAGCTTTCTCAGAGGGCGGTCTTCCGATCGGCGCAGGTATGGAGGATCTCGGTAAGGGTCTTCGCAGCCAGGTTGGTACAATGTACAGCACAAACGCTAAGGGCGTTCGTTACATGGAAATGGCTGAAGGCTATGTTCTCAAGACAGCACTTGACGAGAACGATGAAGTTATCGGCTATCAGTTCGTAAAGCTCGGCAAAATGCTCGAGGACATTCGTCACGGCGTTGAGCCAAACGAAGCATACAAGAACAACATCGGTCAGTACGGTCGTTTTGACGGCGCAGCTAAGTACATTGACCCTCGTGAAGAATAATTCGGTAAGGAGGACACCATAATGGCAGTAACATTTGAAGGTATGGAAAGAAGAATGCCTAAAATTGAGAAGTGCCTTGCCGAATACGGTATTGCAAATCTTGAAGAGGCAAGAAAAATTTGTAACGATCTCGGTTTTGACCCCTACGACATCGTAAAGGGCGTTCAGCCGATCGCATTTGAAAACGCAGGCTGGGCTTACACACTCGGTTGTGCAGTTGCAGTTAAGAAGGGCGCAAAGACTGCTTCAGAGGCAGCAGAAGCTATCGGTATCGGTCTTGAGGCTTTCTGTATTCCCGGCTCAGTAGCTGAGCAGAGAAATGTTGGCCGTGGTCACGGTAACCTCGGCGCAATGCTCCTCAGAGATGAAACAAAGTGCTTTGCATTCCTCGCAGGTCACGAAAGCTTTGCAGCAGCAGAGGGTGCTATCGGTATCGCTCGTAACGCTAACAAAGCAAGAAAAGAGCCGCTCCGTGTTATCCTTAACGGTCTTGGCAAGGACGCTGCTTACATTATTTCAAGAATCAACGGCTTTACATATGTAAAGACTCAGTTTGACTATTTCACATCAGAGCTTAAAATCGTTGAAGAGAGAGCTTTCTCAGACGGTGAAAGAGCTGCAGTTCGCTGCTACGGCGCTGACGATGTTCGTGAAGGTGTTGCAATCATGCAGCATGAGAATGTAGGTGTATCTATCACAGGTAACTCTACTAACCCGACTCGTTTCCAGCACCTCGTTGCAGGTACATACAAGAAGTGGGCAAATGAGAACGGCGTTAAGTATTTCTCGGTTGCATCAGGCGGCGGTACAGGCCGTACACTTCACCCCGATAACATGGGTGCAGGTCCTGCATCATACGGTCTTACAGACTCAATGGGCAGAATGCACGGTGACGCTCAGTTCGCAGGTTCATCTTCTGTTCCTGCTCATGTTGAAATGATGGGTCTTATCGGTATGGGTAACAACCCGATGGTTGGTGCTACAGTTGCTTGCGCAGTTGCAGTTTATGAAGCTGTTAACAAGTAATTACCAATCTTTTCAATAAATTAAAAAGGGATCGGCTCTTTGAGTCGATCCCTGATTTTTTGTGCAACGAAAATCCCCGATTGTATCGGCATTCTGACAAGTTGGAATTGCAAATACAAAAATATTAAGCTGAATGATTCCGCCACCCCAATCGTAATGGCGGAAATTTTTATGCATTTTTGCTTTAACGAGTTTATGTTTACGGATATTCTTTAGCTGTTTTCTTTACAGTGCATATGTTACTTATTTGCAGGTGCTTTTTAAACCAAAAGAATTGACTGACTACAGTAACAGCTTACTCTTTCAGCTTGTTAAGCTTTTCAATATGCTTCATGCGCTTGTAGCGATAGAGAATGTTTTCTGCCCATTCACGGTCAATTTTAAGAAAGCCCTTTAACTTTTTGTCTTTATACGCAAGCGAATCGACAATTTTCTTCGATTTAACATAAATTTCAAGTCTTGCTGTCTGAACATACGGCGTATGCTTTTCACCTGTAAAATATGTAAATCCCATTGTGTTGCGTTCACGATCGTACATTGAAAGGTATCCGTCATGAATTTCCGCACCGTTAAGCTTTTTTGAAACTGTTTGGCTGATTGCAAGCTTTGTAAGCTCGACCGACATATCGTCAAGTCCCGACTCAAAGATAAAAATTTTCTCCTTGAACGAATTGAAGGTCGGAACAATTCGTTTGCTTATGTTGCGGAGATTGCTGTATTTTTCTTCAAGCTCATTGTCGCAGAGCTGAAAATGATCAATTTTAGGAATGAAATACACCATAAAACGATTCTTCATATCATTGTAGAGAATCGGATATGTGAGCCTTGCGGAGTATCCGCATGACGGACATTTCCACGCGAAAAGCTCACCGTCAAGCGCTCTTCTGCGCACACCCTTTGTCACGGACGGGTTGATGCTGGTGTAAACATCAGCCTTGCTCATTTCACCGCACATTGGGCAGACGATTGCCTTGGTAATTTTCTTTTCAGGCATCCAAACCACCTCTTTAACACTCTATGAAACTAATTATAGCAATTGACCGTGATTTTAACAAGTAAATTTTAAAAAAATGTTGATTTTATCAAAAAAATCTGTCATAATAATAGAAATAAGTTTAATATTATTCGCCACGGCAGAATGTGTCAGAGCGTTTGTGCCAAAGCGGTTTTAAAGGAGAAATTTACTATGACGATACTTGACAGTGTAAAAGGAACAGTAAATACAGCCGTTGATACAATTTCATCGGTAGCTCAGACAATAGTAGAAAAGAACAGAACAAACGCAAAGCTCAACAGATTAAGACTTGTTATGAAAAGCGAAAGCGAGCTTATGAACAGAGCATATATTGCTCTCGGAAAGGTTATGTACGACAGCAGAAAGAAAGGCACTGAAATTAATGACGCCGAGTGCGAAAAGCTTTTGAAGGTTATTGACACTTCAAAGGCCAAAATTGCAAAAGCAAGAGAGTGTTACAGAAAGATTGTCAACAGCTCAAACGATATTTTCTACGGCAATCCCGAGGTTGCTCCCGAGGTTAAAGAGGATGATATTGTTGATATTACAGTAGCTTGCTCAAATGAGGGCGACTACAAGTCCTCTCCTTTTAAAGAGGAAAAGCCTGTTGAAAAACAGCCCGAGGCTGTTACCGAAGAAAAGGCAGAACCCGAGCATCTTACAAACATCTGCGACCTCAAGGCAGAGCTTGAGGCAAAGCGTGAAGAAGGATTCTCCGAGTCCGCAGATTCAGACGAGGCAGATGACGGTGAAGCTCCTCACGGTGAACTTTTCTGATAATTTAAATACTTAAAGCTGAAGACCTGCCGATTTCGGCAGGTTTTTCTGCATTTTTAAGATATATTAAAGTCGGAACAATGCTCCGCTTTACTTTTGAGGGCAAATTATATGCAGTAGATTATACATTATGCCCTTTATGTGTATTGAATTTTTGTGATAAAAATGGTAAAATTCATCAAAGGTGAAAATATTCCGAATTAGAATTATTTTCTTAGCAAAAAATACTATAATTAATTAGATATGCACAATGAGATTACTATGTATTGATTTCGGAGGCACAAGTTGAAATTAGGATTGGATATTGGCTCAACAACAATAAAATGTGTTGTGCTTGACGACGAAAACAAATTAATATACAGCACATATGAAAGACATTATTCCCGAATTACGGAAAAGATTGCAGAAATTCTTGCACTTGTACGGACAAGGATTGACGGCGTTGAAAATGCCTCGGTGGCTCTTTCGGGTTCTGCCGGAATGGGTGTTGCCGAGTCTGTCGGCGTTGATTTTATTCAGGAGGTTTACGCAACAAGAGTTGCCGCCAATACTTTTATTCCGGGTACAGATGTAATAATTGAACTCGGCGGTGAGGATGCAAAAATATTGTTCCTCACAAACGGACTTGAGGTAAGAATGAACGGTACCTGCGCCGGCGGCACGGGTGCGTTTATTGACCAGATGGCAACACTTCTGAATGTTAAGCTTGAGGATATGGACGAGCTTGCAAAACAGCACGAAAAGACATACACAATCGCATCAAGATGCGGTGTGTTTGCAAAGACCGATATTCAGCCGCTCCTTAATCAGGGTGCGAGGAAGAGCGACATCGCAGAGAGTATTTTCAATGCGGTTGTAAGCCAGACTGTTGCAGGTCTTGCACAGGGCAGAGAAATTGAAGGTCAGATTGTATATCTCGGCGGACCTCTTACATTTATGAGCGAACTGCGAAACTGCTTTGACCGCACGCTCGGAACAAAGGGCATCTGCCCCGAAAACTCACTTTATTATGTTGCCTGCGGTGCGGCTTTGTGTGCCGAAAAGACTATTGATTTTGACGAGGTTATCGAAAAGGTAAAGAACTACCGTGGCAGCGGTAACTTTGCGTTCAATCAGCCACTCTTTAAAAACGAAGAGGAGTACAGAAAATTCTGCGACCGTCATGCAAAGGCTGATGTTAAGCAGAAGGAGCTAAAGGGCTACACAGGCAAGGCTTATATAGGAATGGACGCAGGTTCAACAACCGTAAAGGGTGTTGTTCTCAATGATGACGGTGAGCTGCTCTATTCAAAATATCTGCCATCAAAGGGAAACCCCGTTGAGATTATGAAGCAATTCCTTGACGAGGTTTACGAAATAAATCCCGAAATAAATGTTGTTTCTTCTGCCGTAACAGGTTACGGTGAGGACATTGTAAAGAACGCATTTGCGGTTGATTACGGCATTGTTGAAACAATCGCCCACTTTACCGCCGCAAAATACTTTATGCCCGATGTTGAATTTATCATCGATATCGGCGGACAGGATATCAAATGCTTTAAGATACATAACGGTGCAATTGACAATATATTCCTTAATGAGGCTTGTTCATCGGGTTGCGGAAGCTTTTTGCAGACTTTTGCAAACGCTCTCGGATATGAGATTGCCGACTTTGCAAAGCTCGGACTTTTTGCAAAGCGTCCCGTTGACCTCGGCTCACGCTGTACCGTATTCATGAATTCAAGCGTTAAGCAGGCTCAGAAAGACGGTGCTACAATTGAAGATATCTCGGCAGGCCTTTCACTCAGCGTTGTAAAGAATGCCCTTTACAAGGTTATTCGTGCGTCAAGCCCCGATGAACTCGGCAAGCGTGTTGTAGTTCAGGGAGGTACTTTCCTTAACGATGCTGTTTTGCGTGCATTTGAACAGGAAATGGGCGTTGAAGTTGTCCGTCCTAACATTGCAGGACTTATGGGTGCTTACGGTGCGGCTCTTTACGCAAAGAAAAAGTCAAAGGGCGTTGGCAAGAGTACAATTACCGACAAAAAGGGACTTGATGAATTCGTTCACGAAATCAAGGTTGCAAACTGCGGTATGTGCAACAACAACTGCCGTCTTACAATAAATTCATTCGGCAAGGGCAGAAAGTTTATTGCGGGAAACCGTTGTGAAAGACCGATCACAAAGAAAGCTCCTGCAAACGATATGAATATGTATGCCTATAAGCTGAATCTCATTGATTCCTACAAGCCTGTTGAAGGCATAAGAGGTAAGCTTGGAATTCCTATGGCGCTCAATATGTATGAGCTTTATCCGTTCTGGTACAGATTCTTTACAGAACTTAAATTTGAGGTGTTCCACTCACCGTATTCAACAAGAAAGCTTTATCAGAGAGGTCAGCAGACAATTCCGAGCGATACCGTTTGCTTCCCTGCAAAGCTTGTTCACGGTCACATTCAGACTCTTATTGATATGGGTGCAGAAACAATTTTCTACCCCTGTCTTTCCTATAATTTTGACGAGCATCTCGGAGATAACCATTACAACTGTCCTGTTGTTGCTTACTACCCCGAGGTTATCAAAAACAATATGAAGGATATACGCAAGGTTCACTTCATAAAGGAATACTTCGGTATTCACCGCCCGAACGATTTTCCTAAGAAAGCCTATGAAAGACTTTCGTTCCACTTCCCCGACCTCACTCTTAACGAGGTAAGAAATGCGGCTAAGCTTGCATATCAGGAACAGGAAAATTACAGAAAAAAGGTTATCGACAAGGGCAGCGAGATTATTGCCAAGGCTGAAAAAGAGGGCAAAAAGATTTTTGTTCTTGCAGGCAGACCATATCATATTGATCCCGAAATTAACCACGGAATCGACAGACTTATCTCAGGCTTTGATGTTGCAATCGTCAGCGAAGATGTTGTTTCTCCGAGAGTTGAACATTTCCGGACTCATGTTCTCAACCAGTGGACATACCACGCAAGACTTTATGCGGCGGCAAAATATGTTACAACAAGAAAGGACATGGAGCTTGTTCAGCTTGTATCCTTCGGCTGCGGTGTTGATGCGATTACAACCGATGAGGTAAGAGAAATTCTTGAAAGCAAAAATAAGATTTACACTCAGATTAAGATAGATGAAATTACAAACCTCGGAGCAGTTAAAATCCGAATCCGCAGTTTGCTTGCTGCGCTTGAAAACGATTGATGAAAGGAAATTCTGTTATGGCAGAGTTGAAGTATGACAAAAAAACAGGTCGTTTGCTGTTTACAAAGCAGATGAAAAAGGAATACACAATCCTTATGCCCAATATGGCGCCTATTCATTTTAAAATACTTGAAAAGGTGTTCAACTACTACGGCTATAAGTCTGATTTGCTCGACACAACAGGTCCGGAGATTGCGCAGACAGGTCTTAAATATGTTCACAACGATACCTGTTATCCGGCTTTGCTGGTTATAGGTCAGTTCATCAATGCTCTGCAAAGCGGAAAGTATGATGTTCACAAGGTTGCTCTGATGATTACTCAGACAGGCGGCGGATGTCGTGCGTCAAACTACATTTTCCTTTTGAGAAAGGCTCTCAAAAAGGCCGGCTTTGAGTTCGTTCCCGTAATTTCGCTTTCATTCGGTATGGAGCACAACAGCGGTTTTTCGCTCACACTTCCGCTTATCCGCAGATTTGTCGGCGGTCTTGTGTACGGCGACCAGTTAATGCTGCTTTCAAACCAGACAAAGCCCTATGAGGTGAACAAGGGTGAAAGTATGGCGCTTGTTGATGAGTGGACGGATAAGATTTCCGATATGCTCATACAGGGCAAGGGCTACACTCTTGAAGAAATTGACGAAACTCTTGACCGAATTACAAAATCATTCACAAAAATTGAGCTTAACAAAGTGCCGAAGGTTAAAGTCGGTATTGTCGGCGAAATCTATGTAAAATATTCCAAAATGGCTAACAACGGCCTTGAGGACTTTCTTGCAGATCAGGATTGCGAGGTTTGCGTACCCGGTCTTATGGGTTTTGCATCATTTAAGGTTGATAACCGTATTGAGGATTATAAGATGTTCGGAGGAAGCAGAGTTAAATACAAATTCTGTTCGATGCTTCTTAATTACCTCACAAAGCTTGAGGGACTTATGGTTGATGCCGCTGAAAAGTACGGCTTTGTTCCGCCTCACAGATATGCTCACACAAAGGAGCTTGTAAACGGTGTTATCGGCTACGGCAGTAAGATGGGCGAGGGTTGGTTGCTGACAGCCGAGATGATTGAACTTGCCGATACAGGCTATGAGAATATCGTATGCACACAGCCTTTCGGTTGTCTGCCGAATCATATCAACGGTAAGGGCGCAATCAGAAAGATTAAAGAAATCAGACCGAATGCCAATATCGTTACCATCGACTATGATCCGGGTGCGCCGAAGGTAAATCAGGAAAACCGTATCAAGCTGATGCTTGCTGTCGGCAAAGAGGAACTCAAGAAAAAGCTTGAGACTGAAAAAAATGGCGAAAAAGCCGAATCGTCAGAGAAGTCAGAGAAAAAGTAATTTAATATCAATGCTTATGAGTCATCGCAGATTGCGGTGGCTTTTTTATTTTGCGGTAATATCAGGCAGAAAAAGCTAATACAATTTTACAGGGGTTTATCTCGTTTTTAAGGAAAAAATAAGTGTAAAAATCGGGGGATATTATGAAAAAACGACTTAAAGAATTTTTTCAAAGGCTTGCACGGTGGCTGAATGTGCGTGAAATGAGACAGCACAGAGTTAAGGCAGGCGTTTACATCATAATAAGGCTCATACTTGTGTCACTTTTGACTGCCGGAATTTTAAACGGAAAATGGGAGAATGTCATGACCTGTGTGTTAACGCTCGGACTGTTGATGCTTCCGTTGTTCATCGACCGAAAGCTGTCGGTAGCGTTGCCGAGTATGCTTGAAACGATTGTTGTGCTGTTTGTGTTTGCGGCAAATGTTATGGGTGAGCTCGGTGCGTTCTACGAAAAGATTCCGATATGGGATTCATTGCTCCATGCCGTGAACGGCTTTATCTGTGCAGGCGTTGGTTTTGGACTGACCGATATTTTGAACAGAAGCGAACGGGTGAAATTGAGCCTCTCTCCTATGTTCGTGTGCCTGTTTTCGTTCTGCTTTTCAATGACAGTCGGTGTTGTGTGGGAGTTTTTTGAGTTTGGTGCGGATATGCTTTTTGAAAAGGATATGCAAAAGGACACCATAATCACGGCAATACATTCGGGCTTGATTTCGGGCAAGCCGAATGTGATAATGCACATCAGGGATATAACATCAACCGTTGTGAACGGTGAAAATCTCGGTATTAACGGTTACCTTGACATCGGTCTGATCGATACAATGAAAGATTTGCTTGTTAATTTTGTAGGAGCGGCAGTTTTTGACACCATAGGTTGGTTTTATCTGAAAGGAAGAAGTGCAGGATTTTTGCGAAATTTTATCCCCGTTAAAAAATAATGACACAATGTATATGCAAAATCAAATTATATAAATGAGTTGCATATGGTATTTGAACGCTATGCGTTCAATCGTGTGCATCGCACACGAACGGGCGAACGAGATTCGCCTCTACAAAATATAGGCAAATATAAAAATACCAAAAATAAAACAGTCGGGCTGCAATCGCTCGCAATTTGCAAACTGGCTGCCCGACAATAATTTTCCATTTTTCATTTTTAATTTTCAATTAGCAAGAGGGCAGTCACATTGCCGTGACTGCCCTCTTGCTTTTGGTGATATTCTTATATTAAAATTACTTATCTTCCTGAAGTGTGATTTCAACCTCACCGTCGCCCGATGATGAGCTGTAATATTTAACCTTGATTTTGTCCCCCGGCTTGTGGGTTTCAAGAATCGCATAAACATCTGCAAAGCTTGTAATTGTTTCGCCGTCAACCTCTGTGATGATATCGCCTTCTTTAAGGCTTGTGCCGTCACACGGACCGCCTGATACGATACTCTGAACATAAATGCCCTGCGGAATGTTGTAATTTGATGCCTGATCGGAGGTTACTGCAATGCCCGAAATGCCGATTTTTACTCTGCCTTCAACATAGCCGTTCTTTACAAGTGTGTCAACAATGCTTTTTACTGTCTGTGACGGAATTGCAAAGCCCATACCTTCGTAAGTTTCGGAAACAATCTTTGAAGTTGTAATTCCGACAACCTGACCGTAGTAGTTTACAAGCGGACCGCCAGAGTTGCCGGGATTGATTGCGGCATCGGTCTGAATGTACTTTGTAAGGCTTGATGTTGAAAGTTTTCTGTCAAGTGCCGAAATAACGCCCTTGGTTGTTGTGTTCTGATAGTCAAGACCGCCGGGATTGCCGACTACGATAATATCCTGACCAACCTCAAGCTGTGACGAATCGCCGAATGTTGCAGGAGTAAGTCCCTTTGCATCGTCCATTTTGAGAACTGCAATGTCGGTTCTTGAATCGTAGCCCACAACACCTGCCTTGTATACCTTGCCGTCAGATGTTACAACTCTGATTGCATAGGCTGTTTTGCTGTTGCCGATTACATGAGCGTTTGTGATAACATAGCCGTCCTGTGAGAAGATAATTCCGCTTCCCTGTGAAGATGCGGTTGTTGTGTCAGCCTGATCGGGTACATCGTCCGAGTAACAGAGAATGCCGACTACCGAGTCGGAAACCTTTTCTGACGCTTTTGCGGCTGTGTAGCTGTTGTTTGTTTTTGCGTCTTTCGGATTGCTTTCAAGCTTCATACCCGAGTAATCCTTGTTCACCTTGTTACTGTAGTCCGACTCATCGTGAGTTTTACCCTGCGAAGATGTGCCGGGAAGGGTTTCAAACGGTGTTGTGCTGTCTTTATTCGGAAGTCTGAATGAATTGCCCGAATCACTTCGGTCGCTGTTCAAATCTTCTTTTATGTCAGCCGAAAATCCGTACACCATCATGCCGATAAAACCGATTGTAAGAAGTGAACAGAGAACGATAATCAACGCAATTATTCCACCCTTTGTTTTCTTTTGGGGGTACTGTGCGAACATCTGCGGATTGTATTGCTGATTGTATGTACCGTTGTTGCCGTAGGGAGGCTGTCCGTACATATTCTGCTGATACGGAGGTACATTCTGATTGTATCCTGTGTTGTTCTGATACTGACCGTACTGCTGATTGTTCTGATTATACTGCGGATTCTGTCCGCTGTAGGGATACTGACCGTAACCGTACTGCCACGGCTGAGCGTGGGTGTTCGGATTCGGATTTTGATTCTGCTGATACGGCGGAACATTTTCAGTCGGATTTGCATTGTTTGCCGTATTTTGATTGTTGTTGCCGAAAATATAATCACCGTACGGTGTGTTGCCGTTCTGCGGCTGAACATTCTGAGCCTGTTCTTCCTGTGTTTCGGGTTCGGAAACGGGAATTGTCTGTTCCGTGTTCATATTATTGTTTTGTACGGGCTTTTCGGTGAACGGCTTTTGCGGTTCAAACCCACCCATATTGTTGTTGTCAAAATTGTCCATAAAAGTTACTCCTACATTTATTTGTTACCGTGGGGTACAAGCTGCGTTTGTCCTTAAGTAATGAAACAAAATTTTTTGCAAGCAAATTGCCGAAATGAACAATATTTCGTAGGGGCGGATATCATCCGCCAGTCACGATATCGGTTGTTTTGTTATATTTATAAAACTTTGTTTGCAATAAAATATCTGTCATTACTTGCGGTCGCAAGACTACCCCTACGGGATAGTTTACAAAAAATATTATCATACAACGCTTGACCAAAATCAAGTATTGTAATTTACATTTATATTATACCTTTTCACAAAATCAAAATCAACCTTGTTGTGTTACGGAAGTGTGAGTTTATTTTGAAAGTTTAGTGATAATTGACTAAAACAGGACAAAATGAAGAATTTTTCGACTAATTGTTAAAATTTTCACTAAATCTTCTTTTTAGGTCTTTATATTTTCAAAAATATATTGTATAATAAACTTAAATCGGCAGGTGGGGACGCTTGTCTGCTGAAATTTTTTAAAAAAGGAAGATTAAAATGCCATTAGTAAACGCTAAAGAAATGCTTACAAAAGCAAAGGCAGGCCACTATGCAGTAGGTCAGTTCAACATCAACAACCTTGAATGGACAAAATCAATTCTTTTAACAGCACAGGAACTCAACTCACCTGTTATCCTCGGTGTATCTGAGGGTGCCGGTAAATATATGTGCGGCTACAAAACAGTCGTTGGTATGGTAAACGGTATGCTCGAGGAACTCAACATCACAGTTCCTGTTGCTCTCCACCTTGACCACGGTTCATATGAAGGCGCTAAGAAGTGCATCGAAGCCGGTTTCAGCTCAATCATGTTTGACGGTTCACACTATCCGATCGAAGAAAACATTGAAAAAACAAAGGAACTCGTTGCAACTTGTAACAAGCTTGGTCTTTCACTTGAGGCTGAGGTTGGTGCAATCGGCGGCGAGGAAGACGGCGTAGTCGGCATGGGCGAATGCGCAGATCCTAAGGAATGCAAAATGGTTGCAGACCTCGGCGTAACAATGCTCGCAGCAGGTATCGGTAACATTCACGGTAAGTATCCTGCAAACTGGAAGGGCCTCAGCTTTGAAACTCTTGACGCTATCCAGCAGCTTACAGGCGAGATGCCGCTCGTTCTCCACGGCGGTACAGGTATTCCTGCCGACATGATCAAGAAGGCTATCTCACTCGGCGTTTCAAAGATCAATGTTAACACAGAGTGCCAGCTCGCATTTGCAGCAGCTACAAGAAAGTACATTGAAGAGGGCAAGGATCTCGAAGGCAAGGGCTTCGATCCAAGAAAGCTCCTCGCTCCCGGTGCAGAGGCTATCAAGGCTACTGTTAAGGAAAAGATGGAACTCTTCGGTTCGGTTAACAAGGCTTAATTGTAAGCACGCAAACTTAATCTTTACAAAAATTTCAGGGACAGCAAAACGCTGTCCCTGTTTTTTATGTTCTGTTTGGTTAACTCAGTTGTATTATAAGACGGTTGTAAAGTCAATTGTTACATCAAAAAGGATTGTAATTGTCACTTTAAAACATAAATCGGGTTGACAAATGCGATAATCGGTACTATAATAATTGTCAACCGATAAAATAATTTGGTTGACAATCTGCAAAACAAAAGAAGTGGTTTTGCAAAGGAGAGGTAATTTTATGACAGAAGCAAAAACAAACAGTAAATCAAAAAGTAATGTATTAAGCCTTGTGTATATGGCGATGTTCGTCGCAATCATCACAGTGTGCGCACAGATTCAGATTCCGATGACAGTTCCGTTCACACTTCAGACTCTCGGCATCTTTATGGCTGCGGCTATGCTCGGTTGGAAAAGAGGACTCATCAGCGTTGCGGTTTATGTTCTCCTCGGTGCAATCGGTGTTCCCGTGTTTGCAGGATTCTCAGGCGGAATCGGCGTTCTCGGCGGTCCGACAGGCGGTTATATCATCGGTTTCCTCTTTACGGCGCTTATCGTTGGACTTATGACTGATTTTCTCGGCAGAAAGCTTTGGGTGCTTGCGGTTTCAATGGTTGCAGGTCTTGCAGTATGCTACCTTTTCGGTACAATTTGGTTTATGATTGCAATGCACACAGAATTTGTTGCCGCACTTCTCACCTGCGTTGTTCCGTTCCTTCTTGCAGATGCTGCAAAGATTGTTGTTGCAACAGTTTTGGTGAATCGTCTTGACAAAATCGTTAAGCTTTAAGTTCAGACCGCATCACAGCCTTTGTGTGCAGTTTTTTGAAGGCAAGGGTTACAGCGATGAATTTGTCTGCGGAATGGCAAAAATAGTGTCAGTTCTTGAAAATAACAACGCAAGCCTTACGCTTACGGGCGGTTGTGACGAAATTTGTTCATCGTGTCCGAACCGTGACAACGGCAGCTGCGATGTTACGGGCAAGGCGTCATGCTATGACAAAAGATGTCTTGATTTACTCGGAATGAAAATCGGCGATACTGCCGATTGGAAAGAGCTTTCGAGAATTGCAAGAGAAAATATAATTTTAAAAGACAGGCTTTCGCAGGTGTGCGGCGACTGCAAATGGTCGCATATATGCCGTGATAAAGCCGATAAAATGAAAAGTCTTCATTAATCCTCATAGATATATCATGATAAAAGACCTCACGAATTTCGTGAGGTCTTTTGCGTTAATTGACTTTATTTTTGTCAATAGGAATATTATGTTCATTACAAAAATCTATGTATGCTTGTTCAAGTAATTTAAAGTCACAGCTGTTATGAACAAGTCTATCGTTTACTTTGTTTGTGATACGGTAGTAGGTGTTTTGTGCTTGCTTTTTAATTTTATCTCTATATTTGTTACAAAAAGCAAGTTCTTTTCTGATTCTTTCTCTTCGTGTGTTGTTGGTAATTCCGTTGATATTCAACATATTGATGCACTTATGTGGAATAGGTAACATATAGGCAAATCTTAATGTTGCATACTCATTACAGTATTTATCGTTTTTTGGTTTGATTTGTATATCGTCCTGTCTATTGTGTTGTTTTGATGATATAGGTACAAAGTAGTCAATTCTGTTAATGTTGAGAACCGTCCCATAGAAAAACTTGTTGTTACCGCTTCTATAATTAACATTAGGTACTCTTGTAAATCCACGGACTGAAGTTTCGTATTGTTTAAGATAATCAATGTATTCCAAGTCTACATTGTAAAATGCGATTTTCATATTCTACCTCATTAAAAATAAAAGCGGGCAAAGAGTACCCGCTTTTTGATTACTTTTACACTCGCACTTTTACAAGCGGCGAAACGCTCAACGATAAAAACACTCGCACTTTTACAAGCGGCGAAACGCTCAACGATAAAAACACTCGCTCTTTAAACAAGTGGCGAAACACTCAACGATAAGATGAGTAATCAAACATCTATCACAGTTATTATATGCTATAAAATTAAAAAAATCAAGGTGTTATCCAAAATTAAAATAATAAAACTTTGCCGATATTTTAAGCAAATTTTGATAAAAAATACTTTATTGAGTAATATTGTTTTTTGTTTTGCTCCTTATTTCAGACGAGCGAACACGGTTCGCCGTTACATCGAAATTGCATGAACAATTACAATGCTACGCTACTACGCTCGGGCATTTTTAGTTTTCTATTGTACAAACTATCTTCACGAATTGACTGCCGAGGCACTCGGCTATTGACTTTTGGAGGAAATTGGATTATTATTTAAACTGTATAACTTTAAGTATGCTTATTTTTAGGACAGATGATTTGTGAAGGAGTTGAAAAAAGTGCCGGATCTTTCGATAATTTTCGATATGGGTGTTGTTGCACTGCGTTTTCTTATGCCTGTTTATGCAATAATAATTGTGTACCAGTGCTTTGCCGCAATGCGCCGCCGCCGCCGTCCCGAAACTCCTTTGATTTCACTTTTGAACCCTGCAACGGGCGAGATGCTCCCCGTGCTTTTCTGGGAAAATTCAATCGGCAGAAGTAAAAGCAGTGATGTAACCGTTGATGACCCGACAGTTTCAAGAAATCATTGCGTACTCCTTCGCCGTAAAGACGGTTGGTATGTAAGCGATACCGACTCAAAGAGCGGCACAATGCTCAACGGCAAAAGAACAAGAGGCAGAGCAAAGGTGCTCATTGACGATACAATAACAATAGGCGGTACAAGCCTTATAGTAAAAAGAGGCGAGGAGTTCCAACAGCCGTTGCAGTCGAGCTGGTTTTTCTCAAAGGTCAGCGATAAGCCTGCAATGAAATCGTGGAAGCTTATGCTCCTTATTACATTTTTTCACTTTTTTATGTGCGTTCAGGCAATGTTCTGGAATGACGGCACAAATACAATGGCTCCGCTCGTGCTGTTCGGCGCTCTTGCGGCTGTTGAATGGGGATTCTTCTTTATCTCCTATTTTGTAATCCGCAGAGTAAATTTCGAGCTGGAATCGCTCGCCCTGTTTTTGACGGGCATAGGCGTAATGATGCTTATCAGACAGTCGGAACGCTCGGCTTATGTTCAGCTTGTTGCCGCCGCAGTAGGTATGATTATCTTCTGCATAATCATCAAGCTGATTGAAGATCCCGACAAGGTAAATAAACTCAGACTTCCGGCAATGATTTGTGCGGTCGGTCTTTTGGGCGTAACAATTGTTTTCGGTAAGATTACAAACGGCGCCGCCAACTGGATTTATATCGGCTCGTTTTCATTTCAGCCGTCAGAGCTTGCAAAGATTATTTTCATCTTTATCGGCGCAAGTTCACTTGATGTGTTGATGACAAAGAAGAACCTGCTTGAGTACATTATCTTCTCGGCAGTATGCGTCGGCCTTTTGGCTCTTATGGGTGACTTCGGTACTGCGCTCATCTTCTTTGTAACATTTTTGCTCAC
Source organism: Ruminococcus bromii (assembly GCF_002834235.1). Classification (GTDB taxonomy): domain Bacteria; phylum Bacillota; class Clostridia; order Oscillospirales; family Acutalibacteraceae; genus Ruminococcoides; species Ruminococcoides intestinale. The sequence goes on along the minus strand of NZ_NNBY01000045.1, from coordinate 38,667 downwards.
AGCGTTTATGCGCTCGGGCGATTTCAAGACGATTATTCTTGCTGTTGCCGCCGCAATTTTCGGCGTAACCTTTGTCCTCAAGTTTAAACCGTATGTTGCCGACCGTTTTTCGGGCTGGCGTCATGTATGGGAACATACTCAGGACAATCTCGGTTATCAGCAGGCAAGAGTTCTCACATATATGGCAAGCGGCGGACTTTTCGGTGTAGGTATCGGCAACGGTTTTTTAAAGCAGGTTGCCGCATCCGAAAGTGACCTTGTTTTCGGACTTGTTTCGGAAGAAATGGGAGTTATCGTTGCGTTCACACTTGCCGTGGCAGTAGGTGCAATGTTTATTTATGCAAGGGCAATTACAACCCGAAGCAGAAGTACCTTTTATTCAATTTCGGCGTGCTGTGCGGCAGGACTTTTTGTCGTTCAGCTTTCTCTCAATGTTTTCGGTGCAACCGATGTCCTTCCGCTCACAGGCGTAACATTTCCGTTTGTGTCTGCCGGCGGTTCAAGTATTATGTCTTGTTGGGGACTTGTTGCATTCATCAAAGCCGCAGACGAGAGAACTTATTCGGTAAAAAGATAAGTTTAGTAAATTGAAAACTTGTTTTTCATATATGTACTTTGGTATTAAATAAAATTAGTGCCTTTACTTGCGGGCGTCCAATGAACGCCCCTACTGATACACAGGGTGGTGTAAGGTTTGAAAAAAATACTTCGCAGAAGTACACTTATATATATAGTTGCGCTTGCGTTTATCGGCGGACTCGGCTATCTTGCCTTTGAGCTTGTAACAGGGGCAGACGATTGGGTTGATCAGGCATATAATGCGCATATAGCAGGTGACGGCGGCCTTGCACAGGCAGGAGCGATTTATGACCGCAACGGCACGGCTCTTGCACAGACGGTTGACGGTAAAAGAGTTTATAACGAAAGCGAGAGCGTAAGAAAATCTCTGCTTCATGTTGTCGGTGATGACAGCCTTAACATTTCAACGGCTGTTCAGAGTATGTATCGTTCTCAGCTGATAGGCTATAACCTTGTTTTCGGACTTAATATGCCGGAATCATTGCGTGCCTCTCACGATATAAAGCTGACAGTTGATTCCGCAACCTGTGCGGCGGCTTATGATGTGCTTGCAGCTTATAACAAAAAAGGTGCATGTGTAATATATAACTACAAAACAGGCGAGGTTATTTGTTCCATAAGCACCATGGCTTACGATCCGCAGGCTCCTCCCGAAATTACCAAGGACAACGAAAGCGAATACGAGGGCGTTTACCTTGATAATGTGCTTTCGTCAACCTTTACCCCGGGTTCAATCTTCAAAATCGTTACATCTGCGGCGGCAATTGAGAATATTCCCGACCTTTATGACCGCACTTGGGTTTGTAACGGAAGTGAGAACATAGGCGGAAGTGAAGTTACCTGTACGGAAACTCACGGAACGCTGACATATAAAGAGGCAATGGCACATTCCTGCAATATTGTTTTTGCAAAGCTTGCCGTTGAACTCGGAAGTGACACAATGACAAAAACTGCCGAGAAAATCGGCATTAACAGCTCCTTTGATGTTGACGGAATTAAAACCGCAAAAGGTTCATATGATGTCAGCGATGCCAATGAAAACCAGCTTGGCTGGTCGGGCGTAGGTCAGTATAATGACAAGGTAAACCCGATGCAGATGGCAATTATCTGCGGTGCAATCGCAAACGGCGGTAAGGCTACAAACCCTACCCTTATCAAAGATGAGTCCATACTCTCCGCACTCGGCATAAACTACAAGAGCAGCGGACAGGAGCTTTTTTCATCCGATACGGCGACAAAGCTTGATGATGTTATGAGATACACCGTTTCGGATTACTACGGCGACAACCTTTTCGGCGGACTTACAGTCTGTGCCAAAACAGGTACGGGTGAAGTCGGCGATGATAAGAACCCTAACGGCTGGATGGTCGGCTACTCAAAAGATGAGGACTGCCCTCTCGCCTTTGCCTGTGTTGTACAGGATTCGGGTTTCGGTTTCCAATATGCCGGTCCCGTGGTTGAAGCCGCAATGATTCAGGCTGCAAAGAGCCTTGGAGCGTCTGCGGTGCAGTAAATTAAAATTATATTATTGAAAATACAGTTTGACCGATTTTTTTCGGTACATTGAAAGGAAGAACCCTGATGAATTTTTTAAAGGCTATGTTCGGCAACTACAGCAAGCGTGAAGTTAAGCGTGTGCAACCAATCTGTGACAAGGTGCTTGCACTCGAAGATAAATATGCGGCTATGAGCGAAAGTGAACTCAAGAACCAGACAACAATTCTTAAAGAAAGACTTGCCAACGGCGAAACAACAGACGATATTCTCCCCGAAGCATTTGCAACCTGTCGTGAGGCAGGCTGGAGAGTGCTTGGCATGAAGCACTTCCCCGTTCAGATTATCGGCGGTATCGTTCTTCACCAGGGCAGAATCGCCGAGATGAAAACAGGTGAAGGTAAAACCTTGGTTGCTACCCTCCCCGCATACCTCAACGCTCTTACAGGCGAAGGTGTTCACATTGTAACAGTCAACGATTACCTTGCCCGCCGTGACTCAGAGTGGATGGGCAAGCTTTACAGATACCTCGGTCTTTCGGTCGGTCTTATCTGCCACGATCTCGATAACGAGGGCAGAAAAAAGGCTTATGCTGCAGACATTACATACGGAACAAACAACGAACTCGGTTTTGACTACCTCCGTGACAACATGGTAGTTTACAAGGAAAACAAGGTTCAGCGTCCGCACGCATTTGCGATTGTCGATGAGGTTGACTCAATCCTCATTGATGAGGCGAGAACTCCTCTTATTATTTCGGGTAAGGGCGACAAGTCAACAGACCTTTATGCAAAGGCTGACGCTCTTGCAAAAACTCTTAAAGTTCAGCGTTTTGCAGAACTTGACGCAAAAGAGGATATGGAGGAATATTACAAGGAAAACGGCATTGATTATGTTGTTGATGAAAAGCAGAAAACGGCAACCCTCACACAGAGCGGTGTTAAGAAAGCCGAAGAATTTTTCGGTATTGAAAACCTTACCGATCCCGATAACCTTACAATTCAGCACCATGTAAATCAGGCTATCAAGGCCAACGGCGTCATGAAGCTAGATGTTGACTATGTTGTCAAGGACGGCGAGGTTATCATCGTTGACGAATTTACAGGTCGTCTTATGTACGGCCGTCGTTTTAACGAAGGTCTTCACCAGGCTATTGAGGCTAAAGAGGGCGTAAAGGTTCAGAGTGAAAGCAAGACTCTTGCTACAATCACATTCCAGAACTACTTCCGTCTTTACAAAAAGCTTTCGGGTATGACAGGTACTGCTCAGACAGAGTCGGAAGAATTCCAGGAAATCTACAAGCTTGATGTTGTTGAAATTCCTACAAACAAGCCTGTTTTAAGAAAAGACCTCCCCGATTCGGTTTATAAGACAGAAAACGGCAAGTTCCACGCTGTTATTGATGCAATTGTTGAGGCTCACGAAAAGGGACAGCCTGTCCTTGTCGGTACAATTTCAATTGAGAAGTCGGAGCTTCTTTCAAAAATGCTCAAAAAGAGAGGCATCAAGCACAATGTCCTCAATGCAAAACAGCATGAAAAAGAGGCTGAAATTGTTGCTCAGGCAGGTAAACTCGGTGCGGTAACAATCGCAACCAACATGGCAGGCCGTGGTACCGATATCATCCTCGGCGGTAACGCAGAGTATATGGCAAAAGCCGCAATGCGTAAGCAGGGCTTTACAGAGGAGCTTATTGAAGAAGCTACAGGTTATGCGGAAACCGATGATGAAGAAATCATCAATGCAAGAAATACATTCAGAGAACTGAATGACAAGTATAAGGAAGAAATTAAGGGCGAGGCTGAAAAGGTAAGAGAGGCCGGAGGTCTTTACATTATGGGTACGGAAAGACACGAGTCACGCCGTATTGATAACCAGCTCCGTGGCCGTGCAGGCCGTCAGGGCGATCCGGGCGTCAGCCGTTTCTTCCTCTCAACCGAGGATGACCTTATGCGTCTGTTCGGCGGTGACAGAATGAAAATGATGATGGAGCGTATGAATGTTGCCGAAGATATGCCTATTGAGAATAAAATGCTCACAAGTATTATCGAAGGCTCACAGGAAAAGGTTGAGCTTCGTAACTTCGGCATTCGTAAGGATGTCCTCCAGTACGACGATGTTATGAACAAACAGCGTGAAATCATCTACGGTCAGCGTGATCAGGTTCTTAACGGTGAGGATCTCCACGAAACAATCCTCAAAATGGTTGAGGATACAATCGCAACTTCAATCAAGCAGTATCTCCCCGAAGGTCCTGCAGAACATTGGAACTTCCAAAGCCTCAAGGATTACTACGCAGGCTGGCTTATAAGAGATGAATCAAAGTATGATTTCAGCCTTGAAGATCTTGAAAATATGGAACCCGAAGAGATTCAGAAGATGCTCATTGACGATGCTCTTGAAATCTACAAGGAAAACGAAGAACTTCTTCCCGAGGAAACAATCCGTGAGATGGAGCGTGTTTACCTCCTCAAGAATGTTGATACACATTGGATGGATCACATTGATAATATGGATCAGCTCAAGAGCGGTATCAGACTTCGTTCATACGGTCAGCACGATCCTGTTGTTGAGTACAGAGTTGAAGGCTTCGATATGTTTGATGAGATGATTGAAAGCATTCGTGAAGATACTGTCAAGATGATGCTCATTATGCCAAAGCGTGTTTATGAGATTCAGAAAAGGCAGGATGCAATTGCAGCGGCAAAGAGAGCAGCTCAGAGGGCTGCCGCAGCGGCACAGTCTGCATCCGATGATGAAGAAGCTGTTGAACAGTCGGACGCCGTAAAGCAGGCGCTTCACCGTGAGCAGGTTGCTCAGCCTACAGAAACTTCTGCAGACGGTACGGATTCCGTCAACAAGACTATCCGTAAGGGCAAGAAAATCGGCAGAAACGATCCCTGTCCGTGCGGCAGCGGTAAAAAGTACAAGAAGTGCTGCGGCAGAGATCTTTAATATGTTTGCATAAAGCGGTTTGTATAATTGCGATTTAAGTGAATTACATTTTGAGGGGCAGAGAGCAATACTCTGCCCTTTATTTATGCCGAATTTTCAAGGTATTCGATGATTAATTTGATGAGATATAGATATTGATTATAAAAATATATCTGAAAATTTCTGCAAAATGCTGGTTTTGGGGCATTTTATGTTAAAAAACAACAATCGCAAAATAATACATATTTCTACACGCGCAGCTTGGAGTGAACTTGCATAAAAAATTTTGATATTTTTGAAAAAAGAATTAAAAATCAACAAATTCGGTGCTGAAATTGACTTTTCAACTGCCTATTAAGGTTGTACAATGGGTATAATTTATTTTAAACGCAAAAAATGGTGATAAATAAGTAATAAAATCACATTATGGTCAAAAACATTAAATCGTATTTGTAGATATGCAAAATAGCTAAAAATATTACCCAAAGTTTGTCTATATTGCCTCTACAAATGTGCAATAAAATATTATATAATTGTATGCAAATCAAAAAGAAGAACAAATTCAAAAATTTGCGTTTCATAATTCGTTGGCAGATATATCGGACTGTTCTGTACAGACCTATTTAATTGTACTTTGACTGCCAAAACAAAGTAATCGGCAATGAAGGAGAAGAAAAAATTATGAAGTTAGGTAAAAAGCTTTGCAAAACCGCAAAGAAAAGCTTTTCTCTTGTGCTTGCACTTACCATCATGCTTTCGGTATGTGCCGTGTCGGGTATGTCGCTTAATGTATTTGCGGCAACATCTTCGGGACAGAAGATTTACATTAACCTGACCAAGAATAAGGAATGGAAAGATTTTTCTTCTGTTACATATCGTTTTGCTAAGGATGACGGCACGGTTCTCAGTGAGGGTACTGCAATTAAAATTTCTTCGGGAGTTTTTGAAACTGCTGCACCATCCGGTGCAACAAGAATTGAGCTTTCTTCGGGGGTTAAATTTGCTCTTCCCGAAAAGACTGTTGCAAGCGGTTTCCGCCGTATCTATCTTAATAACAGCAATACCTATAAGGAAGCTTGTGCATATTCTTGGGTAACCGATACTGACTGCAATGAAAAGTGGCCCGGTGTTGCAATGAACAAGCTCACATCTTCGGACAGCGATTACTACTATGTGGATGTTAAGTCATCCTATAAATATGTAATCTTCAACAGCAAGGGTGAAAAACAAACAAGCGACCTCAGTATTAACGATTCATACAGTACTGATAATGCTCTTTATGACGCCTCAAAAAGTCAGTGGACTAATCCATTTATCAAGACCCTTGACCTTTCGGGTACTTCGGGCGACACGGAATTTTATCTTACAACTGACGGCTCGTTCAAAGAAAGTAAATACCTTTCTGTTGAATCTCCCGACAATCAGTCGAAGGCAACATATAAAACAGTTTATGTTTCAAACGATGACTGGAAGTCGCTTTCAAAGATTTATGCAACTTTTGACTACAACGATGCCTATGAAGGAACAGTTGAGCTTACACAAACCACGGTAAACGGTCATGTGGTGTTCAGCGGTAAAATTCCGACAGATGCGGTTTTAAGATTCCATCCGCAAAAATCTAATCTCAATGGTGCATCTTCCGCAACTTCATATCCGACAGGTTCGGGATATGATGATTCGGGCTACAGCGAGAACACGGCTACATATGTTAAGACAGCCAGAGGCGAAAGCTGGACAAAATTCTCGGAAATAGGCAATGTAGACTATAACGCTGTTGTTGAAAATTCATTCTCAAATAATCCTAACATCGTAGGCGTTGACGCAACATACTTTGACTACTGGTCTGATAAGGAGCAGGAGAAAGGGTATCTTCAGTGTCAGGGTAATGGCAATATGTATGACTATTGGTATCAGTTTGATAACTTCAACAGCTACATAAGCAACATTGCTTTAAACTATAAGTCGGACTGGAAGTATCCTCTCTACTTCGGCAATATGTATAAGGGTAATGAACACTACGGAACATTTGAGACTCACGCAAAAGGACTTACAAACATCAACAATTATGATGATAACTATTACTATGCAGTAAACAACTCCAACGGTATGAAATGGGGCGGCGGTAATTATAACCAGTCCTTACAGGGTCTTATGTACAACAGGCTTGACAGCAAGGGCAATCTTCAGGTTATAAATGGTGTCAAGGCTCCGTACTTTGATACTGAGGCACTTTCAACCGCAATCTACAACGATAAAAGAGTTGCCAATGTTTATAAGTCGTCTTTCCCGTTCCGTACAACTACTGACGATGCAGGTGTTACTACTTATGAATTCACTTCAAAGAATGCAACCGATAACATCTACTTCACATGGGACGGCCTCACACCTACCAAAATTAACTACGGTGCGGGCAAACAGTATGGTGTACAAGATGCATTGACAAATTTCGGCGGTACACAAGGTAACGGTTATGGTATTTTCCCATTTAATAACACAACGGGTAAAGGCAGTGACGCACAAAAGAACGATGAACTCAATACTATTGATACTTCAGCCGGCAAGGGTACAAGTTACAACCATAACTATGGTTTCGGTATCAGACTTGATATAGACTTCAGAGTTCCGAAGGACGGTTTACTTGCAGACGACAAACCTGCAACCTTTAACTTCAGCGGTGACGATGACCTTTGGGTTTATATCGGCGAAGATTCAACAGGCGCTGATGCAGAGCTTGCTCTCGACCTCGCCGGTGACCATAAAGAGGCAAGCGGTTCAATTAACTTTAATTCAATGACCGCAACTGCCGACAATGTATTTGCCGATTACTCAACTCCGTCATCGACTTCATCATCATCGACAACAGTTACAGTTCCTAGTGATGAGTTTTGGGTTGGAACAGATTCCGCTTATAATGACTTCTGTTTGCATATTTGGCAGGATAAAACAGTTGGTATACTTAATGACGGTGCATATTTTGTAAAACCTTATAAAACATCAGACGGTTTTTACAAATTCAAAAAGTCACAGCTTGGCACCAATACCGAATTTGACTTCGAAAAGTATATGAATACCAGCGGTAAACTTTACCACGCTACAAATCTTGATGATTTTTATGGAAAGGCTTGGACTGTCAAGCAAGATTCCTGTACTTCATATATTCCCGGTGAAACGCATGCGGTGAACCTTGGCACAGTTTCAAAGAAAATCAACAATGGTGTTCAGCTTGATCCTAACAAGACATACCATATGGTAGTATTCTATATGGAGCGTGGTGAGGCTGAGTCTAACTTCTCAGTAAACTTCACAATGACACCTGCCAACAATGACCTCAAGGTTACAAAGGCACTTGATACAGGCGATGTTGTTTCTGAAATTTCAGATGACCTCAAAGCTAATGAAACTTTTGATTATACAATCAAAGAGAACGGCAAAGATACCTCTGGTAAAGGCTACAAGCTTACAAAATCAGACGAAAGCACAAGCAGTGAAACCCTTTCAAACAGCGGTTTCACACTTAAAGATGATTATATGGCTGACTTTGACAACTCATTCAAGACCGGCAATGGTATGACGGTTAACGAGTCAACAGACAGCAGTAAGCTTAAATACACAACGAACTGGGGGCTTGTTAACAACAGAGACGGTTCACCAATCAGTAGCGGTTCAACTACGAACTCGGCATTCAATCTTGCGGATCCCGCTGATAAAAAGGCTTATGCACAGCTCCAGCTCGACTATACCAACAAGATAGTGACAGCACCTCTTGAAATTTCAAAGAATGTTGTTGATGAAGACGGTACAACCGACTACGACACAAGTCAGCAGTTTACATTTGCAATTGCTCTCGACTTTGACGGCAACGGTTCAACCTATGACTACAAGACCTATCCTCTTGAGTATCAGCTCAAAGAGAATGGTGCAAGTGATTATTCAAGCACAGCTTACCGTACACCCTTGGACGGTTCGTTCACAATCAAAAAGGGCGAAAGCATTAAGCTTCTCAATATTCCTGTAGGTGCAACTTATAAGATTACAGAGAAAACCGTTACAGGTTATATTCCCTATAAAGTAGGCGATCAGAGGTTCAACGGTACATTCGTCGGTACTCTTGCGGAAGCAGGAAATGTGCTTAACTTTGTCAATAAGGTTAATCCTACAAACTTTGCTGTTTCGGTAAATAAGACTCTTGACGGTCAGCCTTACAGTGGCAGCAAGTTCGTTTATACATTGACAGGTCTTGAATCAATGGATACAGCAAAACAGGATACTGACGGCAATGTTACTAAGACAAACAGCACAGCATTAGTTTCCAAGAAATCAGCAACACCTGACGCAAGCGGTAAGGTTGAATTCAAAGACCTCAGCTTAGTCAGTGCGGGTGTTTACAGATTTAAGATTACCGAGGCTCTTGCCGAGGGTGAAAATGCATCCGATTATAAAATGGATACAAACACCTGGCTTGCCGAGATTGAATTGCTTGAAAGCGGTGAAGTAACGGCGGCTAAGTACATTAAGGTTAAGAACTCAGATATTGAAGGCAAAACCGATGCTCAGCTTGCAACTTACTTCAACAATTCTTCTTCTGTTGAAAAAGCCGTGTTTGAAAATGAAACCACACACGGAAGCGCAACAGTAAACAAGAAGAATCAGACAGGCGGTAATGTAAGTGATACGGAATTTGCTGTGATGAAGGTATCTCGTGAGGGTATCTTTACTGCAGATGATATCAATACAATCATTAAAAATGCCACAATGAAAACTCATATGGCTTCTAAAAAGACAGACAGCAACGGTCAGGCTGTGTTTGACAATCTGACAATCTTCAAGGACGGTCAGGGCGAGTTCACAAAAACAAACGGTAATGTTGTATGGAGCGACAGTTCCGACAATTATATATCAGGTACTTCAACATATCAGACATATTGCTTGTTTGAGTACAAACCGTCTGAGGGCTACAACCCGAACTACACACTTTCATACTTCACACTCCCTGTTAAGGGTGAGTACAATGTTACATATAATTATGTTGACGGTGCAATCACAATGCCTTCGGCAAGCGGTGACGGAATGAACGGTTATGTTGTTCTCGGTGTATCGGTTGCAGGTCTTGCGGTGACAATGTTCACGGGTTATGCAATCTATTACGGAAAAGGTCGCAAAAAACGCAGAGCAAGACGCAGAAAGTAACCCAATATGATTTAACTTGTTAGAACAGGTGATTTTTTAATCATATGTTTCTTTCATAGAAAACCTCTTTGACTGCTACGGACACCGTTGTTAGCCGGTGTCCGCCATGCAGCCACCCCAACCCGTTTAACCATTCGGTTAGAATATAATTACATATATTAAATCAAACACAAAGGAGAAAGAAAAATGAAAACTACAAAGAAAATCTTTGCAGCAGTTCTTGCAGTAATGATGATCGCTCTCATGATCCCATTCTCAGCAAGCGCTGCTACAACACTTACAGTATCATGCAACCCTAATGCCGGTACAATAGGTGGTGATAAAGCCGACTATGTTGGTACTTATGAGTACAAATTCTACAAGCTCGCAACGGTTGATACTACAACAGGTACAGTAACAGTTGAAGATGCTTATGCAAGCAACACTGCCCTTGTAAACGCTCTCAACTCAACAGAAACAGACAAGAGCCAGAACATCATCACAATTTGTGATGGTATGTCATGGACAGGTACAGCTGATAAGACTGTTACATTCAAATATGACGGTTCAGCAGATGTTCTTACACAGAAGATTACAGACCTTGCAGACGGTATCTATTATGTATACTGCTCTAAGAAGCCTGGTACAGTTAAGTCTGTACAGGGTTCACTCATCTCACTTCCTTACTTCGATGGCACAGACTGGAAATACGATTATGAAACAGTAAACCTTGCTTCAAAGATTAATGTATCTGGTATCACAGTTACAAAGACAGTTGCAGACAACAAAGTTGGTACACAGAAGAACGCTGATTACACACTTACAGCTTCAACAGCAGGTTCAACAACTAACAAGGTTGGCACATATGCAATTGTTGATAACATGGACAACGCTCTTTCACTCATTGACAGTACTGTAAAGGTTTACTTTGTTAAGGATGGTGCTGAAACACCTGCAGAGGACGGCGACTTCACAGTAGTTCCTAATTATGATTATAAAGATGCCACTGGCAATGATGCAACAGCTACATTCGCAGTCGTTGCTTCAGACGCACTCCTTCAGGGTGACAAGTTCTACGGTAATGACACAATCAAGGTAACATTCTCAGCTAAGGTAAATGCTGATATCGCTGATAAAGTTACTAAAGACCTCCCTAACACAGACGGTCTTTACTATGGTAATGAAGGCAACTTCACATACAAGCCAGGTAATAATACTGTAAATGTTGCAACTGCAGGTCTTGATGTAACAAAGGTTGACGGTAACGCAACATCAACAAAGCTTGCAGGCGCTGAATTCACACTTTATAAGGATTCAGCATGCACCGAGGCAATTACAGTTGATGGCGTAACTGTTAAGGCAACAACAACAACTAACGGCAACGATAAGTTCTGCTATGGTTCAAATGAGTTCTACTTTACACCGGGTGTTACATATTATGTAAAGGAAACAAAGGCTCCTGCTAACTACAACATCAACTCTACTATATTCAAAGTAACAGCTGTTTCTAAAACATACACAGCAGTTGGTACAGTTGAAAACGGTGCTACAGTAGTTAAGGATTACCCTGTAACAGTTCCTTCAACAGGTGGTATGGGTACAATGATGTTCTATGTTGGCGGTGCGGCACTTATCGCTTGTGCAGGCGTCCTCCTCTTTGTTCTTAAGAGAAAGAAAGCAGCTAAATAATTAATCGAATATCTTTATCTTAAAATCTGTGATATATGTAATTTTCAGGGGATGCGGCAACGCATCCCCGTTCTATTTACAGAAGAGCCGTAGAGGCGGATATTATCCGCCCACCAAGTAATGGCAGATAAATTATGATAGATATAGAATTTTATAAACGTCGCAAACCACCACAATGTTACGCTCGGGCGGAATATGTTTTGGTATTGCACAAACTATCTTCACGAACTGGGAACGGCGGCTCGCCATATGGAAATTTACCAACTACCACAATGTTACGCTCGGGCATAATATGTTTTGACATTACAAACTATCTACACGAACAGGGAACGGCGGCTCGCCGTGCAGTTGCGATAAATAGTAAAATATAGTATAATAACAACGGAACAAAACACGCAGAAAAGGAAAATTTTATGAAACGAAAGCTGTCAATTTTACTAATAGTTTTAATATTCGTTGCAGGAATCGGCATAATGAGCTATCCGCTTGTCAGCTCCGCAATTAATAACTATGTCAGTCGAAGCAGGGTTAAGGAGTACACCAACAGGGTTGCTCAGATGCCGAGTGAGAAAACTCAAAAAATGTTTGAAGAGGCCGCTAAGTACAATAACAGCCTTTCAAATAATATGATAATTACCGACCCGTTCGACGAAAAGGCTTTTCAGAAAATCGGTGCAAATTATGAGAAAACTCTCAATGTTGATGATAACGGTCTTATCGGCTACATTGATGTTCCGAAAATCAATGTTTATCTGCCGATTTATCACGGCACAAGCGAAGAGATTCTTTCCAAAGGTGCAGGGCATCTTCAAAACACTTCCCTGCCTGTCGGCGGTGCAAGCACACATTCCGTAATTTCTGCCCATTCGGGTTATCCGGGCGAAACATTTTTCGATTACCTCACCGATATGAAGGTCGGCGATGAATTCTATGTTCATATCCTCGACAGAACGCTGAAATATGAGGTTGATCAAATCGAAGTTGTTCTTCCCTCGGAAATCAATTCCTTGCGGATTGTTGACGGCGAAGACCTTGTAACGCTCCTCACCTGTACCCCATACGGCGTTAATACGCACAGACTTCTCGTGCGTGGCAAGCGTGTCGATTATGACGATACAAAGTATATTGAAACGGGCGAGTCGCTTGCGAAATTTGACAACGATTACATATTTTTCCTCGGTTACAAAATCCCTTATGCAGTCGCAATCGGCATAATTGTCGGCTTTGTTGCACTTGTTGTGTTTGCGGTTGTATTTCTGCTCAAGCGTAAAAAGAAGAAGTCAAACGGTGCAAAACGGCTGAGAGATGGCTCGGCTGACGAAAATCAGAATGATTTGGGCGGTGATTCCGATGATTAAAAAAATACTTACGGGTGTGGCAATAGCAATGCTCGTTGTCGGAATAGGTCTTGTCGCATTCCCCCCTATATCAAATTTTATCGGAACACAGATTTCAAACGGTGAGGCTGACGGATTTGATACCCGTGTTGAAGAAGCTGAGGACGGCTCTTTTGAACAGGCGGTCAAGGACGGCAAGGTTGACGAAGAGGGTTACAAAATTGACAGGGACGGTAAGCGTACCTCCAAACAGCCCGTTGTTTTCAAGGCTGACCTCGACAGACTTTTCAATGACAGCGTTGCCTACAACAAAAAACTTGAAACGAACCAGTATGAAATGCTCCGCAACGATACCTATTCACAGGCTGCCGTCAATCTTGAGGATTACGGCATAACCGACGGCATTTACGGCTATGTTACCGCAGAAACAATAAATATGCGTCTGCCGATTTACCTCGGTGCGAACAGCTCAAATATGAGCTACGGTGCGGCACATATGAGTGCAACCTCATTGCCAATCGGTGGTAAGAATACAAACGCAGTCCTTGCAGGTCACACGGGATACATCGGTCGAATATTCTTTGACAACCTCCGCAACCTCAAAATCGGTGACAGGGTTTCAATCACAAATTATTGGGATACACTCAATTACAAGGTTGTTGAAACCAAAGTCAATAAGCCGAGCGAATCAGGCGACTGCTATTTGCAGAAGGACAGAGATTTGCTCACGATGTTTACCTGCATAAGTGACGGCAACGGCGGTTTTGACCGTTACTATGTAATATGTGAGCGTGCGTCATAATTTACAGCAGACTGCATCACGGTGCAGTCTGTTTTTTTGTTTAAAGACCAATTGTTTAAAACAGAAATGACCGAGTATTTTGTCTGTCATTTGTAATAGTTAATATTTGAAAAATACGCATATATTGCCGTAAATGCCAAATTTATTTCAAAATTATTGACATAAGAAAAATAGATTGATAAACTTAAACAAGTATGAACAAATTTGCGGATAAAATTACAAACACGGAGGATAACAATGAAAAATACAATTAAAAAAATAACTGCAATCGCAATGTGCGGTGTGCTTACCGTCGGTTCGGTTCTTATGACAGGTGCGGTAAGCGAAGATGAAAATCACAAGGACTTTGAAGTTACAGGTACAACGCAGAAAATTTCAAACAATCAGCTTTTTGTGACAACAACGGGATACACTGAAAATACCAATAAAAATTTCGGTGCAAAGTTTCAAACAACCGAAGAAAAGGATTACGATATATGGTTTAAGGATTGTATCAATGCACCGAAATTTTTAAATCTTCCAAAGGGCGAAAAATTTGTAAAATATATGATGACGCAGGGGCACGGTTATTTCGGTAATGTTCAGACATTCTATCAGTTTGACAAAACAGGCGGTGAATATGTCAAGGTGAAAATTAAGCTTTCCGATTTTTCACGTCTGTTCAATGAAAACGGAACAATGACTGCTGAGCTTAGCGACGGTTCTTACAAGGATTTTGATTTTACATACGAAGATTTCGGAACTGACAGCATCGGTGCTAATTGCTATGCGGGATCCGGCGCATATGCGACAAGCGGAGGTGCGGTAACCTCCTTTGCTCCCGATAAGGACGGCTATGCTGAAATATATGTTTCAAGACAGCTTGGTGTAGATACAAAAGTAATGTCGTACTGCTATTGCAGACTTAAAGACAGAGCTCATTGCGATTACGGAAGAATCGGAGATACTCTGGTCGGTTTAACTTGCGGTGATACGGATTTAAGCGGATACATTTCTGTTACTGATGCAACGCTTGTTCAGAAATATGTTGCAGGTATTGAGGACTTTGACAAGCTTCAGCTTTTTAACAGCGATGTAAACGATGACGGCGAAATCAGTGTTGTTGACGCAACCTTGATTCAGAAGTATATTGTCGGTTTGGACAGCTGAACAATATAAATAGGTGTAAATAATGAAAAGAACAGTCAAAAAAATAACCGCAATCGCAATGTGCTGTGTGTTGGCGGTAAGCTCTGCGTTTGTTGCAAACGCAAAATGGATTGGTGATGAAAGAGATTTCAGACTAATGGGCGAAACCCGTAAAATCAGTAATAATCAAGTTCTTGTTACGGCAACAGGCTATAACGAAAGCAATCCAAAGTATTACGGTGTTATGTTTGAAAATATGGCAGGCAAAGGATACAGCGTATATTTTAAAGATTGCGTGAATAAACTGAAATTTTTAAATCTCCCGAAAAATCAGGAATTTTATTACAATAAATTGACAAACCTGAGCGGTTCTTATTTTACAAATATATATGACCTTTATACATTTGATAACACAGGCGGAGAATATGAAAAGGTAAAAATTAAATTATCTACTTTTTCGCCTTACTTTAACGAGGACGGCTCTGTTACTCAAACCCTTGATGACGGTAGCACACACACCTTTGCCTGGACTCACAAAGATTACGATTCCGCAAGTTCCGACAAAAAAGACTATTGCGAAACTTCGGGTATATGTGTAAAGAGCGGTGCGGCTGTAACGGCAGTTGTCCCTGATAAGGACGGTTATGCCGAGCTCTATATTTCAAAGAAAATCGGTGTAAGAACCGAATTGTCGATGTATCTTAACTACAGAAGAAAAGACGGACTGTCCTTTAATCGTGCTGTACAGGGAGCACGCCTATACGGTCTTGTTCGAGGCGATATAACCAAGGATGATTCTATAACAATTGTAGATGCAACGCTTGTTCAAAAATATGTTGCAGGTATTGAGGACTTTGACAAGCTTCAGCTCTTTAACAGCGATGTAAACCATGACGGTGAAATCAGTGTTGTTGACGCAACCTTGATTCAGAAACATATTGTCGGTTTGGATAGCTAAACAACATAAATAGGTGTAAACAATGAAAAGTATAATTAAAAAAATAACTGCAATCGCAATGTGCGGTGTGCTTACCGTCGGTTCGGTTCTTATGACAGGTGCGGTAAGCGAGTATGAAGATCGCAAGGACTTTGAAGTTACAGGTACAACACAGAAAATCTCAAACAATCAGCTTTTTGTTACAACAACGGGATATACCGAAAATACGGCAAAGAATTTCGGGGCAATGTTCATATCAACGGATTATCAAAAGTACAGCGTGATGTTTAAGGACTGTATTGATGCACCGAAGTTTGTAAATCTCCCGAAAAATCAGGAATTTACTCGCCATATGATAACAGCGGATAATCGTTATTTTGGTAATACGGGTATGAAATTCAATTATGATTCAACAGGCGGAGAATATGTTAAGATAAGGATTAAACTCTCCGACTATTTTCCTGATGTCTTTAATGATGATGGCACAATGACCGGAAAACTCAGCGATGGCACATACAAGAATTTTGACTTTACATATGAGGATTTCGGTACAGACAGCAGCGGCAAACCTTGCTATGCAACCTCGGGCGCATATTTTGTCAGCGGAGGTGCGGTAACATCTTTTGTCCCCGATAAGAACGGCTATGCGGAGTTTTATATTTCAAGACAGCTTGGCGAGGATACGGGCCTTATGGCTTATAAATATTGCAGACTTAAAAACGGCGCAGAGTGTAAAACAACGATTGGTGGCAAATTGAACTGCCTGACTTGCGGTGATGCATATCCAGACGGAAACATTACGGTTGGAGATGCAACATCTGTTCAGAAATATGTTGTAGGTATTGTAAAATTCGGCAAGACTCAGCTTTTTAACAGCGATGTAAACCATGACGGCGAAATCAGTGTTGTTGACGCAACCTTGATTCAGAAGTATATCGTTGGGTTGATTTAAACAAAAATAATGGTACAAATAATATTGAAAATTAAATGATATAAATGTTACAAATTACACACAACTTACATAACATCACATAATCTTATTTAAACATAAAATTTAATCAAAACTGGTGTCCGATGAACACCCCTGCTGATTAAACAAAAACAGTCGGGAAGACAATGCTTTGCATTTTGCAAATTGTCTTCCCGACTTTAATTTTACATTTTTAGTTATAGAATTCTGCTCGGGCATTTTATTTTCGCCCTTATAAATACTATCTGCACGAACTGGGAACGGCGGCTCGCCGTTAGTGTCTGTATTCGTTTAAGATATCGTCAATTTCGCTTTCGTTCGGATCTCGCTTTCTGTCAATACCGGAAAGGTACTTGTCATAATCAAAATCATCGTCATCTGCTGTTTCGGTTTTCTGCGGTGCAGGCGACGGTCTGCGTGCAGGCTTGCGTTCCTGTCTGTAAGGTGCTTTTCTTTCGGACTTTTTGCTTGATGAAGTCATGTTCTCAAGTTCTTCCTTTTCACGGCGCTTTGCCTCAAGGAGCATTTCCTCTGCTTCTTCCTGTTCTGCCTTTTCTTTCTGACGGCGCTTGTCACCGAAAGCAAGGTCGCCGAGGAAAAGTCCGAAAATTCCGGCAACAAGATAAACTACGAGGAGAATAAGGTTTGTTGAAAGTGTGCTTGAAGAAAATCCGCCGTTGTAGATGAGCATACTCGGAAGATAAATAATCGGCGCAATGAGTGCAAAGAGAAAGTCAAGTCCGTGTTTTGAGCAGTAGTGTGCCGAACAGCCGATTGCTGTAATCGGGAACACAAAGTCATATGCAACGGGTGAAAACTTCTGCATTGCGCCCGGAATAAACACAAGCGGCAACAGCATATAAACAAGCAAAATTATTACCGCATAGGGAACATATTTTTTAACCATATCTGTCATAACGGTTAATCTCCAATCTTTGAAATTTTATTTTAAATCATGCATATTCATTATACATTGATACACTTAAAAAAGCAAGAAATATTATACCGAGTTACCAAGCTGTTACAGAGGATAATGTAAAATGTTTGCAAAGTGGATTTTTAGCGGATAAATCCGTTGACATCGGACATAAAAAAGAATAAAATAAATATGTACGGGCTTTTGCCCGAATTTAAATGCGAATGAGGTGAAAACTTAATGGACGCAGACGGTAATAAAGGCGCTGTACCCGGGCGAAGTTGCAACAGAATGTGCGCTTGTGCGTTCATTTTGTTTTATTGATTTTGCTTTGTATTTTTATTTTAATTTGAATTGATTTAATTTAATACTCAGGGTGACACCGTCTTTACTTCCAATTGAATTAAAAAGGAGGAAAAGATGATGGAACAGGTTAACGTAACCCTTACCGAAACTATCAAAGTGTTGCTTGATGACAAAAAGTTCAGCACTTTGCGTGACATTTTGATTACGATGAAACCGTTTGACATTGCGGCGGTTTTTGAAAATCTACAGGATGAAAAAATGCCGATTCTGTTTCGTATTCTGCCAAAGGAGCTTGCGGCGGAAACCTTTGTCGAAATGGATGACGAAACTCAGGAATTCCTTATCCACGGCTTCAGCGACAGCGAACTGAAAGAGGTTGTCGATGAGTTATTTGTCGATGACGCCGTTGACCTTATTGAGGAAATGCCTGCCAATGTTGTAAAGCGTATTTTAAGACAGGCCGACAAGGATATGAGAAAGCAGATTAACGAGCTTTTGAAATATCCCGAGGACAGCGCAGGCTCGATTATGACAACCGAGTTTATTGTGCTTCGTCCCGATATGACGGCTGAAATGGCTATTAAAAGAATCAGAAGAACAGGTGTTGACAAGGAAACAATCTACACCTGCTATGTAACCGATGCCAACAACAAGCTTATCGGTATTACCACCGTAAAAGACCTTTTGCTTGCCGAAGATGACGAGCTTGTAAAGTCGATTATGGAGGAAAATGTTATCTCGGTAACTACTCTTGCCGATCAGGAGCAGGTTGCCCAGATGTTCTCAAACTATAACTTCCTTGCTCTTCCTGTTGTTGATAACGAAAACCGACTTGTCGGTATCGTAACAATTGACGACGCTATTGATGTTATTCAGGAAGAGGCTACCGAGGATATCGAAAAGATGGCAGCCGTATTGCCGTCTGACAAACCGTATATGAAAACAAGCGTTTTCGGTCTGTACAAAAAGAGAGCGCCGTGGCTGCTTATACTCATGCTTTCGGCAACCTTTACAAGTGCGATTATCTCATCATTTGAGGCTGTGCTTGCCAATGTTTTGATTCTCTCATCGTTTATCCCGATGATTACGGGTTCGGGCGGTAACGCAGGTTCTCAGGCGTCGGTTTCCGTAATTCGTGCGTTGTCGCTCGGTGAAATTCATTTCAGGAGCATTTTCCTTGTGCTGTGGAAAGAATTCAGGGTGTCAATTCTTTGCGGTATTACCCTTGCGGCGGCAAACTTTGTAAAACTGCTTTTGTTTGATCTCAACGGTCAGGAAAACGCATTTATGATTGCCCTTGTAATTTCGCTTACGCTTGTCGGCACAATTATTATGGCAAAGCTTGTCGGCAGCAGTCTGCCCCTTTTGGCAAGCAAGGTCGGCTTTGACCCTGCTGTTATGGCGAATCCGCTCATTTCAACAGTCTGCGACTCGCTTTCATTGCTTATCTATTTCGGCGTTGCAAAGTTGATTTTGCATCTGTGATTTTTTTAAAATTGAAAGTTGAAAATGGAAAATTGAAAATTGCGGTCGGCGGTGTGCCACCGCAATCTATTCGAGAAGATACTCGGATAAAGGAATTGCATCAGATGCCCGAATACGGCATTGATGCAATTTTTGCTTTATTATGAAAGTAAATGTATACTCTGTAGTGGTGAATTTGGTTTGCTAACAAAATTATAATTATTATAAAGCTCTTTGATATAATTTATGCTTATACCCAAACTTCCAAAAAAATGATAGCCTTAAACGACAAAACCCACCAAAACAGTATTGTATGCAAAAATTATTTATGCTATAATTAATCAAGTTTAACAAAACCATTACCGAGGTGTTTATATATGAAAATAAGCAATTTATTTAACAGCGGAAAAACAGTTTTTTCTTTTGAAGTGTTTCCGCCTAAAAAGACCTCTCCGATTGAATCGGTTTACGGCAAGCTTGAAGAAATTTCGGCTTTAAAGCCTGACTTCATCAGCGTAACATACAGCGCAGGCGGCAGCGGTTCAAAGAGCCGTACCTGCGAAATCGCAACAAAAATCAAGAGAGATTTCGGAGTTGAATCCGTGGCACACCTCACCTGCATTAACAGCACAAAGGCTGATGTTGACCGCAACCTTGCGCTTTTTAAAGAGAACGGCATTGAGAATATTCTTGCGCTCCGTGGTGACAGGGTTGAAGGTGTTGAACCGCAGAAGGATTTCACTTATGCAAGCGATTTGTGCAGATACATTGCGTCACAGGGTGATTTTGATATTGCCGGTGCTTGTTATCCCGAGGTTCACAGCGATGCAACCGATGAGGTTGAGGACATTCACAACCTTCGCAAAAAGGTTGAGTCGGGTGCAAGTCATCTTATTTCACAGCTTTTCTTTGACAACTCCGTTTACTATCGTTTTCTTGAAAGAGCGAAGATTGCAGGCGTGAATGTTCCGATTGAGGCAGGTATTATGCCTGTAACAAGCAAAAGTCAGATTGAAAGAATGGTTTCAATGTGCGGTGCAAGCCTTCCTGCAAAATTTGCAAAGATTATGCAGAAGTATGATACAAGGCCCGAGGCTTTGCGTGACGCAGGCATTGCATATGCGGTTGACCAGATTGTTGAACTTATCGCACACGGTGTTGACGGTATCCATCTCTACACAATGAACAACCCGTATGTTGCAAGAAAAATTACGGAGGCGGTGTCAAGTCTTTTATGATAACACTTGACAGATTAAACCGCAAAGAGGCTATACGCTACCTCGGCGGTGCAGGAATCAGCCTTAATTACCGCATGGATGTGCTGATGGATGAATGCGAAAAAGAAATATTGAAAACAGCAGAGCCGAGATTTCTCTATGTTGAACGCAAAGCTCCGTTTGACGATATTTTACTCGGCAATGATATAAAAAAGCACCTTGAGGGTTGCCACACAGCCGTTATGATGTGTGCGACAATCGGTTCGGAAATTGACAAGCTTATCCGTATAAGTCAGATTTCCGATATGGCAAGGGCGGTTGTGCTTGACAGCTTTGCAAGCGTTGCCGTTGAACAGGTGTGTCAAAAGGTTGACGAAATCCTTGCCGAAAAATACAGCGGAAAGTATATGACCTTCCGTTTCAGCCCCGGCTATGGGGACTATCCTATTGAGATGCAGAAGGAGTATCTGAGAATACTTGACGCTCCGAGAAAAATAGGTCTTACAACAGGCGACAGCTGTCTGCTTGTGCCGTCAAAGTCGGTTACGGCGGTTCTCGGAATTTCAGACAATCCGATTGAACGAAAAAAACGAGGGTGTGCAATTTGCAGTATGAAAGGCAAATGTCGCTTCAGAAGAAATGGGGAACATTGTGGTGTTTAAGAATTTTTCAAACTTTAGTGAATATCTCAACCAAAAGAATTTTATTCTGCTTGACGGTGCAACAGGAACTCTCATTCAGAAAAGCGGTGTAAAGTACGACCATGTGCCTGAGGTGCTGAACATTACTCACCCCGAGCTTATCGAGAGTTTTCACAGGAGGTATATTGATGCCGGCTCTGACATTGTGTACGCAAACACCTTCGGTGCAAATGCCTACAAGCTTCAGGACAGCGGTTACAGCGTTGAAGAAATCATCGGCGCCGGTGTTAAGATTGCAAGAAAAGCCGTTGAGGGTACAGACGCCCTCGTTGCCCTTGATATCGGTCCGATAGGTCAGTTGCTTGAACCTGCCGGTTCAATGAAATTTGACGAGGCTTATGAGTATTACAAACAGCAGATTCTTGCCGGTAAAGATGCCGATGTCATAGTTTTTGAAACAATGACCGACCTTTACGAACTTAAAGCCGCAGTCCTTGCCGCAAAGGAAAACTGCGACAAGCCTATCCTCACAACAATGACCTTTGAGAGAAACGGACGAACATTTACGGGTGTATCCCCTGCTTGTGCGGCTGTCACTCTTACGGGACTCGGTGTTGACGCTCTCGGTGTAAACTGTTCACTCGGTCCGGATGAGCTTGAACCCGTTGTTTCCGAGATGTCGAAATACACAAATCTTCCCCTTGTAATCAAGGCTAACGCAGGTTTGCCTGATCCTAACAGCAACGAGTACAACATTATGCCCGACAAATTTGCCGAGTGCGTTTGTTCACTCCTCAAATACGGTGTTAAGGTTATCGGTGGATGTTGCGGAACGAATCCCGATTATATTGCAAAAATTAAGTCGGAGGTTGCCGACAAAGAATATCAGCCTCAGACAAAGAGCGTTGACACAACCGTTTGCAGTTCAACGACGGTTGTCAAAATCAACGGTCCGAGAATTATCGGCGAAAGAATTAATCCCACAGGCAAAAAGCTGTTTAAGCAGGCGCTTGTTGAAAATAATATTGACTATATCCTCACTCAGGCTCTCAGTCAGGTTCAGGGCGGTGCGGAAATTCTTGATGTTAATGTAGGTCATCCCGAAATTGACGAAAAAAAGATGATGGTGCGTGTTCTCAAGGCTATTCAGAGTGTGTGTGATGTTCCGCTCCAGATTGACTCCACAAAGCCCGAGGTTATTGAGGCCGGACTCCGCTACTACAACGGCAAACCGATTCTGAACTCCGTAAACGGTGAGGAACAGAGCCTTGCAACGGTTCTTCCTCTTGTCAAAAAGTACGGTGCGTCTGTTGTCGGACTTGCACTTGACGAAAACGGTATCCCGAAAACCGCCGAGGGCAGATTTGAGATTGCAAAACGAATTGTTGAAAGAGCCGAGGCTGTCGGCATTGACAGAAAAGATGTATATATCGATTGTCTTACTCTTACGGTTTCCGCAGAACAGGCGGCTTGCCGTCAGACTCTTGAGGCCTTGCACAGAGTAAAAACGGAACTTGGCTGTAAAACCTGTCTCGGTGTATCAAACATTTCGTTCGGACTTCCGAACCGTGAGCTTGTCAACAGAACTTTCCTTACAATGGCTATGGAACAGGGACTTGATTTGCCGATTATCAACCCAAATGTTGAGTCGATGACAGGCGCTGTAAGAGCATTCCGTGTGCTTAACGGCATTGACAAGAACTCGCTTGAATTTATCAACGCATATAACGATGCTGTTCCTGCCGCTCCCGTTAAAAAGGCAGACAGCAATGTTGATATTTTTGCGGCTGTTTATAACGGACTTAAAAACGAAGGTGCAGCCGCAACCGCAAAGCTTCTTGAAACAACCGATGCAATGCAGGTTGTAAACGAAATGCTTATCCCTGCACTTGACAGAGTGGGTGAAGATTTTGAAAAGAATAAAATCTTCCTTCCACAGCTTATCCAAAGCGCAAACACAGCTCAGGAGTGCTTTGATGTAATTAAAAAGCACCTTACAAAAACAAGCGGAACTCCCGTAAGCAAGGGCAAAATTATTGTGGCAACCGTAAAGGGCGACATTCACGATATCGGCAAGAACATTGTGAAGGTTCTTCTTGATAACTACGGCTACACAGTCGTTGACCTCGGTCGTGATGTTGATCCTCAGCTTATTGTTGATACTGCCGTTGAACAGAATATTACAATGATAGGACTTTCGGCTCTTATGACAACAACCCTCAAGAGTATGGAAGACACGATAAGGCTTGTAAGAGAATGTAAGGAACTTCAGAATCCCGATGGCTCAAGCAAATGCACAATATTTGTCGGCGGTGCGGTTCTTACAAAGGACTACGCTATGAAAATCGGCGCTGACTACTACTGCCGTGACGCAAAAGAAAGCGTTGACACGGCAAAGCTCGTTCTCGGCTGATTTAGTGACATATATCGTCAAATGTTTATTGAATGTATGCCCTGCCTGTGATAAAATGGTGGAAAGATGATTTTTGTAATTACCGCTTTTTGCGGAAAGGATGAACTTTATGCGTGGATTATTTAACAGATTCGCCAATTTTATGCAGGGCAGATACGGCACGGATAAGCTCAACAATGCACTCTGGGTGCTGTTGCTTATACTGTGGTTCGTGAATATTTTTGTGTGGAACCGTGTTGCAAGATACATCATTGACGGAATAATGCTCTTGATTATCGTGCTTATCTGTTTTCGTATGTTCTCACGCAACATTGTTGCAAGAAGTGCCGAAAACAGAAAATTTCTTCCGATTTACAATGCGGTAACAGGTTGGTTCAAACTGACCTTCAAGAAAATTCGTGACCGCAAGGACTACCGTTATATCAAGTGTCCCGTGTGCAAGGCGCAGCTTCGTGTTCGCAACAAAAAAGGCAATCATACTGTTCGCTGTCCGAAATGCGGAAGTGAATTTAACAAAAAAATATGACTGCAGAATCTGCGGTTGCAACGGAATGATTTTGTGATAAAACTAAATAAAAACAGAGATTTGACCACAGGCAGTATAACAGGCGGCCTGTGGTCTTTTTCAGTACCGCTTATGCTCGGCAATGTGTTTCAGCAGTTTTACAACCTTGCCGATACATGGATGGTCGGAGAATATGTGGGCGACAATGCCCTTGCGGCGGTCGGCTCGTCATATGATAGATTTTTTGTGTACGGATTTAAGCGAAGCGATAAAGCATTTATAAATTGAAAATTACGGCGAGCCGCCGTTCCCAATTCGTGCAGATAGTTTGTAATGTCAAAAAACAAATTATGCCCGAGCGTAGTATTGCAACCGTTCGTACAAATAACCAAAACCTTTGTTATTGATTTTTAAAAAATCAACAACAAAGTATTTTGACAGGAACAAGTAAATATAAAAACTTTTTTGTAAAAAACGAAACAAAAATATATATCCTGCTTTGAATTTCTTGTGTAAAACACTTTACAAATCGGTGTTTAAGTGATAAAATTTAAGATGATACAAAGTATCCGTACCGCTTGTTGATTTACGGTGCGTAATTAACGGGTATCGAAAATTTATGCGGCATCATTTCCTTTGCCGCTTTGATTAAAAAGGAGGACGATTCCATTGGCAAGAAAAATGAAAACTATGGATGGTAACAGCGCAGTAGCTCATGTTTCTTATGCGTTTACCGATGTTGCGGCTATCTATCCTATTACACCTTCTTCCGTAATGGCTGACCTTACCGACAAGTTCTCGGCACAGGGTGCCAAGAACCTTTTCGGCAGACAGGTTCAGGTAACGGAAATGCAGTCGGAGGGCGGCGCATCAGGTGCTGTTCACGGCTCACTCGCAGCAGGTGCTTTGACCACAACTTACACAGCATCACAGGGCCTGCTCCTTATGATTCCGAATATGTACAAGATGGCAGGCGAGCTCCTTCCGGGCGTTATTCATGTATCAGCCCGTGCGCTCACAAGCCACGCACTTTCTATTTTTGGTGACCACTCAGATATCTACGCTTGCCGTCAGACAGGTTATGCAATGCTTTGTTCAAACAATCCTCAGGAATGTATGGACCTTGCCGCTGTTGCTCACCTTGCAGCTATTGAAGGTAGAGTTCCTTTCCTTCATTTCTTTGACGGTTTCAGAACTTCTCACGAAATTCAGAAGATTGAGGAGTGGGATTACGCAGACCTCGCCGATATGCTTAACTGGGATGCAGTTGAGGCTTTCCGTCGTCGTGCTCTTAACCCTGAGCATCCTGTAACAAGAGGTACTGCTCAGAACGATGATATCTTCTTCCAGGCAAGAGAAGCTTGTAACAAGTATTATGACGCAGTTCCCGAAGTTGTTGTTAAGTACATGGACAAGGTTAATGCTAAAATCGGCACTGACTACAAGCCGTTCAACTACTACGGTGCAGAGGATGCAGAGCATGTTATCGTTGCTATGGGTTCTGTCTGCGACTGTACGGAAGAAGTTGTTGATTACCTCAATGCCGCAGGCGAAAAGGTCGGTCTTCTTAAAGTTCACCTTTACAGACCTTTCGTTGCCGACTATATGCTCAGAGAGCTTCCTAAGACTGTTAAGACAATCTCTGTTCTTGACAGAACAAAGGAACCCGGTTCAATCGGCGAACCTCTTTATCTTGATGTTCTCGCCGCTATCAACGGTTCGGACTTTGCAGGTGTAAAGGTTTACACAGGCAGATACGGTCTTGGCTCAAAGGATACAACACCGGGCGACATCATCGCTGTTTACAGAAACGCTGAAAGCGAAACACCTAAGAGAAGATTTACAATCGGCATCGTTGATGATGTTACAAACCTCTCACTTCCGATTGTTGAAAATCCCGATACAACTCCGAAGGGTACACACAGCTGTAAGTTCTGGGGTCTTGGTGCTGACGGTACTGTCGGTGCTAACAAGAACTCAATCAAGATTATCGGCGATAACACCGATATGTACGCTCAGGGCTACTTTGCATATGACTCAAAGAAGTCAGGCGGTCTTACGGTTTCTCACCTTCGTTTCGGTAAAACTCCCATTAAGTCAACATACTACATTTCAAAGGCAGACTTTGTTGCCTGTCACAATCCGTCTTATGTTGACAAGTACGATATTGTTGATGACCTTAAAGAAGGCGGTTCATTCCTTCTTAACTGCCCATGGGATACAGAAGAGCTTTCCGAGCGTCTCCCGGGTAAGATGAAGAAGATTCTCGCTGAAAGACACATCAACTTCTACACAATTGACGGTATCAAGATCGGTAAGGAAATCGGTCTCGGCGGTCGTATCAACACAGTTCTTCAGTCAGCATTCTTCAAGATTGCAGATATCATTCCTGCCGACAAGGCTAAGGAGCTTATGAAGGCTGCCGCTAAGAAGTCATACATGAAGAAAGGTCAGGCTATCGTAGATATGAACTACGCCGCTATTGACCGTGGTATGGAAGACCTCAAAAAGGTTGAAATTCCTGCTGATTGGGCTAACGCTGTTGATAATTCAGTTGCCGACAAGGCAGAGGGTAACGGCGCTCTCGTTGAGTATGTAAACGAAATCCTCAAGCCTGTAAATGCATATAAGGGTAACAAGCTCCCTGTTTCAACATTTATGGATCATGTTGACGGTACTGCTCCTAACGGTTCTGCCGCTTATGAAAAGAGAGGTATCGCAGTTGATGTTCCCGAATGGAATCCTGAAAACTGTATTCAGTGTAACAGATGTGCAATCGTATGTCCTCACGCTGTAATCCGTCCTGTTGCCATGACAGCCGATGAGCTTGCAAAAGCTCCCGAAAACACAAAGAGCCTCCCGATGATGGGACTCAAAGACCTCAACTTTGTAATGACAGTTTCAACACTCGACTGTACGGGTTGCGGCGCTTGTGCTCAGGTTTGTCCGGGTAAGAAGGGCGCTAAGGCTCTCACAATGCAGCCAATCGACTCACAGCGTCCTAAGCAGGCAGTATTTGACTACGCTCTCACACTTGAAGATAAGCCTGAAGTTCACGAGAAGTTCAAGTTCACTACAGTTAAGGGCAGTCAGTTCAAACAGCCGTTGCTTGAATTCTCAGGCGCTTGCGCAGGCTGCGGTGAAACACCGTATGCAAAGCTTGTTACACAGCTTTTCGGTGACAGAATGTTTATCGCTAACGCAACAGGCTGTTCATCAATTTGGGGTGCATCTGCTCCTGCAACACCTTATACAAAGAATAAGAAGGGTTACGGTCCTGCTTGGCAGAACTCACTCTTTGAAGATAACGCAGAGTTTGGTCTTGGTATGGCTCTCGGTCAGAAGGCTATCCGCAACAGACTTATCGAGTATGTTGAGGGTATTCAGAAGGATACAGACAGCGCTGACCTCAAGACAGCTTGCCAGAACTATCTCGACACAGTAACAGATTCAACTTCAAGCCGTCCTGCAACAGACGCTCTTATCGCTGAACTCGAAAAGAACACAGAGGATGCAAAGGTTGGCGAACTTGTTAAGAAAACACTCGTTGACAAGGATGAACTCGCTAAGAAGTCAATGTGGATCTTCGGCGGTGACGGTTGGGCTTACGATATCGGTTTCGGCGGTCTTGACCATGTAATCGCATCAGGCGAAAATGTTAATATCCTCGTATTCGATACTGAGGTTTATTCTAACACAGGCGGTCAGGCTTCAAAGGCTACTCCTGTAGGTTCGGTTGCACAGTTTGCCGCCGCAGGTAAGGCTGTTAAGAAGAAAGACCTTGCCGCTATTGCAATGAGCTACGGCTATGTTTATGTTGCACAGTGCGCTATGGGTGCTGACAACAATCAGGTTCTCAAGGCTATGGTTGAGGCTGAAAGCTACAACGGTCCGTCACTCGTAATCTGCTACGCTCCGTGTATCAACCACGGTATCAAGGGTGGCATGGGTATTGCTCAGCTTGAGGAGAAAAAGGCTGTTGAGGCAGGTTACTGGAACATCTTCCGTTATGATCCTCGTCTTGCAGACGAAGGAAAGAATCCGTTCATGCTTGACGGTAAAGCTCCTTCTGCATCATATCGTGACTTCATCATGGGCGAAGTTCGTTATAACTCACTCACTCGTTCATTCCCCGAAAGAGCAGAAAAACTCTTTGAAAAGGCTGAAAAGGTTGCTGCTGATAAGTATGCTCACCTTGAAAAGCTTGCAAGCCTTCCCGATGCCGAATAATTTTGGCTAAAGCTTGCACAAAGTGAATATGTGAATAAATAAAAAATTCTCCCGAATATGGCATTTGCCGTGTTCGGGATTTTTTTTAATTGAAAATTGAAAATGGAAAGTGGAAAATTGTAGCGGCGTTCAGTGAACGCCAATCGAACCGATTGCAAAATCGGTTCGACCACAGGCAACGGAAGTATTTTTCCGTTTAAATAACAATTTATAAATGTAAACCCGTAGGGGCGGTCATCGGCCGCCCGCCTTGATGAAATATTTTGTTTAATCACATATGTTTTGATGTGATTATAATTGTGTATTGAACCTTGCACGCATTGCGTGCAATCGTATGCGTTGCATACGAACGGGCGAACACGGTTCGCACCTACAACACACATTGCAAAAATAATTGGAATTTTATACTTAGTCAAAATATGTATGTTGCTGTGTGGTTGATTTGGCTTTGCAACCAAATCAAATGGCGGTCACTGACCGCCGCTACTGTATGTACAAACAATTGCTATGTTATGCTTGGGCAACATTTGTAATTTACTATTAAAACCGTCTGCACGAACACACGAACATAAAAAATGCGGTGGCACATTGCCAACCGCATTTTTATTTTACATTTTCAATTTTCAACTTTCAATTTAACAATCACGCAACCGTAACCGTAATCGTGACGGAATTGGTTCTTTTCAGCACATCGGTGACTGAATATGTTACCTTGTACTTGCCTTTTCGGGTGGTTACTACATTGCCGAAAACTTCGATATTCGAAGTTATGTCGTTGCCGCAGGTGTCAACGGCTGTTACTCCTGCAAGGGCGTAAAATTCGCCGCCGCTTTTGATTGTGTAATCGTTTGCACCGCTGATTATCGGTGTTGCTTTGGCATACGGGCATTTTTTATTGCTGTCTGTCGGATCCCATTTGTTGGTAAAATCGGTGATTTTGATTGCATCCGGTTTTCCGAGAGGGCCTGCATTTTCTGCGTCGTCATATATGCTTACATTCGTGCCTGCGGGGCAGTTGTCATAAACCCACTTTGCATCCGAAACCGCAAGTCTTACGCATCCTTGTGATGCCTGTTCGCCAAGCTTGTTGAACTCCTCAAGCTCCAAATCTTCTTCGCTCATTGAGTAGTAGGGAACGGAGTGGAAAAGATAATCGCCCGAAATTCCGCTGATGTATCTTCCGAAAACATCGCCCACAAGGGAAAGCCATTCGGATTTGATTCCGATTGTGTAGTCACCCGTGATTGTCGAATTGTCAAGACCTGTGGAGCAAATCATCGCCCTTACGGGGATTGTGTACTTGCCCTTTTCGTCATATGTGTAAACCGTCACGCAGTTTGCCGTGCGGTTGACCTTGATTGCGTACAGGTTTTTTGCCGTGTTACGCTTGTTGTTTTCAAGCTTGTCAAGATTTGCCGTTATACAGGTTGAGTAGCTTTGCTGTTTTTTCGTGGTTGATTTTGCCACCGTAACCTGAAATTCCGACTTTGATTTGTCTTTTGAAATGGCAGAAATCAGAGCCGTACCCTCTTTGAGAGCGTCAACCCTTCCGCCGTCATCAACGGTAACAATTTTACTGTCCGAGCTTGTCCATTTGGTAACGGATTTTGCTTTTTCGGATGACAGTTCAATAAGCTTTGATTCGCCGACTTTTAATGTGAGCGAATCGACCTTGCTCGGAAATGTCATATTTTCGGTTGCTGCCGTATCGGGCGTCTGCGGTTTTGGAGAATTTTGAGAATCATTTCCGAAAATTCCCGTCACACCGCATAATATGCAGGTTGCAATTAGGACAACACAAAGTAAAAGAATGAAAATTTTCTTTTTCATAGATTACCTATCCTTATAGAATTTAACATTAAATGGTTACAAAATTTTAACCTTTGTATATTATAACTTTTTTTCGACAATCTTGCAAGTGCTATTTTAAATCGGCGAGAAATGTGGTAAAATGTCAGTCGGAGAATGTTTTGTATTTTCCAAACTAACAATTTATGGTGATAATTATGGCACATCCGATTAAACATTTCAGAACAATAACCCGTCACAGGCACAAGGTAATTGCCAACTGTGCAAGGGCAGGAATTCTCAGACAGGGATTAATACACGATTTGTCAAAGTATTCGCCTACAGAATTTATTCCGGGTGCAAAGTATTTTCAGGGCACGAGAAGTCCCAATGAAAAGGAAAGAGAGCTGTACGGCTATTCACAGGCGTGGCTGCATCACAAGGGCAGAAACCGTCACCATTACGAATACTGGAACGATTACAACCCAAAGACAAAGCAGATTGAAAATGTTGAAATGCCTGTAAAATATGTTATCGAAATGTTCTGCGACCGAGTTGCCGCAAGCAAAATCTACAACGGCAAAAATTACACGGACGGCGCTCCGTTTACATATTTTTGCAGAATCAGAGGCAAACACCGTATGCACCCCAACACCGAGGCTTTGCTTGAAAAATTATTGGTTATGCTGAGAGATGAGGGTGAAGAAAAGACATTTGCATATATAAGAAGTATGAAAAAGTGATTGTTTGTGCGAATCCTCCCGTCTGAAATATAGTCGCAATGCGTTGTACATAAATGTACTGCCTTTTGCTCGTTATTTCTGACAGCGCTTTGCTCCCTTTATCTGCCACAGGCGGCGGTCGCAAGGCTATCCCTACAGAATTGCACAAACAAAAAACTATCTACACGAATAGGGTACGGCGGCTCGCCGTAAGGAGTGATAATATGAAAACCGACAGAGTTATAACTGCGATGATTGAATATTTTGGAAGTGACAAGAAAAGGATTCACCATTTTCTCAAGGTTTATTCATTTGCAAAGACAATCGGTGAAAGTGAAAATCTTTTGCCCGACGATCAGGAGCTTCTTGAAATCTCTGCAATCGTTCACGACATCGGCATAAAGGTGAGCGAAGAGAAGTACAATTCGTCTGCAGGAAAGTATCAGGAACTTGAAGGTCCTCACGAGGCTGAAAAGCTGCTTGCTGCTCTCGGCTACGAAAAAACATTTATTGACAAAGTTTGTTACCTTGTGGCACACCATCACACCTATGGAAATATTGATACTTTGCCGTACCGAATTTTGGTAGAGGCTGACTTCCTTGTGAACCTTTACGAGGACGATTCAAGCCGTAGTGCGGCAGAGCAGGCATATGACAAAATATTCCGCACAAATACGGGAAAAAATCTGCTGAAAATAATGTTCCTCATACCCTAAAATTGTACTCATTTACCATAGTATTTTGAGTGTGAAAAAGTGGTGTAAAAAGTATCTCAAAATGCTTGACAACGCCCTTAAAAAGTGTTATTTTAATGGTGTTGGTTATATGATTATAAAAGTGAATAAATGACAGAATACAAGGATGTATGACGATTTTTTCAAGGAGCTGACCTTACCGGGCGTCTGCTTGGAATTGAGTCGGCATTTTTTTGTGTCATATACAAAATTCAGTATTAATTATCATTATCGGAGGTTTTACAGTAATGAGAGAAGAATGGACAAATTTTGCAGGTGGCAAATGGGAGTCCGACATTGATGTCAGAGACTTCATTCAGAGAAACTACACACCTTATGACGGCGACCAGTCTTTCCTTGAAGGTCCTACAGAAGCTACAGACAAGCTCTGGGGCGAGCTCAAGGAACTCCAGAAGGAAGAAAGAGCCAAGGGCGGCGTTCTTGATATGGAAACTGAGGTTGTAAGCGGCATCACAGCTTACGGCGCTGCATATCTTGATAAAGACCTTGAAAAGGTTGTAGGTCTTCAGACAGACAAGCCTCTCAAGCGTGCATTTATGCCTTACGGCGGTATCAAAATGGCTGAGCAGTCATGCCAGATGTATGGCTACACTCCAAGCCCTAAACTCCACGAAATCTTTACAAAATATCACAAGACTCACAACCAGGGTGTATTCGATATCTATACTCCCGAGATGAAGCTTGCCCGTCACAACAAGATTCTTACAGGTCTTCCCGACACATACGGCAGAGGCAGAATTGTCGGTGACTACAGAAGAGTTGCTCTTTACGGTATTGACCGTCTTATCGAAGGCAAGAAAGAGGACTTTGCAGAAACAAACCGTCAGGGTATGAGAAGAGGCGACTTCCAGCTTCGTGAAGAAATCGCTGATCAGATTCGTGCTCTTAACGATATGAAGGAAATGGCACTTTCTTACGGCTTTGATATTTCACAGCCTGCTAAGAACGCTGCAGAGGCAGTTCAGTGGCTCTACTTTGGCTATCTTGCTGCTATCAAGACTCAGAACGGCGCTGCAATGAGCGTTGGTCGTGTATCAACATTCCTCGACATCTACATCGAGCGTGACCTTGAGAACGGTACACTTACAGAATCACAGGCTCAGGAACTCGTTGACCACTTTGTTATGAAGTGCCGTATGGTTAAGTTTGCAAGAATTGAGTCTTACAACCAGCTCTTCTCGGGCGACCCTGTATGGGCTACACTCGAAGTTGCAGGTCTTGGCATTGACGGCCGTTCAATGGTTACAAAGAACGACTACCGTTTCCTCCACACACTTGAGAATATGGGACCTTCACCTGAGCCAAACCTCACAGTTCTTTATTCTTCAAGACTTCCGGAGAACTTCAAGAAGTATGCTGCTCATATTTCAGTTACAACAAGCTCAATTCAGTACGAGAACGATGATGTAATGCGTCCTGTATGGGGCGATGATTACTCAATCTGCTGCTGCGTATCCGCAACACAGACAGGTAAGGAAATCCAGTTCTTCGGTGCAAGAGCTAACCTTGCTAAGTGCCTTCTCTACGCTATCAACGGCGGTATTGATGAAAAGACAAAGATGCAGGTTGGTCCTGAATATACACCTATCACATCAGAGTACCTTGATTATGACGAAGTTATCAAGAAGTATGACACAATGATGGATTGGCTTGCTCACCTCTATGTAGGCACACTTAACATGATTCACTACATGCATGATAAGTACTACTATGAGGCAGCAGAAATGGCTCTTATCGATACAGATGTAAGAAGAACATTTGCAACAGGTATTGCAGGCTTCTCACATGTTGTTGACTCACTCAGCGCTATTAAGTACGCTAAGGTTAAGGTTATCCGTGACGAGGACGGCATTGCTGTTGACTTTGAAACAGAGGGTGACTTCCCAAGATACGGTAACAATGACGAGAGAGCAGATAAGATTGCCGTTGATCTTCTCAAGACATTTATGGCTAAGCTCAAGTATTGCCACACATACAGAGATTCAGAGCCCACAACTTCTATCCTTACAATCACATCAAATGTTGTTTACGGTAAGGCTACAGGTTCACTTCCTGACGGCAGAAAAGCAGGCGAGCCGCTTTCACCGGGTGCTAACCCAAGCTACGGTGCAGAGCAGAACGGCCTTCTTGCTTCACTTAACTCTGTTGCTAAGCTTCCTTACGAGTACGCTCTTGACGGTATTTCAAATACTCAGACAATCAACCCGGGTGCTCTCGGACACAACGATGACGAGCGTGTTGACAACCTCGTAAATGTTATGGACGGCTACTTTGATCAGGGCGCACACCACCTCAATGTAAATGTATTCGGTACAGAAAAACTCATTGACGCTATGGAGCATCCTGAGAAGGAAGAGTACGCTAACTTCACAATCCGTGTATCGGGTTATGCTGTTAAGTTCATCGACCTTACAAGAGAGCAGCAGCTGGATGTTATTGCCAGAACCTGCCACGACAGAATGTAATGTCGGACAACGCTGTTAAAGGCTTTGTACACTCAATAGAAACTTTTGGCTCTGTTGACGGTCCGGGCGTGAGATTTGTGATTTTTCTGAGCGGTTGCGCAATGCGTTGCCAGTTCTGCCACAATCCCGACACCTGGAAACACGATGAAAACACCGTGGAATACACCGCCGACGAGTTGCTTAATAAAGCGCTTGCATACCGCCCCTATTGGAAAAATAAGGGCGGTATCACAGTAAGCGGAGGTGAGCCGCTTTTACAGATTGACTTTTTGCTTGATTTGTTCAAGAAGGCTAAAAAGCAGGGTGTTAATACCTGTATTGACACGAGCGCCAACCCGTTTACAACCAAAGAGCCGTTCTATTCAAAGTGGAAAGAGCTAATGGAATATACGGATTTGCTGTTGCTTGATATAAAGCATATCGACAACGAACAGCACAAAATCCTTACAGGACAGCCAAACACCAATATTCTTGAAATGGCAAGACAGCTTTCCGATATGGGCAAGCCCGTATGGATAAGACATGTTCTTGTGCCTGAAAGAAATGATAAGGATGAGTATCTTTTCAGACTTGCCGACTTCATTCACTCACTCAAGAATGTTGAGCGTGTCGAGGTTCTTCCTTACCACACCCTCGGTGTGTACAAGTGGAAGGCTCTCGGTTATGACTATCCTCTCGAGGGCATTGATCCCCCGACAAAAGAGCGTGTTAAGAATGCGGAAATGATTCTTAACGGCGAAAAAACAAGAGATTAATTTCTTATATAATAACGGCAGTACCGATTTTTTTTGGTACTGCCGTTTTTGTTTTGATTTTTATTTGTTATTCTGCTTTTGTTGTTTTTTCTTCAGCCAAAATTGATGAATCAAAGGTGTATTCAAAGATTTTTGAGCCATCCGTGTTGAGAAATCTCAGCGTAACTTTTGGGTTATCAACATCTTAAAATAATAGCAGATAAAGTAGAATTTTGCAATAATAAAACAGCTTTCGCCGTATTCAATATAAAACTATTGAAAAATTGCGCAGAATATGGTACAATTCACCCAAGAAAGCATTGATTTTACAAACAATTACTACATATTTTTAATTTGAAAGGAGTAAAGTAATGAAATCAGAAAGCATAAAAAAATTCGGTTGTGTTTTGCTTAGTGCCATAATGCTTTCGGGCATTTCGGTGTGTGCTGTATCTGCCGAAGAAAAATCAACGGAAATTCATATCGTTCACACAAACGATATTCACGGCTACTACAAATCCACATCGGGCGGTCAAATCGGTTTTGACGCAGTCAAGACAATTGCGGACAAGGAAAATGCCGATTTGATACTTGATGCAGGCGACACCTTTCACGGACAGTCATTTGCCACCGTTGAAGAGGGAAAAAGCATTGCCGAGCTTATGGACGCTGTAGGTTATGATGCAATGACACCCGGCAATCACGATTGGTCATACAGTGCC
This sequence comes from Ruminococcus bromii, assembly GCF_002834235.1. Classification (GTDB taxonomy): domain Bacteria; phylum Bacillota; class Clostridia; order Oscillospirales; family Acutalibacteraceae; genus Ruminococcoides; species Ruminococcoides intestinale. Next base: position 2,753 of record NZ_NNBY01000045.1, on the reverse strand, counting down.
GACAGGCTGAGAGAGCTTGACAGAGAAAGCTCTTTTACCATACTTGCCTCAAATGTGGCAGACACAAACGGCAACAGATATTTTGACAACAACTTTTATATAAAGAATGTTACTGCTGATGACGGCACAAAGGTAAGAGTCGGAGTTTTCGGCGTTATTGACGAAGATTTTTACACATCAACATCGGCAAAGAATGTTGAAAATGTTCGCTTTGAAAATTCAGCCGAAACAGCGACAGCGTACGCGAATTTTCTCAGAGATGACGAGAATTGTGATATTATACTTGCGCTGACTCATAATGCAAACCCCGAAAAATTCATTGCCGAAACATCGGGCATTGATGCGGTAATCGCAGGTCATCAGCACATTCTCATTGACAAATATTGTACTGACAGTGACGGCAAGAGCGTAAAGCTTGTTGAGGCAAACTGCTTTTTCAAAAATGTAGGTGTGCTTACTCTGACATATTCCGATAAAAAGGGCGTTACCGATGCAGTCGAAAAAACATATTCGTCTGCCGATACTCAGGGAATGTCCGATGAAAAGATTGCGTCCGATATTTCTGCAATTGAAAAGCGTGAACAGAGCGTACTCAGCGAAGTAATCGGCGAAAGCAGTAGGGAGTACGCTTACAGCTGGGAAGAGCTGAGAACAAGCGAGCAGGAGATAGGCAGAATCGTAACAGCCGCTTATCTTGACTTTACGGGTGCTGATGTTGCAATGGAGAATGCAGGCGGAATCCGTTCGGGTATTCCAAAGGGTAATGTGACATATTCCGATTTGATTTCAATTTCACCCTACGGCAATGTGCTTGTTGAAAAGGAGCTTACAGGTCAGCAGATTATTGATATTCTTGAATTTTCAGTTGACCTTATGAAGAAAAACAATGTGGTTTATGACCTTCAAAAGCAGGCGATAAAGGACAGGGAAGACCCGTATCAGTACAGCTGGCCGGATAACAGCGGTTCTGTAATGCAGTTCAGCGGTTTAAGTGCGGTATATGACTATTCAAAGCCGTACGGCGGCAGAGTGTCAGATGTAAAAATCGGAGGAAAGGCAATTGACACTTTAAAAACTTACAGAGTGGTTTCAAATAACTATGCGTTTGACAGTTCCGATTACGGCGATGTTGCGTCGCTCACGACCGTGAAAGAATATACCACCTGCGAACAAATTCTGCGTGATTATATCGGCAATGGCGATTTTGAAAAGGCTGCCGCAAATGCGAATCTTGTTGAAAAATCGTCACCGTCGGAAGAACCGACTGCTACTCAGGAACAGACTGTTCAGACTGCTCCGACGGGTGAGCCTGCAACTGTCGGTACAACCTCTGCAAATCCGACTTCGGCAACAGGCGGTGCCGCAACATCGGACAGCACTCCTTCACAGCCTGATAAAAACGGCAGTGTTCAGACAGGAGTGACAGCAACGGCTGTTATGATGCTTGTTGTAATTTCGGGCGGAGTGCTTTTTGCCCTTGCAGAGCGTAAAAAGAGAATATAACACACTGACAGCCATTTGTGCAAAGATTATCAGTTGCCTATTGAAAAATTTGTAAAAATGATATAAAATAGCAATAAGTAGAAAAATACGGTTTTTCCGCTGATTTATATTAATACTGAAAGAGGTGCCGGAATGGATAAAAACAAAAAATTATTCTACACAATCATCGGTGCAATCTCTGCACTTGCGGCTGCCACAGCAGCATTTCTCGCTTTAAAAAAGCACAGATGCGCAGAACAGAAGCTTATTGAAGAAATTGACGATATTGTTTCCGAAAAAGAGCCTGAGGAGGCTACAAAGGAAGAACCGCAGGCAGAAGTTACAGCCGATGAGCTTGCTGAGGAAGAATAAGCAACAAGTTGTTGCACCCAATTCGGGTAGCAATATTTGCATGTGCAAAAGTTAAATACCCGAGCGGTGCTTTCAATTAAGAATTGAAAGTTGAAAACAGATAATGATGTCGGCGGTGTGCCACCGCAGTCTATTCAAGAAAACAGTTTAAAAAAGAAAATGCATCAGTTGCCCGAAAAGGTCTGATGCATTTTTGTTTTAATGGGTTTACCCAGTGCCACGCTTGCGTGGTACAAACAACCACCCGCTATGCGGGTGTGCATAAAAAGTTATACAAAAAAATCACCAATCGTATTACAATAAGAATGTTCAAGTCTATTGTAAAAAAGAAAGGTGATTTTAATGGCAAATAAAACAAATAGTTTATCCCACACAAAATGGATGTGCAAATACCATGTAGTGTTTGTACCAAAGTATAGAAGAAAAATAATATATGCACAGTATCGACAGAGTTTGCAAGACATAATAAGATTGTTATGTCAGTACAAAGGAGTGGAGATACTAGAGGGGCATATGATGATAGATCATGTACACTTGCTATTAAGTATACCACCGAAGATGAGTGTGTCAAGTTTTATGGGATATTTAAAAGGAAAAAGTGCGTTGATGATGTTTGACAAACACGCAAATCTGAAGTATAAGTTTGGAAATAGGCACTTTTGGGCAGAAGGATATTATGTGAGTACAGTAGGTCTAAATGAAGCAACCATAAGAAAATACATAGAAGACCAAGAAAAGCATGATATAGCACTAGATAAATTAAGTGTACGAGAATATGAAGACCCTTTTAAGGGTGGCGAGTAATACAAACACCCTTTAAGGGGTGGCGAAAGAGGCAAAGGCAATAGGCTTGAACAAAGTGAAAGCCAGCGTCTTGAGGCGCTGGCCGGTAGCATGGG
>NZ_NNBY01000044.1 GCF_002834235.1 Ruminococcus bromii | reverse complement strand
AAGGGCGTGTCGGGATTTAAGGTTTCGGCAAGCGACCGAGATGCTATTCAAGATTTGAAAGCCGCCGCTGAAAAGAAAGAATTCGATGTGCTTCTTGTCTTTATGTTTGACAGAATAGGCAGAATTGATGATGAAACTCCGTTTGTTGTCGAATGGTTTATCAAACATGGTATAGAGGTCTGGAGCGTTAATGAGGGTGAACAGCGTATGGATAACCATGTTGATAAGTTAATGAATTACATACGATTTTGGCAAGCCAATGGTGAAAGTCAAAAGACATCAGCTCGTGTTAAAACTCGGCTTAATCAAATGACATTAGACGGAAAGTTTACCGGAGGTGTTGCACCATTCGGTTACAAACTTATAAAGAGTGGTGAAGTCAATAAAAAGGGAAAAGAACTTATGGACATAGTCGTTGACGATGATGAAGCTCCGATAGTCAAGAAGATATTTGAGATGACAGTTAAAGAGGGTTATGGTTCATATCGCATGGCTGACTTTTTGAACAGTCATGGTATACGAACTCATAACAACAGTAAATTTCAATGCAACACAGTAAATCGTATTTTGAAAAATAAACTGTACTGCGGTTATTTTATATCAGGCGGTGTTGAATCCCCATACATAGAAAGACTTCACATCATTGATGAAAATATCTTTGATCGAGCTCAATTTATACTGAGACAACGCTCTTCAAAGAACGAGGAAAAGCAACAGATAGCAAGGACTACCAAAGGCAGTACATTGCTGTCCGGAAATATATACTGCGCCCACTGCGGTCAGAAAATGGTATCAACAAGCTATATCGACAGATACGACAGGGCAGACGGAAGTCAGTACAGAGTTCGCAGACAGAGGTATATATGTACCAATAAAGCGATGAAAAGAGGTGCATGTGACGGACAGTCGGCTTATGTAGCACACAGAATTGACGGTGCTGTACTTGCAACATTGAGAGATTATCTCGCCAAAATCAAATCAACACCAAAAGATATAGCACTCGAAAAACGCTATAAGTCAGAAATATCGGAATATAAGAGAAAGCAAACTAAGATTGAAAAAGAGATTGATAAACTAAAAAGACAGGTAATTGAATTATCTGCTGAAATAGGACGCTCTTTACTTGGTGAGAGCCGATTCACTCCCGATATACTGTCAGCTTCTATTGATAATACAAACGATTTACTCCATAAAAAAGAAACTGAATTAAATGATATAAAGTTCAAGCTTGCCAATCAGCAAAATGCGATGGGCAGGCTTGATTTTTATTACTCACAATTCAGAACTTGGGCTGATGAGTTTGACAATTCAACAATGGAGCAGAAGAAAATGATAGCTTGTCAGCTCATAAGAGAAGTGAAAGTATCACGAGGTTATGAATTAGAGATTATATTCGACCTTAATTATGAACAATTCTTATCTCTATAAAGACTTATAGATTGAATTTACAAATTTATTCTGCTATAATATTTTCAGCTTAGAAGTGGGTGATATATATGATTGAAGAAAATAAAATACAATTTTTTGAAGATAAAAAGATTCGTACTGCGTGGAATGAGTCGGAAGAAGAATGGTATTTTTCCATAGTTGATGTAATTTCAGTTCTGACTGACAGTAACGAACCTCGTCGTTACTGGAGCGATCTTAAGCGAAAGCTTAAAGTTGAAGGAGCAAACCAGTTGTACGAAAATATCGTACAACTGAAAATGCAATCTCCTAAGGATGGTAAAAATTACAAGACGGATGTTGCAAATACAGAGCAACTTTTGAGAATAATTCAATCTATTCCGTCACCAAAAGCAGAACCATTTAAAATGTGGCTTGCAGAAGTTGGCAGAGAAAGAATAGATGAAACTATTGATCCCGAACTTACCATAGAGCGAGCTCTTGAAACATACCTGAAAAAAGGATATAGCAGAGAGTGGATAAATCAAAGACTTCAGGCTATACAGGTGAGAAAAGAGCTTACTGATGAATGGGATTCTCGTGGTGTAAAGCAGGGTGTAGAATATGCAATTCTGACTGATGAAATTACAAAAGCGTGGTCAGGAATGACAACCCGCCAGTATAAAAATCTCAAAGGATTGAAAAAGGAAAACCTGAGAGATAATATGAGTACGCTTGAGTTGGTACTGAATATGTTGGCAGAAGCAACTACAACTGAGATTTCCAAAGAGAAAAATCCTCAATCTTTTTCTGAAAACAGAAGTGTTGCAAA
>NZ_NNBY01000043.1 GCF_002834235.1 Ruminococcus bromii | reverse complement strand
TGCCTTTCAAGAAAAAATCTTGATCAGAAAACGATAAAATCATACACTATTGATTTAAGGCAGTATTTTGAATTCACTATGGAATCTGCTATTGAATGGACAAACAAAAAATCCATTGAGCAATATATAAATTTACTGCACTGTAAGTACAAACCTAAGAGTGTTAAACGAAAAATCGCTTCGCTAAAAGCATTTTTTCACTATCTTGAAATTGAGGAACTTATTGATATTAACCCTTTTCATAAGATACAAATCAAGTATAAAGAACCCTTTATTCTCCCAAAAACTATTCCCATAAATAATATTGAGCAAATTATTAGGTTTGCTTATCTACAACTTACCAAAGCTAAAACTGACTATACTAAGAAAGTTGCTCTGCGGAATGCACTTATACTCGAGTTGTTATTTGCCACCGGAATGAGGATTTCAGAATTATGCACACTCACGACTGAACAAATTGATTTTAATGATTACATAATCAAAATTTACGGAAAGGGCTCAAAAGAACGCCTGATTCAAATCTGCAATCAAAATGTTCAGGAGTTGCTCAAAAAGTATAATCAATCATTTAAATTTGAAATAGCAAACAACAAATTTTTCTTTATAAATAGACTCGGCAACCGTCTATCTGAACAATCTGTTCGTAATATGATTACCAACTATGTAATCGGTGCGGAAGTGCCGCTGCACATTACTCCGCATATGTTTCGTCACTCTTTTGCAACTCTACTGCTTGAAGAAGATGTTGACATACGCTATATTCAACAAATGCTCGGACACAGTTCAATTACGACAACGCAAATTTACACTCATGCCAGTATTAAAAAGCAGAAAAATATTCTTTCTACAAAACATCCAAGAAATAAATTGGAAATTGGAATATAATAGAAAAACCTTGCAAGCGTTAAACTTACAAGGCAATAAATATTTTATTTATTTTTATCGAAATCATTTTCTATTACATCAGAAATAAGGTTTGAAAAATCAACTGCATTTTTGGCCGTAATCACAGGTTTTCCTGTTCTTTCCTCAATATCTTTTCGTGCATTTCCGGCTACTTCTCCGCCCTCCTTTGCAACACTTCTGTTTTCAGAAAAAGATTGAGGATTTTTCTCTTTGGAAATCTCAGTTGTAGTTGCTTCTGCCAACATATTCAGTACCAACTCAAGCGTACTCATATTATCTCTCAGGTTTTCCTTTTTCAATCCTTTGAGATTTTTATACTGGCGGGTTGTCATTCCTGACCACGCTTTTGTAATTTCATCAGTCAGAATTGCATATTCTACACCCTGCTTTACACCACGAGAATCCCATTCATCAGTAAGCTCTTTTCTCACCTGTATAGCCTGAAGTCTTTGATTTATCCACTCTCTGCTATATCCTTTTTTCAGGTATGTTTCAAGAGCTCGCTCTATGGTAAGTTCGGGATCAATAGTTTCATCTATTCTTTCTCTGCCAACTTCTGCAAGCCACATTTTAAATGGTTCTGCTTTTGGTGACGGAATAGATTGAATTATTCTCAAAAGTTGCTCTGTATTTGCAACATCCGTCTTGTAATTTTTACCATCCTTAGGAGATTGCATTTTCAGTTGTACGATATTTTCGTACAACTGGTTTGCTCCTTCAACTTTAAGCTTTCGCTTAAGATCGCTCCAGTAACGACGAGGTTCGTTACTGTCAGTCAGAACTGAAATTACATCAACTATGGAAAAATACCATTCTTCTTCCGACTCATTCCACGCAGTACGAATCTTTTTATCTTCAAAAAATTGTATTTTATTTTCTTCAATCATATATATCACCCACTTCTAAGCTGAAAATATTATAGCAGAATAAATTTGTAAATTCAATCTATAAGTCTTTATAGAGATAAGAATTGTTCATAATTAAGGTCGAATATAATCTCTAATTCATAACCTCGTGATACTTTCACTTCTCTTATGAGCTGACA
>NZ_NNBY01000042.1 GCF_002834235.1 Ruminococcus bromii | reverse complement strand
TATGGAGGCATAGCTATGCACAGGACGCAACAAGCGAGGCGGAAAGTTTAAATCCGCACAAAGTACTTCGGGCAGAAGTAGTGATAAGATGAAAGTGTGACACCCTACGGGGGCGTGCTTTTTTCAGCTAAATTATCCTACGGATAGCTAAATTGTCCTGGCGGACAGCAAAAGTGAATTTAATTTGGCTGTAAACCGAAAGGTTTGCAATTTAGCAACGGAGCGACAAAAAATTCATAGGATATTTTGTTGAAAAATACAATGAAAAATTTTTTTGCAAAAACCCTTGACGAATATGATTGAGGATGATATAATAGTCAAGCTGACTCATTCGAGGACATCTTCAAAAAATGAAAATGCTTCAAAAAAATTAAAAAAATTTGAAAAAAGTGTTGACAAATGATGAAGAATGTGATATATTATATAAGCACTCGAAATTAAAGAGTGAATGCGAGAGCAAATGCTAAATTCGCTGGTGTAGCTCAGTTGGTAGAGCAGCTGATTTGTAATCAGCAGGTCGGGGGTTCAAGTCCGTCCACCAGCTCCATTGAAGCCTACTGTTTAGGCAGTAGGCTTTGATTTTTGAAAAACTTGATATGGGAGAATTCCCGAGTGGCCAAAGGGGGCAGACTGTAAATCTGTTGCGTTTCGCTTCGATGGTTCGAATCCATCTTCTCCCACCAAGCTTAAAAAACGCCTTAAACATTGAAGTTTAGGGCGTTTTTCTTTTGCGTTCAGCAGGGATAAAACCCCTCTGAAAATCTGTTTGTCTAACAGTTGGCTAACATAACGCTAACTAAGCAGGCTAAGTGTCAATAAATAGGGGTACCCCGATAAAAACAAAGCCACTGTATCTAATTCGAATTGTTTTGTGCTGTTTAGATACCTAACATTAGCGGATATGTTTCTGCAAGATACAGCCAAGCATTTGCAGCAGTTGTGCGTATAATTTAAACTGCTGCAAAAGTCAGCAAACAAGCCAAATTTTATATTGCTTAATTATTTTCTTGACATCAAGACTACGGTCTCAATGTGGCACGGTTGTTCAACGAAAAACATACTCAACCCCTATTGTACAAGGGAATGGTGAAACGCACCTTTTCCCTTAAAATCTAGTGGTTAGAGCCTGTGACAACCTTGAATTGTCCTATAATTTGTATAGGCAAACAGGGTAAAGCTCTGTTCCTTAAACTTCATTTTTCATGTCATCCCTACAAACTGGAAGTTGTATCATCATTTATCTTTTTTTGAAAAAATAAGACTGCCAGATATACCAAAAGATATACCCAGACATATTCCGATTCCAATTCCAGCCATGCTATTTAAGACATTTATAAAAACAACGCTCCAAAGTATTGCTGCGATTATTCCGATAGTGACTCCTATAATTATCCTTTTGTTGTTCATCAGCTTTATCCTCCATAAATTCCGATTTATCTAATTTCTATTAACATCTATTTCACTGTTCATTAACCCCTCAAAACGGTCGAATTGCAGGATTGACCGTCAGATTTTTGTCCTATAAAATTCTCTCCAAACACCCTGATATCTAATCCACTCACTCAATTTGCATTATCTAATCCGAGGTTACAACCTGAACGAAATTTTGCGTTGGATATGTTTCCACAAGATATAGCCAAGCATTTGCAGCAGTTGTGCGTATAATTTAAACTGCTGCAAAAGTCAGTAAACAAGCCGAATTTTATATTGCTTAATTATTTTTTTGACATCAATACAACAGTCTCAATATGTGCTGTGTGGGGGAACATATCTACGGGTTGGATTTTTTGGGCTTTGTAGGGGCTGTTTTGGGTTAGGTAGGCTAAATCTCTTGCCAATGTTTCGGGGTTGCAGGAAACATAGACAACCTTTTTCGGAGACATTTTGATTAGTGAGTCGAGAAATTTTCGGTCACTTCCGGCCCTTGGCGGATCCATAAACACAACATCGGGCTTTTCGTCCTCGTCTGCAGCTTCTCTCATGAACTCGCCCGCATCGGCTTTGTAGAAACGGATATTTTTCAGATTATTTGCTCTTGCATTTACGATTGCATCCCTCACGGCATCGCCGTTAAGTTCTGCACCGATAACATTGCCTGCGCCGTTTTTGGCGGCAATTATGCCGATTGTGCCGATTCCGCAGTAGGTGTCAAGCACGATTTCGTTGCCTTTGAGATTTGCAAATTCAATTGCTTTGCCGTACAAAACTTCGGTTTGAACGGGGTTAATTTGGTAAAAGCTTTTCGGCGAAATTCTGAACCTGCAACCGCAGAGAATATCCTCAATATAACCCTTGCCGTACAGTACTTTCTGATTGTCACCGAGTACAAGGTTGGTGCGGTAGGGGTTTATATTTTGCACAATGGTTGTGATTTCGGGAAACTGTTTCAGAATCGCTTTTACAAAATTGTTTTTTGACGGAAAAACAGGTGTACCTGTCACAAGCACAAGCATAATCTGATTTGTTGCAAAGCCTCTTTTCACAAGAATGTGACGGAGAAAACCTTTGCCTGTGTCCTCGTTATAGGTTGTCATTCTGAAAGAGGGGAGGAGCTTGCGTACTGCAACGATGATTTTGTCGGCAATAACATCCTCTGTCTGACAGCTGTCAATTCCGACAACATGATGACTGCCCGACTGATACACACCCGAAATGATTTTGCCCTTTTTGTCCGTATAAAAAGCCGCCTGAACCTTGTTGCGGTAGTGGTAGGGAGTTTTCATTCCGATAATTTTTTCAACGATGCAAAAGCGTTTGAGAAGTTTTTCGACTTTCCTCTGCTTGAATTCAAGCTGTTCGGGATATGACAGATTTTGCAGTTGACAACCGCCGCATTTTTTGTAAACGGGACAGCTTTGTTTATTGGTTTCAGGTCTGTTACTCATAATATTTCCTCACATTTTATTGCATTGTATATATCCTTTATTTTATCATCAATCATATTGATATGCAACAGAAACAAACCCTAAATGACAAAGAAAAACGCAGGAGGGAAATCCGCTCCTGCGCTTTCTGATTATTAACCGGTATATCGAAAAATTGAGGATTATCAGGTTATTTGTAATCAATTAAAGATTTGTGTATCCCATAAGGCTTTCGTCAACCTCTTTGGCAACATCTCTGCCCTCACGAATCGCCCAGACAACAAGTGACTGTCCTCTGTGCATATCGCCTGTAACAAATACATTTTCAACATTTGTCTTGTGTGAGCCTTCTGCCGTTGCAACATTGGTTCTTGCGTTTGTTTCAACACCGAATGCCTTGGTTACATAGTTTTCGCTGCCGAGGAATCCCGCCGCAATGAGTACGAGTTCAACATCAACCTTGTATTCTGAGCCTTCAACCTCTTTCATCATAAGTCTGCCTGTTTTAGCATCCTTTTCGGGTTTAAGCTTAACAAGCTCCGCACCTACAAGATTACCGTTCTTGTCAGCAATGAACTGCTTAACGGTTGTCTGATAAACTCGTGGATCGTGACCGTAAACTTCAATAGCCTCTTCCTGACCGTAGTCTGTTTTGCAGACTCTCGGCCATTGCGGCCATGGGTTATCGGCACTTCTTGTGTCGGGAAGTTTAGGCATCATTTCAAGCTGAAGAACGGATTTTGCACCGTGTCTGATGCTTGTGCCGACGCAGTCGTTACCTGTGTCGCCGCCGCCGATTACCATTACATTCTTGCCTTTTGCGCTGATGAATGTACCCTCTCTGAGGTTGCAGTCAAGAAGTGACTTTGTTGTTGATTTGAGGAAGTCAACGGCAAAGTGAATGCCGTTAGCCTCTCTGCCGGGAACTTTGATATCTCTCGGATTTGATGCACCGCAAGCAAGGATTACACGGTCAAAGTCCTTGAGAATTTCGCTTGCCTTGATGTCTTTGCCGACATTTGAGCAGGTTTCAAAGGTTACGCCTTCTTCTTCCATAATGTTAATCTTGCGTTCGATAACATCTTTTTCAAGCTTCATATTCGGAATGCCGTACATAAGCAGACCGCCTACTCTGTCATTGCGTTCAAATACAGTTACAGAGTGACCACGCTGATTGAGCTGATCGGCAGCGGCAAGTCCCGATGGACCCGAACCGATGATTGCAATTTTCTTGCCTGTTCTTACCTTTGGAATTCTTGCGTCTGCAAGACCTTCTTCATAGGCATTTTCAATGATTCCGTATTCGTTGGCTCTTACGCTGACAGCGTCACCGTTTGCACCGCAGGTGCATGCCTTTTCACAGAGAGCGGGACATACACGGGATGTGAATTCGGGGAAGTTGTTTGTAACTTTAAGACGGTTGTAAGCCTGTTCCCAGTTGCCCTTGTAGATGAGGTCATTCCATTCGGGAATGAGGTTGTTAAGCGGACAGCCTGAGAATGCAGAACCAATCTGCATTCCTGCCTGACAGAAAGGCACGCCGCAGTCCATGCATCTTGCACCCTGTTTTTGCTGATCCTCTTTGCTGAGGGGATCGTGAAATTCGTCAAAATTTTTGATTCTTTCTTTTACGGAGTATGCCGGGGCATCCTCACGCTTATATTCCATAAATCCTGTTGGCTTTCCCATAAATATCCCCTCCTTATTTATTATTCACAATTTCGTAGAAAGCTTCAATCTGTGCCTGCTCGTTTGTAAGACCTTTTTCTTCATAAGCGGCAATTGCAGCCATCATTCTCTTGTAGTCGTGCGGAATAATCTTCTTGAATTTCGGAAGATACTCGTCAAAGTTATCAAGGATTTTCTTGCCTCTCTGTGAACCTGTTGCTGCAACATGTTCTTCAATAAGCGTCTTGAGTTCGATTATATCGTACTTTTCTGTTACCTCAGAGAAGAGAACCATTTCTTTGTTGAGCTTTGTGTAAAGATCTCTTTCTTCATCAAGAACATAGGCAACACCGCCTGACATACCTGCTGCAAAGTTTTTGCCTGTTTTGCCTATAACAACAACTCTGCCGCCTGTCATATATTCACAACCGTGGTCGCCGACACCCTCAACAACTGCCGTTGCGCCTGAGTTTCTTACGCAGAAACGCTCGCCTGCAACACCGTTGATAAATGCCTTGCCGCTTGTTGCGCCGTAAAGTGCAACATTACCGATGATGATGTTGTTACCTGCGTCAAATGTTGAGTTCTTCGGAGGATAAACCACCAGCTTACCGCCTGAAAGTCCCTTGCCGAAGTAGTCGTTTGAGTCGCCCACAAGTTCAAGTGTGAGTCCCTTTGGAATGAATGCGCCAAAGCTCTGACCGCCCGAACCGTTGCAGACTACTGTAAATGTATCGTCATCAAGGTTGTTGTAATGCTTTCTTGTAACCTCGGAACCGAAGATTGTACCGAATGAACGGTCAGTGTTCTTAACATTGACTTCAACCTTTTTCTTTGTGCCTTTTGCAAGAACCTTTGCAAATTCTTTGCAGAGGATTCTCTCGTCAAGTGTTGATTCAAGCTTGAAATCATAAAGGCTCTTTTTGTTGTATTCAACCTTTTCCGAAACAAAGTTTGTATCAAGAATGTTAGAAAGGTCAACCTCGGCAGCCTGTCCTGTAATGCCTTCTTTTCTCTTGATGAGGTCAATTCTTCCGACAAGCTCATCAACGGTTTTTACACCGAGCTTTGACATATATTCACGAAGTTCGCTTGCTACAAACTTCATAAAGTTTATTACATATTCGGGCTTGCCGCAGAATCTTTTTCTGAGCTCGGGGTTCTGTGTGGCAACACCGAACGGGCAGGTATCAAGGTTACATACTCTCATCATTGCACAACCGAGAGTTACAAGCGGAGCAGTTGCAAAACCGAATTCCTCTGCACCGAGCATTGCTGCAATTGCAACATCACGGCCGTTCATAAGCTTACCGTCGGTTTCAATAACAACCTTGTTACGAAGGTCGTTCATAATGAGCGTCTGATGAGCCTCGGCAAGACCGAGTTCCCACGGCAGACCTGCATTGTAGATTGAGTTTCTCGGAGCAGCGCCTGTACCGCCGTCATAACCTGAAATAAGGATTACGCCTGCACCTGCTTTTGCAACGCCTGCGGCAACCGTACCTACACCGCATTCCGAAACGAGCTTAACAGAGATTCTTGCATCTTTGTTAGAATTTTTGAGGTCGTAGATAAGCTGTGCAAGGTCCTCGATTGAGTAAATGTCGTGGTGCGGTGGGGGAGAGATGAGCGATACACCCGGTGTTGAATGACGGGTTTTTGCAATCCAGGGATAAACCTTTTTGCCCGGAAGATGTCCGCCTTCGCCCGGCTTTGCACCCTGAGCCATTTTAATCTGAATTTCGTTTGCAGATGTAAGGTATCTTGATGTAACACCGAAACGACCTGACGCAACCTGCTTGATTGCAGAACATCTGTCAACCTTCTGTCCTTTTGTGAGAAGTCGTTCAAGGCTTTCGCCGCCCTCACCGGAGTTTGACTTGCCGTGAAGCTGATTCATTGCAATCGCAAGTGTTTCGTGAGCCTCCTGTGAGATTGAACCGTAGGACATAGCGCCTGTCTTGAAACGCTTTACGATTGAATCAACGCTTTCAACCTCATCAAGCGGAACAGGAGTTTCTGCAAAGTTGAAGTCGAAAAGACCTCTGATGTTTACAGGATCCATTTCTTCGGAAATCATATGAGAATACTTTTTGTAAAGCTCATAGTCGCCTGTTCTTGTTGCCTGCTGGAGCATATATATAGTCTGCGGATTGTAGAGGTGTTCCTCTTTGCCGCTTCTGAACTTGTGTGAACCACGGGATTCAAGCTCATCGCTTACACCGAGGTCAAGCGGATCAAATGCCGCTGTGTGAAGTTTGTCAACATTCTTTTCGATATCCTTGATTGTGATACCGCCGATTCTGCTGACTGTGCCTGTGAAGTATTCGTCAATAACATCCTTGCCGATACCGATAGCCTCAAAAATCTGTGAGCCATGATATGACTGGATTGTTGAAATACCCATTTTTGACGCAATCTTTACGATGCCGTGGAGAACTGCGCTGTTGTAATCGTCAACTGCTGCGTAGTAGTCCTTGTCAAGAAGGTCATCACCGATAAGCTCGTGAATTGTTTCCTGAGCAAGATACGGGTTGATTGCACTTGCACCGTAGCCGAGAAGTGTTGCAAAATGATGAACTTCTCTCGGCTCACCGCTTTCAAGTATCATTGCAAGTGAAGTTCTCTTCTTTGTTGCAACAAGGTGCTGATGAAGAGCGGATACTGCAAGAAGTGACGGAATTGCAAGATGGTTTTCGTCAACTCCTCTGTCGGAGAGGATAAGAATATTTGCACCGTCATTGTAAGCCTTGTCAGCTTCAATGAAAAGTCGCTTAACAGCCTTTGAAAGTCTTGTGTTCTTGTAGTAGAGAATCGGGATAACCGCAACCTTAAAGCCCGGAATGTGCATATTCTTGATTTTGAGAATATCGGTTGATGTAAGAATCGGGTTGTGAATCTTCATAACCTTGCAGTTTTCGGGACGCTCCTCAAGGATGTTGCCGTCCTCACCGATATAAATTGTTGTTGATGTTACAACTTCCTCACGGATTGCGTCAATCGGCGGGTTTGTAACCTGTGCAAAGAGCTGTTTGAAGTAGTTGAAAAGCGGCTGCGGTTCTTTTGAAAGAACTGCAAGCGGACTGTCTGTACCCATTGCGGCAATTGACTCTGTGCCGTTCTTTGCCATAGGAAGAATTGATGTCATAACATCTTCGTAGGTATATCCGAAAGCCTTCTGGAGTTTTTGCCTTTCTTTATATGAATGCTCCTCAACCTTCATATTAGGAATTTTGAGGTCTTTAAGACAAACAAGATTACTGTCGAGCCATTCGCCGTAAGGCTGTTTTGACGCATAATACTCTTTGAGTTCATCGTCATCAATGAGTCTGCCCTGAACCGTATCGACAAGGAGCATTTTGCCCGGGCGAAGTCTTTCCTTTGTAACAATCTTTGCGGGATCAATAGGAAGTGCGCCGACTTCCGATGAAAGAATGAGGTTGCCGTCATCCGTGATGTAATATCTTGACGGACGCAGACCGTTACGGTCAAGAACCGCACCCATAATGTCGCCGTCAGAGAAAAGGATTGACGCAGGACCGTCCCACGGCTCCATCATTGTTGCATAATACTGATAGAAGTCCTTTCTCTTCTGGCTCATTGTGCCGTTATTATCCCACGGCTCCGGAATTGTAATCATAACGGCAAGAGGAAGCTCCATACCGCTCATTACGAGAAATTCAAGTGTGTTATCAAGCATTGCAGAGTCTGAACCCTCTGTGTTTACAACAGGAATAACCTTGTCAAGGTCGCCCTTGAGATGCTCCGAACGCATTGTTTCCTCACGGGCAAGCATCTTGTCAGCGTTGCCTCTGATTGTGTTGATTTCACCGTTGTGAACAATCATTCTGTTAGGATGGGCTCTCTGCCAGCTTGGATTTGTGTTGGTTGAAAAACGGGAGTGAACCATAGCGATTGCAGACTCGTAATCCTCGTCCTGAAGATCAAGGAAGAAGTTACGGAGATCGCCGACAAGGAACATACCTTTATATACAATAGTTCTGCTTGAAAGCGAAACTACATATGTGTCTTCATTACTCTGTTCAAAAACTCTTCTTGCAACATATAGCTTTCTGTCGAACGGGAGACCTCTTTTTACACCGTGAGGTCTTTTGATAAAGCACTGCATAATTGCAGGCATGCATTCAACAGCTCTGTGACCGAGTACCTCGGGCTTTGACGGAACATTTCTCCAGCCGAGAACCGTAAGACCTTCTTTTTCTGCAATGATTTCAAACATCTTCTTTGCCTGATTTCTTGCAAGCTCATTCTGAGGGAAGAAGAACATACCTACAGCGTAATCTCTTTCGGAACCGAGCTTAATGCCGATTTCAGCAGCTGCCTTCTTAAAAAATTTGTGTGAAATCTGGAGAAGAATACCTACGCCGTCACCTGTTTTTCCTTCGGCATCCTTACCTGCTCTGTGTTCGAGAGTTTCAACAATTGTCAGAGCGTTTGCCACGGTGTCGTGTGACTTGATACCCTTAATATTAACAACAGCTCCGATACCGCAGTTATCATGTTCAAACTTCGGAGAATACAGAGTCTTGTTGTTCTCTCTGACTGTCTGTTCCATTAATGATCACCCTTTCCTGTTAATCACAAAAATTATTCAGCGGACTTTTTATATACATATATATGTAAAAGGAAGTTTGCTTTCGTAAACTTATCGGTTCAAAGTGGCAATTAATGTTCTGCCGGTTAATAATCAATCATATATATGTAATTGTAAAATGCCCAATCTCTTCTCAGCGGTAAAACCGCTATGCTCAGCCTGTGCTATATCCTGCAAAGGTGAATGTGCAGGTCGGCTGATGTTCTGAAATGCCTTGTCATCTTTGATTAAGGAAAATCAGCACTTAGATTATATAACTATACATTGTGCTTTGTCAAGGGAAAATAGAGGAAAATTGCAACTTTTAAGGGTAAAACTTTCATTTTACTGTGATTGTTGTAGAAAATATGCAACTCTTATTGGTGTTTCAGCTTAATTTTGCAGGAAATTTAATAAAACTTGCAATTTCAAAACTTTTTTCAAAAAATGTATTGACAAATTCGCAAAAGTGGAATATACTAACAACATCAAAGACAGCAAGGGCGCTGTGAGCTGAGGCTTACAGTGTCCTTTTCTGTTTTTATAAAGCAAAAATCAGACCATTAAAATTTATTTTCAAAATGGATAGGAGAGAATTAAAATGGCAAAAGTTCCCGAAATTTTTGGCAGCATGGTATTTAATGACCAGAAGATGCAGGAAAGACTTCCAAAGTCAACTTACAAGGCTTTGAAAAAGACAATCCAGAACGGTGAACCGCTTGACCTCAGCGTTGCAAATGTTGTTGCGGCTGCTATGAAGGACTGGGCAGTTGAAATGGGCTGTACCCACTACACACACTGGTTCCAGCCGATGACAGGTATCACAGCCGAAAAGCATGACAGCTTTATCGCACCGAACGGTGAAGGTCAGGTTATCATGGAGTTCTCAGGTAAAGAGCTTGTAAAGGGCGAGCCTGATGCTTCTTCTTTCCCAAGCGGCGGTATTCGTGCCACATTCGAGGCAAGAGGCTATACAACATGGGATCCGACATCATATGCATTCGTTAAGGACGGAACACTTTACATTCCTACAGCATTCTGTTCTTATACAGGCGAGGTTCTCGATAAGAAAACTCCTCTTCTTCGTTCAATGGAGAGAATAAATACAGAGGCTGTAAAGATTCTTCATCTTCTCGGCAAAGAAAATGTTACAAGAGTTACAACAACAGTAGGTCCGGAGCAGGAATACTTCCTTATTGATAAGGACGCTTACGACCAGAGAGAGGATCTTATTTATACAGGCAGAACACTTTTCGGTGCAAAAGCTCCTAAAGGACAGGAACTTGACGACCATTACTTCGGTGCAATCAAGACAAGAGTTGCTGCTTATATGAAAGACCTTGACGAGGAACTCTGGAAACTCGGTATCCTTGCAAAGACAAAGCATAACGAAGTTGCTCCTTCACAGCACGAGCTTGCTCCTATCTTCACAACAACAAACATTGCAACCGACCACAACGAGCTTACAATGGAAGTTATGAAGAAGGTTGCCGAAAGACACGGTCTTGTTTGTCTTCTTCACGAAAAGCCGTTCGCAGGTGTTAACGGTTCCGGTAAGCACAACAACTGGTCAATTTCAACCAACACAGGCGAAAACCTTCTTGAGCCCGGCAAGACTCCTGAAAACAACCTTCAGTTCCAGCTTTTCCTTGCAGCAGTTGTAAAGGCTGTTCACGAGTATCAGGATCTTCTCAGAATCACGGTTGCATCGGCAGGTAACGACCACCGTCTCGGCGCTAACGAAGCACCGCCTGCAATCATTTCAATGTATCTCGGTGATGACCTCGGCGAACTCGTTGATTCAATCATCAATGACAGAGAATATGTAAGCAAGGGTAAGCAGAAGATGAGAACAGGCGTTGATGTTCTTCCTGACTTTATGAAGGACACATCGGATCGTAACCGTACATCACCTTTTGCATTCACAGGTAACAAGTTTGAATTCAGAGCACTTGGTTCTTCACTTAACATTGCCTGTCCTAACTATATGCTCAACACTATGGTAGCCGAAGAACTTTCAGAGTTCTACGATGAGCTTAAAGATGCGGATGATATGGACGCAGCTATCAAGGCTCTTGTTAAGAAAGTATTCACAGAGCATCAGAACATTATCTTCAACGGCAACAACTACGCTCCCGAGTGGGTTGAAGAAGCTGAAAGAAGAGGACTTCTTAACCTCAAGTCACTTCCTGACGCAATGGAACACTTCCTTGATAAGAAGAATGTTGACCTCTTTGTTAAGAATAAGATTTGTTCGGCAGACGAAATCCGTGCAAGATATGAAATTGAGCTTGAAAGCTATTCTAAGCAGATTAACATTGAGGCTCTCACAATGATTGATATGGCTAAGAAGAACATTCTTCCTGCCGTTACATCATATGTAAGAGATCTTACGGATACAGCACTTGCCAAGAAGGCACTTTCAGACGCTATTCCTACAAGCGTTGAGGAAGACCTTATTACAAGCCTTTCAAACAAACTTGTATGTTTCTCAAAGAAAACTGCAGAGCTTGAAGAGGCTGTTATCAAGGCAAGCGACTACAGCGATGATAACCTCAAGTATGCTAAGTACTACAGAGAAACAGTATTTGCACTTATGCAGGAACTCAGAGCTGTCGGTGACGCAATGGAAACAGAAACAGCTTCGGAATACTGGCCTTATCCTTCATACGGCGAACTTCTTTTCGGTGTGTGATTGATAGAACCTCTATTTATACTAAATAACATTATTTATATTGTATAACAGGTAACACAACGGCGTGTGATTGACAGAATTAAACTGTCAACTCCACGCCGTTTTTGTTATTTTGATAAAAGGAGAGATTTATATGGCAGAACTAATTTACGGAGGCACAGGCGTCTGGTTTATGATCGGCGCATTACTCGTGTTCTTTATGCAGTGCGGATTCGCAATGGTTGAAACCGGTTTTACAAGAGCTAAAAACGCAGGTAACATCATTATGAAAAACCTGATGGACTTTTGTATCGGTACGGTTGTATTCAGCCTGTTAGGCTTCGGACTTATGATGTCTGAGGACTATGTTGCAGGATTCATCGGTGTTCCCAACCTCAATATGTTCACAGACTGGATGAACTTTGATTGGAACTCATTCGTATTCCAGCTTGTATTCTGTGCTACAGCAGCTACTATCGTTTCAGGTGCTATGGCAGAGCGTACAAAATTCTCGGCATACTGTGTTTACAGCGCAATTATTTCACTCGTTGTTTACCCGATTGAAGCAGGTTGGGTTTGGAACGGTCAGGGTTGGCTTGCACAGCTCGGCTGTATCGACTTTGCAGGTTCAATAGTAATTCATATGGTCGGCGGTATCTCGGCACTTGTCGGCGCAATCATTCTCGGACCCCGTATCGGTAAATACGGCAAGAACGGCAAGGTAAACGCTATCCCCGGTCACAGCATCACACTCGGTGCTCTCGGTGTATTCATTCTTTGGTTTGCATGGTACGGCTTTAACGGTGCCGCTGCTGAAGACGGCGCCCGTCTCGGTCAGATTCTTCTTACAACAACAATTGCTCCGGCAGTTGCAACAGTAACAACTATGCTCTTTACATGGATCAAGAACGGCAAGCCTGATGTTTCAATGTGCCTTAACGCATCACTTGCAGGTCTTGTAGCAATCACGGCAGGTTGTGCAGATGTTGATGCAATCGGCGCAGCAGTTATCGGTATCGTTTCAGGTATCCTCATCGTAGTAGCAGTTGAATTTGTTGATATCAAGCTTAAAATAGATGATCCTGTCGGCGCATTCTCGGTACACGGCGTAAACGGTATGTGGGGCGGCCTTGCAGTAGGTCTTTTCGCAACAGGTAACGGTCAGAACGGTGTCACGGGTCTTTTCTACGGCGGTGGTTTTGCTCAGCTTGGTAAGCAGGCTCTCGGTATTGTTACAATCGTAGCTTGGACAGTTGTTTGCATGATTATCGTATTCACAATCATCAAAAAGACAGTAGGTCTTCGTGTTACAAAGGACGAAGAAATGAAGGGCCTCGATATCTGCGAGCACGGTCTTATCAGCGCATATGCAGACTTTATGCCAATCGGTGTCGGTACAGCTTCACTTGATGAAACATTTGATGTTGACAGCAATGTTCCTGTAACTCAGGCAGTTCCCGTTCAGCTTGCAGGCAAATATGATATGGCTACCGACGGCACAAAGATTACTAAGATTGACATTCTTCTCAAGCAGTCAAAGCTTGAAGCTCTTAAAGAAGAAATGGATAAGCTCGGCATCACAGGTATGACAGTATCTCAGGTACTCGGCTGCGGTGCTCAGAAGGGTAAAGCAGAGTATTACCGTGGTGTTGCTATTGAAAGTAACCTCCTTCCTAAGATGAAGGTTGAAATCGTAGTTTGCAAGGTTCCTGTAAAGGCAGTTGTTGATGCGGCTGTTAAGGCACTTTACACAGGTCACATCGGTGACGGCAAAATCTTTATCTATGATGTTGAAGATGTTGTTAAGGTTAGAACAGGCGAAACAGGCTACGACGCTATGCAGGATGTTGAATAATCCCCAATAGCTTAATTAACCTATCCTTTTTAATTCACATAAACCGAGACGCCCCGAACGGCAATAGCTGTTCGGGGTGTTTTGGCTCTATACTATATATAGTGTCAAAAATCAAAGTTTACACTATGAAGGATATTTGAATTATACAGCTTAAAACCATAAATAATAATGAAAAGACAATTTGTTGTAAAGCCCGAAAAATGTTGAAAAGTGTAAAACAAATTTGCAATGAAAATGTTTTTACAAAATTGTAAAAAATATTGTCATAATTCCTTTAAGTAAATAACAATAGGGGTTAATCTTGTAAAATAATAAGATGAATGAAACAATATGCGGTGGTGAGGTTCTTGAAAAATGCTTTGTTGATTTCACACTCTGAACAGAGTGCCGTTTCTTTGTCACAATTGCTCGGAAGCGAAGGCTATACGGAGATTTCCGTCTGCCAAACCTCACAGGAGGCTAAGGAGCTTGCAAAGGGTGAGATTTTTGACCTCATCTGCGTCAATGCACCGCTTGAAAAGGAAAACGGCATTGAGCTTTCAAAGTACTTTGCCGGAACAACCCGTTCAAGTGTTGTGATTATCGTTCCGCAGCGTAATGCGGATTATGTGAACGACGCACTTACGGAGCACGGTGTCCTTGTTATTGCAAAGCCCGTAAACAAGCACCTGTTTCACCACTTTTTGCAGTTTACGGAATGTTTTAAGATGCGTATGTTCCGTGTGATTGAGGAAAATGAAAAGCTCAAGCATATGGTTGCGGATATGAAGATAATAAACAGAGCAAAGTTCCTGCTTATTACCTGCCTTAATATGTCCGAAGATCAGGCGCATCGCTATCTTGAAAAACAGGCTATGGATCTCAGAACAAGCAAGCTTGAGGTTGCAAAGCAGGTTATCAGAACATATGAGAACTGACTGCAATTTTTTTTAGTTTATTGAAAGGAATGTGTTTTTATGAGCCGTGCGGCATACTTAATCCTTGAAAACGGAACAGTTTTTGAGGGCAAGGCGTTTGGTGCCGAAAAAGAAACTACGGGAGAACTTGTTTTTACTACAGCAATGACAGGTTATCTTGAAACACTCACCGACCCCAGCTATTACGGTCAGGTGGTTATTCAGACATTCCCTTTAATCGGCAACTATGGTGTTATCCCTGCCGATTTTGAGAGTGACTCTCCGTCACTGAAAGGTTATATTGTACGAGAATGGTGCCAAGTTCCTTCAAACTTCCGTTGTGAGGGTGATCTTGACACCTTTTTAAAAGAGTCGGGAATTCCTGGCATTTACGGAATTGACACCCGTGCGCTCACAAGAATTGTGCGTGAATACGGTGTTCTGAACTGCAAAATCTCCTATTCTCCCGATGTAACAAAGGAAGAACTTGACGAGATTAAGAACTATGTTATTACAGAGGCTGTTGAAAGCACTACTATAAAAGAAAAAGAGCATTTTGACGCTGAAAACGGCGACCTCAATGTTGTGCTTATGGATTTTGGCGCAAAGCATAACATCGGCAGAGAGCTTGTTAAGAGAGGTTGTAACCTTACAGTCGTTCCCGCCCACACAACAGCGGATGAAATTAAGGCTATGAATCCCGACGGCGTAATGCTTTCAAACGGACCGGGAGATCCTTCGGACAACACAGAGATTATTGCAGAGCTTAAAAAGCTTTGTGACTTCGGGATTCCGACCTTCGGTATCTGTCTCGGTCATCAGCTCCTTGCACTTTCACAGGGTGCAAAAACAGAAAAGCTCAAGTACGGTCACAGAGGTGCAAACCAGCCTGCAAAAGAGGTTGAAACAGGCAGAGTTTACATTACATCACAGAACCACGGCTACGCTGTTGTAAGCGACAGTATGCCCGAAAACGGCAAAGTAAGCTTTGTGAACGGCAATGATAACACCTGCGAGGGCGTAAACTACACAAATATGCCTGCTTTCTCGGTTCAGTTCCATCCGGAAGCTTGCGGCGGTCCTCACGATACAGCATTTTTGTTTGACCGTTTTATTGAATTGATGAAGAACAACAAAAAATAAGAGTCCGAAATTCGGATTACTATTCAGCATAAGAACAGATACAATAATTACTTGAACGAGGAATGATTATATGCCACTCAAAAAGAATATCAAACGAGTTATGGTAATCGGTTCGGGCCCTATCGTAATCGGTCAGGCTGCCGAATTTGACTATGCAGGCACACAGGCTTGCCGTGCGCTTAAAGAAGAAGGACTTGAGGTTATTCTCGTAAACTCAAACCCTGCTACAATTATGACTGATAACGCAATGGCTGATAAAATCTACATTGAGCCGTTGACGCTTGAAACAGTTAAGAGAATCATCAAAAAGGAACGCCCTGACAGCCTTCTTTCAACCCTCGGCGGTCAGACGGGTCTTACCCTTTCAATGCAGCTTGCAAAAGAGGGCTTCCTTGATAAATACAATGTTCAGCTTCTCGGTGCAAACCCCGAAACAATTGACAAGGCAGAGGACAGACAGCTTTTTAAGGACACAATGATTGAAATAGGTCAGCCTGTTATTCCGTCACTTGTTGTTACAGATGTTGAATCAGCTGTTAAGTTTGCCGATGAAATCGGTTATCCTGTAATTATCCGTCCTGCATTCACACTCGGCGGTACAGGCGGCGGTATTGTCGATAACGAGGAAGAGCTTCGTGAAATCACATCAAACGGTCTTGAACTTTCTCCTATCACACAGGTGCTTGTTGAAAAATGTATCTCAGGTTGGAAGGAAATCGAGTTTGAGGTTATGCGTGACAGCGACGGAAATGTTATTACTGTCTGCTCAATGGAAAACTTCGATCCTGTAGGCGTTCACACAGGCGACTCAATCGTTATCGCTCCTACGGTAACACTTGCCGACAAGGAATATCAGATGCTCAGAAGTGCGGCTCTCAACATTATCTCTGCGCTTAAAGTAGAGGGCGGTTGTAACTGCCAGTTCGCACTCAACCCCGAAACATTTGAATATGCGGTTATCGAGGTTAATCCCCGTGTATCCCGTTCATCGGCACTTGCGTCAAAGGCAACAGGTTATCCTATTGCAAAGGTTGCCGCTAAAATTGCTATCGGTTACACACTTAATGAAATCAAGAATGCCGTTACAGGTACAACATACGCTTGCTTTGAGCCGGCGCTCGACTATGTTGTTGTAAAATTCCCGAAATGGCCTTTCGATAAATTTGTATATGCAAAGAGAACACTCGGTACTCAGATGAAGGCAACAGGCGAGGTTATGGCTATTGCTCCGACATTTGAGCAGGCTATTATGAAAGCCGTAAGAGGTGCCGAGATTTCTCACGATACTCTCAATGACAAGGAATTTGCAGAGCTTTCAAACGCATCTGTTTATGACAGACTCAGCGTTTGCGATGACAGAAGAATCTTCTGCGTATATGAGGCTCTAAAGAGAGGCATTACAGTAGAACAGATTCACAACATCACTCTCATTGACGAGTGGTTCCTTGAAAAGCTCAAAAATCTTATTGCCGTTGAAAACGAACTCAAGAACGGTGAGCTTACGGAGGATCTCTATGTTCGTGCCAAGAACAATGGATTCCTTGACAGAACAATTGAAAAAATCACAGGCAGGAAGGTTGAAAATCCGCTTGTTCCTGTTTATAAAATGGTTGATACCTGCGCCGCAGAATTTGAGGCTGAAACTCCTTACTTCTATTCAACATTTGATAAGGAAAATGAAGCTGAGGAATTCATCAAAGAGCAGAAGAGCGATAAGAAAACAGTTATCGTATTCGGTTCGGGTCCTATCAGAATCGGTCAGGGTATCGAATTTGACTATGCGTCTGTTCACTGCGTATGGGCGCTCAAAAAGGCAGGCTACGATGTTGTTATCGTAAACAACAACCCTGAAACAGTATCAACAGACTTTGACACAGCCGACAGACTTTATTTTGAACCGCTCACAACCGAAGATGTTATGGGCATAATAAAGACAGAGAATCCGTTCGGTGTAGTTGTTGCATTCGGCGGACAGACAGCAATTAAGCTCACAAAGTTCCTCAGCGACAACGGTGTAAATATTCTCGGCACATCATACGATGCCATTGATATGGCAGAGGACAGAGAGCGTTTTGACGAGCTTCTTGAAAAGTATCACATCAAGCGTCCCCGTGGCGTAACGGTTATGACAACAGACGAGGCTCTCGATGTTGCAGACAAAATCGGTTATCCTGTTCTTCTCCGTCCGTCATATGTTCTCGGCGGTCAGAATATGATTATTGCATTCAACGAAGATGATGTCAAAGAGTATATGGCAATCATTCTTGCACAGAATATTGAAAATCCGATTCTTATTGATAAGTACCTTCAGGGTACAGAGCTTGAAGTTGACGCCATTTGTGACGGTGAAGATATTCTTATTCCGGGTATTATGGAGCATATCGAGCGTGCCGGTGTTCACTCGGGCGACTCAATTGCGGTTTATCCGGCATGGAATCTCTCAGACAGAATGACTCAGATTATTATTGAAAGCTCAAAGAACCTTGCAATCGAACTCCGTACAAAGGGACTTGTAAACATTCAGTACCTTATCTATAAAGACGAACTTTATGTTATCGAGGTAAATCCCCGTTCTTCAAGAACAATCCCTTACATCAGTAAGGTAACAGGCGTTCCTATGGTTGACCTTGCAACAAGAGCAATGCTCGGTGAAAAGCTCAAAGATATGGGCTACGGCACAGGCCTTTACAGAAAGAGTCCTTACATTGCGGTTAAGGTTCCCGTATTCAGCTTTGAAAAGCTTATCAATGTTGATAACCACCTCGGCCCCGAGATGAAGTCAACAGGTGAAGTTCTCGGTGTTGCAGGCACACTTGAGGAGGCTCTCTATAAGGGACTCATCGGTGCAGGCTACAAGATGAAGAAAAAGGGCGGTGTGTTCATCACAGTCCGTAATTCGGATAAGGCTGAAATCGGTGAAATCGCAAAGAAATACTACGACCTCGGATTCAGAATCTACGCAACAGAGGGTACAGCGGATGTACTCAAGAAGTACGGTATTGACGCCGTAAGCGTAAAGAAGATTCACGAGTCCAAGACAAACAATACTCTTACACTCATTGAATCGGGCAAGATTCAGTATGTTATTTCAACATCTGCAAAGGGCAGAATTCCTTCAAGAGATTCTGTTAAAATCCGTCGTAAGACTGTTGAAAGAAATATTCCGTGTCTTACATCTCTTGACACGGCAAATGCACTTGCAGATTGCCTCAAGAGCCACTATTCACAGCACAGCACGGAGCTTATCGACATTAACCACATGAGAGAGGAAAAGCTTATGTTAAAATTCACTAAGATGCAGGGTATAGGCAATGACTATATCTATTGCAGCACTTTTGATCAGGAAATCAGCAACCCCGAGGCGCTTGCTGTAAGACTTTCCGACAGACATTTCGGTATCGGCGGCGATGGTATTATTCTTGTTTGCCCTTCAAAGGTTGCAGATGCAAAGATGAAAATGTACAACCTTGACGGTTCAGAAGGTAAGATGTGCGGTAACGGTATCCGTTGCGTAGGTAAGTTCCTCTATGACCACGGTATGGTTGATATCAACGAAAAAGACGAAATTACAATTGAAACACTCAGCGGTATCAAGAAACTCAAGGCTTATACTTCAGGCGGAAAGGTTAACCGTCTCAGAGTTGATATGGGCAAGGCTATTCTTGATCCGAAGGAAATTCCTGTTGTTCTCGACGGTGACAAGGTTGTTGACAGACCTGTTGAAATTGCAGGCAAGAACTATAACATTACCTGCGTATCAATGGGCAACCCACACTGCGTGGTATTCATGGACGATATTGATAATCTTGACATTGAAACCGTAGGACCGGAGTTTGAAAACGATAAGCTCTTCCCTGAAAGAGTGAATACAGAATTTGTAACAGTTCTCGATGACCATACAATCAAGATGAGAGTGTGGGAGCGTGGCTCAGGCGAAACATGGGCTTGCGGTACAGGCGCTTGTGCCGTTGCGGTTGCCGCTTGTGAAAACGGTTTCTGCAAAAAGGGCGAAGACATCAAGATTAAGCTCAAGGGCGGCGATCTTATTATCAACTATACTGATGAAACGGTATATATGACAGGTAATGCGGAAAAAGTATTTGAAGGCGAAGTTGAGGTGTAATCGTGGAGATAACCGAACATAAGAAAAATAAAAAATATATATTTGTAACAGGCGGTGTTGTATCCGGTCTTGGCAAGGGCATCACAGCCGCATCTCTCGGCAGACTTTTAAAGGCAAGAGGGCTCAAGATTGTTGCTCAAAAGCTTGACCCGTATATCAATGTCGATCCGGGTACAATGAGCCCGTATCAGCACGGCGAGGTATATGTAACGGAGGACGGTGCAGAAACCGACCTCGACCTCGGTCATTATGAGCGTTTTATTGATGAGGACCTTAACAAGTATTCAAACCTCACAACAGGTAAGGTTTACTCAAATGTTCTTGAAAAGGAGCGTCACGGCGACTACCTCGGTAAGACAGTTCAGGTAATTCCTCACATCACAAATGAAATTAAGTCTTTTATCTACAATGTAGGTGAAAAGACTAATGCCGATGTTGTAATTACGGAAATCGGCGGTACGGTGGGCGATATCGAAAGCCAGCCGTTCCTTGAGGCTATCCGTCAGGTATCTCTTGAAGTCGGCAGAGAGAACAGCATCTTTATTCATGTAACTCTCGTTCCCTATATCAAGGGCAGTGAGGAACACAAATCGAAGCCGACACAGCATTCTGTAAAAGAGCTTCGTTCACTCGGTATCAATCCCGATATCATCGTTCTTCGTTGTGACGAACCTCTTGAGGAGAGCATTTTCAACAAGATTGCACTTTTCTGCAATGTAAAGCCGGATTGTGTAATCGAAAATATTACTCTCCCAACGCTTTATCAGGCACCTCTTATGCTTGAAAAGAGCAATTTCTCAAATGTTGTATGTCGTGAGCTCAATATTGTAACGGACAAAAAGCCCGACCTTTCCGAGTGGGAAGAAATGCTTAGCCGTATCAACAACCGCACAAAGAAATGCACGATTGCTCTTTGCGGTAAGTATGTTGCTCTCCATGACGCATATCTTTCCGTTGCAGAGGCACTTCGTCACGGTGGCTATGAAAATTCCGCCGATGTTGAAATCAAGTGGGTTGACTGCGAACTTCTCACGAAGTACAAGGTTGACGAGCTTCTCGGTGATGTTGACGGTATTCTTGTTCCGGGCGGCTTCGGTAACAGAGGTATCGAAGGTAAGATTATGGCTGCAAAATATGCCCGTGAGCATGATATTCCGTATCTCGGAATCTGCCTCGGTATGCAGACTGCAGTAATCGAATACGCAAGAGATGTTCTCGGCTATGCTGATGCCAACAGCGGTGAGTTTACACCAGAGGGCAAGCATAATGTTATTGACCTTATGCCTGAACAGGAAGGCATTGAGGATATGGGCGGCACAATGCGTCTTGGTGCATATCCGTGTGTTATCAAGCCCGATTCGCTTATGGCTAAGGCTTACGGTCAGCATGAAATTTCAGAGCGTCACCGTCATCGTTATGAGTTCAATAACGATTTCAGAGAAGAAATTGAAAATGCAGGCATGAAGATTACAGGTACTTCACCTAACGGACTTCTTGTTGAGGCTGTTGAAGTTCCCGACAACCGTTTCTTCGTTGCTGTTCAGTATCATCCCGAATTCAAGTCACGCCCGAACCGTGCTCATCCGCTTTTCAGAGAATTTATTAAGGCATCACTTGAAAAGTAATTGATTTTTCCACTTAACTTTCAGATTTAAAGGACTGATTTTAATGAAGATTAACAGAAATTTTGACAATCTCGTTCCTAACTATCTTTTTGCAGATGTTGCAAAAAAGACAAATGCATATATTGCGGCTCATCCCGATAAAAAGGTTATCAAGCTTGGTATCGGTGATGTAACTCTTCCGCTTGCTCCTGTTGTTGTTGAGGCAATGAAAAAGGGCGCAGAGGATCTTGCTCACAAGGAAACCTTCAAGGGCTATCCCGATTATGAGGGCTACGAGTTTCTCAGACAGGCTATTTCAGATTATTACAAGAGTTTTGGCGTTGCAGTAGGTGCTGACGAAATCTTTGTATCAGACGGTGCAAAGTCTGACTGCGGCAACATAGGCGACATCTTCTCAAAGGATAATATTGTTCTCGTAACCGACCCTGTTTACCCCGTATATGTTGACTCAAACATTATGGCAGGCAGAAAAATTGTTTATGCCGCATCAAATGAGGCAAACGGCTTTGCCGCTCTTCCTGATGAAAATGTAAAGGCAGACATCATCTACCTTTGCTCACCTAACAACCCGACAGGTTCTGCATACAATGCCGAACAGCTCAAAGCGTGGGTTGACTATGCTCTTAAAAACGATGCAATAATCCTCTACGATTCAGCGTATGAGGCATTCATCACAGAGGATCTTCCTCGTTCAATTTTTGCAATCGAAGGTGCAAGAAAGTGCGCAATTGAAATGTGCTCACTTTCAAAGACAGCAGGCTTCACAGGCACAAGATGCGGTTACACGGTAATTCCTAAGGAGCTTGAGCGTGACGGTCACAATATCTATGCAACATGGTACCGCCGTCAGGCAACAAAGTTCAACGGTGTTTCATGGCCTGTTCAGTGTGCTGCTGCCGCTGTATTTAGCGAAGAAGGTCAGAAGCAGATCAAGGAGAACATTTCTTACTATCAGGAAAATGCAAGAATTATCGCATCTGCTCTTGATGAACTCGGTATCTACTACACAGGCGGTAAGAACTCACCTTACATCTGGCTCAAGTGTCCGAACAATATGGGCAGTTGGGAATTCTTTGACCTCCTCCTCAACGAGGCAAATGTTGTAGGTACTCCGGGTGAGGGCTTTGGCGAAAACGGTGCCGGCTACTTCCGTCTTACATCATTCGGTGACAGAGAAAACACGATTGAGGCTGTTGAGAGAATCAAAAAGGTTCTCACAAACCTCTCAAAGTAATTTGATTGAATTTAGATTATTATATTGAATAAAACACACAGCGGATAACCCGAATTTTAAGGTTATCCGCTGTTTTTATACGGCGAGCCGCCCCTACGCAAAAAAAGGACATTCCATTTGGAATGTCCTTTTGATATCATATTAAAATCAGAACTTAATCTTTTCAGTGATATAATCGTTGAGCTTGTCAATTGCAACTCTTTCCTGCTGCATTGTGTCACGGTCACGAACCGTTACACAACCGTCGTCAACAGACTCAAAGTCATATGTGATACAGAACGGAGTACCGATTTCGTCCTGTCTTCTGTAACGCTTGCCGATTGAACCGGCATCGTCATAATCAGTCATAAAGTCGGCTGAAAGCTGTTCAAAAACCTTGCCGGCCTGCTCGTTGAGCTTCTTTGAAAGCGGAAGAACGCAAGCTTTGTACGGAGCAAGTGTCGGATGAAGTCTTAACACAACTCGTGTATCCTTTTCATCAATAACTTCTTCATCGTAAGCCTCAACAACAAGAGCAAGGAAAAGACGCTCAACACCGAGTGACGGCTCAATAACATACGGAATGTACTTCTCGTTTGTTGTCGGATCAAAATACTCAAGTGTCTTACCGCTTGTTTTGCTGTGCTGTGTAAGGTCATAGTCTGTTCTGTCGGCAACGCCCCAAAGCTCGCCCCAACCAAACGGGAAGAGATATTCAAAGTCTGTTGTGGCCTTTGAATAGAAACAAAGCTCCTCTTTTGCATGGTCACGAAGACGGAGATTTTCTTCCTTAATATTGAGAGAATAGAGCCAGTCACGGCAGAAACCTCTCCAGTATTCAAACCATTCAAGGTCAGTGCCCGGCTTGCAGAAGAATTCAAGCTCCATCTGCTCAAACTCACGAACACGGAAAATAAAGTTACCGGGTGTGATTTCGTTTCTGAAAGATTTACCGATTTGTGCAACACCGAAAGGAACTTTCTTACGGCTTGTTCTCTGAATGTTAGAGAAGTTCACGAAAATGCCCTGAGCAGTTTCGGGACGAAGATAAATTTCATTCTTGCTGTCCTCAGTAACGCCCTGGAATGTTTTGAACATAAGGTTGAACTGACGAATGTCGGTAAAGTTGTGCTTGCCGCAGTTAGGACACGGAATCTCTTTTTCCTTGATGTAATTCATCATTTCTTCATTTGTCCAGCCTGCAACATTTGTGCCGTCAAAATCTTCAATAAGATTGTCGGCACGGTGACGGGTTTTACATTCCTTACAATCCATAAGCGGATCAGAGAAACCGCCGAGATGACCCGATGCAACCCATGTCTGCGGGTTCATAAGAATTGCAGAGTCAAGACCTACATTATATTTGTTCTGCTGAACAAACTTTTTGAGCCATGCGTTTTTGATATTGTTTTTAAGTGCAACACCGAGCGGACCGTAATCCCATGTGTTTGCAAGACCGCCGTAAATTTCGGAGCCTGGGTAAACAAAGCCTCTGTTTTTACACAGGGCAACGATTTTATCCATGGTTTTTTTGCTGTTTTCCATAACTTAACCTCTCTTAACAGATAGATAGATAAAAATAACCATTAAAATAATACAATTATTTGCAACTGTTGTCAAGTAAAAACACCAAATGTTAGCGCATAACAATAGGTTTAAAACAAGAATTAGAAAAAATTTACAAACTTGCCAAAAACCACTTGTAAATGTGAGCATTTTGATATATAATGTAATTACTCGAAATTTGAGTAACAAAAAAGGAGGAATTAGCGATGAAAAAATCATCCAAGGTTCTCAGTTTGGTGCTTGCAGTTCTTATGGCTGTATCCTGTTTTTCAGGCTTGACCATATTCTCTGCATCAGCTGAAGAAACCGACACAAAAATCTATTTTGACGCATCTAATCTCCCTGCAGAGTGGGGAACAACAAAGACAGTATATTGTCACCTTTACGCTGTAGCAGGCGATGATTTACCTGAAACATCTTGGCAGGGTAAGGCAGAGAAATGTAAGAAGGATACTGCTACAGGTCTTTACTACTTCGATACTGCAAAATTGAAGTCAGCTGACGGCACAAATCACGGCGGTCTTAAAGACAACGCTGACTATGCTGTAATTTTCTCAACAATTGATACTAAATCACAGAGTCACCAGACCTGTAATGTAACACTCGGCAAGCCTTGTCTCGGCGACACAATTTACCTCACAGGCGGTACAGTTGAGAATACCGAAGATTCATCAAAGCGTGACTTTGCTGCAACATGGAAGAATAACAGCGATAACTACGGTCCAAAGGCTGCAATCACATCACTCGGTCATGTAACTGAGGGCAGATTCCCGATTTACCTTTCAAGAGCAGAAATGGTTGCACAGGCTCTTTTCAACTGGGCTGTTAAGAATGCTAAAAACTACACTCCCGAAACTGTAGCTGACATTTGTGCACAGGTTGAGGCTGAGCCAATGGATGTTTACAACGCTTATGCTGAAATGTATGCAACAGAGCTTGCTGATCCTGCAGCTTATCCCGACTGTGCTCCGCTTTCAACAGTAGCTACACTTCTCGGTGTTGATCCTTCAGGTACAACAGCTCCTGCAACAGAAGAACCTACAACTGTTGAACCCACAACTGTTGAGCCAACAACTGTTGAACCTACAACAGAGCCCACTACAGAACCTGCAACAGAGCCTGCTGACGCAACACAGTATGTTGTAGCAGGTGTTGAGTCACTCACAGGTTATGAATGGCAGGGTTCTCCTGCACTCGCTCCCGAAAATGTAATGACAAAGAGCGGCGATGTTTATACAAAGACATTTACAGCTGTTCCGGTGGGCAAAAGCTATCAGCTCAAGGTCGTTGCAAACACAGGCGACGAGCAGAAGTGGATCGGTCTTGACGGTACAGACAACAATGTAACTTTCGATGTAGAAAGTGCTTGTGATGTAACTGTAACTTTCAATCCTGCTACAAACGAGATTGCTGTAACAGGTGACGGCGTTAAAATGGTTACAGACCTTGAAATCAACAGCATTACAGTTGTTGGTAACGGTGAAAACAGCTGGCTTAACGGTGTAGCATGGGGCGTTGACGCTGAAGTTAACCACATGACTCAGATTGCTGACAAGGTTTATCAGATTACATACACAGGTGTTGAATCTGCTGATGCTGCATACCAGTTCAAGTTTGCAGTTAACGACGATTGGGCTGCTAACTGGGGCCTTTCTGAGCAGAGCGCAGCTACTATAGGCAAAGATTTTGACCTTACATTCAATGGTGAAAATATGCTCCTTAACACAGTTTCTGCCGGTTATCCGGAAGATTCACTCGTTGATGTAACAATCACACTTGATCTTACTAAGTTTGATTATCCGTCACGCTCAGGTGCTAAGGCTAATATTAAGATTGACGGTAACCGTGTTCCGCTTCTCGGCGATGCTGACGGTGACTACTCAATTACAGTTGTAGATGCTACAACAATTCAGAAGATTGCTATCAACCTTATGAGTATTGCTGCTGATGATGCAAACGCATTCAAGGCATGTGATGCTAACGAGGATGGCAGAATCTCAATCAAGGATGCTACTCTCGTTCAGAAGTACATCGTTGGCGGTTACGAAACAGGCAATGTCGGTTTACCTATTTCTGTTGAATAATTAATCGCTGTTGATTAAATTCACAATTGCAATTTACCCCACAGGGTTTTCCTGTGGGGTTATTTTTTGCCGTAAAACAAGGAAATTTTGCCGATAAAGGTGCAAAGTGCAGTAATATGTGGTATAATCATAGTGCAGATGTTCCGCTTTACTCATACGGTGGGTTCGTTCTGAATTTAAGCAGAGTTATATTTTACTTAGACTCCGAGGAGCTGATGCTCTGCGTGAATTAAAAATGTTCAAAAAGAAAAGAGGCGAAGGATGTATGTATATTCATGATATTTCGAGAGACACTCTTACAACCGAAACATATCCGGGTGATCCCGAAACTGTTGTGACTCCGCTGAGAAGTATTGATGAAGATGACGAGTGCAATCTTTCGCAGATTTCTATGTGCGTTCATGCAGGCACGCATATTGACGCTCCTCTCCACTTTTGCCCTGACGGTAAAGGGATAACCGATTTAAGGCTTAACACTTTCTACGGAAAATGCACCGTAATAACGGTCAAGGGTGTGCTGACGGGCGAAGATATGGACAAGCTGTTGCCGTATTGCCGAAAACGCATACTCTTTCGTGGGAACGGCAAAACATACCTTTCACATTCTGCCGCAATTGTGCTTGCACAAAGCAGGGTGGTGCTTGTCGGTACGGATGCCGAGTCAATCGCACCTCCGTTTGATGAAGTTAAAACACATCTTGAACTTGGCAGAGCGGATATTGCCGTTCTCGAAAATCTCAATCTTTCGGGAGTGGCTGACGGCGAATATGATTTGTGTGCGTTTCCGATAAAACTCGGCGGAGTTGAGGCGGCACCATGCAGAGCAATACTCTTTGAACAGGAAAAAGGATTAAACTAAGGTGATATTTATGGTAAAAATGGTAGTATTTGATCTTGACGGCACGCTTATGAATTCGCTTACCGATCTTGCTATAAGTGTGAACTACGGTCTGAAGCTTAACGGCCTTGAAGAAAAGCCGGTTGAAAATTATAAAACATATGTCGGAAACGGCAGAGAAATGCTCATCAGAAGGGCGATGGGAGATGCGTGGACCGACCACGAGCTTTTTGAAAAGGTCAAGGCTGATTACGACAGACACTATGCCGTTCATTGCAACGACCACACCTCCGCATATGACGGTTGTGCCGAAATGCTTGAAAAGCTTGCAAAAAAGGGTGTAAAAACAGGTGTGCTTTCAAACAAGCCGGATGAATTTGTTGATAAAATGCTAAAAAAAGCATTTCCAAATCACAAGTTTACTCAGGCATGGGGGCAGAAACCACAGTATAAGACAAAGCCCGAGCCTGATGCTCTGCTTGCACTCCTCGATATGAGCGGTGTAACTCCCGAAGAATGTTTCTATGTCGGTGACAGCGATGTCGATGTCTTTACGGCAAACAATGCGGGTGTAAAAATGGCAGGTGTTTCATGGGGATTCAGAGGAAAAAACGAGCTTATGAACGCAGGTGCACCGTTTGTTGCAGACACAGCCGAAGAACTTTTTGACTACATTTGCAAATTTATATAATAGTATGAACAAGATAAACTATCAGAAAGAACTCGACAGGGTGATTGACAAAATCACGAAAGAGGGCAGAGTACCGAAGCTGCTTTTGCATGTGTGTTGCGCCCCGTGTTCGTCATACTGCCTTGAGTATCTTTCAAAATATTTTGATATAACGGTCTATTTTTACAATCCGAATATTTCGATTGCGGATGAGTATAATTACCGCCTGAGCGAAGAAAAGCGTCTTGTGTCGCTTATGCCTTTTGAACATCCTGTAAAGGTAATTGAAGGCGAATATTTGCCCAAGGATTACTTTGAGTATGTCAAAGGTCTTGAAAATGAACCCGAGGGCGGAAAGCGGTGTGAAAAATGTTTCAGACTGCGACTTGAATCCTCTGCACGCTACGCAAAGGAACACGGCTTTGATTATTTCACAACCACGCTTACAATCAGTCCGCTGAAAAATGCGCAGTTGCTTAATTCAATCGGTGCGGAGCTTGCCGAGAAGTACGGCATTCCGTGGCTGTACAGCGACTTCAAAAAGCGTGAAGGCTACAAGCGTTCAATCATCCTTTCAAAAGAATATGACCTCTACCGCCAAAACTACTGCGGCTGCATTTTTTCAAAAAGGGATAGTATGCAGAGAAAAAACTAATTAATATACCTATACCAAAAGACAAATCCCCGTCAGAATTTCTGACGGGGATTAATCGTGTTTGCAAATTATTTAACTGAGATTAACGCATATTAACTTGGTTGTTTTACACAACCGATTTGAGGTATTCGACAATTTCCTGCTGTGTACTCATTTCAAGCACCTTTGCGGTAACTTTGTCTGCCTCTTCTTTTGTCCATGTGGAAATTATTTTTCTCACATTGAGAACTGACGGAGCGGAAACGCTGAATTCTGTGAGTCCGAATGAAATAAGCAACGGAATCATCAGCTTGTTTGCGGCAGCCTCACCGCACATTCCGACTGAAATGCCGTTCTGAACACCGCACTCAATTGTGCGCTTAATCATTCTGAGAACGCTTGGCTGAAGGGGAGAGTAGAGGTAAGACACATCGTTGTTGCCTCTGTCACAAGCCATTGTGTAGCCTGTGAGGTCATTTGTGCCGATGCTGAAGAAGTCTGCCTCTTTTGCAAGCATATCTGCGATAACTGCCGCAGACGCTGTTTCAACCATAACACCAACCTGAATGTTTTCGTTGAAATTTATGCCCATATTGCGTAAATCGGCTTTGCATTCTGCGACAAGCTTTTTGCCCTCACGAAGTTCATCCATAGTTGTGATGAGTGGGAACATAATCTTGACGTCACCGAATGCGCTTGCACGCAAAATGGCTTTAATCTGTGATTTGAAAAGTTCACGGTTTTTAAGGCAATATCTGATTGCACGGAATCCCATGAACGGATTTTCTTCTTTTTCAAGTCCAAGGTACGGAATGTCCTTGTCACCGCCGATATCAAGTGTTCTGATAATCAGCGACTTGCCCTTTAAGATAAGAGCTGCCTTTTTGTAGGCCTCAAACTGTTCGTCCTCTGTCGGAATTGAAGTTCTGTCCATGAACAGAAACTCTGTTCTGAAAAGTCCGACACCCTCGCCGTCTGCATCAACTGCCTTGACAGCGTCTTCGGGTTTTCCTATGTTGCAGAAAAGTTCATAAACTTCTCCGCTTGCAGATTTTGTTTCTCGTCCCCTGTAATTTTCAAGCTCTTTGCGTTCTGCAAGAAAAGCGTCACGCTTTTTGGAGTATTCTGCAACTGTGGTATCATCCGGATTAACAATTACAGCACCCTCACTGCCGTCAACTACAACTGTGTCGCCGTTTTTCAGGCTTGATGCGACACCCTCAACACTGAGTACGGCGGGAATCTCAAGCGCTCTTGCAAGAATTGCAGAGTGGGAAGTTGTTCCGCCTGTTTCAGTAATAATGCCTGCTATGTTTTCTTTTACAATACCTGCCGTAACAGAAGGAGTAAGCTCCCTTGCAACAAGCACAGTGCCTTTTGGCGCATCGCTTACTTTAATTTCGTTTACTCCGAGAAGAATGCCGAGAACACCGCTCTTGATATCTCTGACATCAGCCGCACGCTGTTTTGTAAGCTCATCGTCAGCTGCCGAGAACATTGCAATAAACATATCGCACATATGCTCAAGAGCAGATTCCGCACATTGACCGTCTGCAATCAGCTTTTCAATTTCACCGCTGAGATACGGATCTTTGATAATCTGAATGTGACCTGCAAGAATTTCTGCCTCTTTTTCACCGGCTGAACTGCGAAGATTTTCTGCCTGTTTTTCAGTATTGTAGCAAAAAGCATCTACTGCTGCCTTAAAACGCTGTGACTCTGCCTCAGTATCTGTTACTGTTCGTGGAGTGTATTCAAGCGAATGTTCTTCAATAAGCATTACCTTACCAATTCCGATACCCTCGGATGCGGCTGTTCCGTGTAGCATAATCTTCACCTCTTGTAACTGGTCTGTCGGGGCCATTATTCGCCAAGACCGCTCTCAATGAGCTGTACTGCCTCTGCAAGTGCCTCGTTTTCGTCAGCACCGTCGCAAACAACTTCAATTTCACTGCCACACTTGATGCAAGCCGCAATAATGTTGAGGAGGCTCTTTGCGTTGTACTGATTGCCATTGAATTTGATTGTTACATCACAGCTGTATTTGCCCATAGCTGTTGCAAAAACCGATGCCGGACGCATATGGAATCCCTGTGCATTTGTGAGTACGAGTTCTTTTGATACCATAATAAAATCTCCTTTATAAATAAATTTGTGTTTTGAAGTTTTGAATCTAATGTCGTGAAAGTTCTTTGAGTTTTGAGGGGTGGCACCGGCTTTTACACCGGTGCCGAGGAACAAAACATTTCAAAAAACGGGTAATAGCAAATTAATTATTTTTTAATCGGTCTTTTGAGAAGTGCAAGCATAAACATTGAAACTACTGCACCGATTGCAAGAGCAAGGAGGTAGAAATACCATGTACCCTGCATTGTTGCGAATACGAAGATACCGCCGTGAGGAGCCATAAGCTTACAGCCAAAGAGAGCTGAAAGTGCGCCTGCTACTGCAGAACCAACGATACATGAAGGGATAACCTGAAGCGGATGACCTGCTGCGTAAGGAATTGCACCTTCTGAGATGAATGAAAGTCCCATTATATAGTTTACGGGAGCATTCTTTCTTTCTTCGTCTGTCCAACGATTCTTGAAGAATGTGTTTGAAAGAGCGACTGCGATTGGAGGAACCATACCGCCGATCATAACTGCTGCCATAATGATGTATGCCTGATCGTCTGCGTTTGCAAGGTTAAGTGTAGCGAATGCATAAGCTGCCTTGTTGAAAGGACCGCCCATGTCGATAGACATCATACCTGCGAGGAGCGCACAGAGCGGAACCATCATTGCAGGGTTAGAGGCAATAGCGTTAAGGCCGTTTGACATACCTGTGTTAATCATACCCATGAACGGGTTGACTGCGCACATTACAACGAGAATACCGCCGAGTCCGAGAAGCGGATAGATGAGAACGGGCTTAATACCCTCAAGAGCCTTAGGCATCTTATCGCACATTTTTTCAATACCGAGCATTAAGTAACCGCCTACGAAACCTGCAAGCAAGCCACCGAGGAAGCCTGACGGAACTGTTTCTGCAGCGGCAGGATCCATAAAGGTTGCGCCTGATGTTGCAAGGAAACCGCCTACAAGACCAACGAGAAGACCGGGACGGTCTGCAATTGACATTGCGATAAAGCCGGAAAGGATAGGAACCATAAGGTTAAATGCTACACCGCCGAGTGTCTTAAACCATGCGGCTGCAGGAGTTACCGTACCGAATGCACTGCCAACCTCCTGTGCGTTAACACCGCATGCAATATCAATGAGGAATGCGATTGCAATGAAGATACCGCCTGCTACAACGAACGGGAGCATATGCGATACACCGTTCATAAGGTGACCGTAAGTGCCGCCTCTCTTCCTTGGAGCGTCGGCAGAACCGCCTTTGTGATGATATACGGGAACTTCTTTGTTTACAATCTTGTTGATAAGCTCTTCCGGCTTATGAATACCGTCTGAAACGGCACACTGTAAAACGGGCTTGCCGTCAAAACGGGCAAGATTTATTGTGATGTCAGCGGCAATGATAACACCGTCACAATTTGCAATTTCTTCTTCGGTAAGCACATTCTTTGCACCGCCCGAACCGTTTGTTTCAACCTTAATCGGAATGTTAAGGCTGTCGCCGGCTTTTTGGAGTGATTCAGCCGCCATATAAGTATGAGCAATACCTGTTGGACAGGCTGTGATAGCAAGAACTCTGTAGCCCTTCTTTGCAGGAACTTTTGCCTTTGGTTCATCGGGGAACTTCTCTGTTTCTTTTGCGTCAATAATCGAGATGAATTCTTCAGGAGTTTTTGCGGCTTTAAGCTTTGCGGTAAAATCTTCATGCATCAAAAGCTGCATAAGTCTTGCAAGAACTTCAAGATGAACATCACCGTCTGTTGTTGCGGCAATCATAAAGAGCAGCTTACAGGGCTGACCGTCGGGCGAGTCATAATCAACACCGCCTGGAACTGTGATAGCCGTGAGGGCGGGAGCTTTTACAGCTTCGCTCTTGGCATGGGGAATTGCGACCTCCATACCTACAGCTGTTGTGCCGAGTTCTTCACGTTTGAGGATTCCCTCTTTGTAGGCTTTAACATCCTTGAGGTTTCCGCACTTTTCATGCAATGAAACAAGTTTGTCAATTGCTTCGCTCTTGTCGGCAACTTTAACGCCGAGAGCAATACCCGATTTTTTTAATAAATCAGTGATACGCATATTTTTCTCTCCTTTTTAATTGAATTTTGCAAGCAATTCATTTATTTTTTCTTTTGTGGCAAGTCCGTCAAGAAATGCCGTTGCATTTCCGCACACACTGCCTAATTTCAGCGCATAGGGGTAGCTTTTTGTTTTTTCATATCCTGCCACAAAGCCTGCTACCATTGAGTCTCCTGAACCGACTGTGTTAATTACCTTTTCTTTGAGGACTCCTGCTTTGTGTCTTTTTCCGAATTCGTCAATGAGCATCGCTCCGTCACCGCCGAGTGAAATCAGAACATTTTTTGCACCGAGTTTCTGCAACTCTTTTGCATACTTTTCAATATCATCCTCGGTGTTGATTTCAACTCCGAACATTTCGGAAAGCTCCTGTCTGTTCGGTTTGATGAGGAACGGCTTGTACTTGAGTGCGTTGAGCAAAAGTTTTTTTGTTGCGTCAACTACAATTCGTACATCCTTGCCCTTGATTCTTTCAAGGATTCTTTCGTAAACATCATCAGGCATCGTGTTCGGAATGTTTCCTGCAATTACGATTGTGTCGCCGTCGGATATTCTGTCGATTTTTGAAAACAGCCTTTCAAGTTCGCCTTCACTTATGTGAGGTCCCTGACAATTGATTTCTGTTTCAACGCCGGCTTTGATTTTTATGTTGATTCTTGAAATTCCACTTTCAAGCTTAATAAAGTCGGTGATAATCCTGTCGTTGCGAATACCCTTTTCAATGGCGTCACCCGTAAAGCCTGCAACAAATCCGAATGCCGTACTTTCAAGGTCAAGCTCTGCAAGTACGCATGAAACATTGATTCCCTTA
This sequence comes from Ruminococcus bromii, assembly GCF_002834235.1. Taxonomy (GTDB): domain Bacteria; phylum Bacillota; class Clostridia; order Oscillospirales; family Acutalibacteraceae; genus Ruminococcoides; species Ruminococcoides intestinale. Next base: position 78,343 of record NZ_NNBY01000042.1, on the reverse strand, counting down.
CCTCCGTAGTAATATTCTTCGGCGGTTGTTCGGTTTGTTATTCCCGGAACAAGTGAATCAAGTCTGACAATGTAGTCAATTGACGGATTAAGCGTTACGGTGTAAATCATTTTTTACCTCCTTTATCACCGTTGCCTGCGAAAAGTCCGGCGTAGGCAGTTTGTCGGTGATTATACAACATTTTCGCAGAGGGGCAAATGTTACGGAATATACCCTGCGAAATTTTGAATGGTCTGCAAGAACAAATGCCATATAAGATTTGTTAATTGCCGTTTCCTTTATAAGACCTTCCTCGATGTCGGGAGTTGTGAATCCCGAACCGATGTCAATTCCGTTTGCTCCCATAAAAGCTTTTGTAAAGTTAAAGCAGTTTATGCTTTTTATTGCTTCGGCACCCACAACAGCCTCGGTAAGCGGTTTTATTTTTCCTCCTACTATATATGTCTGCATACCCTTGTGGATAAGCATTCTGGCGTGTGTTATGCCGTTTGTAACATATGTTGCGTTTGTATTTGTAATGTGGTCAACAAGCTTTAATGTTGTTGTTCCTGCGTCAATATAAACAAAGTCAGAGTCATTGATAAGCTTTGCACAGTATTCTGCAACCGCATCTTTTTCATCGCTCATAACGGTTTCACGATTGCTTACCGCATCTTCAAAAACACCCTCGTTTCTGGTGATTGAAGTTGCACCGCCGAAAACCTTTGTGAGCTTTCCCATCTCATCAAGAGCGGAAAGATCTCTTCTTATTGTTGACTCGGATGAGTCAAGCAACTTTGTTAATTCCGACACCGTGACCGAATTTTTTTCTTCGAGCAAATCAAGTATTGCACGATATCTGTCCTGTGTAAGCATTATCCTCACCTCTTGACTATCTTGAATATCTTAACTACATTATAACACCCTTTTTTTAAAAGTCAAGCAAAATCGGTCAAAAAAATTCAAAAAAATTTAAAGACAGCAAAATTAGCTAACAAAAAAAGTGTCGAGCGTTATTTAAAAACAGTATAATTTTACCGTTTTTGCAATTAAAATTGGTGTTTTTGATTATCTCCATTCAAAATCAGTCAAATTAATTATTTTGACTATAATTCTTTTAGCGTGTTGACTGCAAGGTGTTTTTATACTACAATATTAATCGTTGTGTACAAAAAAAGCCTGCAAGTTTTTTGCAGGCTCAAAACGACGGAATCACGCATTTATATTTTTTGTTTTTTATGTTTTTTTATACATATATATGTTATATGTCATTCTGACAAATCTTCAATGACTGTGATTTTTCGTTTTTCGGAGATTATAATATTTTCCTCATTCATCTTTTTTATTTCACGCATCATTGCACTTCGGTCAACAGAAAGGTAATCTGCAAGGTCGGAAAGAGGGAGAGGAAGATAAAAGGTGTTTTTTCCTTTTTCGGTTTTAATGTATTCAAAAAAAGTCAAAAGCTTGCTCCTCAGCGTCTGCTGACAGAGAATGTCTGTGTGAGCAAGACTTTTTTTATGAGATTTTTTGATGTATGCACTTATAATCCGCTGGTGTTTACTGCAATGCTTTTCACAACAGGCTGTAAATTTTGAGTATTTCACGAAATCAATTTTGCAGTTTGTTTTGGCACTCAGATAAAAAATTCTGTTGTCTGATTCGGGTACAATGCAGGTGACGATTATGTCGCCCTTTTCATAAAAAGAAATAATTCTCCGCTGATTTTCGGCATTGTCTGTTGTCAGATAAACAGTTCCTTCTTTTATGATGCAAATTGTGTCATTTTCGGGTGAATATGTAGTTATGATTTCACCCCTTTTATACTCTCTTTCAATAGGTTTAAAACACTCGTTTATCCCGATGAAATCTGATTTTTTAAGCCTTGCACCGCCTATTTCTTCTATCATTTGCAACACTCCATAATGTGTGGTTTTTTTGTCTTACCACAAGATATAGTATAGTATATCACATAATTGTTGCCTGTGCAACAGTATTTATATTGCAATTATTGTATAATTGGTCTTGCATTGCAGGGATAGTTTGGTTCCTTGCAATTTTATTACATAACGCATTTTTTAAACAGCATTATTGAAAAATTTATTTTTTATTCGGATTAACAGATATAGGATATTTTTACCAAGGAAGTACCGCAAAATAATAAAAAGGGGAAGGATTATGAGAATTATTAAGCGTAACGGCTCAGAAGAAGATTTTAACATTGAAAAAATTATTAATGCCGTTAAAAAAGCAAACGGTTCGGGGGAACACAAGTTCCTTACAGACGAACAGATTGAGGATGTTGCCGACTATGTTGAATATAAGTGCAACAAAATCAAGAGAGCAGTGTCCGTTGAAGAAATTCAGGATATGGTTGAGGATCAGCTCATGGCAAAGGGTGCGTTTGAGCTTGCAAGAAGATATGTGCGTTACCGCTACAATCGTTCGCTTGTTCGTAAGGCAAACACTACCGATAACAGAATTCTTTCGCTTATCGAGTGCAATAACGAGGAAGTAAAGCAGGAAAATTCAAATAAGAATCCTACCGTCAACAGCGTTCAGCGTGACTATATGGCCGGTGAGGTCAGTCGTGACCTTACAAGAAGAATGCTTTTGCCGGCTGATATTGTTGAGGCTGATAAGGAAGGTATTATTCACTTCCACGATTCGGACTATTTTGCACAGCATATGCACAACTGTGATCTTGTAAACCTTGAGGATATGTTGCAGAACGGTACCGTTATCAGTGATACGCTTATTGAAAGACCGCACAGCTTTTCAACGGCGTGTAACATTGCAACTCAGATTATTGCACAGGTTGCAAGTAACCAGTACGGCGGTCAGAGCATAAGCCTTGCTCATCTTGCACCGTTTGTTCAGGTTTCCCGTGAGAAAATCCGCAGAGAAACTCTTGCGGAAATCGAAGAACTCGGTGTTCATCCCACAGAAGAGAAAATCAACGATATCGTTGAGCAAAGACTCCGCAAAGAAGTAAACCGTGGTGTTCAGACCATTCAGTATCAGGTTGTTACTTTGCTCACAACAAACGGTCAGGCTCCGTTTGTAACCGTGTTTATGTATCTTAACGAGGCTAAAAACGAGCAGGAAAAGCACGACCTCGCCATGATTATCGAAGAAACACTCAAACAGCGTCACAAGGGCGTAAAAAATGAAAAGGGTGTGTGGATTACACCTGCGTTTCCAAAGCTTATTTATGTGCTTGAGGAGGATAACATAACAGAGGACAGCAAGTATTGGTATCTTACGGAGCTTGCTGCAAAATGTACCGCAAAGAGAATGGTTCCCGACTATATCTCGGAGAAGGTTATGCTCCAAAGCAAAATTGATAAAAACGGCGAGGGACATTGCTTTACCTGTATGGGTTGCAGAAGCTTCCTTACTCCTTATGTTGACGAAAACGGCAAGCCGAAATATTACGGCAGATTCAATCAGGGCGTTGTGACTGTAAATCTTATTGATATCGGACTCAGCGCAGGCAAGGATCTTGATAAATTCTGGAAGATTTTTGACGAGAGAATGGAACTTTGCCACAGAGCATTGCAGTGCCGTCACGAGCGTCTTACAGGCACTCTTTCGGATGCCGCTCCTATTTTGTGGCAGTACGGTGCTTTGGCAAGACTTAAAAAGGGTGAGAAGATTGACAAGCTTCTCCACGGCGGTTATTCAACGCTTTCACTCGGTTATGCAGGTCTTTGGGAGTGCGTTTACAGCCTTATCGGCAAAAAGCTCACAGAAAAAGAGGGCAAAGAACTCGGCCTTGAAATTATGCAGAAGCTAAACGACTATTGTGCAAAGTGGAAAAAAGAGGAAAACATCGATTACAGCATCTACGGCACTCCTCTTGAAAGCACAACATATAAGTTTGCAAAGTGTCTTCAAAAGCGTTTCGGCATTATCAAGGGCGTAACAGATAAAAACTACATCACTAACAGCTATCATGTTCATGTTACCGAGAATATTGACGCATTCAGCAAGCTGAAGCTTGAATCCGAATTTCAGGCTTTGTCACCGGGCGGTGCAATCAGCTATGTTGAAGTTCCGAATATGCAGGATAACATTCCCGCTGTTTTACAGGTTATCAAGTTCATTTACGATAACATTATGTATGCAGAGCTTAACACAAAGAGCGACTACTGTCAGGTTTGCGGTTATGACGGAGAAATCAAGATCGTTCATGATGACGGCAAGCTTGTGTGGGAGTGTCCTAACTGCGGCAACCGTGATCAGGATAAGATGAATGTTGCAAGAAGAACCTGCGGATATATAGGAACTCAGTTCTGGAATCAGGGCAGAACTCAGGAAATTGAGGAAAGGGTGCTTCACCTTTGATGAATTACGGAGAAATTAAACTCTGCGATATTGCAAACGGTGAGGGAGTAAGAGTATCGCTCTTTGTATCCGGCTGTACGCATCATTGCAAAAACTGCTTTAATCCGCAGACATGGAGTTTTGATTACGGCGAACCTTTTACAAAAGAGGTTGAGGATAAAATTCTCAAAGAGCTTGAACCGTCATATATTGACGGCTTGTCATTGCTTGGCGGAGAACCCTTTGAACCTTCAAATCAAAGAGCCTTAGTGCCGTTTTTAAAGCGTGTCAGAGAAAAATATTCCGACAAAACAATTTGGTGTTATTCGGGCTATTTGTTTGACAAGGAGCTTCTTTCCGACAGCAGAGCAAGATGTGAATGTACGGATGAAATGCTTTCAATGATTGATGTGCTTGTTGACGGTGAATTTGTTGAGGCTCTTCACGATATAAGCCTTGCGTTCAGAGGTTCGTCAAATCAGCGTATTATAGATGTAAAAGCGTCACTCAAAGAAAATAAAATAATTCCCCACAAGCTTATGAAAAGGGGAGTGTAATAAAAAGCGACAGCCGTAAAACTGTCGCTTTTTGTAATATTATTGAATTATTGCGTGGAATGTTGTTGATTTTGTAAGGCAAATAGTGTAAAATGGTAGCATACTATTTATAGAATATTATGCAAGGAGCGATTATATATGGTATGTAAAAATTGCAATCACGAAATTGACAACGGAGCAATGTTCTGTACTTACTGCGGAACACCTGTTGAGCAGACTTCAGAGCCTGAAATACAGCCTGTTGAAAATGCTTCAACCGAAGATGCTGCACAGAACCCTTACGAGAATGTGCAGACTGCACAGCCTGAGGTTGATAACGCACAGCCGACTGCCGACAGTCAGCCACAGCAGAATCCGTATTCTCAGCAGTACGGTCAGCCAAATCAGGCTTATTATCAGCAACCACAGCCTAACAAAACTTCATACGGTCAGCAGTTTACAAACTCACCGAACAATGATTACGGCTCAAATCAAAGCAAGTACGGCAATCAATATCAGAGCTACAACAACGGCTATAATCAGCAGTACAACACGCAGTATCAGCAGACATACAACTCACAGCCTGTACCGCCCGTTGCACCGCCATACGGTACTCCGGATACTCAGCCTGTAAGCATAGGCGGTTGGATCGGCGTTATGCTTTTAACCTGTCTGCCGCTTGTAAACCTCATTATGCTCTTTGTTTGGGCATTCAGCTCATCAACAAAGAAGTCACTCAAAAACTATGCAAGAGCCGCTCTTATCCTGGCTCTTATCGGAGTTGTGCTTGTGGTAGTTGTTTCAATTATTCTTGCAGTCTGCGGTATCAGTATCTTCAACGAATTTTCCCGTTCAGGATATTACTATCATTAAATTTAACGGTGAATCGCTGTACCAAATTCGTACAGAGAGCTTTATAATGTTAAAAACAAAGTTTTACCGATACAAAAAAATCCCTGTCCATAACGGACAGGGATTTTCATTTGCGTTATAAAAAAGTTTTAGGGCTGCGAACCTCGGCTCTTCTATTAATCAAAGAATTTGCTGTGGATAGCGCTTACGGCCTTGTCAGCGTCTGCTGAATCAATAAGAACCGAAACCTTGATTTCGCTTGTGCTGATCATCTGGATGTTGACCTGAGCGTCATAAAGAGCCTCAAACATCTTTGTAGCAACGCCTGCGTGGCTTTCCATACCTGCACCGACGATTGAAATCTTAGCTACCTTATCGTCATAGAGAATTTCCTCTGCACCGAGGTTCTCTGTGTATTCTTTCATAAGAGCAACAGCCTCTTCGCCTCTGTTCTTGGCAACTGTAAAGCTGATGTCCTTCTTGCCGTCATGACCGATTGACTGAAGAATAATGTCAACATTGATATCTTTAGCAGAAAGCTTTGAGAACATCTTAAAAGCAAGACCGGGGATATTCGGAACACCCATAACAGAAATTCTTGCAACATCTGTATCTTTAGCAACACCGCTGATTAACATTTTTTCCATTTTAGTTTTCTCCTTTACAATTGTACCCGAAGCCTTTGTCATACTTGAAAGCACTTCAAGCTCGATATTATATTTTTTAGCCATTTCAACCGAACGGTTGTTAAGAACCTGAGCACCGAGTGTAGCAAGCTCAAGCATTTCGTCATAAGAGATTTCCTGAAGTTTCTTAGCGTTCTTAACCTTTCTCGGATCAGCTGTGTAAACACCCTCAACATCGGTGAAAATCTGACAGAGATCAGCGTGCATTGCAGCCGCAATAGCTACGGCACTTGTGTCTGAACCGCCTCTGCCGAGTGTTGTAATATCGCCGTATTTTGAAATGCCCTGGAAGCCTGCAACGATTACAATGTTCTTTTTGTCAAGCTCTTTCTTAATTCTGTCAGGCTCAACTTTTCTGATTCTTGCGCTTGTGTGAGCAGAAGTGGTATTGAAACCTGCCTGCCAGCCAAGAAGAGAAACAGCGTGGTAACCGAGCTTTTCGATTGCCATTGCAAGAAGTGAAATAGAAATCTGTTCGCCTGCGGCAAGAAGCATATCCTTTTCTCTTTTTGAAGCCTTTGGATTGATTTCGTTTGCCTTTTCAATGAGATCGTCTGTTGTGTCGCCCTGAGCGGATACAACAACTACAACATCATTGCCCTTTGCGTAAGTGTCTGTTACGATTGATGCAACATTCATTACTCTTTCGGCATTGGCAACAGAGCTGCCGCCAAATTTCTGAACTATCAAACTCATGTACTTAATACTCCCTCTGTAAAATTATAAATCAGCCACACGGATACTTGAAAGTACCGAAACACCGTCAGCCTCAAGCTGAGCAATCTTCTCGGCAAATTCGTTGTACGGCATAGCCTTGACAACAAATGCTTTTTCGTCGGCAGGTGCGTCAGCCTTATTGATTACTGTTACCTCACCGAATAATTTTTCTGCCTTTTCTGCAACATTACTGCCGTTTGCACGAACATACATGGCACGGCTTGACTCCTCCCAAGGAAGAATGTTTTTGCCGTTGCCGTCTGCCCAGTAAAGGAACTTTCTTGTCTTGAGGTGCTTACAGCAGTCGATTACATCGGCTACAACTGCGCTTGCTGTAGGAAGCTTGCCTGCACCCTTGCCGTAGAATACTACATCGCCTGTGCAGTCGCCTCTTACCATAATGCCGTTGAACTCATAGTCAATGTTAGCAAGCTGGCTCTTGTTCGGAACGAGCATAGGAGCAACGATAATGTCAATCTTGCCGTCCGCAAGACGCTTAACACTGCCGATAAGTTTAATTACGCAATGGAAAGCCTCAGCGTATCTTACATCTTCAAGTGTAATTTTTGTAATGCCCTCTGTATGTACAGAGTCGGGATAAACATGCTTTCCGTATGCAAGAGATGCAAGAATACAAATCTTACGGCAAGCATCGTGACCTTCGATATCAGCGGCAGGATTTCTCTCGGCAAAGCCAAGCTCCTGAGCAAGCTTGAGCGCATCGTCAAACTGCATACCGTCTTCAATCATCTTTGTAAGGATAAAGTTTGTTGTACCGTTAAGAATACCGGCAATCTCGTCAACATTGTTTGCAACAAGACACTGGCTCATCGGGCGGATAATCGGAATACCGCCGCCTACCGATGCTTCAAAGAGGAAGTTTGTGTTTGTTTCCTTTGAAATTTCAAGGAGTTCTGCACCGTGAGCGGCAACAAGCTCCTTGTTTGAAGTAACAACACTCTTGCCTGCTTTAAGACATCTCTTTACAAAGTCATAAGCAGGATTAAGACCGCCCATAACTTCAACAACAACTCTTATTTCGAGGTCGTTGATGATATCTTCAAAGTTTTTTGTGAATCTGTCTGCAAGCGGGCTGTCTGGAAATTCACGAAGGTCAAGAATCTTCTTGACATAAACCTCTTCACCGATGCTTGCATAAAGCTTCTGTTTGTGTGTTGTAAAGATTTCGGCAACGCCCGAACCTACAACACCGTGACCCATAATTGCTATTGAAACCATATCTAAAAACCTTTCCTTTCGAGTTTTTGGTTTTAACCTGTTATTTTATTCTGCGGCAGGGGGAGCTTCCTCACCGCCGCCAGACGATTCACCGCCTCCGGAGCTTTCGCCTCCGCCTGAGGATTCCCCTCCGCCGGAAGGTTCTCCGCCTGAATTATCTCCTCCGCCTGAAGGTTCTCCGCCTGAATTATCTCCTCCGCCGGAGGTGTCGCCGCCTGAATTATCTCCTCCGCTGTTGCTTGTGTCGCCGCCGTAATTGCTACCGCTGTTGTCACCGCCGTAATTGGGATTGTAGTAGCTTGAGGAGTCTGAAACATCTGAGCCGTATTCATAGTTACCGCTGTAATATGAACCTCCCGAACTCGGCATATTGTCCTCGGTGTAGTAGCCCACATACCGTCCCGAAATATTATCTGTTGAAACAATAAGTCCCGTTGTAGGATTATATGTTGCCTCAATCAGGTTATCGGATATCTTATATTCCTTGTTTTCTTTGCCTTTAAGGTACTTGCCCATAACATTTGCAAAGAATTTTGTTGCCGTTGTTCTTCCGCTGTAGGAAATGGTTTTAGGCTTATCAAAACCGCACCATGTAGCCATTACGGCATATGGTGAACATCCGCAGAACCATGAATCCTTATCGTCATCGGTTGTACCTGTTTTGCCGATAATGTCCCAGCCTGAAATCTGAGCGTAATGTGCGTTTGTGTGAGCACTGTTTGTAACATTGTAGTGAAGCAGTCTGTTCATGATTCCTGCTGTTTCGGCTGAATAAGCCTGTTTCGGAACTGCGTCACGGTTATCAATGATTATGTTGTCCTCTGAGTCGGTTACATAGTAGTATGTGTACGGTTCGTAGTAAAGACCGCCGTTGCCGAGATATGTGTAAGCAGCCGCCATTTCTCTTACTGTAACACCGCCGTTCATACCGCCGATTGAAAGAGCACCCGTATTCTGTGCATCCTGTTCCGTAAGATTCTGGAATCCCATTTTTGTAACAACCTGCTGATATGCAACGCTCGGACCGCCGATAAGCTCCATGGTCTGAGCGGCTGTTGCGTTTGATGACCACTCGATTGCATCGGGAAGACTCATATTGCCGTTGTAGTAGCCGTATGCGTTGTTAGGACCCGAAACAAGCTGACCGCTTTCATTTGTACGATAGTTGTCAAGCGGTTCATCGAGAACCATTGATGAGAAATAAAGCTTCTTTGATTCGATTGCATAAGGGTAAACAACAACAGGCTTGATTGAAGAACCCGGCTGAAGTACGGAGTTGTAGGATCTGTCCCAGCTGAGAGCGCCCTCTTTTTTTGTTGAAGAACCGACTGTTGCGATTACTCTGCCGTCATATCCCATAATTGTTGACGCAATCTGAAGGTCGGAATCATTTGATTTATCAATATTGAGTGCCGCATTTTCAAGGTAGGTCTGAGCATTTTCATCCATTGCACAGTAGATTTTAAGTCCCTCTGTGTAAAGCTTTGAAGATGCCGCAGATTCGCTTATGTTGTAATATTCTGCAATGTCCTTTTGAAGATCACGAAAGACCTGATCAATATACCAGTTCTGAACATCTGCCTCGTCATCGTCGTTATCGTCATCGGACGCCTGCCAGCCGACAAATTTCATTGTGGCACTTTCTTTCATAGCCGCATCAAATTCGTCTTTGGTAATTTTTTTCTGATCATACATTTCATTGAGAACGATTTCACGGCGCTCCTTGTTGTTTTCGGGGAAAACAAGCGGATTCCATCTTGACGGGTTTTGTGTAATTCCCGCAATTGCCGCACATTCTGCAATTGAACAGTCCTTTATGCTTTTGCCAAAGTAAAGCTGAGCCGCAGATTCAACACCCTGACAGTTATTGCCGAAGTTTACAACATTGAGATAGGCTTCAAGAATCTGATCCTTTGTATATTCCTGCTCAAGCTTTAGTGCCTTTGTGATTTCACGAAGCTTTCTTGTAATTGAAACCTCGTTGTCATCTGTAATATTCTTAATAAGCTGTTGGGTGATTGTTGAACCGCCGTATGAGTCCGAACCGGTTGCAAGATTTGCAACGGCGGAAAGTGTTCTGCCCCAGTCAACACCGTTGTGGTCAAAGAAACGCTTGTCCTCAATTGCGACAACCGCATCTTTCATTGCCTGAGGAATATCCTGATTGTCAACCCAGATTCTGTTCTCGGTATCGTATAGTTTCTGATACTCTTTAAATTCCTTTGTATCCTCATTCTGAATATATATTCGGCTTGTCTGGTTCATAGACTTTGCCTTGAGGTCGATGCCCGTAGGCTCGGACGCAATGGTGAAAATGTAGACAGCAAGTGAAATGCCCGTAATAAGCAGAGCAACCAGGCATACCGAACAAACGGTAATCAGGAACTTGCCAAAACCCCTGAAAAATCTTTTTACACCTCCGTCAGCTTTTTCGGATAATTCATTTTGCTGAATATCCTTCTTATACTGACTGATGTCAGTTTCACGCTTGTTTCGCATATTATCTCCTTTATCAATTCACAATTTACGGTTAAACGAACAACCGTCGGTTTGTAATTTGTCTGAGTGATTTGCACAAACGCAGTGCGCCGGCTGTAATACATAAATTATATAATAACATATATACTCAAAATTACAAGCAGGAATACTCATTTGATTATTATATCACCTGAAAAGAAAAAAATAAATATATTAATGCAAATTTCTCTTAAAAAATATGCAGAATTAAGGCGGTCTTTTGGTTGGAATTTTATAAAAATGATGAATATAACCGTTGGTTCGGGAAAAAATAAAAGTAAAAACTGACGGAAAGAGTGCTGTATTATGAAAAAAATAGTTGGATTAACAGGTGTGATTCTAATTGCGTGTATGATGATAAGCTCGCTTTTTGCTCCCGTGAATTCTGCGGAAAACACCTCTGCAACAAGCAATTATTCGTCGTCGCAGAATAACGGTACAACGGAAGGCGACTACATCATAAAAGCCGAAAAAGGGTATATTGTAGTGTACAAAAAAGGCGAGGACAAAGCGTATCTGACAACCGACTGCAGAGTATCAAATCTTCCGAAAGGCGACGCACTTTACCTTGAAAAAGGAATTGAAATAAAGGGAAAAGAAAACCTTATGAGGGCTCTTGAGGACTATTGCAGTTAAAGGCTTAATGGTAAGATAATTCTTCATATATATTGACTTTTCTGTGCTTTTATATTGACTTTTCTGTGCTTTTGGAGTAAAATCAAACTGATATGCCATAAAGTATGGAATCAGGTGCAGAATTTGCCGTAAATTTTTCAAAATAATGAAATCTTGCAAACTTTCTGTTTCTGAAAATCAAGTAAAAATGCAGAAAAGGAGATATTACATATGATTTCTACTGTCATTGACCAGTCGCTCGGTCTTGAGTTTCCTATTTTTCAGGGAGGCATGGCTTGGGTGGCTGATGCATCGCTTGCCGCAGGTGTTTCAAACGCAGGCGGTCTCGGCATTATTGCAGCTATGAATTCCAACGGCGAACAGCTCCGTGAGGAAATCAGAAAGTGCAAAACAATGACCGATAAAATTTTCGGCGTAAACATCATGCTTATGAGTCCGTTTGCAGAGGAAGTAAGCGATGTTGTAGTTGAAGAGGGCATCAAGGTCATCACAACAGGTGCAGGTAACCCCGGCAAGTACATGGCAAAGTGGCTTGAGGCAGGCATCAAGGTTATTCCTGTTGTTCCGAGCGTTGCACTTGCAAGGAAAATGGAAAAAGACGGTGCTTTTGCCGTTATCGCAGAGGGCGGCGAGTCAGGCGGTCATGTCGGTGATCTCACAACAATGGCTCTTGTTCCTCAGGTTGTTGATGCAGTAAATATACCTGTAATTGCCGCAGGCGGTATTGCAGACGGCAGACAGATTGCCGCAGCATTTATGCTCGGCGCTCAGGGCGTTCAGGTCGGCACAAGATTTCTCGTTGCAAAGGAATGTACTATCTCTCAGGAATATAAGAACAAAATTCTCAAAGCAAGAGATATTGACACGGTTGTAACAGGTAAAAGACTCGGTCATCCTGTTCGTTCAATCCGTAACTCGTTTACCCGTGAATATACAAAGGCTGAGTACGATTCGGCTAATGTTTCCGATGAGGAGCTTGAAAATATGGGACTCGGCAGACTCAGAAGAGCCGTGAGAGAGGGCGATGTTTCTCAGGGTACCGTTCTTGCAGGACAGGTTGCAAGTATGGTTAAAAAGGAACAGCCGGCAAGAGAAATGATTGAAGAGATGTTCTCACAGGCAGAAGAAGTATTGAACGGAGCAACAAAATGGGTAAAATAGCATTTATTTTTTCAGGTCAGGGCGCACAGTACAGCGGTATGGGCAAGGATCTTTACGATAATTCGCCTGCCGCAAAGGCTGTTTACGAAATGGCTGATTCTATAAGAGAAAACACTTCAAAGCAGTGCTTTGAGGGTACAATGGAGGAGCTTTCAAAGACAGTAAATACACAGCCGTGTATTTTTACTGCCGACCTTGCGGCCGCAAGAGCTCTTGTTGAAAAGGGTATCACTCCCGATTGCGTAGCAGGCTTTTCACTCGGTGAGATTTCTGCACTTGCTTTTTCGGGAATCCTTTCCGATGAAGAGGCTTTCAGACTCGTTTGCAAAAGAGGCGAGCTTATGGACAAAGCCGCAACGGAAAATCCCGGTGCAATGGCTGCCGTGTTAAAGCTTACTCCCGAAAAGGTTGAAGAAATCTGCTCAAGGTTTGACAAAACATATCCCGTAAACTACAACTCACCGGCTCAGACTGTTGTTGCAACAACAAGTGAAAATGCCGACGCTTTCTGCGAGGCAGTTAAAGCAGAGGGCGGAAGGGCAAAACTTCTTGCAGTAAGCGGTGCGTTCCATTCTCCCTTTATGGCTGATGCCGCAGAGGGACTCGGAAGGTATATGGAAAATGTTGACTTTGCTCAGCCAAAGGTTCAGATTTATTCCGATTACACGGCTCAGCCGTATTCGGGCGATTTCAAAACGCTTGTAAAGGCACAGGTTGAGAATCCCGTAAAATGGCAGACTATTGTTGAAAATATGATTAATGACGGCGTTGACACCTTTATTGAGGTTGGTGTGGGCAAAACTCTCACAGGTCTTGTAAAGAGAATCAACGGAGATGTAAAGGCATTCAAGGTTGAAACTGCGGCTGATATTGACGCACTTGAACTTTGATACTGTTCGGAGGTATAATATAATGAGATTTGAAAATAAAACAGCCGTAGTAACAGGCGGCTCAAGAGGTATCGGTCTTGCAATCGCAACAAAGCTTGCAAAAGAGGGTGCTAACATCGCAATTCTCTATGTAGGTGACGAAAACGAGGGCATTAAGGCTAAGGAAGAGCTTTCACAGTACGGCACAAAGGTTGAGCAGTATTTCTGTGATGTTTCAAACTTTGAAGAGTCAAAGAAGGTTGTCGATCAGGTCATCGAGGAGTTCGGCAGTATCGAAATTCTTGTAAACAACGCAGGCATCACAAGAGATAAGCTCGTTTTAAATATGGACGAAAAAGATTTTGACGCTGTAATCAATGTAAACCTCAAGGGTACATTCAACATGATTAAGCATACATACAAGCACTTTATGAAAAAGCGTTACGGCAGAATCTGCAGCACAGCGTCAATTGTCGGTCTTACCGGCAACGCAGGTCAGGCTAACTATTCTGCGTCAAAGGCCGGTATTATCGGTCTTACAAAGTCGGTTGCAAAGGAACTTGCAGGCAGAGGCGTTACGGCTAATGCAGTTGCTCCGGGTTACATTGCAACAGATATGACAAGTGTACTTCCCGATAAGGTAAAGGACGCAATGAAAGCACAGATTCCTGCAAAGCGTATCGGTACTCCCGATGATGTTGCAGATGTAGTAGCTTTCCTCTGCTCTGACGATGCCGCTTATGTAACAGGCGAGGTTATCAGAGTTGACGGCGGACTTGCAATGTAATTGATTTGGAGGATATAATGAGCAGAAGAGTAGTTGTAACAGGTATGGGCGCAATTTCACCGATTGGTAACGATGTGCCTACAATGTGGAAAAATATGGTTGACGGCGTTTGCGGTATCGAAACAATCACAGCTTTCGATACAAGTGACCTCAAGGTTCATATCGCAGGTACAGTCAAGGATTTTGACCCCACACAGTATATTGAGAAAAAAGAAGTAAGAAAGCTTGATCCATATACACAGTACGCAATCGCAGCGGCACAGCAGGCAGTTGACGACAGCGGTATCATAGGCAAGATTGACGAGAACCGTTTCGGTGTTTATATCGGCGCAGGTATCGGCGGTTTGCAGACCTTTGTTAAGAATACAGTTGGCATGGAAAACGGAGGCCCGAGAAAGGTTTCTCCTTTCTTCATTCCGATGATGATTGGTAATATCGCAACAGGCAATGTTGCAATCCGTTTTAACGCAAAAGGTGTGTCTCTTTCGGTTATGAGTGCCTGTGCAACAGGTACAAATTCAATCGGTGAGGCTTTCCACTGCATCAAGGACGGCTACGCTGACGCTATCATCGCAGGCGGTGCAGAGGCAGTTGTTGCTCCTCTCACAATTGCAGGTTTCCAGAATATGAAAGCTCTTTCAACAAACGATGATCCAAAGCACGCATCCCGTCCGTTCGACAAGAATCGTGACGGTTTCATCATGGGCGAGGGCGCAGGCATGCTCGTTCTTGAAGAGTATGAGCACGCAGTTGCAAGAGGTGCTAAGATTTATGCAGAGCTTTCAGGCTACGGCAATACTTGTGACGCACATCATGTTACAGCTCCCGATCCTAACGGTGCAGGTCTTGCAAGAGCAATTAAGATTGCTTTTGAGGAGGCAAATGTTGCCGATGACGCACAGCTTTACATCAATGCTCACGGCACAAGCACACATCTTAACGACCTTACCGAAACAATGGCTATCAAGACGGCTCTCGGTGAAAAGGCTTATGATGCAAATATCAGCTCAACAAAATCAATGACAGGTCATCTTCTCGGTGCAACAGGCGCAATTGAGGCTATTGCTTCTGTTATGACTCTCAATGACGGTGTTATTCCGCCGACAATCAACCTTGACGAACCCGATGAAGGTCTTGACCTTAACTATACACCTAACAAAGCAGTTAAGCGTGATGTAAATGTTGCCGCTTCAACCAACCTCGGCTTTGGCGGACATGACGCTTGTCTTGTATTTAAAAAATATTAAGCGAGGGAATTACTATGAATAAAATAGAAGAAATCAAGGAATATATTTCCCTTCTTGAAAATTCTTCTTTGAGCGTTCTTGAAATTGAAAAAGAGGACGGTACAAAGATTCATCTTGAAAAAGAACATCCGGCACAGCAGATTTTTAATGCATCTCCAATCGGTGCGTATCAGCCGACTGCAACAGATGTTCCTGCTCCTGCGCCTGTTC
This sequence comes from Ruminococcus bromii, assembly GCF_002834235.1. Taxonomy (GTDB): domain Bacteria; phylum Bacillota; class Clostridia; order Oscillospirales; family Acutalibacteraceae; genus Ruminococcoides; species Ruminococcoides intestinale. Next base: position 62,578 of record NZ_NNBY01000042.1, on the reverse strand, counting down.
AGCCACAGGCTCCCGCGGCTCAGTCTGCTGCTCCCGAGGAAGACGCCAAGACTGTAAACGCTCCGATTGTCGGCGTATTCTATGCCGCATCGGCACCGGGCAAGGCTCCTTTTGCTCCTGTCGGAAAGAAAGTAAGCAAGGGCTCAACCGTTTGCATTATCGAGGCTATGAAGTGCATGAACGAAATTCAGGCTGAGGACGACTATGAAATCGTTGAAGTTCTTGTTAAGGACGGAGATCTTGTTGAATACGGTCAGCCGTTATTCAAGGTTAAATAATCGGAGGACTGTATGAATCAGGAAGAAATTAAAAAGATTTTGCCGCACCGTGACAATATGCTTCTCGTTGAAGAGGCTGAAAGTGTTGACGAAAACACGGCAAAGGGCAGATATACAATCAAAGGTGACGAGTTCTTTTTACAGGGACATTTCCCCGGTAACCCCGTTGTTCCGGGTGTTATTCTCTGCGAAATGATGGGACAGGCAAGCTGTTGCCTTCTTGCAGACAAGGTTAAGAACTGCACACCTTACTTTACAAAGATGAACAATGTTAAGTTCAGAAATCCCGTGAAACCGGGCGACACTCTTGAAAGTGTCTGCACACTCACAAAGAGCAGAGGTGCATTCTACTTTATTGACGCAAAGGGTTATGTTGACGGCAAGCTCTGTGTAAGTGCCGAGCTTTCGTTTGCACTTGTTGAAAATAAGTGATTTTAAAGGCTGTCTGTGCCGTTTTTGGGTGCAGACAGCCGTAATGCGATAAATAACTGGAAGTGAAAAAATGTTCTCAAAAATTCTGATTGCCAACCGAGGCGAAATTGCAGTAAGAATTATCCGTGCCTGCCGTGAAATGGGCATCAGCACAGTAGCAATTTATTCTGAGGCAGACAAGGACTCCCTGCATGTTCAGCTTGCCGATGAAAGCTACTGCGTAGGCGGTAACCGTGTTGCCGACAGCTACCTCAATATGCCTGCAATTCTCACCGTTGCCGTTGAAAGCGGTGCTCAGGCTATTCATCCCGGCTACGGACTCTTGTCCGAAAATGCCAAGTTTGTTTCGCTCTGTGAACAGTGCAACATCAACTTTATCGGTCCTTCATCCGAAATGATAAAGCTTTTGGGCGACAAGGACAACGCAAGAAAGACTATGCGTGCCGCAGGTGTTCCCGTAACCCCCGGCTGCGATATTGTTGAAAGCGTTGAACAGGCAAAAGAGGAAGCTGAAAAAATCGGTTTTCCGCTTCTCATCAAGGCTCGTTCGGGCGGCGGCGGAAAGGGTATTCGCCGTGTCGATTCAATAGAGCAGTTTGAAGAGGCATTTTTGTCAGCTTCAAGCGAGGCGCAGTCAGCATTCGGTGACGGTGCCTGCTACATAGAAAAATTCATTCACCCTGTAAAACACATTGAAATGCAGCTCTTGTGTGATAAATACGGTAATATTGTTTGTCTGGGTGAGCGTGAATGCTCTGTTCAGAGAAAGAACCAGAAGATGATTGAAGAAAGTCCAAGCCCCGCTCTTGATGAAAAAACCCGTAAAGAGATGATGATTGCGGCTGTTAAGGCGGCAAAGGCAGTCAACTATGTCAATGCAGGCACAGTTGAATTTTTGCTTGATATGGACAACAACTTCTACTTTATGGAAATGAACACCCGTCTGCAGGTTGAACACGGTGTTACGGAAATGGTAACAGGTCTTGATATTGTTCAGTGGCAGATAAGAATTGCAGCAGGTGCAAAGCTTTCCCGCACTCAGGACAGCATCTTCACACACGGCAATGTAATTGAGTGCCGAATCAATGCCGAAAATCCGGAAAAGGGATTCAGACCGAGCTGCGGAAGAATTACAAGACTTCACACCCCGGGCGGTGCATTTGTAAGATTTGATACGGCGATTTATCAGGACTATTTTGTTCCTCCGTACTATGATTCGATGATTGGCAAGCTGATTGTTCAGGCAAGAAGCCGTGCCGAGGCAATCAGAAAGATGAAAATGGCTCTTTCCGAGCTTACCATTGACGGAATTGACATTAACCGTGACCTTCTTGCCGAGATTCTCTCGGACGAACAGTTTGTGAGCGGTGAATATACAACAGATTTTATGGCAGAGTTTGAAGAGAAACACGCCGACAGGAAGAAGTAAAAGATATGGATTTGTTTGCTTTCAGAAAACCGAAGAATGAGCTTGAGTCCGATGAGGGCGAGAGCAAAAATGTACCCTTCGTTCCCGAAGAGATGTGGATAAAATGCCCCAAATGCAATACTATGCTCCTTACGACTGATATGGAGGAAAATCTTCATGTCTGCACAAAGTGCAACCATCATTTCAGAATGAACGGACGAGACAGAGTTGAAATGCTTGCCGACAAGGATACCTTTGTTGAGTTTGACGCAGACCTTTCAAGCCATAATATTCTTGATTTTCCGGGATATGACGAAAAGCTTGAAAAGGCGAGAAAAACAGGTGCTAAGGAGTCTGTTATCTGCGGAGAATGTAAGATGAACGGCATTGATACCGTTCTCTGCGTTATGGATCCGACCTTTATGATGGGAAGTATGGGCGTAATCACGGGCGAAAAAATCACCCGTGCGTTTGAATATGCAACCGAAAATGCAATGCCGATTGTTGTTTGTACTGCCGCAGGCGGCGCAAGAATGCAGGAGGGCATCCTCTCGCTTATGCAAATGGCAAAAACTTCTGGTGCGGTAAAAAGACACAGCGACGCAGGTAATCTCTACATCACGGTGCTTACAGACCCGACAACAGGCGGTGTTACGGCGTCGTTTGCAATGGAGGGCGACATTATTCTTGCCGAGCCCGATTGCCTTGTTGCCTTTGCAGGTCCGAGAGTAATCGAGCAGACAATCCGTCAAAAGCTCCCTAAGGACTTCCAAACCTCGGAATTTGTTCTTCAGAAGGGCTTTATCGATTCGGTTGTCAGCAGAAATAATTTGAAATCTACACTTGTAAAACTGCTTAAATTGCACGGTTACAGCGGTGAGGAGGCTTAAAAATGACAGCTTACGAAAAGGTTATGGCGGCGAGAGATGCTAACAAGCTGACCTCGGTTGACTATATTGCCCATATGTTCGGCGACAGCTTCATTGAGCTTCACGGTGACCGCAGATATGCCGATGATAAAGCAGTTGTTGCAGGACTTGCAATGCTCTTTGACACTCCTGTTACTGTAATCGGAATTGAAAAGGGCAGAAATACAAAAGAGCGTGTTGAACGCAACTTCGGTCAGGCTCATCCCGAGGGCTACCGCAAGGCTTTAAGACTTATGAAACAGGCTGAAAAGTTCAGAAGACCTGTTCTTTGCCTTGTTGATACAAGCGGTGCATACCCCGGAATCGGTGCGGAGGAAAGAGGTCAGGGACAGGCTATTGCCGAAAACCTCATGGAAATGATGACTCTCAAAACTCCCGTACTTACCGTTCTTATCGGTGAGGGCGGCAGCGGCGGTGCGCTTGCACTTGCAGTTTCCGATGAAGTATGGATGCTTGAAAATTCTGTTTATTCGGTAATTTCTCCCGAGGGTTGTGCGTCAATTCTCTGGAAAGACAGCTCAAAGGCGGCTGATGCGGCAGAGGCTCTCAGGCTTACCGCACAGGATTTGTTTGACCTCGGTGTAATCGAGAGAATCATCCGTCAGCCAAAGGCAGGCGATCATGCTATGTTTGAAAGCCTTAAAATGCTCATCAAAAGAACATTTGAAAAGAATCTTGCCCTGGATGACGAAGAGCTTTTGAATGCACGCTATGAGCGTTTCCGCAAAATCGGCAGACCCGAATAATTTATTTTAAACCTAAACATAAAAACGGCAGGAAAGACAATTTGCAATACTGCAATGCCTTTCCTACCGTTTTATTTTTTAATTATATGTGCTGTAATCTCCGCCGTACATATCGGGGCGATTTACCCAGTCACTAATGGAGTTGTTGCCGAAAATTGACTTGCTGTTGCCCGATACCGCCGCAGTTACATTGATTGCAATGCCTGCAATAATGACCGCCCCAATCACACAGGCGACAACAATTTTCACGATTTTAAAAGCTTTCTTTTTATCAATCGGCTGTTCTGCCGGCGGAATGTATGGAATGGGTGGCTGATTTATTTCAAGTTCGGGCATTTCATTTTGAATCTGCGGTGCAAAGCCCTCCGCCTGTTCAAAGCCTGTCTGCGGCAAAGGCGAGGTGTACTCAGTTTCGGTTGTTTCATTATTCTGTGTATGTAAAGCTTCGGAAATTTTTGTTCCGCACATCTGACAAAACGCAGACTCGGTTTCAAAACCGCAATTAGGACATTTCATAGGGTTGTACCTCATAATTTTTGATAGTATGACACCATTTTATAACAATATTCATTTAAAGTCAATAAATGTGACAAAATCGCTTGGAATAAAGTTTGATATTATGTAAATAATATCGCAAAATTTTTGCAAAATAAGCCTGTATCTGTTGAAAACAAGGATAGTGTAGTGTATAATCTAAGTACAAATTGCAAGCAAGGCAGAGCGTTGATGCGATTTGAATTTAGTGAATGATTGAATAGAAAATAAAATACACACAGTGAAAGGATGAGTGCCTTGAGAGGACTGTATTCGTCAAAGACAAAAATCCGTAATCAAATTTTCACCGAGGTTGCAAGATTTGCATACGAGGGCGGAGATTATTCAAAATTTGAAAATCTTCCGTATGAAATTATCCCGGGTGAAATTTCAACATACCGTGAAAGTATATTTCTCGAAAGAGCCATTGTGGGCGAAAGACTTCGCCTTGCAATGGGACTTCCGCTTTTGCCCGTTTCAAAACAAGCGCCTATCTCAACAGGTGTTGAAGAAAGTATGATTGACGAAAAGGTTTACGATCCGCCGTTAATCAATATTATAAAATTCGCCTGTCATAAGTGTGCCGAAAAAAGAGTGGTTGTGACAGACGGCTGTCAGGGTTGTCTTGAACACCCGTGTACAGAGGTTTGCCCGAAGGGAGCAATCTCGATTGTACACGGAAAATCGCATATTGACGATGAAAAGTGCATCAAATGCGGAAAATGTCAGGGTGCGTGTCCGTACAATGCAATCATAAAGCAGGAGCGTCCGTGTGCCGCCGCATGCGGTATGAAAGCTATTCACAGCGATGAACACGGAAGAGCAGATATTGACTATAACAAGTGCGTTTCATGCGGAATGTGCCTTGTAAGCTGTCCGTTCAGCGCAATTGTTGACAAAAGTCAGATTTTCCAGACTATTATGGCAATCAACAGCGGCACACCTGTTTATGCCGCCGTTGCACCTGCAATTGCAGGTCAGTTCAAGGGACTTCCGTCAAATAAAATCAGAAATGCCTTTAAGGCTCTCGGCTTTACAGATGTTGTCGAGGTTGCGGTCGGTGCCGACCTTTGTACGGTTGAAGAGGCAAAGGATTTTATGGAAGAAGTTCCCGAAAAACAGCCGTTCATGGCGACTTCCTGTTGCCCGGCATGGAGCGTTATGGCGAAGAAAACTTTCCCCGACATTGCTCCGTACATTTCAATGGCACTCACCCCTATGGTTCTCACGGGCAGACTTACAAAACAGCATTATCCCGATTGCAGAGTTGTGTTTATCGGACCGTGTGCCGCTAAAAAGCTTGAGGCAAGCCGCAGAAGTATCCGAAGTGATATCGACTTTGTGCTGACTTTTGAAGAAGTTGCAGGAATGTTTGCCGCAAAAGAGGTTGATTTTAACACTGTTGAGGTTGACGAAAAACCGCTTTCATTCTCAAGCGCAGACGGCAGAGGCTTTGCCGTAAGCGGCGGTGTTGCAAAGGCTGTTGTCAATGCAATCCACAAGCTTGATCCCGAAAGAGAGGTCAAGGTTGCCAATGCACAGGGACTTGACGAGTGCGTAAAGCTTTTGCGTATGGCAAAGGCCGGCAAGTACAACGGCTATCTGCTTGAGGGTATGGCTTGCCCCGGCGGTTGTGTTGCAGGTGCCGGAACAATCAACAATCCCGACAAATCTGCAATGGAGGTTCTCAAAAGCAAGAAAGAATCGTGCTTTGAGGGTGCTGTTGAAACTCCGTTTATTGACCGCTTGTCAACACTTGAAAATATGTATAACGAGTTTGATAAGATGAAAGAAATTTAACAGGTCGGGTGATATTTTGAAAATGGTGATGTTAATTTTACGCATAATCGGCATTGCCGCAGCAGTTGTATTTCTCGGATTTTTCGTAATCCCTATGACTCACGGAATTATCAACCCGGGCAATATTGCAGGAACTTTTTTGTGTCTGTGGCTGTTGTGCGTGTTAATTCCGCCCGTTCACGGAGCAATAAAGGCATTTTGCTTTAAGCATTTGTTTACTAAAATAGTTTTTCGTGTAGTTAATATCGGCTTTATCGCTTTTGCCGTTTACGGTGCGATTGTCACCTCTGCAATGGTGTGGGCAACCTGTCAGGCTCCGCCCGAAAACTCAACTGCAATTGTCCTCGGCGCTCAGGTTAAGCCGTGGGGACCGTCGGTAATTTTGCGTGGCAGAATTGATGCCGCAAAATCATATCTTGACGATTCTCCGAACGCAAATGCCGTTCTCAGCGGAGGACAGGGAAGTGACGAAATTATGAGTGAGGCACAATGCATGTACAATGTGCTGACGGAGTCAAAAATTGATTCTTCAAGACTTTATATGGAGGACAAGTCAACCAACACAACCGAGAATATAAGAAATTCAATGAAAATTATTGAGGACAACAACCTTAATACCGATATTACGATTGTGACGGACGGCTTTCATCAGCTCAGAGCAAGGATAATCTGTTCGCAACTCGGCATAAAAGGAAATGTCGGAGCAGTAAGCTCCGACACAAGGCTTTTGTATGTCCCTACTTATGCTGTTCGTGAGTGGTTCGCTCTTCCGTTTCAGCTTCTGTTTCGGTAGTCACAATCTCGGTGATGTCACCGTTTGTGTCAAAATGAGGCTTTGTCCTGTGACAGTTTGCAAACTCAAGCGGATAAACCTCGTGTTCCGTAACATCAACAATAGGGGAAATCTCCTTTTTGCTGTTTCGTGACGGCAACTCAACAGGATAATTTTCATTCTGCCTGTTGCCCTCGTTATGATCAATGTCGTAAAAACTCAAAATAAAAACCACCTTTCCGTGAGGTGGTTTTATTTTTTGCAGAATTTTAAATTATATGCATTATATGCAGAATACAGAAAAAATCATTTTGTGTTGTTTTTTAATTCTAAAATGTAGTCGGTTGAAACTTTGTACAATTTTGCAAGCGAAATAAGAACCTCTGACGGCACATCACGGTTTCCGTTTTCGTATCTGAAATACTGTGGCTGTTTCATGCCGAGATATTCTGCAACATCTTTCTGCGTCATATCGTGATCCTCACGCAATTCCCTTATCCTTTTATAATAAGGCATTTTATCACCCTTTTTATTTATTTGCTATTGACAGAATAACATTCTTTGCGATGAAATTTTCGTATGATAACTAAACGGTTATAACAGTGGCGAAATTCAGTATTGCTATTGCATTTGTGATACATAAATTAGTGTGATGTGAACCTTATTGTATGTATAGAAGATATTAATGTGATAAAAACACATTGTTGTTATTCGTTATTTGTTAAATTGTTATCTTCATACAATTCTCATATTTGTTTATAATAAAACAATTTATCATCTTTTTGTTTATTTGCTATTGACAGAACAGTTGTCTTTGTGATAGAATATTTTATAAGATAACCGAACGGTTATAAACAACAAAGAGAAGTAAAAGTATATTCTTGTTTTCTCGTTCGATGTTTATATAATGTTGATTATCAAATTCAATTTCGGTGTATTATTGGTTGAAAATGCACTGTTCTAAGGAGAGATTTTGGTATGGCAAAAAAACTTATTAGTATTGCGACATTGTTTGTTCTTATGGCAGTAAGCGTATTCAGCGCTTTTGCGGTTGAGGATGAAACAAAAAATGCTCTTGTTTACGGTGATGTGAACATTGACGGCGATATTACCGTAATCGATGCTACCGATATTCAGAAGTACATTGTCGGTCTTGAAGAACTTACAGCAGACAGTAAGTCAGTTGCAGATGTTGACAGTGACGGTGCTATTTCTGTTATGGATGCGACTTCAATTCAAAAGTATATTATAGGTCTTAACGGTTACGGAAAAGTCGGTCAGCAATTTGTTACTGAATGATTTTAAATCATAATCACAGTAATAATAATTAAGTCCCGAGGTATTGTGTGTACTTCGGGACTTTATTATGCATTGAATTTGTATTATTAATAGGGCTTAACCCCCATAAGGCATGACAATTGGATATAAATAAAAATCAGTCGGGAAGACATTGTTTTGCATTATGCAAACTGTCTTCCCGACATCCATTTTACATTTTCAATTTTTAAATTTCAATTTGTAAACTTCCGCTCGGGAAATATAAGTTTCGTATTAATAAAACTATCTACACGAACAGGGTGCAGCGACACGCTGCTTACATGCTTTCGGGGCAAGAAATGTTGAACATTGTAAGAACATTTTTGATAACGGCTCTTACGCAGTTGCAAAGTGCAAGTCTTGCCTGCATAAGACCTTCTTCTTCGCCCTTAACACGGCAAGCGTTGTAGAATTTGTGGAAAAGTGTTGCAAGCTGTGTTACATAGCGTGTAACCTTGGTCGGATCATAATCCTTTGCCGCACTGATGATTTCGTTGGTGTATGACGCAAGATGATTGATGAGTTCCTTTTCTTCGGGAGCTGTGAGGAGCGCAAGCTCTGCGTCTGTACATTCTCTCGGAGAAATGCCCTCTTTTGCAAGTGACTTGAAGATACTGCAAATTCTTGCGTGTGCGTATTGAACATAATAAACAGGGTTCTGATTGTCCTGACTTACTGCAAGGTCAAGGTCAAAGTCCATCTGTGTGTTAGCCTCTTTGGTGTTAAAGAGGAACCTTGCGCTGTCAACAGGCACTTCGTCAAGCAAATCGCCAAGCTGAATAGCCTTGCCGGTACGCTTGCTCATTCTTACAAGCTCACCGTCCTTAACAAGCTTAACAAGCTGCATAAGAACAACATTGAGCTTGTCACCGTCATAGCCGATAGCGTCCATTGCGCCTTTCATTCTCATAACATGACCGTGATGGTCTGCTCCCCAAACATCAATAAGAGTTGTGAATCCACGGTCAAATTTGTTCTTGTGGTATGCGATGTCGGCTGTAAAATATGTCGGGTTGCCGTTCTGACGAATGAGAACATCGTCCTTTAATTCAAGGTTGTCAATGTATTTCTGTGACTTGCCCTCTTTGAGAAGCTTCTGTGTTAGCACCTCTTTGTTCTTGTACCAAACGGCACCCTCTTTTTCGTAGGTAAGTCCTTTTTTCGTGAGAAGGTCAACAACAGCCTTAACAGCACCGCTCTTGTGAAGCTCGCTTTCAAAGAACCATTTGTCATAGAAAATCTTGTATTTTTCCATATCTGCCTGCATCTTCTCGATGTTCTTAGGAAGTGCATAGTCAACAAGAGCCTTTTTGCGTTCTTCTGCGCTTACATTAACAAGGTTGTCGCCGTTTAGGTCAGCATATTCTTTTGCAAGGTCTTTGATGTCCTCACCCTGATAGCCGTCCTCGGGAAACTCTATCTCATCGCCCTTGAAAATCTGAAGATATCTTGCTTCAAGTGAACAGCCGAACTTTTCAATCTGATTGCCGGCGTCATTTACATAAAATTCACGCCATGCGTTGTAGCCCGCTTTGTCAAGAACAGCGGCAAGACAGTCACCGAGAGCGCCGCCTCTTGCGTTGCCCATGTGCATAGGGCCTGTCGGGTTGGCTGATACAAACTCAACCATAACCTTTTCATCTCTGCCGTATTCACTTCTGCCGTATGCCTCGGGATTGGCAAGGATTTCTCTGATTACAGCCGAATAAAATTCAGTGCCGAGGAAGAAGTTGATGAATCCCGGACCTGCTGTTTCAAAGCGGTCAAACATTGTACCCTCAAGGTCAAGGTTTGATGTGATAGCCTGTGCAATTTTGAAAGGCGGCATACGGAATGCCTTTGCGCCTGCCATTGCCGCATTTGTTGCAAAGTCGCCGTGGCTTCTGTCTGCGGGTGTTTCAATGATAAACGGAGCGGCCTCCGCCTGGGGAAGTTCACCGTTTGATATTGCCTTTTCAATAGCGTTTTCAATTGCTTTTTTTAGCTGTTGTACAGCAAGTGCGTATGTATCCATATCAATCTACCTCATTTTCAAACTTTTCTTTTTCTTCAACCGTAATTTTAAACTTGTTTTCGCTCACAAGGTCATTGTTGAAATCAAGCGTGTAACTGACTTCAAGCGTTCCGCCGTTTTTGGTGAGGGAGTTGTTCATTGTTTTTGTGAAAACTCCTATCATAAGGTCGCCAGCAGGCGTCTGATACAGGCATTGATGCCGTCTGCCTTTTTCAAGCATAAGCTGTGAACGCATGGGACCTTTGCGTGTAATTGTCACCGTATTGTCCTGAACTTTGATGAGATTGTCGTAAAAGCTCTGCGGTGCATCCTCGTCATATTCTTTATAGCCTATGTAACAATGGTCTTTTTTCATCAGAAAATTTCCCTCTGTGAGAACCTCAATTCTGTCGCTTTCATCGTCAAGAATCTGTTCGCCCAGAATGGAAATCATATATTTGCATTTTTTCTTTTCCTTATCTGTCATATCTTCCCTCGTTAATACTGCTCAATGTCAATTTGTGTAACAGTATGCTCCATATTTCTGCCGAGAAACAGTCCTGCAACGCTTTTAAATCCGTCGGGAGTGTCGCTTACATAAAATTCGGGAGTCTGATGCACACCGTCTGTGTTGAGCAGATTGTTTTCTCTGAGAATTTTTGAGCAATAGATTGCAGTTTCATATCCCGAATCAACAAGCGTAACTCCGTCACCCATAAAGTCGGCAATTGCGTCACGTAAAAGCGGATAGTGAGTGCAGCCGAGAATGAGGGTGTCAACGCCTGTTTCCTTGAGTTCGGAAAGATATCTTCTGATAACAAGCCGTACAATCTGATCGTCACGACAGATGAAACCGTTTTCAACAAGCGGAACAAAAAGCGGACACGCCTGCTCATAAACCTTGTATTTCGGATTAAGCTTTTCAAGACGGAGCTTGTAGCTGTGGCTCGAAATGGTTGCGGCAGTGCCGATAATTCCGATTTTACCGTTCTTTGTTTTTCGGTCGGCAATGAATGCGGTCGGGTTTACAACACCCGTGTACGGAACGGAAAGCTTTTCTTCAAGCATATCGCCTGCAACCGAACTTACCGTACCGCAGGCTGCAACAACTGTTTTAACATTGTGTTTCAACAGAAAATTTGCGTCCTGAAGGGCATACTTTGAAATTGTTTCACGACTTCTGTTGCCGTAGGGTACTCTTCCCGTATCTCCAAAGTATATTATTTTCTCGTTTGGCAGCACATGCAAAAACTCTTTTACAGCGCTGAGTCCGCCTAATCCGGAGTCAAAAACTCCGATAGCATCTTGACAAGACATAATAAAACCTTCTTTTACATTAATATACAGCTTAAATAATAACACAATAATGTGCGTCTTGCAAGTCAAAACCTTTGACAAATCTGTTATTTGATTGTATAATGAATTCTGACAGACTAATCCGAGAGGAAGATTAAGTTGGAATTTAAAAAAGCTTTTGATTATATCGTCGGCAAGGTTGAAGAAGAACTTGTAAAACAGAATTATACAAAACAGAAGGTTGTTGCCGAAAACGACAACGAGCTTGTTTCGCTTTTTACAAGTGCGTCACTTGCATATTCGGTAGTATATTATAAGGATAAGGAACAGATGGTGCTCCGTTCCTGCACAATGACCGATGAAGGTCCCGACAACGAATGGAAAACACTTGCAACATGGCTTTACGATGAAACAGTCGGCACACAGAAGGACGCCGACAGTATCGCAAACGACTTCATCGAAGGCGTTTCGGGTACACTTGCAATCAAAAGGGCAAAGCAGGTTAAGCAGAAAAAGAAAAAGGATGACGACGGAACCGCCGATCCGAAGTTTCTCGCAAAGCGTTTTGTAACATATTTCCCCGAGCTTCGTGAGGAAATTAAAAACGAGGAGGATTGTTACTTCCCGTTTAGAGGCGCAACATTCGCAAAAGAGCATATTGCTCCGAAGATTCCCATGTATATTAAGCGTGCAAATAAGAATGAAATCGAGAAGTTTGCAAATGTGTTCAATGTTCAGTACAACAACGGTGATGTTGACACAAGGGCAATCATCACAATCGTTTTGCTCAATTCACTTGATGACGCTGAGTATAATGCACTTTATGAGCATTTCAACGATGAACTCAAGGTTGCCGCTTTAAATGCAAGAGCTTTTAAGGGCAAGACAGTAAAGCCTGAAAAAGTTAAGAAAGTTAAGGCAAAGGCAAACACTCTTACAAAGAACTGATTTAATTGAAATTCACCGTAAAATCCCGTCTTGACGGGCGGGTTTTACGGAATATCGCAGAAAACACAGAATTTCTGCGGATAAATTGCAAAAAAGGCTTGACTAAAGCCTTTATATATGGTAGAATAACCTTACCTCTGAAAGGGGCTTATTTTTTTGTGCCCTATTGAGGGAGGCTAAAATATTCCGAAAAAACCGGGAGGTGCCGTTATGAGAGTAAAAATCACATTGGCCTGCACAGAGTGCAAACAGCGTAATTACAACACAATGAAGAACAAGAAGAACAGTCCTGACAGACTTGAAATGAACAAGTACTGCCGTTTCTGTAAAAAACACACTCTTCACAAGGAAACAAAATAACGGAGGTACATCATGGCTGAGAAAAAGTCTGAAAATGCAAAAGCAGCTGCTAAAAAGACTGCTAAAAAGCCTAATGTTTTCAAAAGGCTCGCAAAGTACCTCGGCTCCTGTAAGAGTGAAATCAAAAAGATCACATGGCCCACAGCGAAGCAGACAACAAAGAACTTTGGTATTGTCATTGCTATGGTAGCTATTGTAGGCGTATTTATCTTTGCCCTTGATCAGGGCTTGTACGCTCTCGTTGGTCTTTTTATGAACACAACCGCCTGATTCGTATCTGACATTGCTTGAATCACGAAAGGAAGAAAGTTGTTATGGCAGAATCAGAAGCAAGATGGTATGTTGTTCATACCTATTCGGGTTATGAAAATAAGGTTGCAACAGATCTTATGACCACAGCCGAAAACAGAAATCTTCAGGATATGATTATTGATGTCAAAGTTCCTGTTGAAATCGTAACCGAAACAGTCGGCGATAAGACCAAAGAGGTTGAAAACAAACTGTTTCCGGGCTATGTTTTCGTTAAGATGGTCTATACAGACGAAACCTGGTATGTTGTGCGCAACATCAGAGGCTGTACAGGATTTGTGGGACCCGGATCAAAGCCCGTACCACTTACAGATGCGGAAGTTTACAGAATGGGTGTTGAAACACGAAGCGTTAAGCTTAACTATTCTGTCGGCGATTCAGTTCGCATTATAGACGGTCCGCTTGAGGATTTTGTCGGTGTTGTTGAAGAAATTGATGCTGACAAAGATTATGTCCGTGTAGTTGTTTCTATGTTCGGACGAGAAACTCCGGTTGAACTTGAGCTTGCTCAGGCTGAACCGATAGAAGATTAATCAAATAATAATCAGCCGATTGGCTTTTTATTGGGAGTGTAACGCTCCCTGTGGGAGGGACCCTACACAGTGGCGTCCCGCAATTTACCACGAATTTTGGAGGTGCAAACACAATGGCTCAGAAGGTTGTAGGCTTAATTAAGCTGCAGATTCCCGCCGGAAAGGCTACTCCGGCACCACCTGTTGGTCCGGCTCTCGGTCAGCACGGTGTAAACATTGTTGCGTTCACAAAGGATTTTAATGAGCGTACAAAGAATGATATCGGTCTTATCATTCCGGTAGTAATTACTGTATATGCAGACCGTTCATTCACTTTCATTACAAAGACTCCGCCTGCTGCGGTTCTTCTTAAGAAGGCTTGCGGTATCGACAGCGGTTCAGGCGTACCTAATAAGACAAAGGTAGCTCAGATCACTCGTGAGCAGATCACAAAGATTGCAGAGCAGAAGATGCCTGACCTCAACGCAGGTTCACTTGATGCTGCTATCAGTATGATTTCCGGTACAGCAAGAAGTATGGGTATTACAGTAGTTGACTAATTATTTCCGGGTGGGAGGATAATTCCGATTGACCACCTAACAATGGAGGAAGACTGATGAAACACGGTAAGAAATATGTTGACGCTGCTAAGCTCGTTGACAGAACTAAATTATATGATACAAACGAGGCACTTGACACAGTTATCAAGACTGCAGTTGCTAAGTTTGACGAAACAGTTGAGCTTCATGTAAAGCTCGGCGTTGACAGCCGTCATGCTGACCAGCTGGTTAGAGGTGCGGTTGTTCTTCCTAACGGTACAGGTAAAAAGGTTAGAGTTCTTGCAATTTGTAAGGGCGCTAACGAAGAGCTTGCCAAGGAAGCCGGTGCTGACTTTGTCGGTGCTGAGGATATGACACAGAAGATTCAGCAGGAGAACTGGATGGACTTTGATGTTCTTATTACAACTCCCGATTGCATGGGTCTTGTAGGTCGTCTTGGTAGAATCCTCGGTCCCCGCGGTCTTATGCCAAACCCAAAGGCAGGTACTGTAACTCCTGACATTGCCAAGGCTGTTAAAGAAGCTAAGGCAGGTAAGATTGAGTACCGTCTTGACAAAACAAACATCATTCACTGCCCAATCGGTAAGGCAAGCTTTGGCGCTGAGAAGCTCGGTGAAAACCTTGACACTCTCATGGGCGCTATCGTAAAGGCTAAGCCTGCTGCAGCTAAGGGTCAGTACATCCGCTCAGTTGCCATTACTTCAACAATGGGTCCGAGCGTTCGCATCAACCCTGCTAAGTTTGGTGCTTAATTTCAGTTATTTACACAATAGTGTGAATATATAAAATTCGCTGTTCTAAAGACAGCAGGTGCGTAAGCGTAAAGGTTTTTCCTGCCTGCCGAGGAAGATGCAAATTACATTGTTTTGTGTTTTTGCAGCCGTCCGAGGTAAAACGGACGGCTGTTTTTTATGAACTGCGTTACAAATATTTTGGAGGTGAATTTATCTTGCCAAGTCAAAGTGTTTTAGAGCAGAAGAAAGCAATTGTTGCAGAGCTTTCGGAAAGACTCAAAAGCTCAATCACAGGTGTGGTTGTCAGCTACGAAGGTATTAACACAGAGGACGATACAAAGCTCAGAAAAGAGCTTCGTGAGAACGATGTTAAGTACACTGTAGTAAAGAACACACTTCTTTCCCGTGCTTGCGAGGAAGCAGGTCTTGATGACATTAAGCCTGTTCTCGAGGGTACAACAGCTATTGCTACAAGCGACAGCGAGTACGCTGCTGCTGCAAGAATCCTTTGCAACTATGCTAAGGATCATGACAACTTTAAGGTTAAGTCAGCTTATCTTGACGGTGCCGTAATTGATATGGACACAATCGTTGCCCTTTCAAAGCTCCCAACAAGAGAAGTTCTTCTTGCAAATGTTCTTGGTGCATTCCAGGCACCTATCGCATCCTTTGCACGTGCCGTACAGGCTATCGTTGACAAGGGCGGCGTTGAAGCTTGTGCTGCTGAGGCAGCAGAAGAGGCTCCTGCTGAGGCAGAAGCTCCTGCAGCAGAATAATCGGCTGCAATTAATTAAAATTTTACTAATTATCATATTGGAGGTAAATTACAATGGCATCAGAGAAAATTACTGCTATTATTGAAGAATTAAAAGGCCTCACAGTTCTTGAGCTTTCAGAGCTCGTTCACGCTGTAGAGGATGAGTTTGGTGTATCAGCTGCTGCTGCAGTTGCAGTTGCTGGTCCTGCTGCTGACGGTGGCGCTGCTGCTGCTGAGCAGACAGAGTTTGATGTAGTTCTTAAGGCTGCAGGCGGCAACAAGATTGCTGTTATCAAGGTTGTTCGTGAAGTAACAGGTCTTGGTCTTAAGGAAGCAAAGGCACTCGTTGACGGTGCTCCTAAGGCTCTCAAGGAAGGCGTTTCTAAGGAAGACGCTGAAGCTATTAAGACTAAGCTCGAAGAGGCCGGTGCTGAAGTAGAACTTAAGTAATTTTACTTATAGCTTGCATTTTAAGTCCGACAGATTTCTGTCGGACTTTTTTGCGTTTATTGTTAAAATTTGTCATTTTTGATTTTGTATAAATTCAATTTTTTATCTTACAATAAAAGAGTATGGACAATATAATCACAATGTCTGTTTTAACTGCTTTTGATTACTGTTTTGCTTGACGAGCCGATTCTTTTGTGATAAACTATTAACGAACATAGGGTGTTGGATATTAACGCTGACAAGGGGTATTTGTCGCAATTCCACTATCTATGTGAATTCAGAAAACATAGAAAGGTTGATACTGAAATGGCAAAGATTGATTTAACAAAGTATGGTATTACAGGTACCACTGAAATCGTTCACAATCCTTCTTATGAAGAGCTTTTCAAAGAAGAAACAAGACCCGAACTCCAGGGTTATGAAGTTGGTCAGGAAACTGAGCTTGGCGCAGTTAATGTTATGACCGGCGTTTACACAGGTCGTTCACCTAAGGACAAGTTCATCGTTATGGACGAGAACTCAAAGGACACTGTTTGGTGGACTTCTGACGAGTACAAGAACGACAACCACCCTGCATCTGAGGAAACTTGGAAGGCAGTTAAGGAAATCGCAAAGAAAGAGCTTTCTAACAAGAAGCTTTATGTTGTAGATGCTTTCTGCGGCGCTAATAAGGACACAAGAATGGCTGTTCGTTTCATCGTTGAGGTTGCTTGGCAGGCTCACTT
Organism: Ruminococcus bromii; assembly: GCF_002834235.1. Classification (GTDB taxonomy): domain Bacteria; phylum Bacillota; class Clostridia; order Oscillospirales; family Acutalibacteraceae; genus Ruminococcoides; species Ruminococcoides intestinale. Next base: position 45,718 of record NZ_NNBY01000042.1, on the reverse strand, counting down.
TGTAACAAATATGTTCATCACTCCTTCAGCTGAAGAGCTTGAAAACTTTGAGCCTGATTTCGTTGTTTACAACGCATCAAAGGCTAAGGTTGAAAACTACAAGGAGCTCGGCCTTAACTCAGAAACAGCTGTTGTATTCAATATCACAAGCCGTGAGCAGGTTATCATCAACACATGGTACGGCGGTGAGATGAAGAAGGGTATGTTCTCAATGATGAACTACTACCTCCCGCTCAAGGGCATCGCTTCAATGCACTGCTCAGCCAACACAGATAAGAACGGCGAGAACACAGCTATCTTCTTCGGTCTTTCAGGTACAGGTAAGACTACACTTTCAACAGATCCTAAGAGACTCCTCATCGGTGATGACGAGCACGGCTGGGACGACAACGGCGTATTCAACTTTGAAGGCGGCTGCTATGCTAAGGTTATCAACCTTGACAAAGAGTCAGAGCCTGATATCTACAACGCTATCAGAAGAGACGCTCTTCTTGAAAATGTTACTGTTGACAAGGAAGGCAAGATTGACTTTAACGACAAGACTGTAACAGAGAACACTCGTGTATCATATCCGATTGATCACATTGACAACATTGTTCGCCCTGTTTCTTCAGCTCCTGCTGCAAAGAATGTAATCTTCCTTTCAGCTGATGCTTTCGGCGTACTTCCGCCTGTTTCAATCCTCACACCTGAGCAGACAAAGTACTACTTCCTCTCAGGTTTCACAGCTAAGCTTGCAGGCACAGAGCGTGGCATCACAGAGCCAACTCCAACATTCTCAGCTTGCTTCGGTCAGGCATTCCTCGAGCTTCATCCTACAAAGTATGCTGAAGAGCTCGTTAAGAAGATGGAAATGAGCGGTGCTAAGGCATACCTCGTAAACACAGGTTGGAACGGCTCAGGCAAGCGTATCTCTATTAAGGATACTCGTGGTATCATCGACGCTATCCTTGACGGTTCTATCACAAAGGCTCCTACAAAGACAATTCCACACTTCAACTTTGAAGTTCCTACAGAGCTCCCCGGCGTTGATTCAGGCATCCTCGATCCTCGTGACACATATGCAAATGTTGCTGATTGGGAAGAGAAGGCTAAGGATCTTGCAAGCCGTTTTGTTAAGAACTTTGCTAAGTACGAAGGCAACGAAGCAGGTAAGGCTCTCGTTGAAGCAGGTCCTAAGGCTTAATTTGCTCGACTGTGCTTAACGCATCATAATTGGTGCAACCTTTACCTAATATAAATTTCACCCGAAAGGTTTTTGAAAAAATTCCTTTCGGGTGTTTTTTATTGAGATTATACTTACAAAAATGCGGACATTTCTTTTATGTTTTCTTCTTCGGTTTCTAACATTCTTTTGGCGAGGAGGCTGACATGGGGGTCATTGCCGTTATATTCTCGGATTTTGCGTGACATTTTATTCACTCCCATTGTGTTGCCTTTTATCATCATTTCGGCAATGTGCGAAGATGACGAGTCACGCTTTAAATCCCTTTGTGCGGCATAGCGTGTCATTGCTTTTGTCATATTACTCACTCCGTGTGGCTCTGCACCACGATTTTGCAACATTTTATTTGCACAATGATACAGCTTTCCGTATTTAATAAGATGTTCGCACAAAACACCGTCAACCTTGCTGTCCTTCAAACTTTTCCTCACGCTCGTAATTCCCTGACAGCCCATTTCGGCATTCTGCAAAACGCAGTTGAGCATTTCAATATCGTTAGTCATAACAAATCACCTCTGTAGATATTATTTACGGGAATTTTTGTATTTATGCAACCGTAAAAAATTAGGTTGCAACACAGCCGTTTTTATGGTTTAATATCTATTAGATAATAAAAAATAGGTGATTTTATGGCTGACGCAAAGTTACATACAATAAAACTTCCGTATCCCGACAAGGACGACAGAACCGTTTGGGTTTATGTTCCGTCACATTCCGACGGCGAAAAACTGCCCGTTGTCTATATGACAGACGGACAGAATCTTTTTGACGATAATTCAACTCCGCACGGTTCGTGGGAGGTTGTAAAAGCTGTTGAAAATGAGCAGAAAATCGGTGTCGGCAACGCTGTAATCGTAGGCGTTGACAACGGTAATGCTTGGCGTGACAGCGAGCTTACACCGAAATCAATCGGTGAGGTTCAGCACCTTGAAATGCTCTGCGAGGATTTCAAACCGGAGGGCGAAATCTTTGATAATTTTCTTATGAATACCGTCATTCCGTATGTTGAAAATAATTTCCCCGTATGCACCGACAGACAGAATGTTGCCGTCTGCGGAAGCTCATCGGGCGGACTTATGTCATTTTTTTCGGCTTTTGAACACCCGGAAAAATTCGGCTATGCAGGTGTGTTTTCTCCTGCATTTCTCTGTTACACAAGAGAGAATTGGGCGAAATATCTTTCTACAAAAATTGTTGAAAATATGCCGTACCTCTACATCTATACGGGTAACGGTGACGAGCTTGAAGAGATGATTTTTGAAAGCACCGAAATGCTCTATGAACTTTTGGAAGAAAGCTTCTACCCGTATGACAGAATGAACGAGGTCATTCTTTTTGAAAACGCACACAATGAAAAATCTTGGCGAGAAATTTTCCCCGATTTTCTCCACACATTTTTGAGCAGACTTTGATAATATGAACAGCAAAATTGATATAAAAATATGCACCATTGATATGCTGACGGACCTGCAATATCTTTGCAGAACAACTTTTTACGAAACTTTCTCCGATTCAACCGATGAGGAGGATATGCGAAAATTTCTTGCAGAAACTTATTCAGCGGAAAAGCTGTCAGCAGAACTTGCAAACTCCGAAAGTGTAACCTTTATAGCGTACAAAAACGGTACTCCTCTCGGATATTTAAAACTGAATATCGGCAATGCGCAGACTGAAAAATGCCTTGACAATGCGCTTGAAATTCAACGCATCTATATTCTGAAAAGTGCCAAAGGACAGGGAATAGGCTCAGCCTTTATGCAGATTGCGGAGAATTTTGCAAGTGAGAAAAAACTTTCAACAATATGGCTCGGTGTATGGGAACATAACGAGCCTGCAAAGAAATTCTACAAATCAAAAGGATATGAAAAATTTTCACATCACACATTTGTCATCGGTGACGATATGCAAACCGATTTCCTTTTGAAAAAAGAAATGAAAGGGTAAAATCAAAATGATTAAATGTAAAATTGATGTTGGTGAAGAGGAAAATAAAGTAATAAAAGAAATTTCATTAGATTGTCTGGGGAATAAAACGAAAAGATTAATTATTAGAATATGTCTTTTACTTATCGCAGTAATTATTGTACTTCAAATGATTTTTGACCCCCCAATGAATGGTGGTTCAATTGATTTCATGGCATTTATTTTTGTAGCTCTGGATATTTTGTTAGCAATCTTTGCAAGAAAAATACATGAATTGATTTTCTATATAAGGTCAAGTAAAGCAGATCCTTCTGAAAAACAGGGGGTTAGAGAATATATGTTTTTTGAAGATGGTATTCAGATAATTTCACCGTGGGTAAAAGGAATGAACCAATGGAATATGTTTTATTTTTGGGGCAATTATAAAAATTATATCTACATTATCCATCGCTCAAACCATGTATTGTTGGTTGATCTCAGGAAGCTTTCCGTGAATGAAATAAATGATTTGACAAATCTTCTGAACAGACATCTCAGCTTTTGTCCCAACTGACCTTATTTTGGCAAAACAAAAAGGACAGCCTTTAAAGACTGTCCCAAAAATGTGATTTGGTTTAAATCGAAATTATGCGATGATTTCGCCGTCAACCGTACCGCCAAGACCTGCGGCATTTGATTCGTCTGTGTCGATGTGCATTGCAGGAGCGTAGTTTGCGTTTACTCTGATTACAACATCACCGAATGTTGTTGCTCTGCCTGTATTTTCGCCAACCTTAACCGAAACGAGCTGTTTGTCTTTAAGACCAAACTCCTCGGCAGTTTTCGGATCAAGGTGAATGTGTCTTTTAGCGGCAATTACACCGCATTCGATTTCAACTTCGCCCTCAGGACCGACAAGCTTGCAACCGGGTGTGCCTGCAATATCGCCTGATTCTCTGACAGGAGCGGCAATGCCGAGCTTACGAGCGTCTGTAAGAGAGATTTCAACCTGATCTGCACTTCTTTCGGGACCGAGAATTGACATTTTCATTTCACTTTTCGGACCTACAACAGTTACCTTTTCAACACAGGCAAACTGTCCTGGCTGTGAAAGATTCTTTTTGTTTGTAAGAGTTGCGCCCTTGCCAAAGAGAGCCTCAAGAGTTTCTTTTGTAACATGAACATGATGCGCTGATGTTTCAACCATTACTTTCATTTTGTGTACCACCATTCAATTAGAATTCGCCGTACGGCTTCGTGTTTATTTTACTACTTTATTCTTGGAATTTCAACATTTTTGATAAATTTAAATCTTTATTTTGGGAGAGAAAATTATGTATAATACCTGGGAAGAATTAAAATCGGCTTGTGAAAACTGTCACAGGTGTGAACTCTGCAAAACTCGCACAAATGTTGTTGTGGGCGTCGGCAACGAAAATGCAGAGGTTATGTTCATCGGTGAAGGTCCGGGCGAAAACGAGGATCTTCAAGGCGAACCTTTTGTCGGCAGAGCAGGCAAACTGCTTGACAAAATGCTTGCGGCTGTTGACCTTGACAGAAACAAAAATATTTACATTGCCAATATGGTAAAGTGCCGTCCGCCGAAGAACCGTGATCCAAAGCCCGAAGAACAGGAAATGTGTATTGAGTGGCTCAGAACACAGGTGAGAATGATCAAGCCGAAAATTATTGTCTGTCTCGGCAGAATTGCGGCGGCAAGGCTTATTAAATCGGATATCAAAATCACAAAGGAACACGGTCAGTGGATTGAGAAAAATGGCGTGCTTATGATGGCAATGCTTCATCCTGCGGCAATTTTGCGTGATCCACGCAGAAAGCCCGACGCTTTTGACGATTTCTTAAAGCTCCGTGATAAAATCAACGAGGTCTGTAATCATACATATGAATAATTTTTTGCAGCAGAGGTTTAGTGTGACCTCTGCTGTTTTTATATGTATAATTTCAAAATATTGTACATACAGATGACGAATACGGTAAGATTTCTGTTGATATTGCGGTATTAATTTGGTATAATTAGTATGCAAAGCACAGTGATTTTTTCTGTAAGAAACATATGAAAAGGGTGATTTTATGAGCCTTGTAGAATTTAATAATGTTTACAAAAGATACAAAACGGGTGAGATTGTCATCAATGCGGTTGACGGCATTTCGTTCAAGGTTGAGGAGGGCGAGTTTGCAATTGTAGTCGGTGCGTCCGGTGCAGGCAAAACAACCGTTCTGAATATTCTCGGCGGAATGGACAGCTGTTCCGAGGGCGAAATCATTGTCGGCGGAAAGGATATAAGCAAATTTAAGGACAAACAGCTCATTGAGTACAGACGGCACGACATAGGCTTTGTGTTCCAGTTCTACAACCTTGTTCATAACCTAACGGCAAAGGAAAATGTTGAGCTTGCCGCTCAGATTTGCAGTAATCCTCTTGACAGCGAAACTGCTCTTGACAGTGTGGGCTTGCTTGAAAGGGCAAACAACTTTCCCGCACAGCTTTCGGGCGGTGAACAGCAGAGAGTTTCAATCGCAAGAGCACTCGCCAAAAGACCGAAGCTTTTGCTTTGTGACGAACCGACAGGTGCGCTTGACTACAACACGGGCAGACAGATTCTGAAATTGTTGCAGGAAACCTGCCGCAAAGACAAAATGACCGTTGTTCTCATCACTCACAACGGAGCAATAACGCCGATGGCGGATCACATTATAAGAATGAAAAGCGGAAAAATTGTTGAAGATATTTACAATGAAAATCCGAAAAATGTTGAAGAAATTGAGTGGTAAAAAATGAAAAGGAGGTGTCACAATGACTAAATCCTTGATAAAAAACACATTCAGAGAAATTAAAAATACAAAAGCAAGATTTATCTCAATTATGGCGATTATCGCCCTCGGAGTGGGATTTTTTGCCGGAATAAAGGCAACGGTTCCGTCAATGTACAATCTTGCAAGAACCTACACGGACGAGCAGGAGCTTATGGATTACCGACTTGTGTCAACGGTTGGATTTGATGAGGACGACATAAAGGCGGTAAAAAATACGGACGGAGTAACCTCTGTTATGCCGTCATATTTCTGCGATGTTCAGACCGATGCCGACAGCGGCGGCAGGACTATGAGAGTCATTGCGCTTCCCGAAAAATACGGTGATAATTCCGTTCAGAACAAGCTTGTTTTAACGGAAGGCAGACTTCCCGAAAAGTCGGGTGAAATTGCAGCCGATTCAAGCTCGTTCACGGCAGAAGGTTATAAAATCGGTGACAAAATCAGATTTGCAAAACAGACGGGCGATACAGATACTTCAACCGAACTTAAAACCCTTGAATACACTGTGGTCGGTCTTGTGCAGTCACCTCTTTACATAGCATATCAGCGAGGAACTACGACGGTCGGCAACGGAAAAATCTCGGATTATTTCTACATTTGCCCCGAAGATTTCGCCTTTGAACGCTACACGGAGCTTTATGTGAAAACCGATATTTCGGATAAATTCTTGGCATACACGGATGATTATGATAATGCCATAGAGAATAAAGCCGCCGATTTTGAAAAGGTGGGAGAGGACAGGAGCAACAGCTTTACGGTCGAGGTTATCGACAAGGCTAAGAGCGACCTTGCAGATGCAAAACAGGAGTATTCGGACAATAAAGAAAAAACCGAAAAGAAGCTTGCCGATGCAAAGGCGGCGATTGATGACGGCAAAAAAGAGCTGAAAACCAAGACCGATGACGCACAGAAAAAACTTGATTCGGCAAAGCAGCAGATTGAGGACGGCAAGACACAGCTTGAAAATTCACGCAATGAATACAACACAAAAATTGCCGATGCACAGGCTCAGATTGCCGAAAAGGAAAGTCAGCTTAATTCTGCCGAAAAACAATATAATTCTTCAAAAGCAGAATTTGATAAAGAAATTTCAAAATCACAGGCTGAAATAGAAAATGCGGAATATCAGCTGCAGTCGGCAAAGGATACATTTCAAACCGAACAGGAACCACAGCTTTTGGCAGGAATAAGTCAGGCTGAGGACGCCGTTTCCGCTTTGCAGTATCAAATCAGTCAGACAACCGATGAAGAAACGCTTGCTGTTTTGAACGCACAGCTTGAACAGGCTCAGCAGAAGCTTGACGAACTCAACGCAACATACGATTCCGCAAAGGCACAGCTTGAAGAAAGCGAAAGCCGACTTTCCGAAAGCAAGGCTCTTTTTGAACAGAAAAAGAGTGAGGGACAGGCTCAGCTTGACTACGCATATTCACAGATTTCAAGCGGAAGAACACAGCTTGATGCCGCAAAAGCAGAACTTGCACAACAGTCGGCAGACGGTCAGGCACAGCTTGATTCGGCAGAAAGCAAGCTGAATGACGCTCAGAGCGAGTATGACAGCGGTGTTGCAAAGCTTGCCGAGGAAAAGAAAAACGGCGAGAAAAAACTCTCCGATGCACAGACAGAATACGATGACGGTGTTAAAAAAGCCGATGAAGAATTCAAAAAGGCAGAGGATAAAATCAAAGACGCAGAGGAAGAAATTAATTCTCTTACAGAACCAAAGTGGTATGTCTTCGACAGAAGCGACAACCCGGGTTACTCAACATTTTCTTCAAATGCTGACAGACTCGGCGCTGTTGCAACGGTATTTCCCGTGTTTTTCCTGCTCGTAGCGGTGCTTGTCTGCGTAACCACAATGACAAGACTTATTGAGGAAAAGCGTACCGAAATCGGAACGCTGAAAGCACTCGGCTACAGCAACACAAGCATTATAATGAAGTTTGTAATCTACTCGTTGCTTGCGGCTGTTATCGGAAGTGTAATCGGTATTTTAATCGGCATTTTCACCTTGCCGTTTGTAATTTATGATGCTTACAAAATTATGTACTACATCGGTGATATAACGCTGATACCAGACTATACAAGCATAATTTTCGGAATTGTTGCCGCAGTTGTCTGCACGGTTGTTGTGTCGGTTGTAGTGTGTGCTAAATCTCTGCACGAAAAGCCTGCGGCTGTTATGCGGCCGAAAGCACCAAAGGCGGGAAAGAGAATTTTGCTTGAACGCATAAAACCGTTGTGGTCACATATGAGCTTTAACTCAAAGCTGACCGCAAGAAATCTGTTCAGATACAAGGTAAGACTTTGTATGACTGTTATCGGTGTGGCAGGCTGTACGGCTCTGATTGTTGCCGCATTCGGTTTGCTCAACAGTTTTGAGCCGATGACACACGATCAGTTTGAAACAATCTATAAATACGATGCCGTTGTTGTTCCGAAAGACAGCGGAAGTGCCGACAATCTTTCGTTTTTGACAGATACACTTGATAAAAACAGCAATGTCAAACACTCAATGCTTGTTTCACAGCAGGAATGTACGGTAACACACGGCAGTAAGGTTAAGGACAGCGACACAAATCTTGTTGTACCGCAGAATCCCGAAAAGTTTGACGAAATTGTTTCTCTGCATACAAGAAAGGGCAAAGAAGAACTCAAGCTTTCGGACAGCGGAGTAATGCTCAGTGAAAAAATGTGCAGTGAGCTTGGAATAAAAACGGGCGACAAAATCACACTGAATGTTGACGGCAAAAAGGCAGAGATCAAGGTCAGCGGAATTTTTGAACAGTACATTTACAATTTTGTTTATATGACGCCAACCGCCTATAAGAGCTTGTTCGGCAGTGACTGCACCTATAATATGGCTGATGTCGCACTCAAAGATACCTCGGATTCCGCCTGCGACAAATTCGGTTCACAGGTTTTATCAGATGATAAAATTGCGGCGGTAAGCTACATTGCATCAAGCTTGAACGAATTTAAAAATATGCTCAACTCGCTTGATATGGTTGTTACGGTTATGATAATCTGCGCAGCGGCACTTGCCTTTGTTGTACTCTACAACCTGACAAATATCAACATTGCCGAGCGTGTCCGTGAAATTGCAACCTTTAAGGTTCTCGGATTCTACAACCGTGAAACCTCATCCTTCATTTACAAAGAGAACATAATTTTGACTATTCTCGGAATTATCGTAGGTCTGTTTCTCGGAAATCTTTTGACGGGCTTTATCATTCAGACGGTTGAGGTTGACAACGTTATGTTCGGAAGAGATATTTATTTCACTTCATACCTCTATGCGGCAGGGCTGACATTCCTGTTTTCAATTCTTGTAAATGCGGTTATGAGCTTTAAGATTAAAGCCGTTAATATGGTTGAAAGTCTTAAAAGCGTTGAATAACGGAATATTTTGCCGTATGCTTAAAAAATCTTTTGTAAAATATTGATTGAATACAGCAATTGTGTTATAATACAGAAGAATAGGCTAAATAAATAGGCTGACAGGCAAAATATCTGTGAAAGGATAGTTACAGTAATGATAAAAGCTAATGAATACCGCACAGTCACCTGCGGTGAGTTAAGAGAAGAAAATATCGGACAGCAGGTCAGAGTTGCGGGCTGGGTTGAAAATATCCGTGACCACGGCGGTGTAATGTTCCTCGATATCCGTGATCAGTACGGTGTGCTTCAGGTTGTTGTTCACAACGATGAACTCCTTAAAGATATCAACAAGGAATGTACAGTAACTCTCAGCGGTACTGTTGTTAAGCGTGACGAAGAAACAATCAACAAGAAGATTGCAACAGGTTTCGTCGAAGTTCACACGGAGGACATCAAGGTTCTCGGTAAGTGTAAGAATGTTCTTCCGTTTGAGGTTGCAACCTCTACAAATACCAATGAAGAAGTAAGACTTAAATATCGTTTTCTTGACCTCCGTAACCCGAAGGTTCACAATAATATTATGATTCGTTCGCAGATTATCACATTTCTGCGCAACAAGATGAACGAAATGGGTTTTATGGAGATTCAGACTCCTATCCTTTCAACTTCATCTCCGGAGGGCGCTCGTGACTACCTTATCCCGAGCAGAAAGCACAAGGGCAGATTCTATGCTCTCCCACAGGCTCCTCAGATTTTTAAACAGCTCCTTATGGTGTCAGGCTTTGACAGGTATTTCCAGATTGCACCTTGCTTCCGTGATGAGGACGCCCGTGCAGACCGTTCACCGGGTGAGTTCTATCAGCTTGATTTTGAAATGGCTTTTGCAACACAGGAAGATGTATTTGCTGTTGCTGAAGAGGTTCTTTACGAAACATTCAAGAAGTTTTCAAATAAAGAGGTTTCAAAGCCTCCGTTTGCCCGTATTCCGTATGCCGAGAGTATGCTCAAGTACGGTACAGACAAGCCTGACCTTCGCAATCCGCTCGTAATTGTTGAAATCAGCGATATGTTTGAGGAAACAGACTTTGCTCCGTTCCGCAAAAAGACAGTTCGTTCAATCAATGTTCCGAATGCCGCAGGTCAGTCAAAGAAATGGTTCAAGAAGATGGAGGAGTTCGCTCTTTCAATCGGCATGAAGGGTCTTGGCTATGTTAAGGTTAGAGATGACCTCACATTTGACGGTCCGATTGACAAGTTCCTTAAAGAGGGCGACCGTGAAGAACTTATCAGCCGTAACGGTTCAAAAGCAGGCGATGTAATCTACTTTATCGCCGATACTGCTCAGGAAGCTCCAAAGCTTGCGGGTCAGATCAGAACAGAGGTTGCAAAGCGTCTTGACCTTATCGATACAAGCCGTTTTGAAATGTGCTTTATCGTTGACTTCCCGATGTTTGAGAGAGATGAAGAAACAAATAAAATTATCTTCACACACAATCCTTTCTCAATGCCACAGGGCGGTCTTGACAGCCTTCTTAACAAGGATCCCGAAGAGGTTCTTGCTTATCAGTACGATATCGTTTGCAACGGTGTAGAGCTTTCATCAGGCGCTGTTCGTAACCACGATATTGAAATTATGAAGAAAGCGTTTGAGCTTGCCGGCTACAGCGAGGATGACCTCAAGGCTAAGTTCTCTGCACTCTACAATGCGTTCCAGTACGGTGCTCCGCCGCACGCAGGTATGGCTCCGGGTGTTGACCGTATGATTATGCTCCTTACAGAGGAAGAGAACATCAGAGAAGTTATTGCATTCCCGATGAACTCCAATGCTCAGGATCTTCTCCTCGGTTCACCGGGTGAGGTAACAGAACAGCAGCTCCGTGAGGTTCATATTAAATTAAGATAAAAACTGCATTTGCAGTCATATATTCAAACTCAAAGGGCGAGTTATATATTATATGACTTGCCCTATTTTCTTTAAAAAGGACGGTTTTTATGGTAACAAGAGAAGATGTTGAAAACATTGCGTTGCTTTCAAAGCTTTTTGTTCCCGAAGAGGAGCTTGACGGCCTTACAAAGTCAATGCAGGAAATCATAGATTTTGCCGACACAATCAATAACGCTCCGACAGACGGCGAGGAGTTTGACGATATTAACAATCTGTCAAATGTTTTTCGTGAGGATGAGGTTGTTGAGTCCTACGATACAAAGGAAATTCTTTCAAATGCTCCCGAGCAGGCAGAGGATCACTTCCTTGTAAGAAACAGAGAGTAAGGCGGTGTAAAAATGGGTTCTATTGAAAAAATTCATGAAATGCTTGTGTCAAAAGAGTGTTCATGTACCGAGCTTACAAAAAGCTATCTTGATGAAATCGAAAAGGCTGACGGCGAGCTTAACGCATATGTTAATGTAACAGGCGAGGAGGCTCTGAAAACTGCCGAGGCTGTTGACAGAAAAATTGCCTCCGGCGAGGAAATCGGTATGCTCGAGGGTGTTCCGATGACGCTCAAGGACAATATTTCAACAAAGGGAATTGAAACAACCTGTTGTTCAAAAATTCTCACAGGCTATAAGCCGATTTATAACGCAACCGTTTGGGAAACTCTTGCAGGCGAAAACGCAGTTATGCTCGGCAAGACGAATATGGACGAGTTCGCAATGGGCTCTTCATGCGAAACATCATACTTTGGCGGTGCAATGAATCCGTTTGATTCAAACTATGTTTCAGGCGGTTCATCAGGCGGTGTTGCAAGTGCGGTAGGCGCAAACATTGCCGCTTACGGTCTTGGCTCTGATACAGGCGGATCAATCCGTCAGCCGGCATCATTCTGCGGTATTGTAGGTCTTAAACCTACTTACGGTGCGGTTTCCCGTTACGGACTTATCGCATACGCAAGTTCACTTGACCAGATTGGACCGATTACAAAGTCTGTTGAGGACGCTGCAATTGTTTTTGATGCAATTTCAAAGAGAGATGAAAAAGATTCAACCTCAAAGGGCTTTGTCGGTGACACTTATTCAAAACTCAACAATGACATCAAGGGTATGAAAATCGGTATTGCAAAGGAATATCTTGAGGGTGTCCGTGACGATGTAAAAGAGGCTGTCTTAAAGGCTGCCGATATCTACAAGTCAATGGACGCAGAGATTGTTTACTTTGACCTGCCCGAACTCAAATTTGCCCTTCCTGTTTACTATATCATCGCCTGTGCCGAGGCATCTTCAAACCTTGGCAGATATGACGGTATCCGTTTCGGTTACAAAACCGAGCATTACAACGGCACTCACGATATGGTCTGCCGTACCCGTTCGGAGGGATTCGGCGAAGAGGTTAAACGCAGAATCCTCCTCGGTACTTATGTACTTTCCGCAGGTTACTATGACGCTTATTACAAAAAGGCTCAGAATCTTCGCGGCACTATCGTTAAGGCATTCAACAACGCATTTGAAAAGTGTGATGTAATCCTTGCTCCGACAGTTCCTATGACAGCATTTGAAAAGGGACACGCTGTAAGCGATCCGATTGAAACCTATCTTACGGATATCTGCACTGTACCTGTCAATATTGCAGGTCTGCCGGGTGTTTCGGTTCCGTGCGGATTCAACGCAAAGGGTATGCCGATTGGTATGCAGCTTATCGGCAAGAGCTTCGGCGAGGCTGAAATTCTTAATGCGGCATACAAATATCAGCAGGCTGCTGCTGAAAACTTTAAGGATACAAAGTGGGGTGTTAAGCTGTGAGTTACGAATTAGTTGCGGGTTTTGAAACCCATATTGAGCTTGCCACAAAGACAAAAATCTTCTGCGGCTGTACTACAAAATTCGGCGGTGCGCCAAACAGCCATTGCTGTCCCGTGTGTATCGGTCTGCCGGGAACACTTCCAAAGCTTAACCGTGAGGTAGTTCGCTATGCAATCCGTGCAGGTCTTGCAGTTCACGGTGAAATCGCAGAGATTTCAAAAATGGACAGAAAGAACTATTGCTATCCCGACCTTTCAAAGGCTTATCAGATCAGCCAGCTTTATGCTCCGCTCATTATAGGCGGTTATGTTGAGCTTTCAAACGGCAGAAAAATCCGTTTGCACCACATTCACATCGAAGAGGACGCAGGAAAGCTCATTCATCAGCACGGCGACACATATGTTGACTATAACCGTGGCGGTGTTCCTCTTATAGAAATCGTTTCAGAGCCTGACATTCGTTCAATTGACGAGGCGAGAGAGTATGTTGAAAAGCTTCAGCAGGTTATGCGTTACATCGGAATTTCCGACTGTAAGATGCAGGAAGGCTCAATGCGTTGCGATGTAAACATTTCGGTTCGTCCAAAGGGCAGCGAAAAGCTTGGTACAAGAACCGAAATTAAAAATATGAACTCAATTAACAACATAGCAAAGGCTATGGAGTATGAGTTTGAAAGACAGGTTGACCTCATTGAAAACGGCGGAAGTGTTGTTCAGGAAACTCTCCGTTATGACGACGCAACCAACACAACATCTTCAATGAGAAGTAAAGAGGACGCTCACGATTACCGTTATTTTCGTGATCCCGACCTTGTTACTATCCATGTTCCGAAAGATGTTGTTGAAGAAATAAAGGCTACAATGCCTGAGCTTCCTGCCGATAAGTGCAGAAGATATATTGATGAACTTGCAATTCCCGAAAAGGATGCACAGCTTCTTACAAAGTACCGCAAAATCAGCGAGTATTTTGACAAGGCTTGCGAGGGCGTTAAGTCACCAAAGACAGTTTCAAACTTCATTATCGGTCAGATTTTCCGCAGAACAGAAACCGAGGCTGACAAGGAAATCTTTGATGTTGCGGTTACTCCCGAACAGCTTAACGAGCTTGTAAAACTTCTTGACAGCGGTAAAATCCGCAACAACCTTGCAAAGTCAACTCTTGAAAAAATGCTTGACAGCGGCAAGGGTGCTTTTGAATTTATCAGCGAAAGCGATATGGGCGGTCTTGACGAAAACGCACTCAACGATTTGTGCAAGCAGGCTGTTGAGAGCAATCCAAAGGCTGTTGAGGACTATAAGAACGGCAAGGAAAAGGCGATTAAGTCGCTTGTCGGAAATGTTATGAAGAACAGCAGAGGTAAGGCAGATCCTGCTCTTGCAGAGTCAAAAATTAAGGAACTTATCGGCTGATAACTTAAACCTTCACGGGGGTGTGTCTTATGAAAGAAAAAATCAAAGTAACGGCAGTTGTAATGTTTCTCGGAGTTATATTTTCGGGAATTTTGGTTGCATACAAGCTGGTTAATACGATTATCCCGTCATTTGACGGCGGATCGGCATCGGTATTCGACTATCTGCTAATCGTGATCGTCACCGTTTCAATGGTGCTGAAGCTCGCAGTAGGTTCAATGGGACTGAGAGCCGTTTCAAAAAAGACATCACCGCCGGATATGCAAAAAATGTTGAAAACTTCGGGCAAACTCGCAGTAGTGCTTGTGCTTATCGGAGTGCTTAACATCGTATTTAATGTTGTCAACGGACAGGTTGTTTTTGTGATTGAAGTGTTCGACATAGCAACCGATATTCTCCTCGGTTTTGTGTATATACTTGCCTCCGCAAGCGTTCGTGCCGGCAGAGAATAAGTTCGGATTTTAGATTACCAAATAAAAAAATTAACGGTTGGATTTACGAAAAAAGTAATCCAACCGTTTTTGCTTTTTTAATTTTTCTTTTAGAACCGTATGGGCGGACAATATCCGCCTACACGGCGAGTCGCCGTTCCCAGTTCGTGAAGACAGTTTTTAATATTAAAAACATATTATGCCCGAGCGTAGAATAGCTACCATTTGAACAATTCCGTAGGGGCGTTCATTGGACGCCCACTAAGTAATGGCATAAAATTTATGATGAAAACAAACTGTATAAATGAGATACAGTTACCGAAATAATACAGTTGAAAAGAGGTCAGCGATTACTGACCTCTTTTCTTTTTTTATATTCCGATAAATATTAATATAGTGTTAGTTCGTAAATTGACAACCAAGCTACGCTCGGGTGACAAAAGTTTGAATATAACAAACTGTCTTCACGAACCGGGTGCGAGACACTCGCATTAGTCAACCTTTGGCAAGCCGTCAAAGCCCTGCTGGAGGTCGGCATCTGTCGGAATGTAGTCGCTCATTTCGCCGTCATTATACTTCTGATAAGCAACCATATCAAAGTAGCCTGTACCTGTAAGACCGAAGAGAATTGTCTTTTCTTCGCCTGTTTCTTTGCACTTGAGAGCCTCGTCAATTGCAACTCTGATTGCGTGACTGCTTTCGGGAGCAGGAAGAATACCTTCAACTCTTGCAAACTGCTCTGCTGCTGCAAATACGCTTGTCTGCTCAACTGCTCTTGCCTCCATAAGACCGTCATGGTAAAGCTGAGAAAGTGTTGAACTCATACCGTGGAAACGAAGTCCGCCTGCGTGGTTGGCTGACGGAATAAATCCGCTGCCGAGCGTGTACATCTTTGCGAGAGGACAAATCATACCTGTGTCGCAGAAGTCATATGCAAACTTACCTCTTGTAAGGCTTGGGCATGATGCCGGCTCAACAGCGATAAACTTGTAATCATTTTCGCCACGGAGCTTTTCACCCATAAACGGAGAGATAAGACCGCCGAGGTTTGAACCGCCGCCTGCACAGCCGATGATGATGTCAGGCTTTACATCGTACTTTTCGAGAGCGGCTTTTGCCTCAAGACCGATAACAGACTGATGAAGAAGTACCTGATTAAGCACACTTCCGAGTACATAACGGTAGCCGTCCGTGTGAGTTGCAACCTCAACAGCCTCAGAAATAGCACAGCCAAGACTGCCTGTTGTGCCTGGATGAGCCTCAAGAATCTTTCTGCCGACTTCCGTTGTTGTTGACGGTGACGGAGTAACGCTTGCACCGTAGGTTCTCATAACCTCTCTTCTGAAAGGCTTTTGCTCGTATGAAACCTTTACCATAAATACCTTGCAGTCAAGGCCGAAATATGAACAAGCCATTGAAAGAGCAGTACCCCACTGACCTGCGCCTGTTTCGGTTGTAACACCTTTAAGTCCCTGCTTTTTAGCGTAGTAAGCCTGAGCAATTGCGCTGTTGAGCTTGTGGCTTCCGCTTGTGTTGTTGCCCTCGAATTTGTAGTAAATCTTTGCGGGAGTGTCAAGAGCCTTTTCAAGAAAATATGCTCTTATAAGCGGAGATGGACGGTACATTTTATAGAAGTTCTGAATTTCTTCCGGAATGTCAATGTATGCGTCTGTATCGTCAAGCTCCTGATCAATAAGCTCATCACAGAACACGGGAGCAAGGTCTGCGTGTGTCATAGGCTTGAGTGTTGCAGGATTTAAAAGCGGTGCAGGCTTGTTTTTCATATCTGCACGAACATTGTACCATTTTGTCGGGATTTCGTTTTCGTCAAGGTATATTTTGTATGGGATTTTGTTTTCAGCCACTAAAATGACCTCCTTGGAATAATATTTCTCTGTAAACAGAATGTAATCTCACTTTGAAAATTTGCAGGAATTATTTTACATCCTGCACACTTCTGTAATATTGTACCACAAATAAAAAGCTTTGTCACGCAAATTTGTAAAAATTTATTTCAGCATACAAAACCTATATTTTTATTTACACTCTTTTTACAATTGACAAACAGCGTATTTTACAAAACAGTCATAGACTGATGTTGTACGAAAGAGGTACACAAATGATATGAATTTAAGGAGAAAATTCAAATGAAATCTATGACTAAAAAAATTACGGCAACAGCATTATTCGGTGTTCTTGCAGTTTCTGCATTTGCAGGCTGCGGAGGTGCAGGCTCTTCATCAAACGGTTCATCCGACGCAGGTTCGGATGCCGCAAAGTTTGACGCATCAAAAACAATCTCTGTTGTAACAAGAGAAGAAGGCTCAGGCACAAGAGACGCATTCACAGAGCTTACAGGCGTTCTTGTTAAGGACGGCGACAACAAGACAGACAACACAACTACTTCGGCTGTAACAATCAACAGCACAGAGGCTGTTATCACAAATGTTAAGGATAACGATGCGGCAATCGGTTATATTTCACTCGGTTCACTCAACGATACGGTAAAGGCTCTTAAAATCGGCGGTGTTGAGGCAACAGCCGATAATGTAAAGTCAGGCGACTATGCAGTAAGCCGTCCGTTCAACATTGCTTACAAGGGCGAGCTCAGCGATGTTGCTCAGGATTTTGTTGATTACATAATGAGCTCAGACGGTCAGAAGATTGTTTCGGACAACGGTTATGTAACAGTTTCGGAAAATGCCGCATACAGCGGTAAGAAGCCGTCAGGCAAAATCAGCGTAGCAGGTTCTTCTTCGGTATCACCTGTAATGGAAAAGCTTGCCGAGGCTTATCAGAAGGTAAACACAAACGCTAAGGTTGAAATCCAGACATCCGACTCATCGGCAGGTATGCAGTCGGCTATGGGCGGTACATGTGATATCGGTATGGCATCCCGTGAACTTAAGGATGAGGAAAAGAGCGCACTCAAGGTTGAAACAATCGCAAAAGACGGTATCGCAGTAATCGTAAACAATGCAAACACATGTGATGACCTCACACTTGATCAGGTAAAATCAATTTACACAGGTGAAACAACTGTTTGGAGTGACATAATTAAATGAGATTAAACAGATTTCGTGAAAAGGCAATGCAGGGAGTTTTCTTCCTCACAGCTGTAACAAGTATAGCGGCGGTTGTCATAATCTGTATATTCTTATTCTGTAACGGTGTTCCTGCAATGGCAGAAATAGGCTTCTTTGATTTCGTAGGCGGTCAGAAATGGGCGCCTACGAATGTGCCTGCATCATATGGAATTTTTGATATGATTATCGCAAGCATATATGTTACTGCGGGAGCAATCATAATCGGTGTTCCGATAGGAATTCTCACAGCAGTATTTCTTGCAAGGTTTTGCCCTGCACCGCTTTACAAGGTGCTTAAACCGGCAACAGAGCTTTTGGCAGGCATCCCGTCAATTGTTTACGGCTTCTTCGGACTTATGGTAGTTGTACCGTTCATCCGTGATAACTTCGGCGGCGACGGTACAAGCTGGCTTGCGGCATCAATCGTACTCGGAGTTATGATTCTTCCGACAATCATCGGTGTGTCAGAGTCGGCAATCAAGGCAGTTCCCGAAAGCTACTACGAAGGTGCTCTGGCACTCGGTGCTACAAAGGAAAGAAGTGTGTTCAAGACAATTCTTCCGGCATCAAAATCAGGCGTTCTTGCAGGAGTTGTTCTCGGCATAGGCAGAGCGTTGGGCGAAACAATGGCAGTTGTACTCATTGCAGGCAATCAGGTTCAGATTCCGCACAGCGTTACGGACGGACTTCGTACCCTGACCGCAAACATTGTTCTTGAAATGGGTTATTCAACAGGCTTGCACCGTCAGGCACTTATTGCAACGGGTGTTGTTCTGTTCGTATTTGTTCTGCTCATCACACTTTCAATGCAGGCTATAAAGAGTAGGAGTGAAAAGCGTGGCTAACAGCGATAACATAAAAAACGATGCCGCTTTGGTTGATGTGTCACAGATTAAGGCAATCAACAAAGTATCGTTTAAACAGAGAATGAAAGCCTACAAAAGAAAGCCCCTTTCACTTGTACTGCTCATTCTTATAGGTCTTGCGGCGGCACTTTCTGCGGCGGCTCTCATATTTATCATTGTCTATGTTCTTGTGCGAGGTGTTCCGAACCTTACCCCCGAGCTGTTCTCACTTGAGTACAACAGCGACAATGTATCGTGTATGCCGTCAATTATCAACACAATTGTTCTTACGCTTGTAACCCTTATAATTTCGGTACCGTTCGGTGTGGGAGCGGCAATCTATCTTGCCGAGTACGCAAAGCGCGGCAACAAGCTTGTTAAGGTAATCAGAACAATGGCAGAAACCCTTGCCGGTATTCCGTCAATTGTTTACGGTCTTTTCGGTATGCTTTTCTTTGTTTATGCCCTTAACTGGGGTTATTCACTTCTTGCCGGTGCATTTACGCTTGCAATTATGGTACTTCCCACAATTATGCGTACAACCGAGGAGGCACTTCTCACAGTTCCCGATTCATACCGTGAGGGCAGTTACGGACTCGGTTCGGGCAAACTCAGAACAATTATGAGAATTATTCTTCCGAGTGCGATGCCCGGTATTCTTGCCGGAATCATTCTTGCTGTCGGCAGAATAGTAGGCGAAACAGCCGCACTTATTTATACTTACGGTTCGGCAACAGGCTATGCGGCAGGCCCTCTCAATTCGGGACGGTCACTTGCCGTTCATATGTATGTACTTACCAACGAAGGACTTCATACAGATCAGGCATGGGGTACCGCAGTTGTACTTCTTGTACTTGTTTTTGCAATCAATACACTCTCGGCATTTGTTGCAAAGAAACTCGGAAACAACAAGAAGTAACAGGAAAGGATAATTATTTTATAATGGATAAATTTACCATAGAAAACATGAATCTTTACTACGGAAAATTTCATGCGTTAAAGGATGTAAATATCCGTATGAAGAAAAACAGAATCACAGCCTTCATCGGTCCGTCAGGCTGCGGTAAGTCAACTCTTTTAAAGTCGCTCAACCGAATGAACGACCTTGTTGAGGGTTGTAAGATAACAGGCGACATTCGCCTTGACAACGAGAATATTTACGGAGATATGGATGTAAATATCCTCCGCAAAAGGGTTGGTATGGTGTTCCAGAAAGCCAATCCGTTCCCGATGAGCATTTACGATAACATCGCTTTCGGTCCTCGCACACACGGAATCAAAAGCAAGAAAGAACTTGACAGGATTGTTGAAGAATCTTTGCGTGACGCCGCAATCTGGGATGAGCTTAAAGACAGACTCAAAAAGAGCGCTCTCGGTCTTTCGGGCGGTCAGCAACAAAGACTTTGTATTGCAAGAGCACTTGCCGTAAAACCCGAAGTTCTGCTTATGGACGAGGCAACCTCTGCACTTGATCCTATTTCAACGGGTAAAATTGAGGAGCTTTGCCTTAAACTGAAAAACGATTATACAATCGTTATGGTAACACATAATATGCAGCAGGCTTTGCGTATTTCAGATGAAACAGCGTTCTTTTTACTCGGTGAAATGGTTGAATGTAATTCAACTGACGCAATTTTCTCAAATCCGCAGGATAAGCGTACCGAAGAATACATTACGGGAAGGTTTGGCTAATGAGAGAATATTTTGATAAAGAGCTTACACAGCTTAACGACAGCCTTATTGAAATGGGCGGTCTTGTTGAACAGGCAATCAAAAATACAATGAAGATGATTGTTGACGGCGAAGATTTGCTTGATATCGCAAGAGAACACGAAAATCGTATTAACGAGGCGGAAAAATCCATCCAAAGCAGATGTCTGCACCTTCTTCTTCATCAGGCACCGGTTGCACACGACCTCAGATATGTTTCCGCCGCACTCAAAATGATTACCGACCTTGAGAGAATCGGCGATCAGGCAGTTGATATTGCTGAAATGTCTGTTTACATCAAGGACAAAAAGCAGGTGTTCAATCTTACTCACATTTTGGAAATGGCAGACAATGCCTCAAAAATGGTAACGGAGGCTATTGACGCTTTTGTTAAGAGCGATATTGAGGTTGCCAAAAAGGTAGCCCGTCAGGACGATATCGTTGACGAACTTTTCAACCGTTCAAAGAATGAAACGGTTGAACTCATTCATAAGAATAAGGAACTTGGCTCAGAGGCTCTCGATATCGTTATGATTGCAAAGTATCTTGAAAGAATTGCAGACCATGCGGTTAATGTTGCGGAGTGGGTTGCTTTTTCAATTACAGGCAGCTGCGATTTGTCCGACTGATATATTTTGCTTAACAAACGGGAGCATAGCTGTATGCTCCTGATTTTTGTTTTATTAAACTTTACATTTTTGCAAAAAAAGTCTATAATTATGGCGGATGTTCCGATTTTAATTTAAGTGCAGACGCCCCTTTGCGGTGCATTTAAATACACATTTGTTGAGGGAGAGTATTAGATGTTAATTTACATTGTTGAAGATGATACCGATATCAGAGAGCTTGAATCTTATGCCATGAAAAGCAGCGGATATGAGGTTCAGAGCTTTGGTGAAAGCAAAAGCTTTTTTAAGGCTTGTACAGCCGAAATTCCTCAGCTTGTAATTCTTGATGTTATGTTACCCGATTTTGACGGACTTTCCGTGCTTGAAAAAATGCGCAGGGATGCCGTGACAAAAAATGTTCCCGTTATCCTTGTTACTGCAAAGGGAAGTGAAATGGATAAGGTCAAAGGTCTTGACATGGGTGCCGATGACTATATTACAAAACCGTTTTCCGTTCTTGAACTTATTTCAAGAGTCCGTGCAATCCTCCGCAGATGTTCTGTTGATGACAGACAGGATGTAATAAAGCTCGGTCAGATTGTTTTTGACGATTCCAAGCACATTGTAACAAGCTGCGGTGAGGAATGTAACCTCACCTTCAAAGAATACGAACTTTTAAAGTATCTTCTCAAAAATAAAGGTATGGCGCTTACCCGTGAAAATATCATTCTCAATGTGTGGGGATATGATTTTGAGGGCGAGAGCAGAACGGTTGATATGCACATTACAACCCTCAGGCAAAAACTCGGCAGCTGCGGAAACCTTATCAAAACCGTGAGAAATGTCGGATATAAGGCGGGGGAATAAAGTGAAACTGAGTAAAAAGCTTTTAAAAAACTTTTCGGTTATCGCTGTGGTGTCCATTCTTCTGACGGCTGTTTTTTCAACAGCCGCTTTCTGGTTTGTGTTTTCCGATGAACAGGAGGCAGAGGTTCGGCAATATACCGATAAAATCATCGACGTTTATAATTCCGACAGCGAAATCGACCTTTCAAAATATTACGGAATAGGCGATTTTCGTGTTACTCTCATAAAAAGTGACGGTTCGGTTGTATCCGACAGCGTTGACACAGATGTTAATTCTATGCCGAATCACAGCGACCGCCCCGAATTTGAACAGGCAATCAAGGACGGCAACGGTTCAAGCCACAGAATGTCGGAAACTTTGAATAAAATAACATACTACTATGCAGAAAAAACTGCAGACGGTTCTGTAATCCGTGTTGCAAAGACAATTGACAGCATTTACGGAATTTTTCTTTTTGTTATTCCGTCAATTCTTATAATTATGATAGGTGTATTTGTTGTCTGCACAATTCTGGCAAAGCGCTCCACAAAGAAAATCATTGAACCGATTAAGGAAATGGCGGACAACGGCAACGGCTCGCCGTATGATGAGCTTTTGCCGCTCTCACAGAAAATTGCAAGTCAGCAAAGACAAATCAAGCGTCAGATGCGCAGACTGCAGTTTGAAAAGGATAAAATTTCAACGCTTATCGAAAATATGGCGGAGGGCTTTATCCTTATTGATGTTGACAAAAAGGTGCTTATGAGCAACTATTCGGCGTCGAAGCTTCTCGGTGCCGATGATGACGGTGTTATCGATAAGACTTTGATTGCGTTTTCACGCAACGAGGTTCTTAACGATTGCGTTGACAAGGCTCTTTCGGGCGAAAGTAAAAACGGCGACACAACCGTAAAAGGAAGAGCATTGCAGATTATCACCAATCCTGTTTATTCAAACGGCGAAAAAAACGGTGCAATCTGTCTTATAATTGATGTTTCGGCTAAGAAAAAGGCTGAAAAAATGCGTCGTGAATTCACGGCAAATGTAACTCACGAGCTGAAAACTCCGTTGACTTCAATTTCGGGTTATGCAGAAATCATTGCAAGCGGTCTTGTGAAGCCCGATGATATCCCGAATTTTGCAAATAAAATTCACAAGGAATCGGGCAGACTTCTCTCTCTTATAAGCGATATCATGGAGCTTTCACAGCTTGACGAAAAATTCAGCGATGAAGAATTTGCCCCTGTTGACCTTGCAGGGGTTGCGGTCGAGGTTGCCGAGGATCTCCGTTCAAATGCCGAAAAGCACGGAATTACAATCACTGTTGATACAAAAACTGCCGTCATAAACGGAAACCGTAATCAGATTTACGAACTTATCTACAATCTTTGTGACAATGCAATCCGTTACAATCGTGAAAACGGTTCGGTAAAAATCATAACAGGCGATGACAATGAACATCCGTTTGTTAAAGTTGCCGACACGGGAATCGGTATCCCCGAAAAGCACCACAAGCGTGTGTTTGAACGCTTTTACCGTGTTGATAAGAGCCGTTCAAAGGAAACAGGCGGCACGGGTCTTGGACTTGCAATTGTCAAGCACATTACCGAAAGACACGGCGGAGAGATTTCTCTTGAAAGCAGTGAACAGGGAACAACATTTACCGCAAGGTTCTGATGTAAATATTTTTACAATCCTTTGCAGAGAAAATAAATTACAAGCGGTGCTGTGCATACTATATTGTGCAGTGCCGCTTTTTTATTGCTCAAACAATACAATTTCACGAATCTTACATAAAAAATGCCGTGTTTCGACAAATTTCAAAGATAATTACCAAGCTTTCAGACTTTACAAATTCTTTACAATTCATTGACAATCCTATGACTTTAGTTTAATATTATTGATGATAAAGGAGAGTATGTATTTATGGATTTGTTTATGGTTTTACAACTGCTCTGCGGTCTGGCGCTCTTTTTATTCGGTATGAATTCAATGGGCGACGGTCTTGAGAGCCTTTCCGGCGGTAAGCTTGAAAAAACTCTGGAAAAAATGACTAACAGCACCATGAAAGGATTCATTCTCGGTGCGGCTGTTACTGCGGTGATTCAGTCCTCTTCGGCAACAACCGTTATGGTTGTCGGCTTTGTAAACTCGGGAATTATGAAACTCCGCCAGGCAATCGGTATTATTATGGGTGCCAATGTCGGCACAACAATCACTTCTTGGATTCTCAGCCTTTCGGGTATTGAGGGCGACAGTTTGGTTATGCAGCTTTTAAAGCCGTCGTCTTTCTCTGCCGTGTTTGCCTTTGTAGGAATTATTCTTCTTATGTTCTGCAATTCGGAAAAGAAGAAGCATCTCGGCACAATTTTCCTCGGATTCGGTATTCTTATGGTTGGTATGGATCAGATGAGTGCGGCTGTTGAACCGCTTTCGGATGATCCGACATTCACGGGCTTCCTCACACTCTTTAACAACCCTGTATTCGGTATTCTTGCCGGCGCATTGCTGACCGCAGTTATACAAAGCTCAAGCGCCTCTGTCGGTATTTTGCAGGCATTGTCCAAAACAGGTGCAATCAGCTATTCAATGGCAATCCCAATTGTTATGGGACAGAATATAGGCACTTGCGTAACCGCACTTATTTCCTGTATCGGTGCAAAGAAAAACGCAAAGCGTGCCGCATTTGTACATCTTTACTTCAATATTATCGGTACACTTGTAATTTGTGCATTGTTCTACGGTTCTAACCTCTTTATCAACTACGGTTTCCTTAATGATATCGTAGGTCCCGAGAACATTGCGGTTATCCACACAGCATTCAATTTGCTTGCAACTGCAATTCTTCTTCCGTTCAACAAGTATCTTGAAAAGCTTGCCTGCCTTACAATCAGGGATAAGGAAGAGGATTCGGATGTTCCGTTCCTCGATGAGCGTTTTCTCAACACTCCCTCTGTTGCAACAGAGCGTGCAAAGTCACTTGCTGAAAAAATGGCTCGTCTTTCTGAGGGTACGCTCCTCGGCGCACTTGAACTTGTTGACCATTATGACGAAAAGGTTGCGGAAACAATTCACGAAAACGAAGATATGATTGATTCCTATGAGGATGTTATTTCAACATATCTTGTAAAGCTCAGTTCCAAACAACCTTCGGCTGACGACAACAAAACTATTCAGCTCATTCTTCACACGATCGGTGATTTTGAGCGTATCAGCGATCATGCGGTAAGCATTGTAAAGGTTGCTCAGGAAATTCACGAAAAGAACATTTCGTTCTCAAAAGAGGCGAAAGCAGGTCTTGCCGTTATGATTGACGCACTTCGTGAAATTATCAACAACGCTACTGTTGCTTTTGTTGATAATGATCTTGCACTTGCCTCAAAGGTTGAACCGCTTGAACAGGTTATCGACCGTCTGCGTGACAAGCTTAAAGACGCCCATGTTAAGCGTCTTACTAACGGTACCTGTACAATCGAACTCGGTTTTGTATTCTCTGACCTTATCACAAATATTGAGAGAGTTTCCGACCATTGCTCAAACATTGCAATCGGTGTTATTGAAATCAATCGCAACGGCTACGACGCACACGAATATCTCCACGAACTCAAAAATTCCGATGATATTCAGTACAACGCAGATTACAAGGCTTACAAGCAGAAGTACACACTTCCAAAGGAAGCTCTGTCTGTAAGAGAGGTTTCCGTAGGCGTTCCCGCTAACTAAACAAATCTTTTTATAAAATTTAGGGCTACAGAAAAACGAAAGGTTTTTCTGTAGCCCATTTTTTTGCGTGTGAAAGATTTACCTGCGGATTTTTATGCGGTCAGCTTTCGCTTTCGTTAAATACGAAAAAATCCGAGAAGAATTGCAAAGTAATGGAACACACTTCCCGCAACCGTGAATAAGTGCCATATCGAGTGAAAATATTTTACCTTTTTAATTGCGTAAAATATAATTCCCACCGTGTAGAATACTCCGCCTATTATGAGGAAGATTCCCGAAATTGACGGCATATGTTCCATAAGCGGTTTTATTGCAAAGATTATTACCCAACCCATTCCTATGTAGCAGAATATTGACGGAATCCTTGCTTTTTCAAGGTTGATTGAGTTCATAACTATTCCGAAAATTGCCGATGCCCACACAATTCCGAACAGAATCCAACCTGTCACGCCGTTGAGATAGTAAAGAGTAATCGGTGTGTATGTTCCTGCAATCAGCAGAAAAATTGTGTTGTGATCCATTATTCGGAAAAATGCTTTTACCTTTTCATTTGTGAAAGAATGATACAGAGTTGACATTGTGTAGAGTATGATGAGCGATGCACCGTAAATGCAAGAGCTGACAACACCCCACGCATTTGTGTGGATTGCCGCCGTAACGATAAGCACAACCGTTCCCGCAATCGACAGACCTGCACCGATTCCGTGTGATACAGAGTTGAAAATTTCTTCCCCGAGTGTATATTTTCTTTTGAACTTTGCCAAGATGAACCTCCAAAAAATAATCTGTACTAATATTATAAATCATTCCTACGCATATTCAAGATGATTCGTAATGCAAAATATTTCAATAGATTTTACATTTCATCAAAAATGGTTTCTGTTATCCAAATTTCGCAGATTTATTGGTTTGTAATTCAAACTTGTTGAATTTTTATAACATATTGACACAAGAATATTTTGTGTAGTATAATTTGCGTAATTTATTTGGCTATAGGAGGAGCGCTTATGCTCAGAATAGAACATTTAACTAAAAAATACGGTGACAAAAAGGCTGTTGACGATTTGTCACTTCATATTCAAAAAGGCGAGATTTACGGCTTTATCGGACACAACGGTGCAGGTAAGACAACAACAATCAAATCCTGCTGTGGAATTCTCAACTTTGACGAGGGCGAAATCTATGTTGACGGTGTGTCGGTAAAAGAAAAACCTCTCGAATGTAAGCGCAAAATGGCTTACATTCCCGACAATCCCGATTTGTATGAGTTTATGACAGGTATTAAGTACCTCAATTTTATTGCCGATATTTTCGGAATCAGCCAGTCTGACCGTCAGGCAAGAATCAGTAAATATGCTGAAATGTTTGAAATTAAAAATGCACTTGCTCAGACAATTGACGGCTATTCTCACGGTATGAAACAAAAACTTGCAATTGTTTCCGCACTCATACATAACCCCAAGCTTATCATTATGGATGAACCGTTTGTAGGTCTTGACCCAAAATCATCCCACCTTCTCAAAACTTTGATGAGAGAGATGTGCGATAACGGCGGTGCGATTTTCTTCTCAACCCATGTGCTTGAAGTTGCCGAAAAGCTTTGCGACAAGGTTGCTATCATCAAAAGTGGCAAACTTATCAAGTCGGGTACAATGGATGAGGTCAAGGGCGATGATTCGCTTGAAGATGTATTCCTTGAACTGGAGGAGAAAGATGCTTAAAACCTTAATTAAACTCCAATTTCAAAAGGCACTTGCACGGTACACCGCAAATTCGTCAAACAAGAAAAAGAACGGCAAAAAAAGTTCGTTTAACTCACCGGCTGTTTATCTTGCTCTTCTCGCTTTTGTCGGTGTTGTATTTGCGTTTATGTTCTACAATATGTTCAGCATGATGGCACCTATGCTTGCAACATCGGGATTCAGTTGGTTGTATTTTCTCTATGTTATGGGTGCGTCGTTTGTAATCAGCACAATAGGCTGTATTTTCCTTTCGCTCTCACAGCTTTATGAGGCAAAGGATAATGAACTTTTGCTTTCAATGCCCATTCCGCCTCGCAGTATTCTCTTTTGCAGAATGTTGCCACTGTATGCACAAAATCTTCTCTTTTGTGCACTTGTACAGGTCCCTGCTTTTGCGGCCTATGCAACAAATGTGTCTGTTTCGGCTTCGCTTGTAGTAAGTCAGATTGTGATTCTGCTTTTAGTTCCGCTTTTAAGCCTGAGCGTTTCGTGTGTTCTCGGCTGGCTGATTGCATTTGTAACATCAAGGACAAGACATAAAAATGTTGTGACAATCGTATTTTCACTTGTTTTCTTTGCACTGTATTTTTACCTTTATTATCAGGCAGAGGACCTTGTAAAAACACTCGCTGCAAATTCAATTGGCATCGGTGCAAATATAATGGACAGTGCATATCCGCTTTATCTCACAGGACTTGGCGCATCGGGCGACTTGTTGCCGCTTTTTGGTGTTGCTGTCGTAATTATTGCGTTCTTTGCAGTTGTTTATGCGGTGCTTTCTCACAGCTTCATAAAGCTTGCAACAGCGAAAAAGGGTGCAAAGAAAGCCGTGTATAAGGAGAAAACCCTGAAAGTAAGTTCTGCATCAAAGGCGCTTTTACGCAAAGAAAGAATGATGTTCACAGGCAACGCAACCTATATGCTTAACAGCGGACTCAGTGCGTTAATTATGGTAGGCGGAACAATTTATGCGGTGTTCCAGCTTAATACGCTGAAGCAATTTCCAAGTACATTGATTGAAATGATTTCAGTATATCTTCCACTTGTGATTGCCTTTGTGATTTCAATGGGACCGATTTCTGCGGCATCAATTTCAATGGAAGCTAAAAACCTTTGGCTTATGCAGTCGCTTCCTGTATCACCGTTGCAGGTGCTTACGCAAAAGCTGAAACTTCACTTTATTGTAAACGGCGTTGTTTCACTTGTCCCGTCAATTGTTCTTTCAATAATGCTCGGAATGAAACCGGTTAATATTATTATCACAATTCTTATTCCGATAATTTTCTCGTTGTTCTCGGGACTTCTCGGACTTATGTTTGACCTGAAAAAGCCAAAGCTTGACTGGAATACAACCGCTGAAGCAGTAAAACAGAGTGCAAGCGTTATGCTTTCGTTATTGCTTTCAGTTCTTGCCGTATGCGTACCTGCTATTGCGTATCCGGTTCTTCTCAGCTTTGAAATTGAAATTTCGACTGAAATTTTCCTCGCCTGCACAGCATTTTATTTTATCCTCATCAGCCTTCCAATCTGGTATTGGATTAAGAATAAAGGAACAAAGGTTTTCGCAAATCTTTAAAACAGAATATCAAAATTAAGAATAAACCTCCGAAAATTTGCAGATAATATTTGCAGAATGTTTCGGAGGTAATTTTTATGAGTAATAATATGGACTTGGGTTATGAGATGTTTTGCTATCAGTGTGAGCAGACTGCGAACGGAAAGGGTTGCACACGGCTCGGTGTTTGCGGAAAAACTCCCGAAATTGCAAATCTTCAGGATTTACTTATCTTTCAGCTGAAGGGCATAAGCTGTTACGGCAAGGTGCTTATTGAAAAAGGTCAGCACATTGACAAGGACATTGTTCGCTTTGTGGAAAACTGCCTTTTTACAACGCTGACGAATGTAAACTTTGATGCCGATGTGCATGTGTCGCTCTTGCGTGAATCTCAGCAAATCAAGGAAAAACTTCGTGAAGTTGTGGGCGAAATCAAAAATCATACTCTGCACGCAACCTACAATCTTCCCGAAACAAAGTCGGAAATGCTCAAAGACGCACCGCTTGCGGGAATTATGTACGAAAAGTCGCTTGACCCCGACATCCGCTCTTTAAGACAGACAATTGTTTACGGTCTCAAAGGCATAAGCGCCTACGGTCATCAGGCTCGTGAACTCGGCTATTTCAGCGATCAGGTTGACGATTTTTACATCACTGCACTTGAGGCGACAACGGATGATTCGCTCACGGTTGAGGAGCTTATCAGAATGACGATGAGAACGGGTGAAAATGCTCTTGAAGTTATGAAAAAACTTGATGAAGCAAATACTGAAACCTACGGCAATCCGTCACCGCACAAGGTTGATGTTCACATCAAAAAAGGTCCGTTTATTATTGTGTCGGGTCACGATTTGAAAGACCTTGAAATGCTCCTTGAACAGTCAAAGGGCAAGGGCATAAATGTTTATACTCACGGCGAAATGCTGCCGTGTCACGGCTATGACGGTTTAAAAAAATATCCGCATCTTATCGGCAATTTCGGCGGTGCATGGCAAGATCAGCAAAAGCAGTTTGACAATATCCCCGGTTGTATTCTTATGACGACAAACTGCCTTATGCGGCCGAGAGATTCGTACAAAGACAGAATTTACAGTACAAATGTTGTCGGCTGGGAGGGTGTTAAGCACATCGGCAAAAAGGAAAACGGCGACAAAGATTTCAGCGAAATTATTCAGCAGGCAATTGAACTCGGAGGTTTTAAGGAAGATGTTGAACCGCACGAAATTCTTGTGGGATTCGGTCATCACGCTACGCTTTCATATGCCGATAAAATTGTCGAGGCCGTCAAAAGCGGAAAAGTCAGACACTTTTTCCTTATCGGCGGTTGTGATGGTGCAAGACCGGGCAGAAATTACTACACGGAGTTTGCTGAAAATGTGCCGAAAGACTGCATAATTATGACGCTCGCCTGCGGAAAATACCGCTTTAACAAGCTCGAATTCGGTGACATCGACGGCTTGCCGAGATTACTCGACATCGGTCAGTGCAACGATGTTTACTCCGCAATCTGTATTGCCGTAGCACTTGCCGATGCGTTTGATACAGATGTAAACGGCTTGCCGTTGTCGCTGATTGTTTCGTGGTATGAGCAAAAGGCGGTTGCCGATTTGCTGGCACTTTTAAGCCTCGGAATAAAGAATATCTACCTCGGCCCGACACTCCCTGCATTTTTAAGCCCGAATGTGTTGCAGTATTTGTCAGAAACATTCGGCTTGCGTCCAATCAGCAACGCAGAAGATGACCTGAAAACCTGCCTTAAACAGAATGTTTGATGATATACTGTAGCGGCGAACACGGTTCGCCAGTACAAATTGTTTCCAACAATTGACCGTAAAAAATGGGTAACGGTTTGTCATACAGCAAAAAACGGAGCAGACTGAATTGTGTCTGCTCCGTTTTTGAAAGAGATATTTATGAAAATACTACTGAGTTACTTTTTCTTCCGATTTTTTATTTTCCATTTCCGATTCAAGTTCTTCTTCAATTTGTTTTATTTCATCGTCACGCCTTTTACCCTTTGTAAAGTAGGAGAACGGGGCAGAAATCAGGATTGCTCCGTAGTATGTAATGAATCTCCACATAAGGATTGCCGGCTTGATTTTGCTTATTGCACCGATTTTGAAGAATGAACCGAAGTACATTGTGAATGCAAGCTCCGCACCGCCCGATGCACCGGGGAGCGGGATAAGGTTTGCCGTGAACAGCACGAATGACTGAATACAGATTGAATCATAGAATGAAAGTGTCGGCTGACCTGCCGCTCTTGCAATCGGAGCCATACCAAATGAAACATAGATGAGGTAGGGGATTGAAAGAATTAAAATTACCTGAATGAATACAAGTGCATAAATTACAACAAGCCGTTTTACGCTTGAAAAAAGCTGTTTGTTTGTGTCGTGAAACATATCAACTTCTTTGTGAAGTCTTTCAACCTTTTTTTCGGGATTTTTAATGAACTTGAACTTTTTCATAATCTTATAAATAAGATTGATGAGCTTGTTTGTAACCTTGTGGCTGAATGAAACAAGCAGGAACAAAGCCGTCATCGCAAGCTGAACGGTAAATCCGAAAATAATGAAAAGTGTTGACCAGATGTTTGTAAAAGCATCGCTGAAATAGTTGAACCTTGTGATAACGGCAATAACGCTGACAGCGGTCATTACTATCTGATACACAATGAACTTTTGCGTCATACAAGCCGAACCGAAACCTACACTTATGTTCTTTTTTGACATAAGGTAAAGCTGCATAGGCTGTCCGCCTGTACTTGACGGTGTAATCGCACTGAAGAATACTCCGACAAATGCGACCTTCAAAGCCTCAATAAAACTGAAATCCTTATATTTTGACCGCACATATATCAGCGTGACAACAGCGTCAACAAGGATGTTCAAATCATAAATCAGCAAAGCCGCAAGGATAATCAGCATATTGCAGCCGTCAGGCTTTTTGAGCAAGTCGATCAGACCGTCCTCCGAAACAAAGAAGTAGATGATCAGATAAATCGAGATTGCCACAACAGCGAGATTAAATATCAGCTTTCCGCTGATTCTGAATTTTTTCTTTTCCAAATAAATCTTCTCCTGTGTGTTAAAAGTTGTTATTCAATTGTAGTGGGCATCAAATGTCACATCTGTGGCATTTGCGCAGA
The DNA here is from genome assembly GCF_002834235.1 of Ruminococcus bromii. Classification (GTDB taxonomy): domain Bacteria; phylum Bacillota; class Clostridia; order Oscillospirales; family Acutalibacteraceae; genus Ruminococcoides; species Ruminococcoides intestinale. Next base: position 13,530 of record NZ_NNBY01000042.1, on the reverse strand, counting down.
ATTATATATCCTAATCATACTTTTTTTTAATAAGAAAATCAACAACAAATTTGTAATAAATTGCCGCATGGGAAAATAAATTTATAAATCCACGCTTTTTTATTTTACCGAATGTACTTATTTTAGCATTTGTTCATTACACATAAAGAATTTAAAACTTGCACCCAAACTTTAGCTGTGATAAAATAATACGGTAATATGTGCGGAGGTGTTCGTATGGATACTATGAGTGTGAACGGAAAAGATTTTGCCGTCATTAAGCTTCTCGGAAAAGGCAAGGGCGGTTATTCCTACCTTGTTTCAGACGGAGAACACAATTATGTTTTAAAACAGATTCACCATGAGCCGTGTTCATACTATACCTTCGGTAACAAAATTCAAAGTGAGCTTAACGATTACAAACGGCTGAAAAATGCCGGGCTAAGACTGCCGAAGCTTATTGACTGCGATGTAGAAAACGAGAGGATTCTTAAAGATTACATTGACGGCAAAACCGCATATGAGCTTGTTTTGCAGAATGAGATGAAACCCGAATATATTGAGCAGATTCGTGAAATGTGCAGACTGTTGAATCCAAAAGGAATTAACATAGATTATTTCCCGACAAATTTCATTTTAAACAACGGACTTTTGTGGTACATCGACTACGAATGTAACGATTATATGGAGGAGTGGAATTTTGAAAACTGGGGAATAAAGTATTGGAGCAAAACGAAAGAATTTTGTGAATACCACGAAAACAATAAATAACGGAGTGAACTTATGGACTTTTTCAGTACAAATCTTTTTAACTGGTACGGACTGGTTTTTGCAATCTTTTTGCTTTCACCAGACATTGCTTATATAAGAAATAACAAAATTGACAGAACGATTTTTGACAACAAAGCTATGCTTTACATAGAAAGGATCGGAAAGTATTGCAGTATTTTCCTTATGGGAATTAACATCGGCGTGCTTGAGGGCGGTTTTACAAAGCCGATTATGGAAACCTTTTGGATGATTTCAACCTGTGTTTTGACGGTTATTGCAGCTATTTTGTGGTTACTATGCTTTTATAGATTTTCAAAATTATGGGCATATCTTCTTACAGCTGTAACCGCAGTAATTTTCATGATGAGCGGACTTTTGCAGGTTAAAACGCTTTTGCTCACGGCTGGCGTGGTGTACCTTATCGGACAGCTTTATGTTACAAATAAGTATGTAAAATCAAAAATGCAATAATTGTGTAAAATATTGTAGAAAGATATTGCAATATTGTTTGTTTGGTACTATAATGACCTTTGGCTGACAAATATTTGTTTTTGACTGGAGGTGAAAAGATGAATGTTATTATGCTTTTAAAGCATAAAGATTCTTTAAAATATATTTATGAGGACAATACCCTAAGACAGGGACTTGAAAAAATGCGTGCTCACAGCTACACCGCTATCCCTGTTATAACCCGTGACGGAAAATATGTCGGCACGGTGAGCGAGGGTGACTTCTTGTGGCATATAATTGACAAAAAGACTTCTGGCGATATTGAAGAACAGGAAGAATTTCGTATCCGTGACATACTCCGTCCCGACTTTAATCCGGCGGTTAAAATTTCGGTAGGTATGGACGAGCTTCTTGCACGGGCAATGAATCAGAACTTTATCCCCGTAACCGATGACCTCGGTACTTTTATCGGTATCGTAACCCGTCAGGATATCATCAGATATTTTGTCAATAAATAAGATACATAAAAACGGCGGATGCAATTTTCAGCATCTGCCGTTTTAGTTATGGCAGAAACTGAATTTTAAATATACAGAAATCTACATATCAACTTCAGATTAATGTATTACAATCAAAGTACGGTGAGGAAAATGTACAACATTCTTTTGGTTGAGGACGATAAAAATATTCGTGAAATGCTTGTCGAATATTTTTCAAAAAGAGATAAAGAAAAATTTAATATTACCCTTGCGGAAAACGGCTTAAAGGGACTTGATAAGGCTTATGAGAACAGCTATGACCTTTTGCTCCTTGATGTAATGCTCCCCGAAATGGACGGTTTTACGCTTTGCAAAGAAATCCGCAGATACAGCGATGTGCCGATTATGTTCATCACGGCAAGGACAAGCGAGGCTGATATGCTCAACGGCTACGCTCTCGGCTGTGACGATTACATTGTAAAGCCGATTGCTCTGCCCGTATTTTATGAAAAGGTGAAAGCCCTCATCAAGCGTTCAAAAGGACTTGTACGGCACAATTTGCTTACGGTGGGGAATGTTTCGCTCAATCCGAACAACGGTGTTGTTGTGTCCGACGGTGAAGAAGTAACCCTTACCGCAAAGGAATATGCTATTCTTAAAATTCTGTTAGAGAATAAAAACAGCGTTGTGTCCCGTGAAAAAATCATCACAGACGTGTGGCACTATGACACGATGATTGATGAAAGAGTGCTTGACACGCATATCAAAAATATCCGAAAAGCATTGGGCGAAAATGCGTCTGTTTTGAAAACGGTAATCCGGCGAGGGTATAAGGCGGAGGATAAAAAATGAAATCAAGATATATCAAACGGCGAAAAAAGTTTCATTATATTATAATTTCCGTAACAATAATTGTGTGTCTGCTGGGAACGGTTTTTACCTCTCTTGCAATACTCGACAGTTCAAGGGATTTACTCATAGCCAACGCAGTAAATGAACTGAATACAAAGATGGACTATATTAAAAACGGCATCGTAACAAGTCCGAATAATTCCTACAATGAGTATGTGGCGCTGATTAATGAAAATGTTGACAAGGGCAATACATACTTTCAATTAACCTATGATAACGATATGACGATTACGACAGACAATGTACTGACTGTCCATTATAATGATATCAACGGCGGAATATTGGATATGGGTACAGAAAATTATATTAGGTTTGATGTACTTAAAAATTTGCTCAGCGATGATGAGTATAAAGAAATTTGCGGATATCTCAACACTCCGACTGATAATGACGGAAATTACTATATCTTGATTTGCAAAAAGTTTTATGAAAGCGAAAAATACGGCTATGTCCCTTGTCAGCTTGAGGTTCTAAAGACCAACAAAGTGAATGATTGGTATGTTCAGGATGAAGTTGTTAAAACATATAGCTTTGACCTTAGCAAATATGATTATCTGACCATAGAAGAATTAGAGGCTTCTCCGTTTGAAAATGACGAGATGCACCGCAATATAATTGATAAGGACTTTTTCCTTGGAAAAAGCAAACCGAAATACTCCCAAAAAGATGTTGAAAAAATTCTGAGTGACAACAGTCTGTTTACAGACATCTATGATGAGACTGGAGCAGTTCCTGACGGGATTTTTAAATATTATTTATTAATGGGAGATTGCCTTTATTATACCGAAAATCATATGATAAACAACTCGCCGAATGAATATAAAGAGGTTACAAGAGTATTTCATATTACTTCTTTAAAAGAAATAAATCTGCTTGATGATTGCCTATGGAAGCTTATAACGGTATTTGCCGTTGCGTTTACGATAATGGCGGTGGTGATTACGGTTGAAATTTTCTCGTGGAAAGATTTTAAAAGGCGAACCGCACAGGAGGAAACCCGTCTTGAAATGACAAATGCAATTGCACACAATCTCAAAACCCCCTTGTTTGTCATAGGCGGTTTTGCGGAAAATCTTAAAAATGAGGAAGATACCGAAAAGAAACTTCATAACATAGAAATCATTCAGCAACAGACCGAGGAAATGGACATTCTTATTCACAGAATGCTCGATTTGTCACGATTTGATTCGCCCGCATTAAAGCTGAATTGCGAAGTTTTTGACTTTAAACCGTTTATTGAGAAAATTCTTGAAAATTATTATGTTCACACAGAACACGAAATTATTTTCATTTACAACTCAAAGGCAAAAATTAAGGCTGACCCTGCCATGCTTAAAACGGTGCTTGAAAATCTTATCGACAATGCCGAAAAATATTCCGATTACGGTTCGGATATCACAATTAATGTTTCGGATGATGTATTGTCAATCAGCAATCAATGCTCGTCATTTGACAGGGAAAATCTCTCAAAATTGTGGCAACCTTATTTCAGAGCCGCAAAGGGAGATAATAAGAGCGGCAGCGGAATAGGACTTTCAATAGTAAAATCCGCCCTTGAAATGCATGGATTCAAATATAAAGCCGAATTTGAAAACAGGATTATAACATTTAAGTTCAGATTTACTTCACTCGATTGAGTTTTTCTGCCTAAAAAATCGGAACAGCCGTAAACCCAATCACGGATGTTCCGATTTTTGTTATTTTGTTATGTATAAAATTCTACTTTTGTTTATAATACATCAGGCAATGGCAGTATCCCTCAAATTCGGGATCGGCAATTTTTGCCCTGAAATCCTCACACATACACAGTGTTGCAGGGCTTCTGATTAACATATACGGACAATAACCGCCCGTGCGTATAAGCTGTTTGCGAACTTCTTTTACAATTTCTTTGTCTGGATTAAGCAGAATTTTCAATTTAATCACCATATTTGCTGGGTAGATTTTATGCCGATTTTCGGGTATTCGGTAATCTTTTGATTCCACCTACAATTATATCAGCAATGACAGAATTTTACAATAGAAAATTTGCAATAAATACAAATTTATTTGAACAATTATAATTAAATCTCAAATGCAATAATATACTATATAAAAAATTCATAAAAAACAACAAGTGAAGAATTTTTGCGACAATTATTTGTTGAAACAGTTGATTTTTGCAAAATAGTGTGCTACAATAGCGTTGTGATTGTATATACATTTATCATACAATGATTTTTAGTTTTCAGGAGGAAAAATTTATGAAAAGAGTATTATCTCTTGCAATCGTTTTGATGCTTGCATTTTCATGCGTGTTCACAGCGTTTGCACAGACAGACGACACAGCGACACCCGATGAGGCAAAAAAGGTAACAGAGCTTAAAATTACAAAGCTCCCCGACAAGCTTACATACACATCAGCGGATGTGATTGAACCGGATATTGATTTATCAAAAATTGCAGACGAAAATGCAATAGAAGAAAGCCTAATCAAGTATTTCAGTCAGTTCAATCTTGAACTCAAACTTGACCTTACAGGTATGGAAATTGAAGCTGTTTACAGTGACGGTACAACCGAAAAGGTTGATGCTAAGGACTGCAAAGCTGAGCTTGCTGATCCGTTTAATTACGGCGAAGTAATTAAGGCATTGATTGAATCTGAGAAAAATATGCCTGATTTTACAGAAGATATGACCGAGGATGAGTTTAAAAAAATTGTTACTGAATTAAACTCAAAGCTTTACGGTATGATTTACAGAGAGTATACTGTAAATGTATCATATCAGGATGCACAGACAAGCTATAAAATCAACTTTAAAAACATATGGCCGGATGTACCTGAACTTGATGACCGTTACGAAGTGGTTTCCGTAAAAGCACCCGAAAAGGTGAACTACACAAAGGCTGATACTGATTTCTTCTATGAGGCTGATATGCCGTATGACGGAAGTCCCGAAAGCAAGGAATACTACGATGAAACATATTTCTATCCCGAATTTAAAGGTCTTGAAGTTACTGTAAAGGATAAAATTACAGGCAAAACTTACACAAAGACTTTTGACGGCACAGAGGAAGATATGGTATATATAAGTACTGTTTATGTTCGCCCCGATGACACAAAGACAAATCTTGAAGTTTATGTTATGGGTGATGTAAACGAATGGCTCAATCTTCCCGAAGATGAAGAGTATTCAACAGAGGTTACAGGTACATTCAAGGTTAACTACTATGCAAACGGAGTTCCTTCAAAAGATATTTCTTCAACAAAAGATACTGCAACAAAGGATACAGTAACAAAATCTGCAACAGGCGGCAACGGTACAGTTCAGACAGGCAACCCGATGACTGCTGTTTCGGTTGCACTTGTAATGCTCGTTGCAAGCGGTGCAATGTTCGTTTGCTACAGAAGAAAGATTGAAAAGTAAATCAAATAATTGACACTCATTTTTCTTAATATTCAGACAACTGCCCCCGAATCTTTCAAAGGTTCGGGGGCAGTTATGTTCTGTAAAAAACGAAACGGCAACGGAAAAATTTATCCCGTTGCCGTTTAATACTTTTAATGATTTCTACACTTAATCTTCACCGATAAGCTTTACGGTTGTTGCGGTGTGGTGAACCGCATCAAGATATTTTCCGAAAACATCGGCTGTTTTGATTTTTAAACTTGAGGTGTTTACACACGGATGACAGCCGACATATTCGCCCTTGAGAACATCCTCGTCAACAAGAAGTCTTACTCGATTGTCCTTGTCATTCATAAGCCCCATAACGCTCACCGCACCCGGCTTGATGTCGAGAAATTCAAGCATAAAATCGGGAGTTGCAAATGAAAGTCTTGCACTTCCGATTTGCTTTGACAGTTCCTTTGTTTTAAAAGGTTTGTCACCCGGCATCATAAGAAGATAGAAGTCGGTTTTCTGCCTGTTGCAAAGGAACAGATTTTTGCAAATAAGCACATCAAGCACAGCGTCAATCTCGTTGCAAGCCTCCATTGTGTCAGCGTGTCCGTGGTCGGTTCGCTGATATTCAATTCCAAGGCTGTCGAGAAGGTCATATACTCTGATTTCACGGTCTTCTCTGCCTGTTAAGTCGGTTGGTCGTCCGTTGTAAAGTTCCATTTAAAATCCTGCTTTCCTGTAGTGTAGTGCCTGTATCAATATTCGCTGTCGTCAATATAAGAATCGTCTGTATAGTCATACAAATCGGATGAGGAGGTGTAATCATCGTAGTAATATTCGCCTGCGTATTCCTTATAAGATGTTGAATCACCCGGCAGATAATCCTTGTCCATATACAGCTTGCTGTTCAGAATACCCAGCTCCTGCAACGCTTTTATAGTGTTTTTAAAGCTTTTGGGAACAGTATAAACAACCTGTGTTCTTGCGGCAGTATTGCCGTTGTAAGAATCCATATTTCTTATTCCATCGTAATACGAATTAACATCACCTGTTGCAATCGCAATCACACATACAGCATCGGGTTCGGATTTTATAAAGCTTTCATATTCACCGTAATTGACATAGGCAACATCAAGCGCATGATCTGCATACTCGGTCATTTGACCTATTTTCGCAAAGTCCTCGTCACTGCAATTATCAAGGTCTTTGAGAAAAGCCTCTTTAATTTTTTCGGCTGTATTTTTGTAATTTTTAGAATAATCTACTGTTCCGTCATCATCAATATAAATAATTTTGCTTGATACAAAATCAGGATGCTTATCGTCAGTTGCTTTGCCGTCAAAGCCTGCAACGATAAATGTGTTAATATCCTTGTAATCAGCTTTTACAAGCGGACTGTATGCCTTGATATAGCCCTTTGAATAGATGATGTCGGATGTGTCAAGTCCGTTATAAGTGCTTGAAAGATAGCTCTCTGTTTCGTCAAAAACCGATGTTGAACTGTATGTTCTTGTAACGATGTTACCGTTGTTGAGAGTGTAGGCAAATGCGTAATCGGGATTTTTTGAAATCTCGCTGAATACAGGAACATTGTCCTTGAACATTGAAACCCAAGTGTTCTTGAACTTGTTCTTTACCGAATAATTGCGGTTGTCAACAAGTTGGAAATGTGCCTTCAGGATATTTGCGATTGTGTCTTTGTCTGTAATATCGTCAGCCATATCTTTAAGATTTTTGCCGACAGCACTGCCTTTTGCCTGATAGTTTGAATTTGCGTCATAGAATCCGGCACTCTTGATATCCTGAGTTTTCGGTACATAACTGTTGTAGCCGAATGCGTCAAAACAGCAGAGAGCAACACCGACGCAGCTTACAATAATTAACGCACCAAGCTGAATCGAGGTTTTGATAAGCTTTGAAAAGCCTCTGTACAAAATAAGATGAACTATTATGTAAACGGGAACGCTTGCAAGAATAAATCCGAAAACAAAACCCGCATATCCGCCGAGAACATTTACCGAGCCGAAAAGCACACCGAGGAACATACCTGCAAGGAACGAAACAAGCACCTTGATTATGTAGCATGGAAGGTGGAATGCAAATGCCGACTGTGCTCTTTCCGCTTTTCTCTTTTTTGCAAGAAAAGCACCGAGAACAATACAAGCAACCGAGAAAATCAGCCAGTAAATAATGTTGATTCCGTCATATGCGGCAAGCGGATTGAGTGCGTTCATGATAATGCTGTCTTTGAAAATGCCGACATAAAAGCCGTCAAAACAACCCACAACAATGCCTTTGATGAAGATTGCGGAAAGCGGATAAGCTACGCAAACCGCAATGAACATAAGCACGGAGTTGAGCATTGTTCCGCAACAAATTGCAATAAGACCGAAAAACGAGATTGATGCAAGTGTTCCGAGGCATATTTTGAGGAACATCGAACTAAGCTCGCTTATTACGGAATTTCCCGTGCAGACCGTGATAATTGAAATCACTCCGAGGAAGAATAATGTCGGGATAATTGACATGAGGTATGCCGACGCTGTTTTTGTGACAAACAGCGTTGACCTGCCAATCGGCAGAGAACCGTACAAATCAGCCTTGCGTTTATTGTGCAGATACGAATAAATTCGCACCGTGTAGATGATTGTAAATATTATTGAAATAAGATAAATGAGGTTTGCCGATGAATACTGGAAAATCTCGATTATGCCTGTGCCTGAGTTCGTAACTCCGAGAAAATTAAGACTTAACAATGCACCTGTAAAGGTCATATCATCGCCAAGCACAACGCATATTGTGTAGCAGATTACAACTGTTACAGCCGAGATAAGTCCGAATACCACAAGCAACGGAGTACAGGCTCTCAGGTCACTGCGGAAGAATGAAAATGCCTGTTTCATTCTGCTTTTAAATGATGTTTTCTGCGTCATAACCTGCTGCCCCCATTTCACTTATAAAAATTTCCTCCAATGTCATCGGAACGGCTGAAATGTAAAGAGGTTTACGCTCCTCAAGCTTTGGCATAAACTCATCTTCCGTTCCTCTGATTGTAAGGTTGAATATATTTCCGTTTCTCCACAAATTGATAACATTGATTTCTTCAAAGAACGAATTGTCGGGAACTTCCGTGAACGCAACCTGAACCTTGCGGAGTCCAAGCTTGATTTCATCAATTTCACGCTCAAGAAGCAACTTGCCCTTGTGGATAAGGCAGATTCTGTCGCACAATTCTTCAAGCTCACGCAGATTGTGTGACGCAATGACAACGGTCATATCGTTTGCGGAAACATTGTCAATGAGAATTTTCTTTACAAGACGGCGGACAACCGGATCGAGTCCGTCAAAAATTTCATCAAGCAAAAGATATCTCGGACAGGTTGAAATCGCCAATATCAAAGCCGCCTGTCTTTGCATACCTTTTGACATATCAATTATTTTTGCATCAGGGTCAATAGGAAACACGGAGCAAAATTGTCTGAAAGCGTTCTCGTTCCAATTCGGGTAAAGACTGCGGTAAAGGTATGCCGTGTTTTCGAGTGTTGCGCTGTTTGAAAAATACGGAAAATCGGGAATAAAAAAACATTCGCCCTTTACAGACGGATTGTTATAAATGTTCTGACCGTTAATTTTAACTTCACCGTTGTCAGCATCAAACACACCTGACAAAATTCTCAGAAGTGTTGATTTTCCGCCGCCGTTGCTTCCGACAATGCCGAGTACGGAGCCTCGGTTTATGTCGAGCGTAAAATCATCAACGGCAGTTACCTTACCGAACCTTTTTGTTATGTGATTAACCTCAATCATTCTTACCGCCTCCTTCGTATATGGCGTCAATAATGTCAATAAGCTGTTGGCGGGGAACGCTGTACAGTTCTGCATTTTTGGTGGCTTCTCTGAATGCTTTCAGAGCCATATCTCTGTATGCCGTGTCTTTTGTCAGCTTGTCGGTCATAAATGTTCCTCTGCCGACAGTTGAGTAAATGTAGCCGTCAATTTCAAGCGTGCGGTATGCCTTTGCAACGGTATTCGGGTTTACTCCTATTTCTTTTGCAACCGTTCGTACAGGCGGCAGTCTGTCACCCGATTTGAACACACCCGCCGATGCAAGTCTGATTACATTGTTGCAAATCTGCTCGTAAATCGGCACACGGCTTGTGAAATCAATTGTAAACATAGCCGTCCTCCTTTTAATGATTTATATGCGAATTTGTATAACATGGCTAATTCTACACTTAAATTGTACCATTTGATTGTACCATTGTCAATGTACAATTTTAAAGTTTAGAAAACTTTTTAAAAAAATTACTCAAAGTATAAAAGCGGTAAAACCGTCAATAACTATTGTAAAGACAAAACCGATTAAAATTCAGATTCGGGGGTAATTCTTTGCAATACGGAAAAGTTGAAATCTGCGGAGTAAACACATCACAGCTTAAACTGCTTAAAGAAAGCGAAAAACGGGAACTGCTTAATATAATCAAAAACGGTTCTCCTGCCGAAAAGAAAAAGGCAAGAGACAAGATGATTAACGGAAATTTGCGGCTTGTGCTGTCCGTAATTCAAAGATTTACAAACAGGGGTGAAAATCCCGACGATTTGTTTCAGGTGGGTGTAATCGGGCTTATCAAGGCGATTGACAATTTTAATCCGACGCTTGATGTAAGATTCAGCACCTACGGAGTGCCTATGATAATCGGTGAAATCAGACGGTTTCTGCGTGACAACAACTCAGTCAGGGTTTCACGCTCAATGAGGGACACGGCTTACCGTGCAATGCAGATAAAAGAACAGCTCACAAATAAAAACAACCGTGAGCCGACTGTTGAAGAAATCGCCAAAATTATGGAGATGCCAAAGGAACAGGTGGTGCTTGCGCTTGAGGCAATTGTCGAGCCGGTGTCACTTTATGAACCCGTGTTTTCGGACGGAAACGATACTATATATGTAATGGATCAGATAGGCGATAAGAATGACGATTCAACATGGCTTGAAGAAATTGCCGTAAAAGAGGCAATTACAAATCTTTCGGACAGGGAAAAGCGGATTCTTTCAATGAGGTTTTTTCGTGGCAAAACTCAGATGGAGGTTGCGGCTGAAATAGGAATTTCACAGGCACAGGTCAGCCGTATTGAAAAAGGCGCTCTCGATACGATAAAGAAAAACATTTAACCGTAAGTGCAAAACAGCTGTTCAGTCGGACGGCTGTTTTGTGTTTGCATAAATTTATGTGTAAAAAATCACAGGCAAATTTCGTAAAAAAAGACGAAAAAGCAGTTTTTACTTTACTTTCGTACTTTTGTGTGTTAAAATTTTAGTGTATGAAAACATATTGTTTGCAAAATTTACGGAAACAAAATTAAGGAGGAAACGGTTTTGAATTCAAAGCTGAAAAATGATTCTACCGACTATTTATTCAAGGCAATTCTTTCTCTTGAAAACGAGGAAGATTGCTATCGCTTTTTTGAAGATTTATGCACAAGTGCAGAGCTTAAAGCCATGTCACAGCGTCTTGTTGTTGCAAAAATGCTTACCGAAAAAAAAGTATATACCGAAATTGTTAAGGAAACAGGTGCGTCAACCGCAACTATCAGCCGAGTGAAAAGAGCGTTGTTTGACAACGATACATACGGCTACACGCTTGTGCTTGACCGAATTAAAAACGGAGAAAAAGAGTAATGCCGAGCTATTTGTCATTTGCCCGATTTTATGACGGACTTATGCAGGACGCCTGCTATGAAAAACGCTGTGACTATATTTTAAAGCTTGCCGAAAGTTTCGGTCATGATATGGGCATAACGCTTGACCTTGCCTGCGGAACGGGAACTCTTACCCGACTTTTGAAAAAGCGGGGAGTGGATGTTTTCGGAATTGATTACAGTACGGAAATGCTCAGCGAGGCAATGCAAAGTGCCTCCGAAGAAGGGCTTGATATCCTGTTTTTAAGGCAGAAGATGCAGCGTATTGACTTGTATGGTACAATAAATACCTGTGTGTGTACTCTCGACAGCATAAATCATCTTACAAAAATTGAAGATGTTGCAAAGACATTTGACCGTGTGGGACTTTTTATGGACGATGACGGTCTGTTTATTTTTGATGTCAACACGGTGTACAAGCATAAAAATGTTCTTGCGGATAATACCTTTGTGTATGAAAACGACAGCGTTTTCTGCGTATGGCAAAACACTCCCGAAGATGATAACAAGGTAAAAATCGACCTTGATTTCTTTGAGGAAGAAAACGGTGTGTATTATCGTTCGTCCGAAAGCTTTTCGGAAAGAGCCTATACAGATGATGAAATCAAAAAAATGCTCACGGATGCAGGTTTTGAAGTAGAGGCTGTTTACGGCGACCTTACCCTTGAAAGCCCGAAGGCGGATGAACAGAGGGCAATTTATGTTGCAAGGATGAAAAAATCACGCAACAAAGAGTTTAATGAATCGAAAGGATAACCGATATGGATAAAATAATTCGTTGTATTACATCTGACGGTGCGATTATGGCGGCTTGCGTTGATGCCTCTGACATAGTTTTTACCGCAAAGAAGATTCACCATCTTTCACGCAGTGCCACAGCCGCACTCGGCAGACTTTTGTGTGCAACCTCAATTATGGGCGATATGCTCAAACAGAAAGATGCGTCAGTCAACCTTCGTGTAATGGGTGACGGTGAACTCGGTCCCGTTATTGCAGTCGGCGACAGCAGCGGCAATGTAAAGGGTTATGTCGGCAATGCAGACTGCCCGACGGAATATTACGAAAACGGCAAAATCAATGTTGCACAAGCAGTCGGCAGAACAGGTACGCTAAATGTTATGCGTGACTACGGCTCAGGCGATCCGTACATAGGTCAGGTTGAGCTTGTCAGCGGTGAAATTGCCGAGGATATTGCAAACTACTACGCAACAAGCGAACAGATTCCCACAGTTTGTGCCTTGGGTGTGCTGATTGACAAAGAGGACGGCGAGGTTTTGCTTGCAGGCGGATTGCTTATTCAACTTCTTCCGGGTGCAGACGATACTGTTATCGACAAGCTTGAAAAGAATATTGCAGAGCTTGAACCCGTTACAACAATGCTTGCAAAGGGTATGAGTATTCTCGATATCTGCAAAACAGCCCTCAAAGGCTTTGAGGTTGAAGTGCTTGACGAAAACCCTGTTAAGTATGTTTGCGGTTGTTCAAAAGAAAAGCTTGAAAATTATTTTTGTACCCTCAGCGATGACGATATCCGTTCTATGGTCAATGAACAGGGTGTTGCCGTTGCAACCTGTCACTTCTGCAATAAGAAATATGTCTTTACAAAGGATGACCTTGAAAAGCTGATTGCAGAGAAAAACAGCAAAGAATAAAGATTTTTAAAGGCCTTGTCGCAAATGTTCGTGACGTCACTCGTAAAAATGAAAAAAATTTCAAAAAAGTGTTGACATTTGGAACAAGTTGTAGTATTATAATATCTGTCGCTGAGAGATATTCGAAATTCAACAGAACTTCGATAGAGCGACAAAGGCATGTGGGAGCATAGCTCAGCTGGGAGAGCATCTGCCTTACAAGCAG
>NZ_NNBY01000041.1 GCF_002834235.1 Ruminococcus bromii | reverse complement strand
AAACACCCTGAAAACTGAATAAAGGAAAGAAGATTAAGAAGAAAGATTAGTTAAATTCATATTGGAATGACCAATCGGGTTAAAGTATATACTACACAGCTGACCAAAGAAATCTTGTGGTCAAGCCCTCGACCTATTAGTACTGCCAAGCTGAATGCCTCACGGCACTTATACACGCAGCCTATCAACCTCGTAGTCTTCAAGGGGTCTTACTCGTTATACGATGGGATATCTAATCTTGGAGTCGGCTTCACGCTTAGATGCTTTCAGCGTTTATCCGTTCCGTACATAGCTGCCCAGCCGTGCCATTGGCATGACAACTGGTGCACCAGAGGTACGTCCATCCCGGTCCTCTCGTACTAAGGACAGAGCTCCTCAAATATCCTGCGCCCACGACAGATAGGGACCGAACTGTCTCGCGACGTTCTGAACCCAGCTCGCGTACCACTTTAATCGGCGAACAGCCGAACCCTTGGGACCGAATACAGCCCCAGGATGTGATGAGCCGACATCGAGGTGCCAAACCTCCCCGTCGATGTGGACTCTTGGGGGAGATCAGCCTGTTATCCCCAGGGTAGCTTTTATCCGTTGAGCGACGGCATTTCCATTCACATACCGCCGGATCACTAACTCCAACTTTCGTTACTGCTCGGGCCGTCACCCTCGCAGTTAGGCTAGCTTTTGCGTTTACACTCAGAGGCACGGTTTCCGTCCGTGCTGAGCTAACCTTTGAGCGCCTCCGTTACCTTTTCGGAGGCGACCGCCCCAGTCAAACTGCCCACCTGACAATGTCCCCCGACCGGATTCACGGCCGCAGGTTAGAATTCCAGAAACCTAAGGGCGGTATCCCAACATCGACTCCACACAAGCTGACGCTCATGTTTCCAAGTCTCCCGCCTATCCTGTACATAGATTTCCGAAACCCAATATCAGGCTACAGTAAAGCTCCATGGGGTCTTTCCGTCTTGCCGCAGGTAACCGGCATCTTCACCGGTACTACAATTTCGCCGGGTGGGTAGTTGAGACAGTGCCCAGATCGTTACACCATTCGTGCGGGTCGGAACTTACCCGACAAGGAATTTCGCTACCTTAGGACCGTTATAGTTACGGCCGCCGTTTACCGGGGCTTCAATTCGGAGCTCTCACTCCTCCTCTTAACCTTCCGGCACCGGGCAGGTGTCAGCCCCTATACTTCATCTTTCGATTTGGCAGAGACCTGTGTTTTTGCTAAACAGTCGCCTGGGCCTATTCTCTGCGGCTCTTTCGAGCACTCCTTATTCCGAAGTTACGGAGTCAATTTGCCGAGTTCCTTAACTACCCTTCTCCCGCTGGCCTTAGAATTCTCTTCCTGTCCACCTGTGTCGGTTTGCGGTACGGGCATCTGCTTCTATACGCAAAGCTTTTCTCGCCTTCAGCTAAGTGTGCTTCCCTACTCTAATTTCGGTCCCTTACGCCCGGGTCAACCAACGCCCGGGTCACACCCTTTTGAAGTGTCCCTTTGCTTAAATTACAGATGGTTACGGAATATCAACCGTATGTGCATCGGCTACGCCTTTCGGCCTGACCTTAGCTCCCGACTTACTTGGAGCGGACGAACCTTCCTCCAAAAACCTTAGACTTTCGGCCATTAAGATTCTCACTTAATTCTCGCTACTTATTCCGGCATTCTCACTTCTGTATAGTCCACCGCCGCTTTCGCTACGACTTCTCCCCATACAGAACGCTCTCCTACCATACATTAGATGTATCCCAAGCTTCGGTGTATAGTTTAGCCCCGTTAAATTTTCGGCGCAGAGTCACTCGACCAGTGAGCTATTACGCACTCTTTTAATGAGTGGCTGCTTCTAAGCCAACATCCTGGTTGTCTGTGCAATTCCACATCCTTTTCCACTTAACTATACTTGGGGACCTTAGCTGTGGGTCTGGGCTGTTTCCCTTTTGACAATGAAACTTATCTCCCACTGTCTGACTCCTGAAAAACGATTATCCGGCATTCTTAGTTTGATAAGGTTCAGTAACCTCTCGGCCCCTAGCCAATTCAGTGCTTTACCTCCGGTAATCTATTTCAAGGCTAGCCCTAAAGCTATTTCGGAGAGAACCAGCTATCTCCGGGTTCGATTGGAATTTCTCCGCTACCCACAGTTCATCCGCTACCATTTCAACGGGAGTCGGTTCGGTCCTCCATAAAGTTTTACCTTTACTTCAACCTGACCATGGGTAGGTCACCCGGTTTCGGGTCGAATACAACCGACTTCATACGCCCTATTCAGACTTGCTCTCGCTGCGGCTTCACACCTTAAGTGCTTAACCTCGCCGGTTACATTCACTCGCCGGACCATTCTACAAAAGGTACCCGATCGCTCTTTGATGAGCTTTCGGTGCTTGTAAACACAAGGTTTCAGGTTCTTTTTCACTCCCCGTCAGGGGTACTTTTCACCTTTCCTTCACAGTACTTCTTCACTATCGGTCACCGAGTAGTATTTAGGCTTGGAGGATGGTCCCCCCGTATTCCCACCGGGTTTCACGTGTCCGGCGGTACTCTGGATACAGATGGCTGTTCAGGCTTTTCGTGTACAGGACTCTCACCTTCTTCGGTTGGACTTCCCATTCCATTCCACTAAACCTTTACAATACCGTTTTCTGTCCGAACCCCGAAAGTATTACTACTCTCGGTTTGGCCTCTTCCGCGTTCGCTCGCCACTACTTACGGAATCTCAGTTGATTTCTCTTCCTCGCCCTACTTAGATGTTTCAGTTCAGGCGGTTCCCCTCATATACCTATGTATTCAGTATATGATGACAAGACTTTCCTCTTGCCGGATTGCTCCATTCGGAAATCTGCGGATCAAAGCCTACTTACGGCTCCCCGCAGCTTATCGCAGTTAGTCACGTCCTTCTTCGGCTCTCGGTGCCAAGGCATTCCCCTTGTGCTCTTTGTAGCTTGACCATTATGAGATATCTTTGGTTCTTCTTTTTCTTGTAATGTTAATTACTCTTTTCGCAGTTTAATAAGCCTTTAGTTTATTAACTAATCTTCTTATTACCCTTAAGCTTAATTGTAGTATTTTTTACCTATGGTTTACGCATTCAAATTATCATTTGAGTTTGTTTACCTGTATAACTAATACTTTTCTCGCTTTATCTGCTTCTTTATTCAGTTTTCAAGGTGCTTTTTAGAAGAGATTTTAGACTTGATGATGTCAAGCCTCGTTGTTCTTCGCTTCTCCTCAAATAACTCCCACTCGTCTAATATGTTTCAATCACTTGCGTGATTTTCACATCTTAGTCCTCGCCGGTCGTTATTTTCGGGCTCCGAACCTCGGCTCTTCTATATGGTGGGCTTAAGTGGACTCGAACCACCGACCTCACGCTTATCAGGCGTGCGCTCTAACCGGCTGAGCTATAAGCCCATATTGGTTTGGCTCGTTATTTCTTAAGCCGTTGTTGAAAAGCTGTTGCTTTTCATGGTGGAGATAAGCGGGATCGAACCGCTGACCCCCTGCTTGCAAAGCAGGTGCTCTCCCAGCTGAGCTATACCCCCGTATATCTCGGGCAGGACCCTGAAAATTAAACAACGAGTTTTGAAAGAAATCTTTCGTAATGCTGACCTTGGAATTTAAACCAGCTTGTTTCATCTGGTTTGGTCTCCATAGAAAGGAGGTGATCCAGCCGCACCTTCCGATACGGCTACCTTGTTACGACTTCACCCCAGTCGCCAATCCTACCTTCGGCAGCGTCCTCACGAGGTTGGACTACTGACTTCGGGTATTACCGGCTCCCATGGTGTGACGGGCGGTGTGTACAAGGCCCGGGAACGTATTCACCGCGGCATGCTGATCCGCGATTACTAGCAATTCCATCTTCATGCAGGCGGGTTGCAGCCTGCAATCTGAACTGAGAATGTTTTTAGGGGTTTGCTCCACATCGCTGTCTTGCTTCCCTCTGTTAACATCCATTGTAGTACGTGTGTAGCCCAGGTCATAAGGGGCATGATGATTTGACGTCGTCCCCACCTTCCTCCGTTTTGTCAACGGCAGTCCTATTAGAGTGCTCTTGCGTAGCAACTAATAGCAAGGGTTGCGCTCGTTGCGGGACTTAACCCAACATCTCACGACACGAGCTGACGACAACCATGCACCACCTGTCTCAACTTTCCCCGAAGGGCACCTAATGTATCTCTACTTCGTTAGTTGGATGTCAAGACCTGGTAAGGTTCTTCGCGTTGCTTCGAATTAAACCACATACTCCACTGCTTGTGCGGGCCCCCGTCAATTCCTTTGAGTTTCAACCTTGCGGCCGTACTCCCCAGGTGGATTACTTATTGTGTTAACTCCGGCACGGAAGGGGTCAGACCCCCCACACCTAGTAATCATCGTTTACAGCGTGGACTACCAGGGTATCTAATCCTGTTTGCTACCCACGCTTTCGTGCCTCAGCGTCAGTTAAAGCCCAGCAGGCCGCCTTCGCCACTGGTGTTCCTCCCCATCTCTACGCATTTCACCGCTACACGGGGAATTCCGCCTGCCTCTACTTCACTCAAGCTCTACAGTTTCAAATGCAGTTTATGGGTTGAGCCCATAGATTTCACATCTGACTTGCAAAGCCGCCTACGCACCCTTTACACCCAGTAAATCCGGACAACGCTTGCTCCCTACGTATTACCGCGGCTGCTGGCACGTAGTTAGCCGGAGCTTATTCATTAAGTACCGTCATTTTTCGTCCTTAATAAAAGAAGTTTACAATCCGAAAACCTTCATCCTTCACGCGGCGTTGCTGCGTCAGGGTTGCCCCCATTGCGCAATATCCCCCACTGCTGCCTCCCGTAGGAGTCTGGGCCGTGTCTCAGTCCCAATGTGGCCGTTCAACCTCTCAGTCCGGCTACCGATCGCAGTCTTGGTGAGCCGTTACCTCACCAACTAACTAATCGGACGCGAGTCCATCTTCAAGCGATAAAATCTTTGATATCAGAACCATGTGGTTCCGATATGTCATGCGGTATTAGCATTCTTTTCAGAATGTTATCCCCCTCTTGAAGGCAGGTTACTCACGCGTTACTCACCCGTCCGCCACTAAACTAAATCAAATTCATTCCGAAGAAATCTTTCAAAACAGTTCCGTTCGACTTGCATGTGTTAGGCACGCCGCCAGCGTTCGTCCTGAGCCAGGATCAAACTCTCTAAAATTTGTATCTCAACAGCCTTTCGACTGTTCAAATCAATTTCAGAGCTTTAATCGCTCATTGACGAATATGTCACTGACTATATCCGTAATTCCTGATGCTTTTTAGTGTACATCTCACTGTAATTCTTTGAGCTTTCCTCAAAGTCATTACGGGTTTCTTTACTATTTTCTCGTTGTTCAATTTTCAAGGTCCTATGTTCACTTTGCACAAGAAAAACTTGATTCTCTCTTTTCTTTTAAGAGGATTTGTTGTTTTCCTTCGCGGAACATTCTCTATTATATACCTTTTTCAAGAAAAGTCAACCCCTTTTTTCAAAAAAATTCAATTTTTTCAGAAAAAGTTTTAGCCTTGTGGTTTTGCCAACAAATTTCTTTGTTTTATCACAACATATTGTGGTTGTCTAAAATACACCTTTTTACAATTTTCAAAATCCTATTGTATTTTCCCTTCCTATAATATAAAATAGAAATACAAATTAATTTTTCGGAGGAAAATTTATGATTAATTCCATTCCCTATTATCCGTATCAACAGAATGTGCAGATATTGAAAGGATTCTTTTCCAAACCGCTTACATTAATATGTGCAATAGTCTCCGGCCTTACATGTATTCTCGGAATGTTTAGCATTAATACAAGAGCAGGTTCTACGAACATATCTTTCTCGAGCGGCACAGGTGGTTCAATTTCAATTCTTTTATCTATTGCTCTTATCCTGCTTTATGCAAAGTGCCGTTCAAATGATCCAATGCCGTTTGGCGCAACGGTTACTCTCATCAAGATATATTCTATCATTGAAATAGTAATCGGCGGACTTGCATTGCTCGCCTTTACCGGAATAACTTTTCTTCTTTCATTAGTTTTGCAGGGACAGGAAGTATTCGGATACATTCTTATCCTCTGCATCTTTGCTATTCCTATTGCACTTGTAACACTCATACATGGTATCGGATTGCTTTTATGGTCTGATTCAATTAAGAAGGGTGCAACATCGGTTTATCTCAAAAGCAGAGGTTCAATACTTCTTGCCGTGTCTTCTATTCTCTCTATTATAGTAAGCGTTGCATCCGCAATTGCTTCATTCATCTTTATTAAGGAATACGGTCCGGAAATTTCAGCGTATCTGCATCATTTGGCTGAGGAGAATCCGAACTTTAATTTTAGCGGTCTATTTGATTCGTCAGATCCCATGAATTCATTGTTTATTTCCGCTGCGGGGGTTGTAACGGTATTAAATACAGTACTGTCTGCTGTATTTTACGCTTTGCTTGCAGCACTTGCTATTTCTTTTCACACATATATAAAGAAATACACAAACGGAATTAACCTCGGTTCAGATCACTCTCCTGAATATGGCGCTCAACAAAACGCTGTTCCAGTACCTCCTGTTGCTCCTGTAACAAGTGAAATGCCGACAGAAGGTATTCAGCCGCCTGTTCAGCAACCGATTGATTTTCAGCCCAAAAGCGTTGATTTTGGCTCAATGGATGCAACTTCCGACAACAAACAGATTAACACTCAGTTTGAAAATCCTTATATGCAGGCGGTCGCAGACGATATGAGTGATAAATCAAATACGGTTGTTTGCCCGAACTGTCATGCACAATGCAATAACGATATGAAGTTCTGCGGAAACTGCGGTACAAAACTCAAATAAAAAATGCTATACATATATATAGAAAAAAGCGGAGATTGAAGTTGAATCAATCTCCGCTTTATTGCGTCACAATTATTTACATATATATGTATATGTTACTTTTTAAAAGCCTTGAAA
The DNA here is from genome assembly GCF_002834235.1 of Ruminococcus bromii. GTDB lineage: Bacteria > Bacillota > Clostridia > Oscillospirales > Acutalibacteraceae > Ruminococcoides > Ruminococcoides intestinale. The sequence goes on along the minus strand of NZ_NNBY01000041.1, from coordinate 90,334 downwards.
TCCTTGATAACCTGCTCACGATGCTTATAGTTATCACTATTCTTGTCGGGATTCGTCTTATCAATAGCAGTGTCTGTATAAATCATAAGATAGTTGCCGTTGTCCGAAAGATAGGCTGTTACATCGGGAAGTCCGTAGATGCTGAATGTGCCGTTGTCCTTAACAGACTTTACAATCTCATCGGCTGTGCTGTTCGTTTTCTTTGTATCATAAGAGTAAAGCTCAATGATAATATTTGAACCTGCATACTTTGCAGCAAACTTTTTACCTTCTTTGGCGCCGATAGCGGACGCATCCATTTTAATGCTGCCGTCTTTACTTCCAAGGTATTCCTTAGCTACAAAATAATCAACAAGTCCGTCAAGGTCATTGCCGTATTTATCATCCTTAACCGAAGATGTTGTAGGCTGAGTGCTGTCCTCGCTTGTCTGTGAAGAACTGTTACCGTCCTTATAAAGTGCATCATTATAGCTGCAACCAACTGCAGTAACCGCAAGAATGCCTGCACATAAAATCGCTGTAAGAATTCTCTTCATAATATTTTTCCTTTCGGTTCATTCTTTCGTTCTGTCATAAGTACAGTATATTATACCGCATATTTTCCGATAAATCAATATAAATTTCAAAAACAATAGGCAGATGCCGAAGCGTCTGCCTTGATTATGTCGTAACATTATTAATATCGTAAGATTTGATTATATAGAACTGCCCTTTCAAATTAAGTGTGAGGCACTCACCATACAGAGTTAATTCTATCACCAAGTCAAGCTCGGGAATTCATAGTTTAGATTATATCAAACTATCTACACGAGCTAAAATTAACACGAGCTAAAATTAACCTACTATATATACATTTACATTTCGTCTGCCAAAGCTTACGCATTCATCATATGTGTTGTAGAAACAGTCAACAATTGCAGTTCCCGACATGAGCGCACCGCCTGTGTCAACGGCTGTTGCGTAGCCGTAAACAAAACTGCCGTCTGTTGATACAATATAAAGCTTTGAGCCATACGGAATGATGTTCGGGTTGACTGCCACACCGCCGTGATAAGCCGTTACGCCTGTTGCCGTAAGTGAACCTGCGGGTGCTGTGTACGCTGTACCTGAACCTGTAACAACCGATGAATAGGCAACGGTGTTGCCGTTCATATCCGTAAATGTGCCGACAGGATTGCTGACATTTGAACCCTTTGTACCCATAAGTACAACCTTGTCAACAGGCTCTTTTGTAATTTTGGTGTCTACTGTTTTTGAAGATACCTTTTTGCCGTCAACATACTTGCACTTCTTTGTTACAAGAGCTTCGCCCTGTTTGCCCTCAGTCTGAACCTTTGTTTTGCCAAGGTCAACATCTTTTGAATTTTTCTTAATGGTTTCAAAATCAACCGACTGAGTTTCGGTTTCGTTCCTATAGGTCACACGCTTGATTGTGATGCTGTCTGCGTTCTCAATGTTGCTGCCCTTGTCAACGCTGAGAATATCGTCATCGGAAAGCTTGTAGCCAAGCTGATTGAGAACATCGCAAACATTGCCGTTCGGAACATAAACGCTGTCGGTTTTGCCGTCAGCCGTAATTGAAAGCTTTTTGCCCTTGTAAACCTTAACGGTGAGATTATCCGAAACCGGAGTTGAAAGTGACGGCTCAACAACCTCGTTATATGCGGGAGTGATGCCCGTTCTTTCAAGCACATCGGAAACCGTACCTTTTGCGAGGCTGACTGTCTGAACATCGCCGTTATAGTCAACGCTGATTTCAACAGCCTTAATCATGCCGTGTGTAAATCCGTTTTCATCAAGTCCTGCATAAACGATATCGCCGTTTGCAAGCTCAACACCGTCTGATGTTACAGCCTGTTCTGTTTCTGCGCTGTAGTTCACGGCAGCAGCTACCGTGTAAATCGAACCTGTAATAATTGCAGCTGCAAGTGCAAAAGTCGTTACGGAACGCAGGGAACGAAAGTTCTCTTTCTTTTTCTGCATAATAAATTTCTCCTGACTTGCAATTTTCTCAGGATTGATTTTGCATAGAAAATTGCATATTTAATTCATAAACCTTCACTAAAGAGCCGTCTTGCTCTTTACAGGCACACATTATAGGACTGTGTTTTGTGAATGTCAAACCAATCAAAAGTAAATTTTTTGTGCAACTTCACAAGACTTTCGCCTTTATTTTCTATTTTTGCAATATAATCTTGTTTCCTATCGGGAATTATCCTGCAAATTTATATGCAATTTGCAAGAAATTCACTTTTACCGTTTCGTTACCGATTTGTTACTGTTTTGTAACCACTTTCCCATAGAGAATTTTATCGCTTTAAACAGTTGTTTTTAATGCTTTTTTAGCAACAAAAACGAGGTCAAATCGACCTCGTTTTCTTTTAGTATCAATACTCTTTTATAATGATTATACAAAAAAATCATTTTTCACATACATTTTGCTGACATCAGCAAAATGTTCTTTGCAAAGCAATACTTGATTTATGACATCATCTCATTTGCATACTTTTTGCGGTACTCCGTAGGGGTGATTCCTTTCAGTTTTCTGAAAACCTTTGAAAAGTATAACTGATCTGAAAAGCCTACCGAGAGGGCGACATCCTTAATCTGAACATTCGTGTTGTTAAGCATTGTGCAGGCTCTGCTGATTCGGCAGTTGTTGATGTACTCAATAACCGAAAATCCCGTTTCTTCCTTAAAAAGTCTGTAAAGGTAAGTGCGGTCAATCTGGACTTTGTCGGCAACGCTTTTAACCGTGCATGAAACCTCACGAAAGTTTCTTTCTATATAATCTCTCGCCTGCATAATGTAGTCGGTTTCGGTTGATTTCCGACTCGGATAATACTGAATATAGTATGACAGCAGAATAAGCACCTTGCCGTTTGTGCGACAGGCGGCATAAACCGTGTCGCTGCTGTCATCACAGACATCAAAATATTGAAAAAGACTTTCAACGGGAATTTCGGGGGCAACAGGACGGCTTTTTGAAAAATTGGTTCGGCTTATCATTACGGCAATTTCAAACCCCGTGAGTTCAACCCATTTGTATTCAAACATTATATTCGGATACGCCTTGACGCTTATGCTTGAATACGGAAAAAGCATAACCGAATTACCCCTTTTCACGGGATATTCGATGCCGTCTATAATAAAAATTCCCTTGCCTGCCGTAACAAGAAACAGACCGTAGGTTTCACGCATTGCGGGTTTGATTTCAAAATCAATATCAGGAATCCTCACACCGCACGAAACACAAACATTTGACAGTACTCTGTAATTACTACTTTGTTCCATATAATCGCCTCAAATACAACATTTGTCCATAACATCATAACATATCTATATAGATTTTCGTGCTTTTTCACGCTATAATTATGTTATTATACAGTAATTTTGCATTTTTGACAATAGGGGATTCGGAGTGAAAAATTTTGAACTATAAATACGAAATAATAAATTATGACCAAAACACACCTGCAAAGGTTATGTATCTTAACCTTTCGTCAGAAACACACAAGACTGAACTTCATTGGCACAGAGAGCCTGAGCTTGTCTATGTGATTGAAGGTCAGGCAGAATGCCCGAGAAACGGCGAAACAACGCTTGTAAACGAGGGGGATTTTATTCTTTTCAATAGTGAAGATGTTCACCTTGTTCGGCCTGTTGTCGGAACAAGCGTCCGCCTTGTGTGCATTCAGCTTTCGTTTGAATATATGCGAATGTTCTGCAAGTCAATTGACAGCGTTGTTTTTGACCTTTCTGTTTCTCCTCAAACGAAGCAGAAGCTTATTGAAGTTCTTCAGGAAATTGCCGAAACAAATCCCAATGATGAGTACAGCACACTTCTTCAAATTGCTCATGTCAATAAGATTTACTATCTGCTCTTGAAGAATTGCACCTGCTTTAAGAGAGCGACCAACAATCCGATTATTCCGCGCAGAGATTTTTCATATGCAAAAACAGCAATTGCATATATTAACGAAAACTACAAGCGTGAAATTCCTCTTAACGAGATTTCATCGGTTGTAAATCTTTCTCCGTCTTATTTTTCAAAGTACTTCAAAAGCATCACCCGCGTGAGCTTTTCGGAGTATCTTGCAAACCTCCGACTTGAAAATGCAATCAACGATATGCTTGATAAGAACTCGACGGTTTCTGCCGCCGCACTTGAAAACGGCTTTGCAAATGTAAAGTCATTCATCACACAGTGCAAAAAGGTCTACGGTCTTACACCGGCGCAGTATAAAAAGAAACTTCTCAACAGATAAAATTTTAAAGGCTCAGAACTTTGTAAAGGTTCTGAGCCTTTTTGCATACGGCATACAGCCGTTTCTTATTGATAAAGTTTATCCTTGAAAAATTTCGCCACCATATCCCACAGCTTTTCCTGTGCAAAAAATATGTCGGCATGTTCCGCTCCGTTAATTGCAACCAATGTGACATCGCAACCGTTTTTCTCAAGCAAATCGTGCAATTCGGTACTTTGCGAAAAAGGAACGGTGGAATCGTCTGTTCCGTGAAAAATCATAAACGGCGGTGCTGACGGGGTTACATACGAAACGGGGCAACACTTCATTGCCTTTTCCTTATTGAGTGCAACATTCATTCCGAGCATGAGCGACTCCATACTTGCCGCCGAAGTTAACGGCGATTCATATGGAAATGTTGAAACATCTGTCGGCGGATAAAAGGCACAGCAAGCCTGTACCTCGCTTGAACAGTCAAGATAATTTCCGACATCAAGAGCCTTATCATTATCTAAAGCGCACATGGCAGCAAGATAGCCTCCTGCGGATTCGCCTGCAACACCGATTTTGTTTTCATCTATATTATAACGGTCTGCGTGAGCCTTGATGTAGCGAATAGCTGCTTTTACATCCTCCAACGGCATCGGATATGCCCCTTCATTGCTTGTGCGATATTCAACACTTGCAACCGCAAAGCCCTCGAGTGCCAACTTTGCAAGATAAGCAAAATGGGCAGATTTATCCAGTCTTATCCAACCGCCACCGCAAAACCACACAATACACGGGTATTTTTTGTTTTTTAATTTTGGATAAATCAAGTCGAGTTTCAAGTCTCTTGTGGTGTGTCCGAACCATGCGTCAACCTGTGCATAGGTTATGTCGGATACGGTAAAATATCTCGGTTTTTCAATTTTAAGATTCATTTCAAACTTCATAATATTATCCATTATCAGTTGTATTTGCGGAGCAAGCCTATATTATACGACTCAATCTCCGAAAGGTCGCTTTCGCTGAAATTGTAGTTTTCATGATACCAGCTTTGGCTTTGGTAGTAATGACGGATAGAATCCGTTTTGAACACATAGCCGTGGCGGGCATAGATTTCGTTGATTGCATCCTGTGCAACATCTCCGCCGAGTCCCGTAACTTCATCTACAGTAAGTTTTCTTTGTGACGAATGCGGAAATACAAAACCGTTGTTACGGCTTTCATCTGATTTTGACGAAGAACTGTTTGAACCTTCATGCCTCTTAGCATCATCACTCTTTGTCGGCTCTGTTGATTTTGTGTAGCTTTCGGTCGGATTCATATTGTTGCCCTTTACGGTAACGGTACAGGTTGCCTTTTTGCCGTTTGCGGATTCGCAGGTGATTGTTACAACGCCTTCGCTTTCACCAAGAACCATGCCGTTGCCGTCAACACTTGCGACCTTCGGATCCGATGACGACCACACAAGGTTGTCGGACGGAGCGTCAACAGGTTTAACCTTTGCCTCAAGCTGAATTTTACCTCCCTGTTTTACGGAAGTTGAGCTCTCGCTCAGAGTCACGCTTTCAATCTCTTTGTCAAGAACGGTCACATTGCAAAGTTTTTTAAGTCCGCTTTCGCTCTCTGCCGTCACAACGGCTGTTCCCTTTGATTTGCCTGTGATTGTTCCGTCATCAACGGTCACAATTTTATTGTCCGAAGATGACCAGCTTATTTTTCCCGCATCTGCACTCTCGGGTTCAATTGTTACCGAAATATGCTTAGTATCGCCCACATGAAATTCAATTTCTTCATAGCTTAATTTCATGCTCTTGGCTTGTTGTACAAAGCATGAGCAAATCACAAACGGCACAAGCATAATCATCGCCAAAACGGGTATTAATTTTTTCACAAATACTCCCCCTGTCCTTAATATATGTAAAATCCTTGTTCTTATCTGTATTCTAACCTATTTATATACTTTTGTAAACCACAGCCGATCAACTTTCATTCACAAGCTTTTCAAGACCTTCTCTGCTCTTTATAAGTATTCTTCGGTACTCGGTAGAAATGTATCCCGATTTTGCAAATCTGCTCAGAGTTTTGCTGACCGTTACCCTCGATACGCCCACCGTATTGGCAATTTCTTCATGAGTAATTGCAACAATGCCGTCATATTCGCTTTCAAGCAAAAGTCCTGCAATACGGGCGTCTGCCTGCATAAAGGTCATTGAGTCAAGCTGTGATGACAAAAGTCTTATTCTGTTGGCAAGAATTTCAAGCAACTCAAACGCAAGCGTCGGGTGCTGTGCGATAATGTCGGTCAATCGCTTTTTGTCAATCATTATAACTTCGGTATTTGTAAGTGCCTTGGCGGAACTGACTCTCGGCTTTTTGTCAAAAAAAGCTCCCTCACCGATAATCTCGCCGTGTCTTGCTGTGTTGAGAGTTTTCTCGTTGCCGTCAACGGAATTCATATACACCTTTACACTGCCCTTTTTAATGTAGCAAAAGCTCTGTGCCGTGTCGCCCTGAAGATAGATTATCTCATCTTTTGCGTATTTTCTGACGCTCCCCGACTGTTCTATCAGCGACTGCATATTCTCATGAACAGTGCTGTTTGCGTGTCCGCAGGCATTAATCGTGTGTTCCATAATTCACCGCCCTAATAATCCGATTTATTTCCTTAATTGTAACATAGTTTACAATCTTTTTGCAAGGTGTATGCAATAATTATCTTAAAAGAAAAGGAGTGATTTATTATGGGTATGACTATGTCGCAGAAGATTCTTGCGGCTCACGCAGGACTCAGCGAAGTCAAGGCAGGTCAGCTTATTGAGGCAAAGCTCGATATGGTTCTCGGTAACGATGTAACATCTCCCGTAGCCATTAATGTATTCGAGGAAAACGGCGCTACCTCAGTATTTGACAACACAAAAATCGCAATGATTATGGACCACTTTACACCTAATAAAGATATCAAGGCAGCAACACAGGTTAAACAGGTTCGTACATTTGCAGACAAATATGATATCAAAAACTACAGAGATGTAGGTCAGATGGGTATTGAACACGCACTTCTCCCTGAACAGGGACTTGTAGGACCGGGCTGTCTTTGCATCGGTGCAGACTCACACACCTGTACATACGGCGCACTCGGCGCATTCTCAACAGGCGTCGGCTCAACAGATATGGCGGCAGGTATGATCAGCGGTAAGGCTTGGTTCAAAGTTCCGTCAGCTATCAAATTCAACATCGTAGGCAAGCCACAGGGTTTTGTAAGCGGTAAGGATGTTATTCTCCACATCATCGGCAAAATCGGCGTTGACGGCGCACTTTACAAGTCAATGGAATTCACGGGCGAAGGTCTTAAATACCTCAACATTGATGACAGACTTTGCATTGCAAACATGGCAATTGAGGCAGGCGCAAAGAACGGTATCTTCCCTGTTGACGACATCACCCGTGAATACTGCAACGGCAGATATCAGGGTACCCCTGTCGAATACGCGGCAGACGAGGACGCTGTTTATGACGAAGAGTACACAATCGACCTTTCAACTCTCCGTCCGACAGTTGCATTCCCGCATCTTCCCGAAAATACAAGAACAGTTGATGAAATCGGCGAAAAAGAAGTTAAGATTGACCAGTGCGTAATCGGTTCATGCACAAACGGCAGAATTTCAGACCTGCGTGCCGCCGCAAACATTCTCAAGGGCAAGAAGATTGCAAAGAATGTGCGTTGCATAATCTTCCCCGGCACACAGCAGATTTGGCTTGACGCTATGCACGAAGGCCTTTTTGATATCTTCATTGAGGCAGGCGCAGTTGTTTCAACACCGACCTGCGGTCCGTGTCTTGGCGGTCATATGGGTATTCTTGCCGCAGGCGAAAGAGCAATCTCAACAACTAACCGTAACTTTGTCGGCAGAATGGGTCATGTTGACAGCGAAGTTTATCTTGCAAGTCCGGCTGTTGCCGCCGCAAGTGCTGTCGCAGGCTACATCATTGACCCCGAAAAGGTATAAGAAAGGCAGGTAACAAAACAATGAACGCAAAAGGTACTGTACACAAGTTCGGCGACAATGTGGATACCGATGTAATTATCCCTGCTCGCTACCTTAACACCGCATCTCACAAGGAGCTTGCGGCTCACTGCATGGAGGACATTGACGCAGATTTCGTAAACAAGGTTAAAGAGGGCGACATTATGGTTGCCGAAAAGAACTTTGGCTGCGGTTCTTCCCGTGAACACGCACCAATCGCAATCAAGGCAAGCGGAATTTCATGTGTAATCGCATCAACCTTTGCAAGAATTTTCTATCGTAACTCAATCAACATCGGTCTTCCGATTCTTGAATGTGACGAGGCGGCAAAGGATATCAAAGAGGGCGACACAGTTTCCGTAAACTTTGACACAGGCGTCATCACCAACGAAACAACAGGCAAAACATATCAGGCTGAGCCGTTCCCCGAGTTCATTCAGAACATCATCAAAAAAGGCGGTCTCATCAACTCGATTATGTAAACCGTTGATTTTGATTTATAATATAACAGAACAACAAACGGCAGACTTGTAAATAAGTCTGCCGTATTTTTAGTTTGTAAAAACAGTCTTTTATGAGAGAAACAAAAAAGTCCGAGCGCTACATTGCTATTGTTTATACAATCCAATGTAGCGGCGAACCTTGTTCGCCAATCGTTTCGATGGTAACATTGAAACGAACAGTAGGGGAGTTCATCGAACGCCCGCCAAGTAATAGCTGAATTTTTTGTTATGATAACATCATATAAAATTCGCAAAGCAAAGGTCATACCGTAGGGGAGAACCGTAAATTTCATATAAAATAAAAAAATCACATCAATACCTTATTCGGGCATATAATGCAATTACTTTATCAAACTATCTTCTCGAATTGGGAACGGCGACTCGCCGGGACTCCACACATCTTTGCCGCCTCTTCAAAGCTGACAACATCATCTTTTTCGGTATCGTTTTTATATTCATCTAATAATCCAGCACAATACAGGTCATCGGCACTTTCATCAGCAACCAATCCCTGCAAATATGCAATTGCGTAGCCGAGTTTGTAATCGGGCATATTGTTTATAAGCTGAATAGCAAGTTCTTTATAGCTCATAATCAAACCTCCGTTTCAAAAAGCCTAACCGATAATTACTCTTTGCTTTATTGTAACAGATAAATTTAAAATAATCAACATAAAATCATATATTGCTTTTTAGTTAAGCGACACATTATATGTTGCCAAAATTATCCCGACAGATTTTGCTCTGTCGGGATTGTTGCTTATAATATTATTTTCTTGTAATTGACCAGCCTGTTGCGTTGTAACCGCTGATTGTCTTGCCGTTTTTGTCGATGCAACGGAGAGTGTATGTAACCTTCTTGCCCTTCTTTGCACCCGAGTCCGTATAACTTGCAGCTGTTGTGTCTTTAACCTTTGTCCAACCGCCTCCGTCATATTTTCTGTAAAGTCTGTAGCCGTATACACCTGCAACCTTGCCCCATGTTACGCTTACACCCTTTGATGTGTTTGTAAGCTTTGTAATTTTCGGTGCAACGGGTGCATATTTTTTCGACCAACCCTTTGAATTGTAACCGCTTACGGTATTTCCGTTCTTATCAATACAACGGATTGTGTAGGTTTCCGTTCTGTTCGGACTTACTCCCGAGTCGGTAAAACTTGTCGCAGTTGTATCCTTAAACCTTTTCCAACCGCCTGATGAGGTCTTGTAGTAAAGTCTGTAACCGTAAACTCCTGCAATTTTGTTCCAACTGAGCTTGATACCGCCTGAAGTGTTTTCAAGCTTTGAAATTGTCGGAGCAACGGGAGTGTATTTCTTTGACCAACCCTTTGAGTTGTAACCGCTGACAGTATTGCCGTTCTTGTCAATACAACGGATTGTGTAGGTTTCCGTTCTGTTCGGACTTACTCCCGAGTCGGTAAAACTTGTCGCAGTTGTATCCTTAAACCTTTTCCAACCGCCTGATGAGGTCTTGTAGTAAAGTCTGTAACCGTAAACTCCTGCAATTTTGTTCCAACTGAGCTTGATACCGCCTGAAGTGTTTTCAAGCTTTGAAATTGTCGGAGCAACAGGAGTGTATTTTTTCGACCAACCCTTTGAGTTGTAACCGCTGACAGTATTGCCGTTCTTGTCAACGCAACGCATTGTGTAGGTTTTTGTCTGATTTACGCTTACCGCTGAATCTGTATAACTTGTTGCAGTTGTGTCCTTAATTCGTTTCCAACCGTTTGAAGTTTTCTGATAAACTCTGTAACCGTAAGCACCCGAAACTTTATTCCAGCTTATTTTGATACCGCCCGAAGTATTTTCAAGTTTTGAAATTGACGGTGTCTGCAAAGTTTTATCAAGTGCAACAAAGTTAAAGCTGTTTTTCTTAGCGTAAGATTCCGCGACAGTACCTCTGTAACCCTTAACAGTAAAATCTTTAACCTTGTTTATTTTATAATTATCAAAATCAAAAACAAAGCCGATTGCATAATCGTCTATTTTAGCTACATTTTTCTCAATTGTAACTGTTTTAAGATTTGAGTTATCAAGTAGTATACCGTAACTTCCGACATAACCATTGCATAGTTCTTTTAATGAAGTAGGTGTTGTATAGGCAGAATCCTTTTTGTTATACGGATAAAGAATAATTTTAGTCTTATTCTTGTCATACCAAATACCGTTTTCAGAGGTATAGTTTTTATTATTGAGGTTGACATTCACCTTTTCAAGCGAAGTACATCCTGCAAATACCTGTCCGCCTACTGTTTTCAAATTGCTTCCTATATTAACACTCTTTAATTCCGAACATCCTGCCATTGCTATATTATCCATAATTATCACGCTGTCGGGGATGTCAATATTTTCAAGACTTGTACAATGCGATAATGCACCCATTCCGATTTCGGTCAAATTCTTTGAAAGCTCTATATTTTTCAGATTGGTGCAATAAGAGAAAGCAAGTCCGTCAAGAACCGTAACGCTGTCGGGAACAGTAATGTTTGTCAAACTTGAACAATTAGAAAAAGTCCATGATTCAATGCGTTTGACACCGTCAGGAATATTTACATTTTTCAGTCCCTCACAATCTAAAAATGCCCAATTACCGATTCTGTTTACTGTTTCGGGAATTTTCACACTTGTCAGATTCTTTTCTTCATAAAAAGCATAACCCGAGATATTGGTAATGCCCGACTTGAGGGATAATTCTGTATTTTTAGGCATATCGCCTTTGTAACCGTAAGCACTCTTGCCTATATATACCACACCGTCAGGCTGACTGTTAAGCCACTTTGTTTTTTCAAAAGCTCTTCCGCCGACATATGGTAAATCATCCGAAACTGTAACACTTGCAAGATTTTCACAACCTGAAAACGCATACTCGCCCACACTTGTAACACTCTGAGGAATTGTTATTTCCGAAAGTTTTTTACACTCAACAAAAGCAAAAGCGCCGATACTTTTCAAGGTTTCCGAGAAATTAACGCTTGTAAGTTTTTCACAAGAGCCAAAAGCGTCATTTTCTATTCTTTCAATGCCGTCATTGAAGTTAAGTTTTGTGAGTCCCTGACAATTATAAAAAGCGTACTTGTCAATATGTTTTACACTGCTTGGAATTAAAATGGCGGTAAGATTTGCACAATCTTTAAAAGCCGACTCTGAAATGCTGACTGTATCGGATTTTACAGTAATTTTGGTGTTGCGTGGCATGTCGCCTTTATACTTATACGCTACTTTTCCGACATACACAAGACCGTTCGACTGATTGTTAAACCACTTTGTGTTATTAAATGCATTTTCACAAACAGTATCAAGATTGCTGGAAAATTTAATTTTCTCAAGTTTTATACAGCCGTTAAAAGCAGAAAATCCAATTGTTGTAACTCCGTTCGGAATGGTAACGCTTGTAATAATTCTGTTGTCACTCAATGCACCGGTATCAATTTGTTTTACCGTGTGACCGTTAATTGCCGAAGGAATGGACAAAGATGATGCCATACCGTCATAGTCAGTAATTGTACACGAATTATCGTCTTCTATTTTGTATTGAAAATCACCATAGGTAAGTTCATCGTCCTCCGATGCGTTTACCGTAATCGGAGCAACAACAATTATACTTAAAAGCATAGTAATCGTCAGAAATACAGATGTTAAACATTTAATCTTTGTTTTCATAAATAAGCCTCCTTAAAATATAATACCCGTTACCTGTCAACTTGATTATACACCCCAATATCCATGATTGTCAATGCATATTTTGAAATGCAAAACATTTTACTGAAACAACCGTCTGTAAACGGTAATTCGGCACTCATCGTCGTTGCATTTTGTTATATAAATGACAAAAAGCCTCCCGAACAAACGGGAGGCTTGAATACTTTTACGCACAAATATTTAAAGTAAAACCTTTTAACAAATTACTTCTTGTAAGATGTGTGCCAGATTTCCTTAGCATACTGGAGGATTGTACGGTCAGATGAGAACTTACCTGCATTTGCAATGTTGATAAGGCACTTCTTACCGAATTCCTTACGGTTAGCATACTCTGTGTTAGCTCTGATCTTTGTATCAACATAATCGGGAAGGTCATAGATGAGGAAGTAGTTATCAGCCTTCTGCCATGAAGAATCCTTGAGGAGTGAATCATGGAGCTCCTTAAAGCTGCCCTCGCCCTGAGCGCCGCCGTCATCAAATGTGCCGTCGATAAGAGTATCAACAACTCTCTTAATTTCCGGATTAGCGTCATAAAGAGCCTTTGGATGGTAGCCTTCCTTCTTCATTCTCTCGATATCCTCAACCTTTGCGCCGAAGATGTACTCGTTCTCAATGCCTGCGCACTCAGCGATTTCAACATTAGCACCGTCAAGTGTACCGAGTGTAGGAGCACCGTTGAGCATGAACTTCATGTTACCTGTACCCGATGCCTCAAGACCTGCTGTTGATGTCTGCTCAGAAAGGTCAGCAGCAACAACAATCTTCTCAGCGTAAGATACATTGTAGTTAGAAATGAAGTAAACCTGAAGGAGATCCTTTGTTTCGGGATCGTTGTTTACAAGCTTAGCAATCTCGTTGATGTACTTGATGATTGCCTTTGCTCTTGCATAACCCGGAGCAGCCTTTGCACCGAAGATAAATGTTGTAGGAGTCCAGTTTTTAAGCTTCTTATCCTTCAATCTGAAGTAGATTGTCATGATTGAGAAAGCATTGAGGAGCTGTCTCTTGTACTCGTGAAGTCTCTTAACCTGAATATCATAGATTGAATCGGGATTTACATCGTAGCCGTCCATCTTCTTGATGTAGTCTGCGAGCTGCTGTTTCTTCTTCTTCTTGATATTGTTGAACTTTGTGATTGTTCTTGTGTCAATGCAGTCATTGAGCTTTTCAAGAAGTGAAAGGTCTGTAAGCCATGCATCTGAGCCAACCTTCTCTGTGATAAGAGCAGAAAGCTCAGGGTTGCAAAGACCGAGCCAACGGCGCTGTGTAATACCGTTTGTCTTGTTCTGGAATCTCTCGGGATATACCTGATACCACTCTTTGAGTACATCAGCCTTGAGGATTTCTGTGTGAAGCTCGGCAACACCGTTTACATATGTTGATGCGTATGTTGCAAGTCTTGCCATATGAACAACATTACCGTCGATAATGCGCATCTTAGCCTTTGTATCCTCATGCACGCCCTTAGCAGTAAGCTCTTCCTGGCACTTGTTGGCGATAAGGCAGATAATGTGATAAATCTCAGGAATAACCTGTGTCATAAGGTCAGCAGGCCACTTCTCGAGAGCCTCACCGAGAACTGTGTGGTTTGTATAGTTAAATGTCTTTCTTGCAATTTCAAAAGCGTCGTCAAAATTGAAGCCTTCGTTCATAAGAAGTCTTACAAGCTCAGGAACACATGATACAGGATGTGTATCGTTAAGCTGAATTGTGTTTTCCTTAGCAAAGAAGCTGAAATCATTGCCGTGCTTCTTCTTATAACGGCGCATAATGTCCTGAAGTGATGCAGAACAGAAGAAATACTGCTGTTTAAGTCTGAGGACCTTGCCCTCATACTTGTTATCGTTAGGATAAAGAACCTTTGTGATGTTTTCGGCATCGTTCTTTTCCTGAACGGCATTGTTGTACTCTGTGTTGTTGAAAGCAGTAAAATCAAAATCGTTTACTGCCTCAGCCTGCCAAAGACGAAGTGTGTTGATGTTTGTTGTCTTACAGCCGATAACAGCCATATCGTAAGGAACAGCCTTAACTGTCTGGCCCTTGAATGATACTGTAACAGCCTCATCTTCAACACGGTTGCACCACGGATCTTCAAATCTCTGCCAGTTATCAGCTGTTTCAACCTGATAACCGTTTTCGATAAGCTGCTTGAAAAGACCGTACTTGTAACGGATTCCGTAGCCGTCAAGCGGTACTTCCTGTGTAGCAGCGCTGTCGAGGAAACAAGCGGCAAGTCTGCCGAGACCGCCGTTACCGAGAGCGGCATCGTCGATATCCTCAAATACATTGATGTCAATGCCCTTCTTTTTGAGGAGCTTTGTAACATCTTCAAGAATGCCGAGGCAGTAGAGGTTGTTGTACATCATTCTGCCCATGAGGAATTCTGCAGAGAAATAGTAAGCTCTGCGTTCGCTGTCATGTTTAATCTTGCTTGCTTCCCAGTTGCCTGCGATTTCGCCCATTACTGCTTTGCCGAGTGAGTAGTGAAGCTCAGCGGGTGTGAGCTCTTCAATCTTTTTGCAGTACATAGACTGAGCTGTGAGTTCAAGCTTTTCCATAATATTACCCATTTGTTTAGTCCTCCAGTCGTCCGCTTTTTTCAGACATAGTTTTTAATTTATCTGCAAGCTCATCAGTAAGAGCTGCACCATCGAGTCTCCATACCCAGTTTCCGCCGAGTGTTGACGGAATATTCATTCTTGCCTCCTTGCCAAGGCCGAGAATGTCCTGCATAGGCACGATTGCTGTATCTGCCTTGCTTTCATAAGCAACACGGATGAGTCCCCAGTTGAACGGTTCGTCATCAGGCATCTGACAATAACTTCTTGCATAGTTAACGTCCTCGGGTTTAGCTGTTTCAAGCCAGCCCATAACAGTATCGTTATCGTGAGTACCTGTGTAAACAACACAGTTTTCGGTGTATTTATGGGGAAGATAGTCGTTCTCTTCACCACTGTCGAAAGCGAATTCAAGAACCTTCATTCCCGGATAGCCTGTCTGCTCCATAAGCTCGGTTACATCGGGAGTGAGCGTTCCGAGGTCTTCGGCAACAATATCAATCTTGCCGAGTGCCTCTTCCATCATATTAAAGAACTTAATGCGCGGACCTTCAACCCATTCACCGTTGATTGCGTTTTCGGCAGGATAAGGAATTGAATAGTAGCTTGCAAAAGCTCTGAAATGGTCAATACGGGTGATGTCATAAAGCTTTGATGCGGCTTTGATGCGCTCAAACCACCACTCATAGTCGGTAGCCTCAAGGTAATCCCAATCATAGAGAGGATTGCCCCAAAGCTGACCTGTTGCCGAGAAGTAATCCGGCGGACAGCCTGCAACTGCGATAGGATCACCGTCGTCATAAAGCTGAAACAGCTCGGGATTTGCCCATGTGTCTGCGCTGTCCATGGCAACATAGATTGGCATATCGCCCAAAATCTTGATACCGAGACCGTTTACATACGCACGGAAGGATTCCCACTGCTCATAGAATTTGAACTGTACAAACTTCCAGAAATCGACATCATCCTTGAGCTTGCGTTCATAACGCTTCACGGCAGCCTCATCACGCATTTTGATTTCCTCATCCGGCCATTCTGTCCAGGAAACCATGTCAAAGCTCTTTTTAACTGCCATATAAAGTGCATAGTTTTTGAGCCATGAACTGTTTTTACGCTTGAAGGATGTAAATGCCTTCTGGTCACCCTTTTTGAAGTTATCGTAAGCAATCTTCAAAACTTCAAAACGGTTGTTGTAGATTTTCTCATAATCAACCTCGGCGTCATCTGAGCCCCAGTCACGGCTCATGACCTCTTCCTTAGTCAAAAGACCTTCTTCACAAAGAGTGTCAAGGTCAATGAGGTAAGGATTGCCTGCATAGGTTGAAAAAGACTGATACGGTGAATCACCGTAACTTGTCGGTCCAACGGGGAGAATCTGCCAGATTGTCTGACCTGATTTTTTCAGAAAGTCAGCAAACTTGCGAGCCTCTTTGCCGATGGTGCCGATACCGTAGGGGGATGGAAGCGAAGTAATCGAAAGGAGAACACCTGCGCTTCTAGCCATAAAAATCAACTCCATTCTGACGGACTGTTAAATTTTTTAAATCTGCGAATTCGGGCGCAATTCGCCCCTGAACCCACAGTATCAAGATAATTTTAGCACATAATCTAAATTTTTACAAGTTATTTTTTTAACAACGACAAGTTATTGCAATATACTCAAAATAGTCAGTAAAACAGCGTCAGAAGTTAGTTTTCTTATATAGCCTCTTGAATTTACCATGTTAATACTGCCGCCAAGCATAAGCTTTATTGCATAACTTTTGTCTTTTGTGCTGATTCCGCAATAAACAAGACCGACAGGCTTTTCGGGAGTTCCGCCCGTAGGACCTGCAATTCCCGTTGTACTTACGGCTAAATCCGCACCCGAAACATTTCTTGCACCCTCTGCCATCTGCATTGCAGTTTCAGCCGAAACTGCGCCAAGCACAGACAGCGTTTCGTTTGAAACTCCAAGCACCTTATGTTTCATTTCATTTGCATATGTGCATACGCCAAAATCAAACACATCGCTTGCACCGCTTACTGCGGTAATTCTTTCGCTTAAAAGACCGCCCGTACAGCTTTCTGCGGTTGCAAGCTTTACGCCCTTTTCACGGAGCTTTGCAACAACATTTTCCTGGAGCGTGTCGGAATTGAGATTGTTTTTTCTCAAAAGCCGAACCACATCTGTATCTGTCAGAGTTATCATTAATAATCATCTCCGAAAATTTTTCGTATATCCATATTTTAGCACCGGCATATGAATATTGCAATTATTTTTATTTTTTGATATATTAAATAGAAAAGGAAAGCGCTCACGCAAAAACGCTTAAAAAAGAGGTAATTTTATGGCTTGGTTTTTTACCGAAAAAAATATATTCGGCAACAACTACACCCTTGTCGGAGAAAACGCAAAGCATATTTCTAAGGTGCTGCGTATGCGTACAGGCGATGACATCACCCTTGTTTCTCCGAACAAAACGCAGTATGAATGTAAAATTTCGCTCATCACACAGAGTGAAGTCACGGTTGACATCATCTCACAAAAGCCGTGTGAAAACGAACCCGATGTTTTTGTAACCCTCTATCAGGCTCTGCCTAAGGGGGATAAAATGGATTTCATCGTTCAGAAATGCACGGAACTCGGAATCAGCAGAATTGTGCCGATGATTTCGGCAAGATGTGTTTCCCGTCCTGATGAAAAATCACTGAAAAAGAAGTGTGAACGCTGGCAGAAAATTGCTCTTCAGGCGGCAATGCAGAGTCGCAGGGGCATTATCCCCGAAGTAACTCCGTGCATTTCGTTTAAAGAGGCGGCAGAACAGACAAAGCAGAACGAAAAGACCGTATTTTTTTACGAAATGGGCGGAGAATCCGTCAGAAAAATTCTGAATGGCACAAAGCCTAAAACCGTCGGAATGTTCATCGGCAGTGAAGGCGGATTTGAACAATCGGAGGTTGACAGCGTAACCGCAATCGGCGGTCAGGCGGCAACCCTCGGCAAACGAATTCTCCGTGCAGAAACCGCCCCCCTCGCCGCCCTATCCATTATTATGTACGAAACCGATAATTTTTAGGCTAGTGCCTCGCACCCCTCTCGTGAAGACAGTTTGTGCAATACACAACAAATGATGCCCGAGCACAGCATAGCAGTTGCATATACCGACTCGTAGGCGAGTGCCTCGCACCCCTCTCGTGAAGACAGTTTGTGCAATGCACAACAAATGATGCCCGAGCGCAATATTGTATGGATTTATGCAAACAGTAGCGGCGGTCAGTGACCGCCAATCGAACCGATTACAAAATCGGTTCGACATTACAAATGATTTTTAACCGACAATGATACAACATAAATTTATCGCTTGTTCGTTTTGGTTTTGCAACCAAAACGATTGGCGTTCGCTGAACGCCGCTACATTTCAACACCAAAATCGGAGGAAAATTTATGACAGGAATTATATGTGCCATGCAGATTGAGGCCGACGGAATTATCGCCCTTTCTCAGAACACACAAACCGAAGAAATCGCAGGAATGAAATTCACCACAGGTACTCTTAACGGCAAGGACATAGCCGTTGTAGTCTGCGGAGTCGGCAAGGTCAATGCCGCCATGTGTGCCGTTGTGCTTATTGAAAAGTTCAATCCCGATGTTGTAATCAACAGCGGTGTGGGCGGTTCACTCTCCCCTCTTGTATCAATCGGAGATATTGTTGTTGCGACAAAATCCGTTCAGCACGATATGAACACAACTGCTCTCGGCGACAGGCAGGGCGAGGTTTCGTTTCCCGACGGTACAAAGATATTCTTTGACTGCGACAAAACAGTAGTTGAAAAGCTCACGCAGGCGTGCAGGACACTCCCCGACACCAAGGTTGAGCAGGGCATTATCGCAAGCGGCGACATATTCGTTTCCGACCGCAAAAAACGCAAAAGAATTGCCGACACATTCGGTGCTCTTGTCTGTGAAATGGAGGGTGCGGCAATCGGTTATGTTTGCTACGCACTCAAAACGCCTTACGGAATCATCAGGGCAATCTCCGATGACCTTGACGAAAACAAGGGTGTTGACTATGAAAAATTCTGCAAACTTGCAAGCAAAAAAACCGTAGGCGCAATATGTGAATATCTCAAAAATGAATAATTACGACCGACTCAAAACGGGGAACGCTTTTGTTTCCCGTTTTTTCTTTTGTAATGAGTTGTCTTTTTCGATTTCTATTGACAATATAATCACATTTGGATAAAATAAAAGGTAACATTGTTTTATGGAATAACACTACATATACAAGGGAGAGATATATATGCAGCTTACAGGTGCAGAAATCATTTGCGAGTGTCTTCTTGAACAGGGTGTTGACACGGTTTTCGGTTATCCGGGCGGTGCGGCACTCAACACATACGATGCACTCTATAAATACAGCGACAAAATTCGTCACATTCTCACAGCACACGAGCAGGGCGCTTCCCATGCGGCTGATGGTTACGCAAGAGCAACAGGCAAAACAGGCGTTGTTATGACAACATCTGGTCCCGGTGCAACAAACATTGTAACAGGCCTTGCAACAGCCAATATCGACAGCATTCCGCTTGTTGCAATCACAGGCAATGTAACAACCGATCAGCTTGGAAGAGACAGCTTTCAGGAAGTTGACATTGTAGACATCGTAAAGCCCGTTACAAAGGCAAGCTTCCTTGTTGAAAAGGTTGAGGATCTTGCCGACACCATACGCAAGGCTTTTGCTCTTGCTCAACACGGCAGAAAGGGACCTGTTCTCGTTGATGTTCCAAAGGATGTAACGGCAAACAAAACAGAGTTTGTACAGACTATTCCCGAAAAACCGAGAACCTTTGAAATCAGAAATCCCGAAAAAGTTCGTGTTGTTCAGGAAATGATTAAAAACGCAAAGCGTCCTATGATTTACGCAGGCGGCGGTATCATCAGCGCTGACGCAAGCGAAGAATTCAAGGCATTTGCAGAGCTTATTGACGCTCCCGTTTGTTGTTCGCTTATGGGACTCGGCTGTATTCCTGCCGATCATCCGCTCTGCGTCGGCAACATCGGTATGCACGGCGGTTACGAAACAGGTATGGCAACAGCCGAATGTGACCTTATGATTGCGTGCGGTGCAAGATTCTCCGACCGTGTTGCAGGCGACCGTGAAAAGTTCGGCGAACAGGCAAAGATTGTTCAGCTTGACATTGACGAAAAAGAAATTAACAAGAATGTAAAGGTTGATGAATACATTCTCGGAGATATAAAAGAAATTCTCATTGCACTCACAATCGGTCTTGACCGTCAGAACCATCCGGACTGGCTTGCGAAGATTGAAGAATGGAAGCATCATTTTGACGATAAAAAGCTCCCCGAGTGTGACCTTCCGCTCCCACAGCAGGTTCTTGATACAATCAACGAAATCAAGTGTCCGTCAGACATCATCGCAACAGATGTAGGTCAGCACCAAATGTGGGTTGCACAGTTCAGCAAGATTATGGAAAGCAGAACGCTCCTCACATCGGGCGGTATGGGTACTATGGGTTACGGCATGGGCGCCGCAATCGGTGCGCAGTGTGCCCGTCCCAATGACAGGGTTTGCCTCATCACAGGTGACGGCAGTTTCCACATGAACTTAAACGAACTCGTAACACTGAAGTCCTATGAACTCCCCGTTGTTGTAGTTGTTATGAACAACACGGTTCTCGGCATGGTTCGTCAGTGGCAGAAGCTTTTCTACGGCAGTCGTTTTTCACAGACCGATCCGCACAGAGCAACCGACTTTGTAAAGCTTGCAAACGCTTTCGGCGTTGACGGCTTAAGAATCACAAAGCCTGAGGAAATCAAGCCGATTCTCACAAAGGCTTTTGAGATGAACAAGCCCGTTGTTGTTGACTGCCGCATCAGTCCCGATGCAAATGTTCTCCCGATGATTCCTCCGGGAAAGACAATCAACGAAATCATCACAGAAATGTAAGCCGAGAGCCTCGGCACGCAGTTCGTGTAGGCAGTTTGTATTTGGAACAGCTTTCAGCTCCCGAGCACAGCAAACCGCTGTCCCTTGTTTGTGTAGGTAGTTTGATTAAATAACATCTGCATATTTCCGAACACAGCTAACTTAATAATTAAACATATACAGGGTACTCGTTCGAGTACCCTGTTTTTTATGCCATTCAGTAGCGGCATTCAACTTTGAATACATAGCTTAAACAAAGCGTAAAAAAACAGCCGTAAAAATACGGCTGTTTTGTGTTACGACTATTAAAGTAAAATTACTTCTTCTGTTTCTTTTCCTTTGGTTTAACTTCTTTTTCAAAGTTTACGGCATCGGCAACATCTTCCGTATCGAACTTATAGTCCTTACCGGGGAAAACTGCGTTGAGAACGATACCTGCAATTGATGCAACAGCAAGCGGCGAAAGTGTTATTGCGGCACTGCCGATTGTGAAGCTTACCGTGTCACTTGAAAGACCGAGCGCACAAACAAGAATAACTGCGGCAACGATAAGGTTACGGCTCTTTGTGAAGTCAACCTTGTTTTCAACAACATTTCTGACGCCGATAGCAGAAATCATACCGTAAAGAACAAACGAAATACCACCGATGATACAGCTTGGAATTGAACCGATAATTACCGAAACAATCGGGAAGAATGATACTGCAACGGCAAAGTAAGCGGCAATTCTTATTACTCTCGGGTCATAAACTCTCGTAAGAGCGAGAACGCCTGTGTTTTCACCGTATGTTGTGTTTGCAGGGCCGCCGAAAAGTGATGCAAGTGTTGTTGCAAGGCCGTCACCGACAAGAGTTCTGTGGAGTCCCGGATCTTTGATGTAGTTATTGCCTGTTGTTGAACTGATGGCGCAAATATCACCGATATGCTCCATCATTGTAGCAAAAGCAATCGGAACAATGGCAATGATTGAAGATGCGATAAGCGCACCGTTTGAGTAATCAATACCGCCGAATACTGTTTTATCCCAGTGAATCGGAATTCCGATAAGTCCCTCACTGCCGAAAATGTGACCTTTTGAGATGTTGTCGCAAATTGTGTTCAGGCTTGTAAAGTCGAAAATCGGCTGATAAACACCGTTTGCGTCAGCACCGCCCGAGAAAAGCCACGGAACATTCTGAATAAGGTCGGGATTTGCCTGTGAAATGAAGTAAAGCACAAGACCTGTGCCGTAGGAGATGAGCAAGCCGAGTATAATCGGAATGATTTTAGCCATTCCCTTGCCCCAGATGTTGAAAACAACAATTACAGCAAGAGCAACTACAGCCAAGAACCAGTTTGTTGTGCAGTTTGAAACAGCCGACGGAGCAAGTCCAAGACCGATTGCTATGATAATAGGACCTGTTACAACAGGCGGGAAAAATCTCATTACCTTTTCAATGCCCACCGCCTTGATAACTGCGGCAAGGATGAAGTAGATAAGACCTGCACACGCAACGCCAAGGCACGCATACGGGAGCATACTGTTAGGGTCATTAGGTGAAAAAGCCTTGATTGCGGCATAACCGCCCAAGAATGCAAAGGACGAGCCGAGGAAGGCAGGTACTTTAAACTTTGTAATGCAGTGGAACAAAAGTGTTCCCAAACCTGCCATAAGCAAAGTTGTTGAAATATCAAGTCCCGTTAAAATCGGAACAAGGATTGTTGCGCCGAACATTGCAAACATATGCTGAACACCGAGAATTATCATCTTCGGTTTTCCGAGTTTGCGGGCATCATAAATTGCGCCGTTGTTTTTGTCCATTAGAATTCCCTCTTTCGCATTTTAGGGTTTAAATCTGTAAAAACCCCACTCCTGTTAATTATACCTTTGCACAGATATAAAAGCAATAACTTTTTATTTTAATGTCAAAAGTTACCACATCATTGACATTTTGAACGGTTTTTAGTATCATTAAGTTAATCAAATAATCAAAATTCAACAAGGAGGCAATGATATGTCAGTTTCGTACATGACACATCCGCTTATAAAACACAAAATTACACTTCTCAGAAAAGAAGACACATCAACAAACGAATTCCGCAAATTGGTTGAAGAAATTGCAATGCTTATGGGATATGAGGCTCTTTCGGATCTTGAAACTCAGGACATCACGGTTAAAACTCCGATTGAGGAGTCTGTTCAGCCTGTTATTTCAGGCAAAAAGCTTGCCGTTGTTCCGATTCTTCGTGCAGGTCTTGGTATGGTAAACGGTATTCTCGCACTCGTTCCGTCTGCAAGAGTAGGTCACATCGGTCTTTACCGTGACCCCGAAACTCACGAGCCGCACGAATATTACTGCAAGCTCCCAGATCCGATTGATCAGCGTCAGATTGTTGTTGTCGATCCGATGCTTGCAACAGGCGGTTCGGCTATTGCCGCTGTTGATTTCATTAAAAAGCACGGCGGTCACAAAATCAAGTTCATGTCAATCATCGCAGCTCCCGAGGGTGTTGACGCTCTTATGAAGGCACACCCCGATATTCAGCTTTATGTTGGCTGTCTTGACCGTGAGCTTAACGAAAACGCATACATTTGCCCCGGTTTGGGCGATGCAGGCGACAGAATTTTCGGCACAAAATAATTTATTTTCCACATTCAAAAAGCCTGAGCAAAAATGCTCAGGCTTTTTCTGTTTCGCATAAATGTAAATGCAGCAGTGTTAAAAGTGTTTCGGGGTTAGGATGTGCGAAACAGGATAAGGTTTTCCAAAATAACATATCTTTCGGAATAACTTTCAAAGAGCAAGGTCTGTGTATTTATTTGTGACCGGTTAAATTCACATACCCTGTTTTCGATATTATTATAGCACAAAAAATATGTTTGTGTTAATTAGTCTTTAAATTGCCGATTTTTGACCGCTAATTTAATACTTTAGTCAACACGCATCAATCATGAATGATTTTATTTCCCCAGAAATCAAGGAGCTTCTTCTTAATTTCCGCATAGAGTGATGCGCTTATCGGCACTCTGTCGCCGTTTTTGCACACCCATTCCCGGCGGTCAACTTTCTCCACATTCTCCATATTTGCTATACAGCCTCTGGAAATATAAATAAATTCATTTGAGTCAAGTTCTTCAAACACAACAGACAGCGGTTTTCGTATTTTTATCGGCTCTTTGCTTTTGAGGTGGTAAATTTCACTGTTTTTACCTCTTTTGATGATGTACAGAATGTACTTACACGGCAACATACCGCACATATCGTGCCGTTCAATCAGATACGATTTTTTGCTTTCAAGATCAATGACATTAGCTGCGTCAAGCAATGCGTCCTTCAGCCTATAATCTCCGTCTTGCTTTGGAACAAATCTGAAAATATCAAGTTTATATCCGTCAACGGCATAATTTACATGGGAGGTCATAAAAATAATAAGACAATTCGGGTTTGATTTTTTCACATAATCCGCAATCTCAAAACCCGACATTTTTGGCATTTCGATATCAAGAATCAGAATATCCATTTGTTTGTTGTCGCTAAGCTCAAACATAAACTGACTGCTGTCGGTGTATACCGAAATATCCGCCGATATATTCATTTCGCCAAAAGCACGGTCGGCTATTTCCTTTTCCCGTTTAACCGCCGAAGGGTTATCATCACATATTGTACAATGCAAAATCATATTCATAACATTCACCGTTTAAAGTTAATATAAATCACTTTCACAAAATCATTATACTATAGAAATTATCGCATTGCAATATATTGTCTGAATTTTTATAAAAGTTTGTGCTTGTATACATATACCCGACAAAAAACACCCGAACTAAAAAGCTCGGGTGTAAAAGAATAAATTTAACTCAAAGATTATTCCGATTTATTTGCGGCAACACTTGAAGCCTGTTTGACAGCAGTATTGACTTTTGACTGATATGCATGACCTGCAACTCTGCCGTTGACAACCGCAACATAACGGTTGCTGTCAGACTTGTAATAGCTTACGGTGTCTGTTGAGCCGTCAGATGAGTATTTATATGTAACGGTAAGAACAGGCGAACCGTTTTTGCTGTCAGACTTTGTGTCGGCAAGCTCGACCATTGTAAGATTCTCATAGAAACCAGAGAATGTTGCAAGCTCAATTTCTGTCTTGCCGTTCTTAACGGTTGTTGTGGTTGTTGTTGACTCACTGCCGTTATCGTCTGTCTTTGTTTTCTGTGCAGTGCTCAGCGAGAATGTGTAGGTATTCTTGCCGTCATTTACGGAAACCTCCGACAATGCGCTCATCTTCGGATAAAGCACATATTCGTTTACAAGGCTGTCATAGCTTGTTTTAACCCACGGAACCTTTTCGGCAGAAATTGTATATACAATATTTCCGCCCTCTTTCATAAGGCACACATTTCCGTCACCGTCAGGCTTTGAAGCTCTGAGGCTGACTGTTGTGTCGGGATAAACAGCCTTTATCTTTGCATACGGATTAGAAAGACCTACGCTTGAAAGCTGTGAGGATGACGGATTAACCATTTTTACCGTGAGGGCATAAAGACCTCTGATGCCGCCTGCAACAAGACTGCTTTCTTTCTCGTTTGCGTAGCACTCAACGGGGCTTGTCATAACATAAGAAGCTGAGTTCTTATTGTCTGAATTTGGCTTGAGTGTGATTGTATTTGAAAAATTAGAACCTGAAATCTCAATTGACGATGCCTGACTGTTGTTATTATCAGATGCCGCATCGTTGATTGTAAGACTGATAAGATCTGTAAGGCCGTAGTCAAATGCGGAAACAGAATCTTTTGCAACAAGATAAACAGTATCGTTGCTGCCGAACTTAATATATGTTCCGGCATTCTGCGGAGCATCATCACCGACATAGATAATAGCCTTTGTCTTGTCGGTATAAGTTACGGTAACAGTATCTCTCGGCTTATCAAGTCCGTAATCTGCAAGCTTTGAGCCGTCAAGAGTCATAACCTTTGTAAAGTCAATGCTTGCGGCATTGTTTGCGATATTGTCGGCAATACCGCCCTGAAGGTCAAAATCTTCATAACCTACAATAGTGTACTGTGTAGCACTTGTTTTGCCGTTTTTATCGGTCGGTGTATATGACTTGATGTCCAAAGTACCCTTTTTGTTTTCAAGATGAATCTTTGAAATCTTTGCAGGGATATAATCCATAAGAGTGCCGTAGCTGTTGTTATCAATTTCACCCTTATCGTTTGTCTGAATCTGTGCCTGATGAACACCGTCTTTATCGGTTGTAACGCTCATCTTTACACCCTCATCATATGTTGCTGCTCCCGATGACGAACCGTCGCCCTTCGGAAGAAAGATGAGCAGACACATAAGTCCCGCAAGAATCAATGCTGCTGCGCAGACAATAATCAATATTTTAGTATTCTTTTTCATTATCTGTTCCTCCTGCGTAACCAGAAAACAAAACCTGCAACAAGTATTGCAATCGGGATAATGATTACAAACACAACAAGCATTGTGTTCTGTGTTGCAACATCGGTGATTCCGAGTTCCGTATTGTCAATCGACTTACTCTCAATTGTAATACCGACATCTTCCTTATCTGCAATTGTGTTGATTACATTCATAAAGTAAGCGGAGTTATTAAAGCTGTTGTACTTCATAATTGTGTCGCTGAACATAACATATGAACCGAATATGATAACTCTCGATGAGTTCTTGTCCTCGTTTGTCATAACACCTTCTGCCGCAACATTTTCACCGTTACCCGAAACTGCGTCCTTGTAGTCCCAGTTCTTGTCGGCGTCAATCGGCAATACGCCTGCCTTATCGGAAGTTTTAAGCAATGCGTGTGCAGTGTTTTCATCTGTAATATTAACAGCGTGTGACTCTGATACAACAACAGGAATCTTGCTGTTTTTGAGGTTATCTTTGTAGTAATCACCGTAGCTTACCGTGAATGCATACGGTGAGCTTGCGCTTACAAGGGTGCTTTCATCAGTTTCAAACACATATCCTCTGTCAATTGACATACCCCATTCCTTGAGGAAATCGTCAAGGTTCGGCATCTCGCCCATATCGGCAGTCGGAACATAGATGAGTGAGCGTCCGTATTTGCCGTCATTTGAAAGCCATGTCGAAAGCTTTTCAACAATCTTCTCGTCAAGGTCAACAGACGGTGCATACATAATTGCAATCTTTGCGTTGCTGTCAAAGTCGCCTGTTGCGAGTGAAACCTCGTTCACCTGATAAGCATTGTTTTCAAGAAGTGTTTTAAGTGATGAATAATCCTGCTCGTTGTTGCCCTTAATCATATCAACAACAACCTTGTCATCTGTTGTAACATTGAGAATAGCCGTTACAACAGCCTGCTCAATCTTTGTGCCGGTAAAGCTGTATGAACCGTAGTAATTGTAGGTCTGCTCGTCATATTCAAAGCAATCCGTAAGAGTAAGCACCTTGTACTGCTTGCCGGATTCAACAAGAACAATGTTATTTGCCGAGCTTGACTGCCAGTCAACATTCGGATAATCGGATGTGAACGACGGATTGGATGTAAGGTCAACATACTTAATTTTCATCTTACCGTCTGACTTGCTCGCCATTTTGTTAAGCATTTTCTGAGCCTGTACAAAGTAGGTACCCTGGCTCTCAAATGATTCCTTTGCCATAAGTATATTTACCGTAACATCCTTGTCAAGGTGTGAAACATAGTCAATTGTATCGTCCTGAAGTGCAAACGACTTGTTTGATGTAAGGTCAAGCTCCAGGTCAGGGAATCTGTTAACAAGAAGTCCGACAATAATGTTTACAATAATTACCATAACGATAACAAGCGCCGTAATTGCCATTGCAATCGTGCCGTGTTTTGCTTTTCTTGACTTCATAAACTTTTTGAATCTGCCCTTTTCGGACTTATTCTTCTTATTCTTTTTGGCCTTTGTATCTTCCTTTTTATCGGCTGTTTCCGCCACTGCATTGCTGTCTGCATTTGCAGTATCTTCGGAGATAGTATTCAGGTTTTTATTTTCTTCGCTCATTTATATTACCTCCTTAGCTCCAGCGTCTTTTTTCCAGAACACGAACAGTAAAAAATACGAACAATCCTGCCACACTCAGGAAGAATACGATATCAGGTGCGCTGAGCAGACCGTATTTGAATGAATTATAATATGTAGCAAAATCAATCTTTTCAATAATGTTCTTGATCCAGTCAATTGAAATCATACTTGTGAAGTTTGTCATCATATAGATAACAAGGTTAACTGCCATGCTTACGATTGCGGCAACAATTGTGCTTTCTGTAAGTGATGAAATGAAAATGTTAATTGCAAGCAGAGCCGCACCAAAGAGGAGAAGTCCGATGAATGTACAGAGAATAACCGACCATTCCGGAGTTGCAAAGAATGAAATTACAACCGCATAGAGAAGGAAGATTGCACTGCAAATTGCATAAAGCACAAATGCACCGAGGAACTTTCCTAAAACGACCCTTGTAAGGCTTACAGGTGCAGTAAAGAGCGCCTGATCTGTTCTCTGATACTTTTCATCTGCAAAAGATTTCATTGTCATAATCGGAATTATAAACAGAATAATCAAAAGCATATTGCCGTATACATAGCTTAAACTTGCCGAGTTGTACACAATACAGTAGTTGTAGAAAAACACACCCGAAAAGAAGAAGTAAGCGGCAAGAACAACATATGCAATTGCCGAATTGAAATAAGAGGAAAGCTCCCTCTTTAAAATAGCACCCATTACATATCTTCCTTTCTGCTGTCATATTTACCTGAGGTAAGCTTGAGGAACATATCCTCAAGTGTTTCATTGCCTGACTGCATATCAAGAATTACCGCACCGACTCTTACCATGGCATTGTAAACATCTCTTCTGATGTCGCTTGATGTTTCGTATTCAATCATATACTTTCCGCTGCCGTCGGCATTACTGCCTGTCTTTGTAACACGCTTAACAGCAGGGATTTTCTTTATTGCCTCGGTAATGTCAGCGGTACTTCCCTCTGCAGTAAGCGAGAGCTTCTGACCGCCCGAAACCTGAGCAGAAAGTTCATCGGTTTTTGCATCGGCAACAATTTTGCCCTTTGAAATAACGACGATTCTGTCACACACCTCGGAAACCTCGGAAAGAACATGAGATGAAAAAATTACAGTATGCTTTTTGCCGAGATTGCGGATAAGCTTTCTGATTTCGATAATCTGCTTAGGATCAAGACCTACCGTCGGCTCGTCAAGAATGATTACGGGCGGATTGCCGAGAAGCGCCTGAGCAAGACCTACACGCTGGCGATAACCTTTTGACAGATGCTTGATAATTCTGTCAGCCTGCTCCGTAATTTTTGTCAAACGCATAACCTCGTCAATGTGTTCCTTTTTCGGCAGCTTCACCTTCTTGAGGTCAAACATAAACTCAAGATATTTTTTAACCGTCATATCAATGTACAAAGGCGGAATTTCGGGAAGATAACCGATTTTTGACTTTGCGTGAATCGGATCGTCAAGAATTTCGCATCCGTCAATGGTAACAGTACCGCTTGTTGATGAAAGGTAACCTGTTATCATATTCATTGTTGTGGATTTGCCCGCACCGTTAGGTCCGAGAAATCCCAGAACTTCACCTGTTTCAACAGTGAAGCTGATGTCATCAACGGCCTTTATGCTGCCATAAAATTTTGTAAGGTTTTTAACCTCGACCATGTGACTTTCACTCCTTAAAATTAATTGCGTAATTTCTGTGATTTGAATGTGCCGTACAAAAACACAGAAACGAACATCATAGATTATACTATAAAATGAGCAGTTTGTGTAGAGTTTTTCCAAATAAATCAACGCAAACTCACAAAAATTCAGTTTTTCATCACATAAAGAAATGTCTTGGGGAATTATTCACCAAAAACTCGGAACAATATTTATTGATAATGACAAAACAAAGGAAGTGTCAGTATGCAATATGTAAATGCATTCTGGGTTGGCGGACTGATCTGCGTGGCAGGTCAGATTCTCATTGACAAAACAAAACTCACTCCCGCAAGAATACTTACGGGCTTTGTTGTCGCAGGCGTAATTCTGGGGGCAATCGGACTGTACAAACCGCTTGTTGATTTTGCGGGAGCCGGCGCAAGTGTGCCGATCAGCGGATTTGGTTTTCTTATGAGCGAGGGCGTGCGAAAGGCGCTCTCTCAGGACGGCGCACTCGGAATTCTTACAGGAGGTCTTACAAGCGCCGCCGCAGGAATCTCCGCCGCAATAGTTTTCGGGCTTATCGCCGCCCTGTGTACAAAATCGGGAGATAAGTAAAGGCATATATTTTATTAAAAATTGAACCTTACAAATGTAGTCACCTGTAGGGGCGTTCATTGGACGCCCGCCTTGATGAAATCATCTGTTTATTCGCATAACTTTTGATATGATGAAAACTGTGTATAATCTGTAGCAGCGGTCAGTGACCGCCAATCGTACCGATTGTAAAATCGGTGCGACTTAACACAAATTATGCCCGAGCGTAAAATTGTTACCTTTTCTACAATACACACGAAATGAATAAGTAATCGCAGAAAATATTTTGTTTATTAATATATAATTTTAAGATGGCAAAGATTATGCTTATCTTCGTTTTGGTTGCAAAACCAAAACGATTGGCGATCACTGATCGCCGCTACATTATTTCGGTAACTGCATTTCATTTATAAAATTTGTTTTAACATATAATTTATGCCTTTACTTGGCGGGCGGCCGATGACCACCCCTACTGGTTGTTTTGGTTTTTCAACCAAAACAAATGGCGAACACGGTTCGCCGCTACAATATAAAAATAACAAAACCGCCGTACAGATTTTTCGCTGTACGGCGGTAATGTTTAAAGATATTAAATTTTATTATTCAGCGTTAATCTGAACTTCTTCGGGATTTTCAGAAATATCGCCTTTCTTTTTTCTGCGTTTTTTGATGATATATGTCCATACACAGAGGAACGCAAAGGTTGCGGCACATATGATTGTCACGGTCAAGCCTATTGCAAATCCCTTTGGATAATACTCAAGCTTGATTGTATGCTCGCCCTTGTCAAGATTGAATGCAACGAGTGCGTTGCCGACAGGAGTAATTGTTACCTCCTTGCCGTCAACATATGCCTTCCAGCCTTCTTCATACGGAACAGAAGTGTAGAACAATCCGTTTTCCTGTGCATTGATTGTTCCCTCCATAGAACTGCCTGTAAGCTTTGTTGTTGTCATTACGCTCTTTGAAAGCTTATTGTAACCTTCTTCAAAGACATCCTGATTCAGAACATCAACAAATACCATTGCAGAACCCGACTGTCCCTGCTGGAGATTTGAATAAACGGAAATCTTGTCACCCTTTTTGCATTGACCGATGCAGGCAATGTAGCTTCTGCCCATACCGTAGGTCTTGCTCTGAGCAACATCGTTAATCATAACGGTAACATCGTCACCGCCCGAAATATCCGCATACATAAGATACAAGCCGTCCTTAGGCGCTTCGTAATTCCACTTTACATGCGGAGTAACCGTTGTATCGGTACAGCTGAATGAATATCGTCCGTAACCTGTCTTATTTACGGGGAACTGATTGTAGTCTGTGTGTCCCTGTGAAACAACATCAAGCGGAGTGTAAACATCACCCTTAATGCCTGTTGCAAGTTTGAAAAATTCATTCTGTTTGTCAAACGGATTGAATTGATCTTCGTTTTCATCAACCTGCCAGCTTGCAAGTGCGGAGTTTGTCATAAAGCCCATCGGCAGATAGTGATTGTTCTGCAAAAGCTTTACATTACCGACACCGTAAACCTCTGTAAGATCATAGGTGTTCATATAGATATTGTCACGGGCAATAAGATATTTAAGATTCATAAAGAGGTTTGTAACCGGTGAACCCTCGGCATAGGTGTAGCGGTTACCGCTCTTCCAACCCATCATGCCAAAGTTTTCAAACAGCACGGTCATATCAACATTAGCCATTGAGTTGAACATCGAAAGTCCGTTGTAGTGGTTGAGAGCCGCATCGTTAAGCGTCTGAGTTGATGTCATCTCCGCTCTCCACATTTCGGTTGTGTTGCTTTCAAGGCTGTCCATATAGTCAATTACCTGTGCAGTACTTTCCTCGCCTCTCGGATAATCGTAAGTACCCGTTACAGTCGTTGTCTTAACACCGATATAACCTGCGGCGGCACTCTCGCCTATTATGATTACGCCGAATACAATCAAAAGAACCTGTTTCGGAACAATTCTCTTTGTATAGAGGAAAAGCAGAACGCAGATTACAGCCGCAATAACTGCCGTGCCGACAAGCGCATAAGTCTCCTGTGTGCCGATACCGAAGATGATAACAAGTGCAACAAAAAGTGCGGCAAGAATAACATCCCAGCAAGAGCTTGATTCCAGGAGCATAAAAGCTCTGAATGCCATAACAACAAGTACAAAGCTGATAAGATAGCTGAAACGGTACGGAATCATATTTGTAAAGTGGAAACCGTGCCAGATGTAGTCAAGCTGTCTGATGATACAGCTGATAATCATAAAACCGATAAGGCAACCGTCAACGATTTTCTCTTTGAGCGAAATTTTCTTGCTTGTGAAGAAAAGAATTCCGAGTACAAGAGAAAGTGTACCGCAGGCAATGTTAGGCAATGCGTCAGCCTCTTTAATTGCAGGAGCGGCAAATGTTATGAAATTGGAAAGAATCTTTCTGATTGCCTCAAGCACACCCATAAGGTCATTTGTCGAACCTATATTGATTGCAAAGGTTGTCGGGAAAGTTGCCCCCGATGCGTTTGTGTTTTGCAGACCGAAGAATGCCGGCAACAGGAAAAACGCAGTAAGTCCGATTGCAATCAATGAGTAGATGCCTGTGCGAAGAAGATTTGTTGCAAACTTTTTGATGCCGTCCCATTTTACAATGTTGTATGCAATAAATGACAACAGTACAAAAATGCAGGCGAACAACCCTATATAATAGTTAGTCAAAAGTGAAAGTGCAAGCGAAACTATGTAAAGTCTGAACTTGCCCTCTGTGAAGAGCTTTACTGTGCCAAGAGCAACAAGCGGTGTGATACAAACCGTATCAAGCCAGATTGTGTTCCAATAGTAGCCCATAAAGAATGCACAAAAGCCGAAACTGCATCCGAAAATCACAAGAGAAAAATCATTCTTCTTAAAAAGACTGCGTAAGAAGATTGCCATAAACATACTTGCACATGCAACCTTGATTACAACAGAGAACATCAAAAATTCTCTCAGCCATTCACTCGGCAAAAATACCGTAAGAAAATTCAGCGGGCTCATAAGGTAGTATGACATAAGTGCAAAGTAGTTTACACCTCCGCCCTGCGTCCATGACCAGAACAGCGATTCGCCGTGTTTAAGTTTTTCCTGCATATCCGCAAGGAACGGATAATACTGATGCCACAGGTCGGTTACGAGAATCTGATTGTCACCGAACGGCGAAACCTTCATAACTCCGAAAGCGGCTGTCATAAGCACAAACGGTATGACAAAAGCCAAAACGATAAACATGTTTTTTGAGAAAAAGCCTTTGCCGTTGCTCTTGTTATTCAGCGTAACAGGCTCAGCCTTCTTCCTTTTCTTTACAGCGGGCATAATTTGACCTCCGAAATATTTTGTAATTGTTTTCCGATATGCACAAAAATGCAATCGGGTACAAGTAATCCATTCTATTTTAACGCTTTTCGTGTGTGATGTAAATAAAAAAACATAAAAATCTTAAAAAAAATAGACTTTTTGCGTTAGCTTTGTTATAATCTAAGTGCGGATAATCTCCACCTCTTTGAGGTCGGAGATTATCTTTGGAATTTAGTGTGAGTTTCACTCCCTCTAAATTCCACGGAGCTTTCGCTCCTTCGCACTGATTGCAATCTGTCGCAAGCTCTGCTCCTTGCGAGCAAAGCATCGCTTGCTCCGATTTAAATCTAAGTGCGGATGTATCTGCCTCTTTCGGGGTTTTGAAAATATCTTTGAATTTAGTGTGAGTTTCACTCCCTCTAAATTCCACGGAGCTTTCGCTCCTTCGCACTGATTGCAATCTGTCGCAAGCTCTGCTCCTTGCGAGCAAAGCATTGCTTGCTCCGATTTAAATCTAAATACAACTATTTACAGACAAAGCAGATTATCATTCAGATAAAAAAACAATTGCTACTGTTCTCACCCCTATGCGGTGAGTTTAACTTTATAAAGGTGATGTAAAAAATGAAAACCATAGACTTAGTTGTTCCCTGCTATAATGAAGAAGCTGGACTTGAGCATTTTGTGCTTGAAACCAACAAGGTTATCAACTCTCTGCCCGAATATTCTTTCAGATACATACTTGTAAATGACGGCAGTAAGGACAGGACCTACCTTATCATGAAAAAGCTTGCGAAAACTTTTAACAATATCAAGTATATTTCGTTCTCACGAAATTTTGGCAAAGAGGCGGCAATGTATGCCGGACTCAAGCATACAACGGCTGACTATGTTGTTGTTATGGACGCCGACCTTCAGCATCCTCCGCAGTTGTTTCCTCAGATGATTCAGGCTGTTGAACATGAGGGTTACGACTGCTGTGCGACAAAGCGTGCCGACCGTGAGGGCGAAAGCAAGTTCAGAGGAATTTTTTCAAAACTGTTCTTCAAGCTTTCAAATAGGCTTACAGATGTAAAAATGCCCTACGGCGCAATGGACTTCCGTATGATGAGCCGTCAGATGGTTGACTCAATCCTTGAACTCAGCGAAGTTCAAAGATTTTCAAAGGGCATTTTCTCATGGGTTGGCTTCAACACAAAATGGATTGCCTACAAAACAGTTGACCGTCAGCTCGGTCAGACAACATGGAAATTCTCAAGTCTGTTCAAATATGCAATTGAGGGAATCACAAGCTTTTCGGTTGCACCGCTCAGATTCACGGCTGTTATGGGATTTATCATCTTCGTAATTTCGCTCATATACATTATAATAACGCTGATTCAAACGCTTTTTCTCGGAATTACCACACCCGGTTATGTCACCACGCTGTGCGCAATCCTCTTTATGGGCGGAATCACCGAAATGTCAATCGGTATTCTTGGCGAATACATAGGAAAAATTTATATGGAAGCCAAGGACAGACCTATTTACATTACAAAATTCTCCAATTTTGAAGATGAAGATAACGAAGAAAAAGATGATAAGGAGATTAACGGTTAATGGGTAATTTTATAAAGCAGTTTTTTGACATTAAATTTTGGAAGTTTATACTTGTCGGAATTTTAAACACGGTTGTGGGTATGGGACTTCAATTTCTGTTTTTTAACCTCTGTGGCTGGAATGAATGGGTTTCATCGCTTATCGGCTACATTCTCGGCAGTATTTTAAGCTATTTTCTCAACAAATACTTCACATTCAAAAACAAGGACAAGGGCTGGAAACCAATTGTTAAATTTGCACTCAATATTGCAATATGCTACGGACTTGCCTACGGAATTGCAATTCCGCTCATCAGTATGCTCTGTACGGCAAACAGCTGGACAATGTTCGGCTGGAGTGTTGAAAAGTTTGCAGGAAACTTCTCAATGATAGTAGGCGCTTGCCTATTTGTTGCATTCAACTACATCGGACAGCGTTTCTTCGCTTTCAAAGAAAAAAAGGAAGAAAACAATAAGTAATCCAACCCATTAAAAGTTTTCAACATTTAATAAACACCAAATAAACACCAAAAGGACTGAAAGCGGTTATCTTTCAGTCCTTTTAAATATGTCTTGATATAATAAAAATGTATTTCAATTGTAGCGGCGGTCATTGACCGCCAATCGAAACGATTGTAAAATCGGTTCGACAGACAGTAAAGCAAATTCTATCATCTAACAATATTTTTAACATTATTGGTATTTTGTTGATTTGGTTTTGCAACCAAATCAACTGGCGAACACTGTTCGCCGCTACAAATGAATAAACAACATTCATCACATTAAAAAATTTAGCAAAACATACTATTCCTTGATGCGTGTGATCAATTTGAACAAACTTATTGTTTTTGCAATTCCGAGGACCCGAAGGTAAAAAAATCCCCAAAGCCATAAGCGACTTTGGGGTTGATAATAGCAAATATACAATTATCTTTTTGAGAACTGAGGAGCTCTACGAGCTGCTTTAAGACCGTATTTCTTACGCTCTTTCATTCTCGGATCACGAGTTAAGAAGCCTGCCTTCTTGAGTTTGCCACGGAGATTCTCTGTGTCATACTGAAGAAGAGCTCTTGAAATACCGTGACGGATAGCACCGGCCTGGCCTGTTACGCCGCCGCCTGATACTCTGCAAACGATGTCGAACTTCTCGTCTGTTTCTGTAAGAGCGAGAGGCTGTCTTACGATGAGCTTGAGTGTTTCAAGACCAAAGTAATCGTCAATGTCACGATCGTTGATTGTGATTTTGCCTGTGCCCTGATAAAGTCTTACACGAGCAACAGAACTTTTTCTTCTGCCTGTACCGTAAAAATAAGGTGTCTTATCGTACATTATCTTTTGCCTCCTTCAATTAGTCTTCAATCATTGCAGGCTTCTGAGCCTGATGATTGTGTTCTGCACCCTCAAAGAGTCTTAATCTTAAAAGAGCTGCTCTGCCGAGTGTATTTTTAGGAAGCATACCCTTAACAGCAAGCTCCATAGCCTTTGTAGGCTTTGTTGCCATAAGTGTATCGTAACGAGTTTCCTTAAGATGGCCGATATAGCCTGTGTGGCGCTGCCACTTCTTCTGTGTGAGCTTGTTACCTGTAAGAACAGCGTCCTTGCAGTTGATGATGATTACATGATCACCACAGTCAACATTGGGAGTAAAAGTAGCCTTGTTCTTACCTCTGAGGAGAGTAGCTGCCTGAGCTGCTACACGACCGAGTGACTTGCCGGCTGCATCAATTACATACCAGTTGCGCTCAACTTCGTTTGGTTTAGCTAAAAAAGTTGACATAACAATATCCTCCTGTATTTTTTCACTGTGAGATTGATTATATTACAATTTATGCCCATTGTCAACACTTTTTTGGAAAAATTTAATTTAGCTTTGAACAATCTCTCAAATACACTTGTTTACTCTCATATACTCTCGTATACTCACATACTATTTTTAAAATAATTTTCTGAAAATGCCGATAAATACTGAATTTTTTAAATTTTGCGCACATTTATTAAAAAAGCAAAAATTCACAATAAGTTCACAATATGAATATTTTTCCGTCAAAAACGGCTGTTATGATATAGTCACAATAAAAAAGGAGGTGAAAAAATTGAAAAACACGAAGTCGGCAGTTCTTGCCTGCGTCACAAGTCAGTACAACTGTGACAGAATTATCCGAATTGCCAAAGAAATTGCCGACAGCTCTGATTGCGAACTCAGAGTTATGAGCGTTTTAAAACCGATGTCAGACTATTCGTCAGTAAGTGATGAAATCGAGTATCTTTACCTTATTGCAAAGGAATCAGGTGCAGATATGACCGTGATGTTTTCGGATGACGCACCAAAGGTTACTGCCGAATTTGTAGGTGACAACAATGTTGAACGCATTGTAACGGGTATGCACGACGGAAAAGACAACAGCTTTCTTGTAAAGTTTAACGAGCTTTCCCCCACAACCCCCATAACCATGGTTTCAAAGGACAATATGGTTTACAGCATGGATTTGTGCAGATCCTATTCATAAATTTTTTTGATACAAATTTCCTTTCTCTCCACCAAACATACACAAATACAATTTTATTAACACCGAAGAATCGTATAAATCTTTCTTCTTAAAATATACTCTCTCCGAAAATGACCTGCTGTTTTTCAGTAGGTCATTTTCATATACATCTGCCATCGGCGAACTATGTTTGCTACGCAAGCTATACAGAAACTGTTTCAACATAAGTTTATGTTCCCACCCAAATTATAAAAGCCTTGCAATTTTTTTACTTGCAAGGCTTTGTTGTGTTTAATTATAATGTAAAAAACATCGGAATACACCCGTCAATATAGTTGTAAGAATCCTTTTTCATAAACTCCGTAAATTCACAAAATCCATTTCTTTTGTAAAAACTTACAGCCTCGGGGACTGAATACAATAAGATATAATCAAAAGAAATTGCTTCTTCGGAAATCTCAATCAATTTTTTCAAAACCTCACACAACATTAAATCGCTGAATTTAAAATCATCGTCATAAGATTTATGCTGATAGGTTTTATCTATTGCAAAATATTTTATTTCGGCTGCAGGATATGTTATTGAATCATTTTCATAAGCTTTTTTCAGTCCTGATGCACAATAGGTACAATATCCGATTATCTGACCATTTGTTTCATCCAGAAAAACAAATGTAGTTCCCTCGTCATTTTCTTTCATCTGTATAAGCTTTTTGTCAAGTTCTTCTAAACCACAAGAAAATTCCTCAATTAATTCAATGTTAATTGAGGAAATTCTCTTAAATTTATATTTAAACTTTTTTACTTCTTCAAATCCCACTCAACATCACCTTTGTTGTGCTTTTTCAACCTATCCTGAAGAAGATGTTTTCCGGAATGCTCTTTTGCTTTTTTATCGAAATTTTCAACCTTATCAACAGCAACTTCAAATGTTTTATCCATTGGTACTGCAAGAACAGCCATATTAGTTTCCTCCTTCGTATTATTAATAGCACACCACACCCTTTTCTTTAGCATACAAATATCTGTATGCAACAAAAAAGTATTTATACTATCTGCTTTAATTTTAAACTAATAAACATATCTTGTCAATGATATATTCACAAATAATCAAGAAAGACCATCCAAAACGGATGGTCCTTAAACAGCAACAACTATACAATTAAAAAATCACCGAAACGAAAAAAACAGCCCTCATGGCTGTTTTTTGGTGCCGGTGACCGGACTTGAACCGGTACGGTCGCAATGACCGAGGGATTTTAAGTCCCTTGTGTCTGCCTATTCCACCACACCGGCAAATATATTTGGTGACCCGGACGAGAATCGAACTCGTGTTACCGCCGTGAAAGGGCGGTGTCTTAACCGCTTGACCACCGGGCCAAATATGGTAGCGGAAATAGGACTTGAACCTACGACACTTCGGGTATGAACCGAATGCTCTAGCCAGCTGAGCTATTCCGCCATGTAATACATGAAGATTTCTAACCGAAATCAGCAAGATTTATTATAGGGCAAAAAGGACGATTTGTCAACACTTTTTTTAAATTTTTTCAAAAAAGTTTTTATTGTTTTAAGAATCCGCTTTTCGGGCAGAAAATATATTTTTCCGCCCGAAATCACGAAGTAAATTTTAACAGTTTGTCAATTATTCAAGAAAAGCCGCGCCGATAATGCCTGCATCATTGCCAAGGCTTGCCTTACAGATGACTGTCTGCTTATCGTTATGCTTTGTATATCTTTCCTTTTCAACAATCGTACGGAGCGGAGCAAGAAGATTCTCGCCCTGATTTGAAATACCGCCGCCGATACAAAGGATATCCGGCTGGAAAATATTAATAATATTCACAAGACCGCAAGCGAGATAACCGATATACTCGTCAATTACGGCTTTGGCATTGGCGTCACCTGCAAGAACAGCATCAAACGCAGTCTTGCCTGTAACCTTGTTAATATCACCGTCACATGACTTGAGCATATAACTGAAGTCGAAGTTCTCCTTGAGGATTTCCTGCTTTGTGAGGTTAATAAGACCTGTTGCAGACGCATACGCCTCCCAACAGCCCTTTCTGCCGCACGCACATTCCTTGCCGTCTTTAACGATAACCATATGTCCAAGCTCAGCGCCTGCATAGTTAGAACCGCTGTAAATCTTGCCGTTAATAATGATACCGCCGCCGATACCTGTGCCGAGTGTTATTGCAATCGCATTTTTTGCACCCTTTGCACTGCCTGCAAGATACTCGCCGAGGGCAGCAGCGTTTGCATCGTTTTCAACGCAAATCTTTGTATTGAGCCTTTCCTCCATCATCTTGACAACCTGCCAGTTATGGAAGAAAAGATTAGCCGAATACTCTATAACGCCTGTTTTCGGATTAACCGCACCCGGTACACCGATACCGATTGACTCAATATCATCAATTGTGAGTTTTGCTTTTTCAATTGCCTTTAATGCAACATCTGCCATACTGTCGCAGATTTCGCTTTCGGGACGGGGCACATTTGTCTTACAGCTTGCCTTTGCGATAATTTCGTAATTTTCGTCAACAACACCGGCTACAATGTTTGTTCCGCCCAGATCAATTCCGAGTCTGTACATAAACTGTCGGCACATCCTTTTCTTTTATTTTATGCAAATATTTATGATTTATCAATTATGAATGATAAGAGTAGTTAGGAGCTTCTTTTGTAATCTGAATATCATGCGGATGGCTTTCACGCAGACCTGCACCTGAAATCTGAACAAATCTTGCCTTTTCATGAAGATCCTTGATTGTTGCACAGCCTGTGTAACCCATACCTGCACGAAGTCCGCCGAGCATCTGATAAATTGTGTCTGAAAGAGGTCCCTTGTAAGGTACACGACCTTCAACGCCTTCGGGAACAAACTTGTTGTTACTTGCCTGGAAGTATCTGTCTGCACTGCCTTTGCCCATTGCTCCGAGACTGCCCATGCCTCTGTAAACCTTAAACTGTCTGCCCTGATAGATTTCGTTGTCTCCGGGGCTTTCGGCACAACCTGCAACAAGTGAGCCGACCATTACAACACTACCGCCTGCGGCAAGTGCCTTAACGATATCACCGCTGTACTTGATACCGCCGTCTGCGATTACAGGAATACCGTACTTTGACGCTTCACAAGCAGCATCATAGATAGCTGTAATCTGAGGAACACCGATACCTGCAACGATTCTTGTTGTACAGATAGAACCAGGACCGATACCAACCTTAATAGCGTCTGCGCCGGCATCAATAAGAGCCTTTGCAGCTTCTGCCGTAGCAATGTTACCTGCGATAAGAGGAAGGTTCGGATATGCTTTCTTAACCTTTGCAACAGACTGAACAACATTTGAATTGTGACCGTGTGCAGAGTCAAGAACAACAACATCAACCTGTGACTCAACAAGAGCGGCAACTCTGTCAAGAACATCCTTTGTAGCGCCGATAGCAGCACCGCAGATGAGTCTGCCCTTGTCATCACGGGCAGAGTTGGGATACTGAACGCTCTTTTCAATATCTTTAATTGTGATAAGTCCTTTAAGACTGCCGTCCTTGCCGACAATCGGGAGTTTTTCGATTCTGTGCTCACGGAGAATCTGCTGAGCCTGCTTAAGAGTTGTACCGACAGGGGCGGTAACAAGGTTTTCGTGCGTCATAACAGCAGAAATCGGCTGTGCAAAATCGGAGCCTGTCATAAAACGCATATCACGGTTTGTAATAATGCCGACAAGCTTGCCGTCACGGCAAATCGGAACACCTGAAATTTTGTACTTACCCATAAGTTCATCTGCATCTCTTACTGTGTTCTCGGGAGAAAGGAAGAACGGATTAACGATAACACCGTTTTCACTTCTCTTTACCCTGTCAACCTGATCTGCCTGCTTTTCAATTGACATATTCTTATGAATAATACCAACGCCGCCCTCACGAGCCATGGCAATTGCCATATCTGTTTCGGTAACGGTATCCATAGCGGCAGTCATAAGCGGAGTGTTAAGCTTGATGGTCTTGGTAAGATGAGTTGACACATCAACATTCTTGGGTTCAACATCTGATTCGCCCGGAATAAGGAGAACATCGTCGAATGTAAGACCCTTCTTGCCAAATTTTTCGTCATAACTTGTATTCAGCATATTATTCCTCCATACTACAAAATTCGATTTTTATTGTTACCTATTATTATAACAAATCGACCTGTGATTATCAAGACAGAAAAAGTTTTTTTAAACAAAAAATTTGTAATT
Organism: Ruminococcus bromii; assembly: GCF_002834235.1. Classification (GTDB taxonomy): domain Bacteria; phylum Bacillota; class Clostridia; order Oscillospirales; family Acutalibacteraceae; genus Ruminococcoides; species Ruminococcoides intestinale. The sequence goes on along the minus strand of NZ_NNBY01000041.1, from coordinate 48,517 downwards.
CATTTTTCTGTATTGACAATATGTTCCGTAAATTATAAAATAGTATTGTATTGCCTGTTTTACTGAATATTTGCTTTATTTTGGTTACCGTGACAGGCTTATTATGTGATAACAGAGGTATAAAATGAACATAACAAAACAGATTTTCAAAAAAAGCGTTTTAGTCGGTACAATCGCTCTTTCGATTGCAGTATTTGCAGGATGTTCCGACTCGGCAAATTCTTCAACAGCTGATACCACAAAACCCACTGAAGCTCAGACAACCGTACAGGCTACTGAAGGCACTGCAAAATCCGGTACGACGAATGAATCGTTTGACTTGAAATCATTGCATACCTGCAAAGAAAATGCCGAAGATGACCTTGTAGGCACATGGCAGATAACCTCGGGCGAGGGCTCACAGTATGCAAGCTTTTACTATATGTTTAACGGCGAGGGCAAGTCTATACTCATCAGCGGAACTTCGGGATATTTCGGCAAATACAGCTACGATACCGATGATGACAACAATCCGACATTTACCACAAAGCTTGTTTTCGGACTGAACGGAACTTACACCTACAAGCTTTCAGATGACAAAAAAACTGCCGAGCTGACAAATACGGATACAAAGGCGGTTTCAACGCTCAAGAAAACAGACGATCCCGCCTTTATTCCCACCCCCGACAAAGACGCATCAATTGATGATAAGCTTGTAGGCTGTTGGAAATCAGAAAGCGGTGAGTATCTCTGCTTTGACAAGAGCGGAATTATGTATCAGAATCTTTTTGACTATATGTTTGCATATTCAAACTACACGGCAAGCGAAGGTAAAATTGTTTCAACATACACAACCTCCGACCAAAAAACAACAGATAAATACACATACTCTGTTGACGGCGACACTCTTACACTCAACAATGACACATACTCAAGAATTTCTTTCAGTGATTTAAAGTGATAAATCACCGTTGATTTAATGTTGAAAACTTTTCGTATTTTCTTAACATCATAACAACAATCCCCGAACACAAAAATGTTCGGGGATTTCTAATTTTCAGAAAGTTATTAACATTTTATCCATACGGTCTTAAAATGTCAAAAGGCGGAAGATTTCTGACAACTCCGAAAACGAGCAGTATTCCTATCAGCACAAATGTCAGAACCGTGTCGAATTTTTTCAGAGTAAGTCTGCCGTACCTTATGTAGCCGTAAAGCATTTTTCCGAGCAGATACAGAATGAACGGTGAGATTACAAACAAAACCTGATTGCACTCAAAAGCACCCTTAAAATCAAGCCTTACAATATGAGTCAACATTCCCGTAACACCGCAGCCGGGGCAATAAAGTCCCGTTATCTTTCGGAATACACACGGAATTGCAAAGCCGGTAAATGAAACAATTAAATAATATAAAACACCGGCTGCGACCAAAATAATCGCAGCCGTTGAAAATTTTAATAATCTTTTTTTCATTGATTACTGTGGAGGAAGCATCTTGTTAAGCTCACTCTGCATAAGAGCATAAGAAACAATGCTAAGACCAAAGATTGAAAGTATAAGATAAAGTACCGAAGCACTTGAATCAACCATAATACCTCTCTGCATCTTTGCTTCATTGAGCTTTTCGCCCTGCTTGTAGCACCAGTAATAACCGTAAATACCGCAAGTTACAAGTGTAAGCAGAAATACGACTCCGCCTGATGTACCGTCCTGCTGATGACCTGAAACATAGTTTGTTTCGTCATTAAGCATAATGAGCCAGTAAATTCCGTAAATACCGCAAGTGATGATTGAAAGAAGAATTGCAATACCTACACTTCTCTGTTTCATAATAATTACCTCCGTTAACCTCTTTCAAGGGATTTTAGCAAGGTAAATTATACCATTAGTACGGTATAATGTCAATATAATTTTGTTTTGATATTTGCTATAGTTTGCTGATTTTTGTGAGAACACAGTATGTTGATTACTTGATAACTTCCATACCGCCCATGTAAGGACGAAGAGCCTCAGGAATCCTGATTGTGCCGTCTTCGTTAAGGTTGTTCTCAAGGAACGCAATGAGCATTCTCGGAGGTGCAACAACCGTGTTGTTAAGAGTATGTGCAAAGTATTTCTTGCCGTCCTCGCCTGTAACTCTGATTTTAAGGCGGCGAGCCTGTGCGTCACCGAGATTTGAACATGAACCAACCTCAAAATATTTCTTCTGACGAGGTGACCAGGCTTCAACATCAAGTGAACGAACCTTGAGGTCAGCAAGGTCGCCCGAACAACATTCGAGTGTACGAACAGGAATATCCATTGAACGGAAAAGGTCTACTGTGTTCTGCCAAAGCTTGTCAAACCACATTTTGCTGTCCTCAGGCTTACAAACAACAATCATTTCCTGCTTTTCAAACTGATGAATTCTGTAAACGCCTCTCTCCTCAATGCCGTGAGCACCCTTTTCTTTTCTGAAGCAAGGCGAATAGCTTGTGAGAGTGTAAGGAAGATTTTCTTCCTTGTTGATTGTGTCAATGAACTTACCAATCATTGAATGTTCGCTTGTGCCGATAAGATAAAGGTCCTCGCCCTCAATCTTGTACATCATTGAATCCATCTCGGCAAAGCTCATAACGCCTGTTACAACATTACTTCTGATCATAAAAGGCGGTACACAGTATGTGAAACCTCTGTTAATCATAAAATCACGGGCATATGCGATTACTGCACTGTGAAGTCTTGCAATATCGCCCATAAGATAATAGAAACCGTTACCCGCAACCTTTCTTGCAGAATCAAGGTCGATACCGTTGAATTTTTCCATAATTTCTGTGTGATAAGGAATTTCAAAATCAGGTACAAACGGATCGCCGAACTTCTCAATTTCAACATTCTGACTGTCATCCTTACCAATCGGAACAGACGGATCAATAATATTAGGAATCTGCATCATAATTTCCGTTACCTTTGCAGAAAGGTCTGCCTCCTGCTTTTCAAGCTCTGCAAGCTGTTCTGCCTGCTTTGTAACTTCTTCTTTAAGAGCCATACCCTCTTCTTTTTTGCCCTGAGCCATAAGAGAGCCAATCTGCTTTGAAATTTTGTTTCTGTTTGAACGGAGTTCATCAGCCTGCTTTTTAACAGCTCTGCTCTGCTCATCAAGTTCAATTACCTGATCAACAAGCGGAAGTTTGTGGTCTTGAAACTTCTTTTTGATATTTTCTTTTACTGCGTCGGGATTTTCTCTTAAAAATTTAATATCTATCATTTTAAAATACCTCTTTATGTAATGTTATTTAAGTTTGTTTGAAAGCTCTGTCAGTTCTTCGTCCGAATAGAATTCAATCTGAAGAACACCGCCCTGCTTGCCCTTGCTCTTTGAAACGCTGATTTTTCGTCCAAGGCTTTCCGAAAGTGCAAGTTCAACCATGCTGTAGAACGAAGGCTTTTTCTCAGGCTTCTCTTCCTTCTGAACTGTCGGTTTTTTCTTGCAGATTTTTTCAACCTGTCTTACCGAAAGATCTTTTGCAACAATTTCATCTGCAAGCTCTGTCATAAGTTCTTCATTCTCAAGCGTAAGCAATGCTCTTGCATGACCTGCCGAGATTTTGCCGTCTTTGAGATATTCCATTATATTATCGGGAAGTTTAAGAAGTCTTAATGCATTTGCAACTGCGGGACGGGATTTTCCGACCGACTTTGCAACTTCTTCCTGTGAAAAACCATGTTCATCAATAAGAGCCTTGTAGCCGAGCGCCTCTTCAACAGGGCTTAAATCCTCACGCTGAAGATTTTCAATAAGAGCAATCTCCATTGTTTCAGTATCGGTAAGCTCCTTTATTATAACAGGGACTTCGGTAAGGCCTGCCATACGGCTTGCTCTGTATCTTCTCTCGCCTGCAACGATTTGATAACCGCCGAGTGTAAGCGGACGAACAAGCAACGGCTGTAAAAGTCCGTGCTGTGAAATACTCTCTGCAAGCTCCGACAAAGCCTGTTCGTCAAATTCTTTTCTCGGCTGAGTGCGGTTCGGTTCAATCTCCGAAATTTTAAGTGTTACTGTTCCGCCCTCTGTTTCGGAATCGTTCTCTATAAATATTGCGTTAAGGCCTTTTCCAAGACCACCGAGTTTTTTTGCCAAATCAGCCTCTCTCCTTTCCGACTATTTCCTCGGCAAGTGCCATATATGCCTGACTGCCCTTACAGGATTTGTCGTAGTAGATAACAGGCATACCAAAGCTCGGTGCTTCGGAAAGTCTTACTCCCCTCGGAACAACTGTTTTGAAAACCTTTCGTGGGAAGAATTTTTTCACTTCATCTACTACCTGTTGTGTAAGATTAAGTCGTCCGTCATACATTGTTAGCAGAACGCCTTCAATTTCAATTGACTCGTTGTACTGTCTTTTTATTCTTCTTACCGTATTGATAAGCTGTGACAATCCCTCAAGTGCATAATATTCGCATTGAATCGGCACAAGAAATGTGTCGGCAACCGTCAACGCATTTGCCGTGATAAGTCCGAGTGACGGAGGACAGTCGATGATTATGTAATCATAATACTGCTTTATCGGGAGCAAAGCATTCTTTAAAAGTGCCTCTCTGTGCGGCTTTTCTGCAATTTCAAGCTCTGCGGCAGCCAAATCAAGGCTTGACGGAAGAATATGCAGATTGTCATACGGGGTTGTAAGAACACATTGTTCGGCTTTTGCACCGTCAACAAGAATTGAGTAAGTTGAAAACTTAACTTTGCTCTTATCAATGGCGACACCGCTTGTGGCATTTCCCTGTGGATCAGCGTCAACAAGCAATGTTTTCTTTCCCATTTTCCCCAGACAAGCCGCAAGATTAACGGAGGTTGTGGTCTTTCCCACACCTCCCTTTTGGTTTGATATTGCAATTATTTTTGCCAAAAAATCACCTTGTCTTTTGTTTTTATGATTTTTATATCTTTTACTTTAAAATTATATCATAATGCACACCATTTTTAAAGCTATTTTGAAGATTTTTTGGGATTTAATGCAACTTTTTTTCTTAATCAAAAGCAAATGTTTCACGTGAAACATTTCCTGTGTAACAAAAAAATAAAAACTATACAACGCAAAAAGCCGCACATTACTGTGCGACTCTTTGCAAGGGGTTTAGATAAGGAAATGGGTATGAGTGGAACGGATGCTTTCGCACCCTCTGAAAAGTGAATTAAGCAGTTTTTTCTGCATCAGGCTCTTGATGTCTTTTAGGAATCCGAATTGTGTATTCAATAAAATTGTCTGTGTCTTTTTTGTCTGATTGTGCGTCGATTCCTGCAAGACGCATCGTATCAATAGCCTTGTTGATTGTGTTAAGAAAAATTCGTAAGTCTTTTATCACCGCTTTGCTTGTACCTTTGGATTTTGTTGTTTTTGGTACTGAATTAATTAAAATGCCGACGAGTTCATCAGTCTGACTTGTGTTGAGATTCTCCGAAATTATTTTTGACAGAGCCTCATGTCTTAAAGCGTCATCTTCAATTCTTAAAAGAGCCCTAGCGTGTCTTTCGCTCAATCCTGCATTTACAATCCATTCCTGCTCCTCGTATGTAAGGCGAAGAAGTCTTAGCTTGTTTGCAATTGTTGATTGGCTTTTGCCCAGTCGGTTCGCTGCCTCCTCTTGGGTAAGACCGTAGCGCCTGATTAGCTTTGAAATCCCGCGAGCTTCCTCGAATATACCGAGGTCGCTTCGCTGGAGATTTTCAAGGAGAGCATAAATGGCTGACTCTTTTTCCGAACACTTTAAAACGATGCACGGCACCTTTCGTAATCCTGCCAAAACCGATGCCCTGAGGCGGCGCTCACCTGCCACAAGCTCATACTCCGCAGCCGAGATTTTTCTCACCGACAACGGCTGCAAGATACCGTTTTCGCTGATTGATGCGGAAAGAGCTGCAAGTTCGGTTTCGTCAAAGGTTTTGCGAGGTTGTGCTTTGTTCGGTCTGATTTTAATAATCGGAATCTCTAAAACTTTGTTATCGTTTTTGAGCATAAAATTCAACCGCATCGCCTCAATGTTCGTTAGCATCAGGGGTTGTCCCTGTGCTATTATAATAACATAGACACGGTGCGGTTGTTGTCGCTTTGTGAGCAACTTTTTTAAGAAGTTTTACCATAAAATGGTAATTTATCAAAAAAGCTGTCGATATTTATCACAACGGTTGTGACTTTATTTTGCCCGAAATTCTCGGGTATTGTTTTGGTGTGGATTTTACCTTTTTGATTACAATGATTGTACGCTCGCCCTCGTCACACGGAAGATTAAACTTGTGAACCTTTTCAACCTTACCGCCGAGTAATTTCAAAGCATTCTCTGCTCCGTCAAGTTCTTCATCGGCATTCGGTCCTTTCATTGCTACAAACAAACCGCCTACCTTGACATACGGCAAGCAGTATTCACAGAGAACATTCAACCTTGCAACTGCTCTTGAAACGGCAATATCAAACTTTTCACGATAAAGCTTATTTTTACCGCCCTCCTCTGCCCTGCTGTGAACAAGCTCAGCATCAAGTACTGTATCGTTAAGAACTGTGTCGAGAAATGTAAGTCTTTTGTTAAGGCTATCAAGAAGCGTCAGTTTAATATCAGGTCTTGCAATTTTAAGCACGACACCCGGAAAACCGGCACCTGTTCCCACATCAATAATGCTTGCATTCTTCTTTACATCAACAAAGTTGTAAAGTGTAAGGCTGTCGGCAAAATGCTTGACCGCAACACCGTGTTCATCGGTTATTGCAGTAAGATTCATCTTTTCGTTCCACTCAACAAGCAATTTGAAGTAGATTTCAAACCTTTGAAGCATTTCATAGTCAAGTTTGGTTTTAAAACCATCAGTAACGGTAGTAAGAGTATCTTTAATTGCCATTACTGCCTCCTGTTGTTCTGAGCAAGCCAGATAAGAAGTACGCTGATATCCGCAGGAGAAACGCCCGAAATTCTTGACGCCTGTCCGATATTGAGCGGTTTAATCTTATTAAGCTTTTCCCTTGCCTCAAGTCGAAGTCCTTCAATTTCATTGTAATCAAAGTCCTTTGGCAATTGCTTAACTTCAAGCTTTTTCATTTGTTCAACCTGTTTAAGCTGTTTTTGAATATAACCCTCATACTTAATTTCAATTTCAACCTGTTCAAAGATATTCGGATCAAGCTCCGGTCTTGTTTTGTCAATGTTCTTGAGTGCATCATAACCAAGCTGAGGCCGTTTCATAAGGTCAATAAGTCGTACACCCGAAGTAATTTCAGATGTTTCACGTGAAACAAGTATCTCATTTACTTCATCAGTAGGTGAAATCACCGTACTTTTAAGTCTATTAAGTTCTTCTTTTTTAAGATCCTGTTTTTTAAGAAACTTTTCGTATCTTTCGTCGCTTATAAGACCAATTCTGTGACCGAGTGGAGTCAGTCTTTCGTCGGCATTATCCTGACGAAGTACAAGTCTGTACTCACTTCTTGAAGTCATCATTCTATACGGCTCATTCGCACCCTTTGTAACAAGGTCATCAACAAGTGTGCCTATATAGCTTTCCGAACGGTCGAATATAACAGGCTCTCTGCCGAGAACCTTCATTGCGGCATTAATACCTGCAACAAGTCCCTGAGCCGCAGCCTCCTCATATCCCGAAGAGCCGTTGAATTGACCGGCACCGAAAAGTCCTTCAAAATCTTTAAATTCAAGCGTCGGGTTCATTGCAAGCGGATCAACACAATCATATTCAATTGCATAAGCAGGTCGCATAATAAGGCAATGTTCAAGACCTTTTATTGTGTGGTAGAATTTAAGCTGAACTTCTTCCGGAAGTGACGAGCTCATTCCCTGAAGATACATTTCCTCGGTATCAAGTCCGCACGGCTCAATAAAAAGCTGATGTCTTGGCTTATCCTTAAAACGCATAATCTTATCTTCAAAGCTTGGACAATAACGGGGACCAACACCCTCAATTTTGCCGGCATAAAGGGGAGAACGGTTGATATTTTCAAGAATAATCTGCTTTGTTTCGTCATTTGTCCAACTGACATGGCATTCAACCTTGTTTTCACCGAGATTCTCAGTTTCATAAGAGAACGGCTGGGGAGGTTTGTCACCTTTTTGAACTTCAAGCTCAGAAAAATCAATTGAACTTTTCAGAACTCTTGCCGGAGTACCTGTCTTAAATCTTCTCAAAGGCAGACCGAGTTTTTTAAGGCTTGAACCAAGAAATGCGGCGGGAAATATTCCGTCGGGACCGCTTTCATATGAAACCTCACCGACAAAAATTCTGCCGCCGAGATATGTACCCGTTGCAATAATAACGGTCTTGCACTTAAAAACGGCAAGCATTCTTGTAGTAAGATTATAACCGCCCTCCGTCTTTTCAATATCCGTAATTTCAGCCTGACGAAGGTCGAGATTTTTCTGTAATTCAATCTTATGTTTCATAACGGAAGAATATTTTCTTCTGTCAATCTGTGCTCTCAGCGAATGAACAGCCGGACCTTTTCCCCTGTTAAGCATTCTGGACTGTAAAAAACATTCATCGGCAGTCTTGCCCATTTCACCGCCGAGTGCGTCAATCTCACGGACGAGATGTCCTTTTGCTGTTCCTCCGATTGACGGATTGCAGGGACAGTTTCCGACCGCATCCATATTTATGGTAAATATTGCAGTTTTACATCCAAGCCTTGCCGCCGCAAGAGCCGCCTCGATTCCGGCGTGACCTGCACCGACTACTGCAACATCATATTCACCTGCAAAATAATTCATAATATCACCTATTTTCCTACGCAGAAGTTGTGAAACACCCTATCCACAACCTCATCACTTGTTCTCTCACCCGTTAATTCAAGTAAGTGTGAAATTGCATCCTCAATTGAAACTGTTACTGCGTCAAATGTCATACCGCATTTAAGTGCGTTCATTGCCTCAACAACCGAATCAAGTGCATTTTTAACGGCAATTCGCTGTCTTTCATTTGAGAGAACGCCTTCACTCGGATTAAAGTTTTGAGTTCCTGCAATTTTTTCAACAGCCATTGTTAATTCATCTCTGCCGTCACCGCTGATTGCAGATATATATACTATATATTTTATATTTTTACTGATATACTCTATATCAAGCTTATTATCAAGATCAGTCTTATTAATTACAGCAATTGAAGGCACAAGCTTTGCAGACTCAATAAGTGCATAATCGTCATCATCAAGTTCTCTGCTGTTATCAAAAACAGCAAGCAAAAGACCGCATTGCTCAAGTCTTTTTCTCGCTCTGTCAACACCGATTTTCTCAACCGTATCCTCAGTATCACGAAGTCCTGCCGTATCGCTGAGATTCAGAACAACATCGCCCACAGTTACCGTATCTTCAACAATATCTCTCGTAGTTCCGGGAATATCGGTTACAATACTCTTTTCATATCCCGAAAGCAAATTCATAAGTGTGCTTTTTCCTACATTCGGTCTGCCGGCAATTACGGTATCAATACCTTTTTTTACCGCCTGACCGCAGTCATAGCTGTCAAGTAAAGACTTAAAACACTTGATTGCATTGTCACAGGTTTCAATTACGGAATCAGCCGTAACCTCGGCAATATCCTCCTCGGGGTAATCTGCCCACGCAGAAAGGTGAGCCGCCATTGAGAGGAGGTCATTTTTTACACCGTCAATTTTCTTACGCAAAGCACCCTCTTTTACACAAAGAGCAGACCTTGCCGCACCCCTGCTTTTAGCACTTATAATATCAATTACAGCCTCTGCTTCGGTGAGGTCGATTTTGCCGTTTAGGAATGCTCGCTTTGTAAATTCTCCTGCCTGAGCCGGAACGGCGCCGGCATTAAGAACAGCACGCAGAACTCTTTTTGTAATGTAAAGTCCGCCGTGGCACGAAAGCTCAACAACATCTTCACCGGTATAGCTGTGAGGCGCCTTAAAAACAAGTGCAACCGCCTCGTCAATATCTTCACCGTTTTCTGAAATTTTTCCGAACGATGCCGTATAGCCTTTCATCTCAGTAACCTTTTTACCCGAAACGGAGTTGAAAATTTTGTCGGCAATCCGAAGTGCATCGTCACCCGAAATTCTAATAACGCCGATACCGCCCTCGCCCTGAGCGGTACTTATTGCGGCAACTGTATCGTAATTCATAAAATCACCAAGAAAAAAGGGCGGTTAAAAACCGCCCTGTAATTATTTGTCTATTCTTCCGTAAAGACCTGTTGCACCACCCTCGTTAAGGGGCTTTCTGTCAGGATTTGCGGGAGTGTTATGCTCGGAACGGTTTGCGCTGTATGGGCGTCTGCCGCCTCTGCCTCTGTTGTTATAACCGCCGTTTCTGCGAACGGGCTTTGCCTTTGGATCAGGACCGATAACAACATGGCGGTTTGCGTTTTCGCCTTCGCTCCATGAAATAGCACCGTTTACCTTCTGAACAGAAGTGTGAATAATTCTTCTTTCATAAGGATTCATTGGCTCAAGATTTGTCTTTCTGCCTGTTTTAACAGCTTTGAAAGCAAGCTTTCTACCGAGAATTTCAAGAGTCTTTTCTCTTTTTTCTCTGTAGTTTCCGGTATCAATAGTTACCTTAAAATAGCTGTTGTCAGAGTGGTTGGCAACAAGGCTTGTAAGGTACTGAAGTGAGTCAAGTGTTTCACCTCTTCTGCCGATTACAAAACCGACATCCTCACCCGAAAGATTGAACTCGATACCGCCTTCAATTTCTTTCTTCTCTATCACAACGCTTTCAAGCTTCATGTTGTTGAGAACATCTCTCAAAAACTGTTCAGCTTTTTCTGCAGGAGTTTCTTTGAGAGTAACCCTAACCTTTGCAGGCTGACCTCCGAAAAGACCGAATTTTTTCTTTTCGGCTCTCTGGATAACCTCAAAATCAACCTCTGCATTTTCGTCAAGACCAAGCTGCTTTTTTGCATCGTTTAATGCATCAACTTCGTTATCGCCAATGCCGATAGCTTCTTTAATCACAATATCACCTGATTTCAAACTTCTACTTCTTTTTCTTCTTTTTGGAATTTGTATTTTCTTCTGCACTCTCTGAAAGACCGTGCGGAACATAGTTATACTGAACAAGAGCCTCCTGCTCAAACATAAGAGCGGCGTGTCTTGCTTCGGATGTTGCTGTCATTCTCTGAGGGCTGAAAAGCTTGCCCACGATAACTGACTGAACAAGGCTTACGAGTGAAGATACAATCCAGTAAAATGCAACGGCTGACGGAACAATGTAGGCGATATATGCCGAGAAAAGCGGCATTGCATACATCATAACCTTCATACAGCCCTGCTGTTGCTGCATAGGATTGTTCTTTCCGTTGATTCTCATTGTGATAAACTGTGTAAGTACGTTTGATGCAAAACATATTACAGGGAAAAGAATCATCGGACTCCAAAGACCGTAGTCCTGCGGAATTGCGAAAAGGTTCATACCGAATGTATTAAATCCCTTTTCAAACATAGTGATTGTATTGATCTGGTCGGCAGAAAAAATCTGCTGAATAGCGTCAATATTTTGGAAACAGCTGAAATCCTTCAAAAAATAAATTTCCTGATATGTGGCATTGGTTGCGCCCGACGCCGCAGTATATCCGGGAATTGTATTTACATAGTTAAGAGCTTCGGTTACCTTTGCGCTGTCGATATGAAGTGTGTTTGTAAGCGGATATGCAACAGCGTAGAATACTCCGAAAAGAACAAGGAACGGAACAATCATCGTAAGACAGCCGCCTGTCGGCTTTACGCCCTCTTTTTCATAGAGCTTAGATATTTCTTCCTGTGCCTTTTGTCTGTTATTTTTATATTTTTCCTGAATTTCCTTTTGTTTTTTGGAAAGTCTTGCGGTACCTGCCATTGATTTTTGCTGTTTGATTGTAAAAGGAAACATACAAAGTCTTACAATAATTGTAAAGACGATAATTGACAGTCCGAAATCTTTAAGAAGATAGAAAGCTCCCCACAGCACATAGCCGAGCAAGCTTCCAAGAAAACCAAAGATCTGCATACGGTTACCTCACTTTAATTTCTTACTCTTTGGCTTTTTTTCCGGAACGGGATCATACCCGCCCTTTGAAAACGGATTGCAGCGCAGAATACGCCAAACGGTAAGCGCTGTGCCCTTGAGTGCACCAAACCTTTCAATTGCCTCAATACCGTATTGCGAACAAGTCGGAATGTATTTACAATGACTTGCCGTCAACGGAGAAACTGAGGTCCGGTAAAACCTGATAATTGCCAGAAGAATTCGTTTCATAAAACTATCCCTCTTTAAGAACACCTGCAAGCGAAAGCTGTTTTTTCATTTCCTTGTAAACAACAGTGCTTTTAACATAGGGTGTTTTACCTCTGGCAACAAAAACAAAGTCATATCCTTTTTTTATATCGGGATAAAGTTTGTAATAAGCCTCTCTTATTACCCTCCTTGACCTTGTGCGCCTTACGGCTTTTCCGATTTTTTTGCCGGTGGTTATTCCAAAACGCAGGTTATCGGATTTATTCTTTAACACATAAGTTACCAAAACAGGACCAACAAAGGATTTTCCACGTCTGTAAAGTCCGGAAAAATCCCTGTTATCCTTCAAAGTGATATATTCACTCATAAATTTACCACCTTGCAAACAGGTGCATTAAAAAAGAAAGACCACCGGTTAAAAGTGGTCTTCTCTTTAATAAGACAACCTTTTTCTACCTTTAGCTCTTCTTCTGGCTAAAACTTTCTTGCCGTTAGATGTAGACATTCTCTTTCTGAAGCCGTGCTCCTTTTTTCTGTGGAGCTTCTTAGGCTGATAAGTTCTCAACATAATGAAAACCCTCCCTTCAAAATATAACCTTGCAATATAGCATTATATCTTAATTTCAGCCCGTAGTCAACAAAAATTTTTATTTTTTTATTTTCTAAAATGAAATTTAAAATTTTCTTTTGATTTTGAAAAACAGCAGCAAATTATTTTTCTTTATCGGTAAATACAATATATTGCAACACAGAATTTAACACACACTATATATCCGAATTATTGTAAAATTTGCACCCTGTTTGCGCACTTTAATAATAATAAAGTATAAATTACAATAAATTACAAATGGCTTTTTGTAATTGCAATTTTAAATTTGTTGCGTTATAATAAAGCAGAATGGTATTTTATCAAAATGGGATAATTATGGAAAATGGGTGCAGTGTGTTGCACCGTGGAAGGGAAAGATTAAATTAATGGACTCCTTTGAAGACGCATGGAAAGTTATAAGCGATTACTGTAAATCCAAAATTACAGACATCGCCTACAATACATGGATCAGCAGAATTCAGCCCGTTGACCTTGACTTTGACAACGGAACCGCTTATCTGCTCGTGCCAAATGACTTTCACGCCCAAACATTGAGGAGATGCTATATGTCACTTCTCAACGAGGGATTTGAAGAGATTTTCGGAACAAAGTTCAATATTGAGTTCCGCACACCGGCAAATGCTCCGAAAAAATCAAAGCCGTCTGCGGCGGCATCAATCACAACATCGGCGGCAACCGCTCCTCTTTTGCAAAGCCCCGACAGCAGTTCTTACGAATACACCTTTGACACATTTATTGTCGGCTCGTCAAATAAGTTTGCTCATGCAGCCTGTCTTGCAGTTGCAACAAATCCGTCACATGCCTACAACCCCCTCTTTCTTTACGGAAACTCGGGACTCGGCAAGACTCACCTTTTGTATGCAATCGGCAATGAAATCAAGAAAAACGATCCGTCAAAGGTTATCTGTTACATAAAAGGCGACGATTTTACCGTTGAACTTGTTGAGTCGCTCCGTCTTGCCAAAATGAATGAATTCAGACAAAAATACAGACAAGCGGATATTCTGCTCGTGGACGATGTTCAGTTTATCGGCGGTAAAGAAAGTACACAGGAAGAATTTTTCCATACCTTTAACGCACTTTATGACGCAAGAAAACAGATTGTTCTCACATCGGACCGTCCTCCTAAGGAAATCAAAACTCTTGAGGATCGTTTGCGTTCAAGATTTGAGCAGGATCTTATTGCAGATATCCAGCCTCCGGATCTTGAAACAAGAATTGCCATTATAAAAAGAAAGGCAGAACTTGACGGAGTTGAAATTTCGGACGAAGTCTGCGAGTATGTTGCATCTAAAATCAAGGCAAATATCCGTCAGCTTGAGGGAACAGTTAAAAAAATCAAAGCCAAATACTACCTTGACGGTGAAAAACCGACAATTAATTCGGTTCAGGGCATCATTTCTGACATTCTAAACAATGACGCTCCGCCCGAGGTTACCGTTGAACGCATTATTGACGAGGTTGCAAGAACCTACGGCGTTTCGGCAGACGAAATTCGTTCACAGAAAAACCGCAGTGCCAATATCAGCAATGCAAGACATATCGCAATATATGTTACACGAGAGCTTACAACGCTTTCAATGGTTGCAATCGGTGAAGAATTCGGCAACCGTCATTACTCTACCATTATATATACAATTCAGAAGGTTCAGAAGATGATGGAAAAGGACAGAAAGGTCAAAGAAATCATTGACGATACCATCAAAAATATCCGTGACAGATAGACTGAATTATTTAACATATTTTTCAACATTCCATAAACATTCTTCAACCCGATGTTGAAAAATTTACTAAAAAATATTTTTGTCAACAAAAGCAAACAAATCGAAAAAATCTTTTGTTTATGCTTTTTTTCAGTGTCAATGCGGAATCTCACCGCTTTTTGACATTTTGACATCCCCTACTACTACTACAATAAAAATATTAATAAAAAGACAGGAGAGAATGCACCCGATGAAAATTTCATGTTTGCGCTCCGATTTGGCAACAGCCATATCCAATGTGTCAAGAGCTGTGTCAACAAAGGCATCAATTCCTGCACTTGAAGGCGTTCTTATAAAAGCATACGGTAACACACTGAATATTTCAGGTTACAACCTCGAAATCGGTATAACAACCGATATTGAGGCAACAATCAAAGAAGAAGGCGAAATTGTCGTAAGTGCAAAGCTGTTTCTTGATATTGTACGCCGACTTCCCGAAGAGATTGTCTTTATCGAAACCGATGAGCGTATGGTTACATACATTGCCTGCGGAAAGGTCAATTACCAGATTGTCGGTATGTCATCTGTTGAATATCCCGACCTTCCGTCATTTGAACAGACTGACAGAATCACTCTCAACGCAAAAATTCTGCGTGATATGATTAGACAGACAGTCTACGCAGTAAGCGAAAACACGGCAAAGCCTATTTACACAGGTTCACTTTACGAAATTGAGGACGGTGTATTCAAAATTATTGCCATTGACGGTTACAGAATGGCAATTCGCAGTGAAAATGTAGACAGCGAAAGCAAAAACCGTTTTGTTGTTCCGGGAAAAACTCAGCATGAGGTGCTTAAACTCCTCACCGATGACGAAGAAAATACGGAAATTATCATCGGTCAGCGACATATCACATTCAAAATCAAAAATTACAGAATTATCTCCCGTCTTATCGAGGGCACATTCATAGAATACAAGTCTGCAATTCCGAAAGAGACAAAAACTGAGGTAGTTATCAATACAAGAACAATTATTGATGCAGTTGAAAGAATGTCGCTTTTGAACAACGATAGAATCCAAAGCCCGGTAAGATGCATTTTTTCGGATGATGAAATTAAACTTTCATGCACATCCGCAGTAGGCAGAGCCAATGATGTAATCTCTGTTCCTATCATCGGAGAGTCGGTTGAAATCGGTTTTAATAACAGATACCTTCTTGACGCTTTGAAAAATGCCGATACCGATGAGATTAAGCTTATTCTCAACGGTTCACTTACGGCAATGATTGTAAAACCCGTTAAGGGTGACAGCTATCTGAGCATAGTTGTTCCGATGAGGTTAGCAAATGAAAACTGAGAAAATTAAAATTGACAGCGAATACATAAAATTGCAGGATTTACTCAAACTCGGCGGTGCGGTTGAAACCGGCGGACAGGCAAAAGTTGTAATTCAGAACGGAGATGTTACCGTAAACGGTGAAATCTGCACAATGAGAGGCAAAAAAATGCGTGTCGGCGACACGGCTGTGTTTGACGGTCTTGAAATAATCGTTGAATAACTTTGGGATTGATGAAGTAAGTGAAGGTAATTGCTCTTAAATTTGAAAATTACAGAAATTTAAAGGACAATATAATCACTCCTTGTGACGGAGTAAATATAATTTACGGTGACAATGCTCAGGGAAAGACAAATTTGCTTGAGGCACTGTGGTTTTTTTGCGGAGGTCACAGCTTCAGAGGCTCAAAGGACAGCGAAATTATCAATTGGGATGAGAATTTTGCGAGGATTGAGATGCGTTTTCTTGGTCAGGAGCGTGAGCAAACAGCAAAAATTCTTTTCAGGGGCGGAAAAAAGTCCGTTGAAATCAACGGTGTGCAGAAAAATTCAGCCGCCGCACTGATTGAACGGTTTTGCGCCGTTGTATTTTCTCCCGAACACCTCAGCCTGATAAAAAGAGGTCCGGGTGAGCGGAGAAAATTTATTGACAGCGCAATCTGTCGTGAAAAGCTTAAAAATGCGGTTGTTCTCTCAAAATACAACAGGATTCTCAATCAAAGAAATTCGCTTTTGAAAGACATTTACAGGCGACCGTCACTTGCGGACACACTTCCCGTATGGGATGAACCGCTTTTGAAAAGCGGCGCAGTGCTTGTAAAAAACAGAATAGACTATGTAAAAATGCTTTCCGACCGTGCCGTTGAATATCATAACGGAATTTCAAAAGGCAAAGAAGAGCTGAAAATCCGTTATATGTCGGGATACGAAGCCTCCGAGGATGATACGGTCGGTGAAATTTATGAAAAACTCAAGTGTAAGCTTGAAAAACACAAGAGTGACGATATAAGGACGGGTTTTACAAATTACGGTCCTCATCGTGATGATATTGAAATTATAATAAACGGTAAAAATGCCAGAGCTTTTGCATCTCAGGGACAACAGCGAAGTGCGGTTCTGTCGCTGAAGCTTGCCGAGGCGTCTGTATTGCGTGAAAGAATGGGCGAAGAACCCGTTATTCTGCTTGATGATGTGCTTTCTGAGCTTGATGCAAAAAGACAGGATTTTTTACTCAACGAACTTCACGGATGTCAGGTGTTTATTACCTGCTGTGAAAAGTCGAATAAAGAACAGCTTAAAGACGGAAAAATCTTTCTGCTGAACAACGGAGAGGTGAGCTGATGTATCTTCATCTCGGACAGGACACCGTTATCACAACCGAAACGGTTATCGGAATTTTTGATATGGACGAGTGTACCGTGTCAAAAAAGACAAGGGATTATCTTACTGCCGCCGAAAAAAGAGGCAGAGTTGTAAATGTTTCGTTTGAATTGCCGAAATCCTTTGTTGTCTGTGAAAAGAACGGCAAAATTACCGTTTATATCAGCCAGCTTTCATCAAAAACACTCATAAAAAGAAGTCAATCTCCCTATAAGGAGCTTATGTACCGTTGATACGGATATAAAAAGGAGTTCTGTGTATGAAAATGAGAAAATGCCCCTACTGCGGAAGAAGAATTTCATATACCTCATCGTTTGCAAGCAGAAGAAAGGCAGAATATATCTGCCAAAAGTGCGGAAAAGAGAGCAAGGTTGCAGTTGATAAGAAGGTAATTTTGTTTTTTATTGTTGCTGTGGTAATTTCTCTTGCAATAATGGCAGGTTGGATTCTTGCAGGTCTTGTGAGCAATCCTCTCGGAATTTTACTCGTTGCGATTCCGCTTATAATTTTTACGGCAGCTTCACCGAGCTTCGTTCACTATGAGCCGTACAAGAAATACCGTAAGTCTATGGAGGCAAAAAAAGCAGGCATCGCTTATTCAGACAATCTTCTTACCTCAGAACTTGACGAGGATGAAAACTATACTTTTCCGAGTATCACTCCTCAGCAGAATGATACCGATGATAATTTTGAAATTAACACGGATGTATTTAACAAAATCAGAGCCGAAAGAAATGCCGCAAGACAAAGACTTGATTCAAATGAGATTTCTTCCGATTCATCGTCTTTTGAAAAGCAGGAATATGTTTCCGTGATTAATAATACAAGTGAGAATCATGCGTCAAGCGGAGCAACACTCAAAAAGATTCACTCCGAAATGCCGCAGCACCATACGGCGAACAGAAGCAGACACTACATAAATTCCGAGGAAGCTTCGGAAAATAAAAAAACGGATGACGGCAACCGTTATTCCGTGAACAGAAAGTTTTAACGGGTGATATTGTGTTCAGACTGCCCGTATGCCCGCATTGTCACGCAATTTATCGTTACGGTGACGCAAGGAAGAGCTTAAATACAAAAATTCACACCTGCTATCACTGCAAAAAGCAGTTCAAAACCTCATTTTCGGGACTTTGGATTTTATTTTTGATTGCAGTTGTGATGGGAATTTTCGTCAATATCTTTGAAATGACGGCTTTTTCAGGCACAAATGTGATAGCGTTGATGATTACAAATATCGTACTTATACTGTTTTTTCTGCTTTTTGTGCCGTTTTTTACAAAATTCAGAAAATTCGGAGCAGACGCTCAAAAAAGCGAAAATATTCAAATATCAAAAAAACAGCAGAAAAAACAAACGAACAAAAACGCTGTTCGTTCATCGAATAAACGGAGGTAAGTGTTTTGGATAATCTTGAAAACAACGAAAATATGAATGAAAATATTGATGAAACCAACGAAAATATAAATGAGGAAGCCATTGATGAAGCCTACGAAAAAGAGATTGAGGCTGAAAAATTGGTTGAATTTGACGGCGAATCCGAGGGTATGGAGCTTTCAAAGGTTGAACAGGAATACGGCGCAGATGAAATTCAGGTTCTTGAAGGACTTGAGGCTGTAAGAAAGCGTCCCGGTATGTACATCGGTTCAACAGGACCGAGAGGACTTCACCACCTTGTTTACGAAATCGTAGATAACTCAATTGACGAAGCACTTGCAGGTTATTGTACAAAAATTGATGTTGTCATCGAAAAGGGCGATATAATCAGAGTAACCGATAACGGCCGTGGTATTCCTGTCGGCGTGAACAGCAAAACAGGACTCCCTGCCGTAACGGTTGTATTCACAGTTCTCCATGCCGGCGGAAAATTCGGCGGAGGCGGTTACAAGGTTTCGGGCGGTTTGCACGGCGTAGGTGCGTCTGTTGTAAACGCACTTTCCGAGTGGCTCGAAGTCAAAGTTTGTGACGGCGAGGATGTTTACTTCCAGCGTTATGAAAGAGGAAAAATTGTAACCGACCTTCAAAAAATCGGCAAGTCTGATGTTAAGGGTACGGAAGTACGCTTTAAAGCCGACCCCGAAATTTTTAAAGAAACCACGGTTTACGATTACAGCGTTTTGGAAAGAAGACTTCGTGAACAGGCATTTCTTAATGCAGGTGTTCACATTGAGCTTCGTGACGAGCGTGACCTTGAAAATATTATTCAGAATAACTTTGTCTATGAGGGCGGTATCAAGAGCTTTGTTGAGTATATTCACAAAAAGCGTTCTCTTGAAGTTATTCATCCCGATGTAATTTACTTTGCGTCAAGAAACGCAGATGACACGATTGCGGTTGAAATTGCACTCCAGTACAACGAAAGCTACAACGAAAATTTGCTCACTTTTGCAAACAACATTCATACAACCGACGGCGGTACTCATGAAGAAGGCTTCAAAAGAGCACTCACCTATGTTATGAATGACTATGCAAGAAAGTTCGGAAAATTGAAGGACAATGATAAGAACCTTAGCGGTGAAGATGTTCGTGAAGGACTTACCGCAATTGTCAGTGTAAAGCTCAAAGAGGCTCAGTTTGAAGGACAGACCAAGGCAAAACTCGGTAATACCGAGGTAAGAGCAATGGTTGACCGCCTTATGAGAGATAAGCTTTCTGTTTATCTCGAAGAAAATCCTGCTGTTGCAAAGGTAATTTTTGAAAAGGCGCTTGCATCGTCAAGAGCAAGAGAGGCTGCAAGAAAAGCAAGGGAAAATGCAAGAAGAAAATCTCCGCTTGACTCCGCACAGCTTCCGGGTAAGCTTGCCGACTGCCAGTCAAAAGACAGCAGCGAAACAGAAATCTTCATAGTCGAGGGTGACTCTGCGGGCGGTTCAGCAAAGGGCGGCCGTGACAGAAGAATTCAGGCTATCCTCCCTCTTTGGGGTAAAATGCTCAATGTTGAAAAAGCAAGAATTGACAGAGTTTACGGAAATGACAAGCTTATGCCCGTTATCACTGCGCTCGGCACAGGCATAGGTGATGAATTTGATATTGCAAAGCTCAGATACGACAAGGTTATCATTATGGCGGATGCCGATGTTGACGGTTCGCATATCAGAACCCTTCTTTTAACTTTCTTTTTTAGATATATGCGTCCGCTTATCGAAGAGGGCCATGTTTACATTGCTCAGCCGCCTCTCTTTAGAATTTCAAAGGGCAAAGAACATAAATATGCGTATTCGGACCTTGAGCGTGACCAAATTCTGGCTCAAATTGAGGGTAAAACCGAAGTTCAGCGATACAAAGGTCTTGGTGAGATGGACTCCGAGCAGCTTTGGGAAACAACAATGAATCCCGAAACAAGACTTATGCTCCGTGTTGATCTCAGCGATGCAGAACAGGCAGACGAAACCTTCACAATTCTTATGGGTGACAAGGTTGAGCCGAGAAGAGATTTCATTGAGAAAAATGCAAAGTATGTACAGAATCTCGATGTTTGATATATTACGATAAACCAAAATTTTAAAAACGGGGTGATTTTATGCACGCAAGAACAAAAGTTACAGTTCGTTACGCAGAAACGGATAGAATGGGAATTGTACACCACTCAAATTATCCGATTTGGTACGAAATAGCAAGAAATGACTATATCAAAATGTTCGGAATCAGCTACACAGACATGGAAAATGCAGGTGTAATGACTCCCCTTTTGAACCTGAGTTGTCATTTCGGAACCCCTGCTCTTTATGAGGACGAGCTGATTATCCGCACTTGGGTGCAGACTATCACAGCCGCAAGAATTATTTTTACATACACGGTAAAGCGTATTGAAAAGGACGGTTCGGAAACTGAACTTGGCTACGGTACAACCGAACACGGTTTTGTAGATTCCAAAACATTCCGTCCCACAAGCATCAAAAAACGCTTTCCGAAACTCTACGAAGATATTTCAGCCGCAGTAAAACACTTTTGATATTAAATTTTTTAAATTTATTTATCAGTGAAATTCGTTTTAACGGGTTAGTAGGGGTAGCCTTGCGACCGCCGCCGGTGGCGGAAAAAGGGAGCAAAGCGCTGTCTGAATAACGAGCAAAAGGCGGCACATTTATGTGCAACGCATTGCGACTATATTTCAGACGGGAGGTCATTGGCCGCCCGCAAGTAACGGTACAAACTGTATTTAAAATCAATTTTGATGAATGCCGCAAAATTCATACACACTTTTCATCACATCAAAAAATATGTGTAAAACAAATCGTTTCATCAAGGCGGGCGTCCAATGAACGCCCCTACTGAAACAAAATCACACACTAAACCACCCAAAAACGCAAAATAACATTATTATAAATTATTGAACAGACAGTAACAAGAGCTTGAAAAGCGAGGAAAGAATATGGATAACGAACAGAATCAGAACAAGAATTCGAGAATTATTGATGTCGATCTGCAAAATGAAATGAGAAAAAGCTTTTTGGACTACTCCATGAGCGTTATTGTTTCCCGTGCGTTGCCCGATGTCAGAGACGGTTTGAAACCTGTTCACAGAAGAATACTCTATACAATGAATCAAATCGGTCTTGATCCGTCAAAGCCGTACCACAAGTGTGCCGACACTGTAGGTCAGGTGCTTGGTTCGTATCACCCTCACGGTGACGCCTCGGTTTATGACGCAATGGTTCGTCTTGCACAGGATTTTTCCATGAGATATATGCTTGTTGACGGTCACGGTAACTTCGGTTCGGTGGACGGTGATCCGCCTGCCGCTTACCGTTATACAGAGGCAAGAATGAGTAAAATTTCTCTTGAAATGCTTACGGATATCGAGAAAAACACGGTTGACTTTATGTCAAACTATGATGACCGTCTTAAAGAACCGACTGTTCTTCCAAGCCGTTTTCCAAACCTTCTCGTAAACGGTTCAAGCGGTATTGCCGTTGGTATGGCAACCGAAATTCCTCCGCATAACCTCGGTGAAACAATTGACGCAGTTTGCACTCTCATTGACAATCCCGATGCCGAGCTTGCAGAGATTATGGAGTGTATGCCCGGCCCCGACTTTCCGACAGGCGGTATTATCATGGGCAGAAGCGGTATTCGTGCCGCCTATGCAACAGGTCGAGGAAAAATCACCGTAAGAGCCAAGACCGAAATTATCGAAGCTAAAAACGGCAGATATAAAATTATCGTTACGGAGCTTCCGTACAAGGTCAACAAAGCAAGACTTATTGAAAACATTGCCGACCTCGTAAAGGATAAGAGAATTGAGGGTATTTCAAATATTGAGGATCATTCCGACCGTAAGGGTATGCACATTGAAATTGACATCAAGAGAGATGCCTCACCTCAGATTGTTCTTAACCAGCTGTTCTCATACACACAGTTGCAGACAACCTTCGGTGCAATTATGCTTTCTATCGTTGACGGCGAGCCTAAAATTCTTTCACTCAAGGAAATGCTCCAATGCTATATTGAATTTCAGGCTGAGGTTATTCGTCGTCGTACTGATTTTGACCTAAAAAAAGCCCGTGACAGAGCTCACATTCTTGAGGGCTTGAAGATTGCGCTTGACTTCATTGACGAGGTAATCAAAATTATCAGAAACAGCAAGGATACTGTAAGCGCAAAAGCAGGTCTTATGGAGCGTTTCGGTCTTGATGATGTTCAGGCTCAGGCTATTGTTCAGATGCGTCTCGGACAGCTCACAAATATGGAGCAGACTAAGATTGAGGATGAAATTGCAGCCCTCCACGCAAAGATTGAAGAATATCTCGAAATTCTTGCAAGCGAGCCAAGACAGCTTGAAATCGTAAAAGAAGAAATTATGCAGATTCGTAATAAATATGCCGATCCGAGAAGAACAGAAATTTGTGCTGTCAGCGGTGAGGTTGATATTGAGGATCTTATTCCGCAGGAGGAGTGCGTTCTTACACTTACACAGTTTGGATATGTAAAGCGTCTTTCTGCCGATACCTACAAAATTCAGCGCAGAGGAGGCCGTGGCGTATCGGGTATGTCACGCCGTGAAGAGGATATTGCGGCTGAAATGTTCGTTATCAATTCACACGATTATGTTCTGTTCTTTACCGACAAGGGCAGAGTTTATCGCCTTAAATGCTATGAGGTTCCCGAGGGAAGCCGTCAGTCAAAGGGTGTGAATATTGCAAATCTGATTCCGATTTCACCCGACGAAAAGGTAACATCAATGATAAGAGTGCCTGAATTTGACGAGGAAAAATACCTTGTTATGGTCACCCGTCAGGGCATTATCAAGCGTATTGAACTCAATGCATACAATACCTCAAGAAAGGGCGGTCTTATCGCTCTTGAACTCAACGAGGGTGACGAACTTGCGTGGGTAAGAATGACCGACGGCAACAGTCAGGTTATTATCGCCACCAAGAAGGGTATGGCTATCCGCTTTAACGAAACCGATATTCGTGCAATGGGCAGACAGGCTCGAGGTGTTAAGGCAATTGCTCTCAAAGAGGGCGACTGCGTAGTCGGAATGAGTGTTGTCCGTGAGGGCGGTCTTGTTCTCACAGTTTCCGAAACAGGCTACGGCAGACTTTCAAGTCCCGATGATTACCGTGTTCAGAGCCGTGGCGGTAAAGGTCTTACCAACTACCACACGGAAAAATACGGCGATGTTGCCGCTATCAAGGTGGTTAACCTTGACGATGATATTATTATCATCTCGGAAGAAGGCATTATTATCAGAATTGCCGCCGAATCAATTCGTGTTTGCGCCCGTCCTTCAAAGGGTGTAACCGTAATGAAAGTAAACGGTGACGACAGGGTTGTAACAATCGCCCGTGTTCCTCACATTGACGGTGAAGATGATGAATCAGCCGAGAGCGAAGATAACGCAGAAAACGGCGAACCGTCAGAAGCGGTTGCAGAAGAAGTTTCCGAAAATAACGAGGGTGAAACTTCTGATTCAACCGAAGAAAATACGGAAGAATAATTGATAAAAATAAAAAAACTCCACTTTTTTAAGTGGAGTTTTTGACACATATAAAAATCTGGTGATTTGATGAAAAAATCTTTAGTTCTGATTGTAGCGGCAATCCTCATGCTTTCACTTTTCGGCTGTTCTGACAAGAAGAATGCCGATGTTTCGGGTGTAGTAGATGCGCCCGATAAATTTTCTACTCTCGATGAGGCAAAGGTAACAGAAAATCCGAATATTCGCAAAGAAAGTGAAAATGTAAACGGAATGTGCTACGCAATCACTCTTGAAGAATTTACATATAATTACAATGAAATGCTCAAAGAGGCGGGTAATCTTGATATGATTAATCCAAAGGGTTGGAAAATGCTCGGCAGTCCTCAGAATGACGCAAACGGAACGGAGTATCAGTATTATTACTACGATGCCGATAAAATCAGCTTCACAGCCTCTGTTGAAACAAAGACAAATTATATTATGAATATCGGTCTCGGAACAACAATGAGCAACTTTGTTTCGATTGAGAACGAGAAAAATAACAGCGATACAATCCTGATGAAAAGTGCCGTAATGGCTGCCGCAGTAAGCGGAATGGGCATTAATAGGGTTGACACAATTCAGGATATTTTCTATCTTACAACCTTTGAAAACACAAATGAGCTGTGGTACAACGGCAATGTCTATGCTCTCAGCACCAATGAGGATAAGGCAGACAGTGAACGCAGTACAATGCTGTTTCGCACCTTTCCTATCTCTGATGAAGTAAAAGAAAACTGGGGCATTGACGAGTATGAAAGCTATGTGGCAAACGCAACCCAGGTAACAACAAACGCAAATTAAAAATGAATTTTGCAAAAAGTCAAGGCGACTATCGTTTTCGATAGCCGCCTTATAGTTTAATCTGTTCTGTTATTTGTTTTACTTTTTCTTTCTGTCAACAGCCGTTGCCTGAGGAGCGTCATCCCAAGCTTCGCAGTGCGATAGAATGCTTTATTCCGCCGATAACGGAAGATGAGTAAGTCGACAAATCAAATATAACAAACATATAAATACCGCAACAAAACAAGCGACAGTTTAATTTCTGTCGCTTGTAATTATACTTTATTCTGTTTTACATTACATATATCATGTACCGAGTTCAAGAACTACAAATTCTGCGGACATGGGCGGAATTGTGAGTATACCGTTCTCAAGCTTTGAACCGAAAACAGGCTTGCCGTCTGCATATCCGGGCGGCATTTTTGCCTCGACTTCATAATCATAGAGATTGAATGTGCAGAAAATAGCGGAATCTTTGTCATGGCGGATGTATGAAATTCTTCTTTCCTCCGAAAGAACATTTATAAAATCGCCGTCCCACAATGCCGAACAGCTTTTTCTAACATCGGCAAGTTTTTTGTGCCATTCAATGAGTTCCTTATTTTCTTTGCCCCACGGATAACAGCAACGGTTGAACGGATCACGATATCCCTCCATTCCTGCCTCGTCACCGTAATAAATACACGGAAATCCAGGGAGAGTAAACTGCATTGCGCTTGCAACCTTTAAAAGCTTTACACCGAGTTTTTTATGCTCGTCATCAAGCTTAGTGTCAGCCTGCCATTCTCTGTCCTTGCCGTCAAGCGGTTCGCCTGCCATAACTGTGATTGCTCTTTCGGTATCGTGAGTCGAAAGTGAATTCATCAGTACTCTGAGAACAGGACGGGGATAATTTTCGATTACGCTCATAATAAGATCCATTGTGTATTTGCCGTGCTGACCTTTGCAGAAGTTGAGAATTGCATCCCTGAACACATAGTTCATAACGGAGTCAAACTGTTCGCCGAGCAAGAACTTTCTTCTTGCACCGTAGCTTTCCTTGTTGCTTGCGTCCTCCCACACTTCACCTACAAGAAAGGCGTTCGGATTTTCGTCCTTAACTGCTTTGCGTAG
The DNA here is from genome assembly GCF_002834235.1 of Ruminococcus bromii. Lineage (GTDB taxonomy): Bacteria > Bacillota > Clostridia > Oscillospirales > Acutalibacteraceae > Ruminococcoides > Ruminococcoides intestinale. The sequence continues at coordinate 22,434 of NZ_NNBY01000041.1, read as the reverse complement.
ATTTTCAATGAACACATCGGGAAGTTCATCTGCAACATCAAGTCGCCAACCTGAGTTGCCGCATTTCATCCATTTTCTGACAATGCCGTCTTTGCCGTTGATATATTCGTTGAATGACGGAGTTTCCTCAATAACCTCGGGCAGAGTATCAAAGCCCCACCAGCTTTGGTAATTGTTCGGCCATTCGTTGAATTTGTACCAACTGAAATACGGTGAGTTTTTGTCATTATACGCACCGCCCTTGCCGTATCTGCCGTAACGGTTGAAGTAAACGCTGTCACTTCCCGTATGAGAGAACACACCGTCATTGATGATGTGTATTCCCCTCTTTTTAGCCTCTGCGCAAAGGTGCTTAAAATCTTCCTCCGTTCCGAGAATCGGATCAACCTTTGAGTAGTCGCCCGTATCATAGCGGTGGTTTGAGTATGCCTCGCTGATAGGATTAAGGTAAATGCAGCTTACACCGAGGCTTTCAAGGTAATCAAGCTTCATCGTAATTCCCTTGAGGTCGCCCATAAAGAAATCATTGTTCTTAATCATTCCGTTTTCATCGGGTTTCCAATCGGGGAGAGCATACCAATCCTTGTTGCGTTTGAAGTCGGTACGCTTTATATTCTTTTCTTCACCGCTGAAATAAAAACGGTCGGGAAAAATCTGATACATAATTCCGCCGACAAGCCAGCCGGGAGTTTTAAAGCCTTTTTTGTAGCAGGTAATCTGCCAGCTTCTGCCCATATAGTCTTCAATGGTGCTGACCTTATACGGATCGGACGGGATAACATATCTTGTTTTATCAATGGTAGTAAGTTTAAAGTTATACCAATAAAGTCCGATTTTTTTCGGGGTAAAATCGCACTCCCAAATTTCGGTATCCTCGTCAAATTTACCGCACCAGATAAGCTCGGTAAATTCCCAGTTGCAGTCATAATCATACTTTACACACAAGTGTGCTTTTTGTGTATGCTCCGCCTTAGGCAAAAGAATTCTGAAATGAATCTCGGTACCCTGTTCAACCGCACCAAACGGTGAACGATAGTAAATTTTTCGTGAATCAAACGGTACGGGCATATAATCACTTCCCATAATAATATATTCCGAAATGTCAATTTTGTTTTGGCGGTTATGCCCTGTTATTCGGAAATTAAGACAAATCCGCCAAAATGACGCAAAAATTATTTTATCATAAGAGAATAAATATTTCAACCGATATAAGTTGTAAACAGCATAAAATCGCCAAATTTGCCTACGAATGAAAAAATATTTAAACAATATTCTCTTTGCTCTTTTATTATTTCCGATTTTATATTATAATGTAAAATGATTATGTATGCAAAGAAGTCAAATGAGGACGAAAAAGCTATAAAAGGGAGATGCATTTCCTATGGAGAAAAAGAGAGTAAGCGTTCAGATTGAGGGAAGAAGTTATTCACTTATCACAACAGATGATGAAAAGTATGTTCAAAAGGTAGCAAACGAGGTGCTTTCTCACATAAGAAAGGCCGCCCAAAGCACAAAGCAGCTTGATACCCGTGATTGTGCGGTTCTTGCGGCGCTTAACTTCTGCGATGACCGCAACAAAGCTCTTAAAAAGAACAAAGATTATGTTGAAAAAGCCGACAAAATTATTCAGCAGACAAATGATCTTAACAGGCTTTGCAAGGAATACAGAGAAAAGCTTACGGAGGCCATGAACGATAACACTCGACTTATAAATAATAATAAAGAGCTTGAAAAAAGACTTGCTGTTCTCGGACACGAGGTTTCACAGCTTAAAGAAAAGCTCGAAAATGTTGAGAAAGGCAAAGAAAAAGCCGAATCTGAAAAATCAGAGCCTGAAAAAAATTCAGTTCCAAAGGAAAAAAAGACTTCAAATGCAAAAAATAACATGACAGAGCAGTCAGATGATATACCCGTGAATGTTCTGTCAAACGAGGCTAAAAAAACAGAACAGGAATTGCGTAATGAAAAACTTCTCGGTTATGTTCCAATGACGCAGTTCTCTCTGTTTGATGAAGATAAGAAATGAAAAAGATAGAAATACTTGCTCCGGCGGGAAGCTTTGACAGTGTAATTGCCGCAGTAAGGAGCGGGGCAGACGCAGTGTATCTTGGCGAAAAGGCATTTTCCGCCCGTTCCTCTGCCAAAAATTTTGATGATGAAGAACTAAAGAAAGCAACGGCATACTGTCACATTCACGGTGTAAAGGTGTATGTCACAATCAATACGATTGTGTTTGACGACGAGCTTGAAAAGCTGAAAAAAGCCATAATTTCAGCCGCTGAGGCTGATGTTGACGCACTCATTGTTCAGAATATGGGTGTAGCAAGGCTTGCACACAGGCTTGTTCCCGACCTTGCACTTCATGCGTCAACCCAGATGAGCATTCACACCGCATCCGGTGTAAATGCACTTTATGAAATGGGTTTCAAGCGTGTTGTTCTTGCCCGTGAAATGAGCAAAAAAGAAATTGAAAAATGCTGTGAAATTCCGGTTGAACTCGAAGTTTTTGTTCACGGTGCATTGTGTATGTGCGTTTCGGGACAATGCTACCTCAGCGCAATGATAGGCGCAAGGAGCGGAAACCGTGGTTCTTGTGCCCAGCCGTGCCGATTGCCGTTTTCCGTAAACAATCAAAAAGGCGGTCATGCTTTAAGTCTTAAAGACAACAGTATTGTAAATTACCTTGATGAACTTCAAAATATGGGGGTTGCCTCGGCTAAAATTGAGGGCAGAATGAAACGCCCCGAGTATGTTTCAGCCGCAGTAAGAGCGTGTGTTGAACAGCGTGATTTCGGCTTTATCAGCGACAAAACTCAGAAGATGCTCAGATGGGTTTTTTCACGAACAGGCTTTACAGACGCTTATTACATCGGCAAAACGGGAAGTCATATGTTCGGCACAAGAACAAAATCGGATGTTGTTTCTGCCGATGAAAAGCTGTTTTCGGCAATCCGTTCTTCCTACAAGGACGAAATCGGAAATGTTGAAATAACCTTTGATTTTACGGCAAAACTCGGAGAAAATCCCGTTTTAGTCGCCTCTGACGGAGTTCACACCGTCAGAAAGATTGCGGATACCGTAACCGAAAAAGCAATCAACAGACCGATTGATGCGGAAAAGTGCAGAAAACAGCTTGAAAAAACAGGCTCAACGGCATATAATCCCACCAATGTGAACATAAATATTGATGATGACATTTCTATTCCGCTTTCAATTATCAATTCCTTGCGCAGAGATGTTCTTAACGAACTCGACACGGCGAGAAGTGTTGTTCACAACTACAAAATCAACCGTGATTACGAAATAACTTTTCCAAAATTAACACCGCCTGTGGAAAAATCCACTCGTGCAAGAGTGACTCAGACAAAGCTTTCCGATGCTTTTAAAAAATGCGAGCTTGTTTTTGTTCCGCTTTTTGCCGATAAAAGGGAGCTTGTAAGGCTCAAAAACGAGGGCTTTAGCGTCGGTGTTGAAATTCCGAGAGGAATGTTCGGACGGGAAGATACGATTGCAAAAAAGCTTTCCGAGATGAAAGAAATCGGCATATCCGATGTGTTGTGCAACAATCTCGGAGCATTATACATTGCCAAAAATCTCGGTTTCACACTTCATTCGGGTTTCGGAATGAATTTTGTAAATACTCTCGACCTTTTGTGGGCGGAGGAATACGGAATCAAGGACGCAGAACTCAGTTTTGAACTCGATTTTAAGCGAATTAACGCACTCGGAGGCAACATCCCGAGGGGAATTATCAGCTACGGCTACCTTCCTCTTATGATTTGCAGGAGTTGTCCTGTCAAGGGTGCAGGTATAGACTGCAAAACTTGCAAAAATCATTCAAAAATGAAAGACCGACTCGGTAAACAATTTTTACTGAAATGCGACGGAAACTGTACCGAGGTTCTGAATTGTGACTTGCTTTTCGTTCCTGATAAACAAAATTTAACACTTTTAACATCTTTCAACATTTTAAGATTTAGTGTTGAAAACTATGTGGAAACCGTGGAAAGTCTTAACGAATCAAGCCTTTATCCGATGTTGAAAGATAAATTAACATATGGACTGTACCGCCGAGGTGTTAATTAGATTGTTGAAAATGTTAAAATAATCATTATTGTTTTGTGGAAAAAGTGATTTTTCCGTTTAACAGAGATTTATAATTACATTTTTGCAATAAATAATTTTTTTAGAGAAAAATAAAAACAGTAATGAATAATTCCTGCAAATTTTTGCAGGAAATGAAGGATGGTAAACTATGACTGTTAAAATAAAAAAGGTAAAAGACAATGCAAAAATCCCGAAAAGAGCCACAAACGGTTCTGCCGGTATGGATTTATATGCTTGCATTGACGAAAAAATCACAATCAATCCGGGTCAACTTGTGCTTGTTCCGACAGGTATAGCAATTGAACTTCCCGACAACAGCGTTGCCGCATTTCTCTATGCAAGAAGCGGTCTGGGAATCAAGCACGGCATCTGCCTTTCAAACGGTGTGGGTGTTGTTGACAGCGACTACCGTGGAGAAATCTGCGCAGGTCTTTGCAATGTTTCGGACAAGCCTTATGAGATTGAACCGTTTGAAAGAATTTGTCAGATGGTCATCGCTCCTGTTGTTCCGTGTGATGTTGAAGAGGTTACGGAGCTTGGCAACACAGAGCGTGGCGAGGGCGGTTTTGGCTCAACGGGTAAAAAATAAAAGAATTTCGACAATTTATCATTGCCCTTATTTGTGAAAAGATATATGATAAAAGTATACTGCCTGAGTAAAATACATTTGGGTATTACAGCGTAAAAGGAGGCTGTGGGATGTTTTCGTTTTCAAAGGATATAGGAATTGACCTTGGAACTGCAAACACTCTTGTTTGTCTTAAAGGAAAGGGAATAATTTTGCGTGAACCGAGCGTTGTCGCAGTTGATATGCGTACCGACGAGGTTCTTGCAGTCGGCTCACAGGCAAAAGAAATGATTGGCAGAACTCCCGGTTCCATAGTTGCGGTTCGTCCGCTCAAAGACGGTGTTATTGCCGATTTTAAAATAACCGCAAAAATGCTTCAGCACTTTATCAAAAAGGCGGTAAAACCCGGGATTTTCAGCAAGCCGAGAGTTATAATCTGTATGCCTTCGGGTGTTACCGAGGTTGAGAGAAAGGCTGTTGAGGACGCCGCATATCAGGCTGGTGCAAAGCCTCCCGTTGTTCTTATCGAAGAACCAATGGCTGCCGCAATCGGCGCAGGTATGCCCGTTGACGAACCGTGCGGAAGTATGGTTGTTGACATCGGCGGAGGCACAAGCGAGGTTGCCGTAATTTCTCTCGGTGACATTGTTACAGCCTGTTCCGTAAGAGTTGCCGGAGATAAGTTTGACGAGGCGATTTCAACCTATGTCAAAAGAAAATATAATCTCCTCATCGGTGAAAGAACTGCCGAAGACATCAAAATGAAAATCGGCTCCGCATATCCGGGTGAGGAAGAAAAAAACCTTGTTGTCAAGGGCAGAAATCTTGTTGACGGACTTCCCAAGGATATTACAATTTCCTCAGCCGAGGTCAGAGAGGCTCTTGCCGATCCGCTTGCAACAATTGTTGAGGCAATCAGAACCACTCTTGAAAAAACTCCGCCTGAGCTTTCTGCCGACATAATCGACCACGGTATTATGCTCACGGGCGGCGGTGCGTTACTCAAGGGACTTGATATGCTTGTTATGCAACAGACGGGTATGCCTGTTCACATTGCCGAAAGACCGCTTGACTGTGTTGTTGACGGTGCAGGCAAAAGACTCGGCAAACCGCTCGGTGTTCAGTACAAGCATGACAGATAATAAAAATCGACAAAGTAAGGTCGGGCAGATTGAAAAAACACCGCCCGACCGTATTTGTAATGTAAATATGAGATATGAGAAAATTTTTACATAATAAAAACTCAAAAATTTTGATAATTACACTCGTCATACTAACTGTGATGAGTGTTTTCTCTCATAACGGCAGTAACATTTTTTCGGGTGCGGTAAACACGGTTACAAAAGGACTTTCAACGCTGACCGCAGGTGCGGCGTCTTCCGACAAGTCAAAGGAAGAACTTGAAAAAGAAAACGAACAGCTTAAAAAGGAAAATGCCGAACTTCGTGAACAGCTTGTTGACTACCTTGACGCCAAGGAAGAAAATGCAAAGCTGTGGAAATATTATGAGCTGAAAAAGGAAAATCCGTCATATGACATTCTTCCGGCAGGTGTGCTGAGAAGGGATGCGAACGATGATTTCTACTCGTTCACTCTTGACAAGGGTTCAGCAGACAATGTGGAAAAAAATGATCCCGTAATCACGGAAAACGGTCTTATCGGCTGGGTGAGTGATGTTGAACTCACAACCTGTCAGGTAAGAACAATTCTTTCTCCCGACACCAAAGCGTCTGCAATTGACAAAAAGACTTCCGACAACGGAATCATAAGCGGAAACGCTGAATATTGTGACGATAATCTTACCTGTCTGACAAAGATTGCAGAGAACAACAAAATCAAAGTAGGCGACATTGTTGTAACCTCGGGAACAGGCGGAGTTTATCCGAAAAATCTCATAATCGGCAAGGTTAAAGAACTGAAGTTCAATTCCTATGACACAACCCGTTATGCTGTTGTTGAGCCGTATGAGGACATCCGCACCGTGACCTCTGCCGCAATTATTACCGACTTTGACGGCAAGGGCGAGGTTGAAAAATGATGAGAGCTTCAAGAACTTTTTTTCGATTTTTCGGCTATTCCCTGTTGTTAATAATTCTGTATGTTTTTCAGGGTTCGGGTTTTATAATTCCCGAAATTTTCGGCGGCAGACCGCTTATGTTGATTTCACTTGCACTCTGCATTGCTTCTTTTGAAAACACTTTGCCGTCGGTAATTTTCGGTGCGTTGTGCGGTGTGCTGACGGATATTTCATTTGACGGCAGTATCGGCTATTTTGCCTTTGCACTTACGATTGTCTGCTATGCGGAAAACTTTGTATTCAGCAAATATTTTGTACCGTCATTTGTTACCGTTATCGTGTTTTCGTTTGCGGCGGTGATGACGGTAATGTTGATTTATTATCTGCTGTGCGTCTTGATTGCAGGGCTTGACAGCGGTTGCGTGTTGTTTGTACGGCACTACATTTCAAGAATACTTTACACCTTTGCCGTGACAATTCCACTGTATTTTCTCACGGCATTTTTAAACAAAAATCTTTAATCTTTGTGAAAGGGAGGTTCGGTATGAGATTCGGCAAAAGCAGAAAAAACGGCAAAAAAAGTAAAAAGAGCAGAACAACAGTCTGCATAATAATAACAGCCGCAATTTTTGCAGGCTTTGCAATCAGGCTTGCCGATTGGCAGCTTGTACAGGGAAAAAGCTACAAGAGTCTTGCCGCAAAATCAACGGGATATACCGAAAAAACCGACGCAACAAGGGGCGAAATCGTTGACCGCAACGGTGTAGGTCTTGTTGTAAACACCACAAAGTATAAAATAGTCCTCAATAAGCTTTATATTGAGGAGGACAGGCTTGACGGAATTTTACTTGAGCTTGCTGATATTCTCACAAAAACGGGAGATACAAGAACAGATTCATTGCCGATTTCGGTCGGCTCGGACGGCAGTTGCGTTTATAAAACAAGCCGTGAAGAAGATGCGGAAAAACTTCTGTCATCGGATTTTCTTGACATGGACAGGAACACAAGTGCCGATGATTGCTTTGACGCACTTTTAAAACGCTACAAAATTTCCGACAGGTTAAGTATAAGTCAAAAAACAACGCTCGTTTCAATTCATTACAATATGGAACTTGAAAATTATTCAAATTCAAATCCGTATGTTTTTGCCAAAAATATCAGTCGAAGTGCCGTGAATGCCGTCAGCGAAAATACTCAGGGTGTGAGCGGTGTTGAAATTCAGACCTATCTCACACGAGGTGCTTCGGACCCGGACCTTGCACCGCACATTCTCGGCGCACTCGGTTCGTTGTCGGAGGATGAATACAATGAGCTGAAAAAACAGGGCAAAAGCTATTCCTATGATGATAAGATAGGCAAATTCGGAATTGAACTTGCCTGTGAAGATGACCTCAAAGGCAAGGGCGGAACAAGGGTTATTCAGCGAAATGCCGATGGAACTCTTGTTGAAAGCATTGAAACCGAGAGTGCAAAACCGGGTAACACGGTCTACCTTACAATTGATTCAAAATTGCAGAAAACCGCTGCAAAATCGCTTGAAGAAAATGTCAAAGCGGCAAAACAGGCGGGCAAGGAATCGGGACAGAAAAATAACGGTGAGGACTGTGAAACAGGTGCAGTTGTAATGCTGTCGGTCAAGGATTTTTCGGTACTTGCGGCGGCAAGCTATCCTACATACGATTTGAACAGGTACAGCGAATACGGCTCGTACTATGTAAAACTTTCCAAAAACAAAAATTCTCCGATGTACAACCGCGCAACAGTCGGAACATTCGCCTGCGGTTCGGTGTTCAAGCCGTGTGTTGCGGGTGCGGCTCTTGAGGAGAAAATCATAACCGATAAAACGAAAATCTACTGCAAACAGGACTATGATTTTTACCCTACCAATGTGGTAAGGTGTATGCACTATCACGGCAGTCTTGATGTTACGGGTGCAATTGAACAATCGTGCAACTACTTTTTTGCCGACACGGGCAGAAGGCTCGGAATTGAACCGATGTATCTGTATGCGCAGAAGTTCGGGTTCGGTGAATACACGGGTGTTGAAATTGAGGAATCAAAGGGAACTCTTGCAGGCAGAGACAGCACAGATTGGCAGGTCGGCAACACAGTTTCAGCCGCAATCGGTCAGTCCGACAACGCATTTACTCCCGTTCAGCTTGCAACCTATGTTGCGACAATCGCCAACAACGGTGAGAGGCTCAAAACACACATTGTTGATAAAGTTACAAATTATGAGCGGACAAAAACCGTAAAATCGACAGATGTTGAAAGCTACGGTGATTGCGGAATTTCAAAGAAGAATCTTGATATTGTTCGCAAGGCGATGCTCGGAGTTACTCAGGACGAAAACGGTACGGCAAATTATATGTTCGGTGATTATAAAGTTAAGGTTGCCGCCAAAACAGGTACGGCTGAAAACTCGGGCTCAGACCATACAACATTCATTTGCTATGCTCCGTATGAAAAGCCCGAGGTCGCAATTGCCGTTGTAATCGAACACGGTGCAAAGGGCAGATATTCAATGCAGGTTGCAAAGGATTTACTGGACGCATATTTTAATTGAAAATTGAATTTACGGTTGTAAATCCACTGTGTTAAAACAAAACCAAGAATTTTTGACCGCATAATGTGGCTGAGTGCCTAAACAATAAAAACTTATTTTTTGCTTTTAGCATTAAAAATCAATGAAATTATTGTGCAAACCGTTAAAAATGAAGAATAATTTTATTAACTATCACTAAAATATCAACAAAAATTTTGGCTGATAAAAATAATGTTCGTTTCTTGCTCTTTAACGGATTTTGTGATAGAATATAGCAGAGGTAGAATTTATTATGGATAATGTTATAGTTGTAGCGTCGGGAAAAGGCGGAACGGGTAAATCAACCGTCTGCATTTGTCTTTCCGTTGCTCTTGTAAAGCAGGGCAAAAGAGTCTTGCTTATTGATTGTGACTGCGGAATGCGTGGTCTTGACATTATGCTCGATATGGAGCAGGACATAATTTTTGATGCGTCGGATGCCGTATGCGGCAACTGTACATTCGGTGAGGCTGTTTACAAAAGCAAAAACAATGAGAACCTCTACCTTATGGCGGCTCCCTTTGACACCGAAAACGAACTCAGTCCCTCGGTGTTTACTCAACTTGTCAACTCAGTAAAGGACAGCTTTGATTTTGTCCTTATCGACTCCCCTGCCGGAATCGGTTCGGGCTTTGAAACTGCGGCGGCTCCTGCCGACAGAGCCTTGATTGTTACCAATGCAGAGCCGACGGGTGTGCGTGGTGCGGTTAAGGTGAGAAGAAAGCTTGAGTCAATGGGAAAAACAAATATTCGACTTGTTATCAACCGCTTTGACCGAAAGCTTTTTACACAGCTCGGTTTTTATGAAGACCTCGACAGCGTTATTGACGCAACACAGACACAGCTTATTGCGCTTGTGCCGTTTGACATCCGTATTTCGGTGATTGTTCAGCGAGGTGTTGCCGGACTTAACTGGAGTGCGGCGGCGTCCGTTTTTGACTGTCTTGCACAGAGGCTTGAGGGAAAACATATTCCCCTTGCGTTCAAAGGGTAGTTTGTGCGGGGTATTTTGAGTTAAAGTTTTGAAACTAATTTGATATGAAATAAATGTCTGGAGGAAATATATATGAATATAGCCCTTATAGCTCATGATGAAAAAAAGGAACTGATGGTGCAGTTCTGCATTGCTTACTGCGGTGTTCTCAGCCGCAACAACCTTTGCGCCACCGGCACAACAGGCAAAATGGTGTCAGAGGCAACAGGTCTTACAATTCAGAAATTCCTTGCAGGCTCTCAGGGCGGAAGTCAGCAGATTGCGGCAAGAATTGCGTGCAATGAGATTGATATGCTTCTATTTTTCAGAGATCCGCTCAATCCAAAGCCGAACGAGCCTAACGATATGAATATGCTCCGTCTTTGCGATATGCACAACATTCCGGTTGCAACAAACATTGCAACTGCCGAGGTGCTTATCCACGGTCTTGAAAGAGGCGACCTTGACTGGAGAAATATTCTCAAATAATTTAATTATTTTCGCTTTACATATCGGGTGGTGTAATACTGCCCGATTGTTGTGTTTTTTAGGGAAATTTTTTCGTTTCCCTTTTCTATAAAAGATTGTAATTTTCGGAGGGAAAAATGGCACTTATAACCAAGAAAATCAAGGGTACGGAAGATGTTCTTCCGAAGGAAAGCTACAAATGGCAGTTTGTTGAAAAGATTATGCGTGAGGAGGCTCGCTCCTACGGTTTCAGAGAAATCAGAACTCCCGTGTTTGAACACACAGAGCTTTTTGCCCGTGGCGTTGGTCAGACAACCGATGTTGTTCAGAAAGAAATGTACACATTCGACACAAAGGGCGGCGAAAGCGTAACACTTCGCCCCGAGGGTACAGCCGGTGCGGCAAGAGCCGTTCTTGAACACGCTCTTGAAAACGAAGGACTTCCGATTAAGGCAAGCTACTTTGTTTCATGCTACCGCTATGAAAAGCCACAGGCAGGCAGACTTCGTGAGTTCCACCAGTTCGGTATTGAGGAGTACGGCACACAGGACCCTGTTGCCGACGCAGAGCTTATCAGCCTTGTAAGCTCCGTAATCAACAGACTTCAGCTTGACAGCGTTCATCTTCAGATTAATTCTATCGGCTGTCCGACCTGCCGTGCGGAATATCACAAGGCTTTGAAATCATATTTTGAGGGTTATAAGGACAAGCTGTGCGACACCTGTCTTTCCCGTCTTGACAAAAACCCGATGAGAATTCTCGACTGCAAAAGTCCTATCTGTTCCGAGATTGCAAAGGACGCACCTAAGATTACAGACTATCTTTGTGACGAGTGCAGAAACCACTTTGACGCAGTTCAGAAATATCTTGATGCCGCAGGCATTGAATACACGGTTGATCCCACAATTGTACGAGGTCTTGATTACTATACAAAGACAGTATTTGAGTTTGTAACCGATTGTATCGGTGCTCAGGGTACTGTTTGCGGCGGCGGTCGTTATGACGGTCTTATCGAGGAGCTCGGCGGTAAGCACCTTCCCTCCCTCGGTTTCGCAATGGGTATGGAAAGACTTCTCATGGTAATGGATAAGCAGGGCATTGAGATTCCCGACAATGACGAGTGTATGCTCTACATTGCAACAATGGGCGATGCCGCAAAGGTTAAGGCTTTTGAGCTTATCAAACAGGTTCGCAGCTGCGGAATGATTGCCGAAACCGATGTTATCGGCAGAGGACTTCGTGCTCAGATGAAGTATGCCGACAAGATTGACGCAAGATATTCAATCGTTTTGGGCGACAACGAAATCGAGCAGAACACAGCCAAGGTCAAGAATATGGAAACAGGCGAAACAGCCGAGGTTACTCTTGACGGGCATTTCATGGAGAAGTTCATCGAAATTCAGCTTTCCGACGAACAGAAAAATAAGTAATAAAAGAAAATTTTCGGTCGGTCAGGCACATTAAAAATGCCGACCGATTCATATAAAGGAGCATATACAATGGCAGAATTTATGACAGGAATGAAACGCACCGATTATTGCGGAGATCTGCGTATCGGTGATGTCGGCAGAGAGGTAACTGTCTGCGGTTGGGTACAGCGTTGCCGTGACCTCGGTCAGCTCATTTTCATTGACTTGCGTGACCGCACAGGCATTGTTCAGCTTGCATTCAATGACAAAACAGACAAAGAAATTTTTGATAAGGCATTTTCATGCAGAAGTGAATTTGTTCTTGCCGCAAAGGGTGTTGTTTGCGAAAGAAGTTCAAAAAACAGCGAAATCCCCACAGGCGATATCGAGGTTGTTGTAAGCGATATGCGTGTGCTTTCAAAGGCACAGACGCCGCCTTTTGAAATTGTTGACGATACAAACACAAACGAGGAGTTAAGACTTAAATATCGTTATCTTGACCTTCGCCGCCGTCCTCTTCTCAACAATCTTATGATGAGAAGTAAGATTGCAAAGGTTGCAAGAGATTATTTCCACGACAACGGCTTTGTTGAAATTGAAACTCCTATGATGATCAAGTCAACTCCCGAGGGCGCAAGAGATTACCTTGTTCCGTCAAGAATCCACAACGGCAAGTTTTATGCTCTTCCTCAGTCACCGCAGATTTACAAACAGCTCCTTATGCTTGCGGGCTTTGACCGTTACATTCAGCTTGCGAGATGTTTCCGTGACGAGGATCTTCGTGCAGACCGTCAGCCTGAATTCACACAGATTGATATGGAGCTTTCATTTGTTGATGTTGATGAAATTCTCGAAATCAACGAAGGCTTCTTCAAAAAGCTTTTTAAAGAGGTTTTAAACATTGACCTTGAGGAGCATTTCCAGAGAATGACCTACAAAGAGGCTATGGAAAGCTACGGTTCGGACAAGCCCGATATCCGTTTTGACATGAAGATTCAGGACATTTCGGACCTTGTTAAGAATTGCGGTTTCAGCGTATTTACAAGTGCAATTGAGAACGGCGGTTCTGTAAGGGCAATTGTTGCCAAGAATGCGTCGTCGGTTTACACAAGAAAAGAAATTGACAAGCTCACAGAATATGCAAAGGGCATCGGCGCAAAGGGACTTGCTTATGTAAGATGGGTTGACGAGCCTAACGCATCATTCAAGAAGTTTATGAGTGAAGAAGAGCTTTCGGCAATTTACGAAAGACTCGGTGCGGAAAAGGGCGATGTTATCCTCATCGTTGCCGACAAGAACAGCACGGTTCTTTCAACACTCGGCGCACTCCGTCTTGTTGTTGCAAAGCGTCTTGACATTATCCCCGATGTATTCAAGTTCCTCTGGATTGTTGACTTCCCGTTCTTTGAATATGATGAGGAAAGCGGCGAATGGCTTGCAATGCATCACCCGTTTACAATGCCTAAGGAAGAGTGCCTACAGTACCTTGACACAGATCCGTCAAAGGTTATTGCAAAGGCTTATGACCTCACACTCAACGGTGTTGAGCTTTCAAGCGGTTCAATGCGTATCACAGACTATGAACTCCAGCAGAAGATGTTCAAGGCTTTGAAGCTCACCGATGAAGAAATCGAAGCAAAGTTCGGATTCCTTGTTGAAGCCTACAAATACGGCGCACCGCCGCACGGTGGTATGGGTATCGGTCTTGACCGTGTTACAATGCTTATGTGCAAGGCTGACAGCCTCCGTGATGTAACGGCATTCCCGAAAGTTCAGAATGCAAGCGAGCTTATGTCTGCGTGTCCGGCAGAGGTTGATGATGAAAGCCTTGAGGTTCTCGGAATCAAGGTTGTCAATAAAGAAGACTGATTAAGGGTACAATTATATGAGTCCGGATACAATTGCAACAATCATCTCTGTGTCGATAGTCGTACTTGCAATAGCAATTATAGTTACGGTAATTGTCAGTAAGATAAGACATCTTTCAAGAACATTGTTCGGTACAAGCTCCCTTATAGAGGGCATTCAGGGCGTGAAAGAGGATCAGGAGCAAATGCGTGAAACTCCCCGTTCGCTTCACGGAATGACCTCGGTTTATATGCCAATGATAAAAAAGGATTTTCCCGAGCTTGATGTTGAGCAGTATATGAACAAAACCCGTTCACTTTTGCGAAACTACTTTTCGGCGGTTGAGTCAAAAAGGCTCGGCGTTATTGCGGAGGAGGTCACTCCGAATTTTACAAACTATGTTCAGGGAATTATCGACCAGCTTTCATCTGTTGCGAATACACAGCATTATGAGGATGTCAATATTTACGATGTTCAGATTGCCCGCTATATAAAAAACGGTGCAACGGTAACGATACTTTTTGAGGCATCTGTCGGTTACTTTTCGTATGTTACCGATATGAACAACGAAGTGACCTTCGGCAGCAGAGAGAACAGAATGCAGACAATCTACGAGGTTGGGTTGATGTATGTTCAGGACGCTGACCGGCTTCATAACAGAGCAACCGCTCTCGGAGTGAATTGCCCCAACTGCGGCGCTCCCGTAAAAACGCTGGGAGAAAAATTTTGTCAGTTCTGCGGAACTGCAATAAAAGAAATTAATATTCGTTCGTGGAAGTTTAATTCCGTAAACGAACAGACACTTCAACAGAGAAAATTCTGAAAGTTTGACGGTCGGGTTGTCAGAGCCAAATGCCCTCTTCCCGACCGTCTTTTTGCATTATTTATGATGGCAAAACATTGGAACAATAAAAAAACATATGCCATTCAGCCTGTTTTTTAATAATAGTATTGAAATTTTTCTTCAAACATATTATTATTAGTGTAACAGCAATATCTGAAAAATCAGCTATAAGCTACAAAAATTAAGGAGTTAAATTATGGGTATTATTAAAGCAGCGATAAATGCAGTCGGAGGCGGACTCGCGGATTCATGGCTCGAGGTCATTGAACCGTCCCCCATGGGCGACAACACCCTCATCTGTCCCGGTCAGCTTGTTTCGCAGAACGGCAAAAGTCAGAACAAAAAGGGTTCTGAAAACATCGTATCAAACGGTTCTGTAATTCATGTTTACGATAACCAGATGATGATTCTTATTGACGGCGGTAAGATTGTTGACTTTACTGCAGAGCCGGGTTATTTTAAGGTAAATAACAGCTCAATGCCGTCACTTTTCTGCGGTCAGTTCGGTGATTCGATCAAGGAAACATTTAACCGTATTAAGTACGGCGGAATCCCCTCACAGGCTCAGAGAGTTTTCTATATAAATCTTCAGGAAATCAAAGGTATTCCTTTCGGAACATCAACTCCCGTAAACTATTTTGACAATTTTTACAATTCAGAGCTTATGCTCCGTGCTCACGGTACATATTCAATCAAGGTTGTTGAGCCGTTCAAGTTCTATCAGGAGGTTATTCCGAGAGAGGCTGTTACGGAAAACAAGTCTGTTGATTTCGCAGATGTAAGAGCACAGTATAACGAGGAGTTCGTCGGCGCTCTCGGTTCTGCAAT
Organism: Ruminococcus bromii; assembly: GCF_002834235.1. Taxonomy (GTDB): domain Bacteria; phylum Bacillota; class Clostridia; order Oscillospirales; family Acutalibacteraceae; genus Ruminococcoides; species Ruminococcoides intestinale. The sequence continues at coordinate 6,788 of NZ_NNBY01000041.1, read as the reverse complement.
CAACCAGTATTCCGCTGACGGTGAGAGAATCAGCTTTATCAAGTCAAAACAGCGTCTTATCGGTCAGTATATGGCACAGACGCTTGATGAGGAATGGACACAGGCTCGTGGTATGGAAGTCTTTGCTGTTGGTATGGATGTTTCCTACACAGAGGACAGTCAGGAACTCATCAATATGCGCAACAAGGGCGCAATGCTCTCGGACGCAGCAGTTCAGCAGGGCTATGTTGCAGCCAATATTTCAGAGGGCCTTAAAGATGCCGGCTCAAATGCAAACGGTGCAATGGCAGGCTTTATGGGCATGGGCATTGGTATGAATGCCGGCGGAAATATCATGGGCGGTTATCAGCAGAATCCGCAGTACCGTCAGCAGCAGCCGACTCAGCCACAGCAACAGGTTCAGCCACAGCAGACTCCCGCTCCGCAGGCAGGCGGTGCAGCCGCAGGCTCATGGACTTGCTCATGCGGTGCGGTAAACACAGGCAAGTTCTGCTCGGAGTGCGGTTCAAAGAAGCCCGAGGCTCCCAAAAAGCGTTTCTGCACAAACTGCGGATATGAGCTTTCTGCAAATGCAAAGTTCTGTCCCGAGTGCGGTACAAAGACAGAATAATCTGAATTTTAAGTACAAACAATCCCTCTTCTCAAACGGAGGGGGATGTTTCAGAATTTAATTATAAGGGGTAAGTTATGGCAACTGTAAACTACACCTGTCCGAACTGCGCCGCTCCGCTGAAATTCAATCCCGATAAGCAGATGTTCAGTTGTGAATACTGTATGTCCGATTTTACGGAAAAGTATGTTCAGGATTTTTTTGCCAAGAAGGAGCAAAAAGAGAACAGCGCAGAAAAGCAGGAGAAAAAGGAACAGGAAAAGGCTAAAGAGAATGCCGCCAAGCAGGCGCAGAGCAATGACAGCGCACAGGCAGAAAACAAAACTGAAGAAGAGGCTGTTATCTACAACTGCCCAAGCTGCGGTGCTCAGGTTGTTACAACAGCGTCAACTGCGGCAACAACCTGCTTCTATTGTCAGAATCCTGTTGTTCTCGGCGGCAGACTTTCTGGTGAATTTAAACCCGACCGCGTGATTCCGTTCAAGCTTTCAAAGCAGAAAGCAATTGACAAGTTTCTTGAAATGTGCAAAAGGAAATGGTTTTTGCCGAAGAATTTTGTCAGCGAAAAGCATTTTGACAAACTCACGGGTGTGTATTTTCCGTATTGGTATGTTGACGAACAGCGTAGCGCACAGATGGTTGCAAAGGGCGAAAAGGTTCGTTCGTGGACTGTCGGAGATGACCGTTACACGGAAACAAAGGTTTTTGAGCTCCACAGAGCAGGCAATCTGATTGTAAATAATGTTTTTGAAAGAGCGTTAAAAGGTCAGGACAGAGATATGCTCCAATGCGTACACCCTTACGATTTGGGCGAGGCTCACCCGTTTGCAATGTCCTATCTTTCGGGTTTTCAGGCAGAAAAGCGTGATATTGAGCAAAATGAGGTTGCACAGGCAGTTCAAACAAGAATCAACGGATACTGTCAACAGCTTATGAAAGACACGGCAAGCGGATACAGTGCCGTTCAGATTCAGAACTACAACGATAAAATCGACCTTGAAAATTGGAACTATACCCTCTTGCCCGTTTGGGTTGTAACCTATAAATACAGGGGTAAAATTCTGCCGTTTGCAGTTAACGGTCAGACGGGCAAAACCTACGGTGAGCTTCCTACCTCCGCAGGAAAGCTTCTTGCTTTCGCTGCAATTATTGCCGCAGCGCTTATGGCACTCGGCTTGTTGGGAGGTCTGTTGTTCTTATGATGAATGTTACAAAAAGACTTTCCGCAACGCTTGCGGCTATGATTATGGTTTTCTGCACTCCGCTCTTTGTTTTTGCGGCGGGACAAACAGAACTCCGTGATGATGCCGAACTGTTTACCTCGGAGGAAGAAACACAGCTTCAGGCGGAACTTGACGCTTTTGCTCAAAAAACCGGCTGGGTTGCGGTTGTCTATACTAACAACGAGGGCAAAACCGAGGACAATATCAAACCGTTTGCAAACCGTTATTATGCCGACAAATACGGCAAAACTACGGCGGGCGTTATACTCACGATTGATATGAAGGGCAGAGCAATCGACTTCAGAACAAAAGGCGATGCGATGTATTATTTCGGCGATGGCCGTGTTAATACTCTTCTTGATGATGTTCAGCGTGATATGAAGCAAGGCAACTATTACAGTGCTGCCGAACAATTCCTCTATTATGTTGACCACTACTATGACGAGGGTATTGACGATGACGAGTCAAACGAAAATATTGATTTGCAGGAAAAAGAGGATAACAAATTCCTCTATGTCGTAAAGCATTACGGCATTATCATTGCAGCCGGTTCAATCATTGTTGCCGTTATTGTTGTTATTGTAGTGAAAAACCGTTACAAGCACAACGGCAAAGCAGGAACTTATGACCTCAAGAAAAACAGCGAGACTATGCTTACCGACAAGAAGGATATCTTCCTGACAAAGCATGTTTCCGTTACGAGAATCCGGAGTGATTCCGACAGCTCGGGCGGTTCATCAAGCAGCTCCTCCGGTGGCGGCGGTTCATCGGGCGGCGGAAGCAGAAGCTTTTAATGATGAAAACTATTTGAATTTTACGGAGAATGCTGTATTCTCTGTTTGGGGGCGGCAGAAATGCCGTCCTCTTTTAATGTGAAAAATTATGAGAAATACTGAAATTATTCAAAAACTGAATACCATGCACACAGCCTGTGAAAGCGAACTTTTACAGCTGATTACAACTTACGACGAAAAAGATTTTGAATATCTTCGCAAATGTGCAAGAGATACTGCCGACAAAATTTTCGGTAACAAAATTTATATCCGTGGTTTGATTGAATTTTCGAGTATATGCAAAAATGATTGCTTTTACTGCGGACTTCGCCGTTCAAACGGCAATGCCGTGCGTTATAGGCTTACCAAAGATGAAATCCTCTCCTGTTGCCAAAACGGACACGAACTCGGATTCCGCACATTTGTGTTGCAGGGCGGTGAGGACGGCTGTTTTACCGATGATGTGATGTGCGACATTGTGTCGGAAATAAAGAATAGATTTCCCGATTGTGCCGTAACGCTCTCGCTTGGCGAAAGGTCGTATGAAAGCTATCAAAGACTTTTTGACAGCGGCGCAGACAGATATCTTCTCCGTCACGAAACAGCCGACAAAAAACACTATTCCATGTTGCATCCGCCCGAAATGTCACTTGAAAACCGAATGCAATGCCTGTATAATTTAAAGAGAATAGGTTATCAGACAGGCGCAGGATTTATGGTCGGTTCACCGTTCCAAACTCCCGAAATGCTTGTCGAGGATTTAAAATTTATTGAAAAATTAAGTCCCGAAATGTGCGGAATAGGTCCGTTTGTACCGCACAAAGACACAAAATTTAAAAATGAAAATCATGGCGATGTAAGCCTTGTGCTTATGTTGCTTTCAATAATAAGGCTTTTAAAACCGAACATTCTTCTGCCGGCAACAACCGCTTTAGGCACGGTCGATCCGCTTGGTCGGGAAAAAGGCATTCTTCACGGTGCAAATGTTGTAATGCCCAACCTTTCCCCTGTTAAGCACAGAAAAGATTACTCGCTCTACGACAACAAAATCTGTACGGGAGACGAAGCGGCACAATGTATCGGCTGTCTTGCAGACAGAATGAAAAAAATCGGCTGTGAAATCGTGACCGACCGAGGAGATTATACAGAGAAATAGTGTGAAAAATCACACTATTATAATATATTGCCCTCAAAATTTGCCTTTGGCATAATTTTGAGATAGCTGAAATCATCATTTACGCCTGTTCAGGCAACGCAGGTTAATTAGGTGATTTTTAATAAACTGTTTGTTGCCTGAAAGGCTATGATGATTATTATGATTAGATACGATAAAAATTCGCTGAAAGCGGAGGAGTTTATCAATGACGGGGAGATTCTTGACTCCCTGAAATTTGCCGATGAAAATAAAAATAACCTTGAACTTGTCGATAAAATAATCGAAAAGGCAAGGCTCAAAAAGGGTATCAATCACCGTGAGGCAAGCGTTCTTTTAGCTTGTGAAGATAAGGAGAGAATCGAAGAAATCTACAACCTTGCCCGTCAAATTAAGAAGGATTTTTACGGTGACAGAATTGTCATGTTCGCCCCTCTCTATCTTTCAAACTACTGCGTAAACGGCTGTGTCTATTGTCCGTATCACGCAAAGAACAAGCACATCTGCCGTAAAAAGCTCACACAGGATGAGGTCAGAAAAGAAGTTATCGCACTTCAGGATATGGGACACAAGCGTCTTGCAATTGAGGCAGGCGAAGATCCCGTAAACAACCCGATTGAGTACATTCTCGACTGCATAAAGACCATTTATTCGGTCAATCACAGGAACGGCGCAATCAGACGGGTTAATGTGAACATTGCCGCAACAACCGTTGAAAATTATAAAAAGCTCAAGGAAGCCGGAATCGGCACATACATTCTTTTTCAGGAAACCTACAATAAAAAGAGTTATGAACAGCTCCACCCAACAGGTCCCAAGCACAACTACAATTACCACACCGAGGCAATGGACAGAGCTATGCAGGGCGGTATTGATGATGTGGGAATCGGTGTGCTTTTCGGGCTTGAGCTTTACCGCTATGAACTTGCAGGACTTCTTATGCACGCAGAACATCTTGAGGCTGTTCACGGTGTCGGTCCACACACAATCAGCGTTCCCCGAATCAAGGCGGCAGACGACATAAATCCCGATGATTTTAACAACGGAATTGACGACGAAACCTTTGCCAAAATAGTCGCAATTATCAGAATTGCAGTTCCCTACACGGGTATGATTATTTCAACCCGAGAGAGCGAAAGCGTTCGCAAAAAGGTGCTTGAACTCGGCATTTCTCAGATCAGCGGAGGTTCACGCACAAGCGTAGGAGGATATGACGAACCCGAATCGGAAGAAGAAAATTCGGCTCAGTTTGATGTTTCCGACAACCGCAGTCTTGATGAGGTTGTAAGGTGGCTTATGAACCTCGGCTATATTCCGTCATTCTGCACCGCCTGTTACCGTGAGGGCAGAACGGGCGACCGCTTTATGTCGCTTTGCAAGAGCGGTCAGATTCAGAACTGTTGCCACCCCAACGCCCTTATGACGCTTGAAGAATATCTTGTTGATTATGCAAGCGATGATACAAGGAATGTCGGTCAAAAACTCATTGAACAGGAACTCGAAAAAATCCCCAACGAAAAAGTCCGCACCATTGCAAAAGAACATATCTTTGACATAAGAAACAACAATAAAAGAGATTTCAGATTTTGACGGAGGGCATAATGGGAATGAATGATACACCGTCGTCGGAACGACTGCACATCGGATTTTTCGGCAGACGAAATGCAGGAAAATCAAGCGTTGTGAATGCGGTCACAAATCAAAATATGTCGCTTGTATCGGACAAAAAAGGCACAACAACCGATCCTGTGGAAAAGACAATGGAGCTTCTACCGCTCGGGCCTGTTGTGATAATCGACACGGCAGGCTTTGATGACGGAGGAGCTCTCGGCACAATGCGTGTTGAACGCACAAAAGCCGTGCTGAACCGTGTTGACATTGCCGTGCTTGTGGTTGACGGAACAATCGGAATGACCTCGATTGAAAACGAACTTGTATCGCTTTTTGAGGAAAAGAAAATTCCGTATCTTATTGTGTTCAACAAATGCGATTTGCTCGACAATACAACTGACGGTAAAATCTTTGTAAGTGCAAAAAACAACACGAATATCGAACTTTTAAAGGATAAAATCGCAAAAGTTGTAAACGCACAAAAATCCGATAAAAGGCTTTGCGGTGACCTTGTTAATAAAAATGACTTTGTTGTGCTTGTAATCCCGATTGACTCCGCCGCCCCCAAGGGCAGAATAATTCTTCCGCAGCAGCAGGTTATCCGTGATTTGCTCGACAGCGGAGCAATCCCTGTTTGTGTGCGTGAAAGCGAACTGGCCGATACTCTGAAAAATCTCGGTACAAAGCCAAAGCTCGTCATAACCGACAGTCAGGTATTTAAGCCTGTTTCGGAGATTGTGCCGAACGATATCAAACTGACCTCGTTTTCAATTCTTATGGCGAGGTACAAGGGGTTTCTGAAAACTGCCGTAAACGGTGCAAGGGCAATTGAGTCGCTTAATGACGGTGACAAAATTCTCATCAGCGAGGGTTGCACTCATCACAGGCAATGTGATGACATCGGCACGGTAAAACTTCCCCGATTGCTGAAAAATTACACGGGTAAAAATTTTGAAATCGTGACAAGCTCAGGCAAAGACTTCCCAAATAATTTGTCGGAATTTTCACTTGCAATCCATTGCGGTGCGTGTATGCTCAATTCAAGAGAGGTAATCAGCCGAATGAACCGTTCGATTGAAAGCGGAGTTCTGTTCACAAACTACGGAATCGCCATAGCCTATATGCGTGGAATTCTCGACCGTTCAATTGAAATGTTTGATGAATAAAATAAAAATTCGGTATGTAAAAATACACACCGAAACAGATTGACATATTAAAAATTTGATGTTAATATATAAGTAAGGAAACGGCTTTAGCTGTTTCGCTATTCAAAACTAATTATTTTTTATAACCGTCTTGTATGGCAGTACAGGGCGGTTATTTCTTTATGCATAAAACTATAATAGTTACTAACAAAGTAAAACAGATTATGTATTCCACGCAAACACCCCCTTTCATAAGGGTAGTCTTGCGACCGC
>NZ_NNBY01000040.1 GCF_002834235.1 Ruminococcus bromii | reverse complement strand
CATGACTGTTAATCATGATGTCACTGGTTCGAGCCCAGTTGGGGGAGCCAAAAGAGGCTCATAGTTTTTCTATGAGCCTCAATTACTTATATACAAAATTTATTTCCGGTAGAAGTGATAATTGTTTTATCGGAAAGGAAAAGATATGGAGTTCGAAAATATGACAGACAAACAATTTGATGTTCTTATGAACTCAATTATCCAAATAGTGAAGGATTCTGAAACTAAAGATGAAGCTGTTGAAAAGCTACAAAATTTAGTTAAAGGTAAAGAAAACTGATTACTTTCGCTAATCTGCTTAATTTAATATTATCAAATATATGAGTCAATCATCATATTTCTTATTTTAGAGATATAGTAATTGGCTCTTTTTTTATTTGGCAATCGTTTTAATTTTTTTGATTAGAACGGTTGCCTTTTTTTATTTACAAAAAATTGAAAGGAATGATTTTAAATGTATTTTACCGACACACCCGAACTCAGGAAGTTTGAAAGAGAGATGCGTCAGAAACCGAATTTTGACAGGCGCAGTGATGAGTGTGATGAAAATGAAATCTCACATTTCTCTGACAACAAAAATGTCAATACAAACAGAAAAAAAGAAGGAGGTTGATTTTATGACTATAAAAATCAGGAGTCCTACTAATGGATATTGCTTGAATCAAAACTAAAAAAATAGGAGATGTATAACTTGAACGAATATGAAAGACAGCGCAGAATAGCTGAAAGCACAAAGAAATTGTATTCGCCGGGTACAAGAATTGAGCTTATCAGTATGAAGGATCCTTACGCACCTGTTCCGGCAGGAACAAGAGGAACAGTAAAATTTGTTGATTCAATGGGAACGATATTCCCTGAGTGGGACAACGGTCGTTCACTTGGAGTGGTTCCCAGCGAGGACTCATTCAGAAAGCTCACACAGGAAGAAATCGAAACGGAAAACCAATCTTAATCACAAGTTGATGATGAAGTTCCTGATGAGAATAGTGGAATTACTATGGGAATGTGAGGTGATTTTAAGAATATAAATCTTCGTTTGGAATGAAGATTTATGTCAATTAAATTTTTGGATATGTTTGCAGGCATCGGCGGTTTCCGTTCCGGACTTGAAGCCATTGGCGGTTTTGAGTGCGTCGGATACTGCGAAATCGACAAGTATGCAAAGCAGGCATATGAAGCAATGTATGACACGGGAGGTGAACTTTACTTTGATGACGCAAGAAAAATTGTACCCGAACAGTTACCCGATTTCGACCTTCTTGTTGGAGAATTTCCCTGTCAGTCTTTCTCAATCGCAGGAGCAAGAAAAGGATTTGACGATACAAGAGGAACGCTGTTTTTTGAGATTGTTCGAATTGCTTCCGTTAAAAAACCTAAGTATCTCTTCCTCGAAAATGTTCCCGGTCTGCTTAACCACGACAAAGGCAGGACATTTGAAACAATCCTCAATACATTGAATACAGGGTCCCCGAAAAGCATTAAGCTTTTTGGGGAGAGGAGGTGCAGCATAGCGTACGAGTTTTTAACCGTTTGCGGTTGGAAACGAGTAAGCACAGCTTGCACCGACGAGGGGTATGATGTGTGCTGGCAGGTACTTAACAGCAAAAATTTTGGAGTTCCCCAATCACGAAAACGAGTGTTCATTATCGGATATCTTAGAGGGCAATGTGCCAGAGAAGTACTATCTTTCACGCAAACAAGCGGAAAAGCTCTTATACAAAGAAAAGCCAACGCAAGGTGGGTGAATCTACTCATCAAAAGGACTCAGCTGTACACTGACAAGCGGTTCGGGCGGATTCGGCGGTCATTCGGGGCTTTATCTTATTGAGGATTTCGGCTTGCCGATAAAATCTAAGACCAAAGACGGTTATCAGATTGCATATCCCGGCGACAGCATTGATACTGCATTTTCGGGAGAAAATTCAAGGCGTGGCAGAGTCGGCAATCAGATAGCGCATACTCTGACAACCTCAGCAACTCAGGCTGTATTCTATCTTTTACCTGAAAGGGAAAATGATAGAATTAGCCATCGACCGTTGACACAAAGTGTCAAACTGGTCGGGCGAAATGAATCTAATGAAATGGACACTCGTGTCCATTTCATTGACCTTAACCCTGACCCGAAACTGACAGAAATTGCAAGATGCATAACCGCAAGGCACGACTCGGGAATCAGTAACCGAAAAGCTGAACATTCGGGAGTGTTTGTAGAAAATTCAGATGTTCTCGATAACAATGAAAAATTCGCAGTTGTTTTTGTCGAACCAAACGGAGAAGTCCATATCGGCAGAATAAGAAAGCTTACTCCGATGGAGTGCTGGAGATTACAAAGATTTACGGACGATCAGTTCGACAAGGCAAAAGTGACTGGACTATCTGACAGCAGACTTTACAAGATGGCTGGAAATGCTGTGACAGTAAATGTAATCTCTGAAATCGGGAAGATTATCAAAAAAGTAAACGATAAAAATTAAATAATAACAACTAATATCAATCGTTCCGAACGACTGATATTGGTTTTCATATATATAAGCCGTTGATTAGATTTTTTTAATTTAATCAACGGCTTTTTGTCGTTTCAGGGGCGATTGGTATTCCAAAATGGAGTGATGAATATCAAAACCCCTGTGAGTTGGATGGGAAATAAAACTTCCATCCTTCATATTTTGTATGCCCTGTTTCCTCTGAATTACGAAAGATATATTGAACCCTTCGGAGGTTCGGGTGCGGTGCTTTTAGGCAAGAAAAAACCTGATAAATTTGAAGTGTATAACGATTACAACCACAATCTTGTAAACCTCTTTCGCTGTATGCGTGACAGACCTATGGCGTTCATAAAAGGACTCGGATTTTATCCGCTTAATTCAAGGGATGATTTCAATGTCATAAAGAACTTTTTTAAACAGGTAAAGTTTGACGATAAGTACCTTGATGAAGAATTGGAACTGACGAAAATTATCCTTCCCGACTTGAGAGCAGAAGAAATTATAGAATTGTATATAAAAATGAAACAGGACTATGACTTACGCAGAGCTGTAATGTTTCTAAAACTCTTGCGATACAGCTATTCAAGCGGTGGAAAATCCTTTGCCTGTCAGCCATTTTCAGTAGTAAGCCTTTTTCAACTTATAGAGCAAGTCGGAAAACGGCTTGAAACGCGGTGATTGAAAATCAGGATTTTCAAGTTCTGATAAAGCATTATGACAGAGAAAATGCCTTTTTCTACTGCGATCCGCCTTACTATTCAAGCGAGTATGTTTATCAGTGCGGTTTCACTTGGGATGACCATCAGAGGCTGAAAAACATACTTGCAAATTCAAAGGGCAAATGGCTTGTATCATACAACGATTGTAAGGAAATCCGTAATTTATATGACGGTTACTCATTCTTTGATTTCACAAGGTTACACAATATGAAACAGAGAATCAATGCAGGCGTGCAATTTCCTGAACTGCTTATCAGCAACTACGATATGTATGAAAGGCAGAAAAATAAACCGTTGCAGTTGAGCCTGCTTGACTTAACCACCGAACAACAAATTGATTTAGAACAAATTTTGAAGGAGTGTATACTTAGGAAGCACTGACCAAATCTCTTCACACATCTTGTTTGCATATTTTCCGCCGTTCAGCCCAAAAAATTCTCGCAATACGACAGTATTACTGCGGTTTTTTGTACTGAACGACAAAAAATCTGACTAAACAATCTGTGAAAAGGATTTAATCAGTGCTTCCTAAACCATGGAAAATAGAGTATATGTAAGCATACCGCTTGACGCACTTATTGTATCAGGAATCACATCCGACTGTGCTGTGCAGATTTCAGCTGTGGACGGAGCAATTTTGATTGAAAGGTGCGATGATGATTGCGAAAATTTTGATGACGAGTGTAATTGTTGCGACTGCATCTGTGATGAGTGCAGAGCAGAGCTTGCGGAAAGCGAGGGTGATTAATGCATAAAATATACAGAATTCTCGTAAAAAGAGGAAGAATTACAATCCCCTTTGAAATCCGCCAGCGAATCGGATTCAGATACAACGATGTTTTATCATTTACCCAGCAGGATGATGGCTCGGTTGTTGTCAGGAGAGAAAAAATCTGCGATAACTGTAATGAATTTGCTGAAGAATTCGAGGAAAATTTCACCCTTGAAGATTTCCTCGACAGCCTGTCAGAGGAAGAACAGAGAGATGCACTTTTGCATCTTTCTCTGCTGTGGGCAGAAAAACAGAAACACTAAATCGGAGGTAAATTTATATGGCACAAAATACTAATTTCAAAGGAAACAAATACAACAATCAGAAAAGGAAACTGCCGTATATCAAGGTAAGGATTGATAAGCTTGTTGATGTAGAAGATTGCAACACAAAGGCGTTTGCAAGCGTTACTGTCAGCGGTGCGGTGGCAATTCACGGAATCAGAGTGATGAACTCAAGAAAAGGCTTATTTGTTGCAATGCCTGCAAGTAACTATGTTGACGAAAACGGCGAAACGAAGTTCAGCGAGATTGCTCACCCTATTTCAAAGGAGTCAAGAAATATGCTAAACAGCAAGGTTATGGAAGCGTATGATCAGGCACTTAATAAACAGCAGAGTGAAGATGAAGCCGAAGATATGTCAGAAGATGAATCGGAATGCTTTACGCAGAGTATGTGATTTTGCCTTGACTTTTACTCTAGACTTATGTATAATATCTTTCAATTTGAATGGTAATTTCGGGAGATAAATAAAATGAAAGTTTTAGTAATGAATTGTAGTCCAGTAAGAAATGGCGCAACTGCTGAAATAGTAAATATTGTTTCAGATTGTTTGAAAGAAAAATATGATGTCAGAAGTATTTGTATTGATGATTTTGATATAAGTTTTTGTAAAGGGTGTAGAAATTGTCATAATACAGCTAAATGTATTCAAGATGATGATGTAGTCAAAATAATTCAACAGTATGAATGGGCAGATATTATTATATCAGTGTCTCCTTCATATTGGGCTGACATTCCGGGACAATTTAAGGCTTTTATTGATAGGTGCACACCTTGGTGTAACACTCATGACCCTCATGCTACCATAAGTAGCGGAAAGAAAGGATATTCAATAGCTTTAAGAACTGGTCCAAGTATGAGAGAATGTAGCCGAGTTATTGAAAGCATCGAACACTTCTATGGACATTTGGAGATTGAGTGTTGCGATAGTTTAGGCTTGTGTTCAGTAGAGTATAAGGAGGCAGTGGAACAAAGAAAGAATGAAATTATAAAGTTTTGCGATAAAATTTAAGAATATGCTCTGGACATTTGAATTTCTTTGGATATACTTATTGCTTGAAAGGACGGCGATAGTATGAAAAAGAAAATCGCAATAATACTGACATTGATTTTAGCAGCAGGAACATTTACGGCTTGTACTGCAGAAGAAAAAGTGAATAACAGTTCTTTATCACCCACGGCTTCAACTTCCGTGGGTGTTTCTGTATCTGCGGAAAGTTCTGAAATGGCAACAACCGAAACAATGCAATCCACCGAAAAAGCCACAGTTTCAAAAGAAACAGAGCCTTCGGGACAGAATGCCAAAGCCGAAGAAAAAGCCGACAGTGGGCAAAATTCGGCGGTTGTTTCGGCAACGGATCCGATTCAGAAAACACAATCCGAGGTTCATAACAACAGCAGGAATACAGCGAACAGTAATAAGCAAAAATCGGAATCGACTGCTAAAAAAGAAACTGAAAATTCTACTCAAAAGCCTGCTGAAAAGCCAACGCAAAAGCCTGTGCAGAAACCTACAGAAAAGCCGACACAGAAACCTACGCAACCGCCTGCCAAAGCAAAAACGGTTGATGTTCAGTATGCGGTGAGTGCCTGCATAGCTTACGGTCAACAGCTCGGAATGAAATACGATTCCTCACTGAACACAGGCAACGCAAGCTGGTTCTCGCCCACAAACGCATCATATTATGATGATACGCAAAGCCTGACAGCAGATTGCTACGGCGATGTTGAGTATGTAGCCTACTACTACCAAAGCAGAGGCATTACTCCAAGCGACTTATCATTCAATGTAATTGCAGAAAACAACAAAATATATGTAGTTTACTGCTAAGTAAAGTATAGACAGCACTCTTAATTGGGTGCTGTTATTTTTTTGAAAGGAATGATTCCAATGAAAATAAACCAAATAACTCTAACAGACCTCCGCCGTATGAACGGCAAGGAAGGACTCATCTTGCAGGGATGCGGCGGTGAAACACAGGAATGGGTGGACGGCATCAATGAAATGCTCACAGATAAGGGAATACTTCTTGACAACACAAAGTTTGAGAATGTTTCTGTGTTCAAGAGTGACGGCGTAACCTGTATTCTCTATCCCTTTGAAAATGTCCACCTTGACACAGGCAAGCTGGCAATGTGGCGGTTGCAGTCATATACAGCCTTTGCAGGAACGTGGCTGTCCGACTATGTGGACAACAGGCTCGGTGGTTTCGAAGCTGAAAAGGTCAAACCCGACTGTGCATTAATAGGCTGTGATTCCAACATATTCAATCTTATGGGAATTGCAAGCCACACCCTTAAGCAAAACGGTATGGCTGAAGAGGCAGAAATGATGTGTACTCGAATAAGGGGTGCAGAAAACTACTGTGAAGCGCTGAACATTATAGGAGAGTATGTAAATATTACGGATGGCAGTGAGCAGTCCGATGATATAGATGAAGATTTCAATGAAGGGCAGGCGATGAAATTATGATTGTATTTAAACAGAATAAGACGTCAATCGGGGCAAGGGTAAAATCTTGCCCCATATTTTTTATGAAAGGATTTTTAAAATGACTAAGTTAATCAGAAATAAGAAATTCACAAGAATAACTGCACTTTTACTCGTGGTTGCCGTAATATTCGGAACAATGTTCTCGCTCCCTGTAAGTGCAGCAAGCGGTGATAAAGTTACAATTACCTTTGACTACTGTTATGACAGTACAGGAAACACAATCAAATTTCAGCAGACAACAGTCAGCAACGGCTACACGGTCGGAACTCCCGGAGAAGAGTTGTGCAAGATTTTTGCAGATGGCAAAGAAGCCTACTGCATTGAACCCGGTCATACACTCTACTCAGGCAATACGCTGACCGAGGACGGCTCGACCGTCTGGAAGAATTTAGGCTCTGCGAAGCAGAAAGCAATCAACCTTGCTCTGCTTTACGGCAAACCCGGTTCAGGGAAATGCTTAAGCGGAACAGAGGATCAGAAATGGGTAGCAACACAGCTGATTGTATGGGAGTTTGTTTCAGGTTGTCGTTCTACAAGCGAAGGCTATAAATGCACAAATACAAAGTTCATTGACGGTATCTGTGCAGGCGGAGCAAATCCCGGAGTTAAGTCAGTTTACAATGCTATCTCAAAAAGCCTTGCAAATTATTCAACCGTTCCGAGTTTTGCAAGTGCAATCGCTTCAAAGGCTGAAACCTATGAGATGAAATACTCTGACGGAAAGTACACTTTAACTCTTACTGACAGCAATAGTATTCTTTCGGATTTCAGTTTCAAGACAACAGGCGGTGTGAGTGCAACGGTATCAGGCAACAAGCTGACCTTGACTTCAACTTTGCCAGTCAACGATGCAGTAACATTCAACTCTGCAAAGTCAATGCCTGATGTCGGCAAAACTGTTCTTGTGCCATATGGTGACGCAAGCTTGCAGGATGTCATAACAGGTGTTGAAAACGACGCAGACCCGATAAGAGCATATTTCAAGGTCAAGACAAGCTCGGGCAATCTTAAGCTTGTCAAAACCTCCGAGGACGGCAATGTTGCAAATATTGAGTTTACTGTCAACGGCGATGGTTACAGCAAAACAGTTAAGACAAACTCAAAAGGCGAATTTGAATTAACCGACCTTGTTCCCGGAAAATACACGGTTACCGAGCATACTCCGACAGAGTATGCCGAACAAAAATCAAAGACCGTAAATGTTGAAAGTGGGAAAACGGCAACTGTATCTTTCAGTAATGTTCTTAAAAAGTGGAATCTTACTGTTACTAAAACGGACGCTGAAACAAAGTCTGCACAGGGTGATGCAACACTTACAGGAGCAGTTTACGGCATCTACAATAACGGCAAGTTGGTTGACAAGTACACCACCGATAAAAACGGCGGTTTTACAACTTCAAACTATGTATGCGGAGATAAGTGGACTTTGAAAGAAATTGAGCCGAGCGAGGGTTATCTGCTTGACGAAACCGAATATCATATCGGTGCAGAGACGAAAAAATATACACTTGAAAACAACAGCGTTTCAATTGGAGTAACCGAAGATATACTGAAAGGAAAAATTGCAATCATAAAGCACACCGATGACGGCAGTACAAAAATTGAAACACCCGAAAAAGGTGCAGAATTTCAGGTGTATCTGAAATCATCGGGAAGCTATGCAAAAGCAACAGAATCCGAAAGAGATACTCTTGTTTGTGATGAATACGGCTTTGCGGAAACAAAGGATTTGCCTTACGGCACATACACTGTTCATCAGACCAAAGGCTGGAACGGCACAGAGTTCATTTCTGACTTTGATGTGTTTATTTCTGAAAATAATAAGACTTACAAGTACCTCATCAATAACGCAAGCCTTGAAAGCTATTTAAAGATAGTAAAGGTTGACAGCGAAACAGGCAAACAGATTCCGTATGCAGGCGCAGGCTTTCAGATTTATGATCCTAACGACAAGCTCGTGACTATGACCTACACCTATCCCGAAGTAACGACTATTGACACCTTCTATACAAATTCTGATGGTTACCTTATCACACCTGAAACTCTGCCATACGGCAAAGGTTATTCAGTCATTGAGGTGCAGGCTCCTTACGGATATGTGCTTGATTCAACACCGATTTACTTTGATATTACAGCAGAAAACACAAGTGAAGAAAACGGCGTTACAATCGTAAAAACCGAGAAGAAAAATACTCCGCAGAAAGGCACAATTACCGTAGAAAAAACAGGCGAGATTTTCTTAAATGTAACGGCAATCGGCGGCGGATATACTGATGAAAACGGAAATGATGTTGCACTTCCGACTATCTATCAGCCTGAATATTCTGTAAGCGGTTTGGCGAGTGCGGTGTTTGAAATCTATGCTGATGAGGACATCACAACTCCTGACGGAACAGTAAGAGCAAAGAAAGACGAGCTTGTCGCAACTTTGAAAACAAACTCGAAAGGCACAGCAACAAGCAAACAGCTTTACCTCGGTAAATATCGTGTTGTTGAAACCGTTGCTCCGTATGGAACAGTTATCAATCCCGAACCTCATACGGTTGAACTTACCTACTCAGGACAGAACGAAAAGGTAACCAACACCTCAACATCATTTACAAACGACAGGCAAAAAGCTGAAATTAACCTTACCAAAATTCTTGAACAGGACGAGAAATTCAATATCGGCAATAATGGCGAAATCCGCAATGTTTCATTTGGACTTTACGCTGATGAAGATTTGAAAGCCGCAAACGGAACGGTCATTCCAAAGAACGGACTTATTGAAATCATCACCTGTGATGAAAAAGGCAAATCACAGTTTACAACTGATATTCCAATCGGCAGTTACTATGTTAAGGAAATCAGCACTGACAGCCACTATATCCTCTCTGATAAAAAATACCCTGTTGTGTTTGAATACGCAGGACAGGATGTTGCAACTGTTCATATTTCTGTAACTCACGGTGAGTCGATTGAAAATGAAATCATCTACGGCACAATCAAAGGCTTGAAGATTGACCGTGAAACAGGCGAAAATATCACAGGCGCATTATTCGGATTGTTCAGTATTACTGAAACCGAATTTACAGAAGAAACTGCAATTCTGACATCAGAATCAAATGAGGAAGGAATCTTCACTTTTGAAAATGTTCCATACGGCGAATACATTGTCAGTGAATTAAAGCCTGCCACGGGATATCTTCCAAATGTTGAAAGCTATACCGTAACAATTTCTGAGAACAAGGAAATTATCGAAATCACAGTCGAGAACGATAAAATTCCTGAACTGAAAACTACAGCAGCCATTGACGACAAAAAGGAATTTACGGTAAACGGCGATGTAACTATTGATGATGTCGTGTCATACAAGCACCTTGTACCCGGCAAAGAATACACGGTTAAAGGTATTTTGATTGATAAAGCAACAGGCAAACCATTTCTTGTAGACGATAAGGAAATCACCTCAGAAGTAACCTTTACAGCAGAAAAAGCAAACAGCGAAGTGATAGCCTCCTTCACCTTTGAAGGTTCTGCAATTACTAAAGATACAGAAATCGTTGTGTTTGAAACTCTTTACCGTAATAAAACGGAAATTGCCGTTCACGCTGACATTGATGACAAGGATCAGACTGTAACAATTTATCCACAGCCTGAACCCGAAAAACCGCAGACAGGTGACAATTCAAATCTTGGCTTTTATATCGGATTGGCTTCTGTTGCGGTCGGCGGTTTAATTGCATTTCTCATCATCAAATTTAAGAAGAAAGATGAGGACGATGAATAATGCGCAGGGTGTATATCTGTTCGCCTTTGGGTGGTAATGTATCTGCAAATATTGAAAATGCAAAACGATATGCCCGATATGCGTTAGAGTGCGGTATGGCTCCGTTCATACCGCATTTTTATGTGCTGATTTTGGATGACAGCAACAAAGAAGAAAGAAACCTCGGTATGCTTGCCGGACTTTCTATGCTTTGGGTTTGTGATGCGGTCTGGGTTTTCGGTGATGAAATTACCGAGGGTATGAAAACGGAGATTCGCTTTGCCGAAAAGCTGAACATCAAAGTCAGATATATATCGGAGAATGATTTAAGAAAATCGGAGGTAAAAAATGATAAAATTAAGAAGAACTAAGTTAATTAAATGGTTATCAGGCGTATCAGTAATACTGTTAATGCTCGGAATATCGGCAGTAACAGTATTTGCCGCAGGAGATGTATCAACGGCTATTCAAAGTACATGGACAGCGGCTCAAACTCAGATAAAAAACGTAGTAAACAATGTTGTTTTTCCTGCGGTTGATATGATTCTTGCTATACTTTTCTTTGTAAAACTCGCTACGGCGTATATGGATTACCGCAAACACGGTCAGTTTGAATTCACCGCTCCTGCAATACTTTTTGGCTGTCTTGTGTTCTCGCTGACTGCACCGCTATACATCTGGACGGTACTCTGATAACAATAAAAACAAAGGCTGTTGTGTTGAGTCATAACAGCCTTTTGTGGAGGTGATTTATATTTTTGACTGGTTAGGAGATTTCATCGGCGGAATCGGAAGTGCCATAGGCGAGGTGTTTGACTTCCTCGGTGAGCAAATCTCAAACGCAATATGGAACACGATGTTACAGTGGTTCTATGAAACGATTTACAACGCTGTCGCAGACTTTTTTACTATGATGGGAAATATGGGTGCAGATGTGTTTGACCTTGAATGGGTGCAGGCGACAATAAATCTGTTTACTCTTTTTGGCTGGGCATTGTTCGTCGCAGGCACGGTCGTTGCCGTGTTTGATGTTGCAATAGAGTATCAGAACGGCAGAGCAAATATCAAAACAACCGCTATAAATGTATTAAAAGGGTTCTTTGCCTGTTCGCTGTTTGGCGTAGTACCTGTGGAGTTGTATAAGTTCTGCATCAGCCTGCAAAACACATTTTCAAAGGATTTGTCGTCCATAATGGCAGGACAGCAAAGCCTTGATTTAGCCGGACAAAGCACAAGCGTTTTAGAGGGTAGTTTTGCAGTTTCTGTTCAAGTGAATTTTGGTTTGCTGAATCTGTTATGTATGATTGCTTTTGCCTACTGCGTAATAAAAATATTTTTTGCGAACATCAAGCGTGGAGGAATTCTGCTCATTCAGATGGCGGTAGGTTCGCTGTATATGTTCAGTGTTCCGAGAGGTTATCAGGACGGCTTCAATCAGTGGATGAAACAGATAGCGGCGTTGTGCCTGACGGCATTTATGCAGACAACTCTGCTGTTCCTCGGGTTGCTGACCTTCCCCGGCAATATGCTTTTGGGACTTGGAATAATGCTTGCATCAAACGAAGTTCCGAGAATTGCACAGCAGTTCGGTCTTGATTCAAGCGTAAAGGTGAATATGACAAGCATTGTTCACGCAACTACAACTGCTGTTAATCTGACGAGAAGCGTTGCGAGGGCGGCAAAATAACTTAGTGCCAATGTTCTACTCCACTTATGTTGCGTAGAATATTACTGCTTTTTAGCGTAAATTTTACGCTAAAAAGCAGAGGAGCAATGCTCCTTGGCACAAGTTGCAATCTATCGCAAAGTTCTAATCAAACAAGCTTGTTAGAACTTTGCTCCGATTTAAGACGAAAGTAATTTAAAGATTATGACCACTTATTTATATCCGCAGAACCTCAAAGCTACCGCCAATCTGTGGCTGTGGAGCTTACGGGATTTTGCAATTATGAGCATAGCGCTTTTATTATCAATCCTGATACTTGCACAGACGAGGATAATAGTACCGCTTGCAGTGACACTTTGCTTCGGGTTTTTGTCAATAAGGCTTGAAGATACAACAATTTTTGATTTTATCTGCTATGCTGTGAAGTATTTTATTTCAACACAACAAATCTTTTACTGGAGGGAGAAAAAGTGAAAAAGCAAAAACAAAAAGGTAAATCTGTTCAGGATTTGATGGGCATAAAAACCTTTACGAAAAACGGTTTAAAGGTCGGTAAGGAAGAGATTATCTTCTATATGGTTCAGCCGACAAATATTTCCGTACTTTCTCATACGAATATTGAAATCAAGGTGCGACACCTGATGATGGTGCTTTCTGCTGTGCCGGATATTGAGATCACCTGTACCGATTCCTGCGAGTGCTTCGATACAAACAAAAGCTATATCAAAGGCAGAATTGAAGCTGAACAGAATGAAAAAGTCAGAAAAATATTGAATAAGGATTTGGATTTTCTCGACAGTATTCAGACCGAAACCTCAACCGCAAGGCAGTTTCTGTTCATAGCAAGGTGTAAATCTTCAAAATCCGAAAATGTTTTGCAGAAAGCAAACAGGGTTGAGAAGATTATTTCAGACCAAGGCTTTGAAGTAACCAGAATGAAGAAAGCCGACATCAAGCGTTTTCTTGCAATCTATTTTGACGCAAGTATGAACGGCGATTTGATACCCGACTATGACGGCGAACAGTATATTTCGGAGGCAGAAAATGAAGAAGCATAAAGAAAAAATCAAAATAGGAATTGTGATAGGTGTATTTTCTGTTGTTATAATTGCCTGCCTGATTTCAATATTCTCACAGATGTATACAGAGTACAGAGAGAATGAAAGTTTTAAAAACCTTACAGAAATTGTTACTGAGGAATCGACAGGTAATGATACTGAAAAAGAACAATTCATAAATCCAAATTTATTAAAAGTCAGTGATTGTGGTAATGGTGTTCAAGAAGAATCGCTTATGTATTCCTCAACTTATTTTCAGCCGCATTCTGTTTCCGATTTACTGTCGATGAATAGTGAATGCTTCGGCTGGATAAGCATAGCAGGAACAAATATCAATTACCCTGTTATGCACACACAAAGCAATCCGCAGAAGTATCTGAACAAAAACTTTTACGGAGAGTACAGTTATAGCGGTACACCGTTTATGGACAGCAGATGTTCAGCAGATAGTACCAATCTCATAATCTACGGCCACCATATGAACAACGGCACAATGTTTGCAGACCTTTGCAACTATACCGATTATTCTTATTTTACAGAACATCCGACAGTTGTGCTTGAAACGAAAGACGGGGTATTTGCTTACTCCGTCTTTTCTATTATGAGAGTAAAATCCGACGACGAGTGGTACAAATTTTTAAAAACAGATTTGGAAAAAACCTATGAAAAATGGGTCAGTTATGCAAAATCAAAATCTCTGTATAACACAGAAATCACACCTGTTTACGGTCATCAGATTTTAACGCTTTCAACCTGTTATGGCTACAATCAGGATGACCGTATACTTGTGTTGGCAGTACGAAATTAAGGGGGTTAGAAAATGAAATTGCTCGATAGAAAGCCAAAGGTGCTCACACCCGAACAGGCAGAAGAAATATACACCAAAGATTTCTTTGATATGATTCTGCCGTCAACAATAAAATTTTTCACCGATTATTACATTGTCGGCGACTCGTACCGCAGTGTGTGGGCAGTCAGAGAATATCCGCCGAGTACAGAAGAACAGGCAATTCTCTCACAGCTTGCAGACAGAAACGGAGTAACTCTCCGCATATATCACAGGCTTGTGGAAAGTATGGAACAGAGAAAAATCATACAGAATGCCACACGCAAGAACAAGCTCAAATCCAGTGGTAATGATGTGAACGAAACGATTGAAGCACAGGGTAACTTACAGGATGTTGTTACTCTTATGGCAAATCTGAGGAAGAACAAAGAGGCGTTGCTCCATTGCTCGGTGTTCATTGAGCTTAAAGCCAAGAGTAAACAGAAATTAAAGGAGTTGCAAACAGATATTGCAATGGAGTTGACACGGTCAAAAATTGAAGTTGACCGCCTGACTTTACGACAGAAAGAAGGCTTCTTGTCAGTAAATCCCATAGGCAGTAACCAGTTTGGAAGTTTGTATGAAAGAGTCTTGCCTGCTTCATCAGTTGCAAATCTGTTCCCGTTCAATTTTAGTGGTAAGACAGATCCAAACGGCTTGTACATTGGCAGAGATAAGTATGGCACTAATATCCTTGTTGACTTTGACCGCAGGACTGAGGACAAGACAACGAGTAACATTCTTATTCTCGGCAACTCAGGTCAGGGTAAAAGCTATCTTCTTAAATTGATTTTAACCAATATCAGAGAAAGCGGAAAGAAAATCTTATGCCTTGATCCCGAAGCGGAGTATGAAGATTTGACAAATGCCCTCGGCGGTTGTTACATTGATTTTATGTCGGGCAAATACAAAATCAATCCCCTTGAGCCAAAAGCGTGGAATGACGGTCAGGATGAGATTGACAAAGACGCACCGCCGGCATTTAACAAAGTAACTCGATTATCACAGCACATTGCGTTCTTGAAAGACTTTTTCAGAACCTACAAGGATTTCACGGACGCACAGCTTGATACAATAGAAATTCTGCTTATGAAGCTGTATGCAAGGTTTGGAATTACCGATGCAACCGATTACAGCACAAAAAAGCCTACTGATTTTCCTGTGATGAGCGATTTCTATGACTTGTGCGAAGAAGAATATATGACCTACGACCACAAGCGAAAGTATCTTTATACAGAAGGAATTTTGCAGGAGGTTTGTCTGGGTATTCACAGTATGTGTGTCGGTTCTGAGAGTAAATACTTCAACGGTCACACGAATATCACCGATGACAAATTCCTGTGCTTCGGGGTTAAGGGTTTGCTTGACACTAACAAAAGACTCAAAGATGTAATGTTGTTCAATATCCTTTCCTATATGTCTAACAAACTCCTCGGCGAGGGAAACACCGTTGCATCAATAGATGAGCTCTATTTATTTTTATCCAACCTCACTGCAATTGAGTATATCCGCAACGCAATGAAGCGTGTCCGCAAAAAGGATTCAGCCGTGATTTTAGCCAGTCAGAATATTGAGGACTTCCTGATTCAAAATGTTAAGGAATACACAAAGCCGTTGTTTTCAATTCCTACTCATCATTTCCTGTTCTTCCCCGGCAATATCAACCCAAAGGATTTTGAAGATGCACTGATGGTAGAGGCAAACGAATACGCTTTAATCAAATTCGGTGAGCGTGGCACTTGTCTGTATAGGTGCGGTAATGAACGCTATCTTTTACTCGTTCAGGCTCCCGAATACAAAGCAGAGATTTTTGGATCCGCAGGTGGAAGATGACTGAATTAATATAGAAAAATATATACAGTATGGTATAATGTTTATTTTTTGTTTTGTATATATTAAAATTCTTTATTAATTAAATCATAAAGATATGCTATTGGATTATTGCGGTTTTTAAAATTTGAAAAATATGTATTAATGGCAAAGCTTAATGAAATTGCAGAAATAGACAATAATGGTAGAATACTAAATTCAGGATTAGTAATGATAGAAGCGATAGAACTACTACAAGAAATAATAGTTGTGAAAGTTCCTACAGTCGTTTTTATTCCATGTTCTTTTAGAACATTTTTATACTCTTCCAATGCAGATTCTAGCACATCTCGAATTTGTTGTGGAGAATTATGTTGAGAGATTCTATTTGTCCAAGAAGTGAAATTTTTCAATTTGTGAATTCGCTTCTTGTCATTTCTAATATCTAATACTTGTTCCCATGATAATTCTTCTTCTTTAATACTCGGAAAATCCTGAATGCAGATTGAAAGAGCATCTCTATTTAAAAAACTATTTGCTTTTTTTATTTTATATTTCAGTGACTTCGATTTAGTAAGGTTTCTATAGTTTAACAACTGAATTTCTTTCTCAAATTCAGTTAAATCATGAAAGACAGGGGAAATATGTACACCATTATATCGATTGAAATTTTCTGAACTTTCTAATATAACAGAATTTCTATTAGAAGAGTACTTAAAAATATTATCTTTAATTGGGGTATTGGACGACATTGCGATTTTATACAAGTCTCCAATTGAAGTCCTTTTTGCTATATTTTCTGTGCTTGCAATTTTATAAAGTGTTCCAAAATCTTTTAATTTAGGACTACGAATAAAATTCTCTTTTCTTTCTAATACCAAAACTTCTTCAGGAATACTATAATATTCATAACAATAATCTAATAAGGAGTTTGGAATCCATATTTTATCAAAAAAAAGAGCTGTAACTTTAGGCTTCACAAAGCCTGTTGCCAAAGTTTCATCCTTATTGTAATTAATAATTTTTGCCATATTATTCTCCTAATGTTTAATTATTTATATCATATCATAAGAGATATGGTTATTGCAATGTTTTTTAAATATTTAAATATTTATTTAAGAGGTGATTTTGTGAGTGCAACCATAGGTGCGGCACTGAAGAAAATAGCAGTTTCTCTGCTCACGGATAAAAAGGTCATAAAAACAATAGGCGGTATAATAATCGGCATAATCATAATTGTGGTTATGCCGATTATTGCTGTGGTGTCTGTTTTCAACGGCAGTATGGATCTTGACACCGACAAGCTGAATCAGTCCATACAAGAAAACATCTCAGCCGAGCAGATGGAAAATCTACAGCTTATCAACGACACAATGACAGAGGTTGAAAATCAACTCAAAAGCAAAAAATTGTCCGACTATAATACGCAGGCAGAGGTTATATATCTGTTCTACCTGTCCGATAAATCCAAAGAAAAGGATTTTGTAAAAAACTTCGTTTCCTGTTTCAAGAAAAATCAGAGCGGCGAGGATTTGATAAAAACCGTCAATCAGAAATTCGGAACGGAGATAAAGTATGACGAGTTCCAAAAGATGATGCAGTCAATCAAGGGTGCGGAAATCAGTACCGCAGGCTTTACTGACAAGACCACGAAGAATAATCTCGACCTTGTCAAGTGGTGCGAGAACGCATACAAAAATGGCTGGGGTTATGTGTACGGCGGTTACGGTCAGGTCTGCACAAAACAATATCTCGACCAACAGGCAAGTCTGTTCCCCGGCAACAACGAGGCAGGCGGTGAAATGCGACAGGTCGGAGAGAAGTGGCTCGGCAAGAAAGTTTGCGACTGCATAGGCTTGATAAAATCCTACGCTTGGTACAACGCTGACAGCGGAGAAATTGTAGCAGGTTCAAACGGTTTTACAGACTGCGGAGCAAATTCCATTTGGAGCAGTGTCACAGAAAGCGGACCGATTTCAAATATGCCCGATACACCCGGACTTGCAGTCTGGATGGACGGACACATCGGAGTGTATATCGGCAACGGTGAAGTCATTGAAGCACAAGGCACAGCCTACGGAGTTGTCAAAACAGAGCTTAACGGTCGAGGTTGGACTAAGTGGCTGAAGATTCCAAACATCAAATATATTGATAAAAACAAAAAGTGAGGAGTGATTAAATTGAAAAAATCAAGTATCAGCATTATGTATGACGATGAAAAGTTGTCTGCAATCAAGTTGTATATGTCACAGCGTGATTTGGATTTCAAGGAAGAACTTGAAAAATCTGTGGACGCTCTGTACGCAAAATATGTCCCTGCAAATGTCAGGGAGTTCATTGATATGAAAGATTCACAGGTAAAAACACCCAAGCCTAAAAAGCCAAAGCCACAGGAAGAAAATACCGAGGTGGTAACTTGAAAAATCAGAATTTCGGAATAGAAATTGAAATGACCGGCATCACTCGCAGTACTGCGGCGAAAGTGATTGCCGGTTATTTTCATACAGATGCAACTCATGTCGGCGGTTGCTATGACGCTTATTCTGTCCGTGACAATGACGGCAGGATGTGGAAGATTATGCGTGACGCAAGCGTTCGTTGCGAAAATCGTTCGGGAGCAAATGCAAGCACAATGTACTCGGTTGAATTTGTCACTCCGATTTGCAACTATGACGATATAGAAACCATTCAGGAGTTAGTCAGAAAGCTTCGTGGTGCAGGAGCGAGAGTCAACTCAAGCTGTGGTTTGCATTGCCATATTAATGCGGCTCCGCATACCCCGAAAACACTTCGCAATATCGTAAACATTATGGCGGCGAAAGAGGATTTGCTCTACAAGGCATTAAAAGTGAATGTATCAAGAGAACATTACTGTCAAAAGATGGACACACGCTTCCTTGATGAAATCAATAACCGTCCTCCGATGTCTATGGAGCAATTCAAGTCAATGTGGTATGACGGCGAGGATTACAGCTACCGACACTATGATGACACACGCTACCATGCTTTGAATCTTCACAGCGTGTTCTACAAGGGTACGATTGAATTCCGTCTTTTTAATTCAACCTTACACGCAGGCGAGGTCAAAAGTGCTATTCAGCTTTGCCTTGCAATCAGTCATCAGGCGTTGATTCAGAAGTCTGCAAGACACGCTAAAACTGTATCGGATAATGAAAAGTACACTTTCAGAACTTGGCTTTTGAGATTAGGTTTGATAGGTGATGAGTTCAAGACAGCTCGTCATCATCTGCTGAAAAATCTTGATGGAAACATTGCGTGGAAGGATCCTGCACAGGCTGAAAAGCAAAAGGAAAGGCTTGCTCGAAAACGAGCCGCACAGTTGAACGATACAGTTCAGAATACAAACGAAAATATAAATATCAACGAACCCGAATCTGAAACTGCAACTGAGCAGAATGAGGATTCGGGTTTTGTTATGAGTATGTAAGGAGAGAAATCTATTATGAGTAAAAAATTATACATTGCCTATGGCAGTAATCTCAATCTTAAACAGATGAAATACCGTTGCCCCACAGCAAAGCTTGTCGGAAAGGGTGTAGTAGAAAATTACGAATTGCAGTTCAAGGGTATGCCTCACTGCTCCTATGCAACAATCGCACCTTGTGTTGGCAAGTCCGTTCCCGTTGCATTGTGGGAGCTTCAGATGAGAGATGAAAAACTCCTTGACCGCTATGAGGGCTATCCCTCTCACTACTTCAAACAGGACTTGCCTGTGAAATTGAATAACGGTTCTGAACTGACTGCAATGGTTTACATTATGAATCTTAAGCAGAATTTCGGATTGCCAAGTGCAAGCTACTACGATACAGTATCACAGGGCTACAAGGATTGCGGTTTTGATTTAAAAGCTTTAAACGAAGCCGTGAATGACAGCGCAGAAAAGTTCTACGAAAACCTTGAACAGAACAACCTGTTTGATTCACCTGATGAAGATGAAGATATGGGAATGGGTGGTATGACTTTATGAATGAGAGAAAGAAATTGAAAAAGCAACTGTTTGATAAATATTTTTTCAAAATGTATTTGTCGGTAAACGAAGTTAAGAAATTACTTTCCAAAAATCCAAAGGACAAGCATGACACTCTCTTTGCTTCACTCACAGTCGGCTGTGTGAAAATCAACGCTGTTGTATTCCCTACACCCGATAAAATGCTCCTCGGCTTTGACATTCTTGTAAAGGACACACCCGAGAGCGAGGAATGGATTTGCTACGATACGCTATCAGACGAAATCAAGTTATCCCCTCGCAGTATTGAGCAATCAATGTTCGATATTCTGAACCGTGAAGTCAATGAGTACGGACTGTCATATACCCAGTGTAATTTTGAAGTGATAAACGGTAAA
This sequence comes from Ruminococcus bromii, assembly GCF_002834235.1. Lineage (GTDB taxonomy): Bacteria > Bacillota > Clostridia > Oscillospirales > Acutalibacteraceae > Ruminococcoides > Ruminococcoides intestinale. Next base: position 20,196 of record NZ_NNBY01000040.1, on the reverse strand, counting down.
GTGATTAAATAAATAATATCGGCGGTATTCTCGCCACATTCGCCTTGTGTCGGCTTTTAAAGGAGAAGTCGGGTAAGTATCCGAAATTAAAGAAAAATCAAAATATGACGATTTGTGGCGAGGTGTGAAAAATCGATGATATGGTAAATCGGGCGGTATTTCAAGGGCTGAAAAATAAGCAGGAGAAAGACACGGGGTTGCAGTCGCTCCCTCGTGTCGGTTTACGGCAGACGGCAACGCCGACTGCCATGCGGTTTTTCGCACTTTTCAGCCTCAAAAATCCATAGGGGTTAATTTTCAGCCTTGGGGTTGTACTTGTGGGTTTAACTGCCCGAATTGCCGAATAAAATGCCGAAATTCAAGGAGTTGCAACTATGGGTTGTAACAAAATAGGAGGTTTTGCACTTGAATGAAACGGATAACAGAAAAGAAATAAAGCGAAAGTTTGCACTCTGGATAAAGGAATCAACACTTGATATGGTTCAGAACATTTACAAGGAAGATAATTGTGGGAGTCGAAGTGAGTTTATTGAAAAGGCAATAATTTTCTATGTGGGTTACCTGTCCTCAAACGACAACAGTCAGTATCTTCCCAATGTGGTTACTTCAACCTTGAAATCAATCGTTGCCGAGAGCGACAATCGAATGAGCAGACTCATCTTCAAATTAGCCGTCGAACTTGCTATGACAATGAATATTATTGCTTCATCACAGGATATAGACAAACTGACACTTACAAAGCTTCGTGGCGAGTGCGTCAAGGAAGTCAAACGGCTCAACGGTTCGTTTTCCTTTGATGACGCATACGATTGGCAGAAAGGGTAGTTATTCGTGGCAAGATTAGTTACAAAATTCAAATATCTAAAGCCGAATCGTAAAGTTAGTGCAGGCGGTTACGCAAAATATATTGCCACCCGTGAGAGAGTTGAGAAGATTGACAGCTCGCAAAAGTTTGCTTCTGCAACAGAAAAACAGAAGCATTTAATTGAAAAAATTATAAAGGATTTTCCCGACAGTAAGGATATGTTTGAGTATGCTGATTACATTGAAAAGCAAAATCAAGGTTCGGCATCTGATTTCATTTCAAGAGTTATGGAAGATTACGCTTATGAAATCTCGGGAAGAAAAGCATATGCCGATTACATCGCTACCCGACCTCGTGCTGAGAGATTCGGTTCTCACGGGCTGTTTACCGATGACGGTGTTCAGGTACAGTTGAGTAAGGTTACCGAAGAACTCGACCGTCATAAGGGAAATATCTGGACTGCAATAATATCAATACGCAGAGAAGATGCAGAAAGGCTTGGCTTTAATACCGGAGCTCGCTGGCGGGATATGCTCCGCACACAGACAGAAGCACTTGCTAAAAATCTGAAAATACCAATGGAGAATCTTCGTTGGTATGCTGCATTTCATAATGAATCGCACCACCCTCATGTGCATCTGATTGCATATTCAACTGTGGAGAACGAAGGCTATCTCACGCAAAAGGGAGTTGAAAATCTGCGCTCGTCATTTGCAAAAGATATTTTTCAGCAAGATTTATTGTGCATCTATGAAAAGCAAACCGAACACAGGGATAAGCTCCGTGCTGAGGCTCGTGATATTGTAGAGGATTTGGTTTCAAAAATCAACTCTGAAATATATATCAGCGCATCAATTCAGCATAAGCTGTTGGAACTTGCCGACAGGCTTTCAAAAACGAAAGGTAAAAAGGTTTACGGTTATCTGAAACCCGATGTAAAAGCAATCGTTGATTCCATTGTTGATGAGCTTGCCAACGACAATAGAATTAAAAAGCTGTATGACCTCTGGTACGAGCAAAAGGAAAATACAATCCGCACCTACACAGATGAAATGCCTGACAGGATTCCTCTTGCCAAAAATAAGGAATTCAAGTCAATCAAGAATGCAATAATCAAGGAAGCGTTGAAATTAATTCCTAACGAAGATGAAGTGGAATCAAAAGAGAATACAGACGAAGAATCTGTTTCAAATCCCTTTGAATATGAAGAAAACACCTCTGCCGAATCAGTCTTTGATTCAGATAGAGATGTTCTGTATCCTCGTTATTCAATTAAAACCAACCGAAACAGCGTTGCATTTTCTTCTCTTTATCTCCTGCGCTACCTCTGCAATATGATTCAAAGTAGGCTTCGCTTTGAAGAAAAGCAGAAAGCACAAAGGACGGATAAAAAGTTACAGCAGAAAATTAATGATAAAAAGCAGGCTCAGGGGTTGAAAATGTAATCGATATATTACGTTTAATAAGCTGGAGTTCTATAATATATTGTTAGATAAGATTTATGTTTAACATTTCTTTTTTAGTCTGTTAATCATTTTTTCATATTCATAATAAGTCTTATTGTTTCCATGGCTTTTTCTTCTAAACTTGATAAAATCACCAGCCCAATTGTCATATTGTTTTATCAGTCTATTCCCACTCATTTTTTTCACAATTTTAATATCGTATATCTTCTCATTAACGCCAGTAGCAAAATATTCTAACTCGTTCAAATACCTTAGTTTTTCATTGTGGTTAAGAGTATTTGTGTTAAAATAATTTTTGCGTATTTCCGAAAGACTCTTCAAAGTATCCATTTTTCTTTCTTTTTTTAAACCATGTCTATAAAGTGTTATTGAAATAATTATTGCCACGGCGGCTGATACCCCACTTATTATCTCAAAAAACTGTACTACTATATCCATTTTTCCTCCACAAAATCCAATTTATTAATCAGTTTTTCTATTATTATCATACCACATAAAAAGAAAGTTGTCTATCAAATAATCCAATTTCCACCAAGGAACAACTGCGCCTAAATGCTGACTGGTGCCTCTTGTCATGGTGATAAGAGAAGAACTACCCACTATAAGATATTACAGCAGAAAGAAAAAATATATTAAGACTAAGGAAGTGATAAAAATGTCAACCTACATTTATTTTACAAAAGAACAGCGAGAACAGGCAAGGAGAACCGACCTTGCTAATTTTTTAATCAGTCAAGGCGAAAAAGTCAAGAAATCAGGGTCAGAATATGAATGGCTTGACGGTTTGCAAAAGGTAACAATCAGAGGTCACCTCTGGTATCATCAGTACGAACAGAAAGGCGGTGATGCAGTTGATTTTGTCCGCAGATTTTACAACAAGGACTATGCCGAAGCGGTGGAAATGCTTTTGAATGGTAGCGGTGGTCAAATTATAACCTCACCGCCCATAGAAAGAGTACACAAATCTTTTGAACTGTCGCCGAGAAATGACAGAATGAGCAGAGTTTTTTCTTATCTGCTGTTGACTCGTGGCGTTGACAAGGATGTGCTCTTTGAATTTATCAGGAACCGAATGATATATGAATCGGCAGATTTTCACAACGCAGTATTTGTCGGCTATGATTCAAGCGGTAAACCTCGCCACGCACACAAGAGAGGAACGGTGACAAGCAATCCGTACAAGGGAAATGTCGCAGGCAGTCAACCTGAGTTCAGCTTCCACTGGCACGGCACAAGCGACAAGATATTTTTATTTGAAGCTCCGATTGATATGCTTTCCTACATTTCAATGCACAAGGAAAACTGGAAAAATCATAGCTTTGCGGCATCCTGCTCCGTTTCGGACAGGGTGCTTTTTCAATGCCTTAAAGATAATCCAAACATCAAAAATGTGTTTCTCTGCTTTGACAATGACGAGGCAGGACAGACAGCCAACAAACGCATAGCCGACAAACTGAATATTCAAAACGAAATCCTCATTCCAACTCATAAAGACTGGAATGAGGATTTAACTTTATCAGAAAAAGGAGATGAACGAATATGCCATCAGGTATTGTAACTTTGATAATTGTAACAGGTTCAATGTTGGCTTTGTTTGTGATTATTACAACAGTTGGTAATAACTATTCTCTTAACCAAATAAAAAACAAAACTGTCGGACAAGGACAGTACGGCACGGCTCGTTGGGCAACTAAAAAAGAGATTAAGAGAACCTACAATCAGATTGATTTCAAACCCGATGAATGGCGTACAAATCCCGACAGCAGACCAACTGAACAAGGTATAGTTGTCGGCTGTAAGAACAGCAAAAAAGTAACAACAGCAATGGTTGATACAGGAGATGTCCACGCTCTGATGATTGGTGCGGCAGGTGTCGGCAAGACTGCATTTTGGCTTTATCCATGCATTGAATATGCCTGTGCATCGGGTATGTCATTTTTATCAACCGACACTAAGGGCGATATTGTTCGCAACTATGGAACAATCGCAGAAAAGTATTACGACTACAAAATTTCAGTCATAGATTTGCGTAATCCCACACGCTCCCATGGTAACAATCTTCTGCACCTCGTAAACAAATATATGGACTTATACAAAGCCGAATCCGAACAGCTTGTTTACAAGGCAAGAGCCGAAAAATACGCAAAAATCATTTCAAAAACGATTATTCTTTCAGGTATGGACTCAGCTTCATTCGGACAGAACGCTTACTTTTATGATGCGGCAGAGGGACTTTTAACAGCGACCATTCTGCTTGTTTCAGAATTCTGTGAATCCGAAGAAAGGCATATTGTTTCGGTATTCAAAATCATTCAGGAGTTACTTGCTCCGACCAACAAGAAAGGCAAAAATCAGTTTCAGCTATTAATGGATTATCTTCCCGATGACCACAAGGCAAAATGGTTTGCAGGGGCAGCTCTCAACACAGCCGAGCAGAGTATGTCAAGTGTTATGAGTACGGCACTTTCAAGGCTGAATGCCTTTCTGGATTCCGAACTTGAACAACTTTTGTGCTTTGATACAGAGATAGACGCTGAAAAATTCTGTAATGAAAAGTGTGCGATATTCATTGTAATGCCGGAAGAAAACCCCAACACATTCTTTATGGTATCACTCATTATCCAACAGCTCTACCGTGAGATACTGTCGGTTGCAGATGAAAACGGCGGTGTACTGAAAAATCGCTGTGTGTTCTTCTGCGATGAATTTGGAACCTTGCCAAAGATTGATTCAGCCGAGATGATGTTCTCAGCTTCTCGTTCAAGGCGTTTGCAGATAGTTCCGATAATCCAATCCTTTGCACAGTTGGAGAAAAATTACGGCAAAGAGGGTGCTGATGTAATTATCGACAACACACAGCTGACAATCTTTGGCGGTTTTGCTCCCAACAGCACAAGTGCAGAAGCGTTGTCAAAAGCACTTGGAAGTCGAACCGTTATGAGTGGCTCGGTGAGTAGGAGCAAAAACGATCCGTCACAATCCTTGCAAATGATTGAACGACCATTGATGACTCCCGATGAGCTGAAGTCACTTCCAAAAGGCACATTTGTTGTTATGAAAACAGGTTTTTATCCTATGAAAGTAAAACTAAAGCTGTTTTTTAAATGGGGTATTAAATTTGAAGAAAATTATGAGGTCATGGAAAACGGCAACCGTGAGGTTCACTATGCCAACCGTTCGGAGTTGTTCAATAACATAATTCAGAAATACTATCCTCACTATCTTGAACAGCCTGCAACTGATTCGGATTTTGATGAGGCAAGCAGTGAGAAAAAGAAGAAAAATGAAAACCTAAAGACCTCGCCAAATGCAGAACAGACTGAGTGTGAAGATATTGTTGATGCGGATGAACCAACATCAGCACAGCAAGATGAGCCAACAAAAGAACCCGAAAATTCAAGCGTTGAACAGAACAAAAATAAGCAGGAAAAAGTAGTCGTCAGAACCGAGCGACCACCACAGGGGGATAACAGCAATGAGTAGATTAACTTTTCTGTATCAAATGGACTTACCTCACAGAGCCGTAGCCGTATATACATACCTCCACGACCGAGCAAACAAAAACGGTGAATGCTGGCCCTCCGTAAATACAATAGCAGGCGACATAAAGCTGTCGCCTGCCACAGTAAGAAGAGCTATTAAAGATTTAAAAAAAGTTGGACTAATCGAAACCAAGCAGAGATACCGTGAACATGGGGGTAAAAGTAGCTTGCTATATAAAATGTTTAATAGGCAAAAATAATAACAATAAATCCAACTGCAAAACTTTTAAATTTGCAATTTCTTTCCGATTCTTAATTCCATCAATTAGATCTCATCTTGCTGATATCAGTATTATTAGGTATTGGAATTTCTCATTATATAATGCATTTCATTAGTCAAGGAATTATATGATTCGATTACTGCGTTATCTCCGAATTTCAAACACAATGTTTGAGGTGAAGGTCATATCATTCTCATTGAATTTCATATTTATTTCACCGTCATATTTTTTAACTACTCTTTTAATGCTTTTCAGTCCCGTTCCATGTATTGCGTCAGATTTTTTTGATGATGCTATGCGGTTGTTCTTGACGGCTACAATATTCTTGACCGAGTTTGTAAGCTGTATTGACAGATACTTATTTTTGCGGACGAAAGCCGAAAAATCTATAAATCCGTTCTCTGTATTTTGTGCCGCTTCAACTGCGTTTTCAAGCAGATTGTCAAGCAGAGCAGTTATGTCGGGTTCACTCATAAAGCCAAAATCAGCACCTCTGATGTCAATATTCATCTTCACTCCGAACTTGTCACAGAAGGATTTGTACCTGTTGACGATTGAATTGACCATAGGATTGTTGCAGTAATCAACAGATTTATTTATGCTGAAGTCTTCAATAAAATCGTCTATGTACTCTGTAACAGACTTGTCTTTGGCAATGCTCTTAATGGCGTTTAAATGCCGTTTTATGTCGTGCATAACAATTTTTGAGTTTTCATTTTGCTCATTAAGTAAATCATAATACTCAGCCGTAGATTTTTCCTTTTGCCTTTCATATTCCAATTCCATATTGTGTCTTTGAGTTTTCAAAGTAAATTCATATACCCAAAAAACCGCTATATTTGAGAAAAGTAATAGCACTATACTTATTATTAATAAATACATGTATTTATGTTCTAAATCAAAATTGTGTAGTGCATATGATACTGCATACAGTAGCAGAATGCTTGAGGCAGGTAAAACCAAAAGAGGTATAGAAAGAGAATAACTTTCTGATTTATGTTCTTTTATTGAGAATTTTGATACAAAGTAAATTATCAAAAAATATAACAGTTTACTGATAGTCGATTGAATAATGAGACTTAGAGAATTATCCAGGCAAGTGAATAAATCCGTACCGAATAATACTGTTGAAACAAACATGACAATACTTTCTGTGATTGCCATAAATATAAGTAATATGCTACAGTGGAAAATACAGGATTTAACACTTATGAAATAACAAAAATAAAGTAAAAAGAAGTTACACGCAAAAAATGCAATTAAATTAACCAATGTTAAATTCAATAATCGAGATAAATACAATAATACATACACAATAACAACTGAAAATAACAAAAATTTTTTGCTTGATTTTCTTTCAAATTTGTTTTCAAAATAAAACAGTGATATCAGAATTTCTGCAAGAAAAATAAACGCATAGCAAATTGTATATACCATTTTTATACCCCTATGTATGCAAAATATGCCTTTTTAAAGTTTGAATAGTTCCTTTGAGATATAGGTAGAGTTTCACTTCTTAAATCTACATTAATATTAAGCTCAGTCTTATTAAAATCCGAGACATACCTCAGATTAACAAGATAGCTGTAATGCGGTTGTGCAAAATAATCGTAATCCTTTAGTTTTTCTTTCCAATAACTTAATTTTTTATTTGTATAAAACTTCTTCTGACGTGTTATAATAGCAGCCTTTCTTTCTTCAATAGTTATATATACTATATCGCTTGTGAAAACAGAATAATACTCGTCATAGTATTCAAGAGTTATTATTTGAGTATTGGAATGATAATAGTTAATAGCCGTATTTAATGCTCTGAAAAAACGGTTATTGTCAATAGGCTTTGACAGATAGCGAAACACGTCCAAATCCATAGCGTCATCAAGATAAGCATCATGCGAGGTTATAATAAAAATAATTATATTAGAGTTTACCTTTTTTAATTGTGCGGACAAAGTCAGACCATTTACCAGAGGCATTTCAATATCAATGAACGCCATATCATAACTGATATTACTATTCAGTAGCTCTACACCATTGTAAAACAAATCAATATCAAAAGCTATTCTATGTTTATCTGAAAATGTATTCAGATTGTTTTTTATTTCATCGACAATACATTTATCATCGTCACAAATTAATACTTTCAAAAGAAAAACCTCCTTGAAATAATATATTATATTATAACATATATTTCAAAAAAATGTCATTAAATGTTATTCTTTTAGATGCAAAATTTCAAATTTTACCTTAATAATTTTGAAATCACATCACTTTGAGCAAATTTGACATCATTTTTGCAAGAATTATGTTTTTACTTTTAATATGTGCTAAAATCCTCACGAAAGGAGGAATAATATTATGAAGAAAATAAAAAATTTTATTTGCAAAATTTCACCCGCAATTATTGCTAGTTTTACATTAGCACTCTCAATAAATGCTAATTCATCCACTTGCTTTTTTATGTATCAGCCTAAGGCTCCTGCAAAGCTTGACAAATTTAAAAAGATAAAGTAATGGAAAAGTTTAGTTCGAAACTCATAGAGTTTTTTGTATCAAACGACCTTATAAAAAACGAAGATAAAGAAATTTACAAATATGCTGTTAATATTATTTTATCGTCATTAATACATATTGCAACTGTTATGATAATAGGTTTATGTTTCAATTTATTTATTGAAAGTTTAGTTTTCTATTTTTCTTTTATTGCTATCCGTAAGTTTGCAGGCGGCTATCACGCTAAAACACCAGTAAGGTGTTATCTGTTCTCTTTTGCTTCAAACATAATAATATTGTGTTTAGTTAAGTGGCTTAGCAGTATTAACACTTTATTTATTTTTATATTTATAATATTTGAATTGCTTTGTGTTGTTCTGATATTATTGATATCCCCTCTTGATACAGAAAACAATCCCTTAACTGGACAAGAGAAAAAAATGTACAGAATGTTAACTTCCATTATTACTATTTTTATATTCATAATATCATTATTGTGTTTTTTTAAGGGGTATAGAAATATAGGAAGTTCTATGATATGCGGAGTTGTAATGAGCGCATTGCTTTTATTAATGAGAAAAATTCAAATTATCAACATGAGGATTAAAAAGTGAGTAGAATATGAAGTTAAAAGTATCTGTTTTTGAATATCTGAATCAAAAAGTTATGTATATCCAAGATGTTAATTACTATTTTGGTATAAGGGATAACTTTGATATAAAACTTGGCGATTATGAGCTTAGCGAAGAAGAAGTTTTAAATATAGCAAAAGAAAATGATCCAGAAGAATACGAGATCTTCATAAATACAAGTATTGAAGAACGCATAAATAAAATAAATACATATAGCATTGATGATATAAAAGAGCAATCATCATATGGGCAATTTACTTTATGTTTGCATCCGTCTCGAAAATGTAACTTAAATTGCAAATATTGTTTTAGGGAATCAGAATATCTTGGAGAACAACAACTTACCTTTGAGGTTGCTAAAGATGCGATAGATTTTTTAGTTGAAAAATACGCTCCTTGCGCAAGCAAGTATGTTGTGGATTTGTCCGGTTCGGGCGAGCCTTTGCTTCATATTGATTTAGTAAAGCAAATTGTTGATTATTGTAAGCAGAAGCGCAATGAAATATGTAAAAATATTGAAGTAATGTTCTGCACGAACCTTACTCTGCTCACACCGGAAATAGTTGAGTATTTGGATAATGAGCCTGCTATAATTTTAGGGACAAGCATTGACGGCGATCAAATTACTAATGATAACAACAGAGTATATATTAACGGAAAAGGTACATATGCTGACATAGTAAAAGGTCTCAAAATGTTTAAAAATAAGAAATTAGGATTTGCTGTCACTATCACTCCATTAAATCAAGATGTTGATTTAATTTATGACCATCTATATCATCTCCCAAATGTTGATTGCATAAGTATGAGTTTTATTCGATGCTATGATGGTTCAAAGTATGATTTTGATAATTTTAATGTTAATTATTTGATAAAAAGATATGAATTGTTTTGCGAAAGAATATTTCTAGAGTTAGAAAATGATAACTTGGATTATTTAAAAAAATTGCTTATTGGAACAGATGTATTTGGCAGCTATATTATTCAAGCAATATTTAAAAGTTTTAAAAAATTATACAAGTGTGATGCTGGTAAGAACAGAATTGTTGTAGGCGGCAAAGGTAATATTTTCGGATGTAGTGTAATGATGGGAAATAATGATTTTTTAATTGGTAATGTTCACTCGGGTATTGATGCGGAATTACAGAATAAATTTTATATTTCACCAATTTTAACTCAGTACAAATGTATCGACTGTTTAGTAGCTCCTCGGTGTGGCGGAGAATGTTACGTAAGTTCATACTCAAAATATAATGATATGGTTACCCCTGTAAGCAAAATGTGTGATATAAAAACCGAGTTAATTAAGCTTAGCATAGCTTTCGTACAGAAACTGAGAAGTAAATATAAAACCATATATAATAAACTATTTAAATTTGTCTTAGAGATTCAGAATTACTCTATTACAGATTCGTCAATTTTAAGTATAATGAATTGGTTGAAGTTAAAAAATTATAAAGCGGATTTAAATGATGTATTACAAAATGTTGATTGTTCATTGCACGGAGTTATTCCCGCACAGGCTTTAGAATACTTAAGGCTTTATGATAAAAAAGCGGATTCATATCAAATTGAAAGCATATCTGAAATCACGGAAGTTAATTTACCAGCAATATGCTTATTAAATAAAGCAAAAGCGAATGGATATCATTATGCACTACTAGTTGATATTAATGAAAAATATGTCTCATTTTATGAAGGCAATTTTACAAATATGTGTTCTGTACCGATAAATGAGTTCTTATGCAATGTTTCAAACATTTTTTTGTTTTAGAAAGTATGTTAAAGTATATAGGAATGATTGTGAAAGGAGAAATTTCAATGAAAAAAATAAATCTAAATGAATATGTCAAAACTTCAAATTTTATTAAACCAGTAAGTACAGAAGATATAAATGGCGGTTGCACTTTGGTACTTGGTTGTAACAATTATGGGTTCTATACAAAGTCTTATACTTATAAGTGTGATAAAGTAAGTGCGCACACAAATGCCGCAATAGCATACGCAAATAGTCATAAATACGGCCCCGGAAAATATCAGGTAACTGGAAAATCAAGTGTTGTATTTCTTGGATAATAATTAAATAGCAACATCATTTCCTATATACTTTTAACATGTTATCCGTAAATTTTGACATAGTTGTATCAATAAACTTTTGTTTAAAGTAAATTATTATTATACAGAGGAGTAAGCTGATGAAAAAATTTTTAAGTATTTTATTGGCAGTCGTATTAATATTTTCTGTTTTAACCTGCGTCGGATGTGAAGCAGACAAAAAAGAGGAGAATACAATTACTTATTATCACTATGAACCGCAAGTATCAACAGTCAGCTCCTTTATATATGATTATAACAAGAAATTTGGTAATACAGATTATAAAATAAATGTTGTTGAGTTTGATGATATGAAAGAAATGGCAAGTCGTCTTTCAACCGAAATAATGGCGGGGAAAGGTCCTGACATTATAACATCAGCTGAATTGGAAATGTTGTCATCATCAACAGAAAAACTGATAAAACAAGGGATATTTGCGAACCTTGATGATATTTTTGACGATGATTTATCTGATGATAAGTTGGATTTATCAGATTATAATTCTAATATTCTCAACGCAGGTGTTTATGAGGGAAAAAGATATTATTTACCTGTTGTTTTTGAACCACAAATATTATTAACATCATCCGTTGAGTTTTCAAAATATTCAGATGATAATGCTGAGAGCAAATTAACATATGACGGTGTGGTAACCCTGAATAACAATATCCTAAAAGATAGAACAAATAATAGATTTTTTTATGACTCAGAAGATTATAAAAGAATTCTCCTTAATTATATTGATGAGCATGTAGATCTCTATTCTCAAAAGTGTAATTTTGACAGTGAAAATTTCATGGAATCAATTACTTCGTTAAAAGAGTTTTGTAACAGTAATGAAAATAAGACAGATGAAATTGTGCCTATCTTTTCTGTTTCCGGGCAGTATGAATTATTTGCACTCTATGATGAAATTGCGGCGATTGATAATGACGGAGACAAACCGTTGATTACAAATATGCCAAATCAGGATGGTGCTCCGATAGGAAAGATTATGGATGCAATTTTTATAAACAATAATTCGAATAATAAACAAAAAATACTGAAATTCATTAAGTATGCATTGTCAGAGAAAGTTCAAAGTGACTATTGCGGAGCAAATATCAAAAATTATGAACCCGGTACTTCATGGGGAACCGGGTGGGAGTATCCTGTAAATAATCAATCTTACGATAGTTTATTTAATAAAGCACAAGCGGTAAAATATATTGACAACACCACAAGTGTTTCAGAATCTGATTTTATGTACGCAAAGAACTATATTGATAAAATAAAAGAATATAAGCTTTGCGGATTATATGATTATTATAATACAGAAGTTATAGGCAGTACTGTTGATAAGTTTTTATCCGGTGAATTTAATAAGAATAAATTTCTTAAAGAGCTTAAATCAAGAACTGAAATTTATTTAGATGAATAGTGTTATGCAAAAATTCAAATGTATATTACAAAATGACGAAACAGATTGCGGCCCAGCTTGTCTGGCCGCAATTTTTAGAAAATACGGTTTAAAAGTATCTATAGCAAAAATTCGCGATATTGCAGGTACAGATCGACAAGGTACAAGTGCATATGGACTTGTAAAGGCGATTGAACACTATGGCTTTCAGCAAAAGGTTGTTGAAGCTGATAAGGAATCATTAACCTCTAAATTACCTATACCTGCTATTGCACATGTAGTGATTGACGATTCCTTATTGCATTATGTAGTTATAACTAAAGTTAAGGGTGATACTGTAGTAGTTTCCGACCCTGCAAAAGGAATTGTAAAGTATAAAAAAGAAGATTTCCTTAAAATTTGGACTAAGATATTAATTCTTATTGCACCAACAAACAACTCTCAAAAAGGAAATAAAAAACAAAGCACACTAATAAGTTTTTTTCGTCTGCTTATTTCTCAAAAATGGCTGTTGCTAAGAATATTTATTCTCTCTATGATACTGACTTCATTAGGCATTATAACTTCCTTTTATTATCAGGTCATTATGGATAATGTGGTTCCAAGCCTCTCTATACAAACGCTTAATTATGTGTCCGTTATTACTTTGTGTTTATTCTTAGTGCAGATAGGTATAAATTTTTTAAGAGGCATTTTAATTGTAAAATTGGAGCAAAGGATCGATATTCCTATTATGCTTGGATATTATAATCACGCTTTGATTTTGCCTATGAAATTTTACTCTATGCGTGATACAGGGGAAATTATTTCCCGATTTAATGACGCTTCAAGTATAAGAGATATTGTTTCAGATGCGTCATTAACAATTATGATGGATACGATTATGGCAGTTGTAGGTGCAGTGGTTTTATTTAACTGCAACAGGCTTTTATTTCTTATTTCTGTAGTTGTGCTGATTTTATATGGAATAATAGTTTTCATATATAACAAGCCAATTAAAAAAATTAACAGAAAAATAATGGAGATGAACTCTAAGGTTACCTCTCAATTTGTTGAAACAATAAACGGTATTGAAACAATTAAAGTTTTTAATCAGGAGAAAAATGAAGAAACTAAGACTGATAAATTATACAAGAAATTCTTAAAAAAGATTTTTAATGGAGGAATACTATCTCTTAGTCAGCAAACTGTAACTATGTTTGTTGCTGTTGTAGGAGAGCTTGTTATTTTATGGGTCGGCACTGCGTGTGTTATTAAGGGGAATTTAACGCTCGGTGAACTAATAACTTTTAATGCTTTGTTAGGTTATTTTATTAATCCGATAAAAAACTTAATCAATCTTCAGCCAAGTATTCAAACCGCAGTTGTTGCTGCAGACAGATTAGGAGAAATTTTGGATATAGCACCGGAGTATAATGATGAACAAGACCAATCAGATAATAAAATCAGATTTAGTAAAGTTTCAATTTCAAATTTAGACTTTAGATATGGTACAAGAGATCTTGTTCTAAGACATATTAATTTAGAAATACACCGTGGAGAAAAAATAGCTTTTGTAGGAGAGAGTGGTTCAGGGAAAACTACGTTGGCTAAATTATTAGTAAGGCTATATGAACAAGAAAAGGGAAGTATTAAACTTGATTCATCTGATATAAGAGAATTTTCAATAAGTCAGATAAGAAATAACATTTCTTACATATCGCAAAATACTTTTCTTTTTAGCGGAACGATAAAAGAAAATTTATTGTTTGGTAATTCTGATGCAACCGATTATGATATATCGCAAGTGTGCAAAATGTGCGAGCTTGAGGAATATATTAACAGCTTACCATTAAAACTTAACACCAGAATAGAAGAAAACGGTAAGAATTTATCAGGCGGTCAAAAACAGAGACTTGCTATAGCGAGAGCACTATTGAACAATCCTGAAATTCTAATAATGGATGAGGCAACAAGTAATCTTGACTATATTACTGAAAAATCTATCGAAAAAACAATAAACACATTTTCAGGAAATATGACTACGATAATTATTGCACATAGACTGAGTACAATAAAGGATTGTGATAAAATTTTTGTATTTAGAAATGGTGAGATAGTTGAAACCGGAAATCATAAAGATTTATTAAACCAAAAGGGATATTATTATCAACTTTGGAATGGACAAGATACGAATATTACACAGGACTGATGTTATGACAAGAAAACGAAAAGAATATATAATTGCAATGCTGTTTATTCTGCCGTCCTTGGCGGGTATAACGGTCTTCTACATTGTTCCGTACATAATTTGCTTTGTAAAAAGCCTGTATGTGGGCAATACATTTGTAGGTATACAAAATTACATACAGCTTTTTCAGAACAATACCTTTTTGCTTGCACTGAAAAACACGGCAGTATTTACCGTTGCCGCAATACCTCTTTTAATGGTGATTTCATTCCTGATAGCCTTGTTTCTTAATTCTTTTAAGAAAATATCATCATTTTTCAGAAGCGCTTTGCTAATCCCTGTTGTAGTGCCTGTAGCATCACTCATTTGCGTTTGGCAGGTTATATTTGATGATTATGGTGCAGTAAACGGCTTACTGAATTCACTTGGATTCAATACCGTTGAATTTTTTAATTCCGAGTTTTCAATGGTTATGATTATCTTTATTTATGTATGGAAGTATTGCGGGTTTTGTGTGATTTTGTTTACGGCAGGACTTGCAAATGTTCCGCAGTCGCTCTATGAAAGTGCAAGACTTGACGGCGCAAATTCATTTAAGCTTGTTACAAAAGTCACCATTCCGATGATAACGCCGACTACATTTTTTGTATTTCTTATGGAGCTGATATATTCGTTTAAAATATTCCGTGAGGTTTTTGCTTTGTTCGGCGATTACCCGAATACTAATGTATATTTTTTGCAGAATTTTATAAATAACAATTATTACAATCTGAATTATCCGAGATTGTCCTCGGCGTCAATAATTTTATCTGCGTTTATGATAATTGTACTGCTTGCTTTCTTCATTTTCGAACGAAAGCACAGCTTTGCAGAATAGGGGGCAGTAAAGTGAAAAGAACGATAAAAATTATTAAGTATATTTTTCTTATTTTAATTACAGCGATTTTTCTTTTCCCTGTTGTATATATGATTGCCTGCTCGTTTATGTCAAATTCGCAGGTCGCTTCAATGCTGGATTTTACTAACGGAGCATATAAGGAGATTAACCTCATTCCTGAGATGTTCTCACTTGAACAGTATTATCAGGTGTTTTTCAGACGCCCTGAATATCTTCTTAAATTCTGGAACTCGGTAATTATAACATTTCCAACAGTAATAGCTCAAGTTATAGTATCTGCACTTGCGGCATTTGCTTTTGCAAAGCTGAAATTTCCTTTCAGAGATAAGCTGTTTTTTGTTTATATTGTTCTGTTAATTTTACCTTTGCAAGTAACACTTGTACCGAATTATATTGTTCTTGACAATCTTGAACTTCTTAATAACTTTCTTGCAATAATACTGCCCGGTACATTTTCTGCATTCGGAATTTGTCTATTAAGACAGAGCATAAAGTATATTCCCGAATCATCTATCGAAGCAGCAAGAATTGACGGTGCGTCATATTTTAAGATATTTACAAATATTATTCTCCCCCAGATAAAGGGTGGACTTATAACCCTTACTTTACTGTGCTTTATTGACAACTGGAATGTCGTTGAACAGCCGCTTATCTACTTTGATGATGAGGCTATGTATCCGCTTTCAATAGGTTTATCTGATATAAGCAACTCTGATTACGGAATTGTCTTTGCCTGCGGAGTTATGTTTATGATTCCGGCATTACTGATTTATTTGTACGGGCAAAAAGATATTGATTCACCGTTTGTTCAGGTCGATAAAAATTAGGAGTGGCAGATATGAAAAAAGATAAATTAAAAAAATATTCAATACGCTTTGGAATTACATTTTTAATTGTAATAGCCTTTCTTACATACTTTTCCGGTACAATAGATAATATGCTTTTGCCACAGGTGAAAGTCAGCGATGTAGCATATGGCACCATTAACGGTGAGCAGAGCCGAGACGACAGGTATTTAATACCGCTTTCTGCTGTTATTGCTATGGGAGATACCGGCTCTGTGTTTGTTACAAAAACAGACGAAAATAACAAGACAACCGTTAGTGAAGCTACTGTAAATATAAAAAACAGTGACGATTTATATTATGAGGTAACTTCTGATGAAATGTACGGCGGTATGAAAGTAGTATATTCAACCTCAAAGAGTATTTCAAACGGCGACAGAGTGTATATTGTGGAGGAATAACAGATGTCAAAGAAGAAAATTTTGTCTGTTGCTCTGATAAGTGTTTTGACGGTATTTGTATTTTGTCTTTGCTTTTATTTCAGCGGTAATGCGCTTAATCAATTGCCAAGCATAACGCAGATGAATTATAATCTCAAGTCTGATGAAAAACCTTTGACAGTAAAAGATATGAATAATTTATCGGACAGAATTTCATTTAATCAAGTCAGCTTTTGTGCAGAACTTGATGAAACAAATGTAAAGGAAGAAACTGTTACACCTGTTCTTACAAATGAATTTTATTTTGAAATTTACGGACAAAAGCTTAATGGTAACAGCATCACCGAAGAGAATATAAAAAATGAAAACAAGGTTGCCGTTATCGGTAGCAATCTTGCTCTTAAACTATTTTTTAATACGAACACAGTCGGAAAGATAATAACTATTAATGATGAAAACTATACTGTTTGCGGTGTTTTCAAAGAGGAAGAAAACATCATAAACAGCATATCGGGCGACGGAAAGCAGAGAGTTTACATTCCCTATACCTGTTACAGTGGCTATGAAAACTGCAATATAAATATACTTTCATATGACAACCAAGCAATTTCAGCCCCGTTAATTGAACAGATGGATTTAAGCCAATATCACTCAACAAACTTTTCGGAAAAAGCGAATGTCATCAGGAATTTTGAACATATCATATTTCTGATACTCTTCATTGCACTGTGTATTATAGCTTTAAGGCTATGGTACAGAATCTGCAAAAAGCTTGCAAAAGACATAAAAGAAAATCTGAGTGAGAATTATATTTTAAATTCACTTAAATCAATACCGATAAAATATGTTTTGCTGGCTATCACGGCATTTGGTATACCTGTCGTATTGCTGATAATATTTTTTCTATCGGATTTTAGTATTTTTATAATTCCTAAGTACATACCGTATGACAATATATTTGATGTGTCGTATTATTTGAACACCATTATTGAAAATTCAAATATGGCAAACAATCTTGCCTTAACAGGGGATACTTTTTTGATTAATCTCTACTCAGGTTCTTTTTCAGTCCTTGTGTGGTTGCTGGTTATATTTGCGTTGTTTTCTGTAGTTCTTTTTAGTATTGTTAATATAATAATAAATAGAATAATTTTGTTAGTTCAAAATAGAGGCTAAGATTACTCAATTTTTAGAGAAAGGAAAATTTATACAATGTTATTAAAATTTGAAAAACTCAGAGAAGAGCGACCAAAAGTTAGAAGAGTCTTTGATGAAATAAGTGATTTTTGTGATAAAATGTTAGTTGTAAACTATATTATTCTGTTTGTTTGTTCTGTAGTCATAATTGGTGTACCAACTGCATTAGCTTTTTTATCCTGTCCTGAAGATATTCGTGTATGGATTGCGTCAATTGTAGGTGGAATTTTATCTCTGGTTGTTATTCCGCTGTTAATTAATCATATAAAACGCAAACAGAAAATGGTTGACGAATTATATGAAAATAATAGGCCTTTATATGAAAGATTGAGTGATATATTAGTCAAGTTGTTAGCGGATGAATACATTGCTCATAATAAAAATGTACGTGCTGAAATGAATACTGCTGCAAAACAAAATCTAATTATATCTCCATTAAAGAAGTTTATTTGCGAAAATTATGAGAAAATGTGCAATACATTTTCGGTGAGTTTAATATGGGATATTGTTGATGTATATAATGAATGTTTGAATGATATTACAAAATATAGCAATATTCGAGCTAAAGTCAGAAAATGTTTTCGTAATATGAGAAGAGATTCAGGTGCAAAAGGTTCATTTTATATTAATCAGGGTGTAATAACTATGCTTTGTTCTGACAATAACGAAAATAGATAAAATACATAAGAAATAATTTAATATATGCTTGTTAAGTGTCGACAGGTTTTAGCTTTTAATGCTATACTTGTCGGCACTATTTTTTGCCATTTTTGCATTAAAAGCAGAAAGGGCAAAATGATTTATAGAAACAAAAGTCCTCCAATTGATCTGAAATAAAGAATTCAGGATTGATTGGAGGGCTTTTTATGAAATGTATAAGTTCAAATAATAAAGAAATAAAAATAATTGATTTAAATGAAGAGTATCCCGGATTGACATCAAATGTCCGCTGGGCAGTTGTGTCCGATATGAATTATCAGGAGCTTTCAAATGAATTTGGTGAAGAACTCAAGCCATTCACTCCGTTTCTTATTCTTACGGAAGAACAGGGTGAAGAAATTATTAGGTATAACCGAAATCAAGAAAAATTTGATTGGCGTATGCGTAACAAAGAAGATTTTATCGGATATGAAGATGGAAGAACTGAAAGCGTACATAAGGTGAGATGTGGTGAAAATCTTATAAGTTCAATAGAGCTTAAAGATGAATATTCAGCTTTATATTCCGCTTTAGATGATCTGACTGATAAACAGAGAGAAAGGATTATATTGAACTACATAAATGGTTTGTCAGAAAGAAAAATCGCCGCTTTGCAGGGGGTGTGTCAGAAATCCGTACATGAATCTATTGCATCAGGATTGAAAAAATTAGAAAAATCAGAAAAATTAAAAGCTTTTTTGAGAAATACCCCCTCAAAAGCTTATTCCCCCTCCTAATTAATGAAGGGGTTATTTTCCAACCTCTGTTGAACATTGAAAACTGAATATCAGCACATCAGATACATTCCCTCTGTTGTTCGGTATGGACAAGCCACATGAGCGAACATATTTTATATATCTTCAGGACTCAGACATTGAAAGGCAAATTCAATGACGGCGATGACGTGCAGAAGGGACAATGATACTTCCGTCAAGTCAAAAGTCGAGCGTGATAGAACCGTCGCAACCAAAGATGGCGGCCGTGGGAGATCCTCACGGTGGTGAAATTCCAATGGAGCTATATGCAAAGCCGTTTGATGTGTTCCCAGTTGGGGGTTGTTGAGGACAAATACCAACAACCGCAGGGCATTTTCTTATTCAGAATTGCCTTGCAAAACGATTGATATTGAAAAGCAGGCGGCAGTTATGCTTTGCATAGCTGTTGCCTGCCGTAACAAAATATATTTACAGAATTGGAGAGATTTATATGTTAGGTTTTATTGTAGGCTTATTCCTCGGCGCGTTTATCGGCGTTTGCGTTATGTGCCTGTTCAATGCAGCGGCAAAAGCTGATGAGCAGATGAAAGATAATATAGATGACAAAAAATAAGGAACAGGTGATAATTTGAACGAAA
>NZ_NNBY01000039.1 GCF_002834235.1 Ruminococcus bromii | reverse complement strand
GGTAGACACCGTCACCGACACTTTCCATTGCTTTTCCAGGCCATTTACCTACCATATCGGTTGCGGTGCTGTTCCAGAAGTATGCATAGGTGTAGCCTTTTGCATAGACATAAACAGTTGTGGGAGCTGTTGTCGGTTCAACGCTGTAATTTGTCCAGTTACCGTTTGAATAAATCTTGCCGACATTCACCGTGAGATCAGCAGTTTGATTTGCACCATTGTTGCTGAAAATCACATTTGTTGCACCTGTCGGCACGGCTATACGGTAGACACCGTCACCGACACTTTCCATTGCTTTTCCAGGCCATTTACCTGCCATATCGGTTGCATCACTGTTCCAGAAGTATGCATGGGTATAGCCCTTTGCATAAACATATGACTTGCCGACTGTTGTCGGTTCGGTTGTGGGAACAACCGTTGTGGGCTGTGTTGTAGGTACTGTCGGTTCTATTACGGGAGCTGTTGTGACCTCTGTTGCAGGAGTTTCCGTTGTTGGTTCGGTTGCGGGGACTGTCGGCAACTGACTCGGATCAACATATGTACCGCAGTAACCGCAATTTTCAAACTTTGCAACATAGCATTGAATCAGGGTTGCGTCCTTGATTGAGATTGTGTTATCCCTGTCAACATCTGCCGCAATGAGGGCATTGTTTGTAAGATTTTCAAGCTTTACGATATGCTTTTGAACGAATGTTGCATCGCTGACATCTATTCTTCTGTCAAGGGTTGTATCACCCATAAGAATCATATTATCGGGTATATCCGTGTTGTAATACTCGAACATATAAGTATTGTTGAAGTCGTTGTAATCGTTTGCCTTTGAGATTACCCTGACTGAAACAAAGCCTGTGTCATCAACATATGACTTATCAAGCGGAACAGTTATCGTAACGGGGGTATTCTTTGAAACAAAAGGAATGTTCTGTGTGAAGTAAACCTCGTTTGTGTTTCTGTTATAAACCTCAAGAGTTGCAGGAGAGTCATAGCTGAATCTGTTGTACACAACAGCCTTGATGAAGTTTTCGTCGCCGTCAATATACTGTTCTGCACTGACCGCCATATCGGTATAACCGAGGGGGATATCATATGATGAAGTGTACTTTGCCTTGCTGTCTGTTACGGTAATTGATATACAACGGTTTACAATCTGTTCGGGTGCTGTGAACGGAACGCTGAACTTCTCGCTTGCACCTGCAGAGAGTGATTTATCTGTTGTTGTATATGTACCGAGTACAGTACCGTCATAGTTCTTTACCGTAAAGGTGAGGTTGCCTGTCGGTTCAAAGCTGTTGTTTGTTACAGATACATCTGCTTTGGCTTCCTTGAGTGCGTTGATTTCGCTGTAGTCAACGCTTGCATCTGTAATTACAGGTTTTGAAACAGAGTCGGCAATTGTTGTAACAAGCTTTGACTCTGTGTTCATATCGTCATCAATTACCTTCGAATCATAATATGTGAATGTAAGCTTGCCGTTAATGTACTCCGGCTCAACATTTTCAATGTAGTTGTCGGATGAAACAAGTGTTACGGGATTTGACCATGTACCGCTTGCCGTGTCAAGATAGAGGGCATTGATTTTGTTCCTGCTCTCTGTGTAAACGATTGCACAGTTGCCGTTTTCATCGTTTACTATTTCAACACCGTTTGCAACCGAACCTGAAATGTTGCAAATCTCTGTTTTTGCCTTAGACTGAACATCATACTGCATGAGAGTTCCGTTTTCGTACCAAACTACAACGGATTTGTTAAGGACTTCGTCTGTTGAGATTGCAGTTTCTACATTTTCTGCAATTACATTTGTTTCGCCAGTGGCTGTGTTACATACACAGATTGTCTTATCGTCTGTTGTCGAAAGGTCGCCGTCTTTGTCACAGGTGTAAACAACATATTTTGACTTTGAGCTTTCGATAATATCGCAGTTGATTACCGTGTCAACATTCTGTGCAACAGCCTGAGGCTGTGACCATGTTCCGTTAGCAAGACTGCTCATCATAATTGAGTTGGAGCTGTCATTAAAGAACGGATTGTTTGAAGAACTGTTCATCCAAATTGCTGTGGGAACACCGTTGATGTCTTTAAGAACAGGGTTTGCATCGTATGTACTGTTGTTTGAAATGCGTGTAAAGTTTTCAAACTTGTTAGACCAAAAACTGAACTTTGCAGAATATACATCAATGTTCTTTACTGTATCGGTAATTGAAGAATCTTCCAAAAGCTCTGTGTTACTCTGGGCATAAACAAGATAAATCTGATCTCCGCTTACTGCAAGTGAGTACGATATATCGGCATTTTTGTTGTCATCAAGCTTTGATGCTTTTGACCACTTGCCAGTTGTTGAATCGTAAACGCTATAGTAAAGTGCGAGTGCATTTGCCGAATTTGTTGCATTTTCGTCAACACTCTGGTAAACCATTACCGCCTTGTCACCGCAGGCTGCAATCTGTGGCTTTGATGCGGAGTATGCATTGTCAAGCAATGCCGTATTGCCGTTGCCGGACTCTATCTCGTCATTCCAACCCGAATTGTAGGACAGCAATTTATCATTTATGTTGTATTTGTCGGCATCATATGCCGCTGCAACAAGCTCGGAATATGCTTTGGCTTTTTTATTTGCATCTCGGTCGTAAATAGTCGTGCTACCCGACACAATAGGGAATTTTTCGGAATAGAACAACAGCTTGACATACAAACCAACTTCACCGCTCAATTCAACGGTTCTCATTTCAAATGTTTTCCAGATGTCAATGCTAAAGCCTAATTCCGCACTACCGTAAATTCCGGCTGAAAGGCAGTTGACACCAATGCCTGCCTCCAAATCAACTCCGAGGTCGATTTTTAAATCCAAGTAGTCAAAGCCATAGGTGTTGTCCTCGTTGTTATATGCAAAAGATGCCTCTGCACCTACACCAAGGCTAAATCCTACTTTCATATTGACAGGAATCCAAGCTATAAAGAATTGACTTTCATATTCACATGCAACAGACACACCGATAAACAGCTTACTCTTTGCAAGCTCTAATCCGCCGTCATCTCTTACATTAAATTCAAGAGCACCCATAAGTGAGAAATCAAAGGACGGGTTCTTATCGAACTTAATTCCCTTAGCCTTACTTGCGAGAAGGTCTTTGTACTCACTTCTGCATTTTTCGACTACTTCGGTGAATGCTGTGTGTCCTTTAAGGCTCTCATAGTCCGTATTATCGCTTGAGTCATCCTTTTTGGTCGGATCTTTCTTTTTGATATTTCCGTTTTCAAGTTCCTTTTCAATGTCAAAGTTGACACCAACGGTAACTGTACTCTCAGATCTGTTATATTCATAAGAAAGTCCGAGTTTATCTGTGAACTCAAAATCGAACGATACACCGTTGAGCCAATCAAAAGAAGAATCGCTGAAGAACAGTGAACCCTTTTCGGGAAGTTTTACCGAGATATCGTCAGTAAACACTCTTAAGGAATTGATATTGAGTTTGGTCTTTTCAACTTTGCCTGATTTTAATGTTACATACATATATACAGAGTCGCCATCTGTGAAGTCCGAGGCTGTATAAGTATTTGTATAGATATATTCAGATGAATTTACTTTTCTGCTGTTTGCAGTTAATGCTTTGTCATTCTGAACAATATCAATTTTGGAAACCTCGCCGTAGATTTTTGATGAGAATGTTATATTTGCGACACTGCCGTCTTTATTCTTAGCATTTGTTCTGATTGTTGCCTTTGAATTCAGAGCGTCTTTGCCGTCAACATTGACATTGACTACGGCAAATTCACCAACACGGTAAAGCTTAACATTTGTGTGACTGCCGAACTGAACTCCCTCAAAGTACATATCCGTATATGAGTAGTAGCCGTCAGCAGTAACTTTTAAGTAAGCCGAGTCGAGGTCTTTTCTGTCCTCTTCCTTGATGATAACTCTTCCTTCGCCGTCGGTTTTATATATAAGGTCGGAGTTAAGCTCGACGGTTGCACCCGATATCGGGTTGCCGTCCTTGTCCTGAACATAGAATACATACGCTCCGCCCTCCTCGGGAAACTTTTCAAAATACTTTTCGAGGAAGTAATCTACATCGTGAAGCGAAACCTTTGCGTTTGCACCCATTGACGAAACATCGTCAATTATGTTGTCAATGTACTTGTACGAACCGCCAAGCTTTGCATAGCAATGGTAAACAAACTTTTCATTCGGATTAAGTGTTGTTCTCTGCTTGTCCATTTCATATGAAGTGCCGTTTGCATCAACATATTCATCGCAGTAGGACTCGTTGAGTTTTTCCCACTTAAAGCCCTCAAGAGCAAAGTCACCCTTGTTTTCAACAATGATATTGTAGAACACTTTACCGCCGTAGTTATGATTTGCTGCCTCAATGTCAACATCAATTGTTGACGCATCGTGAACCTCAATCGGATTATCGGCTACGAATTTTGCGGAAATCGGTTCGTTGAAATATGAGAGCATTCCGAGGAAGTCGGCTGAGACATCATATGTACCAGCCTTGTCACCTCTGAGAATCCACTTGATTGTTTTCTGAGTCTGTCCCTTGATTTCATCAATATAGACAGAAGCCTTTGGTTCTGACGAATTTGTCTTTACAACGCTGAGGCCGTCAGGAACATTAAGTGTAACCGTGTTGTCAAGCAAGCTGAAATCACTTGACGCATGATTGATAATGTGAAGTGATACGCTGAAGAATTCTTTGAGATATGAGAACTCAACAGGAACATCAATATAAACGATTGTCGGATCTTCAAGACTTGATGAACCCGAACCTGAACCCGAACCTGAACTTCCGCCTGAACCGCTGATTACACAAGGAGTAAGTTTTCTTGTGCCTGATGATGTTTTCACATAAATCGGGTCCGATTTTGCGGTTTTACCGTTCCAATAGATTACCGAATGAATCGGTTCACGCTCATAAACGAGAGTTACATTGATTTTTACAACATTTCTGTTTTCGGCGGCATTGATGTCGATGCCTGCCGCAACAATTTCATCAAATGTCATTTTGTGAATTTCAAATTCACCCGTAACAATCGGTTCGTTTACAAGAACGAGTGTTACACAAGTTTCCTTGCCTGTAACAGAAATATTCTGCTTAACGGGGAGGTAATCTTTTTTGTATGAAGATACAATGTGAGTACCAATCGGAGCTTCAAACACGGCAAGACCGTTTGAATCGGTAAATGCGTGCTGCTGTTCTTCCTCACCGAGATCGATATAAGCGTCTGTGTTTGGAAGAACATTGCCCTTTTCGTCTTTAAGCAATACATTGACTGTGCCGACAAGCTCTCTGCTTGTAACTGTAATTTCCTTTGTCAGCTTGGCTGTGTTGCCGTCACTGTCAGTTACGCTGACAGTAACTTTGTACTTGCCTGTCTTATCGAAAATATGGAGTGTTTTGCCCCTTTCGTTCTTTACAACGGCTGTGCCGTCACCAAAGTCAAAGCTGTAGCTTACAATTTCGGTATCATCTGTTGAGCCTGTTGCGTCAAACATATACTCACTGCCCACTACAACTGTTGACTGACAATCGAGTACGGGAACGGGAGCAATTATGCCCGACACCTTAACGAGTTCGCTTTCGGCACTTGATGAGTTTTTAGCCTTATCAAAAGTCTCAATCTTGTAGATTACGCTCTTGTCGGAAACGGCAATTTCATTATCGTTGTAGGTGTATGAATTCTTTCCGCTTTCAGCCATTACGGAATCGTAAAGCACATATGACTTGTCATTTGCACGCTTTCTATATATATAGAAGTGAGAAAGATCATCTGCATCACAAGACCATGTAAGGTTGAAGATATTATCGTCTTTTTCAACAAGCTTTACATCCTTGATTTCGGGAGCATCCTTGTCAATTGTGTAGGTTGCGATTTTTTCATCAGCCTGATTGCCCGATGAATCGCTTGCCGTAACCTTGATTGTAACCTCTGTACCGCTGTTAAGCTCATCAAGAGGGAGAGCAACCGTTGCGGTACAGTTATTCTTTGAGTTACCTGCAATTTCTTTGATTGTCTGATATGAACTGAAAAGTCCGTTTGTTTTATACTCAATTTTCAGGTTGCTGAGTTTTGCATTATCCGATGCGGCAACCGTGACGGAGTTGTTGTTATTACCTATTCTTGTGCCGTCAACAGGTGAGAGATCATAGATAACAGGCTTTTCGGTATCGTCCTTGACTTTGCATGATACAACCCCCGACTGTTTGCCGACATTGCCCGCAAGGTCAACAGCCTCAACCTTGTAGTAGTAGGTAGCACTGAAATCTACATTTTCATCATATGTATTGACAGTCTTTACATTGTTTTTCAAAAGGGTAAATTCACCGTCAGCGCTGTTGCTCTTGTACACTCTGTAATAAGCAAAGCTGTTGTCGTCTGTAATTGCATTCCACGAAATGTTTACGAATGACGAACCTCCCTCTGTTTCACCCGATGATGCCGTAACACCTGTGGGCTGAATCGGAGCTGTTCTGTCAACAACATATTCGTAGCAGGTAAGGTCTTTATCCTCGGTCACATTGCCGTAGCTGTCATAAACCTTTGCCCTTACAAAAACAGAACCTTCCTCATAGTTTTTGAGGTCAAGTTTGCAGTCGAATGTGCATTTTGCAGACTCGCCTGTTGCCTTTATTTCGGAAACCGTTTTCCAGCTTTTCTTGTCTGTTGAAGTCTGGATTTCGATTGATTTTACTCTGTAATCATCTTCTGCTGTGAATCTGAGGTTGATTTCGGATTTGAAATAACCCGGATCGGGAGTAATTTTTGTTACCTTTGGACAAATTGTATCCTTCAAAGTTGTAACTGTAATTTCTTCCGAAGGAGTGCCTCGGTTTGAACGCTTGTCATAGCTGATTACACGGTAAACATAATCGTGTTCGGGAGTAAGACCGCTGAGGTTTACACCGAGGTTTGTGCTTGTTCTTGAAACGCTCTTCCATACTCCATCAGATTGTTTGCATTCAACAACGAAGTATGAAATATCATCGTCCGAAACATCGCTCCAAGAAAGTGTTGCCGTTGTGCCGTCAACTGCAATACACTTGACATTCTTGACCTGTTCGGGACCTTGATTGTCGCACATATATCTCTGTTTTGGAGAATAGGTGAAGTTTCCGACAGCGTCATAAATTTTTGCAACAACATACACAACGCCGTTCGGCATTACTGTCGTGTCGATGTTCTGCGAGTAAGAACTGCCGTTATGCTCGTCAATAAGAGTCCAGCTTTCAAGAGGAGCTTCGGGATCGGTTGAGTAGTAAAGCGCTGTTTTTGCAACGCCCACATTATCGTTGCCGACTACCGAGAATGGCTGTTTGCCGTAGATGTAGTTGTTTGATGCAGGAGTCATCTTGATAAACTGCGGAGGGATTGTATCATTAATCAATCCTGCCGAAACGATGTCATATCTAAGACTTTCCTGACCGTAAGCGTCCGTACCTACGATATAGTAATAATAAGTTACATTTTCTTTAACTTTTTTATCATTATAGCTTGTAGTGTCACGATTTCTGATTTCGCTTAAAAGTTCAAAATCTGTTTCGTTTTCTGCTCGCTTGTAGATTCTGTAAATCTGAGTGTCATACTCAACGGAAATCTGCCACGAAAGCGAGATGTAGGTTTCCATAGGAGTTATGGTAACCTCGTCAATAGGTGCGGGGTGAGTTCTGTCAACATTCACCTTGATGTCTTTGTAGCTCTGACCGCCGTCCTTGTCTGTGAACACGAAACGGAGAGAATATTCGCCCGTTACAACATTTCTAAGCGACCAATAGCCTACATAGTCAACGCCGTTTGACTGAACATTTGCATTGCAAGCAGACTTCCACTCCTTGCCGTCACGGCTGAACTGAAATTCGCCCTTACCGCCTGTTTTTGAAAGGTCGCTTTCCATTGTTGCGGTAAGCTTGATTTCGTTAAGACCGCCGATATCGTTTTTATTGTTCGGGAGAGTAATGCTCTTTACGGAAGTGCAGGCAGGGGTTACGCTGACTGTTTTTTCCTCTGAGATGACGCCCTCTTTGTCAACGGCAACAACACCGTAAACATACTCTTCACCGCTCTTCAGGTTGGTGTCGGTGTAGGTCTGATCTGTTGTTTCATCATACTTTGCACCGTTTTTATAGATTATGTAGTGATCAATAGCGTAATAACCGTCCGGCTTTTTCCATGACATTGTAACGCTGTTGCTCGAAACAGCCGACGCCTTAAGGTCAACAACATAATAATTGTCATAAATAAACTTGATGTCAACATTGCCCATGCTCTTAGCATACCTATGACCGTATGTGCCCTCGTAGCAATAAACGGTGAGGTTGCTGTATTTGTCTGAAAAAGCTATAGAACTAACATTCTTTAGTCCCTTACCAAGCACTAATTGTTTGATATTGTAATCATAAAAAAATGCAAAATTGTCAATAGTTTCAACATCGTTTCCGATGTTTACAGTTTCAAGGGAGGTACACTGCTGAAAAGCATAGCTGCCAATTGTTTTGACACCTGTGCCAAGCGTTAAAGATTTGAGAGCATAATCACCATAAAAAGCCCCGGAATTAATAACGAGTCCGTTACCTGTTATATTGAGTTCAGATAAAGCAATACAATTACGGAAAGCATTGTCCTCAATTGATGTCAGATTATTACCCGTAAATTCAACGGTTTCAAGCTTTTTGTTTCCGTTGAATGCATAAAATCCGATTGTCTTTACATTCTTTCCGATTGTTACTTTTGTAATGTTTGGAGAATTGTCGAACGCATAATCTGCAATAGTT
>NZ_NNBY01000038.1 GCF_002834235.1 Ruminococcus bromii | reverse complement strand
ATTTCAAAGAAAGTTTCACTAAAAGAGCAAGTGATCGACTTCCCTCCACAACCCGTGATCACAAGAGATAATGTCACCATGCAGATTGACACGGTTGTGTATTTTGAAATTACCGATCCAAAGCTTTATACTTACGGTGTAGAAAGACCGCTTAGCGCTATTGAAAATCTTACTGCAACAACATTGCGTAATATCATCGGTGATCTTGAGCTTGATAACACACTCACGTCCCGTGATACAATCAACGGTAAAATCAGAGTGATTCTTGACGAGGCAACCGACGCATGGGGCATTAAGGTAATCCGTGTCGAGCTTAAAAACATTCTTCCGCCCCGTGAAATTCAGGATGCGATGGAAAAGCAGATGAAGGCAGAGCGTGAGCGCCGTGCAAGAATTCTTGATGCAGAGGGTGAAAAACGCAGTCAGATTCTCGTTGCAGAGGGTATGAAGGAATCTGCAATTCTTAAAGCCGACGCTGTTAAGGAGCAGAAAATCCGTGAGGCACAGGGTGAAGCTGAGGCTATTCTCACTGTTCAGAAAGCTAATGCCGACGCACTTAAAATGCTCAATGAGGCTTCTCCTACCGATAGAATTATTCAGCTTAAATCACTTGAAGCATTCGGTAAAGCCGCTGACGGCAAGGCTACAAAGATTATCATTCCTTCAGATATTCAGGGACTTGCGGGTCATGTTACCGCAATTAAAGAACTCTGGAAAGATGATGTGCCAAAGGCATAAAGAATATGAAATTTACGGCAATTTTTCGGGCACAGAATTCTGTGTCCGATTTGTTGCATAAAATTGTGGAGGATAGGAAATGCAATTTTTACTCGACCTGTTGTGGTACTTCGTAATTTTCTCGTTTTTTGGCTGGGTGGCGAGCAGTTTTCGTTCGCTTCTTCTTGAGAAAAAATTTAGTAACAACGGTTTTCTGACATCGCCGTTTTGTCCTATGTACGGATTTTCGGCGGTTATTTGTTATACAGCACTAAAACCGTTTGAAAACAGCAAGCTGATTTTATTCATCGGTTCAACTCTGATATTATCTGCACTTATGGTTGTGGTCGGTGTGCTTGTAGAAAAAACTCTCAAATTCAAGCCATGGGATTTTTCTTCCTCGAAATTCAGCATAGGCAATTATATAACTTTTCCTTATGCACTTTTTCTCGGATTGCTCGGTATGCTGCTTGTCGGATTGATAATTCCGGTGCTTCGCACAGCCGTTGAAGCAATTCCTTTCTGGGTAAGTCTTATTCTTGTTCTTTGCTTCTGCGGAATTATTGCAATTGATTATGTTTTTTCAATGATAACAACAATCCGTCTGCTCAGAAGAATTGCAAAGCTTAAAAATTCTTCCGAGCTTATGGATAAAGGTGCAACAGAGGTTGAAATTCAGGAACTTGAAGAAAATTACAACCGACTTTTTACAGAGAATATTTTAAGAAAAAGACTTGCACACGCTTATCCCGATCTCACTCATATGGCTTATGTAAAGCAAATTAATGCTAAAATTGAGGAGATTAAGCAGGATAATATGAAAGAATATACACAAACCTTTGAAAGCAAAGATGACAAGCCGTTTGCTTACGGATTCTGTTTTACGAAGCTTTTTTATCTGTTTGTGATCGGTTCTTTCATCGGCACGATTCTTGAAACAATATGGGCGTTCTGCGTTGACGGACATTTTGAAATGCGTGTCGGCATGGTTTACGGTCCGTTTATTCCTGTTTACGGCGGCGGTGCGTGTTTTCTGACAGCCGCTTTGTATAAGCTTTACAAGCTTAATGATACGCTTGTTTTTGTGATAAGTGCTTTTGTCGGAGCAGGTTTTGAGTATTTCTGTTCGTGGTTGCAGGAGCAGATGTTCGGCACGGTTTCATGGGACTACAGTGACACTCCGTTTAACCTTGATGGCAGAACTAATCTTATGTATGCCCTTATCTGGGGATTTCTCGGTCTTGTCTGGGTGCGTTATCTGTATCCGTGGACAGCAAAGCTTATTGAAAAAATCCCTAAAAGAGCGGGTGCAATTATTACAACATTTCTGATTGTATTCATGGCATTCAACGGCTTTATGTCCGTAACAGCTACGGCAAGATGGACTCAGAGAACAGAGGGAGTACCTGCGTCAAACAGCTTTGAAGAATATCTCGATGAAAAATTCGATAATGAAAAGATGGAATTTCTTTTTCCGGGTATGAAAAAGGCTGCAGAGGCGGGAGTTACAACCGAGGGCATAATTTCCAACGAAAGACCGTATCTTGATGCTACAGATCCCGATAACGGCATGAAAATCGAACAGGGAAAAGATATTTCCGAGATTAATTAATATCATGAAGTGGCTATGCTTTGCACAGTCACTTTTTGCTTTTTGGCGGTATTTTAAAAATAATTTCGCCTGACTATTGAATTTTAACCGATTTTTTTATATAATTAATTAGTAATGCTTTATTTATGTCGATTCAAAGCATAAATTGGCATATTTGTCCTGACTTTGTCTGCCCACGGCACGGTTTTTGCGGCAATTTATCAAGTGGGCGGAAAGGCTATGAGTAATTATGAAAAAGGTTGCAATTATTATGGGCTCCGACAGTGATTTCCCCGTAGTATCAAAGGCTGTCAGTAAACTCAAAGAATTTGGCGTAGAGTATGAGGTTCATGTAATGAGCGCACACCGTACTCCCGATGCGGCAATTAAGTTTTCGTCAGAGGCTAAAAAGAACGGTTTTGGCGTAATCATTGCCGCAGCAGGTATGGCGGCACATCTTGCAGGTGTTCTTGCGGCAAAAACGACCCTTCCTGTGATAGGAATCCCATGTAAGTCGGCTCAGCTTGACGGTATGGATGCTCTTCTCGCAACAGTTATGATGCCTACAGGAATTCCGGTTGCAACAGTAGCAGTTGACGGTGCGGCTAACGCTGCAATTCTTGCCGTTGAAATGCTCGCACTTTCCGACAATTCTCTTGCAGAGAAGCTTGAAAATATGAAAGCTGATATGGAAAAAGGCGTTGCCGAAAAAGACAAGGCAATGCAGGCTAAGGTGGCAGAGCTTTGATTAAGAACTATGTAGATATTGACACAAAACTTGACAAAGTAAATGACGAGTGCGGTGTGTTCGGTATTTACCGTAATGATGACGATATCGATGTTGTTGCCGCCGCAAATGACGCACTCTTCAGCCTTCAGCACAGGGGACAGCAGAGCGCAGGTATCACCGTGAATAAAGACGGTGAATTCACAACTGTCAAGGAACTCGGTATGGTGTCCGAGATTTTTACGCCCAAAGCACTTGAAAAACTTCCAAACGGTAAGATTGCAGTCGGTCATGTCCGTTATACTTCATCGGAATCACTCGACCGTGCATCTAACCAGCCGCTTGTTATGCGATATATTCAGGGTTCAATCGGTATTGCAAGCAACGGCTCAATTACAAACTTCAATGAAATAAGGCAGGAGCTTGAAACAGGCGGTGCTGTTTTTCAGTCCAATTCCAATGCTGAAATTATGGCTTATGTTATTGCAACCGAAAGATGTGTAACAGACACGCTTGAAGATGCTGTTCTTTCTTCAATGAGAAAGCTCAAGGGTGCTTACTCGACTGTAATTTGCGCACCGAGCCGTCTTATCGGCTTTCGTGATATGCACGGATTCCGTCCGCTCTGTATCGGCAAACTCAAAAACAGCTGGATTTTCACTTCCGAAAGCTGTGTTATCGACAGTCTCGGCGGTGAATTTGTCCGTGATGTTGAGCCGGGTGAAATGGTAGTAGTTGACGAAGAAGGCTTTCACAGCTACAAATTAAAGCTTTTGCCCGATAAAACATCTTTCTGCCTTTTTGAATATGTATATATCGCAAGACCGGACAGCGTAATCAACGGCGTCTGCGTACATAATGCAAGATTCAAAGCCGGTGAACTTCTTTATGACGAGTTCCCGATTGAGGCGGATATGGTTTGCGGTGTTCCCGATTCGGGACTTATTGCCGCACAGGGTTATGCAAAGGCTTCGGGTATCCCGTTCAGCACAGGTTTTGTCAAAAATAAATATATTGGCAGAACAGTAGGCTCGGGTAAAGATAAAAAGAAAAGACTTCTCAGAACAAGACTTACTGCTTTGAAGGCTAATGTTAAAGGCAAGAGAGTTGTTATTATTGACGACTCAATCGTCAGAGGTGAAACCTCAAAGCATATTGTTCGTCTTATGCGTGAGGCAGGAGCTGCCGAGGTGCATATGCTCATCAGCTCGCCGCCGTTTGTATGTCCGTGCTACTTTGGTGTGGACATTCACGATAAAGAAAGTCTTATTGCAAACAAGTTGACAACAAGTGAAATCTGTGAATATATCGGTGCAGATTCACTTGGTTATCTCAGTATAAACAGTCTCAGAAAAATTGCTGAGGGTGCAAATATAGAATTCTGTGACGGTTGTTTCACGGGCAGCTACGACGCTGAAATTCCGAGAACAATCTTTGTAGATAAATACGCTAAAAAAATTAACAGAAAGTGACGGAGTGATTACAATGAACAACAGCTTTTCCGAAAGCTACAAAGCGGCAGGTGTTGATGTAACAGCAGGCTATAAGTCTGTAGAGCTTATGAAAAAGCATGTGGCACGCACAAAAATTGACGGTGTTATTTCAGGCATCGGCGGTTTCGGCGGACTTTTTGCCCCTGATTTCAAAGATATGGAAGAGCCTGTACTTGTCAGCGGTACTGACGGTGTAGGTACAAAAATCAAGCTTGCTTTTCTTCTTGACAAGCATGACACAATCGGTATTGACGCAGTTGCAATGTGCGTAAACGATGTAATTTGCTGTGGAGCAAAACCTCTTTTCTTCCTCGATTATATCGCAATCGGCAAGAACTATCCCGAAAAGGTAGCTGAAATTGTATCAGGCATTGCAGAAGGCTGTGTTCAGTCCGGTTGTGCTCTTATCGGCGGTGAAACTGCAGAGCATCCGGGTCTTATGCCTGTTGATGAATATGATGTTGCAGGTTTCAGCGTTGGTATTGCAGACAAGCCGAAGATGATTGACGGTTCAAAGCTTTGTGAGGGTGATGTACTTTTAGGACTCCGTTCTTCGGGTGTTCACTCAAACGGTTTTTCGCTTGTCAGAAAAATCTTTGATATCAACGAGGAAACAATCAATGCTGAGTATCCTGAGCTTGACAAAACTCTCGGTGAAACATTGCTCACTCCAACAAAAATTTATGTAAAACCTCTTCTTGCTCTTATGGATAAGGTTGATGTAAAGGCTGTATCACACATCACGGGCGGCGGTTTCTATGAAAACATTCCCCGTATGCTTACAGACGGTCTTTCTGCCAAAATCAAAAAGGACAATATTCCTGTTCTTCCTATTTTCAAGCTTATGCAGAGAGTAGGTAATATCCCCGAGCACGATATGTTCAACACATTCAATATGGGTGTAGGTATGATAATCGCCGTTGCCAAGGAAGATGCAGACAAGGCTCTTGAGGTTCTTGCGGCTAACGGTGAAGACGCTGTTGTGCTCGGTGAAGTAATCAGCGGTAATGACGGAGTAGTGTTTGAATAATGAAAAATATCGCAGTTCTTGTGTCGGGCGGCGGCACAAATCTTCAGGCGCTTATTGACGCTCAGAACAGGGGAGAGATTAAAAATGGAAAAATCTCTCTTGTTGTGTCCTCAAATCCAAACGCTTATGCACTTGAAAGAGCAAAAAACAATTCGATTGCAACTGAGGTTATCAGAAGAAAAGACTATGCCGAATTTGATGAGTATGATTCTGCTGTGACCGAGCTTTTGAAATCCAAGGATGTTGACCTTGTTGTTCTTGCGGGATTTATGACTATTCTCGGAAAGCAGTTTATTTCTGCTTTTGAAAACAGAATAATCAATATCCATCCGTCGCTTATTCCGTCGTTCTGCGGCGAGGGCTATTACGGACTCAGAGTTCATGAGGAGGCTCTTAACAGAGGCGTCAAGGTAACGGGTGCTACCGCACATTTTGTAAACGAAGTGTGCGACGGCGGTCCCATTATCATTCAGAAAGCCGTTGAAATTCAGAACGGTGACACACCCGAAATTCTTCAGAAAAGAGTTATGGAACAGGCTGAATGGAAGATTCTTCCAAGGGCGGTTTCGCTTTTCTGCGAAGATAAAATTATAGTAAAAGACAATAAAACCGAAATTCTTGACTAACGGAGGAAAAATATGAAACCTGTATCACTTTACAATGACATTGCTTCAACTTCATATCCGGGCAGAGGCATTGTAATCGGCAAAAGTGCAGACGGCTCAAAGGCTGTTATTGCATACTTCATTATGGGCAGAAGCGAAAACAGCAGAAACAGAGTGTTTGCAGAAACCGAGGACGGCATCAAAACTCAGGCTTTTGATCCGTCAAAGCTTGTTGATCCGTCACTTATCATCTATTCTCCCGTAAGAGTTCTCGGCAACAAAACTATCGTTACTAACGGTGACCAGACAGATACTGTTTATGATCTTATGAATGAAGGTCAGACATTTGAACAGTCACTAACAACAAGAGAATTTGAGCCTGACGGTCCTAACTACACTCCACGAATTTCAGGTATCGTTGAGTGTGAAAACGGCAAGATGAACTATGCAATGTCAATTCTCAAAAGTGCAGACGGCAATCCCGATTGTTGCGAAAGATACACATTTACATATGACAAGCCGATAAACGGTCTTGGCAGATTCATTCACACATATATGAGTGACGGCAATCCTCTTCCGAGCTTTGAGGGTGAACCTACACTCGTAGAAATCGGTAACGATGATATTGACACATTTGCCGAGAAAATCTGGAATTCTCTCAATGAGGATAACAAGGTTTCACTTTTTGTACGCTATATTGACATTGCTTCAAATAAGGCAGAGTCAAGAATTATCAATAAAAACAAGTAATTTATTTTTCGGAAAGGATGAATCCAATGAACGAACTTGCTTTAAAATACGGCTGTAACCCGAATCAGAAGCCTTCGAGAATTTTTATGCAGGACGGCAAAGATCTTCCTGTTGAGGTTCTCAACGGCAAACCCGGTTATATCAACTTCCTCGATGCATTTAACTCATGGCAGCTCGTAAAGGAACTCAAAGCGGCAACAGGTCTTCCTGCGGCTGCATCATTCAAGCATGTAAGTCCTGCCGGTGCGGCAGTTGCAACAGAGCTTTCTGACACACTCAAGAAAATCTACTTTGTAGATGACCTTGAGCTTTCTCCGATTGCAAGCGCATATGCAATGGCAAGAGGTGCAGACAGAATGTCGTCATACGGTGACTGGGTGGCTCTTTCCGATACTTGCGATGTTCAGACTGCAATCCTCCTCAAGAGAGAGGTTTCTGACGGTATTATTGCTCCTGACTATACTCCCGAGGCTCTTGAAGTCCTTAAGTCAAAAAAGAAAGGCAACTATAATGTCGTAAAAATCGACCCGAACTATGTTCCTGCTCCTATTGAGCATAAGGATGTTTTCGGCATTACATTTGAACAGGGCAGAAATGAACTCAAAATTGACGAAGAA
Source organism: Ruminococcus bromii (assembly GCF_002834235.1). Lineage (GTDB taxonomy): Bacteria > Bacillota > Clostridia > Oscillospirales > Acutalibacteraceae > Ruminococcoides > Ruminococcoides intestinale. The sequence goes on along the minus strand of NZ_NNBY01000038.1, from coordinate 9,936 downwards.
ATGCTCCTTCAGAACATTGTAACAGATAATAAGAATCTTACAGAGGATGCTAAGCGTGACCTTCTTGTTGCTCTTATTACTCTTAAATATACTCAGTCTAATTCTGTTTGCTACGCAAAGGGCGGTCAGGCAATCGGTGTAGGCGCAGGTCAGCAGTCAAGAATTCACTGCACAAGACTTGCAGGCAATAAGGCTGATATCTGGTATCTCAGACAGCATCCGAAGGTTATGAACCTTCCGTTTGTTGACAACATCCGCCGTCCTGACAGAGATAACACTATTGATGTTTACATCTCTGATGATTATGAGGATGTGCTTGCTGACGGTATATGGCAGCAGTTCTTCAAAACTAAGCCCGAACCTCTTACAAAGGAAGAGAAAAAGGCTTGGCTTGCAACATTTGACGGTGTTTCACTCGGTTCTGACGCATTCTTCCCATTCGGTGACAACATTGAAAGAGCAAAGCGTTCAGGCGTTAAGTTTGTTGCACAGCCGGGTGGTTCAATTCGTGATGATAATGTTATTGAAACCTGCAATAAGTACAATATGACAATGTCATTTACGGGTATTCGTCTTTTCCATCACTGATAGAGGTGCGGTTATGAAAATTTTAATGATTGGTTCGGGCGGCAGAGAGCACGCTTTAATTAAAAAGCTTCTTGAAAGTCCTAAATGCACAAAGCTTTATTGCGCTCCCGGCAACGGCGGTATTTCAAGAGATGCCGAGCTTGTTAATATCGGAGTTATGGATAAAGAAAATATGGTTAAGTTTGCAAAGGACAATGCAATTGACCTCGTTTTTGTAGCTCCTGATGATCCGCTTGCTGACGGTATGGTTGACGCTATGCAGGAGGCTGGAATCAGAGCATTCGGTCCTAATGCAAATGCCGCTATTATTGAGGCGTCAAAGGTTTTCTCAAAAAATCTTATGAAGAAATACGGCATACCTACTGCAAAGTATGAAGTATTTAATGACGCTCAGAAAGCAATTGACTATATAAAGAACGAAAATACCGCTCCCGTTGTTGTAAAGGCTGACGGTCTTGCACTCGGCAAGGGTGTAATTATCGCTCAATCTGTTGATGAGGCAATTGAAGCAGTCAAAGAAATTATGGAGGACAAGAAGTTTGGCGACTCAGGTAACAATATCGTTATCGAAGAGTTTCTTACAGGTCCCGAGGTTTCTGTCCTTGCATTTACAGATGGCAAGTGCGTAAAACCTATGGTCAGCTCAAAAGACCACAAGCGTGCTTTTGATAATGACGAAGGTCTTAACACAGGCGGTATGGGCACAATCAGCCCGAACCCATATTATACAGACGAGATTGCCAAGGAATGTATGGATACAATCTTTATCCCTACAATTGATGCGATGAATAAAGAGGGCAGACCTTTTAAGGGTTGTCTGTACTTTGGACTTATGATTACACCGAACGGTCCAAAGGTTATTGAATACAATGCCCGTTTCGGCGATCCTGAGGCTCAGGTTGTTCTTCCAAGACTTAAAACTGACCTTGTAGATATCTGCGAGGCTGTTATTGACGAAAAGCTTTCCGACCTTGACATTGAATGGGACAACGGTGCTGCGGCTTGTGTTGTTATGGCAAGCGGCGGATATCCTGTTTCATATAAAAAGGGTATAGAGATGTTCGGTCTTAATGATAACGGCGGTGTCGATGGTGCAATCGTTTATCATGCCGGCACTAAGTACGAAAACGGAAAGTTCTATACAAACGGCGGTCGAGTTCTCGGTGTTACTGCAACAGCAGATACACTTGATGAGGCACTTGAAAAGGCATATGCCGCAGTAGGAAAAATTTCCTTTGAAGGCGCTCATTACAGACACGATATCGGCAAAACTAAATAATATATTAAGAGCCACTCTTAAAGAGCGGCTCTTTTTTTCAGCCTGCATTTTTAATCTGCAGTCTTAATTTGTCAGAAATCATGGCAATGAATTCGCTGTTTGTGGGCTTACCTCTGTCGTTGTGAATTGTATATCCGAAATATGAGTTCAGAACATCAATGTCACCTCGATCCCATGCAACCTCAATTGCGTGTCTTATAGCTCTTTCAACCCGTGAAGAGGTTGTTTCGTACTTTTTGGCAACCGACGGATAGAGCTGTTTTGTCACGGCATTGATAATTTCAGGATGCTCAACAGACATAATGATTGAATCACGCAGATAGTGATAGCCTTTGATGTGAGCCGGAACTCCTATTTCATGGAGAATATCGGTCACTTTCATTTCAATTCCGAAAGCGTCAATAACTCTGCCTTTGCCAAAATTGTTTTTCTTGCTCAAATCCGATAAATCGCTGATAATGGTGCTTAATTCGGAAATGTTATACGGCTTCAACACAAAATACGATGCGCCCGAATTCATAATTTCACGCTCGAGAACAGTGCTGTGGAATGACGAATATACCATAAACACAGGCACTTTCGTGCTTTCTCGTGTAATGCTTCTCATAACACCGATTGCGTCAAGCCTTGTCATAAATGAATCCATCAGTACAACATCAGGGCTTTCTCTTTTAATTTTATCGCACAATTCTTCTCCGTCTTTTGCACAGAAAATAACGGAAATATTCTTACTTTGTAAGATATTAAGATTTTCCTGCGTAAATTCGGAAGCGTCATCGGTTACGATTAGTTTTATTTTGTTGTTCATTGTGATTTCCCCCAGTAATTTTTGTTGTACTAATATTACCACAAAATGGTAAAGTTGGCAATACCTTCCATAAAACTTTTTTGAAAAATCGAGAAAAAAGTTTTATATTTTGCGTTACTAAATCAAAATTGAACAAACAATCATATATTTAGTGTTGATTATTGTAGCAATTTGCCATATATTGTGCAAATACACCGTAACCCTCTTTTGGATTATTCAGAAAAACATGGGTAACAGCGCCGATAATTTTGCCGTTTTGAACTATCGGACTGCCGCTCATACCCTGTACAATACCGCCGCAATTTTCGAGCAATCTGCTGTCGGTTGTTTTTATGACAAAATTTTCATTTGATGTCATATCACGGTTGCATATTCTTTTGATTTCAATTTCATATTCCTGCGGCGTATCTCCGACAGGCGTTGTTACCATAACAGCCTTTCCTGTTTTTACCTCATCGTCATTTGCAATCAGATATCTCTTGTTTCTTTTATAATTTTCACTCGTTAATTCTCCGAAAATTCCTAAAGGGGAGTTTACGCTCAAATTACCAAACTTTACATCGGTAAAATATCCGCAGAAACTGCCGGCTTTACCGCAGACGCTTTTTTCAATGCCGCTGATTTCAGCCCGAACCGCTTCTCCCGATTTTAACGGTAACAAAGCAGCCGTGTCACAGTCGCATATTCCATGACCGAGTGCGGCAAAATAATTATGACTGTCGTCATAATAGGTCATAGTTCCGATGCCTGCACAGCTGTCACGAACCCACGCACCGAGGAGATATACTCCCACGGTATTTTTAATCGGCAAAACGGTTTTATTTTCGGTTTTGCCGTTTCTATCAATTTCAACAGTAATTTCATTGCCGTTTGATTTTTCAATTTCAGACTTTAATTCTTCATTTGTGCTGATTTTTGTATTATTTACTTTCTTTATAATATCGTTTACTTTAAGTCCGCCGTCTTTTGCGGGGCAAACATATTTTTCACCGTCATAGTAGCTTTCAAGCTTGATTATCATTGCTCCGTTAGCATAAAATTTAACTCCGAAAGCCTCACCGCCAATGTAAACCTCATTTTTATCATCAGCGGCATAAGACGAAAAAGTCGAAACAGTAAATAATAATGTGAAAATCAGGGCAACTGATATAATTTCTTTAAATTTTCGCAAAAAATTCACCTTCTTTCCGTTGCCTTTATTATGATTTGCATTTATAATATAGATTAGTGCGTTGATGAAAATATTAAAAATGTTACTGGCAAAGGATTTTCCGAAAAGGCGATAAACAGCCGTGCATTGTAAATTATTTTCTGAAATTATATCATTTTCTTATTATGAGGTATATATGGAAAACATAAATTCTAACCTTGTCGGTCTTACCGATTCCGAAGTTCAAAAGCGTATAGATGAAGGAAAGGTAAATATTTCAACTAATATTAAAACCAAATCAATCAAAAGAATATTTTGTGATAACATTTTTACGCTTTTCAATCTTATAAATGTAATTTTGCTTGCGGCATTGATTTTTGTGGGTTCACACAAGAATATGCTTTTTATCGGTGTTGTTATCGCAAATATAGTTATAGGTATAGTTCAGGAAATTCGTTCCAAAATAAGCGTTGACAAGCTGACTATTTTGTCTGAGAAAAAAATCAATGTACTCAGGAACGGTAAAATTGCAGAAATAAGTAAAGATGAGATTGTTCTTGATGATATTCTTGTGCTTTCAAGAGGAAGCCAGATTCCTGCCGACTGCATTGTATGCGACGGCAACTGCAGAGTCAACGAAAGTTTGCTTACAGGCGAATCAAATCTCATTGAAAAAAATGTCGGAGATGAACTGCTCTCGGGCAGTTTTATTGCGGCAGGAAAATGCTATGCTCAGGCTGTAAAGGTCGGAGCCGATTGCTATGCCGCAAAGATAAATAACGAAGCCAAATATATTAAAAAAGTAAATTCTCAGATTATGGAGTCATTCAATTTCATTATCAAAATCTGTACATTTGTACTTTTTCCGATTGGCATTGCATTTTTTATTCGACAATTCACCCTGCCCGATGCAACATTGCAGTCTGCTGTAATCAGCACTGTTGCGTCGCTTGTCGGTATGATTCCAAAGGGAATGATTCTTCTTACAAGTTCTGTTCTCGCAGTATCAATTATCAGGCTTTCATCCAAAAAGGTTCTTGTACAAGAGATGTATTGCATTGAAACACTTGCAAGAGTTGATGTGCTTTGTCTTGATAAAACGGGAACGCTTACAACAGACGAAATGACGGTAACAGGTGTTATTCCGTTTGGGGCTGATGAAAATAAAATCAAGAAAGCACTTTCTTCAATTGTAAAAGCGTCTGATGAACTAAATGCAACTTTGTATGCACTGCGTGACTATTCGGATTCCGTTTCACCGTATGAGTGCAGTAAATTCTGCGATTTTTCCTCCGAAACAAAATGGTCGGGCGGTACCTTTGACAACGGCAAGACCTACATAGTCGGTGCGACTGAATGTATTTTAAAAAGCAGAGAAAAGTATTCCGAGGTGTATTCTGAGATTGAAAAGATAAATCAAACCGTCAGAATCCTTGTTCTTACCGAAAGCGATAGTGAACCGGAGAAAGACTCATTGCCTGATGATTTAAAACCGCTTGCACTCATTCTTATTAAGGATAAACTTCGTGATAATGTAAATGAAACGGTAAAATATTTTAAGGAACAGGGTGTCACCTTAAAGGTAATTTCAGGCGACAGCGTTAAAACTGTTAAAAATATTGCACTTGACACAGGAATCGAGGGTGCAGAAAATGCAATTGATATGTCAACCGTGACAACAGATAAAGAGCTTGAAGATGCGGCAGAGCGTTGTAATGTGTTTGGCAGAGTAACTCCGGCTCAAAAGAAAAAGCTTGTGGTTGCCCTCAAAAAGCACGGACATTCGGTTGCTATGACAGGTGACGGAGTAAATGATGTTCTCGCACTCAAAGAGGCGGATTGCTCCGTAGCTATGGCGTCGGGCAGTGATGCCGCACGAAATGTGTCACAGCTTGTACTTGTCAATAATGACTTTGGCGCAATGCCGAGCGTTGTGGCAGAGGGCAGACGAACAATCAATAACCTTGAACGAAGCTCTGCACTCTATCTTGTTAAGACGATTTATTCGGTTATACTCTCAATTTTCTTCATATTCTTCCGCACAGGATATCCCTTTGAACCGATACAGCTTACGCTTGTCGGTGCATTAACGGTTGGACTGCCATCATTTGTTCTCGCACTTCAACCGAATAAAGATATAGTAAAAGGTAATTTCACCGTAAATATAATAGCAAGATCACTCCCAACAGCTTTTTGTATTTCGGCAGATACAATATTACTCGCAATTTTAAAGTATATGACAGATATGCCACAGGCACAGTTTTCAACTCTCTGCGTATATCTTACTGCATTTTCATGTATGCTGCTTGTAATCAGATTATCAATCCCGTTCAATCCGCTCAGAGCCGTTATGGTCATCGGATGTTCCGCAGGAATAATAATCGGTTCAATTTTCTTCGGCGGATTGTTCTCACTTGCACCGCTTACATTTGAAAACATCATATTGCTTGTAATCTTTGCTGTAGGCACATTTGTTGTATTTAATATACTCTACAATATAGCACAGCACTATATAGAAAAATTCAAAAAGGAAAGTCATCTTAAACTGACTGCAAAAAGAAATGCAAATAAACAAAAACGCTGAAAAATTAATCAGACAACTGAATAATCAAGGCTATGAGGCTTTTATAGTAGGCGGTTGTGTTCGTGATTATCTTCTCGGTTTGACTCCGCATGATACAGATATTTGTACAAACGCTTTGCCTGAGCAGACAAAAAAATGCTTTGAGGCTTATCATACTTTTGATACAGGTATCAAACACGGCACAATTTCCGTTGTATGCGGCGGTGAAGTCTATGAAATCACAACCTACCGTATTGACGGTGATTATTCCGATAACCGTCATCCGGACAGCGTAAGCTTTACACGAAACATAAACGAAGATTTGCGACGCCGTGACTTTACGGTAAATGCAATGGCATATAACGCTGAATACGGTCTTGTCGATCCATACGGCGGTAAAAATGATCTTAAAGATAAAATTATCCGTTGTGTCGGAAATCCCGATACACGCTTTAACGAGGATGCTCTGCGAATCTTGCGGGCATTACGCTTTGCCTCTGTTTACGGATTTTCAATTGAAGAGAACACATCAAAGTCTATATTTAAAAATGCAGACTTGCTAAAAAACATTGCAACAGAGCGTGTGACTTCGGAATTTCTAAAGCTCATCTGCGGTAAGGATGCCGTAAAAATTCTTGACGCTTACCGAGAAACGATTGCTGTTATTTTCCCTGAAATTACCGTTATGTTCAATTTCAATCAGAACAACATGCATCATTCGTATGATTTGTGGCAACATACCCTGACTGCACTCGGCACAATTGAACCGAATCCCATACTTCGTATGACAATGCTTCTGCATGACATCGGCAAGCCTTCTGTTAAAACTACTGACAACAGCGGTCAATCGCATTTTCAGGGACATCAGCTTGAAAGTAAAAAAATTGCAGACAAAATTCTGCACAGACTAAGATTACCGTCTGATTTTATTAACAAAACTCTTCTGCTTATTGAATATCATGATGTCCGTTTTAACGGCAGTAAAAAGCTTATGAAAAAGGTTATGAATGTACTCGGTACAGACCTTACAAAGCAGTTGTTAGAGGTAGAATATGCCGATATATCTGCCCAGTCTGAATATCAGCGAGAAGAAAAGCTTGGATATCTTAAAAAGGCTAAAACACATCTTAATGAAATAATCAAAGATAACGAATGTTTTAAGCTGAGTCAGCTTGATATCAACGGTAAAGATGTTTTAAACCTTGGCGTAAAAGAGGGAAGAGATGTCGGAAATATTCTCGATTATCTGCTAATGCTTGTAGTAGATGCAAATGTTCCAAACAAAAAATCAATACTCATATCAAAAGCCAAAGAATATATTTACGGTAATCAAATAAATAAGTAATTGGCACCCTATAAAATTCTGTGTAAATAATAATCCTGCAAGCAATAAATCAGTTGTGGATTGCATTGCAATCAGACTGTTTTGTTTGCTCCGTGTTTGCGTTTATTCCTGTCCGCCCAATGTTATTGCACGCCTAAGCGTGAATAACATGAGTGGACAGGAAATTCTATTCTGAGAGGCAAATTAAACAGAAATTTACCTCTCAAACATTATTGAAAGCCGGTTCAATTTCAACACCTTACCGTCCAACGCTCGACAATCTTCTGTGACGCCAAATTCACTAAGTTTTCCAAAAATCACAAACTTTTACACAAAAAGTAATCCGAGACTCACTTTTTCTGTGAATCTCGGATTTTTTAGGCTGTTTTTTATACAGTGCCTTGCAATATATTATCCAAGCGTATCTATTAATTGTACAATATATTTCTGAATCTGTGTTGAGTCCATAATGTCTATAGTCCCATCACCGTTTACATCAGCAACTTCTTTTTGCTTATCGGTAAAATCTTCAAGCTGAACAATATACTTTTGAATGCAGGTTGCATCCAAAATAGTTATTTCACCATCACCGTTTACATCGCCTAAACTCAATGCATTGGGTTCCGCTACTATACTATCAATCGAAAAGCCATAGCATGAATTTGAAGAATTTGATGTCAATCTTATTCTAACAGTATCGCCGGTAACGGTAATGCATTGTGATGCAAGTGTGGTACCGGTATATGTACCTATCAGGTTGTCTTTTCCGTCATAGATTTCGATATAATCATATCCATCTTCAACCTCTGTCTGTGATGAAAATGTAATGGAAACACTTTTGGCTCCCGGTTTATTTATTGTCCAAGATTCATCGCAATTATCCTCATACGGATGAGCCGATTCAAAACACTCTAATTCATTTTTTCCGCAACGGGAACATATACCGTTAATCAAATTATGTCCATAAGCAGGAATTTTCCCTGTTTTGGTGTAACCGTGGGGGCATTTGTATTCAATCACACCGTCAGTTGTACAATCAGCTTCTGTTCTTGAGGTTTCAGAATAATCATCGCTTGATGTATTGTAATGAACATTAGCTGATGCTAAATAGTCGTTACCTGAACCAATCGATATATTGTTCCACTCCGTGTCGCTGTTTGAATAGAATACATCTGAAAGATTAGAGCAATCGCTAAATGCATCATCCCCAATGCTCGTAACACTGTTAGGGATATTTATGCTTGTTAGGCTTGAGCAACCATGAAATGTCCAATCACCAATCCTCGTTTCACCGTCGGGGATATTTATGCTTGTAAGGCTTGAACAATTGCGAAATGCACCGCCTCCAATGCTCGTAACACCATCGGGGATAGTTATGCTTGTAAGGCTTTCGCAAGAGGTAAATGCATAGTTGGATATTTTTGTCGCAGTTGTTAAATTTGCCTTAGTAACTAATTGATTATTTATATACAAATTCCTACTGTAGTATGTTGGATTTGACGATTCATCGCCAAAATCTATTTCTGTCCATTTATCTATTGTTCCCGTGTAATTTGTTTTTGTAAGGCTTGAACAACCGGAAAATGCATATTCTCCAATACTCGTTACACTATCTGGAATATTTATGCTTGTAAGGCTTGAGCAACGGCCAAATGCACTTTCTCCAATCCTCGTTACACTGTTAGGGATATTTATGCTTGTTAGGCTTGAGCAACGGTAAAATGCATATTCTTCAATGCTCGTAACACCGTCAGGGATATTTATGCTTGTTAGGCTTGAACAACCGTCAAATGCAAAGTCTCCAATGCTCGTAACACCGTCAGGGATATTTATGCTTGTAAGGCTTGAACAACCGGAAAATGCACCCCCTCCAATGCTCGTTACACTGTTAGGGATATTTATGCTTGTAAGGCTTGTGCAACCTACAAATGCACTATCTCCAATGCTCGTTACACTATCTGGAATATTTATGCTTGTAAGGCTTGAGCAACGGTAAAATGCATCCCTACCAATATTTGTGACACTGTTAGGGATATTTATGCTTGATAGGCTTGTGCAACTTCCAAATGTCCAATTACCAATGCTCGTAACACCGACGGGAATACTTATGTTTGTAAGGCTTGAGCAACCGTAAAATGCAAAGTCTCCAATGCTCGTAACACCGTCGGGGATACTTATGCTTGTAAGGCTTGTGCAACCTACAAATGCACTATCTCCAATGCTC
>NZ_NNBY01000037.1 GCF_002834235.1 Ruminococcus bromii | reverse complement strand
TGACCCGACCCCCAAAAGTTAGACCTAAAAAATCTAACTTTGGAGGTCGGTATTTTTATGTCAAAATACAGTTATGAATTCAAGAAGAAGGTAGTAATGGACTACATAAATGGAAAAGGAGGATATAAAAGTTTATGTAAAGAAAATGGGATACCGAGTCAAACAATATTACGAGATTGGATCTCAGCATACAAAGAATTTGGAAACAAAGGATTAATGCGATCAAGAGAAAAGAAAAATTACTCTTTTGAATTTAAGATGCATGTGGTAGAATTATACTTAACAACGGAAGTATCGTATCGAGAACTTGCATTGAGTTTAGGTATCAATAATCCACCAATGATAGCAAAATGGGTAACCGATTACCGTGCAGTTGGGCCTGATGCGTTACGACCAAAGAGAAAAGGACGGAAACCCAAAGTGTCTAAACCAAAAAAGATAATACCTAACACAGAAAAAGAAAAAGCTGAATCAGAATATCTGAAACAGCTTGAAGATGAGAATTTAAGATTAAGGATTGAAAATGCGTATTTAAAAGAGCTGAGGAGATTGCGTTTGGAGGAAGAAAAACCTCCGAAAAACAGGCAAGAATAATACACAGTCTCCGAGGAGAATTCAGGCTAAAAGATATTCTTGCCGTAACAGTTTTTCCAAAGTCAACATATATGTATTGGCAAAATAGATTTGAGCGAGAGAACCCGGATGAAAAATTAGAAAAAGAAATTCTTGATATACGAAAAGTGCATAAAGACTATGGTTATCGCAGAATTTGGGGAGAATTGCGAAACAGAAATATTTTTGTAAACAAGAAAAAAGTTCAAAGAATTGTTCAGAAATTGAACCTGCAAGTGACCTCGTTTATTCATAAAAGCAGAAAATACAGTTCATACAAAGGTAAAGTAGGAAAGATTGCTCCAAACAGGATTAACCGTAGATTTAACACAAGTGTACCGCATCAGAAAATCACAACAGATACAAGTGAATTTAAGTATTATGAGGTTGACAGCAAGGGCAGAATGATAATCAAAAAGCTCTATCTTGATCCATTTATGGATATGTTTAACGGAGAAATTCTGAGTTTTGGCATATCTCAAAAGCCATCTGCCGAGAACATTATGAGTGCATTAGATGAAGCTATTACTATTACTAATGACTGTTCATATCGCAGGACTTTTCACTCTGACAGAGGATGGGCTTATCAGATGAAAGCATATTCACAAAAGCTGAAAGAAAACAGAATATTTCAGAGTATGTCAAGAAAAGGAAATTGTCACGATAACTCTGTTATGGAAAATTTCTTTGGAATATTAAAGCAAGAAATATATTATGGAAAAGTTTATTACAGCTATGAAGAGCTTAAACAAGCAATTATCAAATACATTGATTACTACAACAACAAGAGAATCAAACAGAAACTCGGCTGGTTAAGTCCGGTTGAGTACAGGATTAATGCCTTAGTTGCATAACAAAAGCGTAGCAGCTAAAAGTCACTACGCTTTCAAGTCTAACTTTTTGGGGTCACCACATTTGACAGATGCTTAATCATCATAATTATCATTTTCATCAATCTTTAAAGGAGCATCTACCATAAACGGAATTTTTCGCTCACGAAGTGCCTTTTTTGCGTAAATCATAAAAAAGGTGGTCAGATTCATACCCATTTCAGCACACATTTCGTCAAGTTCTTTTTTAGTATTGTCATCAAAACGAAGACTTACTGTTGTCATATCAATCAACTCCTTTCACTGCTTATATTATATGATAAAAGAATTAATTTTGCAATAGTTTAAAGCAAATTTAATTAAAATTCTTTCATTTATCAGTCATTTTTAAGTAGAAAACAGCTCCCCGAAAACGGAGAGCTGTGATAAGTACAAATAGATTTGTCAAACGAATCAGAAGTCAATTTCTGTATCGTAGTAGCAAGCCTTGAGAAGTTTTTCCATTTCTTCCTGATTTGGCTGGCGTGGGTTAGAACCTGTGCAGGCATCGGCAATTGCGTTCTTGGCAACTTCTGGGAGCTTTTCGAGGAATTCTTTTTCGTCGATAATGCTCTCGTCAGCCTTAACACCGCCCGGACCGTAGTTCTTAATGCCCTGCGGAATGTTGAGCTGATCGTTCATTGAACGGAGTTCAGCGATGAGTGCGTCAACAAGTTCTTCTGTTGTTTCGCCCTTGAGGTTGATGAACTTAGCAATCTTAGCATAACGCTCAGCTGCAACAGGATCTTTTGAGTTATACTTGATAACCTTAGGAAGATACATAGCGTTTGCACAGCCGTGAATAATGTGACCGCCTGTGAAAGCCGCACCTGTCTTGTGAGCCATTGAGTGAACGATACCGAGCAGAGCATTTGAGAATGCCATACCTGCAAGGCACTGTGCATCGTGCATTTTGTCACGGCAAGCCATATCGCCGTCATAAGACTTCTTGAGGTTGTCGTGAATAAGCTCAATTGCGTGGAGTGCAAGCGGATCTGTGTACTCACAGTTGAGAGTTGAAACATAAGCTTCAATTGCGTGAGTCATAGCGTCCATACCTGTGTGAGCAGTAAGTTTAGCCGGCATTGTTTCGGCAAGTGCAGGATCAACGATAGCAACATCAGGTGTGATATTAAAGTCAGCAAGCGGATATTTGATACCCTTTGCATAGTCTGTGATAACTGAGAAAGCCGTAACTTCTGTTGCAGTACCCGATGTTGACGGGATAGCGCAGAATTTAGCCTTTGTACGAAGTGTCGGGAAACTGAACGGAGTGATGATTTCCTCAAAGGTTGTGTTGGGATACTCATAGAATACCCACATAGCCTTTGCGGCATCAATCGGAGAACCGCCGCCCATTGCAACAATCCAGTCGGGTTCAAATTCACGCATAACAGCGGCACCCTTCATAACTGTTTCAACAGATGGGTCAGGCTCTACGCCCTCGATAAGCTTAACCTCCATACCTGCTTCTTTAAGATAGTCAACAGCCTTGTCAAGAAAACCGAAACGCTTCATTGAACCGCCGCCGACAACTACAACAGCCTTTTTGCCGGATAAATTTTTAAGACTTGAGAGAGCATCCTTACCATGATAGAGATCTCTCGGTAAAGTAAATCTGTACATTTTAATTACCTCCTGAAAGGATATTTTGTCAACTTCTCCTTGACTACCGTAATTATAACACCGAAGATTTATAAAGTAAATACCTTTTTTGAAAATAATGTGTGTTTATTTTGTGAAATTTTCACTATAGTTCTTTATTGGAATTTATATTGAGAAATATGCTCAGTTACAGCCCGTAAATGTTGTCATCGCCCTTGGCATATTTCTTAACAGCCTCCATAAAAAGCTTTGCAGCAGGATTTGAAATATTCTTTTCCCATGCCATAACATAGGCTATGCTTGTGTCCGCATCATCAATAAGGTATGAATCGGTGTATTCGTCAGAAGTATATGCAGCGACCGAGGTTGGTATGACAGACACGCCGATTCCCGATGATGATGACACATATATGGAAACAAGATCGTCAAATGAATTTTCAATTTTCGGGGTTATGTGAAATGTACGGAACAAGTCCATAATTTCCATATACACAATCGGTGCAACCGATTCCGAAAGTACCAGAATACTTTCGTCAGCCAATTCGGAAAGCTTAACGCTTTTTCTTCCGCTGAATTTTGAATTTTTCGCTGTTACAACGGACAAAGTTTCATTATGTGTAATGATTGATTCAATACCTGAGCTTTCGGGAACCATATCTCTCGGCATAAAGCAGAAGTCGTATTCACCGCCTGTGATTGCAAGCGTGCGGTCAGCCTCGTCAAGCTGTCGCACATCAATTGTGATTCCCGGATATTTTTCCGCAAAGTCGGCTATACATTTTGTCGGGAACGAAAGCGAGGTAACATCACAGCCGAGCGTAATTTTACCCTGACCTCCGTCATGCATCTGCTTGATAACGGTTTTTGCTTTCTTTAAAGTTTCAACAATTTCAATCGCATAGGGCAAAAGTGCCTTGCCCTCGCTTGTTATGATAACATCACGGTGAGAGCGTGTAAAAAGCTGAACCCCAAACTCCTTTTCAAGGTCGCTTACATATCTGCTGACGGTTGACTGAGAAACATAGTTCCGCCTTGCCGCCTCTGAAAAGTTGAGCGTCTGAGCCACAGTTATAAAGCAATTGAGCTGATTTATATCCATAATAACCTCCGTTTTGACAATTTCCCGCAGTATTTTGTCGGTTTTTTTCAATATTATGCAAAACTGTAATTTTAAGACTGCCAAATCGTCATTTTTGCATAATCAACGGTATTGAATAATTTTTCCATATTTGGTACAATTCAAGTATAGCATAATAATATGCAAAATGTAAATAACTTATTTTAAAACAAGGAGCTTAACAAATGAAGAAAATAGTTGTAACCGGTATGGGTGCGGTAACACCTGTCGGCATCGGTGTTGAAAACTACTGGAATAATATCACAGCAGGTGCATCGGGCATTGACACAATTAAGACTTTTGATCCGTCTGAACTCGCTGTTCAGATTGCCGGCGAAGTAAAGAACTTTAATCCGTCCGACTATCTTCCAAAGGATTTAATCAGAAAAACAGATCCGTTTATGCAATACGCTTATATTGCGGCTGAGGAAGCCATGAAACAGAGCGGAATCAAGATTGAACCCGAAAGAACGGGTATTGTTATGGGTACTGCAATGGCAGGTATTGCAACAATCGCATATACTCAGGAGGCACTCACGGGCGCATCACACAAAAAGGTAGGTCCTCGTTTTATTCCAAAAATTCTCGGAAACATTGCCGCCGCAAATATCGCAATCGACTACAACATTCAGGGACCGAGCTTTACGGTAAGCACAGCTTGTTCGTCTGGCGGTGACGCAATCAACACAGCTTGTATGTGTATGCAGAGCGGCAAGGCTGATATTATGCTCGCAGTAGGAGCAGAGTCCGTTCTCTGTCCTCTTGTAATTTATTCGCTTGCCAACGCAAAAGCTCTTTCAAGAAGAAACGATTCGCCAAGCACTGCAAGCCGTCCGTTTGATGTTACCCGTGACGGTTTTGTAATAGGTGAAGGCGGCGGTGCGCTCGTTCTTGAAACAGAGGAACACGCTCTTGCAAGAGGTGCAAAGATTTATGCAGAAATCAGAGGTTGCGGCAACACGGATGACGCTTACCATGTAACTGCTCCGCATCCCGAAGGACGAGGTGCAATCGCTTGTATGAAACAGGCAATTGCAGAGGCAGGAATTAATCCTTCCGACATCGGCTACATCAACGCCCACGGTACTGCAACAAACAAGGGTGACACAGTTGAAACATCTTCAATCAAGAAGGTTTTCGGCAGCACTCTCCCCTATGTAAGCTCAACAAAGGGCGCAACAGGTCATATGATGGGCGCAGGCGGTATTACAGAAACAATTACCTGTGTCAAGGCTATTGAAACAGGCACAGTTCCGCCTACAATCAATCTCAACGAGGTTGATCCCGAATGTGCCGGCATTGACTTTGTTGCAAATACTGCAAAAAAAGCCGAAATCAACTTTGCCATGTCAAACGCATTCGGATTCGGCGGTCAGAACTCAAGTATTATCGTAGGCAAATACGGCAAATAATCTGCCGACAAAACAACATACAAACAACACACATATGTGTGTATAAAATAATGTGCATCCATACATAATAGGACAGGAGGATATTATGAATTTAACATATGATTCACAGATGTTCAGAGAAACATTTGAAAGTGAATTTACATGGCTTAACGGCTTTATGAGAAATGTAAGACGCTTTTCGGATAAACCTGCCGCAATTGATCCTCAGAGTGGCAGAACATGGAGCTACAAAGAGCTTAATGCCGATGCAAACAGATTTGCAAACGCTATGAAAAAAGACGGCGTCAAGAAAAACGACATCGTGTTTATGCAGCTTTACAACTCACCGCAGTTTTTGTTCGGTTACATTGCGCCGCAGAAACTCGGTGCAATCTCAAATCCCGCTAACTTTAACCTATCACCGGGCGAAACCGCAGAAATTATGGGACACAACAAGCCTGTTGTTTATGTTTATGATGCAGACATTATGCAAACAGCCGTACAGGCTCTTGAAATCTGCGAGCATAAGCCAAAATTGATTCTCTGCGTTAATAATTCCAAAAAGGAAGTAACTCTTCCCGAAGGACACATTTTCTTTGACGATTACATCAAGGACAGCAGTTACGAAAATCCGCCTGTTGACTATGCACCGCATATTTATGACGAGGTTTTAAGACTTCAGACCTCAGGTACAACAGGCACTCCAAAGGGCGTTCCGCTTAACGCAATCAACGAAGTTCTTTCGGCTCACGATGTAATTATGCACTTTCCGCTCTCACCCGTTGACATTACGATGAATATGACGCCGTGGTTTCACCGTGGCGGTATTCATTCGGGCGGTCCTACACCTACCCTTTATGCAGGTGCGTGTCTTGTGATTATGAGAACATTCAACCCGAGGAGTTGTATGGAGTTTATCGAAAGATACGGAATTACATTCATCACAGGTGTTCCGTCAACTCTTGAAATGCTTGCAAACCGTCAGGAAAAGCATAAGAAAAACCTTTCTTCGCTCAAGGGCATTATTACCATGGGCAGTCCGCTTGAAAAAGCCGCTTGCATTCGCTATCAGGAACTTCTCTCCCCCAACATTTTTAACGGCTACGGCACAACGGAATCTTTCTGGAATACATTTCTTCGTCCGTATGACCTTCCTGAAATGGCAGGTTCGGCAGGCAGATCATGCACAGATGATGAGGTAAGACTTGTAAATGTTTATGACGACAGAAAAGCAGAGCCTGATGACACAGTCCCCTGCGATAACAAAACAGAGGGAGAAATCATCATCAAATGTCCGAACAAAACTACCTACTGCTATGTAAATAACGAAAAGGCTACAAAAGACAAGTTCTACAAGGGTTGGATGTACACAGGCGACATCGGCACTTGGAACAGCGAGCAGTTTGTTACAGTTGCAGGCAGAAAAGATGATATGATTATCAGCAAGGGCGAAAATATTTATCCTGCAAGAATTGAGGAAATTCTCAACTCACACCCGAAGGTTCAGGAATGTATCGTTACAGGTGTTCCCGATTCAACAAGAGGCGAGTGCGTTGCGGCATATGTAATAAAAGCCGACGAAAGTCTTACGGTTGCCGAGCTTATCAATTTCTGCGACAGCTCACCGAATATTTCAAAATATCAGGCTCCGAGATACTACCGTTTTGTCAACGATCTTCCGCAAACCGCTACAGGCAAGAAACAGCATTTTGTAATAAAAAAACAGGCAGCAGAGGACCTTAAAAACGGTTTGTTGCTCAAAAAATAATTACGGATTTTCCTAATATATGTAAAGGAGAAAATATGACCGAGAAATTATACAAAGCAAAGGTTTCATACTATGAAACAGACTGTATGAACATTGTTCATCACTCAAATTTTATCAGATATTTTGAAGATGCAAGAATTCAGTATATGCACGACATCGGTTGTGATGTTGCCGAAATGCAATCAAAAGGATTGTATATTCCAAATGTTGACGCATATGCCCGTTACAAAAAGCCGCTTAAATTCGGCGATGAGTATTCCGTTGAAGTAAGCCTTGTATTTTTTACGGGTTCAAGAATGATTTTTGACTATAAAATCTTCAACAATAAAAACGGAGAACTTTCTGCAACAGGCAGAACAACACACTGTTTTGCAACTCCCGAGCTAAAGCCGATAAGCATAAAGCATTCAAATCCCGATTATTACAACAGACTTCGTGACAATACTGTCAGCCCGGAAGATATTACAATAAAAAGATAAACAATTTTACAAGCAAAAAGTGCGTACCGAAATTCGGTACGCACTTTTTTGATATAGGAAAATAGGAAAATATCAGTCGTCAAAGTTGGGAGTCTGAATTGCATCGTAGCCTGTTTCTCCCGTACGGATTTTAACCGCCTGTTTAAGATAGTAGGTAAATATTTTACCGTCACCCGGGTTGCCCGTAAAGGCTGTTTTTCTGATTGCCTCAATTGTTTTTTTCTCCCATTCTTCGGAAGAAACAACAATTTCAAACTTGATTTTCGGCAAAACCTGAACATCAACCTTCTGTCCTCTTACATACTCCGACATACCTCGCTGAATTCCGCAGCCGACAACCTGATACGCTGTAATTCCGTTTACGCCGATATCCGTGAGAGCCTTTTTGACATCTACAAACATTTCTTCACGAACAACGGCCTCTATTTTTATAAGCTGAATATCGTTATTGTTTTCCATACTTTAAAACCTCCGTTAGTTATCAAGACCGTTAAATGACGGATAAGCAGATTCACCGTGCTGTGAAACATCAAGTCCCATAAGCTCATCTCTGAGGTCAACCCTGATTTTGCCTGTAAGAAGTCTTGTGATGCCGTAGCAGATGAGTGTTCCGACAACCGCAATTACAATTGTGATGCCGATACCTGCCGCCTGAGCACCGAACTGTGCAAACTCACCGTACACAAGACCGTTACCTGCACTGCTGTTGATTGCCGTGCATGAGAACACACCTGTGAGAAGTCCGCCCCAGATACCGCCTGTACCGTGACAGCTGAATGCGTCAAGCGCATCGTCAAAGCCGAATTTTTTCTTGCCGTATGAAATCATAATATAGCAAACGGGGCTTGTTGTCAAACCGATAATAACTGCCGCCCACATCGGAACAAAGCCTGCACCGGGCGTGATACCTACAAGACCTGCAACCATACCCGTGCTTGCACCGATAAGCGTAGGCTTTTTGTTCTTGATAATATCGCAGAGCATCCACGAGAGCATTGCGGCTGCGGCTGAAACACCCGTTGTCATAAATGCGTGAGCCGCAAGACCGTCGGCGGCAAGTGCAGAACCCGCATTAAAGCCGAACCAACCGAACATAAGGAGCGACGCACCGAGTACAACTGTCGGGATATTGTGAATTCTGTAAATTGAATGTTCATAATCGTGACGCTTTCCGAGGAGTATGCAAAGTACAAGTGCCGAAACACCCGAACTGATATGTACAACATCGCCGCCTGCAAAGTCGAGAGCACCGATACCGTCTGCACCTAAAAGTCCTCCCTGTCCCCACACCATGTGAGCGAGCGGATAATAAACGATAAGCGACCAGAAAATTGTGAAAACGAAAATTGACTTAAACTTCATTCTGCCTGCAACCGCACCCGTAATAAGAGCAGGAGTGATTACGGCAAACATCATCTGGAACGCTGAGAATACCATATTCGGAATTGACGCATCATCCGTGTAGCCCTCCGTGAGTGAAACACCCTCAAGACCGAGCCAACGGAAATCACCGATAAAAGCATTTCCCGAAGGAGCGAACGAAAGCGAATAACCGAAAAGCACCCACATAACAATTCCAACACCGATAATAAAAATTGATGTCATCATTGTATTTACAACATTTTTCTTTCGTACAAGACCGCCGTAGAACATTGCAAGACCCGGAGTCATTACAAATACGAAAGCCGCACAAAGCAGCACAAAGCCTATATTTCCTGAATCCATTTTTAACCTCCACATAAACCGTTTTTGCCGAAGCAAAAAAATAAAGCTCACAATGTTTTTATCTGATTTTGCAAGTTTTTAAAAATTTGTTGCAAAATCAGAAGAAACCAAAGTGAACTTCCTTGTCCTTTTTATATTCAGTTTTCCGAAAACTTCGTAAGACCTTTGCCCTACTGTCTTGAATTATAAAGCCTCATTAACCGATTGTCAATACTTTTTTGAATATTTTTTAAAGTTTTTTGCTGTTTTTTTAAATTACAGTTTACAATAACGGGTCAAAAATCTAAGCTACGGCACAAATTTAATTTTTGCAAGTTTATTTAATTTTCTTGCAAATTATTTTTTTGATTACAGCATATTCTTTGTAGCGTTTGTAGCGGCGAACTTCGTTCGCCGCTACATTAAATTGTGCAAACAGCTACTATACTACGCTCGGGCATAATATGTTTTTTATATTGCAAACCATCTTCCCGACCGCAATTTTCCATTTTCAATTTTCAATTTTTCATTTAATGAACCTATCTACACGAATCAGGCACGGCGGCTCGCCGTACCGGCGGATAATATCGTCCCTACAAAATAAAAACTACGGTCAACATAGTCCTGTCAACCGTAGTTAAAATCAAGATATTTTATTTTGCAAAATCGGACGCTCTGCTTTCACGGATAATATTAACCTTAATCTGTCCGGGATATTCAAGCTCTTCTTCGATTTTTTTACAGATATCTCTTGCAAGCGGAATCATACGCTCATCATTGACAATTTCAGGCTTAACCATAACTCTAACCTCACGGCCTGCCTGAATTGCAAAGGTACGCTCAACACCGTCAAAAGAAGACGCAACCTCTTCAAGCTTCTGGAGTCGCTTAATGTAGTTTTCAACATTTTCTCTTCTTGCACCCGGTCTTGCGGCTGAAATAGCGTCTGCCGCCTGTACAAGACAGGCAACAATTGTTCTCGCCTCAACATCACCGTGGTGAGCGTGAATAGCGTGAATAACAGCATCGCTTTCTTTATACTTTTTGGCAAGATCGACACCAATCTGAATATGTGTTCCCTCAACCTCATGGTCAATGGATTTACCAATATCGTGCAAAAGACCCGCACGCTTAGCAATTGTAGGATCAAGACCAAGCTCGCTCGCCATCATACCTGCAATGTATGAAACTTCAAGAGAGTGATCAAGTACATTCTGACCGTAGCTTGTACGGTAACGAAGTCTGCCGAGAAGCTTGACAAGCTCCGGATGAATGTTATGAACACCTGCGTCAAGCACGGCTCTCTCACCTGTACGCTTGATTTCGGATTCAACCTCTCTTCTTGCCTTTTCAACCATCTCCTCAATTCTTGCGGGATGGATTCTGCCGTCTGCAATAAGCTTTTCAAGTGCAATTCTTGCAATTTCTCTTCTTACAGGCTCAAAGCATGAGAGCGTGATAGCCTCCGGCGTATCATCAATAATAAGATCAACACCCGTAAGAGTTTCGATGGCTCTGATGTTACGGCCTTCCCTACCGATGATTCTGCCCTTCATCTCGTCATTGGGCAGAGGAACAACCGAAATTGTTGCCTCTGAAACCTGCTCAGCTGCAAGTCGCTGAATTGCAAGCGAAATAATGTTTCTTGCCTTGTCGTCTGCTTCCTCTTTTAGCTGTTCGGTATATTCCATAATCTTAACCGACTTCTCGTGAGCAAGCTCATTTTCAAGCTGTGAAAGCAAATAGCTTTTAGCCTGTTCTGCCGTGTAGCCCGAAATTTTTTCAAGCATTTCAAACTGGCTCTTTTTCAGAGTTTCAACTTCTTCGAGTTTTGCATCTGCATCACGAAGCTTTTTGTTGACCTTTTCTTCCTTGCGTTCCATATTGTCAAGCTTTTTGTCAAGAGTTTCTTCCTTTTGCTGGATTCTTCTCTCCTGACGCTGAACTTCCTTGCGTCGATCGGAAATTTCTTTCTCGCTCTCGTTTCTGAAACGATGAACCTCGTCTTTACCCTCAAGGACTACTTCTTTTTTCCTTGCTTCGGCTGTTTTGATTGCATCAGCCACAATCTTCTTTGCCTCCTCCTCAGCACTTCCGATTTCTTTCTCGGCAGTGTTTTTGCGGATGGCAATTCCAAGGAAAATACCTGCACCTGCGCCGATAACAACTGCGGCGACAATGCAGATAATACTTATCCACAATGGCAATCTGGACACCTCCTTAGTTTGATTTTTTAATATTTCACAGTTCCCAATCAATTAGACTTTAAAGGTGCCGTTAAAAAGATATTCAATTTTCATTTTTACTTTGTAAATATTTTTAATACATTATATATACATACGCAACCGCAAAACACCGTACAGGTTGCACAGAACGTTTCAAAAGGCGAAACGCCATAAAAATTATAAAAAATATCTATATATAACGGCTCTTTTAAAGAGTCTGATTAAAAAAGTCGCAAAAGTCAAAAACTGTACTTTTGCCAAAATCCGCATCAGCGGACTATACAATTTTATAATAAAATAACCAAATTGTCAAGAATAAGCACGGGAATTTTGCAGATAATTATTACGGAAATAAAAAAGATTACAGCTTTTTGACGGTTACAGCTTAAATTTGCCTTAAAAAAGCAAAATGTGACCGTGTTTTTTACCGTATTTGTAAAAAAGTGAAAAATTTTTCGTTAAATTTTTGTCAAGCTATTGAAGAAATGAAAAAAATGTAATATAATAGAAGCACCTTAGAATTTTAGGAGGAATTTTTTTATGTCAGTAAAAGTTGCAATTAACGGTTTCGGCCGTATCGGTCGTCTTGCTTTCAGACAGATGTTCGGTGCTGAGGGTTACGAAGTAGTAGCTATCAACGATCTTACAGATCCTGCTATGCTCGCAAACCTTCTCAAGTACGATACAGCACAGGGCGGCTACTGCGGTAAGATCGGTGAAAACCTTCACACAGTTGAGGCCGGCGAAGGCTCAATCATCGTTGACGGCAAAGAGATCACAATCTACGCTAAGCCAAACGCTGCTGAGCTTCCTTGGGGCGAACTCGGTGTTGATGTAGTTCTCGAGTGCACAGGTTTCTATACATCAAAGGCAAAGAGCCAGGCTCACATTGATGCCGGCGCTAAGAAGGTTGTTATTTCTGCTCCTGCAGGCAACGACCTCAAGACAATCGTTTACAGCGTAAACGAAAAGACTCTTACAGCTGACGATACAATCATTTCAGCTGCTTCATGTACAACAAACTGTCTCGCTCCTATGGCTGACACACTTAACAAGTATGCAGAAATCCAGAGCGGTATCATGTCAACAATCCACGCTTACACAGGCGATCAGATGATTCTTGACGGTCCTCACAGAAAGGGCGACAAGAGAAGAGCAAGAGCAGGTGCTGCTAACATCGTTCCTAACTCAACAGGTGCTGCAAAGGCTATCGGTCTTGTAATTCCTGAGCTCAACGGTAAGCTCATCGGTTCTGCACAGCGTGTTCCTGTTCCGACAGGTTCAACAACAATTCTTACAGCTGTTGTTAAGGGTTCTGATGTAACAGTTGAAGGTATCAACGCTGCTATGAAGGCTGCTGCTTCTGAGTCATTCGGTTACAACGAAGATCCGATCGTTTCTTCAGATGTAATCGGTATGAGATTCGGTTCACTCTTCGATTCTACACAGACAATGGTATCAAAGATTGCTGATGATCTTTATGAGGTTCAGGTTGTTTCTTGGTACGACAACGAGAACTCATACACAAGCCAGATGGTAAGAACAATTAAGTATTTCGCTGAGCTTGGCTAATCTGAATTTACAGATTATTCTTTGGGCTGTCCTTTTTGGACAGCCCTTTTTGTTTTCCTTTTCGGAAGATATTTATCCTTATTTTTCTTTATTCGTAAAATTATGCTTTAAAATGTAACATTTAGTCGCAGTTTATAAAATATACACGAAAAATTAGTTTTAAATTTTTTGAATTTGCTTGAAATTGACATATAATTTTGGTATTATATAAGTGTGAGCAAACAATCAACAAACAACAGATATTAAACAAGGAGCAATTCTTATGAATTACAGCTTTAACGAGGCAAGACCGGCTCTTGAAGTTTTTCACACCGGCGATTCAGTGCGTGCATATGATTTTTTGGGCGCACACCTCGTGAACCGTAACGACAAAAACGGAGTAGTGTTCCGTGTGTGGGCGCCAACCGCAAGGAGCGTTTCGGTTGCAGGCGATTTTAATAATTGGAACAACGAGGCAAACTATATGTATAACATCGGTTACGGTGTGTGGGAAGTGTTTGTCGAGGGTGTAAAACAGTTTTGTACATACAAATACTGCATTGAAAGCGAATACGGCGACAGGCTTATGAAAGCTGATCCGTATGCTTTTCATGCTCAAACCCGCCCAGGTCAGGCCTCTGTTGTATATGATATAGAAAGCTATTCGTGGAATGACAGCGAATGGTTTAATAAACGCAAAGAAAACAACATTTCATCGTCACCGATGAATATTTATGAAATACATGCAGGCTCATGGAGAAAATATCCTGACGGCAACTTTTTTAACTATCAAAAGCTTGCCGATGAGCTTATCCCCTACCTAAAGGAGATGCACTACACCCATGTTCAGCTTATGCCGATTATGGAGTATCCCTATGACGGCAGCTGGGGTTTTCAGACAACCGGCTACTATGCCCCGACTTCACGCTATGGCACACCGTCTGATTTTATGGCTTTTGTTGACAAGCTTCACGGTGAAGGCATTGGTGTGATTCTTGACTGGGTTCCGTCAAATTTTCCGACGGACGATTTCGGACTTGCAAGGTTTGACGGTTCACCTCTTTATGAAAGCAACGATCCAAAAACAAGCAAGCGTGACTCATGGGGAACCTGCCTTTTCAACTACGCAAGATTCGAGGTTACAAGTTTTCTTGTTTCATGCGCAATGTTCTGGCTCGACAAATATCATATTGACGGTTTGAGAATCGGCGCACTCTCCTCTATGCTCTACCTTGATTACGGTAAAACCGAGGGTGAATGGGAACCGAACAAATTCGGCGGAAAAGAAAATCTTGACGCTGTTGATTTTGTAAAAAGACTCAACACGGCTGTTCATATGTACCACCCCGATGTTATGATGTTTGCCGAGGAAAACACATCATGGCCAAAGCTTACTCATAAAATAGAGGACGGCGGTCTTGGTTTCGACTTCAAGTGGAACATGGGCTGGATGAACGATATGCTGCACTATATGTCACTCAATTCGATGTGGCGGCCGTTCAATCATGACAGTCTTACTTTCAGCTTTTATTATGCTTTTTCAGAAAAATTCCTTCTGCCGATTTCACACGACGAGGTTTCTCACGGCAAAGGCTCACTCATAAAGCAGATGCCCGGAAAGTATGACGAGCAGTTTGCAGGCGTGAGAGCATTCATAACATATATGTACGCTCATCCGGGCAAGAAACTCGTGTTCATGGGAACTGAAATCGGACAGTTTGACGAGTGGAATCACGAAGAGGCAATTCAATGGGACTTGCTTGAATTTGAAAAGCATAAAAAGCTCAGAACATTTTTTAAAGAGCTTAACAAATTTTATCTTGACTGCAAGCCGCTCTACGAACTTGACACGGTCTGGAAAGGCTTTGACTGGATTCACCATGACGATTACACAAACAGCGTTATTGCATTCAAGCGCACCGACAAAAACGGTGATGAAATTGTTTCGGTATGTAATTTTCAGCCCATCAGGCGTGACGAATACTGCATCGGTGTTCCTAAATACGGTCTTTATGACGAGGTTTTCAACTCTGATGAAGAGCGTTTCGGCGGAAGCGGTGTTGTGAACGGTAATAATATCAAAACCGAGGTAATGAAAATTCACGGTTTTGATCAGGGACTTTCACTCACTCTCCCACCTCTCAGCGTAATCTATCTGAGGTGTGTAAAAGAACTTGAACCCGATGAAGCTCAGAAAGAAAATTGATATTTTCAGTCACAAGACTGTAATTAATAAGTTTAATAAAGATAATAAAATAAATATCGGAGGTATTTTAAGATGTTTCCAAAAAAGGAAGTAGTGGCTATGCTGCTTGCCGGCGGTCAAGGCTCTCGTCTTGGCGTGCTTACCAAAAAGCTTGCAAAGCCTGCCGTACCGTTTGGCGGCAAATATCGTATTATTGATTTCCCGTTATCTAACTGTGTAAATTCAGGCATTGACGCTGTAGGTATCCTCACACAGTACCAGCCTCTTGTTCTTAACGAATACATAGGAAACGGACAGCCGTGGGATCTTGACAGTATGCACTCGGGTGTAAACTGTCTCAGCCCTTATCAGGCTGTTGACGGTGCAGACTGGTATTCGGGAACAGCCAATGCAATTTATCAGAATATCAACTACATTGAGCGTTATAATCCTGAATATGTGGTCATCCTTTCGGGCGACCATATCTATAAAATGGACTACAACAAGATGCTTGAATATCATAAGGAAAAGAATGCCGCTTGTACAATTGCGGTAATTGATGTTTCGCTTGAAGAAGCCTCAAGATTCGGTATTCTCAACACAAATGAGGACGGCTCAATCTACGAATTTGAAGAAAAGCCTGCTCATCCGAAAAGCACTAACGCTTCAATGGGCATCTATATTTTCAGTTGGAAGGAACTTAAAAAGTATCTTACGGAGGATGAATTCAAAGAGGGTTCAAGCCACGATTTCGGTAAGGATGTCCTCCCTGCCATGCTTGACGCAGGTGAGCGTATGTTTGCATATCCTTTTGAAGGCTATTGGAAGGATGTGGGAACAATCGACAGCCTTTGGGAGGCTAATATGGATCTTCTCGATCCAAAGGTTACTTTAGACCTCAAGGATATCTACTCAAGAAACCCGATGATGCCTCCGCACTATGTTTCAAACGAGGCGTCAATCCAAAATTCACTCGTTGCCGACGGATGCAATGTTTACGGCAACCTTGAGTTCTCAATTCTCTTTGCAGGTGTTACAATCGGTAAAAATGCTACGATTAATTCTTCAATCATCATGCCCGGTGCGGTAATTGAGGACGGTGCCGAGGTTCAGTTTGCTATCATTGCCGAAAACACCGTTGTAGGCAAAAATGCAAAAGTCGGACAAAACCCCGAAGAAACGGAAAATATTGACGACTGGGGAATTACTGTTGTCGGTGCAAATACCGTTATCAAAGAAAACACCGTTATCAAAGCAAAAACCATGATAGACAGCGACACGGAGGTGGACGGCAATGAGAAGTAATAATGTACTCGGTTTCATCTTTGCGGCAACACTTGACGACAAAATCCCCGAGCTTGCATCTTCAAGAACAACTGCAAGCGTTCCGATCGGCGGAAAATACAGAATTATCGACTTTGACCTTTCGAATATGTCAAACTCAGGTATCAGCAATGTAGGCATAGTTGCAAAAAGCAACTTTCAGTCACTTATGGATCATGTGGGTTCGGGCAGTGCATATGACCTTTCAAAGAGAAGGAGCAATCTTTCAATTCTCCCACCATATGACGGCAAGGCTTTTTCAAGCTTTGTTGAAACAATCTACAATATGCACGGCTACATTGAGCATTGCCGTGAGGAGTATGTGCTTATTTCACAGGGCAATGTAATTACTAACATTGATTACACAGATGTTTTTGACTTCCACTCAAAGAAGAAGGCAGACATTACACTTATATATAAGAATCATGCAATTCCGCAGGGCTATGACAGACCGATTACCCTTGATGTAGACAATGACGGCAAGGTAAATCAGATTTTTGTAAAGCCCGGTGTTGTTGACAAAGAGGTATTCAACCACGCATACGGCTCTATTCTCATCAAGAAAGACATTCTTATGAGTGAAATCCGAAACGCCATCAGCGTTAATCAGCTTGATGTAAAGCGACTTCTTCAGAGCAGTCTGGGCAAATACAGTATTTATGCTTATGAAAATAAGGGTTACTGTGCGGCAATCAGCTCAATCAACGATTACTTTGAGTTCAATATGGATCTTATGAAAAAAGAAGTAAGGGATGAGCTTTTCAATCCGCAAAGACCTATCTATACAAAGGTAAGAGATGACGCTCCGTCACGCTACGGACTTACAAGCAATGTGAAAAATTCAATCATTGCACAGGGTTGTGTTATCAACGGTGAGGTTGAGAACTGCGTTATTTCAAAGGGTGTTTATGTCGGCGAAGGCGCAAAGCTTTCTAACTGTATTGTAATGCAGGACACAAAAATAGGTTGCAATACCAACCTCAACTATGTTATCATAGATAAGGATGTTACCATCAAGGATGGTCGATCACTTATGGGATATGATTCGTACCCCATTTATATTGCTAAAAAATCTGTTGTATAAAGTTGTTTAAACAGGAGGTAATCTTACAATGAGAATTTTATACTGTGCTTCAGAGGCTAATCCTTTCTGCGGCAGTGGCGGACTTGCTGATGTAGCAGGAAGTCTTCCGCACACACTTTGCAGAAAAGGTCAGGATTGCAGAATTGTTGTTCCGCTTTACGGCACAATTCCGCAGGAACTTAAAAACTCCATGAACTTCATCACAAACTTTACCGTGCCGGTTGCATGGCGTCATCAGTATTGCGGTTTGTTCTGGGCAAGATGGAATGACTGTACATACTATTTTATTGATAACGAATATTATTTCAAGAGAGGCACTCTCTACGGTCATTATGACGACGCTGAAAGATTCGCTTTCTTCTCCCGTGCAATTCTTGAAATGCTTCCTTACATTGATTTCCATCCCGACATCATTCATTGTAATGACTGGCAGACGGCTCTTGTTCCTGTTTACTACTATCTGTTCTATTCACACAGACCATGGTACTATAACATTAAGAGTCTGTTCACTATTCACAACATCCAGTATCAGGGTGAATACGGCTGGGAAGTTAACACAGAGTGCGTCGGCATTCCTGCATCCGAAACAAAGATTCTTGAAATGAACGGCAAACTCAATATGATGAAGGGTGCTATCGAAACAGCTACCCGTGTTTCAACGGTTTCTCCAAGCTATGCGGCTGAAATTAAAGACCCGTGGTTCAGTTGGGGTCTTCATGACGAACTCAATCTTCGTCACTACAAGCTTTGCGGTATCAAGAACGGTATTGACACAGAAAGCTACAATCCCGAAACAGACTATCAGCTTTATCGCAACTATTCAAAGGACGATATGAGCGGCAAGGGCGAATGTAAGCGTGCTTTGCAGGAGCGTTTGTGTCTTGAACAGCGCTGGGATGTTCCGCTGGTCGGTATGGTAACAAGACTTGTTGCACACAAGGGACTTGACCTTGTAAGAATGGGTCTTGAGGAGCTTATGGACACAGAAAATATGCAGTTTGTAATTCTCGGTTCAGGTGACAAGGAGTACGAGGACTACTTCAACTATATGCAGGCTAAGTATCCGGGCAGACTTTGCTTCTGTCACGGCTTTGTTCCCGAGCTTGCAAGAAAGATTTACTCAGGCGCAGATATTTTCCTTATGCCGTCTGCTCAGGAGCCTTGCGGTCTTGCACAGATGATTGCACTCCGTTACGGCACAATTCCTGTTGTTCGTGAGGTTGGCGGTCTTAAAGACTCTGTTTTCGACAGTGCCGACAACTACGGTAATGGATTCACATTCAAAAACTATGAATGTGCAGATATGCAGCTTGCCGTAAGACGAGCATTGTGGGGCATTCAGGACGACCAGGGTTGGCATCAGCTTATGTGGCGTGCTATGATGAGCGACAACAGTTGGGAGCGTTCGGCTCAGGACTACATCAATCTCTACAACGATACCCTCAAATGGGCTTAATCGTGCAGTCAAATTTTATAACAAAAATTCAGTCGGAAAGCAGATTTCAAATTTGCTTTCCGACTTTTATTTTATTTGTAGAGGCGAACACGGTTCGCCTCTACAGTTTAACAATGACATTGTTGTATTTATAAAGCAAGTTGAATTACAAATATTGTACCGTTACTATCCGCCGCTGCACAAACAAAAAAGGTTGGAAACTACTGCGGGGAGCAGTCGATTTCCAACCTTAAAATTTTGCATTAGTTTTTCATCAGGTTCTCTTTATTGCGTGCGGAACACGAATTTTACCTACAAGCTTACCAAGAGCAAACACAAGAATAATCTCGGGAATGCACTTAACGGCAACACTGATGAATCTTGCTGTAAGATAAACTGTGTACGGTGTTGAACCGCCGCCGTAGAGTGTGTAAAGCCAAAAAGCCGTAAGGAATGTTTCAACGCAGAGCATATTTGTAAACCATGCAAGAACAACTCTGAGCGGAGTTACATTGTTCTTATAAAGAAACATACCGTAGATAAAACCTGTAATAAAGCCGTTGATTGTAAAGCCGGGAAAATATGCGCCTGTCGGGGCAATGATAAATGAAAGAATATCTCCCAAAGCACCGACAATTGCGGCAGGAATCGGTCCGAACATTACGCCTGTTACGGCTATGGGAAGGAACGCTGCGCTGAGCTTTACATTGTTTCCGAAAAACGGAAGTGTGCTGTTTGCAAAAAATCCGAGAACAATACGAAGTGCAAGCAGCATTGCAATTGCCGCAAGAGCGTAGATACTCTTCATTTCAAGCAAAGAGCTTTGAATTTTTTTGAGTTGTGACATATTTTTTACCTCCTGAATCTCTGTTGTTGCTTCAGGAAGAAAAAAGCGGACAGATTGCTCTGCCCGCTGAATTATATGTCCCAAAGTAACAGCGGGATGCGAAATCTGTACCGCAGGATAAACCTTTCGTTCTTGCGGCAACTCCCCGTCCGCAAAACACTTCACGCACAAATTTCTACTCTGTGATAGATGTCTTTCGACACCGTATGCTATTATACGCCTGAATTTGCTGTTTGTCAACCAAAAATTAATTTCGGGTTTACTGAACCGTTGCTTTTTTCTTCTTTGTAAGAAGGGCATCGAGGCTGTTGATAAGTCTTGAAAGCGGCTTGTAGATTATGAAAACAACTACCGAAATGATGAGTCCCTTAATGATGTTGAATGGACCTACGCAGTACAGGCAGAATGTAAATGTACCGTCAATTGCAGGGAAAATTGCCTGTCCCATTTTGATAATTTCTGTAAGCGGCATAAATGACGAGTAGAGCGGAACAAGCACGAATGTGTTGAGAACCACACCGATTGCCGCCATTGCAACCGTACCCGTAAGCATTCCGACAATCGCACCGACTCTTGTTTTTTTGTACTTGTAGATGAAACCTGCCGGCAGGATAAACGAACAGCCGATGAGGAAGTTTGCAAGCTCCCCTACTCCGCCTGTGCTTGTGCCTTTGATAAGAAACTTAACGAGAATTTTTACAAATTCAATTACTACACCGGCAATCGGGCCCATACTGAATGTTCCGACAAGAACGGGAACTTCGGAAAAATCGAACTCATAGAATGAAGGTGCGATGAATCCGAGAGGAAATTCAAAGAACATAAGAACTGCCGAAAGTGCCGCAAGCATTGCGGTTACGGCAAGCTTTGTTGTCTTTGCCGTGTTGTCTGAATTGATTGTTTTTGCTTTTGATTTTGTCATTACGACCACTCCTGAAAAATTATTTCGAGTTGTCGGGAAAAGAAAAATCCCGCTACAAATGTAACGGGATTGCGTACCAAAATAAAACAGACGAACCGCCTGTTCTGCCGCATCTTCTCGTATCCGGACTATAACCGTCGGTGTCTGAATTTCACAGACTCGGCAGGCTTGCACCTGTTAGTGGACTTTAACCACCGGTGGAGAATTTCACTCCGCCCCGAAGACAACTGTTGATTATATTATATGCCGATTTTCGGATTTGTCAATATCTCTTCAGTGTTTTGAGATATTTTTTCGTTTCATCGTCAATTCTGAAACTTTCAACGCATTTCCGAATCATTTTATTAAAGGTTGCGTTATCAAGCGAATTTGACTTTATGTACCGCATAGTCTGTTCTCTGCACTTTGCAAGTGACGTTGCAACAAGCCATGCCCTTGCCATACTCACATAATAATGCGGATTTTTCGCATTGTCACAACATTCAAGCACCGTGTCTATGTACTCATCTTCAAGATAATAGTCAAGCATCAGCACAAGACCTGCACGAATTGTCCACGGATTGTCGCTTTTTGTGTATTCACAAACATGAGGAAAAAATTCTGATTTGTACTTTTTGGTTTCTTTGAGATTTGCACAAAAGCCGTCGCAAACCGCCCAGCTGTCTATACGCTGTACAAAATCATCGCTGTACATCAAAAATTCTTCATAGCTTTCGGTTTTGAGCAAACCGATTACAATACCTCGCATTGTTTTTTCTTCATAAGAATTATCGGTTGTCTGCTCTAAAAAACTGCGTCCGTTGCCCTTAGAAATTTCCTTGCCGAGCTTTCGCATAACAGGCATTCTTACTCCGATAAAAAAGCCCTTGTCATTGTCGGGAATCAATGAGGAATGAAAGCTTCTGTACTTTTCATCGGCATATGAACGAAGTTCCTCTACAAAATCATCATAGTCATTTTTATTCCAATTATCTCTTATAAGCTCCATAATGCACCGTTATTTTTACTTATTCTTTCTTTTGCTGTCATAAATTTCACACGGTGAGTTCAGGTCAAGATATGCAATATCGTGGTGTGGCACTCTGTCCTCAACCGGCGGAAGCTGCATATAATCACCGAAAACCATTCTGAGATACTCGTCATAGCCAGACATACACGGCATTTTTATGCCCTCAAATGTGACATAATCAACACCCGAATAAATGTGTTTCGGATACTCAATTTTCATCCAATGAGGGCCCGAACAAAGCTCCGTTACACACTTGTTTTTATCAAGCCTGTACTTAATCATATGCTTTTCGGCAGTTCTCCAAATCTTTTCTCGGAGCTTTTTTCCTCTGAAAATTGAAAGCAAAGCCTTACTGCCTGCTCCCACAATTCCGCCGTGCTTTTCGGGAACAACCTGAGCCAGAAACAGCGAATAAAGCATTGTCCACACATACTGCATTTTTCGTGCAAAACGGCTGTCGGGACAAACATCAAGCGGAAAGACATCAAGCACAAGTCCGTGCGGAATATCAACCTCGGTCTGATTTGTCTTGACCATAGTGTAATTTGTGTCGGTTACGGTCATAAAAATATTGCCCGTGAACATATCGCTGTCGGTTTTGAGAAGTCGAAATCTTCCGTCTGCGCCCTGTTCATGCCAAAGCTTGTACAGCTTTTCGTAGTCCTCTCGTGGCAGCATAACATCAACATCATCATCCCACGGAACGAATCCGCCGTTTCTGAGCGCACCGATTAACGCACCGCCGATGAGATAGAATGTGAGATTGTTCTTTTCGCAAAAGTCCCTGAAATACACGAGCATATCAAGCTGTTTAAGCTGTAACTCACGCAAAAGTTCGGGGGTAAGTTCTACTTTTTCAGTCATAAGTATCTCCGTAAATATCAAATACGGGCGGAGATTATCCGCCCAAAAAATTATTTGTATGAATGACCGGGAAGTGTGTTTTCCCTGATTTTTCTTTTTACCTTTTCAATGTGTTCTTTCGCACCGCTGTTTTTGATTTTCTTCCGCCATGACGGAATCTGAATCAAACCAACAATCGTACCTATTCCGTAGGCAACATGGAGCAACGGGAAAATGAACGGCAAAAACACAAACTGAGGCTGAACATTTTTCATTGTGCAACATCCGACAGCGTTTACAATATCAAACATTCCGTAGATTATCAAAAGAATGTACAAAAAAAGCGGAAGTCCGAGAAATGCAAGCACGGAACAGCCGAGAAGCGCCATTACAAAAAGAAACGGTGCAAAGTGAAAGTATGAAAGACAACCGGGACATTCCGAGAGTGTAAGTCCTATCCACCGTCCGTTTGAATACTTCTGCCTTATCATTCCGTGAAGGTCGTTTCGTGAATGCTGATACGAAATAATATCGGGGCAACAGCACATCTTGTAGCCCGCCATTCTAATGCGGTAGTGAAATTCATTATCCTCGGTTCTGCCGAGATTTTCGTTAAATCCGCCGACCTTAGCAATAACCTCTCTGCGGTAAGCCGCATGAAAAAGGCTGTCAAGATATTCCTTTTGCGCAAGCGGCCGTCTGTACGAAGCAACCGAGCTGCCGAACAGAGAATCCTCAGCCGCAAGCAAAGTAAGCTTCCAGCTTGAAACATTTGAAGTGATATTCGGTCTGCCGCCGCCTACTACATTTTCGCCCTGCTTTATGTTATAAACATTTCGTGAAACAAAATTTCTCGGAATTCTTGCGTGAGCGTCAACTCTTATAATAACATCGCCCTTTGCGGTCATCAGAGCGGCATTCCATGAGGTTGCCTGATTACGCTT
Source organism: Ruminococcus bromii (assembly GCF_002834235.1). Classification (GTDB taxonomy): domain Bacteria; phylum Bacillota; class Clostridia; order Oscillospirales; family Acutalibacteraceae; genus Ruminococcoides; species Ruminococcoides intestinale. The sequence continues at coordinate 50,091 of NZ_NNBY01000037.1, read as the reverse complement.
TACGCATTGAACAACGGACACATTCCAAAAGCCGTAGTCGGTATCACGGAACTTTTCCATTTTCTCTTTAGTATCATCGGTTGACATACTGTCAACAAATACCACCTCAATTTTATCATGCGGATAGTCTTGAAGTGCAATATCCCTGAAAAGTCCGCTCAAAGCATTCGATTCGTTATAGGCTATCATACAAAGTGAAACTAACATATAATATCTCTGCTCCCTTCAAGCTCGAACAACCATTTTGCAGACATTGCAGAGGTTGTCAGAAAATAAGGTACGGCATAAAATGCCGGAACAACAAAAAAGCACAAAGCCGCCCAGCCGATAAAACCGATAAACAGCTTTATTGTGGGGATGAAGTTCTTTATTGAAAAAGCCATCATTCTCGGAAGATAAATTCCGAGCGGCAGATGTTCGTTAAAACCGTAAGCCAAAAATGTATAATGAACAAAAATAATGTAACACACCACAACAACCGCAGCGCTGACGATAAACGCCAAAACAAGCAATACAGCCACAACCGCCGTGAGCGAGGGTGAATTGTCAATTATTTTATCCGAAACCGCACTAAGATAATTGAACACATTGAGCAGACCGCTTATGATAAAAAACAAGCCGACTGAAATTACATCAAGAATAACAGACTTAAAAAATAATTTCGGCTTTTTATAATAGTAAAAAACATCAAGAGGACTGCACTCTCTGCCTCTGACTACATTACACACACTTCTGTAAACTCCGTTTATGAGCGGCAGACACACAACAACAAAAGCAAAAAATACAAGCCCGAAAATCATTGTAAGCATCTGCTGAGTCTGATTCGGATTTTTTACATCATAAAGTCCTGCCACAGACATTGCAAGGCTGAACGCAAACAGCCCTGTCAAAAATGCAAGCACAGCAACCATTACCTCTGAGATAATTACCGACCGATTTCCCTCAAGAACCTTTTTTGCCTGTTTTCTAACAGTTTTTTCCGTATTCATTAGCATTCCCTTTTCATCTGAATTTGTTCATAACGAAACGCATTATTCTCCGTCAGTAAACATTCTGTACATTGCCTCAAGGCAAATCTGAGCGTGTTTAAAGAAATTCTCTTTGTCCATACTTTCGTCTGCGTTGTGCATACGAACATCGTCATTTTTGAATGCAGGACCGAATGCAACACCGTTACCTCCGAGCATTCTTGCGTATGTTCCGCCGCCTGTTGAATAAAGCTCAGCCTTTTCACCTGTTACGCTTTCATAAGCGTCAGAGAGAAGCTTTACAAGCTTGCTGTCCTTATCGGCATAAAGCGGTTCTTCGTGATTGAGAACAGTAACCTTGAGGTCGCTGATTTTTGCAACCTTTTTGAACTGTTTGAGAACTCTGTTTCCGCTCACGGTAACGGGATAACGGATATCAAACACAGCCTTTGCGGTCTGTCCCTCAATATTCACGCTGCTGAGGTTTACGGTGAGCGAGCCCGAAACAGCGTCGCTCATTTTAAGACCGAGTGATCTGCCGTTTGTTTCCTTGTTAATTGCGTAGTCAATAAATGAACAGATTGAACCTGTTTCCTTTGTTGTGTAAACATTTGAGATAAGGTCAACAAGTGCCGCTGCGGCATTGTAGCCCTTGTCCGGTTCACACGCATGAGCCGCTTTGCCACGGCTGATTATCATAAGACCGTCAATAGTGTAATTAAATTCAAAATCACCGTCACTTGCGTCTGCAAGGCGCATGAGAGTCTGCTCGTCATAGTCTGATGAATCAAGCATTACATACGCTCTGTCGGGAACTGCATTAACTGCTCTGCCTGCATGGAACTGGCTGAGTGTTGTTGCATTATTTAAAAGTGTGCTGACTTCAAGCTGAAGAATACCCTTTTCGGCAAAGCAAATGCCGTAGTCGCTGTCGGGAGTGAATGCCATGTCGGGAAGTGGATTTTTCTTGAAATAATTTTCCATATCCTCCATACCCGTTTCTTCACCCGTGCCGTAAATAGCACGCAGAGTGTTCACGCCCTTTACACCGCTGTCCTTGATTGCTTTCAAACAATAGAGAGTAACAAGAGCCGCACCCTTGTCATCTGCAATTCCTCTGCCGTAAAGTCTGCCATCCTTTTCGGTAAGCGCATACGGCGGAACGCTCCAGCTGTTTCCCGCAGGAACAACATCAAGGTGAGTAAGCACACCGCAAAGCTTTCCGCTGTCGCCAAAGGTTATATGACCGCTCTTGTCGGTTGTTCTCTCCCCTGTCAGACCGAAATCTTCTGCTCTTTTAAGAATAAAATTCAAGGCATTATCGCACTCGTCATTCTTTTCACCGTCAACCGATTCAAAAGAAAGAAGTGTGTTAAGATCCTTTAAAAGTTCGTCTTTGAAGTCAAGTATTTTGTTTCCAAACATAATAAATACCTCCGTACTTAAATGCTGATTGTATCTTTATCAGTTTTTATTTTTTCTTTTTTTAACTGTTTTAACGGTCACAATAACCGCACAGTAGATTAAAAATGCTCCGAATGCGCAAAGGCTGATTTTGACACCTGTTGAAAATCCGGGTGTTTCGTAGGTGAACACAATGTCACACTTTTCGCCCTTTGGAATCTTAACAGCCATAAAGCCGTAGTCAACCTTTTCAACATCTGCCGCCTTGCCGTTTACAGTTGCGGTAAAACCATCGCTGTAAGGAACGCTGAAAAACAACAGGTTATCGTCACCCTTTTTATTATTGTAAACAGCCTTAAAGCCGTTATCTGTATATTCAAATGAAGTACAACTGTTCAAGGCTCTGAGATTACAAACCTTTTTGTAATCTGAATTACTGTAATCAAACTTTTCCGTAATGCTGTCGTAATCCTCCGGATGTTTGCCGTACAAAAGCTTATACTTTTCATCGCTGTAGCCCGTAATATCGGAATACTTCTTCATAAGGTCACGGGGAAGAACCATTGCGTAGAGCAAAGCCTCGGACTTGTGTGCGTTCGTCACAAGGTCAAATTCCTCTTCGGCAATGAACTTATCAAAGGTGTATCCCATAGGAATGTAGTATTCGTTGCGGTAAATATCAAAACGGTTCTGCGTTCTGAGATATTTCCAACCCGGCATTCTTGTGTTGCCGTTTTCGTCAACGAATGAATTCAGACTTCCCGATTTTCCGTCGCCACGGTAATCAAAAAGATACTTACAACTCAAAAACGGGCGAAGTCCGTATACATCAAGGTCAGGTCTTGACGCAACATCCCTTGTAATTCCGAGTGCATCGTAAAACTGCATTATAGATGTTGAAACAGAACTCTGAAAGCAGTTAATGCTCTGAATCTGCCAGAACATTGCCGTGTTGTCAACACATTCGTAAAAATCACTGCGAACATTGTCAATATCGGCAATTGTGATACCGTCACGCCTGTTTATGATATCTTCTTTGATGGCATTTGTACTACTGCTTGAGAAATAGCCTGTGGCGATTATAAAATATGAGGTAAAAAGCGAAACGCTCAGGATACCAACAGTGAGCATAACCGTAAATCTCTTTTTGTTTCGTCTGAATTTTTTGATTATGAGAACGAACGCAAGCAGACTTAACAAAGCCATAAGAACATAGAGCCAATAGCGTTCAAATGTTGCCTGAGTTCCGATAACCGTATTTTGAATATCGCCGCTCTCCTCATCCGTATAGCTCACAGGCATAAGACCTATCAGCAGAGTTGCGCCTACCGTAATTCCTGCCGACCAACGAATCGCCCTGTTCCAATCGGTTTTTCTGTTTTCAAACGCCTTGATTGTGGCAAGAACAAGCATAAGCACGCCCATATAGAACCATCTTGCGTAGTAAATTGAGCTGTTCATAAGCTGGAACATACTGTTCAAAACAGGCACACATGCAAACACCGCAAGCACGGCAAGAAGCTTTTTGAGCCAGCTTTTTCGGCAAACCTGAAAATATGCGATAACTCCCGTCATTCCGACAAGCGGCAACCATGCCGCAACAGACGCCCATCTGCAATTTGAGCCGGGTGTGAACACAGGAAACGCAGGCATATCTGCGGGGAAAAACAGGCTTAAAATTATCAGCCAGTATTTTTGCGGTTGACTGTAGACAAGCGAATCCCAGCCGTTCGGAAGCTCGGCAAGCCTTGGGTTTCCCATTAAGCCGAGCACTGACGGCAGCAGTATGAATGCCGTTGCAAGGAATCCTATGATAACCTCAAGCGCAAGCAAGAGAAAATTTTTAACTTTAAATTTGTAGGTTTTGGTAAGCGTAATCATAAGAAAATAGATGATTACGAACAGAACCTGTCCCACAAAGAAGTAGTAGTTCACAACACAAGCGGAGAATACCGCAAGTGCGAACACTATTCTTTTTCCGTCATAGATGAATGCGTCAAGTGCCGCAAGCAACAGCGGAAACATTATCATCGGTTCATGAAAGTGGAAAAAGAACACATTGTAGATTGAAAATCCCGAAAATGCATACAGCAATCCGCCTACAAGAGCAAAATTCCTGTCAGCCACATATCTTTTCAGATAGAGATATGCGGAAAGTGACGCACAGCCGAATTTTAAAATCAGCAACGGTCCGATAAGATACGGTACAGCCTCACTCGGGAACGGAATTGTCAGCCAAAAGAACGGACTGCCAAGAAGATAAAAGCTGAAACTTGAGAGCATATCCGTTCCGAGGTCAACATTGTGCATCCAACCCATATCACCGTTTCTTACGGCGTCATGCACAAGCTGATAAAACGGAATTTCCTGAACATTGAAATCACCGTAATAATAGAAAACACCGCCACCCATTATGATAAACGGTAGAAAAAGTGCTGTTGCGGTTATAATTGATATAAGAAAAACACGCAAACCGAATAGTTTTTGTGTTGGATATTTTTGCAAAATTCTGCTCGGCATAAAACCCTCCACGGAGCAAAAAGTCTGAAAAAATCTTTTTTTCGATAATTTCTTTACTTTTAAATTATGAATAGTATAATCAGTAATATAAATGTCCTTCACCGTCATTTATTCAAAAGACACCTACATAATAGATTCAATTCGAGCAACGCTCTGCTTTGCTTGCAGAGAACAGAGGACACTCGCATTTAGATTACATTATAACATAATGCGATACAAATTGCACTAATTTTTAGCAAAAAACAGGAGAAACTACCTATGAATATTTCACATTTTTACGCAATGCTTTCAAGAATGAGGTACATCAACCGTTGGGGACTTATGAACAACACACGCTGTGAAAACCTCAGTGAACACAGTCTTGATGTTGCAGTGATTGCACATTGCCTTGTTTTGATTCACAACAAGCGTTTCGGCGGTAATCTCAATGCCGAAAGAGCCGCATTGCTCGCACTTTTTCACGATGCAACCGAAATCATAACAGGCGATATGCCGACTCCCGTAAAATACTTCAACCCCGAAATCAAAAATGCCTATAAGGAGATTGAAACAACGGCAGGCAACAGGCTTGTGTCGATGCTTCCGGATGATTTTAAGGACGATATGGATAAAATCATCAAAATGAACGGTGCAGGTGACGATGAACTTAAAAAATATGTAAAAGCGGCGGACAAGTTTTCCGCACTCATAAAATGTATTGAAGAAATAAAAATGGGCAACAGCGAGTTTTCAAAGGCAAAAGAGGCAACCGAAAAATCAATTCACAACATGAATATGCCCGAAAACGAGGTGTTTGAAAAAGAGTTCCTTCCGTCCTTCTATTTGTCACTTGATGAACAGGATTGACAGTTACCGACAAAAAAATCAATATTTTCAGTCAGATTTTTCGCTAAAACTTTACGAAAAGACAGATTTTAATTCTAATTTAGCATTAAAAGAAATTCTCATATGGTATAATAAACTATACTTATGTATTGTGTGCTTTTTACCCGATTGGAGGAGTAATATGCCAAATTACGAAAAAAACAGTCAGAAAAGCGATTTTGTTGACATAAGCTCAAATAAGCAGGTCAAAAAATTATATAATAAAAAAGGCAGACTTAAAAGAATTCTCTGCCTTGTGTTTTCAATAATCTTCCTGTTGGGCGGCGGCGGAATGCTCTACTACTATTCATTTCTTGACACTCTCAACTTCAAAGAGCTTGATGACACAAACAACAACACAGTAGCAACCAACTCATCGGTTGCTCCGCTTGAGAGTGATGCAACAAACCTTTCACTTTCAGAGGGAGAGCTTCTGCAGAACTCCAAGGAGCTTAATGTTATGCTCTTTGGCGAAGACAATTCAAACGGCGATAAACACGGCAGAAGTGATACAATGATCATGATGACCATTGATAACAACCACAAAAAGCTTAAACTGACATCATTCCAGCGTGACACATATGTTTATATCCCCGGTTACGGATATGACAAGCTCAACGCATCTTATAACTACGGCGGAGCAAAGCTTTCAATTCAGACAATTGAGGCAAACTTCGGCATCAAGGTTGACCGTTATGCGGTTGTTGACTTTGACAGCTTTAAGAAGATTATCGACACCCTCGGCGGTGTTGATATGGAAGTTACTCAGGACGAAATTGACTACATCAACTATCAGATGTACAAGAACAATCAGGCTGATACAAGAACAACTATCACAGACGCACCCGGTACTGTTCATCTCAACGGTCAGGAGGCTCTTTGGTATGCTCGAAACAGAGGTCTTACAAAGGGCGAGGACGGCAACGAAATCGGTCTTGACGGTGACGACTGGGACAGAACCTCAAGACAGAGAAAGCTTCTTGAAACTTTGTTCACAAGTATGAAAAGTGCAGACCTCGGTCAGATTGTTTCAATTGTAAGCTCTGTCGGTCCTCTTGTAACAACAAACCTCAAGAAGGACGAAATCACAGCGCTTGTTTCTCACGCTCTCACATATCTTTCCTATGATGTAGAACAGTATTATGTTCCTGAAGAAGGTCTTTGGTACTATGATGATAAAACCGAAACATGGAACGGTACAATTACATCAACAATCAAAATTTCAGACCTTGAAGAACAGAGAAAGAAGTTTGCAAGCTTCGTTTTTGAAGAATTGTTCACAGGCGGCACTTCTTCAAAAGAAACAACCTCCGCATCAAATTAAATATTGAACAAAATGCAGACAGCCAATTATCGGCTGTCTGTTTTTTACGGCGAGCCGCCGGCAGCGTGTCGCTGCGCCCTGTTCGTGAAGACAGGTTAATTAAATAAAAAATTGAAAATGTAAAATGGAAAATTGCGGTCGTGAAGACAATTTGTTTAAATACAAAACATATTACACCCGAGCGTATCATTACGGTTATTCGCTCTAAATTAGGGCGAGCCGCCGTTCCCTATTCGTGAAGAAAGTTTGCGATATTAAAACATATTATGCCCGAGCGTAGAATTGTTATTATTCGCACGATTCAACAACCGCATTGCACATAAAACAAAAATGCATCAGAACCTTACTTGGAATCTGATGCATTTTATTTGTTTGATTATTATTCTATTTTCGTATAATAAATACTCAAAAACAGCTGATAAAATTCTGCCTCGCTGACATTGAATTCTGCGTACTTTGAACCCATTGTAACCTGACCGGGGACTGAAACCATATCAATTCCGCTCATACCGCCAAGCACAGCCTGCTGAGCAAGATATGACACCTTTGACGGGTTAAGATTTGTACATGAATACGGAGCGGACGCATTGAACAAATCAATCGGCGTGGTTAAATCTTCCTTTGTCTGCTGAAGAACCGTATTCATAAAAGACTGAATGTAAACCTTCTGTCTTTGCATACGCATATTGTTTGAATCGGTCTTGCTTGTATCACGGGTTCTGACAAAGCTTTCAGCCTGCTGTCCGACAAGGTGATAGCTTTCTCCCTCAACAAACTCCCCGATTGTTTCGGGTGACACAACATCAACACCGCCGACGCTGTCGTTGAGAGCGGAAATGCCGTCAAGGTCAAGCGAAAAGTATGTATTAATCGGAATGTTATAGAACAGCCTCTGAACTGAATTTACGGTATTTTCACAGCTTGATTCCTTACCGTCACCGTATGAATACGAAAGACAAATCTGCTGTTTTTCCGTGCCGGCATACGCACCGCCTGCTGAATACATTGTGACATCAACCATCGAATCTCTCGAAATGTTGAAGAGCGTTATTTTACCGTTTGAAGTGTCGATTGACACAAGCATAAGCACATCCGCCTGACCTCCGCTCGCCTTGACTTTGCTGTTATTATTTTCGTCAAGGTTGCGCTTGTCAACACCGATACACAGAACATTCGTCACCTTTTCGTTGAACTGATATGTTTCACCGTTGTATACGACATACTTACCGTTTTCCTCGGTTTCAATGCCCTGTGGGGCGGTAACATGAATATCCGTATTAAACAGCTCGTTTCCGCCCTGATAAATCAAATACGCAACCGTGCCTACGGTGAGTATAATTAAACCAAGTAATGTACAGCCGATTGACAAAAGCACCTTTTTCCAGGTTTTCATCTTTCGATGCTTTGAATGGTGATGATGCGACTTTGATCTATGCTTTTTGTAGTGATTTGTGGTGTTACTCTTCACGACAATGCTGTCGGAATCAACACCGTACACATCTGTATATACTTTTTTCTTTTTCTTTATTAACTTGCTGTCCTTGAAAATATAACCTTCTATATCCAACCTTGAAGGATTGCTTACATGCTCCTTACTGTTCTTTCCTCTTTTCGATTCAAGAATTTCCGGTGTATTCGGATCAAGCTTGTTTTCTATATTTTCAGTTGTTGCCTCAGCCGAACTTTCATTTTGTCGGTTCATCTTTCTTCAGCACTCCCTGCACAAGATATCTTCCGTCACCGCTGTTTAAGCATGTGCTTAAAACAAGAATTTTATCATCGGTAGTAAGCTCCGTATTCCTCTTGTTCACAGAAACAGAATGTGGATTTTTAATCATATTGAGATAATCCGAAAATACATTGTCATCGGAAAAATCAAACGAATTCATAATGTGTCGGTTATCATATTCAAAAGCTGACACAATTTCGTATGTAAGCTTTCTGTCGGGAGTGTAAACATAGATGTACCTGTTCTTGTTAAAGAAATCGGCGTCATAAAAGCGATGGAGCGTTGCAAACATTGAGCCGTTTGCCATATTATGACCGTAAAGCACAGTCACTCTGTCGGAATAATCACGCTTGTTGCACATCTGCGAATAGATACTGCCCGAAAAGCTGTAATTCTTATAAATATCGTGGTCAAGATATAAGTTATCGTCAAGATGACTTTGCAAAACAGGATAATTTACATTTGTATTCGGAATGTAAATCCACGAATAAATGTCGCTGTTCTGCTGTTGAAGCGATTTGAAATCAATCGGATTTTCGACCTTTTTCACATTGATTGACGGTGAAGTCACTTCTGTTGCAGATTCTGTTGCAGAGGTTGTACCGTTTCCAATGCCTGACGCATACGAGCCTGCGATGTTATCAAGACTTTTTCGTTCGTTATTTTCATTTAAGTTTTTAACGACTATGTACGCAAGTGTGCCGATAATTGCAGCCACAAGCAAAATAATCAAAGCTATAAGAAATTTGTTTCTTTTTCTGCTCATATCAAAAACTCCCAATCGGTTATATTGTATCATTTTTGTGTCAGTATGTCAATTAATCATTACTTGTTAGTAAAATTTTATTACAATTTACAAACTACTGCATCTGCAATACAAAACCTAATATTCAAACATCTAATGAATAAAAAAGAGACTTCCTTATGAGAAGTCTCTTGATTTTTAGTTAAGGTTGGATTATTTGCTCTTTACAAGCTTAAATACAGCCGCACCGCAAGCCGCAAGAGAAAGAACTAAAATTGCATACGGTACAACATCGCTTGCGCCTGTCTTTGGTGAAGTTGTTGAATCATCTTTCTTTGCCGTAGCTGTAGCAACAGGACCTGTTGTGCCGCCGCTGCTTGCCTTACGGTAATAAGGAGTACAAACAATGTCACCTGAAATAATAATATTCATATTAGGATCTGTATACTTGCTGTCGGTTCTGAAAGGACCTCCCGAAATTTCCCAGTGATCAAAAACATAACCGTCATAAGGAATCGGCTCAATGTAAACATGCTGTTCGCCGTTTTCGTCAATACCTGTTGTGAACTTATAATCACCGTCACCGCCCTCTGTCGGAATAATTTCAACCTTATATTTGAATGTACTCGGTTCCGGACTTGCGGCAGCAAATGCGGGAACTGCCGACAATAACATCATCATAACTGCAAATAACACAGCAATTGTCTTTTTCATCACATAATCCTCCTAATTTAACCCATTCTAACTTTGGGATATAATACTATTCAAAAATTATACTTAATTATAGCACATATTCATTTATGTGTAAAGTCTAAAGGAACAAAAATATTTTTTCAATACAACCAAAAATATGGGCTGTTTCTTGTTAAAAACGCAAAAAATACAGCTTTTTTACACCGAAAGCTATTGCATATAAACTGCTGAAAATGTATAATAAGGGGGAGTAATTTTAATTACCTTGAAAGGAAAGCTATTATGAATATTTCATCAATACAAGAACAGATTCTCAAGTTGAAAAAGGAAAAGGATGTCTGTATTCTTGCCCACAGCTATCAGGCGCATGAAATTCTTGAAATTGCAGATTACACAGGCGACAGCTACAAGCTGAGTGTTGACGCAAGCAAAGCCGAAAACAAGAACATTCTTATGTGCGGTGTAAGATTTATGGCTGAAACCTGCAAAATTCTTTCACCTGAAAAAACTGTTTACCTTGCACAGCCTGTTGCCGGCTGCAGTATGGCAGACCAGATGGACAAACAGCTTATTTCTCAGGTTAAGAAAATGTATCCCGATTACACAGTTGTTGCATACATCAATACTACGGCAGAACTCAAAACAATTTGCGATGTATGCGTAACAAGCTCATCGGCTGTTAAAATCGTAAACAATCTTGACAATAAAAACATTCTCTTTATCCCTGACTGCAACCTTGGCGACTATGTTGCAAAGCAGTGTCCCGACAAGAACATCAAGCTTCTCAACGGAGGTTGTCCGATTCATGCCTGCGTAAATGTTGATGATGTTAAGAAAGCTAAGGAGCTTCATCCGAACGCACTCGTTCTTGTTCATCCCGAATGCACTCCCGAAGTTGTTGCTATGGCTGATTATGTCGGCTCAACATCAGGCATAATGAATTATGCAAAGAAATCCGATGCAAAGGAATTCATTATCGGTACAGAAATCAGCATTGCCGAACATTTGCAGTATGAATGTCCGGACAAGAATTTCTACGGTCTTACATTAAAGCTCATCTGCCCGAATATGAAATCAACAACACTTGTTGATGTTTACAACTGCCTTAACAGCAACGGCGGAGAAGAAATCAAGCTTGACGATCAGACTATCACAGACGCAAGAAAGTGCATTGACGAAATGATCAGACTCGGCTGATAAATTACTTATGAACGCAAATCTGTTCGGGAGGAATAAATGACTAACAAAGCATTGATTGCAATGAGCGGAGGAGTTGACAGCTCGGTTGCCGCATTTCTTACCAAGGATATGGGATATGACGCAACTGGCATTACCCTCAAGCTCTTTGATAACGAAGATATCGGTGAAAAGCGAGAAAAAACCTGTTGTTCTCTTGATGACATTGATGATGCAAGGAGAGTTTGCCTCAAACTCGGCATTCCCTACTATGTCTATAACTTCAAGGACAGCTTTAAGAAAAATGTAATCGACCGCTTTATCAGAGCCTATGAAAACGGTACAACACCGAATCCCTGTATTGACTGCAACCGCTTTATCAAATTTGAAAAGCTCATTCGCCGCGCAGAAGAGCTTGACTTTGACTGCGTTGTCACGGGGCATTACTCAACAATTGAGTATGACAAGGGTGCAGACCGCTATTTGCTGAAAAAATCGGTTGACAGCACAAAAGACCAAAGCTATGTGCTGTACTGTCTTACACAAAGACAGCTTGCAAAAACACTTCTTCCTCTTGGCACATATACAAAGGAAAAGGTGCGTGAAATTGCAAATGAGCTTGGTTTGATAAACGCACGAAAACACGACAGTCAGGACATTTGCTTTGTTCCCGACGGGGACTATGCAAAATTCATTGAACAGTACACGGGCAGAACTTATCCTAACGGTAATTTTGTTGATACCAAAGGTCATATTCTCGGTGAACACAAGGGAATTATCCGTTACACCGTAGGTCAGCGAAAAGGTCTTGGACTTGCACTTCCCCACCCTATGTATGTTAAGGAAAAGAATCTTGACACCAACGAGGTTATTCTCTGCGATAACAACGAGCTTTTCTCAAAGGAGCTTTATGCAACGGACATAAACCTCATCACCTGTGACAAAATCGACAAGCCGATTAAAGTCAAGGCGAGAGTTCGTTACAGCCAGCCCGAAAAGGACGCAATCGTTGAACAGATTGACGATAACACCCTGCACATTGTCTTTGACGAACCGCAAAGAGCAATCTCAAAAGGTCAGGCAGCGGTCCTCTATGACGGTGAATATGTAGTTGGCGGCGGAACGATTATATAAAGTTTTATAATTATGATGATTTTAGAGAGCGTGATTTCACGCTCTCTTTTTAGATTGATAGCATTGCGATTATATTTCAGACAGGAGGACACGGTTCGCCGCTACAGTAAAACAATATATTTGCGACATTTATATACTTAAATATATCATATAATTTGTACGATTACCCACGGGATAACACGGTTCTCCCGTACAGATTACACACTATTTTCATCTCCTCAAAACATTTTATTAAACAAAAAATTTCATCAAGGCGGGCGTCCGATGAACGCCCCTACTTCAAACATAAAAAGTCGGCAAGACAGTTTAATTTGCGTACTGTCTTGCCGACTTATATTTTTACTTATTTACAAATGATTACCATGTGCCGACATAAGCATGACCCTGTGAATCATACTGCGACTCTGTATAATAATTGAGCGAAGTGCCGTCAAAACCGATATCAATGGTCTGACTCGAACCGTTGGTGAAAATAATGTAATCTACAGTTTTCGGAACTTCAACCGAGTAAACCTTCTGACCATAGTCATTTGTGTTGAGATATGTCATCGCAACGCCCGGCCATGATTTTGTAGATGTACCGTCTTCAGCCCATGAGTAGCAGTAGAGTGTACCATCCCAGTTGAGTGAATCCGTAAACTTAACTGTATAGGTTGATGACGGAGTGGTTGTTGGCTCTGTAACAGGAGCTGTTGTTGCAGGAACGGTTGTCGGAGCAACTGTCGGCTCTTCTGTTGCCGGCTCGGTAACAGGGGCGGTTGTCGGAGTAACTTCCGGCTCATAATAAGTGCCGACATTTCCGTGACCGTCAAGCTTTGTGACATACATCTGAATGTATGTTGCATCTTTAACGCTTACGATATCATCCTCGCCGTCAGCGTCACATCTTGCGGCCGCGATAAGAGCCTTATCTGAGAGTGTTATAAGCTTCACAATGTACTTCTGAACTGCTGTTGCGTCAAGTACATTAATCGCACCGTTGAGATTAACATCACCGATAAGGATTTTTTCCGTCGGCTGTGTAACGGGGGCTGTGGTAGGAGTTACCGTTGAAGGAGCAGTTGAAGGACGCTCCGATGATGTGTAAAGATAAACAACATTGATAATACCCGATGAAAGGTTGCCTGACGCATTTACGGGAGCAATAACATCTGTTCTGCCCGAAAGCGGAGAAGTTTTGTATGTATCGTCTGAAGAAACCTTTGACTGAATTAAAATTTCATCATCGGCAATCTTTTCACCTGTTGCGGCGTCAATGTGGCTTGTGATAACCTTGCTGCTAAAGCTGAGTTTCTTATTCTGAACCCATGCCTCGCCCGAAACAAGGTAGCCTGTCTCGTTTGCACCCGGCTCCTGCTGTGAGTTTGTGTGGAACATTACATATGAGCTTGGTGCAGGAATTGTGCATTTGAGCCATCCGTTGCCCTCACTTGTCATAACAGTTGCGTTGTTCCACTTGCCGTTAGGCTCTTCGCCGCCGTCTGTGTAAGCATAGCAACGAACATTTGACCAGTTGTTTGAGTTATAGTAGTGAACAACCGAACTTGTGCTGTCAAGTGCCTTATAAACAAAGTTAATGGTTGTGTTCGTACCGTTAAATGTACCTGTCGTGTTGGCAGGATACTTGTCTGTGTCGAGCTGATAGCCCTGAATTGATGTGAACGGAACGCTGTAGCTGTCGCCTTCACGATACTTTGTTGAAACGGTATCCTTAATTGACTCACCGTTTTCGTCAACATAATTTACCGTAACATAGCCTGAACGAATACCGCTGGAGCTGTAAACATAAGTTACATTGTAGTTCTTTCCGCCTGTAACAGTACCCGAAGTTACACCCTGAGTATCCTTGAGAGTATAGTCATAAAGGATGGTTGTGTCGGGGTAAGTACGGTATGTTGTACCGTCTGCATATTTTGCTGTTGATGTTTTGAGAACATTTCCGCTGTCATCAATATGTTTAATTGTTACCGTACCGAATGTTTTTTCACTAACCTTAAGGTTGTTGAATGTTGAACTCTGAACGAGCACACAGGCGCTGTTTGCGGGGACTGTATATGTGTTGCCCGAAACTGTGCCAAGACTTTTAAGACCTGCCGTCGTACCGTCTGCAACTACTGTCCAGCCACTGCCGTCAAGTGTAATCGGCCAATCATTTGTTGAACTTGCGTTTACAAGAACACAAACCTTGCCCCACTCATTTGACTTGTTGTTTGAATATGTGTAAGCAACAACATCACCGTGTGTTGACTGGAATGAAGGAGTGTTGAATGTTGAACTCTTCATCGGAGAATAGTTTTCTCTGATTTCAAGAAGTCCCTTGTAATAAGCGGCAACATCCGAGTAGGTCTTTACTCTTGACCAATCAATCTCATTTATTGCGTCGCTTGATTTGTAACTATTTGTATCACCCTGTTTTGTACGGCAAAATTCCGAGCCTGCCGTCATAAACGGGATACCCTGTGAAGTAAGGAGAAGTCCCATTACTTTCTTAACCTGTCCCCTGAGTGATGAAGATGTTGAATTCCAGCTTGATGAGCCGTTACTCTTTACAATTTTATCCCAGAGGATAAGGTTATCGTGAGCGTCGGCATAAGCAATTGTCTGTGAAGGAGCCTGAGCCGAAAAGCCCTTGCCGGTTACACCGTTTGCAACCGTTCCGGCCTTATCGGTGTTGCCCTGAACAAATCCCTTATCGGAACCGTCTGTGCTTCCCTTAATTGCATCACGGTAGCTGTCGCAGAACATACCTACTCTTGGGTTGAGCGAACCTGCCTTTGACTGCGAGCAACCGTCGGAAATTGCAACTGAACCGCCTGTCCACGGTTCACCGTACATGAGAATCTTTTTACCCGAACCGTCTGAATAAAGTCCGTCAAGAGCAGAACGGATATCGTTCATTGTTGTGATATCGTGAATACCCATAAGGTCAAAACGGAAACCGTCAATGTGGTATTCCTCCGCCCAATACTTTACGGATTCAATCATATACTTTCTGTACATCAGCTTATCTGACGCAGTTTCGTTACCGCAGCCTGAACCGTTTGAATATGCTGATGATGAATGCATTCTGTAGTAGTAACCCGGAACAGTTCTGTTAAAGCAGGAATCGGTTGAGAATGTGTGGTTGTAAACAACATCCATTACAACTGAAATTCCTCTGTCATGAAGAGCCTGAATCATCTGCTTGAACTCAGTGATTCTTGTGTTGCCGTCATATGGGTTTGTTGAATATGAACCCTCGGGAGCGTTATAGTTCACCGGATCATAACCCCAGTTACGGTTTGAAGAAGAACTTGCAACATCTTCCTTTACCGAACCGTAATCATAAACAGGCATAAGCTGAACGCAGTTAATGCCCTGCTCAACAAGGTAGTCAATGCCTGTTGAAACGGCTGATGAACTTGTGTCTGAATTAAGAGTTGTGCCGCCCTCGGCAAATGCAAGGTACTTACCCTTGTTATCCTCACTCACACCCGAGTTTTTGGAAACTGAAAAATCTCGCACATGAACTTCCCATACAGCCGCCTCGGATGCGCTGTTAAAGAGAACATGCTTATCGTCCGACCAACCGCTCGGATCGGTTGAGTCAAGGTCAACAACCATTGTACGGTTGCCGTTTACACCGACAGCCTGTGAGTAAACATCCTGTGTTTCCTTGGTTGTGCCGTTTACTGTTACAAGATATGTGTAATATTTGTTTTTGTAATCACCGCTCAGATTAAGTGACCAAACACCTGTTGAGCTGTCTTTTTTCATATCATAGGTGCCGATTGCCGAAGCGCCCGCCTCGTTGTCAGAACCTGTTGTGTAGAGCTTGAGCTTTACGGATGACGCATCAGGTGACCAGGTTTTCCATGTTGTGGAAGTTTTGCTGTACACTGAGCCGAGTCCCGATTCGTTATACGCTTTGCTTGCATAGCTTTCAAGATAATTTGCATTGTAATAATTGCCTGCTGAAACCGATTCATCGCTTGTTACTGCCGCATTTGAGGCAAAGGCCGACATACCTGCAATCATGGACAGAGAAAGAAGAATCGATAATGGTTTGCGTAGTCTCATATTTTCACTCCTAAATATTATTTCGCACAGAGTACCGTACGATAACTATATTTTAACATTTATAAATGCCGTATTTTTCCTATTGAGAACTAAAAAAGCATCCTAAAGCCAAACTTTAAGAATGCTTTTTATACATTATGCACAAATAAAGACTGACGCAAAGCAATGATTAACTATTGTTATTGCAATATTTCAGCAGTTAACTGTCGTTGATATGTTATTTGCCGTTTGCCGAAAAATCTGACTGCACTGAAATTATATACCATATGTAATACTTTGTTACATATTATTAAGATTTTATCGAACTAAAGTTTTTATTGTTATATAATTCTTTAACTGTGGTTTACATTCATTTGTCATTATGTACAATTTATTACTGATACATCACCATTTGTTTACAACTTAACAATATTTTTGTAATAATATTGACAATATCGCAACATAATAGTATTATTATCTTGTGACCGGTTGTCATCCGGAGGGAAAAAATGATAACCTACATATTGAATCATACATCCGAAGACGGGTTTAACACCTTTGGGATAAGCGCATTTTGCGGCAAAAAGCTTATAAAATCCGTGTCGGGAATCAGCGAAAGCTTTCGTGAAATGACGGAGCTTGTCGAAATGTGCAACGAACTTGAGCTTGAACTCTGCCAGCTTGATGATATCATCGAAGATTATCTTACTGATTTCACACTTTAATTTGCAAAGACTTTAACTTTTGTCATAATCGTGGTACAATAGTGTTTAATGTTCTATCAGACATTATATATCAGACAATAAGGTGATATCATGATTTGCAATTTATGTCCGAGAAAATGCGGTGCGGTTCGTACTGCCCACAGCGGAAACGGATTTTGTAAAATGGGAGAACTGCCCGTTGTTGCAAGGGTTGCTCCGCACTATGGCGAAGAACCGTGCATAAGCGGCACAAAGGGCAGCGGAACTGTTTTCTTTTCGGGCTGTACAATGAGATGCGTGTACTGCCAGAACTACGAAATTTCAAACGAGGACGGAGGAAGAACAATCACTCCCGAAAGACTTGCCGAATGTTACAAAGAACTTGAGGACAAGGGAGTGCATAACATCAACCTTGTAACGGCTGACCATTTTGCACACGCTGTTGTTAAAAGTCTTGAAATTTACAAACCGAGAATTCCGATTGTATATAACTGCAGCGGATACACAAGTCCGAAAACTCTCAGTATGCTTGACGGACTTGTTGACATTTATCTTCCCGACTTTAAATATGCAGATGATTTTCTTGCGGTAAAATACTCTTCTGCACCGAATTATGTCAACACGGCTGTTGCCGCAATTCACGAAATGACTTTTCAGGTTGGTCTGCCTCAGTTTGACGATGACGGCATTATGAAAAAGGGCGTTATCGTAAGGCATCTGATTTTGCCTGCCCACACAAAGAACAGTCTTGAAGTGCTTGATATTGTAAAACGCAGATTCGGCGATCAGGTTTTGTTAAGTCTTATGTGTCAGTACATTCCTATGGGCAAGGTCAACGACAGGGAGTTTTCACGAATTAACCGTAAAATCACACGCAGAGAATATGACAAGGTAAAGCTTGAAATGATGCGACTGGAAATTGACGGCTTTACACAGGAGCTTTCTTCCGCAGATGAAAGCTATGTCCCCGAATGGGATTTTGAAGGATAATTTTGTCAGTTCGGTCATCTGAATTCCTCTTCATTTTTCAATTGGTATTGTTTACTTGGTATTATTCTCTTAGTCTTTTTCTATGGGTATTATTAGGCTTCAAATTCTGAAGTAGTCCCCTTCAAAATCTGAAGGGGACGGGTTCAAATTCTGAAGGGGGCAGGTGCAAATTTTGAAGGGTATGAGTTCAAATTCTGCACCCCTAAAATACGAATTTTTACATTCGATTTTACCGCCCGTTAAAAACAATTAAATTAACATAAAAACGGAGAGCGTCTTGCCCTCCGTTTAATTTTTATTAAAATATCTTACTGCTTTTCAACCGTTTGTGACGGTTTTACATACAGGGTTTTGTTGTTGACATAAATCACCATACCCGGTTTTGAGCCGTTTGGCTTTGACACATAGCGAACAAATGTGCAGTCAACGGGAACCTGACTGCTGTTTCTCGCCTTACTGTGATATGCCGCAAGCCGTGCCGCCTCGTAGATTGCCGTGTCGGAAATCTCTTTGCCGTCCGAAACAACAATTACATGAGAACCGTGAATATCCTTTGTGTGCAGCCACATATCGTTCTTTGACGCTGTTTTCAAAGTCAGCTTATCATTCTGGCGGTTGTTTCTTCCTACAAGGATTTTAAAACCGTCGCTTGATTCAAATTCGAGCGGCGGCAAAGTTGTCTGACGGGGCTTTTTGCCCTTTTGAACCTTGAGATAGCCCTGCTCGGTAAGTTCCTCACGAATTTGCGCAAGGTCTTTTTCATTCTCCGCACGGTCAACCGTATCGAGAACCGAGTTAATATAATCAAGCTCTTCCCTGCCCTTTTCAAGCTGTTCTTTGAGCATAATTTCGGCATTTTTAGCCTTGCGGTAATCCTTGTAATACTTCTGGGCATTTGCCGAAGGTGAGATTGCCGGATTAAGCTTTATGCGTAAAATTGCGTTGTTCTCATCGTAAAAGTTTTCAACATCAACATACTCCGCACCACGCTCAATGCGATAGATATTTGCCTGTAAAAGGTCACCGCATATGCGAAGATGCTCACGGTCTGCACAGCGTTCAAGCTCACTCTTCTGCTTTGCAATTTTTCGTGCAAGCCTTTCAAGTGTGTTGTTCAAAAGCTTTGTAAGGCTTTGTGATTTCACCCTCATTCTGTCACGACTGTCACGAGCCTCATAGAATCCGTCAAGCAAATCGGAGAAGCTTTCCTTACTCTCAACCTTTGCAAAATCGCCGTACTGCTCAACATTCATAAAGCAGAAGTCCATAGGCTTGCCGTCCTCACGATAAACCACAACAGGCTTGCCCGAACAATCGCTGCAAACGCTTTTCAGCTTTTCAATTTCAACTGCGAGTCGGTCAAAAAGCACGCCCTCAATTCTGTTTGTTGCGCCCTCCATAACCTTGTATTCAATCTCACGGCATACAATCGGAGAAACACCCTCAATTGTCCTTAACAGCGCCTTGTTAAGCGGCATTTCCGTGTCAAGATTTTTTACGGCTGTACACACATCAAGCACCGAACATTTAAGCAGATTCAGCTTGTTCTGCGATTCGGGAAGTTCGTATTTTATATTCGGCAGTACAAGTCTTTTACTGCTCATTGTAAGATCTACACGCTTTAATGAATCGATGATGACGCCGTTTGAATCGACAATAATTATGTTGCTGTACATACCCATAATTTCGCATACAACAGTTATCATCACAGTATCGCCGAGTTCGTTCACGCACTCGAAATCGAGCATAAGAACACGGTCGCAACCGTTCTGGCGAAGTCCCACAAGCTTTCCGCCGCCGATCCTTTTTCGCAAAAGCATACAGAACATCGGAGGGTGTGCAGGATTTTCGGGTGTTGAGAAACAAAAGTTCACTCTCGGTGAATTTGCTCGTGCAGAAAGCAACAGCTTTTTGTTGCCGGAAAATGTTCTCAACCCGAACACAAGCTCCTCTCTGTTCGGCTGATAAATCTGCGACACCCTTGCACCGAGAGCCTCTTTTTCTATTTCACTTTTAATATGTCTTAAAAAAATTCCGTCAAGCGCCATAGTAACTCCGTAAATTATTTGTGATATTTACCGTTTGATGAAATCTCAAACGCACGGTAAATCTGTTCGCTTAAAATCATTCTTGCCATTTGGTGAGGAAAGGTCATTCTGCTCATTGAAAGACGGACATCTGCCCGTTTTTTAACCGATTCGTCAAGCCCGTAGCTACCGCCGATAATAAAATCAACGGTGCTTTTTCCGCTTACGGACGCATTGTCAATCAGCTTTGAAAGCTCCTCACTCGACATAGACTTTCCCTCAATACACATTGCAACAACATAATCCGAAGGCGAAATTTTTTGCATGATTCGTTTTCCCTCAGAGAAAATAACCTCATCAATCTGCGACCTATTCGGTATGTTGCTCTTAATGCGTTCTTCCGAAAGCTCAATAATATTGAATTTACAAAATGCGGTCAAGCGTTTTGCATACTCTGCAATTGCGTCGGTAAAATATTTTTCTTTGATTTTGCCGATACAAATTATGTTAATCTTAATCATATTCCTCTTGTTTGTTTAAGGTTAAAAGATGATGGCTTTTGTTGTGCTTACACTCGGAGCAACATCAAGCGAATAATCGCTTTTGTACTTCATTCCGTTTGATGTGAGCAGGTCTACGGATGTTGACATTGCAAGCGGAACGGTATTATTTTCTTCGCTGAGATGGCCGAGCATAAGTCTTAAAGTTCCCTTTTCAACAAGGTTAACAAGTTCTTTTGCACAAGCCTCATTTGAAAGATGTCCTCTGTTTGAAAGGATTCTCTGCTTTAGCGGATAAGGATAAAATCCGTTTTTGAGCATATTGATATCGTGATTTGACTCAAGCACAACAAAGTCGCTCTGCTCTGCAGCAGTTCTGACATCGGGCAACATAACGCCCATATCGGTTGCTATAAGTGCGGATTTTCCGTCGGGAGCAGTAACACGGTAACAACAGCTTTCCGCCGCATCGTGGGGGGTGTCAATTCGCTGAACACGCATATTGCCGATTACAACCTCGTCAGTTATAACATCTGCATCTGTGTTTGGATCAAGCTTATTACCTGCCCTCAAAGCATTGAGCGTACCAAGACTTGAATACACCTTAAAGCCGTAACGCTTTGCAAGCACACGCAACGCACTGCAATGGTCTGTGTGTTCGTGAGTTATAAAAACCGCCCCGATACTGCCCATATCAAGTCCGTTTGCAAGCATGGCATTTTCAATCTGCTTACATGAACGACCTGCGTCAATCAGTACGCCTTCGCTTGCCGAACCTATGTAGTAGCTGTTACCCTTACTTCCGCTGAACAGCGGTACTGCTCTTGCCAAAACAATCAATCCTTATCTTTAGTATAACGAATATGATAACACAAATTTTAAAATTTGTAAATTACCTCACAAAAAAGCCGTTCTCACAAAGAAAACGGCTTTGAATTCTAATTAAATTTTAGTCAGGCACCGAGCTCTTGCTCGTTGTCTCCTGTAAAATACACCTTTTTGATATCTGCACCAAGTGCTCTGAACTTTTCAACAACATCTTCATATCCACGCTCAATGAACTGAATATTTGAAATCTCTGTTGTACCGTTAATTTCAAGAGCGGCAATAATCATAGCCGCACCTGCACGAAGGTCGGTTGCCTTAACGGGAGCCGCTGTGAGCGGAACACCGCCCTCAATGATTGCAAGTCTGCCCTCAACAGAAATCTGCGCACCCATTCTGATAAGCTCGCTGACATACTGGTAGCGATTATCCCAAACATTCTCGTTGATGATGCTTGTTCCGGGAACGCTCATAAGCAATGCGGCAAACTGCGGCTGACAGTCTGTCGGGAAGCCGGGATGCGGCATTGTCTTGATATTACAGCGCTTTAGCGGAGCAGATGACGCATCAACCTTGAGAGCCTCATCATATTCCGTAATCTTAACACCCATCTCACGCAACTTTGCGCTGATTGATTCAAGATGCTTCGGTGTAATATTCTTCACCGTAATACAACCTCTTGTTGCGGCGGCGGCACACATATATGTTCCTGCCTCAATCTGGTCGGGAATAATCGAATAAGTAATGCCGTGAAGATACTCAACGCCACGGATTTTGATAACATCCGTACCTGCGCCCCTGACATCCGCACCCATTGAATTAAGGAAGTTCGCAAGGTCAACAATATGCGGTTCTCTTGCGGCATTTTCAATAATGGTCTGTCCCTTTGCCTTTGATGCGGCAAGCATAATGTTCATTGTTGCACCAACGGACACAACATCAAGGTACACATGTGTACCGACAAGGCTGTCGCATTCTGCCTCTATAATCGCACCGTCAACAAGCTGAGTTGTCGCACCGAGAGCCTCAAAGCCTTTAAGATGCTGGTCAATCGGACGCACGCCAAAGTTACAGCCGCCCGGAAGAGCCACCTTAGCCTTGCCGTACTTGCCCAAAAGTGCGCCGAGGAGATAATATGATGCTCTCATACCTCTTACAAGGTCGGTCACAGCATTGCATGTGCGGATTTTTGTAGGATCAATATATAAGGACGAACGGTTGATTCGTCTTACATTAGCACCCATCTGCTGAAGAATTCTGCTGATGAGTGATACATCGCTGATGTTAGGAATATTTTCAATCTGGCACGGTTCATCACAAAGAATAACTGCCGGAATAATTGCAACGGCTGCATTTTTCGCACCGCTGATTGTCACTTCACCCGATAATGGCTTTCCGCCGGTAACTACGAACTTCTCCAATTGTTACACCCCAATTAATGTGTAGAAGATACTTTTAACTAAATAAGCTAAATATCTGAAAATGTATATCTATATAGTGTATAAGTAAAAATCAAAAATTATACGAATCTAAAATTCATAATGAGAACTAATTTGTTATATTTTATTAAAAACGAACCCACTCGGTTACGCAGATGTAATTTAACAATTCTCTTACAGAAAATGATACTACAAAATTGTAGTAAAGTCAACGGAATAATAAAACTGTAATCTATTTTTGGGCAAGTTGTACTCAAATTATTAATTTGTTGCTTTTTTTGTTTTTAATATAACCAACCATGCTTTTTAAAACCGTTTTTTCCTAAAAAGAAGTAATTAATCAAAGCGATTTTTTGTAAAATTATTACAAATTGAAACAGTTATTATATTTTCTTAATTGAAAATTTGCAGGCAAATCTATCGTATATATTTATTCTTTGCAAATCAAACGAATAAAACAAAAATATCTAAAGGTAAATTTTTTTAAAAATCACAGACAAAATGATTATTATGCCGAAAAAAAGACTTTACTGCCACTTGCATTGAATTTAAAACTTTTATCAATTATGATTGAAACAGAATCAGTCGGCAAGTGTCCTTTTACAATATAATAACGACAAAATTAAGGCATTGCGGCAAATTTTTAATTAACGGAGGATTCAGAATGAGCGAAACAGCAAAAGAACCGAAAAAAATAAGTAAAAGAAGCAGTGAAGAAAAAATTGAAATTATTGTTGCGATTTTTCTCGGAATAACCGCACTCGCCACAGCATGGGCATCGTGGATAGGTTCACTTCACGGCGGAAATCAGGCGACTAACTACACAAAAAGCAACAACCTCTCATCAGAGGGCAACTCGATGTGGAATGAGGCTTCTCAAAATCTTATGCAGGATATGATCACATGGAATGACATCAATGAGGCAAACCTTAATTACCAATATGCGGAATCTAAAAACGATAAAGCGGAAATGGAAAAATATCAGTACCAAATTGATCAGCTTATGAGTGATAACTGTACAGAAGAATTTCTTGAGGCAATTAATTGGGCAATGGATCAAAAGGAAAATGTAACTCCGTTTATGAAGGACGGTTACACCGAAAGTTATTTTGCAGAGGCACAAGCTACAATTGAAGAGTCGGACAAACTTCTTGAACAAGGTAAGAAAGATAACGCAAACGGTGACGCATTCGGTCTTGTAAGCGTAATTTACTCGGTTGTACTCTTTATGCTCGGTATCGTAGGCACATTCAAGAATCTTCCGAACAGAAGAATTGTGCTCGGTGTTGCAGTTGCAGGTTTTATTCTTGCCACTATATATATGTTTACAATTCCGATGCCGACAGGATTCAATATTCTCAGTTATTTCGGAATGGCATAAAACAAAATATTCTGTACTCACAGCGGTGAAAGCAAATGCTTTTGCCGCTGTTTTTTTGTAAAAAATCAAAAAAACATTACATTTTTTCGTGTGTGTCTATTGACTTTTTAAAAAGGGAATGCTATATTATAATTAACATATGAGCATATCTTCATATGTTCAAGTATAACTATTAACCTGAGATAAAATTAAAGGGGACGCCTATGGAAAACAAAGAAAAAACAACCACTCCCGAAATGCCCGACATTGATGTGCTATTTGAGCTTGCAGACCTTTTTAAGGTTTTCGGTGATTCAACCCGACTTCGCATTATGTACACCATTTCGGAAAATGAAATGTCGGTGCTCAACATTGCTGAAGCTCTCAGCATGGAGCAAAGCACAATTTCCCACCAACTGCGTGTGTTAAGGCAGAACAAGCTGGTGCGTGTTCGCCGTGAAGGAAAGCAGATTTATTACAGCCTTGACGATGACCATGTGAAACGAATCATAGAAATGGGACTTGACCATGTTCTTGAATAAGGAGGGAGACATATGAGGTACAAATATCAGCTTGACAATCTCAACTGCGCTCATTGTGCAGGCAAGATTGAGGCCAAAATTGCAGAAACAAACGGCTTTGAAGATGTGAGCTTCAATTTTGCGACAAAACTTCTCAATTTCAAAAGCGAAAAGCAGAATCCTGTTTCCGAAATTCAGGCAATTTGCGACAGCATTGAGGACGGTGTAACCGTTGTTGACAAAACTCCGAAAACCAATCTCAAAAAATACGCCTACACTTTAGACAATCTCAATTGTGCTCATTGTGCAGGCAAGATTGAGGCTAAAATTGCAGAAACAGACGGCTTTGAGGATGTAAGCTTTAATTTTGCGACAAAACTTCTCAATTTCAAAAGCGAAAAGCAGAATCCTGTTTCCGAAATTCAGGCAATTTGCGACAGCATTGAGGACGGTGTAACCGTTGTTGACAAAACTCCGAAAAATGATATCACAACAAAGGCAGAACCCGAAATCACGAAAAAGAAAATCAACCATGACACAATCTTCCTTGCAATTTCAATTGTACTTGCTGTAGTGTCCGAAATTCTCCACCTTACACTTGACGGTGTTACGGCTGTTCATTATGTTGTACTCGCAGCGTGTTTTGTTGCAACACTTCTTTCGGGTTACAAGGTATTTATCAAGGGTGCAAAAAACATTCTAAAGCTGAGAATTGACGAAACAACGCTTATGGCTGTTGCGGTAATTGCGGCATTCTGTCTTGGAGATTTTGTTGAAGCGGCAATGGTAACAATCCTCTTTTCTATCGGTGAAATTTTTGAGGATCGAGCAGTTGACGCATCCCGCCGTGACATTGAAAAGCTTGCAAACATTCGTCCAGATACAGCAACAATTATTGTTGACGGTGCGGAACAGATTGTTCCTGCCGAAAGCGTTGAAATCGGAAGTATCATTGAAGTCAAGCCATACGAAAGAGTTCCGCTTGACGGCATTATTATCAAAGGTAAAACAACTCTCGACACATCGGCACTCACAGGCGAAAGCCTTCCTGTTGACGCAGGCGAGGGCAGTGAGGTACTCAGCGGTGCAATCAACGGCAGTAACCTTATTACCGTCAAAACCACAAAGCATTTCGGCGACAGTACCGCAACAAGAATTCTTCAACTTGTTGAAGATGCCGCCGCTCAAAAGGGCAACAGCGAAAAGCTTATTTCAAGATTTGCCTCTGTTTACACACCTGTTGTTGTACTCATTGCAGCTGCAATCGCAGTAATTCCTCCGCTTTGCGGACTCGGAGCATTCAGCGAATGGCTCTACCGTGCGCTTGTTTGTCTTGTAGCGTCATGTCCGTGTGCTATTGTTATTTCCGTACCTCTCTCCTACTATTCGGGTATCGGCGCTGCATCCGAAGTTGGTGTACTCATCAAGGGCGGAAAATATATTGAGGCTCTTGCAAAAGCAGACACATTCGTATTCGATAAAACAGGCACACTCACAAGCGGCAAGCTCAGCGTAAACAAGGTTAATCCCGTAGGTTCACACAGTGCCGACGAAGTTCTTGCTCTTGCCGCTGCAAGCGAAAAATATTCCGCTCATCCGATTGCCTCCGCAATCAGAGAAAAGGCAAACGGTCTTGAACTTCCCGAGCTTTCCGACTACAGCGAAAGTGCCGGTCACGGAACAAGCGCAGTTTATAACGGCAAAACTATTCAGTGCGGCGGTTCAAAGATTCTTTCGGACGAACAGAAAAAGATTGCAAACAAAGACGATTCTGTTTTCGTAATTTATGACGGTCAGCTTATCGGTTCGCTCAATGTCAGTGACACAGTAAGACCTGAGGCAAAAGAGGTTATCTCACAGCTTAAAGCGCTCGGTGTCAAGAACACGGTAATGCTCACAGGCGACAGACAACAGCCTGCCGAAAATGTTAAAAACGAACTCGGACTTTCCGAATGTCACGCAGAGCTTCTCCCTGCTCAAAAGCTTGAGCTTTTCAAGGGCTTGAAATCAAAATCCAAGGGTGCTTGCTTTGTAGGCGACGGCATCAATGATGCCCCTGTTCTTTCGGCAAGCGACTGCGGTATCGCAATGGGATTTGGCAGTGAAGCCGCTATTGAAGCGTCAGACGCAGTTCTCGCATCAGGCACACTCAAACAGCTTCCAAAGGCAATTAAAATTGCAAGAAGTGTTATCAACACTGTCAAGGGCAACATCATCTTTGCCCTCTCAATCAAGGCTCTTGTAATCATCCTCGCCGCATTCGGTCTTGCACAAATCTGGATGTCCGTTAT
This sequence comes from Ruminococcus bromii, assembly GCF_002834235.1. GTDB lineage: Bacteria > Bacillota > Clostridia > Oscillospirales > Acutalibacteraceae > Ruminococcoides > Ruminococcoides intestinale. The sequence goes on along the minus strand of NZ_NNBY01000037.1, from coordinate 22,839 downwards.
CGCCGACACAGGCGTCAGCGTAGTCTGCGTCCTCATAGCCGCAAGACTCCTCAAAAAGAAATATTGATTTTTTTGCAAATCATATCATTTATTATTTATTATGATAAAGCACCGTGAGCTTTCACAAGTTTCACGGTGCTTTCATTTGCCAAAATTTTTCTAAACATAATCTTATATTATAGTATTTTAAAATCATTGACTTTTATAATTATATAAATTATAATATTTTTGTCAGTGCTTGTAACTGATAAATAAACTTCGGAGAGATTAATTTGAAAAAGATATTTTTATTATTAGTAACCGCTTTATTTTTACTTTCATTATATGGATGTAACACTTCTTCATCAAGCAATAATTCCACTGAACAAACAACCGTAACGGATACAGATGATTTATCTCTTGATACAGATACAGATTCTGAAACAGAATTTAATTACGATTTGGAGATTTACTATAACGATAAAAAGATTGACAATTTAAATCTTTTCGATGCATTTATGCCAACTGAGGATGGACTCATATATTCAAAAATCAACGAAACTTCTCCGAATGAAATAGAATACTACAGATACTATTTAGACAAAAAGAGCAGTATAAAACTCGGCTCAATAAAAGACTGGACAATGCAAATTAACGATAAAGCGTATGTAAATAATCACTTATGTTTTATGGCAAGCACGGGTGACATTACAGATGAAGAAAACAGAACCCTTGAATTTATTGATATAGACCTTAATAAAAACAAAATGACTACTGTCTTTTCTGACAAAGGCGGTTTTCCCTATGATACCATTACAGGTGCAGACAATCTTGTCATAATCACAAAAGTGCTAGACAACGGTACTTCTTTGGAACTGTATGACACCGAAACGCAAAAGTTTAAACAACTGAAATATTTAGAGTTTGATGATAAGAACTGTGTAGGAAAAACTATAAGAAAAGTTTCAATTGACGACAGCACAAAAACAATTTGCCTTTTGGTTTTGGACTGTGTTTCGGAAACAGATGTTTCTTTAAAAATAGAAACCTATGACTATGATATGAATTTTCTCAAAAGCTATGATATATCCGATATTTCAGATGATTCAAATGAACTGATTCAAGGTGTACAGTTCTTTGATTTTAGAAACAACTACCTTATCTATCAGAATTTTAGTATGACAAGATGTATAGGTTACATAAGGGACAGGAAATTGCAAAAATCCGATATGATTGACAACATTGACGACACCTACTCTATGGCTCAAACTCCACAAAAAGGATATAATACAGTTTTATCATTTAAAGATGTTGATTTAGAACGGAATATATACTTATTTAATACCATTGACAAAACAATGAAAAAAACAAAATTCAAACCTGAAGAAGAAAACTACTATATCGGCTCAATGTCAAGAACTGGAAAAGATAATTTGATGATAATAACTACTCCTGATAATGCAGACAAAAAAAGTAATCTTAATTCAAAACTATACTTTACAAAATTAAGCGACTTAAATTTTCAGTAAACAGGCGGTAAAAATCAATTAAAATTCATTTTGCAAATTATCTGTCAAAATCCTGCAAAAAATTTAATTTATGGGCAATACTGCTCTTTACTTTTTAAGGTATTTATTGTATAATTAGCGGTAAAGCAAAAGGGTATATTTAATGTTACAAAACACCTTTTGCTCACAATAAATAAGGATAGGAGGGACAAAACATAATGATCAGCGGTGCTGAAATTATGGTAAAATGTTTGGAAGCCGAGGGCGTTGACATAGTCTTTGGTTATCCCGGTGCGGCTATCTGCCCATTTTACGATAAAGTTTACGATTCGAGCATTACCCACATTCTTGTTCGTCAGGAACAGAACGCTGCTCATGCGGCAAGCGGCTATGCAAGATGCAGTAATCGTCCCGGTGTTTGCGTGGCAACTTCCGGTCCCGGTGCAACCAACCTCATCACAGGCATTGCAACCGCCTATACGGACTCTATTCCGATTGTTGCCATTACAGGTCAGGTTCGTTCCGACCTTCTCGGCAGAGATGTCTTTCAGGAAGCTGACATCACGGGAGCTTGTGAACCGTTTGTAAAGCACAGTTATCTCGTCAGCAAAACAGAAGACCTTCCGAGAGTTTTCAAAGAGGCTTTCCATATTGCCTCAACCGGCAGACCCGGTCCTGTACTTATCGACATTCCCGTTGATATTCAGGAAAATGAAATTGAAAGTTTTGAATATCCCGAAAGCGTAAACATTATCGGTTACAAACCGAACACTAAGGGACACGCAATTCAGGTTAAAAAGGCTGTTGAGGCCATCAACGCAAGCAAGCGTCCTGTTATCGTATCAGGCGGCGGCGTGCTTAGTTCGGGTATCAAGCTTAAACTTCAAAAATTTGCAGAAACTACGGGTATCCCCGTTATTTCAACTATGATGGGCATCGGTGTTATGCCCAGCGAGCATGAGCTTTATCTCGGAATGCTCGGCACTCACGGCAAGGCTGTTGCCAACCGTGCTCTTCACGAAGCCGACCTTGTAATCGTATGCGGTGCAAGACTCGGTGACAGAGCTGTTGCGGCTCCCGACCAGATGAGTGAAAACACAAAGGTAATTCACATTGACATTGACCCTGCTGAAATCGGTAAGAATGTTAAAACAGAAATTCCGATTGTAGGCGATATGAAAAATGTCATCAATATGCTGCTTGACAGCATCGGCGATTACAAGGTTACAACAATGTGGAGCGAAACCGTAAAGAACTGGAAAAAAGACCTTTACCGTGAGCCTCCCGTTTTTGACGGCTTTGTTGAGCCGAGAACACTTGTCGGTCATCTCAGCGCAATGTTCCGCTCAAAGGCAATTCTCGTTGCCGATGTAGGACAAAATCAAATCTGGTGTGCAAACAACTTCCGTATTCGTGAGGGCAGATTCCTCACAACAGGCGGTATGGGTACAATGGGTTACTCAATTCCCGCTGCAATCGGTGCAAAGTTTGCAAGACCCGACCGTGATGTTATTGTAATCTGCGGTGACGGCAGTTTTCAGATGGGGCTTAATGAGCTTGCGACTATTGCAGGCAATCAGCTCGGAATTAAAATCATCATTATGAAAAACGCACGACTCGGAATGGTTCGTGAACTTCAGGACAAACACTACGGCGGCAGACACTCCGCAACAATTCTCAACGGTGATCCCGACTTCTTGAAGATTGCCGATGCTTACGGCATTGACCATGCAGAGGCTCATTCAAACAAGGAAGCCGAAAACATCATCAAGGGTATTGTTGATTCGGAAAAACCGTTCATTCTTGTTTGCGATGTTCACCCCGACACTCCGTCAATTTAATGAGGTGATAAAATGCAGTATACATTATCAATACTTGTTGAAAATCAGGCGGGCGTTCTTTCAAAGATTTCGGGACTTTTCTCTCGCCGAGGTTTTAACATCGACTCACTTGCAGTAGGTGTTACTCAGGACCCGTCGGTTTCCCGAATCACAATCGTTGCAAACGGTGACGAGTACATTGTTGAACAGCTTGAAAAACAGCTCAACAAGCTCATTCCCGTTATTAAGGTAAAAAGGCTTAATGAGGGCGAATTTATCAGCCGTGAGCTTGTATTAATCAAGGTTCACTGCGCCGCCTCAAAAAGAGCCGAAATTGTCAAAACGGTTGAAATTATGCAGGCGAAAATCGTTGATGTATCCCCTTCGTCAGTTACCGTTGAGTACTGCGAATGTGCAAGCCGCATCAACACGCTTGTTGACTTACTCAAGCCTTATGGTATCCGTGAGATTGTAAGAACAGGTACTGTTGCCATTGACAGAGGCACAGCTTCGGTTTCCGTTTAATCTTACAGTTAGCATATATTTTAATTTATATGCCGCGTTTGCGGTAAGGAGGACTTTAATATGAAAGACTACACAAAAAACATGACAGCACCAATCTACTATCAGTCAGATTGTAACCTTGACCTTCTCAAGGGTAAGAAAATTGCTATTATCGGTTACGGCAGCCAGGGTCATGCACACGCTCTCAACCTCAGGGATTCAGGTTGCGATGTAATCATCGGTCTTTACAAAGGCAGCAAGAGCTGGGCAAAGGCTGAGGCACAGGGCTTTAAGGTATATACATCGGCAGAGGCTGCAAAGCAGGCTGACATCATCATGATTCTTATCAACGATGAAAAGCAGGCAGCTCTTTACAAGAACGACATCGAGCCAAACCTCGAAGCAGGCAACATGCTTATGTTCGCTCACGGCTTTAACATTCACTTCGGTTGCATCAAGCCTCCAAAGGATGTTGATGTTACAATGGTAGCTCCTAAGGGACCGGGTCACACAGTTCGTTCAGAGTATCAGGTTGGTAAGGGTGTACCTTGCCTCGTTGCTGTTGAGCAGGATGCTACAGGTCAGGCTAAGGATCTCGCACTTGCATATGCACTCGGTATCGGCGGTGCAAGAGCCGGCGTTCTTGAAACAACATTCAGAACAGAAACAGAAACAGACCTCTTCGGTGAACAGGCTGTTCTTTGCGGTGGTGTTTGCGCACTTATGCAGGCAGGTTTTGAAACACTTTGCGATGCCGGTTACGACCCAAGAAACGCTTACTTTGAGTGTATCCATGAGATGAAGCTCATCGTTGACCTTATCTATCAGTCAGGTTTTGCAGGCATGAGATATTCAATCTCTAACACAGCTGAGTACGGTGACTACATCACAGGTCCAAAGATCATCACAGAGGATACTAAGAAGGCTATGAGAAAGGTTCTTTCTGACATTCAGGACGGTACATTTGCTAAGGACTTCCTCCTTGACATGAGCGATGCCGGTTCACAGGTTCACTTCAAGGCTATGAGAAAGCTCGCTGCTGAAGCTCCTGCCGAAGTATTCGGTAAGGAAGTTAGAAAGCTCTACAGCTGGTCTGACGAAGATAAGCTCATCAACAACTAATGTTTTTTAGTTCGTGAAGTTAGTTTGATATATTCAAATTTCTGTCACCCGAGCATTACATAGTACGAATTTAGGGTAGCTTGATTTTCAAGCTACCCTTTTTGCGAGTACCTCGCTCGTAGTTCGTGTAGGTAGTTTGTGATAATTTACAACTACTTATTCCCGAGCTTAACATAGTTATAATTTTAGGGTAGCTTGAATTTTTTCGAGCTACCCTTTTTGCGAGTACCTCGCTCGTAGTTCGTGTAGGTAGTTTGTGATAATTTACAACTACTTGTTCCCAAGCTTAATATAGTACAGATTAACGGTTCAGTCAATTTGGCTGAACCGTTTTTTGTTGTGCAATAAAAGGGTTCAGCTTTTTACGGCTGAACCCTTTTGCAGTTAAAACTTATCAATTTTTAAATAATCAATACTTCTCATAGGAGAAAGAATTATAAGCGTCAAGCAAAGACTGCTTATTCTCAGCTGTAGTATTCTCACTCCATACGCTGTTATCACCATAACCTGTCACAATAAATTTGGTAAACATATGTGCATTTACACAATTATTAAACTGTTTAAGGTTAATTTCGTTATATTTTGCCCGTGAAATATTTTTGTCATTACCGTCAAAATATCTATAATAAATATTATCATTTGATTCTTCGCCTACGCCTCTTGCCGAATACATATTTGCAAAAAGATTCTCTCCGTCGTATGTGATTATTGAATTACCCGACCAATAGTAACCGTCATCTACATTTAAAGATATCTTTAGGTCGTGAACCTCATACTTTTTGGCAGTTTTATTATAGTATATCGCAAAACCGTCGTTAACATTTCCCACTCTTTTTAACTTACCGTCTTCAAATTTGTAAACAACGGAATGGAAACTATACTCATTGGAATCAGCCTTTTGTGCAACAAGCTCCGGAACTCCGTCAAAGTCGAAATCCAAAAACATAACACCTGACAAATTATGATCACTTCCCAAGCTTGGCATCCATTCACTCTGATGATTCATCATATAATTGATATAAGCGTCCCTTGTTTTATCGGATGTCTTATATCTGTATGTTACACCGGTTGGGTTAAACATCGTAGTAAACTTTTTACCGTCTTTTGAAACACCTCTTACAGTATAAGTGTTACTGCCGGACTTTGCACTCTTGTGAACATAATAGTTGTCATAAGTTTCTGCTATCCTCTTCCAAGAACCGTTTTCTTTAATATAAACACGGAACTTTGGCGCATCTCCCGTCCAATGCATTTCAACACCGTTGTTTACTGCACCAATGCTGTAAATTTCGGGACAATCCTGATGATCGCCAATGGGCGTACCCTTTGAATCGTAGCCGCTTGTAAAACTCTTGGCATCCTTGCTGATACAACGAACCGTGTAATAAATATCATCAATGCTTAAATCAAATTCCTTTGAAACAACATTCATATCAAGCATAGTCGTGCCTGTTGTATCGGCAAGCTTTGTCCAACCGTTTCTGTCCTTGTAGTACACACGGTATTTTTCTGCACCTGCGACCTTGTTCCATGTCAGCTTTACGCCGTCATATGTAACCTCAAGTTTTGAAATTTTCGGTGTGGCGACATACTTTACCGACTTGCCTGTCGGGTTATAACCGCTTGTAAATTTCTTTGCGTCTGATGTAATGCATCTAACCGTATAAGTGTAATTTCTGCCGGATGAAACATCCTTGTCGATATATGAGGTTGAAGTTGTATCGACCATTCTTGTCCAGCCTTTACTGCCCTTGTAGTAAACTCTGTATTTAGTCGCACCGCTTACTTTGCCCCAAGAGATTTTCACACCGCCGTTTACGCTTTCAAGCTTTGAAATTTCGGGGGCGGCAATATATTTTACGGTTGTCCCCTTTGAATCATAACCGCTTGTAAAGCTCTTTCCGTCAGCAGAAATACATCTTACAGTATAGGTGTAATTCCTGCCCGATGAAACATCCTTGTCGATATATGATGTTGAAGTTGTATCGACCATTCGTGTCCAACCTTTACGGCCCTTGTAGTAAACTCTGTATTTAGCCGCACCGTTCACTTTGTTCCATGTAAGCTTTACACCGCCGTAAACACTTTCGGCTTTTGATATTTTCGGAGTAGCCAAGCTTGCCCTTGCAACCTGTGCATACTGCACGGGTGTGTTAAGCGGTTCAACCGCATTTGCAGAAACTGCCGAAACCGCAACCGCAGACATCGACATTACCGCCGCCATAGCTATAGGTAAAAACTTTTTCATAGTTATCCCTCACTTTGTAAATATTCTACGCATTATTAAGAACTTTTGCTAAATTTTTATGCAAGTTAATTGTAACATTAAATGATATAAAAAGCAATACATCTTGATAAACTATCACAAATTTTTTAAGCTAAAATAAATAAACCGCTCTCAATAACGAGAACGGCTTTTATAGGGATTATTTAATTTGTAAATTACTCAAAATGATTTCTGCGTTTTGCAAAAATTACTGCACAACCTGCAAGCATTGCAACAAGAAGAATTACAGCAACGCTGTTCTGTCCTGTCTGTACAGCACCGCTGTTATTCTGTGAATTGTTCGGTGTGTCATTTGTAGCTGTGTCGCTTGTTGAAACAGGCTTAGTTGCCGAAGTTGCAGAAGTTATATCGGGTACTGTTACAGGTTCGTCAACTGTTGCAACCGTAGTTGTAGGCTCAGTAGGAACAGTTGTATTCGGTTTATTAGATTCCAAACCAAAATTCATTTTTGACAATTCTTCAAGAATACTATCATCAATAACTCCGCTTTCATAAGCCTCTTTAATTGAGTAAACATTGCCATTCTTATAAAGCATAACATCATCGCCATGGTTGTAATGATAAGTATAGTCACCAATTGTTTCTTCAATTGAATAATCAAGGCTAAAGCCTTCATTGTGCATAAAATATACTCCGCCGTCACTTGTTGAACCAACAATTTCAATGTTGAGATACTCAGGCTCTTTACCACCGTAATATGTATCTATCATCACCTGTCTGATTTCTGATGCAACATCCGATTCTGATATTTCATCAGGTGTAGCCGCAAAAGCTGTTGTTACAACCGAAAAGCACATTACAAATGCTATCAATGCAGTTAAAAGTTTTTTCATTTTTATTTCCTCACCTTTTATTTATTCTATCTGTAATAATGGTATATACAACAGATATTTAATTTTCTTCATTATACCGCTAAATTATATGTAATGCAATATAGTTGATGAAAATTCAGCAAAATAATTCTGCTCAAATAAAAATGCCACCCTCGTTAATGAAGGTGGCATAAATGTTAATTTTAGTTGTCAAATCAAACTGGGTGAACCATATTTTTCTTGTCAAGCTTGTCGCCGTTGATGCCAACCTTGGCATTTCTTCTCTTTTCAAAGAAGTCGAGGGCAACCTTCGGGAACTGTGCATAAGAAAGAACATCTTCAGGCTGTTCAATCCACTGCTCAATCTCGCCGCGGAGCTTATCAAGCTCAGGCTCAAGCTGATCTGCAGGACGGCCTTTGATAATCTTCTTGTCACCGATAATCTTCTTCTGGAATTCAGGATCAATCGGCATTGGAGTTGTACCGTACTCACCGGCAACAAGTCCCTTGAACTCGTTTGTGCACATTGAATAACGCTTGCCTGTGATTACATTGAATACAGCCTGTGTGCCGACAATCTGTGATGTCGGAGTAACAAGCGGAGGATAACCTGAATCCTTACGAACACGGGGTACTTCTGCAAGAACTTCGTCAAGCTTGTCCTCTTTGCCTGCCTGCTTAAGCTGTGAAAGAAGGTTGGAAAGCATACCGCCCGGAACCTGATAGATAAGAGCGTTAGCGTCAGTTGCGAGCATCTTAGGATCAAGAAGTCCTGACTTGATGTACTTCTCGCGGAGAGTCATGAAGTAAGCACGGATGTCAGAGAACTGTTTAAGGTCAAGACCTGTGTCGAACTCTGTGCCTGAAAGAGCGGCAACCATTGACTCTGTAGGTGCGTGTGATGTACCGAGAGCGAGTGGGCTGATTGCTGTGTCAATGCCGTCGGCACCTGCCTCAACACCCTTTAAAAGACACATTGATGCAAGACCTGATGTGTAGTGGGTGTGGAGCTGAAGCGGAAGCTCCGGAACAGCGGCTTTGATAGCCTTTACAAGGCTTTCGGTTCTTGTCGGAGTAAGAAGAGCAGCCATATCCTTGATACAGATTGAATCTGCACCTGCGTCTGCAATTCTCTTAGCATACTCAACATAGTATTCATCTGTGAATACAGGACCTGTTGTGTAGCTGATAGCAACCTGTGCATGACCGCCTTCTTTGTTAGCGGCCTTGATAGCTGTTTTAAGATTCTTGATGTCGTTAAGAGCATCAAAAATACGGATAATGTCAATACCGTTTGCGATTGAACGCTGAACAAGGTACTCAACGCAGTCATCGGCATAGTGACGATAACCGAGCATATTCTGTCCTCTGAAAAGCATCTGGAGCTTTGTGTTAGGGCAATGCTCTCTGATTGTGCGGAGTCTGTCCCACGGATCTTCGTTTAAGAATCTGAGGCATGAGTCATATGTTGCACCGCCCCAGCATTCGAGTGAGTAATAACCGATTTTATCGAGTTTGTCAAGAACAGGGAGCATTTCCTCTGTTGTCATTCTTGTTGCAATGAGTGACTGATGAGCGTCACGCAGAGCAGTTTCGGTAACTCTGATTTTTTTTGCCATTTTACAGCATCCCTTTCTCCGAATTATTGATTAGTTAAGTGTTACGAGAACCTTACCTGAGTCAACTGACTCACCCTTTGCAACATCAACTGTTGCAACTGTGCCGTCCTGCGGAGCCTTAACGGGAGTTTCCATCTTCATAGCCTCGATGAATACGAGGTCATCTCCGGCCTTAACAGCCTGTCCTGCCGAAACGACAACATTAACAACTGTACCGGGCATAGGAGCCTTTACAACAACAGAACCCTGAGCGCCTGCGGGAGCTGCCGGCTTTGCTGCAGGAGCGGGAGCGGCTGCCGGAGCAGGAGCGGCTGCTGCGGGAGCTGAAGAGCCATCGAGTTCTTCAACCTGAACATCATATGCTGTGCCGTTAACTGTAATTCTTAAATTCTTCATTTTTAGTATCCCCTTTTATTTTAACAAGTAATCATTTATCAGATAGTTGAATGCTTCTTTGAAAGTGTTGAAACACGCTTGCCCGAGAGCATATCAAGAGCAGAAATAAGAGTCTGACGGAGCTGAGCTTCTTCAACAATACCGTCAACATAGCCGTTCTGAGCGGCATTGTAAGCAGAAAGATTCTCGTCAGCAAACTTCTGAGCAACCTCAGCCTGCTTATCTGTGGCAACATTCATAACTTCGGGAGCCATAATAAATGCGGCAGCCTCAACATTAACAGGTGAAATAACTGCATCGGGAAGTGCGTAAACAACATCTGCATTAGCGCCTGTGCCTGCAAGAGCAACATAGCCTGAACCGATTGCCTTGCCTGTAACAACAGAAATCTTAACTGTTGTTGCCTCAGCATAAGCAGCTGACGCCTTTGTTGCCGACTTGATTGACTCAAAGCCCGGGCAGTTTACGAATGTTACAACAGGGAGTGAGAAAGCGTCGCAGAAACGAACAAACTTTGCTACCTTGTTTGCAGACTTGCAACCAAGCTCCTCGCCCTTTGTAACAACAATACCTACAACCTGACCGCCGAGTCTTGCAAAACGAACATTTGCTTCCTTGCCGTAATCATTGAAGAGCTTTACAATGCTGTTGCCGTCAACTGTTCTGCTGACTACACAACCGCAACCGTCCTCTGCAGGAGCTTCTTCAAATGACTGAGGAGCCATTGTGAGGTTATTTGACGGAAGATAAAGGATAAGTTCCTTTGCAGCCTTGATTGCCTTGTCTGCGTCGTCACAAACGATTGAGGCAATACCGTTTTCAGCATTGTAAGCGGCATCGGAATGCTTGCCTGTTACCGAAAGTGAAAGCTGCGCGTCTTTGCTCATGATAACGATGTCTGCGCTTGCGGCGTTAAGAGCGTTTGTTCCGAGGCAAGTGCCGAGAACAACCGAGATCTGCGGTACAACACCCGAAAGTGACGCAGCCGCATTGAGAACATCACCGCAACCTGCGAGAAGCTCTGTACCCTGATTAAGTCTGCCGCCAACGCTGTCATAGAAACCTACAACAGGAGCGCCTGTCTTGAGTGCAAGACCATACAGCTTTTTAAGCTTGGCAGCCTGTGCCTTACTCATAGCACCGCCGCAAATGTCGCTGTTCTGTGCAAACGCATAAACAGGCATACCTTCTACTGTTCCAAAGCCTGCAACAACCTCGGCAAAACCTTCACCGGATTTTGCAAAGGCATCAATTTCACAAAAGCTGTCTGCATCAAAAAACGCCGTAATTGTCTTATAAGCGGAAGTTGCGGCAATTTCAGCCTTTGCCTGATTGATCTTTTCAATACTCATCTTAAAATCCTCCAATACCATGTATTGAATATGCACGAAAACTGAGCGTGCATACTAATTTTCTACACATACATTATACTCTATAATCTTCAAAAGTACAAGAAAAACACGCTGTACTATTTTAATTTTGAACACATTTAATAGTTATTACACCAAAACCGTAAATTTATTGTCAAATTAACGAATAGTTTGATTGACCGTTTCGGAAGTATTTTTCAAAAACGGAAAATTAAAGCTGTTTGCCGTTTAAAAACGGGTTTGCAAGCAGTTTTTTAACCTCTTGTTCGGTCAAATCTCTCCAGTCGCCCTGTTTGAGCATACCCATTTTTACTCCGCCGATCTGGGTGCGTTTGAGTCTTGCAACCTCAAGCCCGACAGCCTCGCACATTCTTCTGATTTCACGGTTCTTACCCTCGTGAAGAATCATTTCAAGAACTACTCTGCCCTGCTCCTTGTGAATTACACGGACATATGCAGGAGCGGTTTTCCTGCCGTCAAGCTCAACGCCTGTTTCAAGCTTTACAAGCTGATCCTCGTCAATTGACGGTCGAACGGTTACTCTGTAAATCTTGTAAACATTGTTTTTCGGGTGCATAACCTTGTTTGCAAAGTCACCGTCATTTGTAAAAACAAGCATACCCTCGCTGTCTTTGTCAAGTCTGCCTATCGGATAAACTCGCTCACCGACATTTTCAACAAGCTGTGCAACACACTTTCTGCCACGCTCATCATTCATTGTGGTAATGAATCCACGGGGCTTGTTGAGCATAATATATCGGTAATTACCGCCCTTCGGCACAACAATTCTCTTGCCTCTTACAAACACCTTGTCTGTAGGAAGAACCTTATCGCCGAGAATTGCGGTTTTGCCGTTCACCTTGACATGACCGCCGAGAATAAGCTCCTCGGCCTTTCGCCTTGACGCAATACCGCATTGCGCTATGAATTTTTGAAGTCTTATAGGTTCAATTTTAGCCATATGTAAATTCCTTTTTATTAAAATTTTCTGTATATTTAAGCTGTCACGAAAACAGATTTCCTATTGCCGAAAATATTGACACACTCTTTTTATCCGATTTAATCTTTTCGCCTGCAACAATGTTGCATTTATAAAGCAGCTTTCCGCCGAGTGTGTATTCAATTCTGCCGACCGATTCGTTCTTTTCAATCGGAGCATACAAAAAGCTGTCTATGAAGATTTTTTTCTTGATTTTATCGCAATCCTCACGCTTTAAAACGATTGTGTTGTTCTTCTCACCTGTAACCGTTACGCTGTCCTTATCACCGCCCACGCACGGAATATCGGCACAAAAGTCAGCGTCCTTGCAGTCAACTCCCCTGTACTTTTCAAAAGCGTAATCATAAAGAGAAATATGGTCATTCCAATCGTTACGGTCATTCAGAGTGACGCACACAAGCGTTACACCGTCTTTTTTTGCAGAGGAAACAAGGCACCGCCCTGCCACCGTTGTATAGCCTGTTTTTCCGCCTGTACAGTAGGGATAAAGCGACAAAAGCCTGTTATGATTTGCATATGCGGTTTTCTTTGATTTCGGTTCAAGAAATTCAACGGTCACGCTCTTCTTAGCCGTAAGATTTGCAAAATCGTCATTTTCAAGTGCATATGACATAAGCAGAGCCATATCCTTTGCACTTGAGTAATGGTTGTCATCGTCAAGTCCGCTAGGCGTTACAAAATTGGTATTCGTCATACCGATTTGCTTTGCCTTTTCATTCATACATTGTGAAAACTTTTCGGGACTGCCCGAAATCGTATATGCCGCCGCATTCGCCGCATCATTACCCGACGCCATCATCATTCCTGACGCAAGGTCCGAAAGTCGGACTTTTTCACCGACTTTAAGATACATAGAACTGCCCTCGGCAACCATTTCCTGTTTGAAGGTTACTTCGCTGTTACAGGATGCCGCCTCCTCAAGCGTTATGAGAGATGTCATAATTTTTGTGGTGCTCGCAGGCTTCATTCTTTCATCTGCATTTTTTGAACAGATAACCGTGTTGTTATCGGGACAGTACAGGACAAATGCCTGTGCAGAAGTTGTGGGAGGAGTATCCTCCTCAGTTTTTGCGCCCATAAGCACAAACGGCATAACAAAGCACACCGCAAGCGAGATTATTTTTTTCATAAGGACACCCCCTGCATAAATCTATGCCGAGGGGTGTTGCAATATTACGAATCAGCCGTCAATATCGTCCTGTGTGATTTCGGAAAAATCGTCTGCGGATTCGCTCTTATCCTTTTTGAAAACTCCCTTTACTTTTTTGAGAACATCGGGAATCATATTAACGAGCTTGTCGGCTGTACCTTCGTCCCTGTCAACGGAAACAAGTCTTACATCACCCTGATAAACGGTAAGAAATGCAACAGGCTGAATTGTCACACCTGCACCGCTGCCGCCGCCAAAGCAGTCTTTGTTTTCCTTTTTGGTAGGCAGATCCGAACCGCCTGCCGCAAAGCCGTAGCTTACCTTTGAAACAGGAATGATAAGTGTGCCGTCAGGCGAAGTTATAGGCTCGCCGATAATAGTATTGACATCAATCATTTCCTTGATTTTTTCCATTGTGGTATCCATTAAACTGCCGATAGGATGTTCCATAGCCATTCTCCTTTTTCAACAATATTTATATCAATCATTTTTAACTTCTGCAAGAAGTTTAATCCCCTTGATTCCGTGCTTAACGGCAAGACCGATAAGTCGGAATGCGAAAATTCTTGCGGCAAAGTCAAAGTTAATTTCTGTTTCTGCTTTTTCCGAAAAATTCGGATTTATGTCAACTCCGTAGCCTTTGCATTTTACAACACGGACAATTGTGCCTACTGCCGGATAAACAACGGCACAGTATTTGCCGTATTTTATAGCCGTGTCAGCCGCATCGTCACCTGCAACGCTGATACTCAGCGACAATTTTTTAACCAGTATGTGGCTGAAAAAGTCCTGCAATGCAGATACTGCAAGCTCTGCAACTTTTTTTATCAGGTTCAAAAGCCACTCAATACCGTATTTTTTTATAAGGCTCGGCTTTTTTTCTGTCGCTTTTTTAGGTTGTTCGGTTTTCTGAGTTTGTTTTTTTGCTTTTTTCTTCTTCTTTTCCTTTTTGGGTTTTGCCGGCACAAGCTGAAGCTTTACAAATCCGATATACACGGCACACCAAAACTTCTCTTTATATGATGCACGCAAAGTAATCGGAATAAACATCACAAGCGCAATAAACAGCACAATTCCGAGTAGGATATATAGCCAAAGCAAAGGGAATTCCCCCTAAAATTTACTGCCTGTCAACAGGCTGATCGGCAAGCAAATCAATCTGCTCATTGCCGTTTTCAGTCTTTTCCTGTTCTTCACCGTTTTCTTCGGACTCTTTGTCCTCATCACTCTCGGGGAGCGGAGGAAGTTCGTCAAGACTTGAAATGTTAAAGCAACGCAAAAAGTTTTCGGTTGTGCCGTAAAGCAACGGTCTGCCGGGTAGCTCAAGTCTGCCCTTTTCTTCAACAAGTCCCTTTGTTGTCAAGCTGCCGATTACACCACTGCAGTCAACACCACGCACCTGCTCGACAAAAGCCTTTGTAACAGGCTGATTGTACGCAACAACTGCAAGAACCTCAAGAGCCGCCTGTGAAAGCGGAGTGTTTCTTCTCAAGTCCATAACGGTACGAATCTGCGGAGCAAATTCCTTTTTTGAAACCATCTGACAGGAATTGTCAAGCAATATTATAGTTATGCCCCGTCCTGACGCCTCATAATCATCAATCAGTGCAGAAATATGCTCTTTAACCTTTTTTTCGGAAATTTCAAGTGCCTGCGCTATTCGGGAAAATTCAACCGACGCACCGTTTGCGAACAAAATCGCCTCAATCGCACCACGAATATTTTCAACAGCCATTACTGCACCTCCTCATTTTCATTGTTTTCGTCCTCGTCAACCTGCGGCAAAGGCATTGCGTTTTTATCCTCAATCATATGAACAACGGCATTTTCACCGCTACCCTCAATTCTGATACGCTTGCCCTTTACCAGCTCCAGCGTTGCAAGAAATGTTGCCACAAGGTCGCTTTTGCCCTCGCACACCTCAAAAATTTCGTGATATTCAAGCCTTTTGCCGTGCCAAAGCCTTCTCATAAGATGGATAATCTTACTGTTTACCGACACGATTTTATGCGACACAATGCCCGAAAATGCGTCTTTTGACGGCGGAAGCTTACGCTTGCCCCGTCCGACTGCGCTGACATATGCCTTTGCGATATCCTCACTCGGATGAATTCGGTTGTAAGTCAAGTCAAATTCAACGGGAGAAGCCTCTCTGTAAAAGCTGTCAAAGTCATAAATATCGCCCAGCTTTGCCGCCATTTCACGACAAACGGCATATTCAAGAAGCTGTCCCGAAAGTTCTTTCTTGAGTTCTTCAGCCTCTTCCTCATATTTTGGCAGGAGCATTACAGACTTGATATAAACAAGCCTTGACGCCATTGTCAGAAATTCCGATGCGATATCCATCTGATTTTCCTGCATCATATTAATCTGCTCCATGTACTGGTCGAGCAATTCGGAAATGCTGATGTCGTAAATATCTATTTTGTTTTTAGAAATCAGCGTCAGCAAAAGGTCAAGAGGGCCTTCAAATGCCGACAGCTTGTATTGAAGTTGTTGTGTTTCCATAAATAAGTTTCAGTTATGATTTGATGTTACGAATGATTTTGAAATCAACCGACAAACGGCATATACGGCAGGCTTGCAAGCCAGCTGATGAAGTCAAGAATCTGATTGCTGAGCCAGTTAATCGGCGTGTTGAGAATTCCCACATACAAGAGAACAAAAAGACCGATAAAAAAGTACATCTGATATCTGTAAAAGAATTCAACAGCCTTGTCGGGTAAAAATACGAACAGAACCTTTGAGCCGTCAAGAGGCGGAATCGGGATAAGGTTGAACACAGCAAGTCCGACATTGCACGAAATATAGAAACTTAAAAACTGAACAATGTAATCGCCGATTGTTGAAAGCGGAAAAGCACCCGTAAAAAGGATAATCGGATAATAAATGAGAAGTCCTGCCAATGCGGCAACGATATTTGCAATCGGACCCATAATTGCGGTGATTGCCATACCAACCTTTGGATTTTTAAAATTTCTCGGATCAATCGGAACAGGCTTTGCCCAACCGAATCCGAACAAAAGCATACACAAAGCACCCATAGGATCAATGTGGCTGAGCGGATTAATCGAAAGTCTGCCTCTGCCCTTTACCGCCTTATCACCGAGAAGTGACGCAGTAAAAGCGTGCGCCCATTCATGGAACGGGAGAATTAAAAATATAATAACGAGTACAGCCAATATTTCGGCAATTACCGAGCCGAAATCAAGGTTGCCGTTTCTGATGCCGTTAAGTAGTAATGAGAGCATAAGAGCCTCCTGAAATCTGAATTTTTAGGTAACAATCGTGTAACTATATTTATTCCTAATTATATAATATATCGTCAAAAATTACAAGAGCAAAAAACAAGTTAAGAAATTTTCAAAAAACACTTGCATTTTCTCTCATTTTCTGTTATTATAACAAAGTTAGAAATAGAATTAGTTTTCTTTAAGGAGGTGCAGACGCATGGCAAAATGTGAATTCTGCGGTAAGGATGTAAAGTTCGGTATTAAGGTATCTCACTCACACAGAAGATCAAACAGAACATGGAAGCCCAACGTACAGCGTGTTAAGGCTATTGTTGACGGTTCACCAAAGCGTGTATATGCTTGCACCCGTTGTTTGCGTTCAGGTAAGGTTACCAGAGCTAACTGATTTTACAGATTACGAAACAGCTCCACTATTTACGGTGGAGCTGTTTTTTTTGTATTTTTATCAGAATTTTAAACCTCAATCACAGCACAGAAAGAGGGCTGACCTTTGTTTGGTCAGCCCTCTTAATTATTAGTCTTTATCAGCCGTTAAAGGATTTCTTCTTTCTTACGAAGAACGAACATTACACAAGTTGAGCCGATGAGAAGTGTAAGAATTACAACAGCCAAAGGAGCTTCACCTGTCTGAACAGCAGCATTTGCATTGTTATTGTTGCCGTTGTCAGATGTATCCGGAGTGTCGGATGTTGAGCTGATTTTCTTTGTTACAGGCTGTGTTACAGATGTTGCATCCTGTGAAGTTACAGGAGCAATTGTATCCTTAGTTGATTCCTGCGTTTCCTCTGTAGCCTTAGTAGCCTCAGTAGATGACTCTGCGGTTGAAGGCTCGGCTGTTGTCGGTTCTGCATAGGTTGAAGGAGTAAGCTCAGTTGAAAGATCATTTTTTACTGCCGCAGCAACAGGAGCTTTCTTAACTACTTCTTTATCAACGAGAATAACTTCTTTTGAACCGTCAGTCATTTCTGTGTCCGGATTTACTTCCGAAACACGAAGTACCTCAACAACAAGGTCAACCGTTGTAGAAACAGGGGCAACCTTTGAAACGTCTTTAACATCAAAAACAACTGTCGCAAAAAGCGTCTTTTCGCTAAAGTCATAAAGACCGAGATTACTTGCACCGAATCTTACATAACCAACGCCTTCCGACTTATTCTTGAAGTTTACATATACACCTCTGCCGTCCATCGTCGGGCAAACCGACTTAGCAGTATTCACATCAGCAACCGAAAGGATTGAAGGGTCATAAGAAATGTGCCACTGCGTGTCAAGCACATTCTTTGGAGACTGCATATTATATGTAACCGTTACCTGATTTGTAACTGCATTATACTTTGCACTTGCCATTGGGAAGTAATTTGATGTTGCATTTACTGTAAGAGCAAGTGAAGATTCAGCAGGTGATGTTGTACCCTCTGTTGCAACGGGGGCATCAGTTGCAGACTCGGTTGTTTCCGATTCTGTTACAACCTCTGTTGTTGATTCGGCTGTTGTTTCCTCACGCGATGGATTGTACTCTGTCGGGAACACACCGTCTTTGCCGTAATAATCGCCGGCCTTGAGGTCTGCCTTTTTAGGAGCATTGCCGTATTCACCGTTACCGTAGTAGTAGAACCACTCACCGGTAAAAATCAATTCATCCTTATCGTTCTCGGAAGTAAATTCAGGATTGATAATATAAATCATATTGTCAAAGCTTTCAACACCGTTGGGATAATAATCAGACTCGCCTTTATCATAACCCTTAAAATTAATATCGGTTGTTCGATAAGCAAGTTTATATTCAGGATTTGTCGGATCGTCTGTACCCTTAAGAGCGTTGTTCCAGATTACTTTATCAACATCGGTCGGTACATCAGAACAGTAAACATTTTTGATATCAGCATTGCGAGCTGAATAACCCGGCCACGCTGAAGGAGTATCCGAACCGTTTTCCCAATAAACACCTGCATCAGATGTATATTTGTTTTCCCAGTCATCAGGCTTACAGAAATATATATGGTAGGTTTCAGTGCCCTCAGAAGGCACATAACTGCCTTCATCGTCCGTATCAGCAGAAACGCTTATTGCAGCAACCACAATCATTGCCGCTGTGAGCATAACAGCCAATAAAAGACTGATAACTTTTTTGGACATTTGTATTTCCTCCTTATGATTTTCCGACACCATACTTGTATCAGCATGACTATTATAGTATAAAACTCAGAAAAAATCAAGTGTTACAGGGCATTTTGGCGTCTGAAACCTATTGTAATAATCACCAAAAATCACTGTACTGTTTTATAAAATATCTTTATTAGGTCTTATGCGAACAAAGACAGTACAAACAACTGCAAATTTTTCCAGCAATAAAAGCAAAAATGCCCTCCAAAGCGGAGGGCATCAAATAATTATGTATAATTATTTAAGATTATTCAAATCTCTTGCGTGTGTAAAGAACTGCACCGCCTGCAACGAGGAGAACTGCGAGAACTGCAGCTGCTGTTGTAGCACCTGTCTGAACTGTTCCGTTGTCTGTGCTCTTTGCTGTGTCAGCAGTTGAAACTGCGTTTGCAGAAGATGTTGGGTTCTGACCTGCAGTAGGAACTGTGTTCTTTGTAGAATCTGTCTTGTTGTCATCTTTCTTGTCACTTGACGGAGCTGTTGTTGCAGCCTGATCAGGTGTAGCAGGTGCAGCATTCTTATCTACTGTCTGAACAAGACCTGCTTCCTTAGCCATATCATAGTTAGGAAGTGAACCGTACTCGTACTTGCCTGTTTCTTCGTTAAGACCATAGTAGAAGTAGAACTCACCGGCATATGTTTCCTTACCTGTGACGCTTACAGAAGTGTTGTTAGGGTCTGTAACATAAATCATGTCATTCAATCTCATTGAGATACCCCACTCAGGATCCTCAAAGAAGTTGTCAGCAAAATTACCGAAGAATGTCTTGTCATTACCGTCAAATGCTTCCTGAGCCTTTGCCCAGAATTCACCGTCAAGCAATTCGTCATAATAAGCATTGTCGCCTTCCGAATAGTACTGGCAAAGAACATCAACAGTCTGCTTAGCAGCCTTAAACTGTTCCTCACCGAACTGGAAAGTTACTTTACCTGTTTTTTCGTCTACTGTCCTTTCACCGCCGTTAAGGTAGTTGTTGAAATCAATATTAGGAACATCTGTAGGAAGGTCAAGATAGAAGATGTTATTTTCAGCATTTTCAACCTGCATCTCATAGCCCGGCCAAGCAGGACCTACTGTTGTACCGTCAAGAGAGCCGCATGCGTCTGAACCGTTCCACCAGTATGCACCTGCATCATTAGCATTGTACTTTTCACTCTTCCATGACTCAGGCATAAGGAAGTAAACTTTGTGTGTTTCTTTTACGCCCTCACTTGGGACATAACGACCGTTTGTATCAATAGCTGCGGAAACGCCGATCACACCTACAAGAGCAAGTGAAAGAACGAGAGCGCATGACACTATGATACTGATAAGTTTTTTTGACATTTGAATCTCCTCCAAAAAAATTTCCGATTTCTATCGGTATGGAATCATTATATAACAAAATTTTCAAAATTGCAATCTTTTTCAAAAAGCTTAAAACAAAAAAATACACAAAATTGCAATCGCAATTTTGTGTATTTAGCTTGTATTATAAAAAATTTTCCTATAAAAGATATTTATCTGTTTTATTTATCCGCATCTGCGTCGTCCGACATTGCATTATTGTCCGCCGCTTTGTTCTTTTTTTCGTCCTTTTTCTTTACGAAAATAATTGCACCTGCGGCAATCAAAACAACAACAATTGCAATTATAATAATTAATGTCGTGTTTGAACCCGAACCATTTGCAGAGCCCTCAACAACCTTTGTAACATCTACAACCTGACTATTCTGCTGAGTTGAGATGTACTTTTTCTCAACAACTACCGACTTATGGTCGTCTTTGTTAGGTGAGTTTTCCTCGCCCATTCCGTCAATGTAATTTACAAAATCGCCCTGAATTTTTTCGGAATTTGCCGTATCATTATTTACTATCGGAACGGCACTATCCTCAACCTCTTTACCGTTCACCCAAAGCTTGCAGGTGATTTTATATGATTTGAGATATGTCATATCATCGCCGTACATATCCGAGATGAAATATGAAAGATCGGTTTTGCCTCCCTTTAGTACCTTGAATTCAGCAGAAACAAGAGCCTTGTCACCGTTAAGCTTTACGGGATTCTGAACATCTGTCCATGTAAAGGTGTAAAAATTCTTAAGTTTAGGGTTGCCAATCGCATTTTTAAAGCTTTCACAGTTTATTGAATCGGCATTCAACTTCAAATATTCATCGTTGTAAAAGAAACTCATTGCGGCTCCGATTACTTCTTCTTTTGTATCGGTCATATAAATAGCATACTTTACCGTATCGCCGGCTTTAGCTGTTACGGAATCCTTTTCATCTGTTGAAATGCTGATTGTAAGGTCATCCTCGGCAGCACTTGCAGGAATACAGAATGCTGACACGGTAAGTACAGCCACGAAGAGAATTGAAAGCATATTTTTGATTTTTTTAGACATTTTTTTCATTCCTTTAGTTTGATATCCCTATTATATATCATTAAGACTAAAATTTCAATCAATATTTTAACAATTCTCGGTGAAATTTATGTGAAAAAAATTAATTGCAGACTCGCCTTTAAAGAAATGATATTTTAGAAATTATAATTCAAACTGATTTTCACAACATTACGATATAAAAAAACGCCCCTCGGAAAACCGAGAGGCGAAAAATTATTTTTTTAATCTGTCAACGCCGTTAACAGTCTTACAATAGGAAATTCAATTACTTATTGAATCTCTTTCTTGTGAAGTAAACAACACCTGTTGCAGAAACAAGAGCTAAGAGGATAACTACTGCCATAGAAGCATTACCTGTCTGTACTGCGTTGCTGCTTGTGCCGTTAGCCGGTGTGTCAGAAGTAGCTGTGTCAGCTGTTGACTGACCCTTTGTTGCAGCCTGTGTAGCAGATGTAGCATCAGGTGTAGTAGGAGCTACTGTAGTAGGCTCTGTTGCAGCAGGCTCTGTTGTAGTAGGCTCTGTTGCAGCAGGCTCTGTTGTAGTAGGCTCTGTTGTAGCAGGCTCTGTTGTTGTAGGCTCTACTGTTGTAGGCTCTGTTGTAGCAGGCTCTGTTGTTGTAGGCTCTGTTGTAGCAGGCTCTGTTGTAGCAGGCTCTGTTGTTGTAGGCTCAACATATGCCTCAACCTTAGCGTCTGAGTTAATGTGATCAAAGAGATCATTAGCCATGTCGCCGTTAACTACTGCTGCATATTCTGAATCAGCATCAACTGTGCCTGTTGCAGGATTGAGCTTACCAAGTGTAAGATCAACTACATTGAGGTCAACATTTGTTGTACCTGTACCGTTAACTGTGAACACAGCCTCAACAAGCTTCTTGCCGCCTGCAAAATCATAAAGTGCAAGGTTTGAAGCATTGCCTGAAACATCATTCATATTTACCATGCCGTCAGCGATTTCAGGCATTGTAAGTGAATCAAGTGTAAGGAGGTTCTTATCATATGTAAGAGCCCACTGTACTTCTTCAAGCTGTGCGTCCTTAGTGTCAAGGAGATAGTAAACTGATACCTTGTCGCCTACATTAAATGTGCCTGAACCGTTAGCCTGGCAAATATTAGATGTAGCGTTGATTGTTAAATTATCAACTGCAGGAGTTGAAGGCTCAACCTTAACAGTAGCCTTAGCGCCTGAACGTGTTGAATAATCAAATTTAGAAATGTCGAGTGTGATTGTTACATCAACGAGTGAATCTTCTTCAAAACCTGCAGAAACTGTGTTAAGAAGCATGTTCTCACCATTGAATGTAAGGTCAAATTCTTCGCCTATAGGAGCTGCGCTCTGCTCGGGAAGACCCCAGTTAGCTGCCCAATCATCGTTTACAGCAAACTTGAACTGATAAGCATCATCTGCAGATTCAATATTTTCATACTTAATCTGATATACCTTGTCAGAAACCTGAGTCATGTGGTTAG
>NZ_NNBY01000036.1 GCF_002834235.1 Ruminococcus bromii | reverse complement strand
TTAATGGGTTTACCCAGTGCCACGCTTGCGTGGTACAAACAACCACCCGCTATGCGGGTGTGCATAAAAAGTTATACAAAAAAATCACCAATCGTATTACAATAAGAATGTTCAAGTCTATTGTAAAAAAGAAAGGTGATTTTAATGGCAAATAAAACAAATAGTTTATCCCACACAAAATGGATGTGCAAATACCATGTAGTGTTTGTACCAAAGTATAGAAGAAAAATAATATATGCACAGTATCGACAGAGTTTGCAAGACATAATAAGATTGTTATGTCAGTACAAAGGAGTGGAGATACTAGAGGGGCATATGATGATAGATCATGTACACTTGCTATTAAGTATACCACCGAAGATGAGTGTGTCAAGTTTTATGGGATATTTAAAAGGAAAAAGTGCGTTGATGATGTTTGACAAACACGCAAATCTGAAGTATAAGTTTGGAAATAGGCACTTTTGGGCAGAAGGATATTATGTGAGTACAGTAGGTCTAAATGAAGCAACCATAAGAAAATACATAGAAGACCAAGAAAAGCATGATATAGCACTAGATAAATTAAGTGTACGAGAATATGAAGACCCTTTTAAGGGTGGCGAGTAATACAAACACCCTTTAAGGGGTGGCGAAAGAGGCAAAGGCAATAGGCTTGAACAAAGTGAAAGCCAGCGTCTTGAGGCGCTGGCCGGTAGCATGGGCTTATAGCCCTAGAGCAAACCACCCGTTGGACGGGTGGTTTTGATTGTGCGAAGTAACCGTAAGCCTTAATGCCCTCTGAATTTAAGATAAATGGCATAGACAGCCTTTTTAATTTTTTGAATTGGCGTAAGCTTGAAACCCTTCTTTTTCATAAGACTGAGAATTTCTGCATAATAGTCCTTGTTCTGATGTTTGAGAACATAGTTCATATATTTGTTCTTGTCTCTGTAAAATTTCGGAATATCAAAAACATTCTTATACAGTTCAAGTTTTCCGAGCGCCATAAGCTCAAATTGCGTTCTGACGCACTTTTCACAGTGACCGCAGTTGTTCTCACCGTAGTAACACACATTGAGGTTATCATATGTAATCGGAAATTTTGAAATGAAGTCAACCTTTTCAAGCCTTGTCTTTTCAAGACCTGTAATGTAAAAATCGGTACTTTCGGTACTCAGCATACTTGCCGTAAATGCCTCATAGTGTGCCGAGCCGGTGTCGCATTGTTTTATCGAAAAACTGCTTATCGGGTATCCCGACGCATAGTAATAGTTTTTGAAAAATTTCTGCATACATAAGACCGCCGAAAAGCTGCAATAATGATGAACCTTTACATACGGCAGGGTAAGATGTTCACCGAGATTTGAATTAATGTCAATCAACGGCATATCAAAGATTTTTGCGGATTTTTTTGCAATTTCAAGACGATTTTCGTACAGCTCGGCAGATTGTTCGGGTGTGTAATTAGCCGTACTCCTGTGGGAGCCGACATTGAAAAAGGTAAGATGACTCAGCTTTTCCGTTCCGTTTTCGGAAAGACTGCAAATTGTGTCAAATGAATCCACACCTCTCGAAAATCCTGTTGCCGACGCATTTTTGCAGCAGTAGTTTTCCTGTGTAAGCTCTTTTGCAGATATCGAAATTTTGTTGAATAATTTTGAATTTTTTGTAAGAACGGGAATAAAAATTTCATTAAGCTGAAAACACAGTTGTTTCGACATCTTTGCTTCTGCCGAAATATTCAGACTGTTGTTCATTGCATACGGCAACAGCGCAACAACGAATGCGTCGGCACTTTCGGTCAGATAGTCAGCATACTTTGCATCAACATCAAACCAGAGAGTGTAGGAAGGCTTTCCGTTTTCGCTGATTTTTGAACAGAGTCTGGCACGATTATCAAGTTTTTCAATTTTCGGTTTGCCGATAATCAACGTTTCCATACTTTTACCCTCAAATTAATCTCTGAAAAACAAATCTCTTGTGTAAACCTTTTCTTTTACACAGTCAAGAACGGAGCTGTATCTGTTTGCAACGATTACATCCGATTTTGTGACGAACTTTTCAAAGTCGTTTTCAACGCCAAAGCCCTCGAATAAATCGACTTTAAGTGTCGGTTCGTAGATGATTAACTCGATGCCGTTATTTTTCAAAAGCTCCATAACGCTCTGAATTGAGCTTTGTCTGAAGTTATCGGAATTTGACTTCATTGTAAGGCGGTAAATTCCGACAGCTTTTGGATTTTTATTCATTATCTGTGATGTAATAAATTCTTTTCTTGTCTTGTTAGATGTTACAACAGCGCTGATTATGTCATTCGGAACATCCGAAAAATTGGCCTTGAGCTGTTTTGTATCCTTTGGCAGACAGTAACCGCCGTAGCCAAAGGATGGATTGTTGTAGTGATTTCCGATTCTCGGATCAAGACACACACCGTCAATGATACTTTTAGTGTTAAGGTTCTTCATTTCGGCATATGTGTCAAGCTCGTTGAAAAAGCTGACACGCATTGCAAGGTATGTATTTGCAAAAAGCTTTACCGCCTCTGCCTCGGTGTAGTCCATAAAGAGAGTGTCTATGTTTTCCTTAATTGCACAGTCTGCAAGTGCCGTTGCAAAAGTTTCGGCAGATTTTTTCAGTTCTTCATTTGCCATATCAACACCGACAATGATTCTTGACGGATAGAGGTTATCATAGAGAGCCTTGCCCTCACGCAAAAATTCGGGACTGAAAAGAATTTTTGTGTATTTGTATTTTTCGATAACACTTTTTGTGTATCCAACCGGTATAGTGGATTTGATAACTATAACCGCATTTGGGTTGCATTCAATTACAAGCTTAATTACAGCCTCAACGGACGATGTATCAAAAAAGTGTCTTTCGTCATCGTAATTGGTAGGAGTAGAGATAATTACAAAATCAGCGTTTTTGTACGCAGATTTTGCATCGACGGTTGCAACCAAATTTAATTTTTTGTCAGCAAGATATTCTTCGATTTCCCTGTCGGCAATCGGAGATTTCTTTTCATTGATTAACTTTACCTTGCTTTCAACGACATCAACAGCGGTTACCTCGTGTTTCTGCGAAAGAAGTACAGCGTTTGAAAGACCTACATAGCCTGTCCCGGCAATTGCTATTTTCATTTGGTTTCACCTGATTACTTTTTTAATAATTTTTTTGCCTTTTGAATCTGCGACGGACTGAGAATTGACTTTGCTTTTTCCATCATCTTGAGCTTCATTCCGCCAAATTTCATTCTGTTGTCATGAAAAAGCCTGTTAATAAGCTTTGCGTCCTCTTCCATATCGGTGAAAATCTCAACAAAAATCGGTCGGTCGGATTCTTCTGCAAGTGTAGGAATAATGTTGTCAACTTCTTCCTTGGTTGTTGCGCTGTAATAGTCATATCCGAGTGATTCAATCCAGCCCTTTGCGCCCTTGTGATGTTCGGCACAGATGTACTGATTGATTGTAGGAATCTTTTCCTTGCCCATAAAGAAGTGAAATTCTGAACCGCCGCCGTTGTTGAGAAGAATAATTCTCGCATTGTTCTTGATTCCTCTGATGCCTGCGGAGTTCATATCATAGAAGAAACTGAGGTCGCCCACAACGCAAAAGGCAAGCTCGTCTGTTGCCGATGCCTGTCCGAAGAACGAAGACATACAGCCGTCAATACCCAGAGCGCCGATATTGCTGTAAACCTTGACATTCGGTTTCAAATCGAAGAACTGCATAGTTCTTGTACTGCTGAGAATTGCAAGGTGCAGAACAGAACGGTCGGGAATAATTTCAGCAAGCTTTTTGGCAACATACATATTTGAGAACGGAAGATTGCTTGAATAATCAAGCATTTTGATATCGTCATTCCACATATTGTAGTATGTCATATCATTTTTTGAATTCTGCGGTGCGTTCTCTGCAAAGCAGTTAAAGAAATACTGCGGTGTACATTCAAATACATCTGTCAGCTTGTCGGAAAAATCTCTGATTCTTCCCGCAGTATCAATCTGCCAGTGAACAAATTTTTCCTTGTGAGCCTTAATCATAGGCTTGAGTTTATATGAAGCAATGTTGTTGCCGAACGAAATAATAAGATCAGGGCATAACTCGCCGAACATTCCCTGTATTGAGCATTCTGACAAAGGATAGGTCATAAGGCAGCCCCTGCACTTGAGGTTTGACATATGCTCAACCGATATAAGGCAATTGTATTTCTCAAAGAACTTTTCGACGCACGCTCTGTCATCTTCCGAAAAACAGTTGTTCTGACCGGCAATGACAAGAATTTTCTTATATTTTGAAAGCCTTTCTGCATATTCACGCCACTTCTCGGAGGGCATATCGGGAGAAATTCTGTTGATTTTCCTAACCTGAGGAAGATTTTCACAATCATATACAGCTGAGTTTTCAACAATCGGAATATTGATATGCACAGGTCCTGTTCCGTGATGGTCAAGCTCCGAAAGAGCCTCGTTAATAAGTCTTTCGCAGTACCATCTGTCATTTCCGCCACGCACAACGGGAAGATTAACGGATTTTTTTGTAACCGATTCAAAAATATTGACCTGCTGGGTTTTCTGCAGCATAAGCTGATTTAATCTGTACGGGTCTTTGTCAGCGGTAATTGCGATAATCGGAACATCCTGATAAAATGCCTCTGTCATACCCGGAAGATAGTTGCTTACAGCCGTACCCGAGGTACAGATACAGGCAACGGGGGATTTTGTCTGTTGTGCAAGTCCGATGCCGTAATACACGGCACTTCTCTCGTCAACGATCGAATGACACTCAAAAAAATCGTCATTTTCAAGTGAATGAATTATAGGAATATCACTGCCTCCGGGAGAAAGCACCAATTTGTTGATATTATATTTTTTCAGAAGTGCAGTGAGCAACTGAACGCTTTTTATTGTAGAATACATACGCTTTCCTCCGCTTTAGTTTTTGATAATTCCGGAACCGCCTGTAATCAGAGCGGTTTTGCCGTCAAGAATATTGTTGTTCTCCTTCTGCACATACACGGGAACAACATTTTTTGCTTTAAAGGTTTTGATTATGCCCTGCCTGACTTTTTTTAGTGTATTTTTAAGACTCATTTTAACCACCGCTGACAAAGGATTTAAGATAATCCAAAGATATTATTGTCTGGTTCTTGATTTTTTCGTTCACATCGTACCAGTTTATTTCGGTTTCTCGGCAGTTTCCGTCAACAATTTCACGGTCGATTCCAAGACTTTTCAAAAGGCCTTCGGAGCGGATGTTTCTTCCGCTTTTGTTCTTGAATTCAACAAAAAGATTCTTGTTGAAAATAACAGAAAACGCTGTTCCGTGAAACGAGTTTGTAACAACATATTCGGCATTTTTGAAACAGCCGACAAATTCCTCAACAGTAGGTGCAACAATATAATTTATACCGTGACTTACAGGGTGAGGTGCATCGTTTATGCAGTAAACGGGAAGGTTCTTTTCTTTTGACAGTTTAAGGGCAAAATCCACAAGCGAAACTGCCGGATTAGCCGTAAAAATGAGGATATACGGTTTGTCGATTTTTGAAACGGCAATCTTTTTCCATTCGTCTGCCGAAATCAGCAGGGTAGGGTCAAGATGAGTTTCGGCGGTTCTGCCCATGAGTTCTTTTACAAGCTTTTCACCGCTCGGTTCACGAACTGAGAACTTCTGAAAACCGTTCAGCCTTTTTTTATATTCATCAATAAATTCATCGGGCAATGTCGGAACGGCAAAGCTTGCCGCATATGAATACTTCTGTTTGTCATCGGCAAATGTCAGAAAATAAGCGGGATCAAAACCGACGCATCTCGGACTCCACACCTGATCGCTTCCCGAAATGAACAAGTCATAATCGCTTTTAAGCTCTCCAATGTTCTGCGGAGTATACGACTTTTTACTCTTTACAAGATAGTTATTGAAAAACGACTTAAAAGCGTCTCTGCGTTTTGCTCTTCTTCTTACCATGACACAGCTTTTTGCAAAGGATTTCAGAAGGTCGTTTTTATAAATGCGAAAGGGTTTGTAGTCGGCTGTGATTTTCGGACAGATATAGTCAACAATTTCACACTCCGCACCGAGCGAGGAAACGGTTTTTTGCAACGCATAGCTCTGAAGCACAGCGCCGTAGTTCAATGCACGGTGAAATGTTACAATGCCTACCTTTTTCATTATCTGCTTCCCCCTGATTGTTTTTTGTACAAAAAATATCCCATGGGATAAAATATGACCGCAAGAGCCCTCTTTGAAAATGTGTCGGGCATCTTTTTTATTTCGGAAAATCTTTTGCCGTTGAGTAAGCCGTCACGGGAAAGTCCCACAAATTGTTTGATAAAGAACTTAGGATTGCTCTTTGCGTAATCCCAACATTCGTTTATAAAGTGGAGTCTTACGAAAATAGTTTCCCTGTGAGCCGAGTAAGCGTTACCAGTCAAAGAATTTTCCTGATCGTTTATGTAATATCGCAACGGTGTGTCAATAAAACGGGTTATATACTTTCTTCCGATATTGTCCCAATAGATATTTTCAGGATAAAAATGAAGTCCCGAAACACACGGATATGGGTTGGCTCTGATTATTTCAAGTTTTGTCATTCCCCACATCTCACCGTCAATTTTATACTTCAATCTCAGGTCAAGGTCGGAACAGTCAAATCGTTCTGACGGCAGAGGACAACCGTTTGTTTTGCCGCTTTCGTTACAGGTGCGGCACGAAATTCCCTTGTATTTTGACTTGTCTTCATCGGGAATTTTGTTCCATTCGTTTATAAATGTTTCAAGGGCATCGTCTTTTACGCTGTCATCGGAGTCAATCGTTATAAAGAATTCACCCTTTGCAATCTGTGCCGCAACATTTGTTGCAATGTGTTTTCCTTTGTTGGTCTGATATTTATAGGTTATGTTAAAGTCGGGTCTGTCGCTGATGAATTTCTCAACCGTTTCTTTTGTGTTGTCGGCTGAACCGTCATCAACAATTATCCATTCAAAATTTCTGTATGTCTGTCTTTTCAGCGCCTCATATAATCTGGGCAGAGTTTTTGCCCTGTTATATGACGGTGTAAAAACGGAAAAAGTATATTCAGTCATTGCAACCTCAAAATGATAATAATTTAGCTTTTCTTAAACTTCTTCTTAATTTTATCCTTGATAAGAACGAGTTCTTTTCTTGAGAAAATGAGCGGAACGGAAACGGCATATCCTGCCAGTCCGCTTGCTGCACAGAGAAGAAGGAATGACATCCAGCTGTTTGCGTGTACAAAGCTGTTGATAAAGATGAACATGGTGATAACAACAGCAAAGCAGAACCATCCTCTGAAAATAGACCTGTAATATGTTGTAAGCTTTATTTTCAAAATATGTGCGGCGTATAACGGAACAAATACTATCGCTTTAAGACCGATAAAAACAGAGCTGACGCCTGCAATAGCATAAACGCCGAGCGGTGTAAAGTGTATGAGCAGTAAAACGATAATAACCGTAAGAACACCGCACACAAGCGAGATAAGAACGGAGGCCTTGAGCTTGTTGCATACGGTGAAAAGGCTAGAAAGAGTTCTTGTGTGACAGGTAAATAGGTATGAAATACATACAAGCACCGACAAAATCTGAATTATGGTAATTTCGTCCGGAGATTTGGTCGGCTGCCACAATGTATAGAACTTGTTGCCAAACGCAATAAATCCCGCAAGAGGTGCAGTCATGAGAAAACTCATAATCTTTGATGAAAACTTTGTTTCTTCAACAAGTAAGTCCGTGTTGTCCTTTGCATAAAGGATTGTAAATCTGGGAGTGAAGATATTTGCAATGGTTGTAATAAGGTTATCAATGCAGTGCGGAACGGTGTTTGCAATCGACAAAAGTCCCATGAGTCCCGCTCCGAGAGTCAGGTTACAGATTAACAGGTCAAGACCTCTGTTCAGAGCTGTGCTGAGATAACCGATTGACGACCAAATTCCTGCGGAAATAAGAACTTTTACCAGCTTGAAACTGAAAAGGTTGAAGTTCATCTTTACTTCAGGCAGAATTTTTTTCTTGACTTTGATATTGGTAAGCAAAAGAAAAATTCCGCTTGCAAGTGACGCCATAGCGAGAAAATATACTTTTGCGGGAAAAAACGAGAACAAAATTACTACAAGCAAGAGCTTGAGCGTGTTTGACGCAATATCACGGAGGGAATTGATATACAGCTTGTTTTTTACAAATGCCGCAGTAGTAAATATTGCCGTGATAACGCTGATTATAAATGTTGCAAAAGTGAGCGCAAACAATATCTTTACGCTGTCAACAAGATTTTCGGGAACATTCAGTATAAATTCAATGTTGAATGTAATAATTGACGAAACCAAAAGTAAAATGCCGGCAATAATCAGGTCGGCAACCAGAACCGAGCTGAAATATCTTGATGCCTTGTCAATGTTTCCTTTGCTGTATTCAATTGAAATAAATCTGCCCGACATTGAGTTGAGAGCAGATGTTACAATGGTGGCATACTGGACAAAGTTGTTTGCAAGTCCGATAAATCCGTAGGTTTCAGAACCGAGTTCCTTTACAAGATAGGGTGCAAGAACAAAGTTAATTCCTGTTCCTATCAAGAAAGACACTATGGCGGCAACCATATTTATTGCCATTTGTTTACTTGTTGATAATTTTTTCATAATATGACCTTAGTTTTAACTGATTAAAATTTTGGAAAAGCATTGAAGAGCTGTTCTTTCTTCAGTTCAACAACATCCGGATCGATTCTGTAATTATTTTTCACCTCGCTGATTGTAGGCATATCGCCGTTTGAACAATCAAAGGGTGTGTGTGTAATGTCAAAGGCAGAGAGGTAATCATTGTACTTGTTTCCGTCACCGAACATATTGTTCGTAAGGGTTATGTGCATATTGGGAATGTGGAAACTGTCAGCAACAATCATACCGTGAAGGCTGCTTGAAATAATGTATTCGCACTCGCCTATTTTTTCGACAACCTTTTTTGGGTTTTCCTTCAGGTCAATAAGCGTTGAATTATTGTAGTTATCAAGAAGTTTTTTCACAACAGGGTGATCCTGTTCCTTAAAGTGCGGGATAATTCCGACAAGATACTTTTTTTCGGGATAAAATCCAAGCCACCTTTCGGCAAGAAGTCCTCCGTCACCTGTCGGCACATCAAGCTTTTTGCCGAGAATATTTTCCATTCTCTGCAATGAAAGTCTGCCCCTCAGAGCGTGTATATGTATATGTCTGAACATCAGCCCCAAATCAAGCTCGGCATTGCCTCGGATAAAGCCCGTACTCCATATGTGGACATTATCATTCATAAAATGCTCAATTTTCTGCTTTGCTCTGATCCTCGGATATGTTGAATACATTATGTGGTCAAGTGCAGAACCGATTGCAATCAGGTTACAGCTTTTAAGGCCTTTTCTTACAACCTTGATGTTAAACAGTTCTTCAAGCATATCTTTATTAAGAAGATCTCCCATATTCGGAATCGTGGGATACATTATCTTATATACCATTGTATTTTCTCCGTTGTATTATTTGCGCCGTGAGCAGAAGCTCTGATTAAGAGATATAAATATCGGATTTGTCTTGCATATGTATATCAGCGAATAAGTAATAAGCATCCATATCGATGTTGTTGCCCATGGTTCGGTGGAAATCAGAAGTTTTGGAAGTGTTACGCACACAAGCGTACAGCACAACGCAAATTCTGACTTATCTTTGATTCTTGTGCATACAACCTTTGCCGTCAGCGAAAGGCTTGAATATACCGGAATAAGTCCGAATACAATTCCGCCTTCAAAGAGGTATTGGTAGATGTACTGGTGCGGATACGGCCATGAACGGTTTGCCAGCTCACCCGAAACCTTTGAGAAGGTTTCAATGCCGTAGCCGAAAATAGGATTGTTCGCAATTGCGGGTAATGTAAATGCATCAATTGCGGTTCGTCCGTCAGATACATCACCGAGTTCAAGATATTTAATCATTTTTGAAATGAAGCTCGGAACGCTGTTTAAAATACTGTTGCACAAGTCTGCCAGCGAATGCAACAGGGGAAGTGCAAATATAATTATCAAAATTCCGATTACAGAGAAGACAATAATGAGCGACAGCTTAATCGCAGACAATTTTTTGCGTTTGTCGTCATCGTATGCGTTTATGACAAGCACAATGGCACAGCAGGCAAGACAGAGAACAGCGCCTCTGTTTGCAAACAAAACAATCTTAACCATTATGTAGAGGTTGTATATATATGTAAGCTTTATGAGAAGGTTCGACTGCTTTCTGTACAGCTTAAAATGTATCATGGCAACGATAACAGGTGATAAAATTGCGTAGATATTTCCCATATATGCCTGATTGTATTTTACATACTGGAGAACAAAAAACAAATTTATAACCGGCAGGGTCATAAGGGAAAGATAGAGAATATACCGCATCACAAGTTCCCCGTCAAGCTTTTTGCCTATGACATAAATCGGTATTATTGCGTAAAATATGAATTGAATCACATCCAGATCGCAGTTATTTCCGTGAAAAATGAGGGAATAAAGATACCACAAGGTTACAAAAGAGAGAAAGAACATAACAGGAAGTTCTATAGTCACTTTCTTGTAGTAAATTATTTCCGCAAAGATTATTGTAAGTGCAATTACCAAAATTATGAAATTGTTATGAAAATCTTTAAAAGCCGGAATACGAACGATCGTACCCGTGATGGTCTGTGCTGAAATCATCATGGCTACAACAAAGCTGTTAAGTTTTATGAAAAGCCGGTCTTTTGAGTTTTGAAGCGTGTTTTCCATAAATTACCTCGGTTATTTTCGTAGAATAAAAGTCATTCCGTCTTTAACAAACAAAAACAGAGCCTTTGCCGGATTGGAAGTTTTAAACGCCCAATGCATAGCCTTTTTCAACTGCTTTTGTTTTAAATACGCCTTGCCGATTTCCGTATAATGAATGTTGTACAATCTTTTTTGTTCTTTCTCGGTGAATTGTTCAATAATTGGTTTCATTTTATTAAGATAATGAAGTCTGTATTGTTCATAGAGCTCGCCCTTCGGCATATTGCGGTCAAGCTTGAACTTTTCAATGCAGACATCACTTATGCAGGCAACCCTGCAGCCGCAGGCAACACGGGCAAAAAATTCAAGATCCTGATGACGCTTGAACGATTCGTCCCATTCCTTTACATAGTCAAGCACACTTCTTTTAATTATAATTGTACTTGAACAGGCAATTATTTCGTTGCACAAAAAGCGGTAAAGAAAATTGTCGGCATTATCCGCTTTTACAATGCGGTCGGTGTTCTCGGTCATATGCTCCACAAACGAGCCGTAAATCATTGCGTAATCTTCGGGAAGCTTTTCAAAGCAGTCAATCTGTTTCTGCGTTTTGTCCGGAAGAAATACATCGTCATCATCAAGAAAGCCCAAATAAAATCCCTTTGACGCTCTGATTCCCGTGTTTCTGGCGGCAGAACCGTTAATATTTTTTTTGTGTACAAGATATTTTACATTTTCAAATGTTTCGTATTTTTTCATTTTTTCGGCAGTAAGCAACTGTTCCGGTTCATTTTCGCCGTTATCGTCAACAACGATTACCTCAATGTTTTTGTATGTCTGGTTAAGAACGCTGTCAACGGCAGAGTTGATCTTGTCGGCACCTTTATATGTAGGAATGATAACGGAAACGAGCTGTTGCATTTATACCACCTTAAAATGTTTTTGCTGTAATTATAAATTTTTTTGTGCGTGTCTTGCTCTGAGTGTGCGGTCAATGTAGAAGTCCTGAAGAAGCTTTGCCGTGTTGCATACATCAAATCCGGCGTCTGTAACCTGTTTCTGACAGTCCTTTCTTTCGTATGCGCCAAGCACATCAAGGCAGGTTTTTGCCCATACATCGGCAGAGTTTGAAAGCGAAAGTCGTGTTACATTGTCCGTAACAACAGTTTCATCGGCAATAACATCGCTCATAACAATCGGCAAGCCCGAAGTCTGGGCTTCAATGCCCGTAAGCGGCAAGCCTTCCCATAATGACGGAAAAAGGAAAAGGTCAAGCGCCTGATACAATACGCTTGTGTCCATAACGCCTGTAAAAATCACATCATTTTCAAGACCGAGTGCCTTTGTTTTAGCTTTTATATCGTCCTCAAGCTTTCCTTCACCGCAGAGAACAAGAACCGTGTTCTTATTCATCCTGTGAATCTTGTTAAAGACATCAAGAATAAATGTATGGTTTTTCGGCTGAGCAAAACGGCCTACATGACCGATGACGATTTTGTCGCCGACGCCGAGCTTTTCACGCATATCTCTGCGTGTCTGTTCGTTATATTTGAATCTGTCTGTTTCAATGCTGTTGTTGATATATTTTACTTTTCCGTCCTGAACAGCCTGTTTTCCGAACAGCCATTCTCCGGCAGGCTTTGAGCACATAAACATATCCGTGCAATGTTTTTTGATGAACATTTTTTCGTAAAGAAAGAAGAAATATTTCAGATTTACGACAGTTTTCGCATTGTGAGCATGTGCAATTCTTGTCGGAATTCCTGCCTGATGAGCATAATCAAGCGTCCAGAGTCCCAGTTCCTGATGAACATGAAAAACTTTGTACTCCGGATGACTTGTGAGAATATTCATACATTCCTTTTTGTATTCTCTCATATGCAGGGGATTAAACGGACGGGTTCTGTAAACTTTTCCACCGTATTCTCTGATTTCCTTTTCGTAATAACCCTCCTGCGGTCTGTGAACGAGAAAATCAAATAAAATCTGTTCCTTATCAATATGTCTGTATAAATTCATTACGAGGGTTTCAATTCCGCCCGCATCCATCAGCACGATGTTGTGCAAAACTCTTATCGGTTCCATACTGACCTCCGTATCATTTCTTGATTTTATGCAGTGCAGGAACTATTTTGTCATGAACAATTCCGATTGAACCCGCAACAAAGCCCTGTGGCAGAATATTGAACATCTTGCCGCATAACTTCTTGACGGCACTGCGGTTGTCTTTCCACAGCGGTGTGTCTGCCCATTCACTCTTTTGCTTGTAATCAAGATACTGTTTTATCATAGGATGATTGTTGTTTTCAATCCACGGCCTTGTTCCGTCCATAAAACAGGTCGTAAAATGAACAATACAGGGGTTGGAAACTGCATCAAGCACCTGCGATTCCGTATAATACCGGCTGACTCTCTTGGCTTTTTTCGCATTTTTATAATTGAGATAAAAAACAATTGAGTAGGCGTTGTAGTTGAGCGGAATAAGAAGCTTGTCCTCGTTTGTAGTGCAGGCATTCAGTACAGGCTGGTCAACAAAGGAGAGCTGACGATGCGAATGTATAAATTCTTTGAAATTTTCTTCAAGCTTTCTTCTGCGGATTTCCGCAAGATTTAGCATAATATTGCCTGCGCTTATATATATGTCGTCTGGTTTCATTCCGACTTCCGTTTTATAGCTGTCACCGATACATTCATATGCACCTGCAACAATCTTGTCTTTCATATCAATGTTCCATAACGGCTCAAGAGAGGACATTATCATTGTGTCGCAGTCAATGTGGATAACCTTGTCAACCCATTCGGGTAACATACTTGAATAAAAAAGTCTTGCAAATGTGCTAATATTCCATCTTCCGATGTTGATTGATGAGTTTGTCAGCTTTTCAATATCGGAAATGGGAATAAAAGTAATCTGACGGTTAAATTTTTGACACATTGTTGTGAATTTGTCTTTGTTTTCCTGCGACATACCGTTTTCAATCAGGAAAATATTTAGTTCGTCAACAGATTGGTTGTTTTCGAGCAGGGAATACATTGATATACCCGCAACCATCGAGTAGCTGTCCGAACTTGAATAAACTACATTCATTTTACCCTCCGGGGCTTATATACTAAAACTTATTTAAGATACATTTCCTCATATTTCTTGAATGATTGAAGATTTTTATCTTTGTCGGCAATAATAAGATTTTCAATACCGCCGATTTCATCAAACGGCCATTCAACACCGAAATCAGGGTCGTTGTACATAATGCCGTCATCATATTCGCCGTAGAATTTTTCACCGCATTTGTATGAAACAACAGACGGTTCAAGCACAAGATAGCCGTGTGCAAAATGTTCGGGGACATAGAGCTCGTTCATATTTTCTTCGGAAAGGTAGAATCCCTGCCATTTTTTGAATGTAGGTGATTCGGGACGGAGGTCAACGATAACATCAAAAACCTTGCCCTTAATGCACCGTACCAGCTTTGCCTGTTCGTGAACTCGCTGAAAATGAAGCGCACGAATTACACCCTTGTGAGAAACCGTGTAGAAAACCTCAGCAAGGTTGTGTTCAAGGCCGTTAGCCTCAAAAACTTCCTTTGAGTAGTCCTTTATAAATGCACCTCTGATATCGGTTGCACAGAACGGTTTGATGAGGTATGCACCCTCAAAGTCCGTATTGCAAAATTCAAATTTCTGTATCATTAAAATACACCTTACTTTAAAAAACTAATTAAGTGATTTAAGCCATTCCATTGTTTTTGAAACACCTTCGGCAAAAGAGACCGAGGGCTTGAAATAACAGTCTGTTTCAATATCGGCTGTATCAAATGCCTCAAGCGGCATATTTATTCCCGTAAAAGGTACATCGCCGAAAATCGGCTTTGCTTCGGGGGCAAGCGTCTGTTGCATTTCAAGAATAAATTCTTTAAGAGGTCTTGCGTTTCCGCTACCGATTGTATATTCCTTGTTAGGTTTACCGTGTTCTCCGATTGCCTCAAATGCTCTTGCAACATCGTCAATATAGATGAAGTCATAGTTCTGTGTTGCGGCGGTGAACTGCAACGGCTCATTTGCAATGATTTTGCGGATTGTAGAATTTACAAAACGGGGCGAAAGCTCACCGACGCCATATGCGTTTGTGATAACTGCCCAACAGAGGTCAATTGAAAGGCTGTTTGCAATCGGCTTGCAAATTGCTCTTGCAATCAGCTTGCCTGCACCGTAAATGTACGGAAGTCCG
Source organism: Ruminococcus bromii (assembly GCF_002834235.1). Lineage (GTDB taxonomy): Bacteria > Bacillota > Clostridia > Oscillospirales > Acutalibacteraceae > Ruminococcoides > Ruminococcoides intestinale. The sequence goes on along the minus strand of NZ_NNBY01000036.1, from coordinate 374,242 downwards.
GGCTTGCTTTCCTGAGTGTAAACAGCGGTGTAGGTTTCTTTTTCCATTATTGAACCAGCATTTACAAACTTTTTGCACTGCATTTTGTCGGCTGTTCTTAGAGCACGAGCGGTCCACAGGGCATTTTGCAACTGAACATTTTCATCGCATCTGAGTGATCCTGCCGAGCCTACCCATGCAAAGTGGTAGAAAACATCAATATCTCTGTCGGAAATTATGTCAGCCAAGGCTTCGATCTCATCAAGCTCGCAATACACAATTTCAATGCCGCTGAGATTCTTTATGTTATCAATGTTTTCGTTTTCATCCTTAACAACGGCAAACACCTTTATACCGTCGGCACAAAGTCTTTTGCAGACATTTGAGCCGATAAAACCGTTTGAGCCTGTTACAATTGCCTTTTTCATAAGTAAACCTCTTTTTATATTTGCCGTATGATTATTTCAGAAATTCTTCAATCTGCCTATCCATACAGCCTCTTACATTGCCGTTTTCCATATAACAGCATGACCATTCGACCGTTTTTTTAACTGCATCATCAACATGCCAATGAGGTTTCCAGCCAAAAACAGTCTTGAGTTTTGAGCAGTCAAGCTTGAGAAAATTAGCCTCGTGGACTGCATTCTTTTCACTTTTGTCAATCCGGTTTATATTGCCGGCATATTTTACGAACAAGTCAACAAGTTCGCCTGTTGTTATGCAGTCGCACTCGTCAGGACCTACATTATAACAGTCGGCAAACTTAATGTCCCCGTACTGGGCTTTTGCAATCATAAGATATGCATAAAGCGGTTCGAGAACATGCTGATACGGTCTTGTGGAATGCGGATTGCGGACGATAATATCCTCGCCCTTTTCCAAGGCTCTCACGCAGTCGGGAATAATTCTGTCGTTTGCAAAATCTCCGCCGCCGATAACATTGCCTGCTCTCGCTGTGGAAATTGCTGTTCTTCCGTCGGCAAAGAAAGAATTTTTGTAGCTGTGAGTTACAAGCTCCGAGCAGCTTTTGCTGTTTGAATATGGATCAAACCCGTCAAGCGGTTCGTTTTCACGATATCCCCATTGCCATTCCCTGTTTTCATAAACCTTGTCGGTTGTAACATTGAGAAACGATTTCACACAGCTTGACTGCCGTACACACTCAAGAATATTGACCGTTCCCATAACATTTGTTTCATATGTATATGCAGGCATTTTGTAGCTGTCACGCACAATCGGCTGAGCCGCAAGATGAAGTACAATCTCAGGCTGTGCCTCATCAAATGCCTTTTTAAGCGAATCAAAATCACGGATATCTCCGATAACCGACTTTACATCGCTCTCGATATTTGCAATCTCAAAAAGTGACGGTGAGGTTGGCGGATTAAGCGAATAACCCGTTACATACGCACCGGCATTTGCAAGCAGCTTGCAGAGCCAACTGCCCTTGAATCCTGTGTGTCCCGTAATGAACACTTTTTTACCCTTATAAAAATCAAGCATCATTCCGACCACACTTTCCAAGGAGCAGTACAGTCGTTCCAAAGCTTTTCAAGACGCTCCTTGTCACGCAATGTGTCCATACACTGCCAAAATCCGTTATGCTTGCAGCACATAAGCTGACCTTCTCTTGCAAGCTGTTCCATCGGCTCACGCTCAAACATAACCGTATCATCTTTTATATAGTCCAAAACCTTCGGTTCAAGCACCATAAAGCCTGCGTTAATCCAGCCTGAGTCAATATCGCTTTTTTCACGGAAAGCTCTGACTTCGTTGTTTTCGGTCAAATCAAGCACACCGAATCTGCTTTCGGGTTTTACGGCTGACATAGTTGCAAGCTTGCCGTGCTTTTTGTGGAAATTGAGCAGAGCGTTTATGTCAACATCGGAAACACCGTCGCCATAGGTCATAAAAAACGGTTTATCTCCGATAAAATTGCTAATCCTTTTAAGCCTGCCGCCTGTCATCGTGTCAAGACCTGTGTCAACAACAGTAACCTTCCATTTTTCGGCTCTTTTGTTATGGACGATAATCTTATCATCCTGAGTAAAATCAAAGGTGATGTCTGATGTATTAAGAAAATAGTCGGCAAACCATTCCTTGATTACATGCTGTTTGTAACCTGCACATATGATGAACTCATTCACACCGTAGTGGGTGTACAGCTTCATAATGTGCCACAAAATAGGCATTCCGCCGATTTCAATCATTGGTTTAGGTTTGAACTGGGATTCCTCGGAAATTCTTGTTCCGTATCCTCCTGCGAGTATAACTGCTTTCAAAACTCTGCCTCCTTAAACAGCACCCTCACCCTTGAAAACAGAGGTGATAGTTTTGAGAATAATTTTCAGGTCAAAGCAGACAGAGCGGTTTTTGATATAGCAAATCTCCATTGCTCTTCTGCATGCATATGAGGTACAGCTTCTGCCGTTTGCCGCCCGGAAACCCGTAAGTCCCGGCTTTACGCTCAAAAGCATGTCACGGTAGTTGCCGTAAATTTCAGTTTCAACCTCCATAACGGGTCTTAGTCCTACAATAGAGATGTCGCTTTTTAAAATATTGAAAAGCTGAGGCAACTCGTCAAGGCTTGTTCTTCTCATGAATTTGCCAACCTTTGTGACTCCGGGATCGTTTTCAAGCTTGAAATTTCTTTCGTACTCAGCTTTCTGCTCGGACGAGCATATGATGTCAAAAATCCGTTTAAAAAATCATAAACAGGCTTTTGTTCAGTTGTATGTCCGCTTGATGACGCACTTTTGTTTATGCTTTTTACGGATTCCCTTTTTCCCTCCGTGGGCAGGACGAGCCTGTTAGTTTATGTTTGCAAAGGCGGTTTGGCATCAGTCATTTGCTGATGCCTTGTAATATCCGCCGTATCTTGAGTAATAGCTCTTGCCCTTACGGGTTTCGTGAGGCTTTACACGGTTAAGAATAACACCGAGAATTTTTGCATTGGTTCTTTTGATAACTTCAACTGTTCTTGAAAGCTCGGGATATGTTGTTGAGTTATTTCTTGCAATAATAACAACACCGTCAGACGCCTTCATAATAGGCAGGGCGTCAATAACAACGCCGATTGGCGGTGTATCGAAAATAATGTAGTCGTAATTTTTTTCAAGAGTTTTGATAAGATCAAACATGGATTCACTCGCAAGAAGCTCTGACGGGTTCGGCGGAATAGCGCCGTATGTAATTGCCTTGAGATTCTCAATTTTTGTATCCTTTACAATGTCCTCAAGTGAACATTCCTCGTTGAGGTAGTTTGTAAGACCGGGAGTAGGTGTGATTTTTAAAGCTGTGTTAACTCTCGGACGGCGAAGGTCACATTCAACAACGATAACCTTTGTGCCAACCTGTTGAGCAAGAGCAGATGCAACATTGATTGAAGTTACGGTTTTGCCCTCACCTTTTGTTGAAGAAGTAAAGGCTACCTTTTTACAACCCTTTTTGAAAATTGAGTATGCGATGTTTGTTCTTGCTGTTTTGTATGATTCACGAACCTGAAAGCCAAGTGCCTCGGTGTCGATTGAACGGTCGATTTTAGTCTTTTTCATTGCAGTTTCACTCCTTTAACAATTAATAACCCGATTCGTAGTCACCGTACTTCTTTTCGGCTGCCTTCTGATTTGAAAAATATTCAAAGTCGGGAATAGCGGCAAGCAACGGAAGGTCAAGAACGGTTGTCATTTCATCATTGTACTTGATTTTAACATCAAGGATGTCACGGACGAATGAAATGATGAGTGAAATAATAAGACCTGCGGCGAAAGCTATCATAACATTTCTCGAAACATTCGGGGATGTAGGAGCTTTCGGTGTTGTAGCCTTGTCAACAATTTTAAGCTTTGCATTGTCCTTTACATTGGCAATTGTATCTGGTGCAATTTTTGCAATTGCGTTGCCTATGTTTTTTGATTCGGACGGACTGCCCGAATTTACAAGCACCTTAAAAACCTCGGTATCTTCAATGCTTTCAAACTTAATCATTGATTTAAGCTGTGACGCCGTGTATTTTTCTTTGAGTTCCTTTGAAACGGAATTGTAGAAAGAATTTGAATCGAGCAACTCGATATAGGTGAGAACAAGATTCTTTGCGTAGTTGATACTCTGATAGTCGTCATAAGCCGACTGGCTTTTGTAGTTGGTTTCAACATAAAGCTTTACGGTTGAAGTATATGTTTTCGGAACAAAAAATGTTGTTATAAAATATGACGCAGCCGCACATAAAAGCGACAGCACCGCAATAAACACAATATTTTTCTTGATAATTCTCGTTATGTCCTTGAATGTTATCTCCATTAAATTACTCCTCTTCTCGGCTTTTGTACGCTTATGGCAAGATAATGCCACAGTCGACGCGAAAGTGCTGTAGGCGAAAAACGGCACAAAAGCACAAAATAATTTTAAACATGACACTCCTATTATATTTCAAATCAGTAAAAAAATCAATATGAACAAAGGCTTAATAAAGGAAAAATATGTCTTTTTTGCAAAATATGCAATTACTCTGATTTTTCATGTGTACAAAACACACATAAAATATGTGATTATTTTGTTGCAGTTAGCCGAAAAATACATAAATAACGAGCTGAAATAAAGCTCAGGTAAAATTTGCAAAAAAATAAACAAAAACATGGGGAATAACCGACAAATTTTCTACTTATATATTAGTACGTCACAATATGTCATAATAAGAAAACAATGACAGAAAAAGGTGTAGGGCAAGCGGATAAGGTCTGTACACGAATATTTGCAAAAGAAGGAATTTATAAATCGGCAGGCGTGTTTTTATGCAAAAGGTAAGTGTACAAATGGATTAAAATACGAGATCAGAGAAAACGATGCAGTGCAAAATTGATTTAAAACGGCATAATGCACAATGAAAATGCCTGATTTGACAAAAGGATTGTAATTTTTCCGAATATAACAAATTTTTATAATAAAATGCTTTACAAAATGCGAAATGTGGTGTATAATACTGTACAAAGAAGTTAAATGGTGAAGTTTTCCATTGTGCTCCCTGCAGTTTTCGGCTTGCAGATGCGTATTATGCCAATGAATCCGTGAAGCTTCTTGCTGATGAAAACAAAATAAAATACAAGGTGGTATGAACTATGAAAAAGTTATCAGCAATGTTAGTAGCGTTCATCCTTGTTGCAGCAACTGCTTTCACTGCTTTTGCAGCAGGAATCAATGACAGTGAACAGGCTGTCCTCAACGAACTCAAGACATCTGTTAAGATGAACGGTTCGGAGATGGTTATTCCGAGCGAGTTTGTAAACCAGGCTGAAAACTACTTTAACACAATCGATATGACAGCAGATGAGTCATCTCAGATCGTTGCTATTCTCAAGAAGGGCGAGAGCTTCCTTGAGAACTCAGGTGCATCTAATATTGCAGATCTCACATTTGCTCAGAAGCAGACACTTCTTTCTTACGGCAAGGAAGTTGTCGGTGTGCTTGATATGACAATGTCATATGACACATCTTCAAAGAAGCTTACAATTTACGGCAAAGACGGCAAGGTTGCATTCTCAGCTGTTCCTACACTTACAAAGGCAGGCAGTGTTCAGGATAACAGTGTTATCAAGACAACAGGCGCAGAGGCTGACTTCAGTGGCATTATCGCTGTTTCTGCTGTTGCATTTGTAATGGTAGCAGGCGGTGCTTTCTACCTCGCAAAATCTAAAAAAGAAAGAGCTTGATTCTAATGTCTGATAAAAAAATCAGGCACGGTCATAAATCAAAGAATGGGAAGAGTTTTATAATTCTTCCCATTATCTTTTGTTTGATAACATATCTTGTGCTGTATCTTGCTTTTGTTCCGTCCTTTTCACCTGTGATTTCGGCAGTAGGTATGTTCTTCTCAGATAATGAAAAGGATTATTCAACAGAGTACGATAATATTTTTGTGCCCGTGTCAGAAAACTCAACCGTTCCTACCGTTACAAAAAAGGATTCAAACGGTCAGGAAAAAACTTATGTTAAAAACGACTCCGTTCAGTACCCTAACTACGGAAATCTGTTCGGTGAGCTTATAATCAATGACTGCAATGTTGACGCAAATCTTTTTTTCGGTGACAATGATGTTGCACTCAGAAACGGTGTTGGCATTTATGCCGGAAGTTTTGTCCCCGGTTACGGCGGAACAATCCTCGTTGCAGGTCATAACAATACTTATTTCAACGGTCTTAAAAACGCAGAAGTCGGTCAGAAGGTTGAAATCAAGACAAGCTACGGTAATTACATCTATGAAATCACCGACACGGCTGTCAAAAAAGCGACTGACAGAACCGCATATGACCTTTCGGCGGATTATGAAAATCTCATAATGTACACCTGCTATCCGTTTGATGCACTCGGTCTTACAACACAGAGATATTTTGTGTATGCAAAGTTAGTGTCGGGTACTCCGATTGATAAGGAGGCGAACTGATGAATTCTAAAGTAAGACATATTATTTACGGAATAATTTCGTTCGTTCTCTCGTTTGTACTGTTTTTGATTTCGTTTGCAATAGTTCTTCAGTCAACAATCCTCAATCCATCGTATATTATGGATAATATGAATACGAGCAACTATTTTGTTGACAAGCGTGACGAAATCAAAGAGAGCCTTGTTAACCTCGGTTATGCGTCGGGACTTGATGAAAAGTTTTTTGAAAATGTTGTTGACGAGGTGACAATTCACGATAATACACAGGCCTATCTCAACAGCTTTTATGCAGGCGAGGAGGCTAAGATTGACACAACAGCGTTTAAGCAGAAATTCAACAGCGAGCTTGACAGCTACATAAGTAAGAATAATCTCAAGGTTGCAAACGATGGGAGCAGAGAATATCTCATCAATCAGGCTGCTAACATTTATGCGGCGGCGCTCAGAATACCGCTTTTTACCACACTTTCTGCTTATCTCATTGCATTGAAAAATATGATGCCGTTGATTATCGGCGGTCTTGCAGTCCTTGTCGCAATTCTATGCGTAATCATCATCTTTACAAATAGTTGGAAGCACAGAGCGGTAAGGTATATCTGTTATTCAACATCTGCGGCATTCCTTACGGTTGGTATAATTCCGGCTGTGTTGCTTTCAACAGGCTATATGAGCAAGATTAATATTGATTCAAGGGCGTTCTACAATCTCTTTGTTCAGAGTATGAACAATATTCTTATCGCCCTTGCAATCTGTTCTGTAATCTTTTTTATAGTTTCGATCGGACTTTTCTTCCTGCACAAGAGTATGCGCAGACACGCAAGTGAAGACTGATGAAATTGAAAGTTGAAAATTGAAAATGTAAAATTACGGTCGAGAAGATAGTTTGCAAATGCAAAACACTGTCTTCCCGACCGTTTTTTATATGAAAGTTGTTGTCTGTTAGTAGTGGCGAACACGGTTCGCCACTACTAAAATAATGAAAAAATAACACGGTCGGTTTTCCAAACGGGGATTCCGACCGTGTTTTTTATGAATTAATCATCAATATTATAAAATCGTTTTGCGTTGTCGCAGGTGATTTGCAGAAGTTCGGAAATGCTTATATTACGCAGAGATGCGATTTTTTCTGCAGCATAGACAATCATAGAGCTGTCGCAACGCTTGCCACGGAACGGCACGGGCGCCATATACGGAGCGTCGGTTTCAAGCAGAAGCCTGTCAAGCGGAATTTCCGAGGCAACCTCAAGGCTGTGACGGGCATTTTTGAATGTAACAACACCGCCGAGGCTGATGTACATTCCCATGCGAACCGCTTCACGCATAAGCTCAACACTGCCCGAAAAGCAATGAACCAGCGCATTTGGTTTGTATTTTCTCAGAAAATCGTACACATCACCGTGAGCATCACGATCGTGAACTATAAGCGGCATTTCAAGGTCAAGAGAAAGCCTGATCTGTTCCTCAAAAACACGCTTTTGCAAGTCTTTCGGTATGTCCCAATGATAATCAAGCCCTGTTTCGCCGATTGCGACAACCTTTTTATGTTTTGAAAGCTGTGCAAGCTGTTCAAGATAATTGTCCGGAATATTTTCGAGATTTTCGGGATGAAATCCGACTGCGGCATACATAAAATCATATTTTTCGGCATATTCAATGCAGGTTTTTGCCGTTTCAAGGTCAACCGCATTGTTGACAATTCCGCACACACCCTTTGTGTGAATGTTTTCCAAAAGCTCAAAACGGTCATCGTCAAACCATTTGTCGTCATAATGTGCGTGTGCATCGAAAATGTTGTTGTAAAGTGACATTGGTATATCTCCCTAAAAGTATGGGCGGTCATTGACCGCCCACATTGATGAATTTATATGTTCATACACATATGTTTTGATATAACATATGTGTATTCAATTTTGCACGCAATGCGTGCAATCGTGTGAAACGCACACGAACTATGCTACGCTCGGGCATAATATATTTTTATATTGCAAACTGTCTTCACGAATTGGGTGCAGCGACACGCTGCCGGCGGCTCGCCGTTAACAGATTTTTGAGCCGACAGGCATATTGTCAACAAAAACAACCTTTAAATCATCGCCGTGAACTGCAGAAAGAATCATACCGCAGCTTTCAACACCGCAAAGCTTTGCCGGCTTGAGGTTCTGAACAAGAATAATTTTCTTGCCGATAAGCTCTTCGGGCTTGTAGTAGTTTGCAATACCGCTGACAACGGTTCTGTCCTTTACACCGTCAAAAATTGTGAACTGTAAAAGCTTTTTGCTCTTTTTAACGGGTTCGCAGGTCTTAACCTCGCACACACGGAGGTCAACCTTTGCAAAGTCATCAATGCCAATCTGTGCAACACCCTCAAGCTCTTCACGGAGTGCCTTTGTTTCTTCACTTTCACCATCGTTGTTCTTGATAATGCTGTTGAGTTCTTCAATTTCCTTTTCAACATCAATTCGTGGAAAGAGTGCATCTCCCTTGTGAACCGTGACATCAGCAGGAAGAACACCGAACTTGTCGCAGTTTTCGTAGCCGGCACACTTTTCACAAGCACCAATCTGCTCAAGAGCCTTTGGCATTGTTGTTGGCATAAATGCCGAAAGGAGTGTGCAGGCAATACGGATTGCCTCAAGAAGGTTGTAGAGAACCGTTGCGAGTCTTGCTTTCTTTGTTTCGTCCTTGGCAATAACCCACGGAGCGGTTTCGTCAATGTATTTATTTGCACGGGAAACAAGCTTGAATATTTCGGCAAGTGCGTTCTGGAGCTGAGTCTTGTCCATGAAATCGTCAACCTTTGCACGGAGCGATGTTGCGGTTTCGATAAGGTCATCGTCAAATTCGCCGCTCTCACGCTCTGTGGGAAGTGTGCCGCCGAAATATTTCTGAACCATTGCAACTGTTCTTGAAACAAGGTTGCCAAGACCGTTTGCAAGGTCGGAATTGATACGATTAATCATAATTTCGTTTGAGAATGAGCTGTCTGCACCGAGAGCCATTTCACGCATAATGTGGTAACGGATTGCGTCAGCGCCGTAACGCTCGCCGAGTACAAACGGATCAACAACATTGCCGAGTGACTTTGACATCTTCTGTCCGTTGAAAGTAATCCAGCCGTGAACGGCAAGATGCTTTGGAAGCGGAAGGTCAAGAGCCATAAGCATTGCAGGCCAGATGATAGCGTGAAAACGCATGATGTCCTTTGCTACCATATGAACATCGGCAGGCCAGTATTTGTCAAATTCGTCAAATTTTTCATTCTTGTAGCCGAGAGCGGAGATATAGTTTGAAAGTGCGTCAATCCAAACATAAACAATATGCTTTTCGTCAAATGTAACCGGAATGCCCCATTTGAAGGTTGTTCTCGATACGCAAAGGTCTTCAAGTCCCGGCTTGATAAAGTTGTTTACAAGCTCAACCGCTCTTGTCTTTGGCTGTAAATAGTCTGTTTCCGTGAGGAGCTTTTCAATTCTGTCGGCAAAAGATGACATCTTAAAGAAGTATGCCTCTTCCTTTGCCTCTGTAACCTCTCGTCCGCATTCGGGACATTTGCCGTCAATAAGCTGGCTTTCTGTCCAGAAGCTTTCACAGGGGGTGCAGTATTTGCCCTTGTATTCTCCCTTGTAGATGTAGCCCTTGTCATACAGCTCCTTGAAAATTTTCTGAACTGTTTCAATGTGATAATCGTCTGTTGTACGGATATATCTGTCATAGCTTATGTTCATAAATTTCCATAAGCCTTTGAATGTCTTTACAATTTCGTCAACATACTCTTTGGGAGTAACACCCTTTTCGGCAGCCTTCTGTTCAATCTTAAGACCGTGTTCATCCGTACCCGTAAGGAACATAACATCGTATCCCTGCATTCGTCTGTAACGGGCGATAGAGTCGCACGCAACGGTGGTGTAGCAATGACCGATGTGGGGATTGCCTGACGGATAATAAATAGGCGTTGTAATGTAAAATGGTTTTTTCTGACACATAGTATTTGTCCTCCCTAAAATTCAGCAAATGAGCTGTAACTGTAATTATACCAATTATTGCATATAATTTCAAGAGTTCATGGGATAAACGGAGAATAGTTATTTGTTGTATGTTTCATTTAAAGACAATTACTTATGATTCATTTCGATGATATTACTGTTTGAATTCATAATTAATCGTGTTAAAGTATCGGGTTAAAGTGAAATAATGCCGAACTGCGCAAGTGTGTAGGAAACTAAGATGAACACAAGGCAGATTGGAGCTATATATTTAATCATAACATCAAACAAAACCCTTCTGCTGAAACGCTCGCCGTTCTTTGTGACTTCGTCTGCAATAGTCTTTGGCTTGATAACCCAGCCGATGAGAATACAAGTGCAAAGTGCGACAATCGGCATAATAATGCTGTTGCTCAAGAAGTCAAAGAATGTAAGGAAGTCCATTCCGAGAATCTTAACATTTGACCATACACCGTTGCCGAGTGATGACGGAATACCCATAATAAGGCAGATGCCGATAACGATAAGACAGGACTTGATTCGTGTAAGCTTGAACTTGTCCATAAGCGAAGAAACAATTGCTTCCATTACGGAGATTGAGCTTGTGATAGCTGCAAAGAATACAAGAATAAAGAACAAAAATCCGATGATTCCGCCGGCAGGCATTTCGTTGAATACCTTTGGAAGTGTGATGAACATAAGTCCGGGACCGCTTGCACCAAGACCTTCTTCACCGCTGAATACATAAACCGCAGGAACTACCATAAGACCTGCGAGAAGTGCAACGGCTGTGTCGAAAATCTCAATTTGGTTAACCGACTTTGTGAGGTTTACCTCGTTCTTTGTGTATGAACCGTAGGTTACCATAATTCCCATTGCAATGCTCATTGAGTAGAACAGCTGACCGAGTGCCGCCGCAAATGTCCAAATTGACAGCTTGCTGAAATCGGGAATGAGGTAGTACGAAACACCCTCCATTGCGTTCGGGAGCGTGAGTGTGTAGATTGAAATTCCGACTGTCAGAACAAGCAGAACAGGCATCAAAAATTTGCTCAGTCGCTCAATGCCTTTGTTTACTCCGAGCATAATTACCACTGCACTCAACAGCATAAATATTAAGAAAAACACAATGGGTGATGACGGGTCGGAAATAAAGTCTGTGAAAAAGCTGTCCTGTGCCGCAGGAGCGACAAGTCCCTGTGCATAAACGCACATATATTTTGTAACCCAACCGCCGATAACGCAGTAGTACGGAATAATGATTATAGGAACAAGCGTTGCAAGGTAGCCTAAAAACGAAAATTTGCTGCATAGCTTTTTGTAGGCGAGAATCGGACTTAGCTTTGTTTTTCTGCCGATTGCGATTTCGGCAGTCAAAAGTGAAAAGCCGAATGTAAGCGCAAGGATTATGTAGATAAAGATGAATGTTCCGCCGCCGTACTTAGCTGCATAATACGGAAATCTCCAGAGATTTCCCAAGCCTACTGCACTTCCCGCAGCGGCAAATACAAATCCGAGTCCGCCGGAAAAGCTTCCTCTTTTTTTACTCATGATAATTACCTCTCATTTTCTTTAGAATTTTTTAAAATCTGTAAATAAAACAATCAACGCAAGTATAACATAATACAGAGATTAAAACAATATTTTTTGAAATTTTTTGAATATTTTGCAAAAAGAAAATTTTGGTTTTATCTTTGCGAATTTTGTCAAATCTATTGCAAATCAATTTTATTTGTGCTATTGTAAAATATATGTAAAGAATGCGCTGTCAAAGGTAAAATTTAGTGCAATTCGCTTGAAATAATTCGTTTTGTATTTTATACTTAATCAGATATATTAAATTGGGTTATATATCAATTTTTATGGTGGTGAATTATATGTCAAATTCAAAAAACAACAATAAAAAAACATCCGAAAAGGCAAAACTTATGTCAAAATGGCAAAAGATGCCTTATACTAACAGAGAATTAAGCTGGGTTGACTTTAATGCAAGAGTGCTTGAAGAGGCGTTCAAAAAGACCAACCCAATTATGGAAAGATGCAACTTCCTTTCAATTACGGCGTCGAACCTTGACGAATTTTTTATGGTTCGTGTTGCAGGTGTGCTTGACCAGATTCATCACGGCAGAACAAGCCGTGACGCATCGGGCATGACTCCTACAGAGGTTATGGACGGACTTGTTGAAAAAATTCACGAGTTTGCCAAAAAGCAGTATAGCTGTTACAACCGTTCAATAATTCCGTCACTTCGTTCGGTAGGCATTGTGTTCAAAGAGGCTGACGAGCTTGACGGCGACCAGAAAGCGTTTGTTGAGGAATACTTTAAAAAAGTAGTTTTCCCAGTATTGACGCCTATGGCTGTTGATACAAGCCGTCCGTTCCCGATGCTTGCAAACAAAAGCCTTAACATTGCGGTTCGCCTTACAAATGCCGAGAATGAAGAATTTTTCGCATTGGTTCAGGTTCCGTCAATTCTTCCGAGATTTCTTGAGCTTCCGACTCACGAGGGCAGAGCGTTTATTCTGCTTGAAAAAATAATCGCAATGCACCTTGGCGAGCTTTTTGAGCTTTACAACATTAAGCAGTACGATCCTTTCAGAATCACCCGAGATTCCGACCTTGACATTGACGAGGATACCGAGGATCTTATGGCTGAAATTAAAAAGTCAATCAGAAAGCGTAAGAGAGGAGAACCTGTCCGTCTTGAATTCGGCAAGAAATGCAACCGAGAAATTCGTGAATTTCTTGTTGACGCTCTCGATGTTACGGAGCGTGAAATCTACTTTCAGAGAGGTCCTCTTGACCTTACATTCCTTTCAAAATTTGCTCACATTAAGGGCTGTGAGGATATGTGCTTTGAACCTATCGTTCCCGTAAATCCGCCTGCGGAATTTTGCGGTTATGATGATATTTTTGAGGCTATCCGTGAAAAGGACAGACTTGTGCATCATCCTTATGAAAGCTTTGATGTTGTGGTTGATTTTGTCAAAAAGGCGGCAACCGATCCGAATGTTCTTGCCATCAAGCAAACCTTGTACCGTGTCAGCGGAAATTCACCGATTGTTGCGGCTCTTATCAAGGCGGCTGAAAACGGCAAGCAGGTAACTGTTCTTGTTGAACTCAAGGCGAGATTTGACGAGGAAAACAACATTCAATGGGCAACAAAGCTTGAAAAGGCGGGCTGTCATGTAATTTACGGTCTTACGGGACTTAAAACCCACTGCAAAATCTGTCTTGTAGTAAGAAAAGACAAGGACGGAATCAGAAGATATTTGCATATGGGTACGGGTAACTATAACGACAGCACGGCGAGATTCTATACCGATATCGGTATGTTCACCTGCCGTGAAGAATACGGTGTTGACGCATCATCACTCTTTAATGTATTGACAGGTTACTCAACTCCGCCTGAATACAACAAATTTATCGTTGCACCTCACGGAATGCGTCCGTTCTTTGAGGCTATGATTATTCAGGAAACCGAGAACGCAAAGCTCGGACTTCCGGCCAAAATTACCGCAAAGGTGAACTCGCTTGTTGATCCTGAAATCATCAGCCTTTTGTACGATGCGTCAAACGCAGGCGTAAAAATTGACCTCATCGTAAGAGGTATCTGCTGTCTTGTTCCGGGAGTTCATGGATTCAGCGAAAACATCAGAGTAATTTCAATTGTCGGTCAGCTTTTGGAGCATAGCCGAATATTCATATTTGAAAACAATTCAAATCCGCTTTATTATATGGGAAGTGCCGACTGGATGCCGAGAAACCTCGACAGACGAGTTGAACTTGTGTTCCCTGTTGAGGACGAGGATATCAAAAAGCGTGTGCAGGAGGTTATCACGGTTTCATTTAAGGATACCGTAAATGCACGCCAACAGCTTTCAACAGGTGTATATAAGTCTGTTGACAAGCGTGGAAAACACAAAACAAATTGTCAGAAATTCTTTTCAAAGCTTGCGTTAAAGGCTCAAAAGCAGGCAATGAAAAAAACATATGCGAGCACTGTCGGAACTCCGATTGTACCCGTTGAAGTGAAAAAGGAGGACTCCGAACAATGAAAAGAGTAGGCATTTTAACAAGTGGCGGTGATTGTCAGGGACTTAACGCAACAATCCGTGCCGTTGCAAAAACACTTTATAATCAGCTTGGCAATGATGTTGAAATCATCGGCATTATTGACGGCTACAGAGGTCTTATCTACGGCGAAACAAGAAAGATGAAACCCGAGAATTTTTCGGGTATTCTCACAATGGGCGGTACGATTCTCGGCACATCAAGACAGCCGTTCAAGCTTATGCGTGTTGTTGACGAGAACAGCGTTGACAAGGTTGAGGCTATGAAGAAGAATTACAAAAAGCTTGGTCTTGACTGTCTTGTTGTACTCGGCGGCAACGGAACTCAAAAAACCGCAAATCTTCTTCGTGAAGAAGGACTCAATGTGGTTTCGCTTCCTAAGACAATCGACAACGACCTTTGGGGTACAGACAAGACATTCGGTTTTCAGAGTGCCGTTGATATTGCAACAAATGTAATCGACTGTATCCACTCAACCGCAACATCTCACGGCAGAGTTTTCATTATTGAGGTTATGGGACATAAGGTTGGCTGGCTCACACTTTATGCAGGTATTGCAGGCGGTGCGGACATTATCCTTATCCCCGAAATTCCGTATGATATAGATTCCGTTGTCAAGACAATCAAGTCAAGAACCGCAGGCGGTAAGAACTTTTCAATTCTTGCAGTTGCCGAGGGTGCAATTTCAAAAGAAATTGCAGCTTTGCCTAAAAAGCAGAGAAAAGCTGCTGTTGCAGAGATGAAATATCCGTCAATTTCCTATCAGATTGCCCATGATATTGAGGAGGCAACAGGTCAGGAAACAAGGGTTACAGTACCGGGTCACTTCCAGAGAGGCGGCAGTCCCGATGCCTATGACCGTGTGATTTCAACTCGTTTCGGCGTTAAAGCCGCAGAGCTTATTATCAATAAAGACTACGGCAAAATGGTTGCCCTTGTAAATAATAAGGTAGTTGCCGTTCCGCTTGAGGATATCGCAGGCAAGCTCAAGAGCGTTCCGAAAGACAGCGAGGTTGTTGAAACAGCAAGAAAAATGGGTATCAGCTTTGGCGAATGATTTTCACCTTTTGGTTGACATATGCCTTTGTTATGATAAAATGATATGAAGTTCAGATTTCACGAAAGGGAGTGTTACTGTGAACGGTAATAAGCCGATTGAACAGATAATAGAAAATGCTGCCGCATCAGTTGAAATGGAAGGCTATACCATTGACAGCAAAAGCAAAGAATGGTGTCAAAAATTACTGCGTAACGAAATCACAATGCAGGAATATATTTCACTTGTTAAGAAAAAAACAGGAGTTAAGGCTTAATGGCATACAATGACAATTCTATTAACAGAGATGTAATTTTAAACTATGCCTTTAGCACATACGGAACAGAACCCGAATATCCGTGGGAGAGCAGTCCCGATAATGCGGTTCTGCGGAATATGATGTCGGGCAAATGGTACGCAATAATTATGCGTGTCAAAAGGCAGATTTTAGGGCTTGACGGCGAAGGTTCTGTTGATGTGATGAATGTCAAGTGCGATCCGATTCTTGTCGGCTCGCTGAGAATGAAAAACGGATTTCTGCCAGCCTATCATATGAACAAGGACAAGTGGATAAGTATTTTGCTTGACGGCTCTGTGAGCAAGGAAGAAATCTTTCCGCTGATTGACGAAAGCTACAATCTTGTTATGCCAAAAGCTAAAAAACGCTCAAAAATTTGACATAATAATCAAGTCGGAAAATCGGTTTTACAATCGGTTTTCCGATTTTTTGTTGTTTGGGCATTAATTGTGTGCAGAAAAGTTGTCTGAAATCTTGCAATGAACGCCTGCTTTTGTTATAATCGTAGTATGTATATGAAAATATGTGCCACGCAGAATGAACGGGGTATTAAATATGAAGTCAGATTTTAAGAAAATTTTTAGGAAAAGAATACTTCCGACCGTACTTGCGGTTCTTGCATTGTCGGTTTGTTCAATAACCGCCTTTGCGGTAGGAGAGGACGATTCGCAAACTCCCGATCCCCAGCCCGATCCCGTAGTGACGGAGTATGTTCCCGTTGAAACCGAACCGCAATACACAGAGCCGATTTATACCGAGCCTGTTTACACCGAAGCGCCTACGACCGAGTATGTTGAGCCCGAAACGGAAGAACCCACAACTGAGTATGTTCAGCCCGAAACGGAAGCTCAGAAACAGGAAGAAACGCAGTATCAGAATCAGTATGTTGAAACTCAGGCGACCGATTCAACGGAATTTCAGGCTCCGACAATCGCAAAAACAGTCAGCGAAAAAAAGTATTCCACAAGCTACACGGCGGGAATCGTTTCGTGGATTTGCGTAGGTCTTGGAGTAGTTGCAATTGCGGTTGTAATGATCAGCACAAAAGTCGGTGCAAGAAAAAGAATAAGGTAACAGCATTAAATGTGTAAAAATATGGATAATCTTAACATCGGCGGTGTTCCGCTGAAATCCCACGCAGTTCTCGCACCCATGGCGGGGGTAAGCGACAGAGCCTACCGTGAGCTTTGCGTAAGATTCGGTGCGGCATACTGCGTAAGCGAAATGGTCAGTTCAAAGGCGCTTTCTTTCAACAGTAAAAAGAGCGAAGAACTGATGAAAATTTCAGACTTGGAGCGTCCTTGCGGAATTCAGATTTTCGGTGATGATCCGAAATGTATGGCTGATGCCGCAAAGCACGCACTTGAAAACAAACCTGATATTATTGATATCAATATGGGATGCCCTGCTCCAAAGATAAGCTCAAACGGCAGCGGCAGTGCATTGATGAAAAATCCTCGGCTTTGCGGAGAAATTGTCAAGGCTGTGACAGCCGTTACCGACATACCCGTAACCGTAAAAATCCGCAAGGGTTGGGATGATGACAGCGTAAATGCCGTTGAAGTTGCAAAAATCTGCGAATCGGCAGGTGCGGCGGCAATCACCGTTCACGGCAGAACAAGACAGCAATATTACAAGCCTCCCGTTGATTATGATATCATAAGGGCTGTAAGAGAATCCGTCAGCGTTCCTGTAATTGCAAACGGAGACATTGACAGTGCCGAAAGGGCAAAGGAGGTTATGGACATCACGGGCTGTGACCTTGTTATGATCGGTAGAGCAACGCTCGGAAATCCGTGGATTTTCTCGCAGATTAACGCATACCTTGAAAACCCGAATGTTAAAATTCACACTCCCGACCTTGAAGAAAGGCTCGGTGTAATGATTGAACATATCGGCAAAATGGTTGAGTACAAGGGTGAGCATATGGCAATGCTTCAGGCAAGAAAACTTGTAGTCGGTTATTTCAAAGGCATGAAGGGTGCGGCAGCCTTGAGAAATGAGGCAGGAAAAATTAAAACGCTTGATGATTTGTACGAATTAAGGCAAAAAGCCATTTCGTTGCAATGACATAAATTCAAACAGGATACACAGTATCCTAAAATAAAAATATAAGGGGAATATAACAATGAGTGAAAAAACAAATATCGCTACTCTTGATTACCTCAACGAGTACGATCCCGCAATCGGTAACGCAATGACAGACGAGCTTAAAAGACAGCGCAGAAACCTTGAACTTATCGCAAGTGAAAACATCGTTTCTCCGGCAGTTATGGCTGCAATGGGCAGCTTGCTCACAAACAAATATGCCGAGGGTTATCCGGGAAAGAGATACTACGGCGGTTGTCAGTGCGTTGATGTAGTTGAAGAAATTGCCCGTCAGCGTGCGTGTGAGCTTTTCGGTGCTGAACACGCAAATGTTCAGCCTCATTCAGGTGCTCAGGCTAACACAGCGGTATATTTTGCAATGCTTAATCCCGGTGATACGGTAATGGGTATGAACCTTAACGAAGGCGGTCACCTTACACACGGTTCACCTGTTAATATTTCAGGTAAATACTTCAATTTTGTTCCATACGGTGTTGATCCCGAAACGCACAGAATTGATTATGATAAGGTTCTTGAAATTGCAAAGGAATGCAAGCCTAAGATGATTGTTGCAGGTGCGTCTGCATACCCAAGAATCATTGATTTTGCAAAGCTCCGTGAGATTGCCGACGCAGTAGGCGCATATCTTATGGTTGATATGGCTCACATCGCAGGTCTTGTTGCCGCAGGCGTTCATCCGAACCCTGTTCCGTATTGTGAGTTCGTTACAACAACAACACACAAAACTCTCCGTGGCCCTCGTGGAGGTCTTATCCTCTGTCGTGAAGAATTTGCAAAGCAGATTGACAAGGCTATCTTCCCCGGTACACAGGGCGGTCCTCTTATGCATGTTATTGCCGCAAAGGCTGTTTGCTTCGGCGAGGCATTAAAGCCTGAGTTCAAGGAGTATGGCAAAAAGATTGTTTCTAACTGTAAGGCTCTTGCAGATGGACTTCTCAAAAGAGGCAACAAGCTTGTTTCAGGCGGTACGGACAACCATGTTCTTCTTATGGATCTCCGTGATACAGATGTAACCGGCAAGGAGCTTGAGGCTCGTCTTGACGATTGCTACATCACAGTAAATAAGAACACAATTCCGGGCGAACCCCGTTCACCGTTCGTAACAAGCGGTGTAAGAATCGGTACTGCCGCTGTTACTACAAGAGGTCTTAACGAGGAAGATATGGACAAGATTGCCGAGTACATCACCCTCGTTCTTAACGACTATGAGAACAGCAAGGAAAAGGTTAGAGCAGGCGTTGAAGAAATCTGCAAAAAATATCCGCTTTATGAGTAATCTTGAGTAATAAATTACTCGGTTAGAAAGTAAAAATGAATAATTAAAAAGTCAGTCGGTTGGTATATTGCCAACCGACTGCTTTGCTGTTACAGTTTGTAATATTAAAATATATTATGCCCGAGCGGAAGTTTTTTTAAATTGAAAGTTGAAAATGGAAAATTGAAAATTGCGGTCGGGCAGACAGTTTGAAAAATGCAAATCATTGTCGCCCGACTGCTTTTTACATATAGAAGTTGTGTTTAAATGTAGGGGAGAACCGTGTTCTCCCGTTCGTGTGCATTGCACACGATGGCACGCAATGCGTGCAATCGTGTATACCAAATTAAAGCATAACATTCATTACATCAAAAAATATGTAGGCAAACAAAAAGACCGAAAAATTGCTTTTTCGACCTTAAATTAATTTTGATTATTCTATTTTACTGTCGGAGGCGGTGGGGATTTCACCGTGTTTTTCTTCAAAATCCGCAATTTCATTTTTAATCAGATGAAGAAGATACCAATTCATTGACCTGTCATCATACTTTGCGACATACTCAAATTTACGCAATAAATCTTCATCAATTCGTAGTGACAAATGTTTTGGCTTTCCTTTCATAAAATTGCACCTCAAATGAACCTATTATGGGTTTATTATAAGTCCTTCTTGTGCTATAATGTAAAAGTGAACCCATAATGGGTTCATAAAAAAGGGAGTGCTTTGTTAATGAAAATTGCGGTTATCGGTTCAAGGACGCTTACAGTCAGAGATCTTGAAAAATATATTCCGAAAGATACGACAGAAATCATTTCGGGAGGTGCAAATGGAATTGACAGATGTGCAAAGGAATTTGCAGTAAAAAACAATATCAGATACACGGAATTTCTTCCTGAATATAAAATACATGGAAGATATGCTCCGCTGAAACGCAATCTTGAAATCATTGACAATGCAGATTTTGTTTTGGCTTTCTGGGACGGAAAAAGCAGAGGTACTAAATTTGTTATAGATAATTGCAGAAAAATAAATAAACCGATAAGAGTGTTGATTAGCAAAGGATGTTTATAACATAATGTTATTGCCACAGATTACATAGTGTTTTCGTCCCTCAAAAGTTATGCGTACAAACAAAAATGCATCGGAGCCTTGTTCGGGCGACCGATGCAATTCATTTATCATATTATTTTTTCAAAAGTTATACCATAGGAAACCACATCGGAACTACGGTATTGAAAATAAGGACAGAGCAGATTCCGCAGGTTAAGCCTAAAATCATACCGGCAATAACATCCGTAAGGTAGTGAACACGCAGATAAATTCTTGAAAACGCAATCAACATTGCAAGCATAAGAATCGGCATAAAGGTTATGACTTTGCAACGCATAAGCGCAACCCCGACCATTGCAAACGATGCCGTCGTGTGACCTGACGGAAACGAGTAGAATCTCGGTCTGTCAATAAGCTGTTCGTCATCATCAAGGGTGTGGCAAGGTCGCACACGCTTTACTATATGCTTGATAATAATCTCTCCCATAAGGTGAGCCCACGCAAGTCCGAACACAAAGTTTGCACCTGTTGCCCTCCAGTTGGAGTTTATAAGAAACGGCAGGCAGATTGCCCACCATACAATACCTGCATTGCCTGCACGAGATGCAGTAATCATTATTTTGTTTAGTGCCGGCTTATGAATTCGGGATATGTTATCAAGTACCCTGTTGTCAATGTTTTGAATTCTGCCAAACATAAACACAACTCCTGTTCGTAATATTTATCCTGTCTGTCGCAAAATATGCTTGCAAAACAGGTTGATTGAGCATTCTATCATTACTCATACAGGTTCATTATAACACATTAAAATTCATTTGAACAGATATTTTGCAAAAATTTTACTTAATTTTCAGATTCACCAAATGTGCAATTGACGGGATATTTGCCCCCTGTCCGCTTGATGTCGGACTCATGAGTGCACCCGTTGCCATAAACAGGATGTTTTGAACGAGTCCGTTTTGAAAATCGTCCATAATTTTTGAACAAAGAACCGATGCGGCGCATCCGCAGCCCGAACCGCCTGCATGAACATCCTGATTGGAGCGTTCAAAAATCATCAGTCCGCAATCGTTGTGTTGTTTCCTTATATTGATTCCGTCACGCTCAAGCAAATCATAAAGTGATTTACTGCCGACTTCGCCCAAATCACCCGTAATAATCATATCGTAATCCTCGGGCGATGTTTTGGTATCCTCAAGATAACATTCAAGGGTCTGAGCTGCCGCCGGAGCCATTGCCGCCCCCATGTTATTGGCGTCGCTTACACCGAGGTCAACTATTCTGCCGACTGTCGCTCTTGCAACGCAGATTCCTTTTTTAAGGCTTTTCAGAATACAGCTTCCCGCACCCGTAACTGTCCATTGTGCGGTTGGAGTGCGAACTCCGCCGTATTCAAGCGGAAAACGGTACTGCCGTTCCGCCGATGCAAAGTGTGACGAGGTGACACAGGCGGAAACTTTTGCCCCGCCGCTTTCAACGGCAGATGCCGCCATAATAAGACTTTGCGCCATTGTTGAACACGCTCCGTACTGCCCAAGATACGGGATTCCGAATTTCATAAGTCCAAAGCTTGATCCGATGCATTGGTTGAGCAAATCTCCTGCGAAAACGCAGTCAACCTCGTTTGCGTGTGTTTTTGAACGCTCCAGAGCTTTTTCAAGAGCTTCGCCCTGAAACATACTTTCCGCCTGTTCAAAGGTGTCACAGCCGTCATAGCTGTCGTAAATAATCTTGTCGAAATAGTTTTTAAGGGGACCTTCGGCTTCCTTTTTTCCGACAACCGACCCCCAGCCGGCAATAACAGGCTGGCTTTCAAAAGCAATTGTATATGCACCTGTTCGTTTTATCATACAAAAACTCCCTTCCGCTTTTATTATCTGCGAAAGGGAGTTTTTTATTATTATCGGAAGTTGTTTTGCTTAATTATTCTTCGCCTGATTCAGGTTCTGTAGGCGTCGGTTCGGGATCGGGTTTTGGCTGTGGCTCGGTTTTTGATTCCGAACTTGACTGGCTTGATGAACTGTGGCTCGATGAACTGTGGCTCGATGAGCTTGATGATGAACTGTTGCTTGAATGACTTGATGAAGAACTGCTTGAATATGACGGTTCACTGTATGATGACTGTGAACTTGATGAGCTTGAACTGCTGTCGTCATTCTTCGGAACTGTTTCATCAGGGATTACAACATCATCACCGTATTTTGCACGGGGATCATTGTTGGCATCAATGAAAACATATCCGTTTTCGGTATCATAGGTTGATGAACCGAGTGACTCGGAATCAATCTCCTTGCCGTCCTTGTAATAAACTCTCCAAGCCTTTACCGTGTAGCTTGAACTACCCTGATTCGTGAGCTTGTTACGAGTCATAATAAGGTCGTATGAATCTGATTTCCAACCCCAGAATGAAACATAAAGTGTGTTGTCAACAACCTTACACTCAAGGAACATCTGGTAATCTGTCGGATTAGAAAGCTTAAGGTCAAGGTTGCCGTAGTCGATTGTTGCGTCAAGACCTGTGGGAACATAGCTTGATGCCCACTTGTGACAATAACGCTCCTCAACCTTCATGTTGGCTCTGACAGCCGCATTGTAGATTGTTGAACTTGACTGACAGATACCGCCGCCGATACCGATGTCGGACTTACCGTTTGAAATTACACCTGCCGGCTTGTAGCCGAGAGATTCAAGGTTTGAGTTGCCTGTGCATTTGTTGAATGACCAAGTTGCACCGGGTTCAATAACCGAACCGTTGCAGGCTTTGAGCGAAACACGCATATTTTCTGTTCCGTTCTCCGTATTGGTGGAAACGGTTTCATATGTTGAAAGAAGAACGATGTTTTTCTTTAAATCGTCAACCGAGATTTTTGCATCTGTTTTTTCAACATCGGCAATAATTCTGTATTCGCTTGCACCGCTTGCAAACACACCCTTAAACTGATTTGCAAGGTCTGTTTCGTTTACTTTCTGTCCCTGTGACGCCTCTGTATATTCAAAACGCTTTTTGGCATAGGGGTGGAACTTTGAAACTCTTGCGTTCTCAGCCTCTTTGTAATTTTTCTTTGCAACCTTCTTTGCTGCTTCGTCAACACTTTCTGCGGTTACGGTAGCTGTTACCGTGTAATTCTTTTTGCTTGTTGAAGTTTCAACAGACGGATCGGTTGCTTCATTTTTGATTTCATTAAGTACAGACTCAATGTCATAAGTATATTTGAAATCCTTTTCGGTCACTTTACTGATGACTCCGTTTACATCAACCGAAATATCAAGAGGCTTAATAAAGCTTTCTTCCTTTTCTTCAAGAGCTTTTTTTGCCTCGTCGTATGTTTTTCCCGAAATTGAAACACCCGAAACGGTTGTTCCGTCAGGAAACTTAAACTCACCGGCAATAGCCTCCTCAACGCTGTTGAACAGGTTTCCTCCGAAAATGCAGAAACCTGCCACACCGAGAGCTACTGCAACTGCGGCAACGGATGAAATGATGATTGCAAGCTTTTTCTTGCTTTTCTTTTCGTCTTTAGCCATACGACCGCCCGCTGAATGTTTTCCTTTCTTGTTATCAGACTGTCTGTTGCCGTCGCAGTTGATGTCAACAAGATCTTCATCAACAACAAGAATATCGTCCATAAAATTCCTGTTCAAAAAAATTCACCTCATATATACCCAATAATTGCCCTTTGAAAACCTACTGCATTTGATTTTCAAAAAGGGAAACGCTTTTATTACTTTCTTTAATTACCCTATACTGAAATATATTACAGTACAGTCTTTATTTTACAATATAATTTTAAAAAAATAAAGTGTGAAAACACAAAATTTAGAAATTATTTTTATAGAAATTTAAGCTCTTTTTACCAAAAGATTTTAGCAATATTTCCGACTCATATTCCGAGTGTGAAATTTTACCGCCTTAAAAGCTCGGAACAGTTGCCCCGATTAAAAAACACAAACGAAAATTTAATTGTTTTTATTTAAAATTCAGATGAAATGCAAAAATAATCTATTGAAATACTTGCAGATTAAAAGTATAATAGTAAAAGCACCCCTGTGTGCAAAACCGTTTTCGGTTATTTTGAATTACGGAGAACTGATATGAAAATAATCATCTTCACAGCATCAACAGGCGGAGGGCATAAGAGAGCCGCTGCGGCTATTGAGGCAAAAATAAAAGCCGTCAGTCCCGACACGAAGGTCAAGGTTATTGACGCCATGAAGACAATCGGCAGGGTATATGATAAAACCGTTTGTGACGGCTATCATTTTATGGCAACGAAAATTCCAAAGGTTTACGGCAAATTCTATAAGATTACCGACAGAAGAACCCTTATGTACAAGGCTGTTATGCAGTCCAACACAATGATGTCGGCAAAGCTGCTTGACACAATCAATGAATACAAGCCCGATGCAATTATTATGTGTCATCCGTTTGTTACAACAATGATTTCAAAGCTTCGCCGTCAGCACAAGATTGATGTTAAGGCAATCAGCCTTATAACTGACTATGACGCACACAGAACATATATTGTTCCGTATGTTGACGCATATGTGCTTGCAGAGCCTGATATGGCGACAAAGCTTATTGATGAATACGGTGTTGACAAGAGCATAATATATCCGCTCGGCATTCCGATTTTTGACCGTTTTACAGAGCCTTTTGACAAAAAGGCGATTTGTGAGCGTGAAGGGCTTGATCCTAACAAGCCTACAATTCTGCTTATGGCAGGTTCTTTCGGTGTTACAAGCGTGCTGAGCTTCTACAAAGCTCTTGTGGAGCAAGCTCCCGAAATGCAGTTTATTGTCATTACCGGCAGAAACATCAAGCTTTTTGCAAACCTTGAAAAGGTAATTGAAGAAACGGGTATGCAGGACAACACAAAGCTTTTGTACTTTGTAAAAAATGTTGAGGATTATATGCACATCTCAGACCTTATTGTTACAAAGCCGGGCGGACTTACCGTTACCGAAAGCCTTGCCTGTTCGCTTCCCATGGCAATCTACAGCGCATTTCCGGGTCAGGAACGGGACAATGCAGAATTTTTACTCAACAAGGGTGCGGCAATTATGCTCCGAAAAAAGACAGGTGCAGATGATATCATAAACCTTGTTAAAGACAAAGAAAAACTTGATGAGATGAAGGAAAAGTGCAGAGAGTTGCACCGCCCCGATTCGGCAGAAAAAATATTCAGACTGGCGCAAAAGCTTTGCAACGATTCCAAAGGGGGAAATGACAAATGATGAAAAAAGCACTCTCTGTTGCATTGTGTCTTCTTATGGCAGGCACGGTGCTTACTGCGTGTTCAAATCCCGATGAATTTTCGGACAGCGAAAACCTTTCGCTGAAATACACACGCTCCGACAAAACCGATGATACATTCAATTATGCCGACGGTGCAAAAACCGCCCCGTCATCATATGATACCTATTCCGCAAAAATAACCGATTTTGAACTCAGGCTTTTCAGAAACCGTCACAAAAGCGGTTCGTATGTATTTTGTCCCGCAAATGCGGTTCTTAATCTTGAGGCTATGGCTAACGGTGCGTCGGGCGATACTCAGGAAGAAATCACCAATGCACTTTGCAGCGGTGTGACGCTTGAAAATATGAACCAATGTGCGTCATATTTTGCAAGCCGTATTCAATCGGTTGCATCTTCGGACAAATCGCCCGAAAGCTCGCAAAGCTCGGAAAAAGATTCCGAAAAGAACAGCGACAAAAGCTTTGTAAAGCTTTGCAACTCGCTGATTTCAAATGACAATGCCGACATTATGACAGGCTTTTTGCAGACAACAAAGGACTATTATGATACTAATGTTCTGCGTTTTAATTTTTCGGACAGCGACGCTTTGAAAAAGCTTGACAAAAAATATGCCGATTTTACAAACAACGGTTCTGTTTTTGAAAATCTTGACACAAAGCAGAGTGTGATTTCACTTTCTGCGACAGATATCTGTGACAGATGGCTTAATCCTTATGCACAGACCGACATTGAAAAGGCTAAATTTAAGTCGGCTGACGGTGAAAAAGAAGTTACATATATGACCTCAAACGAAACATATATGAAGACAAACAAGGCGACTGCCGTTATGAAATATTTCTCGCAAACACCTCTCAAAATGATGGTTATTATGCCGAACGAAGGTGTTTCGCTTGATGATTACGCAACCGATTTTACAAGCCTTGAATACACAACATTGCTTGACAGCGTTGATGTGACCAAAACAGCCAAGGCAAAAATTCCTGAATTTTCAGTCAGCGGAGATAAGTCTGCAGAAGATATAACGCAGATTGTTGAAAAAAGCGGAATCAATTCATCATTCACGGCTGACCGTTCAAGATACAAGAATCTGAGCCGTTCCGATGATATTGCGTTCAGCGCAATGTATGACATCGCTCCGTCGCTTTCAATTAACGCAGGCGGTATCGGCGGAACACAGTCAAACGGCGACAAGGCAGAGCTTGAAAAAAGAACAAAAGAACTTTCAAAAACCGATGTGACAGTAGAATTTAATCGTCCGTTTATGTTTGTTATCCTCGACAACGAAAGCGACATTCCGCTGTATATGGGAACTTTTACTGGCTAATCTTTAGATTTTAATTGAAAGTTGAAAATGGAAAATTGAAAATTAAGGTCGGGCAGACAGTTTGCAAAACGCAAAACAAGGTTGCCCGACCGTTTTTTATATGAAATTTTCGGATTGTTCGAAGGTGCGTTCATCGGACTTGAAAATGAAAAAACGGTATGATATAATAAATCGTATATATGTAACAGCGGTGTTGCGGGCGAAATATGCGCTGACCGACACACCTAAACATAAATTTCGGAGGGATATTATTATGGCTGAAAAAACTGTCCGTACACGATATGCACCAAGCCCGACAGGTTTTATGCATGTCGGCAATCTGCGTACTGCTCTTTATGAGTACCTCGTTGCAAAATCACAAAACGGCAAATTTGTTCTCAGAATTGAAGACACCGACCGTGAACGCCTTGTTGAGGGTGCGGTTGATGTTATATATGATACAATGAAACTTGCGGGACTTAAACACGATGAAGGTCCCGATATCGGCGGCGATTTCGGTCCTTATGTTCAGTCCGAAAGAAAGGATATGTATCTTCCTTATGCCGAACAGCTTATAAAAGAGGGAAAGGCTTACCGTTGTTTCTGCACAAAGGAAAGACTTGAAAAGTTACAGGACAGCGTTGGCGGAGGTTATGACAGACATTGCCGTAATCTTCCGCAGGAAGAAATCGACAGACTTCTTGCCGAGGGTACACCTTATGTAATTCGCCAGAAAATGCCGATTGAGGGCAGTACAACATTTACAGACGCTGTTTTCGGTGAAATTACCGTTGACAACAGCGAACTTCAGGATCAGATTCTTATCAAGACTGACGGCTACCCGACATACAACTTTGCAAATGTAATTGACGACCACACAATGGGCATTACTCATGTTGTCCGTGGTTGTGAATATTTAAGCTCCACACCGAAATATAATCTTCTTTATGAAGCATTCGGATGGGAAATTCCGACATATATCCACCTTCCGCTCATTATGGGCAAGGATGCCGACGGCAATGTTTCAAAGCTTTCAAAGCGTCACGGCGCAACAGGCTTCTATGACCTTATTAACGAGGGCTACCTCCCACAGGCAATCATCAACTATATTGCACTTCTCGGCTGGTGTCCAAAGGATAATCAGGAAATCTTTACCCTTGCAGAACTTGAAAAAGAGTTTGATGTAAGCGGTATCAGCAAGTCACCGTCAATTTTTGACTATGACAAGCTTTCATGGTTCAACGGTGAGTATTTAAAGGCTATGACTCCCGAAGAATTTACGGATGTTTGTATGCCATACTATAAGAAGGTTTTCGGCGACAGAGAAATGCCTTTTGAGAAGTTTGCCGAAATTCTTCAGAAAAGGACTACAAAGCTTACAGATATTCCCGAAATGCTCGGTTTCTTTGCAGAACTTCCCGAATATGACAAGGAGCTTTTCGTAAATAAGAAGAGCAAAACTAATCTTGAAAACGCTCCCGTTGTATTGCGTGAGGCTTACGAAAGATTAAAGGCTCTGCCGACATGGGACAACACCTCAATTCACGATTGCCTTATCAATATGGCGGTTGAAAAAGAGCTTAAAAACGGCACAGTTATGTGGCCTGTAAGAATTGCCGCAGCAGGCAAAACAGTAACTCCGGGCGGTGCTGTTGAAATTCTTGACATTCTCGGAAGAGAAGAGTCGCTCAAAAGACTTGAAATCGGTCTTGAAAAGCTCGGCGCATAATTCTACTGACGGAGGTACACGGCAAATGGCTGATGAAATAAAGAATGTTGAGGGTGAAGCTGCCGTTCAGGGCAACTTCATCTGGGATTTTATAAAAGAGGATACTGCCGAGGGCGGAAAATTTGAGGGTAAAAAGGTTCACACCCGTTTTCCTCCCGAACCGAACGGCTATCTTCACATAGGTCATGCAAAGGCTCTTTGCATTGACTTTGGTACTGCCGAGCATTTCGGCGGAATCTGCAATCTTCGTATGGATGATACCAACCCTACAAAGGAAGATGTAGAATATATTGACGCTATCAAAGAGGATATCAAGTGGCTTGGTTATGATTGGGACGACAGATTTTTCTATGCATCACAGTATTTTGATCAGATGTATGAATTTGCCGTTGAGCTTATCAAAAAGGGACTTGCATATGTTTGCGAGCTTACTCCCGATAAGGTGAGAGAATACAGAGGTGACACACAGACACCTGCGAAGAGTCCGTATCGTGACCGTCCTATAGAAGAAAGCCTTGATTTGTTTGAAAGAATGAAAAACGGCGAATTTGAGGACGGCAAAATGACTCTCCGTGCAAAGATTGACCTTGCGTCGGGTAACTTTAATATGCGTGATCCTGTTATCTACAGAATTAACAGACTCAAGCATCACAGAACAGGCGACAAGTGGTGCATTTATCCTATGTATGACTTTGCTCACCCGATTGAGGATGCTCTTGAGGGTATTACGCACAGCCTTTGTTCACTTGAATTTGAGGCTCACCGTCCGCTTTATGACTGGGTAATTAACAATATTTCCGTTCCGTGCAAGCCAAGACAGATTGAATTTGCAAGACTCGGAATTAATAACACGGTAATGTCAAAGAGAAAGCTCCGTGAACTCGTTGAAAAGAACTATGTAAGCGGTTGGGACGATCCGAGAATGCCCACACTCTGCGGACTTCGCAGAAGGGGTTACACACCAAAGTCAATTCGTTCGTTCATTGAGCAGATTGGTGTTTCAAAGGTTAATTCAATTGTTGAATACGGCTTTCTTGAGCATTGTCTGCGTGATGACCTTAACGAAACAGCAGAGCGTACAATGTGCGTTTTAAAGCCTGTTAAGCTTGTTATTACAAACTATCCCGAGGGACAGAGCGAAGAATTTGAGGTTGAGAACAACCCGAACCGTCCCGAGGACGGCACAAGAAAGGTTACTTTCAGCCGTGAGCTTTACATTGAAGAAACCGACTTTATGGAAGAACCCGTAAAGAAGTATCAGCGCCTTTATCCCGGCAACGAGGTAAGAATCAAGTCTGCATACATCGTAAAATGCACAGGCTGCAAAAAGGATGAAAACGGCAATGTTGTTGAGGTTTATGCAGAGTATGATCCCGAAACAAAGGGCGGAAATACTCCCGACGGCAGAAAGGTAAGAGGCACAATCCATTGGGTTGACGCTAACAACTGCCTTGATGCGGAAGTAAGACTTTACGATAACCTCTTTACGGTTCCGGACCCCGATACAGGCGACAGAAACTTCCTCGATTATCTTAACGAAAATTCACTTGAAGTTCTCACAGGCTGTAAGGCTGAAAAGAATATTGCAGGCGCCACGGCTCCGAAGAGCTATCAGTTTATGCGCCACGGCTATTTCTGCATTGACAACAAGGACAGTTCACCCGAACACCTTGTATTCAACCGCAGTGTAAGCCTTAAAGACAGTTTTAAGAAGTAAAATAAACAAAGGGCGGTCTTTTCTTTGACCGCCCGCTTTAATAGGAATTTGTGTTCATTAAATATGTTTTGATGTAATCGATAATATGTTTAAATTTGAACACAATGTGTTCAATCGTGTGCAATACACACGAACGGGCGGATGATAACCGCCCCTACCGGGTATTAATATGATGAAAAAAATACTTGTAACAGGTGCATCCGGCGGAATCGGTTCACAGACTGCCGTTGCTTTTGCAAAATGCGGTTGCGATGTTGCGTTGCATTACTCGAAAAATTCCGAAAAAGCCGAAAGCCTTGCCGAAAAGCTTACAAATGAATACGGCATAAATGCCTTTGCTGTTCAGGCAGATGTTTCCGACTATGAAAGCGTTTGCAAAATGTTTGACGAAATTGACAGCCGATTCGGAAATCTTGATGTCCTTGTCAACAATGCGGGAATTGCACAGCAAAAGCTGTTTACCGACATAACTCCCGATGAATGGAAGAAAATGACGGGGGTTAATCTTGACGGTGTTTTCTACTGCTCGCAACAGGCGCTCAAAAGATATATGATTAAAAACCACAGCGGTGTTATTCTCAATATCAGCTCAATGTGGGGACAGGTCGGTGCGTCTTGTGAGGTACATTACAGTGCGTCAAAGGCGGGTGTAATCGGACTTACCAAAGGTCTTGCAAAGGAGGTCGGCCTGTCGGGAGTGCGTGTCAACTGTATTTGTCCCGGCGTGATTATGACCGATATGATGAAAGGCTTTGATGAGCAGACCGTACAGGAGCTTAAGGAGGAAACTCCGCTTAATATGCTCGGTATGCCCGATGATATTGCCGAAACAGCGGTGTTTCTCTGCAGCGACAGGGCAAGGTTCATCACGGGACAGATTGTCGGTGTAAACGGCGGAATGATTATTTAACTTAATAAAAGTATGAAAAAACGGTCGGAATTTGATTTCCGACCGTGATTTTTTACTGTGTTTATATGTTTAAGGGTTTAGCTTTTGCCGTTAAGAATATCGGCAATGATTTCTCTCTCGTCCATATGGTACTTAACACCTTTGATTTCCTGATAATCCTCATGACCTTTGCCTGCAAGTACGATAATATCTCCGTCCTCGGCATTGTCCATGCAATATTTAATTGCATCTCTGCGGTTCGGCACGACAACATACTTGCCGTCGGTTTTTGCAAGACCTGTCTTGATGTCCTCAATGATGTCCATAACATCTTCAAATCTTGAGTTGTCTTCCGTTACAACCGAAAGGTCTGAAAGTCTGCCAGAGGTTTCGCCCATTTCATAACGGCGAACCTTAGGACGGTTGCCGCCCGCACCAAACATTGTAATAAGTCTGTGCGGATTGTACTGACGAAGTGTTTCAAGTACATTTTCCATTGAAAGTGCGTTGTGTGCGTAGTCGATGATGAGTGTGTAGTTGTAGGGAACAGGCACACGCTCAACTCTGCCCTTGACCTTGGCAACCTTGAGAGCGTCAATAATCATCTGATCTTCAATTTCGTCAAAGAATGAAACTGCCGAAATTGCCGCAAGTGCGTTGTATGCATTGAATTTGCCCGGAATGTCAACATCAACAGAAAGGTTTTTGATTCCCTCTGTTTCAAAGTGAACACCGACAAATCCGTTTTCGGAGAGAAGATGAGCATTTTTGCCCTTCAAGTCCGCATTGTCGGCAAAACCGTAGGTGAGAACAGAACCATTGAAATCCTTTGTGATATCCTTCCATGCGGGATCGTCAATATTTGCAGCGGCAAATTTGCATTGTCTGAAAAGCAGACTCTTGCAGTAGAGATATTCCGCAAGGTCTTTGTGTTCAACACCGCCGATGTGGTCATCCGAAAAGTTTGTAAAGATGCCGACATCAAAAGTCATGCCTGCAAGACGGTTGTGTTTAAGTCCGATTGACGATGCCTCAATTACCATAGCCTTGCAGCCGGCGTTAATCATATCACGCATCGATTTCTGAATAATGTATGATTCGGGAGTTGTGTTGTCGGTTTTGTGGGTTTCTCCGCCGTAAACAACACCGAGTGTTCCGATTGTGCCGGTCTTGATTCCTGCGTGTTCAAAAATTTCCGCAACCATTGCTGTTGTTGTGGTTTTGCCCTTTGTGCCTGTGATTGCAACCGTGTAGAGCTCATCCTCGGGATGTCCGAAAAATTCAATGCTCATAAGCGAAAGAGCGTATCTTGTGTCATCAACCTTTACAACGGCAACATCACTTGGCACTTCAAAGTCGAGGCTGTCACTGATAACGAGTGCCGACGCACCTTTTTCAACGGCTGACTTTGCGTACCTGTGTCCGTCTGAGGTATAGCCCTTAAGGCACACAAAAGCCGTGCCTTTTTCAACCTTTCGTGAATCATAGATAATATCCGAAATTTCGGTATCAAGATTGCCCTGAACCGTGTATTCAAAATTTATAAGAAGGTCTTTCAGTTTCATCATATATATCTCCGTTTCCCCGACTCACGGTCGGATTCTGTTTTGCGTTACCCTATAATTATAACAATTGTCAGCACTTATTACAACTGTATGTTAAAAAATTAATGTGTGATGTTTGAAATAAATGCCTTTGTTTTGTGATTGGTCATTTTTTACTAAAATCAGGAAAATTTGCCGAAATTCAAGCTTATTTTATGAATAAAGAATATAATTTGGGTGTTATGTCACATAACCATCGGGTGTGATTGTTCAACTTGTACAAATGGCATCTTAGCAAAATAAACAATTCAAGTCAATACAATTTGTGCAATAAGTAAAATTTCAATAAAAAAGATATCATATTGCACAAAAATAATTTTGATTTTTAACAACATAGATAAAAAGTACAAAGGGAGTTGAAATTCAGGCGTTTTTTTGATATGATTATATAGCGGATATGATGTACTTTGTGCGTTATATCCTCAAAGAAAGTATGTAATCCGAAAGGACACTACGAAAATATTCAGAAAGAGGGATTTTTCCAATGAAAAAGATTCTCGCCATTTTATTGGCAGGTATGATGACTGCTACTGCACTTGTTGGCTGTGGCGGCGGAGACGCATCATCGAAAACAGACAACGGTTCAAAAGCAGACAACGGTTCTTCGGACGGTGCTGCTAAGATTGAAGGCTCAATCGTTGACGACAGCTACTTCGGCGATGAAGGTACAGACAGCAAGCCTGTAACTCTTAAGGTATGGGCTCCTGATGCTGCTGTAAGCCTTGTTAAAGAGCAGGTTGAGGCTTTCAAAAAGGCTTATCCTAACAGAAAGTTCAAGGAAATCTCAGTTGTAGCACAGGGCGAAAAAGATGCCGCTACAAATATGCTTAACGATGCTACAACAGCTGCAGATGTATTCAGCTTCCCGAGTGATCAGCTCAACAAGCTTGTTGATGCAGGCGTTATTTCTCAGGTTGCATTTAAGGATGCCGTAACAGAGGCTAATGATGAGGGAACTGTAAAAGCAGGTACACTTAATGGTACTCTCTACGCTTATCCTGAAACAAACGATAACGGTTACTATCTCGTTTATGATAAGTCAGTAGTTTCCGACGAGCAGGCTCAGACACTTGAGGGCGTTCTTGATGCTTGTAAGAAGGCAGGCAAGAAGTTCATTATGAATGCCGGTGACGGTTACTATGCTTGTACTTTCGCTTTCACTGCAGGTGTTAAAATTGACGGTCTTGAAAAAGACGGTATTACACAGAAGTTTGTTAAATATGACGAAGATGAAGCTGTTAAAACACTTCAGGCTTTTGCAAAGCTCATCAAGGATTACAGAGGTACATTCCAGTCACTTGACGTTGCTAACATCGCTTCAGGTTTTGCAAGCGGTAAGTGTGGCGCAGGTATCGACGGTTCATGGGATACAGCTTCTAACCAGAAGGCTCTCGGTGACAACTTCGGTGCTGCAAAGCTTCCTACAATCAATGTCAACGGCACAGACAAGCAGCTTATCTCAATGTTCGGTTATAAGTACATCGGTGTAAACGGTTCTTCTAAGTTCCCGGCAACAGCTCAGATTCTTGCTCACTATCTTGCAGGTGAAGAGTGCCAGCTCCAGAGAACTGAGAAGCTCGGTTGGGGACCTGCAAACAAGAAGGTTCAGGAAAACAAAGCAGTAACAGGTTCTCCTGTTCTCAAGGCTATCGGTGAGCAGGCTAAGAATGCTTGTATACAGGTTAATGTTGCTAATACATTCTGGGATCCTATGGCTAACCTTGGCAACAAGATCATCGCTGACACATGCGATCCTTCAGATGCAGCTGCTATGAAGAAGCTTCTTAACGAAACAATTTCTAACGTTAGGGATGAGGGCTAATCGTTAAGTAAGTTAAATTGATTTAATTTAATCGATTAATTAGCTGCGGGACACTCCGAAAACGGAGTGTCCCGTAAAAAAAGAAAAAATGCGGACTGTCCGCTTGCGTTATCAATTTGTGTATTCGCCTGACTAATAATGTTTTATTACGAACGGCAACTATTATAAGATAGCGTAAAGAATATTATTAGTTTGGTGTATTAGAGAGATTTGCAAATTATTAAGGAGAGCGCCTAATGACATATGTTGAATACAAACAGCTCAATCCTTTCCAGAGATTTGCCTACAACACAAAGAAGTTTTTCTGTAACATTCCTCATGCCGTTGCCCATTTTTTTACAGCACTCGGCAAGGCAATAGTTAAGTTCTTCGTAGGCATCGGCAAGGGCTTTGCCAACTACGGCAAGACCTTCGTAAAAGGCGACTGGGCTACAAAACTTTCCTACCTTATTTTCGGTGTAGGTGATCTTAGCAAAGGTAAATATTACAAGGGTATTCTTTTCTTCGCTGTTGAAGTTCTCTATATCCTTTATATGGCTTTTTTCGGTTGGGGATATCTCAAAATGTTCCCGACACTCGGTATTCAGGCTCAGAGAACTGAATATATCAACGGTATCATTCCAAAGCAGGTACCCGGCGATAACTCAATGCTTATTCTGCTTTACTCGGTATTGACACTCGTAATCACAGTAGTGGTTTTCGCTATTTACATAACAAACATCAAAGATGCGTACAGACATCAGATTATGAAGGCTAACGGTCAGAAACCGACTTCATTCAAATATGATATGAAGCAGTTTCTTGACGGTAAGTATCATATCACACTTATGTCATTCCCTGTACTTATGATCGGTATCTTCAATGTTCTGCCGCTCATATTTATGATTTTGATTGCATTTACCAACTATGATAAACAGCATATGCCTCCGGGAACACTGTTCACATGGATTGGTTTTGACAACTTCGGCTCACTCTTCAACCTCGTTGAAGGTGCTAAGAAGGGCTATACATTTATTAAGCTCACAGAATGGACTCTTATCTGGGCTGTTGCAGCTACATTCTCAAACTATATCCTCGGTATGATCTTTGCTCTTATGATCAACAAGAAGGGTATCAAGTTTAAATCACTCTGGAGAACACTTTTCGTTATCACAATTGCTGTTCCTCAGTTCGTATCACTTCTTCTCATGAACCAGATGCTCCAGTCAAACGGTGCTGTAAATATCCTGCTTTCAAACATTACAAACAGTCATGTTGAAATTCAGTGGCTGAATCAGGATGCGACGCTGGCTCGTTGGGTAGTTATCATCATTAACTGTTGGGTAGGTATTCCGTATACCATCCTCTCTATGTCGGGTATTCTTATGAATATTCCTGAGGATCTCTATGAATCTGCAAGAATTGACGGTGCAGGTCCTGTCAAGACATTTACGGCTATCACACTTCCGTATATGCTCTTCGTTACAACTCCTCAGCTCATTACCCAGTTTGTCGGCAACATCAATAACTTTAATGTTATTTACCTGTTGTCAAACGGTAATCCGACAACCGAAAAATATTATCAGGCCGGTGAAACCGATATCCTTGTTACATGGCTCTTTAAGCTGACCATGAACTCTCAGGACTACGGACTTGCCGCCGCGATAGGTATTTTGGTATTTGTTATTTGCGCAACGCTCTCACTCATTGTGTATAATAACTCAAAATCAATGAAGGATGAGGAGGCGTTCTCATGATAAAAAGTTACAAATTAAGAAGACACATTGCGAACGCTTTTGTTTACCTGTTCCTTATTGTAATGGGTTTCGTTTGGATTTCTCCGTTCATCTATCTTTTAATGCATTCATTCCGTGGTGGTGCTGAAATTTACGGAAGTACAATTATCCCGCAGGAATGGACATTACAGAACTACATTGATTTGTTCACAGGCTCAGGCGGTACTGCAAGCCTTAACTTCCCGAGATGGTTCCTTAACACATTCGTAGTTGCTTGTTTTAGCTGCGTAATTTCTACAATTTCGGTTCTTATGGTTAGTTACGCATTCAGCCGACTCAGATTTAAGGCTCGTAAAAAGTTTATGAATGTTGGTATGATTCTCGGTATGTTCCCCGGCTTCATGACAATGATTGCTATTTACTACCTTCTCAAGGCAATGGGTCTTACTCAGACTCTCGTTGCTCTTGTAATCTGCTACAGCTGCGGTGCCGGTCTTGGTTTCCAGATTTCAAAGGGCTTCTTCGATACAATTCCAAGAGCACTTGACGAGGCGGCAACCATTGACGGTGCTACCAAGAACCAGATTTTCTGGAAGATTATTCTTCCTATGTCAAAGCCGATTGTTGTTTACACGGTTCTTACTTCATTCATCGGACCGTGGACAGACTTCATTCTTGCTAAGATTATCATGGGTGATGCTCGTGACAACTATACTGTTGCTATCGGTCTTCAGCTAATGATTGATCAGGACTTTAAGAACACATACTACAAGCAGTTCCTTGCAGGTTCTGTTGTTGTTGCTGTTCCGATTACACTTCTCTTCCTCAAGATGCAGAAGTATTATGTTGAAGGTGTAACAGCCGGCGGCGTAAAGGGTTAATCCAATATACAAAAGCTCTCACGGGCGGCAGTCACAGGCTGCCGCCCATTTTAAATTTACGGAGGATACTATGAAAAAAATTCTTTCCATTCTTCTTGCCGGTGCAATGCTTGCTGGCTGTGTGCTTACAGGCTGCTCTGATTCTTCATCATCAAAATCAGATTCATCCGACGGAAATACTGCAAAAGTTGCCGACCCGATTGAAGGCGTTAAGGCAACTGCATCAACCGATAAATACAGAAACTACTACGAAATTTTCGTAAACTCTTTCTGCGATTCAAACGGTGACGAAACAGGCGACCTTCAGGGAATCATCTCACAGCTTGACTACCTTAATGACGGCGATCCGAATTCAGGTGACGACCTCGGTGTTGACGCAATCTGGCTTACTCCGATTATGCCGTCAAAGTCATATCATAAGTATGATGTTGAAGATTATTACAATATTGATCCCGACTTCGGTACGCTCGACGATTTTGACAAGCTTATTGAAGAATGTCACAAGCGTGGCATAAATGTAATTCTTGACCTTGTTTTGAATCACGCATCTTCAAAAAATCCGCTTTTCACAAAGGCTGTTGAAGAGGTTGCCGATAATAAGCTTGATGGCAATGCCGAATATTTTGAAATTCACAAGGCCTCATATTTTGACAGCGATACACAGACTATCAGTCTTGGAAACGGTTATGCCTGTGAGGCGAACTTTTCTCAGGAGATGCCCGAATGGAATCTCAATTCTAAAAAGACAAGAGAAGAATTTACAAAAATTGCGAAATTCTGGCTTGACCGAGGAGTTGACGGTTTCAGACTTGACGCTTGCAAATACTTTACAAATAAGGAAACCGACGGAACAGAATTTCTCAAGTGGTTCTACAACACCTGCAAGGGCATTAAGGAAGATGTCTATATGGTTGGTGAGAACTGGACCGATGATTCCGATATTCAGGAGCTTTACAAATCCGGCATCGACAGCCAGTTTGCATTCAAGTTTTCAACCTCAACAGGCACAATTATCAGCAACATCATTTCGCAGGGCGGTATGGCTACTGCCAAAAAAATTATGAACTACGATAACAAAATGACAGAGTCAAACCCCAATGCTATCAATGCAATGTTCCTTTCAAACCACGATCAGGTTCGTAGCGGAAACGCACTTGAATCTCAGGGACTTTCTTCTCAGAAACTTGCAGCCGCAGTTTATATGCTTGCGCCGGGTAATCCGTTCATCTATTACGGAGAGGAAATCGGCGTTAAGGCTCCGAATACCACAAACGATGCGGCATACAGAACACAGATGGTTTTTGACAGCGACAACCTTCCCGATATTTATGTAAACGGTATCGGAGATGAGCCGGAGGTGCCTACCGGCGGCGGTGTAAAACAGCAGCTTGCCGACAAGGATTCTCTCCTCAACTACTATCGTAGAATTATCACAATCAAAAATCAGAACCCCGAAATTGCAAGGGGCAGAATTGTAGGCACACAGGGCTTTGATGATAAGGCAGTCGGCGCTTACTATGTTGAGTATGAGGATTCAAAGCTCCTCATTATTCACAACTTCAGCAAGAATGACGCCAAGGAGCTTACAATTACAGACGATATGATTAAGAATGCAACTCTCCGTGCAGACCTTATCCCCGAAAGCAGCTCAAAGCATACCGAGCTTAAAGACGGTAAAATCTCTGTACCGCCACAGTCAACGGTAATCATTAAGTCTGCTGAATGATTTTTTTGTTCGTGCAGACAGTTATTTTGTATTAAAGACTATATCTCCCGAGCACAACAATGTGCCAATGTTGACTTTTTTCGTTCGTGAAGACAGTTTGACAAATGAAAAACATTTATGCCCGAGCGTAGTATAGCTACCATTTGCACAATTTTGTAGGGGAGAACCTCATTCTTCCGTGAGTAACGGCAGAAATTATATTTAAAAACAAATTTTATAAATTCTCAAATACATTGTTTATTACTACACATAATAAAATTGAAAATTCCGAAAAAATTCTTGTTTTTGTCACACAGTTGTCAATATTGGTGTGGTATAATAAAGTCACAACATAAGGGAACGGCGAACATCATCCCGATAAAACAGTGTATAAGTTTTTATTTGATATATTTTCCTCTCTCCTAAATAAAAATGAAAACGGAGGCTGTGAAGAACGAAGTCTTAAACTTCATTTCTTTACAGCCTCTTTTTCATTACGGTGTGCCGCCGTTGTCAATTCGTGCAGACAATTTTTTGCTAGTCGCTGTGATTAATATACAGCTTTCATAATATCAAAACACATTCGTGTGAATGTATAATATTTATCAAGCATAAGCCTCGCTTAAATTTTACAAAAAAATGCTTGACAAAAAGTGAGCGGATAGTTTATAATGTTTAATCGTGGGACATTCTGTAATTGCGCCCGTTTTTGGGGATATTATTGATGTTTCACAGGGCTTTGCAAAAGCAAAGCAGTTTTATCAATTCTTATATTTTTTGAAAGGAGGACAAATAATGCCTACATTTAACCAGTTGGTACGCAAGGGCAGACAGGTTTCCGAGAAGAAGGCAAAGGCACCTGCTCTCTTAAAGGGTTGGAACTCAAAAAAGCGTGTTGCTATTGATCAGAGCTCCCCACAGAAGAGAGGTGTTTGTACTGCAGTAAAGACCGCTACACCTAAAAAGCCTAACTCAGCGCTCAGAAAGATTGCCAGAGTAAGACTTTCTAACGGTATTGAAGTCAGTTCCTATATTCCCGGCGTAGGTCACAACCTTCAGGAACACAGCGTTGTTCTTATCCGTGGTGGCCGTGTTAAGGACTTGCCTGGTGTTCGTTACCACATCGTTCGTGGTACACTCGATGCTCAGGGTGTTTCGGGCCGTATGCAGAGCCGTTCAAAGTACGGTGCTAAGCGTCCGAAGAAGGGTAAATAAGGAATTGACAAAACTCTCTTGACTTAAATTATTTAAGTTCTGCTATGCGGCAGGATTTTTACTATATATATTATGGTAGAATGTCTTGTTGGCATACGGGAGTTTGTCGCTTTCGAGTACCTATGATATCTCAATTATTGTGAAGGAGGGAAGCAAAGTGCCAAGAAGAGGTTCTATTGCGAAGCGTGACGTATTACCGGATCCGCTTTATAATTCAAAACTCGTAACTCGTCTTATCAACAACATTATGTACGACGGTAAAAAGGGCGTTGCTCAGAAAATTGTTTACGGTGCATTCGATATTATTGCTGAAAAGACAGGTAACAACCCGCTTGAGGTTTTTGAACAGGCTATGGAAAATGTAATGCCCGTTCTCGAAGTTAAGGCTCGTCGTGTCGGCGGTGCTACTTATCAGGTACCTATGGAGGTTCGTCCTGAAAGACGCCAGACACTCGGTCTCCGCTGGATTTCTACTTATTCAAGAGCTCGCAGCGAAAAGACAATGAAGGAAAGACTTGCAGGAGAAATCCTTGATGCCACAAACAGTGCCGGCGGTGCTTTCAAGAAGCGTGAAGACACTCATAAGATGGCTGAAGCTAACAAGGCTTTCGCTCATTACAGATGGTAATTTTATCATCAGCGTTTATTAGGAGGATTTTATGCCAAGACAGGTTTCACTTGAAAAAACAAGAAACATCGGTATCATGGCTCACATTGATGCCGGTAAAACCACAACAACTGAGCGTATCCTGTATTATACCGGCGTAAACCATAAAATCGGTGAGACACACGACGGTGCTTCCACAATGGACTGGATGGTTCAGGAAAAAGAGCGTGGTATCACAATCACCTCTGCTGCTACAACTGCATTCTGGTTCGGCAGCAAGCATCAGTATGACAAGCACAGAATCAACATCATCGACACCCCCGGTCACGTTGACTTCACTGTTGAAGTTGAGCGTTCACTTCGTGTTCTTGACGGTTCTGTAACAGTCCTCTGCGCAAAAGGCGGCGTTGAGCCTCAGTCTGAAACAGTATGGCGTCAGGCTGATAACTACGGCGTTCCGAGAATGGTTTATGTAAACAAGATGGACATCATGGGCGCTAACTTCTACCATGTTGTTCAGATGATGAAGGACAGACTTAAATGTAATGCTGTTCCGATTCAGCTTCCGATCGGTGCTGAGAGCGATTTCAGAGGCATCGTTGACCTCGTTACTATGAAAGCCGAAATCTATCACAACGAAGACGGCACAGACTACAGTGAAGAGGAAATTCCGGAAGAGATGCAGGATCTCGCTAACGAGTATCATGAGAAACTTATCGAATCAGTTGCTGAACTCGATGAGGATCTTATGGAGAAATACTTCGGCGGCGAAGAGCTTACAATCGACGAAATCAAGAGCACAATCAGAAAGGCTACTATTGACAACACAATGGTACCTGTAACCTGCGGTTCTTCTTACCGTAACAAGGGTGTTCAGATGCTCCTTGATGCTATCGTTGATTATATGCCTGCTCCGACAGATGTACCTGCTATCAAGGGTGTTGACCCTGAAACAGGCGATGAGGTTGAAAGACCGTCATCAGATAAAGAGCCATTCGCAGCTCTCGCATTCAAGATTGCTACTGACCCGTTTGTTGGTAAGCTCTGCTTCTTCAGAGTTTACTCCGGTACAGTTTCTGCCGGCACAACTGTTTACAACTCAGTTAAGGACACCAACGAGCGTCTCGGTCGTATCTTGCAGATGCACGCTAACGACAGAAAAGATATCGACTGCGTATACGCAGGTGACATCGCTGCTGCCGTTGGTCTTAAAAATACAACAACAGGTGATACTCTCTGTGATGAGAAGGCTCCTGTTATCCTTGAGTCTATGGAATTCCCTGATCCTGTAATTCGTGTTGCTATTGAGCCGAAGACAAAAGCAGGTCAGGAAAAGATGGGTATCGCTCTTGCAAAGCTTGCAGAAGAAGATCCTACTTTCAAGGCTTATACAGACGAAGAAACAGGCCAGACAATCATCGCAGGTATGGGTGAACTCCACCTCGAAATCATTGTTGACCGTCTTCTCCGTGAATTTAAGGTAGAAGCAAACATCGGTGCTCCACAGGTTGCATACAAGGAAACTATCCGCAAGGAAGCTTCTGTTGACGAAAAGTATGCTCGTCAGTCAGGTGGTAAGGGTCAGTACGGTCACGTTAAGATCAATATCTATCCTAACAAGGACAAGGGCTATGAGTTCGTTAACAACATTGTCGGCGGTGCTATTCCTAAGGAATACATTCCGGCTGTTGACCAGGGTATTCAGGGCGCAATGCTCAGCGGTGTTGTTGCAGGCTACAATGTAGTTGATGTTAAGGTTGAGCTTTATGATGGTTCTTATCATGAAGTCGACTCATCAGAAATGGCATTTAAGATTGCCGGTTCAATGGCATTCAAGAACGCTATGAAGAAGGCAGATCCTGTACTTCTCGAACCGATCATGAAGGTTACTGTTATCACTCCTGAGGAATACCTCGGCGATGTAATCGGCGACCTTAACTCTCGTCGTGGTATGATCCAGAGCATGGAAGCTGACAACGGCGTTCAGAGAGTTATCGCTCATGTTCCGCTTTCAGAGATGTTTGGTTACGCAACAGACATGCGTTCCAAGACTCAGGGTCGTGGTCAGTATGTTATGGAGCCTGACACATATGCAGAGGTTCCGAAGAACATTGCTGAAAAGATTATGAGTGAAAGAGCTAAAAAGGACTAATCATACCTTTTAAAGCACTTTTTTCAAAAATGTATTGATTTTTTTAGAAAAAATTGATACAATATGGTTAAATCTATTGTAAATTCTTTTTACAACAATAAGGAGGAAATTTCCAATGGCAAGAGAAAAATTTGAAAGAAATAAGCCCCATGTTAACATTGGTACAATCGGCCACGTTGACCATGGTAAAACAACACTTACTGCTGCTATCACAAAGGTTCTCAACCTCGAAGGCGATGCTGATTTCGTTGATTACGCTAACATCGATAAGGCTCCTGAAGAGAGAGAGCGTGGTATCACAATTAACACAGCTCACGTTGAGTATGAAACAGACAAGCGTCACTATGCACACGTTGACTGCCCAGGCCATGCTGACTATGTAAAGAACATGATCACAGGTGCTGCTCAGATGGACGGCGCTATCCTCGTTGTATCAGCTGCTGATGGTCCTATGCCACAGACAAGAGAGCACATCCTTCTTTCTCGTCAGGTAGGTGTACCTTACATCGTAGTATTCATGAACAAGACTGACCAGGTTGACGATCCTGAGCTTCTCGAGCTCGTAGAGATGGAGATCCGTGACCTCCTCAACGAGTATGAGTTCCCGGGCGATGATACACCAATCATCAAGGGTTCAGCTTACCTTGCTCTTACAAGCACATCTAAGGATCCTAACGCTCCTGAGTACAAGTGCATCCACGAGCTTATGGACGCTGTTGACGAGTATATTCCAACTCCTGACCGTAAGGCTGACCAGCCATTCCTTATGCCTGTTGAGGACGTATTCACAATCACAGGTCGTGGTACTGTTGCAACTGGTAGAGTTGAAAGAGGTCAGATTAAGACTGGTGAAGAAGTTGAAATCGTTGGTCTTACAGACGAAAAGAGAAAAGTTGTTGTTACAGGTCTTGAAATGTTCAGAAAGACTCTTGACTTCGCTGAAGCAGGCGACAACGTAGGTGTTCTTCTCCGTGGTGTTCAGAGAACTGAAATCCAGAGAGGTCAGGTACTTGCTAAGCCAGGTACAATTCACCCACACACAAAGTTCCGTGGCCAGGTTTACGTTCTTACTAAGGACGAAGGTGGCCGTCATACTCCATTCTTCAACAACTATCGTCCGCAGTTCTATTTCAGAACAACTGACGTAACAGGTACAATCTCACTCCCAGAGGGCGTAGAGATGTGCATGCCTGGTGATAACGTTGAAATGGACGTTGAACTTATTACTCCTATCGCTATCGAAGTTGGTCTTCGTTTCGCTATTCGTGAAGGCGGCAGAACAGTAGGTTCAGGCGCAGTTATCGCTATTAACGAATAATTTTAACCGATTATCGTTTATTTTCTAACATTCAGAGCCGATACATTT
Organism: Ruminococcus bromii; assembly: GCF_002834235.1. Taxonomy (GTDB): domain Bacteria; phylum Bacillota; class Clostridia; order Oscillospirales; family Acutalibacteraceae; genus Ruminococcoides; species Ruminococcoides intestinale. Next base: position 330,060 of record NZ_NNBY01000036.1, on the reverse strand, counting down.
GTATCGGCTCTTTTTGTGTTTGCATCGTGTTTGCACATGATACGATTGCCGAACTCGGTTCGCTGCTACAGATAAAACTTGACTTTGCGATATTTATATGCTTTGTAATTATCATAATGTATGTGCTGTCACCTGCGGGAGAACGAGGTTTCCCTACAGATTATACACAACATCCATTACATCAAAACATTTTTATCAAGCATAAGATTTTATAAAGCGGGCGTCAGATGGGCGTCCCTACGGTTTGTTTTGTACAAGAAAAGATAACAACATAACAGACAAAGAGGTGTCAGCGTTTGCGACACCTCTTTTTGCAGTTTAAATTTTGAAAAGTCAGAATAAGGTAATCCCGAACATATGCAGTATCCATAAAACAGCACCGAAAACAACAGATGCGGTAACACCGTAAACTATGACAGGTCCTGCAATGATGAACAGCTTTGCGCCGAGTCCTGCAACATATCCCTCGGATTTGAATTCAATTGCAGGCGATGAAACAGCATTTGCAAAACCTGTAATCGGCACAAGCGTACCCGCACCGCCATGCTTGGCGATTTTATCGTAAACACCGATTGCTGTCAGCAAAATTCCTATAAAAATCAGCGTTACCGAAGTCAGCGTTTTTGCATCGTCCTTGCTGAGATCAAGCATTGAATAACAGTCCGTCAGAACCTGACCGATAAGGCAGATGAAACCGCCGATGAAAAATGCCTTAGTCCCGTTCACAAAACATTTACTTTTCGGTGAATTATTTTTCACAATCGTGCTATATTCTTTTTTTGAAATCATAAAATGCCACCTTTGCACCGTTAATTAATTTACATATATTTTTGCCGTATAAATTTCAATTATGTTTGAATTATCACTTTATTTTTTTTGACTATTGTAGTATACTTATTAATATGTACAGCTATGTAAAACGAAATGAGGGTAAAGTAATGGAGCATTATCTCGATAACAGCGCAACTACGAAGGTGTCGCAAAAGGCGGCAGAAAAAGCGTTTGAGATAATGACCGAAAATTACGGCAATCCTTCGTCACTCCATTTGCGTGGAATGTATGCCGAGCAGGAGCTTGTAAAGGCTCGCAAAGAGGTTGCAAAAAAGCTCGGTGCAACTGCCGATGAAATCTACTTCACAAGCGGTGGTACAGAGGCTAACAACCTTGCACTTTTCGGTGTTGCCGAGGCTAAAAAACGCAGAGGAAAGCGTATAATCGTTTCGGCTGTTGAACACAGCAGTATTATGGAATCAGCAAAAAAACTTGAAGATAACGGCTTTGATGTTGTCTATATCATGCCCCGTGAGGACGGCACAATTCACAAGGATGATGTGCTTGAAAATGTTGACGAAAACACGATTCTTGTGTCTGTAATGTGCGTCAATAATGAAACGGGCGCAATTATGAATGTTGCGGATATTTTTTCTGCCGTAAAGGCAAAGAACAGCGATGTAATCTGCCACACGGATGCCGTTCAGGCGTTCGGCAAAATCTCGCTTTCCGCATCAAGACTTCATGCGGATTTAATCAGCGTGAGCGGTCATAAAATCCATGCCCCGAAGGGTGTGGGCGCAATCTTTGTGAAAAAGGGTGTACGGCTTGTTCCGCTTCACTACGGCGGTGAACAGGAGAAAAAACTCCGCCCCGGCACAGAGGCAATTCCGCTGATTGCCGCAATGGGTATTGCTTGCGGTGAATTTAACATAGATAAAAATTACGATTATGTTTCAAAGCTTAACAGCTACGCAAAGGATAAGCTATTAAAAATTGACGGTGTGAGCCTCAACTCGCCCGAAAACGCACTTCCGTATGTTTTGAATATTTCGGCTGGAAAAGTCAGGAGCGAAACAATGCTCCATTTCCTCGAAAATCTCGAGGTTTATGTGTCGTCGGGAAGTGCTTGTGCAAAGGGCAAACCGAGTTATGTGCTTGAGTCAATGAATATCGGTCGTGACCGAGCTGACAGCGCACTGAGAATCAGCTTTTCAAAACTCAACACAGAGGAAGATATTGACGCTCTTTGTGACGGCATTGAAAAGGGCTTGAAAACACTCGCCCACAGATAAATTTGTAAGAATACATATTAAAACAAAGGAATACATTTTATGAAGGAAATTTTACTTTTGAAAGACGGCGAAATTGTTCTCAAGGGCCTTAACCGCCGTTCATTTGAAGATGTCCTCAAAAAGAACCTCAGACACGCATTAAAGAGTGCAGGCCATTTTGAGATTACATCCGCACAGTCCACAATTTATGTAAAACCGCTTGATGATGACGCAGATCTTGAAAAGGCTTGCGAAATCGTTTCAAGGGTGTTCGGAATTATCGCTTTTTCAAGAGCCGCCGTTTGTGAAAAAACAATCGAATCCGTTCTTGAAACCGCTCCGAAATATCTTGAAAATCAGCTTAAAAATATAAAAACCTTCAAGGTTGAGGCTAAGAGAAGCGACAAGAAGTTTCCGCTTAAATCTCCCGAAATTTGCAGAGAGGTCGGCGGTGAAATCCTTTCAAAGTTTCCGCATCTCAAGGTCGATGTTCACAACCCCGACCTTGTTGTAAATGTTGAAATCCGTGACTTCGGCGCTTATGTTCACGGTGAGCCGGTAAGAGGAGCAGGCGGTATTCCTGTCGGCACGGGCGGCAGAGCCGCAATCCTCATCAGCGGAGGACTTGACTCTCCCGTTGCCGCTTATATGATGGCAAAAAGAGGTATCAGACTTACTGCAATTCACTTTGCAAGTCCGCCCTACACAAGCCCCAGAGCCGAGGATAAGGTTGTCAGACTTCTCCGCAGAGTCAGCAGATATGCAGGCGATATGGTTATGTACACCGTGCCGTTCACAAAGCTGCAGGAGAAAATCAAGGACGAATGTCCCGAAGAACTTTTCACAATCATTATGCGCCGCCTGATGATGCAGATTTCAGAAAAGATTGCCGAAAAGTACGAATGTCAGGCACTCATCACAGGCGAAAGCCTCGGTCAGGTTGCAAGCCAGACAATCGGTGCGCTTTCGTGTACAGATGAGGCGACCGATATGCTCGTGTTCAGACCGCTCATAGGTATGGATAAGCAGGAGATTATCGACATTGCCTACAAGATTGATACCTACGATATATCAATTGAGCCGTATGAGGACTGCTGTACCGTGTTCACACCAAAGCATCCCCGTACAAGACCTGTTCTCAAATATGTAAAAGAGGCTCAGGAAAAGCCGAACTTCGGACCTCTTGTTGAGGAGGCTCTTCAGAACCTAAAAGTTACAAGAATTTCGGCTGATGATGAATAATCAAACGATTGAAAGGGGAATTGATATGGATGTTGAGATTTTTTCCTTAACGGGCAAAAATTCCGCTGACCTTTCTCAAACAAGCGGTGAAATTGCAAAAAAGCTTGAACAAAACGGCTTTTCCGTAACCAAAGTAAAAAGCGTTTCACCTTCATATTCTAAAATTATTTCTGCACTTAACGAGCTTGCGAAAAGCGAAAAAGCGCCTGATCAGGTTGTGATTGCAGAGGCTCTTACAACAAAGGACAGCACATCGTTTCGCAAAAAGTTTGCCGAGGTTGTTGCGGCATCCGAGAAGTATGAGAATACTCCTGTGCCGAAGGACTATTGGCGAAAGAGAAATCTTGATTTTCTCGATGCCAAAAAGCGTAAGGCCGGCAAGGAAGAGATGGAACAGCTTGAGGACAAGTACAGAATGTTCCGTAAAAAGTCAAGAGTTTTCAGCCTTAAAGATATGGGCAACGGCTATCGTGGCTACTGCTTTATGTACCGTGGTATTCAGGTTGCCGTTCTTCCAAAGTCGGCTCTTGCCGGTGAAAATCCCGAAGATATGGTTTGTCTTGCCTGCATAAGAGCAAAGTCAAACTTTGAAAATTCTGCAATTGACTATCCTAATGGTTTCAGCGACAGGGAATTTGTTCCGGCAAAGACAGGCTTTGTCAACAACTTCATTCCTATGCGTGGCGACGGTTCAAAGGAAGTCACAAGAAAATGCGTTGTAATTGTTTCGTTTCTCGTGTTCCTTACGGCACTTTCGCTGTTGTTCTACAATATGATTTACCTCAGCTTGAGAAATGCCGAGCTTAACGGAGAAATTCAGCGAATTGCTCACAGCGTTGATGACAGTGAAACAACACCCAAAAAGAAAAAGGATGACACAATCAATTGGGATAAACTTCTGAAAATCAACGATGAAATTGTCGGCTGGATTCAGATGAAGGATACCCACATTGACTACCCCGTTCTTTGGCATAAGGCAGACAGCACACCGCAACAGTATTACCTTAACCACAACTACAAGAATGAGTGGGACGGCTTCGGAAGCGTATTTGTTGATTACCGTTCAACAAAGGGTACAGACGGCAAGAACCTTGTTCTTCACTCTCACCACATTCAGGACGGTTCAATGTTCGGTGATCTTATGAAGTTCGGCGGAACAACGGGAAACCTTGATTTCTACAAAGAAGTTCCGACCTTCCGCTTTGACACTCCAAAGGGCAAAGGTACTTATAAGATTATCTCTGTGTTTAAAACAAACACTCTTACCGCACACGGCGATTTCTTCAACTACATGATAAGCGACTTTGAAAATGACAAGGATTTTATGAACTATGTTTACAATGTCCGTGTTCGTTCACTCTTTAATTGTCCTGTTGATGTAAACGAGGACGATGAGCTTGTAACACTTTCAACCTGTTCGTATGAGTTCACAAACTTCAGAACGGTTGTTGTTGCAAGAAAGGTAAGAGCGGGTGAGTCAACAAAGGTTGATGTTTCAAAGGCATCGCTTAATAAGAATGCAGTATGGCCGCAGGTTTATTACTCATCCTACGGCGGTACAAGACCTACCGTCACAGACTTTGACACAGCATACAAGAAAGGTCAGATTACCTGGTATGACGGCGATTACAGCTTTAAGAACCAAAAGGTAACCAAGAAAACCGAGGCTACAACCGCAACAGATACAAAAGGTCAGGTTGTAACGCAAAAGCCACAGCCTACAACAAAGGCAAAGGTTTATTGCAATGTAACCTTCCTTAATTACGACGGTTCAGCTTTGTCAACGCAAAAGGTTGAGTACGGCAAGTCGGCGGTTGTGCCTAAGACCGTACCGAAAAAACCGAGTGATGAGTATTATACCTACACCTTTGAGGGTTGGGACACCACCTATGACTATACAAAGGTAACGGCTAATTTGAGCATTGCACCAAAATTCAAGGCAACGCTGAAACCCGAATACGCAAACGCACAGTAGGAGGACGGAAAATGAATTGCAGGCTTGTATTTTTCGCTGCTCGCAAAACCTCGTTTTGCGAAAGAGCTTTGCAAAAATCCTTTTCCGAGCTTGACCTTGAACTCGTCAAAACCTGCTTTGCAACCGATTCCGAACAACTCGGAAATGAACTTACAGACGCTTTCAAAAAACTGAATGTGGTTTTCGTTGTCGGCGGACTCGGATTTGACGATGAAAAGGGAATAAAAAGCATAATTTCCCGTGCTTTGTGTGAAACCCCTGTTAATGACTGCAAAAAGCTGAAAAATGAAAACGGCGATGACGGATATGTTGTCAGAGCCGCAAATCAGATTCTTATTCTTCTGCCCGATGAACCCGAGCAGATTGAATCCATTATGCAGGGATCGCTCAGAAAATATATTATGGCAAACTCGGTAATGCAATAGCATTGCGAATTGAAAGTTGAAAATTGAAAATGTAAAATTACAGTCGGCGGTGTGCCACCGCTGTCAATTCGAGAAGATAGTTAGATAAAAAGATTGCATCAGATGCCCGAATAAGGTTCTGATGCAATTTTTGTTTTATATGGAATCAGTGGGGGTAGCCTTGCGACTATATTTCAGACAGCGCTATGCTCCCTTTATCCGCCACAGGCGGCGGTCACAATCCGTGTTCGCCATTTATAAAATTAATCTTGACAATGCAAAAAATGGTGCTATAATTAAAACATACTAAATACATAGGAATAGTAGAAATAAAACACATACATAATCAAGCACATAAAAATCATGCTAAGAAAGGAAGTACAGTTATGGCAAAAAGAAATTTTGGCGATGAATTCGGATTTCAGACAAGGGCTGTTCACACGGGCAATGATGTTGACAGCGAAACTGGAGCAATCAAAAGACCTATCACAATGGCAAACAGCTATGAACTCCCATATGATCCGAGCGACCTCAACTGGAGCAGTGCAGGCAAAAACCTCTACACACGCAACGGCGGTTCAAATCAGCAGTATCTTCAGGAAAAGCTTGCGTCCCTTGAGGGCGGAGAGGATTGCGTTGTTCTTGCAAGCGGTGTTGCGGCTCTGTCGGGACTTTTCTTTGCATTGCTCAAAAGCGGTGACCATGTTGTATTTTCAAGCGTGACATATATTGCGGTTTACAGACTTCTGAATGAACTTCTCAAAGACAAATTCGGTGTTGAAACAACAATTGTTGACACAACCGACATTGAAAAAGTTAAGGCGGCAATCCGTCCGAACACAAAGCTCATTCACATTGAAACACCGGGCAATCCTACTCTTTCAATTTCCGACATTGAAAAGATTGCAGAGCTTGCCCATGCAAACGGTGCACTTTTGTCGGTTGACAACACATTTGCTTCTCCGTTCAACCAAAGACCGATTGAACTCGGTGCAGACTTTACCGTTGAAAGCCTTACAAAGTACATCAACGGTCACGGTGATGCAATGGGAGGTGCAATCATCGGCAAAAAAGAATACCTCGACATTATCCGTGCGCAGTCGCAGATTAACCTCGGCGCAACAATCAGCCCGTTCAATGCATGGCTGATTATGAGAGGTTCGGTAACACTTCCGTTGCGTATGAAACAGCACAACGAAAATGCCCTCAAGGTTGCTCGTTATCTGAAAATGGTCAAAGGTGTAAGCTTTGTTGCATATCCGGGACTTGAGGATCACCCGAATCACGATGTTGCAGTTAAGCAGATGAAAAACGGGTTCGGCGGAGTGCTTTCGTTTGGACTTAAAGCCGACCACGATACCTACAACCGTTTTGTTACACATCTTAAAGTAATCACATCGGCTGTATCACTCGGTCACGATGAAAGCCTTATCGTATTTCTCGGTGAAAACGATGAAAGACAGTATCTTTATCCCGAAGAATTCCACAACGGATTTTTCCGTTTCAGCGTTGGTATTGAGGATGCCGAAGATATCATCGAAGATTTAAGACAGGCTTTTGAAAAAGAAAACCTGATTTAAGGAGCTTATTATGAATTTTTCATATTCACAGGTGCTTGAATTCAAGAGGATTCTTGACGAAAAATTCGGAGTGTATCTACATTTTCACGATGCCTGCGGAGGACAGTATTTTTCGTTTGATGAAGCAGAGAAGGACGAAGTATATCAATTTTTAACCTCTTATTTTGCAAATATAGGCGGTAAAATCAATATTGCCGACAATAAATTGACATTTACAGTAGATAAAGCGTAATCAGAAAAATTTTTTAAAAGATTTTCAAAACATTCTCTTGTTTATCATTATTCTGTCACGATTGCCGTGATATAATAAGCACGGCAAGTACGATTAGACTTATAATTTTGCAAAGTGCTTATTATGTCAATTTATGTTCCCCTCAAATTTTGCCCTGCAAAATTTTCGATGGGTGATTCTATCATAACTCATTTCATGATTTATGATAGAATAAGCATGGCAAGTGTGATTAGATTTATAATTTTGCAAAGTGCTTATTATGTCAATTTATATTCCCCTCAAATTTTGCTCTGTAAAATTCTCGATGGGTGATTCTATCATAACTCGTTTCCTGATTTATGATAGAATAAACTCACAACATAAGAAAGGGTTAACAAACAACCCTTATTTACAGTTCGTAAAGGTAGAACGGCTTGATTTATAACAAGTCTTGCCCGAGCGTGACAGAATAAGTGGTGATAACCCATGTTAAACAGCTTACAAGATTTTCATTTGATATATTTTTCCTCTCTCTTTAATTAAAAATATGGAAGAAACAGCGAGTTACACCGCTGTTTTTTTCATTTTACGGCAAAGCCGCAATGAATAACTGTATGCCGTTTTTCATATACATTATCGGTGATTGATATGAAAAAACTGCTCTGCGTGTTTTTTTGCGTAATGCTTGCGGCACTGTCGGCTGTTGTGTTTACGGGCGGAAAGGACACGCAAAAAAACTACATAAAATATGTTGAATTTAATGTTACAAAAGACGCTTTGCAAAATGCTGTTGACCTCGACATACAAACTCACGATGACGACAGGCATACCGACTGCATAACCACGCTTGCGTATCTCGGTGCGAAATACGGCGGTGATTTTACAAAGTACAAATACAGCGATATGACAGATTTTGCCGACAAAATCAAAAACGGCGACACCGTTGAAAACCTGACAAATGATATGAAATATTTCAACTATTACTCTCAGGCATACGGTGCGGCACTTTCGGGAATTGTCGGTGATTACGAAAAAGAAACTTCAAAAGGCACTGAAAAAGACTACGGCTTGTGCTGGTTTTCACCGATTGCCAAATCTTTTCCGTATTCCTGCTATGATGATTTCGGTGCGGTCAGAACCTACGGCTACACAAGACCGCACCTGGGGCATGATCTTATGGCGGCTGTCGGCACACCTGTCATTGCGGTTGAATCGGGAACGGTCGAAGTTATGGGTTGGAACAAATACGGCGGTTGGCGAATCGGAATCCGCTCTGCCGACAAAAAACGCTATTGGTACTATGCCCACCTAAGGCAGAACCGTCCGTTTGCAGAAAACTTAAAAGAGGGCGACAAGGTTTGTGCAGGCGATGTAATCGGCTATGTCGGAAGAACAGGCTACAGCGATACCGAAAATACAAACGGAATAACCGAAAGTCATTTGCATCTCGGACTTGAGCTTGTGTTTGATGAGAGCCAAAAAGAGAGCGACAACGAAATATGGATTGATGTGGGAGCAATAACAAGCATTGTTGAGCAGAACCAAAGCGAAGTTGTCCGCAACAACGCAACAAAGGAATTTACAAGAAAATACAAATTTTCGGTTAGCAATGATTTACAAAAAACTACAGCAAGATAAAATAAAACTGGCTCAAAAATTAAATATTTTGATAGTTGTTGACAATATAATGCGAATATAGTACAATGTGACCACTATGTTTTTTAAGGAGAGTAAAACAATGAAAAAAATTATGCTTACACTTGCTGCAGCACTTATCGCAGTAACATCAATCTTCTGCTTTGCAGGTTGCGGTGAAACACCTGAGCAGAAACTCGCAAACTACATTGCATCAGATACTTGCCAGAAAGATATTGATACATTGAAATCTTCTTTTGGCTCAACTTTGGATATTGATGTTAAGGCTGAGGGCGAAAATGTAGTTTTCACATTTGCTTACAAAACAGACCTTCCCGAGGAATCACTTGACACTGTAAAGTCAACTCTTGAAACAGGTTTTGATTCTATGTCATCAACATTTGAAGGCTTTGCTAATGATATTAAAGATGAAGCAGGTGTTGACAATCCATCGGTTGTTATTGAAATTAACACTAAGGACGGCAAGAACCTTTTCTCAAAGACTTACAACGCAACAAAATAATTTGATTGCTTGCAATCTGCGGACTGTCATCTGACAGTCCGTTTTTTGTGTATAATGTCAAATAATGATTTTACATATCTGAATGTTTTACCGCACAAATGTGATTTATTATCTTACAAAATCATAAACATTACTTTTATTCTTCACGGGCAAAAAATCATATAATTTGTATGTTGACTGAAAAAGAGCATTAAGTTAAAATATGTAGGATGGTATTTGAAAAAAATTTATGAATTTAAATTTGCAGGAGGATAAAACGAGTGGTATTTTCGAGCCTTGTATTTATGTTTGCGTATCTGCCGATTACCTTGCTTGCCTATTATCTTGTGCCAAGGCAGGGACGCAATATTTTTCTCTTTATCGTAAACCTTATATTCTACGGATGGGGCGAACCTAAGCTTGTTCTGCTTATGGTGTTCAACATCTTCTTCAACTACATAGGCGGTTGGCTTGTTGACAAATACAGAGCCGATGCCAAAAAGAAAAAGCTGTTTCTGATTCTTACCTGTGTGCTTGATATAGGTATTCTTGCGGTGTTTAAATATACGGGAATGATAACCGAAACGCTCAATATGCTGCCGTTTCTCAATATTCCGGAGCTTCAAATCAGCCTGCCAATCGGCATCAGCTTCTACACATTCCAGACAATGAGCTATGTTATTGATGTTTACCGTGACGATGCGCCAGTGTCGAAGAACTTTATCAACTTCGGTACTTATGTTGCACTTTTTCCGCAGCTTATTGCAGGTCCGATTGTCCGTTACCGTGATGTTGCCGAACAGCTTGTAAACCGCCGTGAAACGCTTGAAATGTTCACAAAGGGTGTAAAGCTCTTTATGGTCGGCCTTGCCAAAAAGGTAATTATCGCAAACACCATGGGAACGCTCACAACAAACATTTTTGCAACAACCGATGAAAACGGTGTTGTCGGAACATGGGTGGGTATGATAGCCTATACATTCCAGATTTACTTTGATTTCTCGGGTTACTCCGATATGGCTTGCGGTCTTGGCAATATGATGGGATTCGAGTTTCTTAAAAACTTTAACTATCCCTACATCGCAAAGTCGATTACAGACTTTTGGAGAAGATGGCATATTTCCCTTTCAACATGGTTCAAAGAATATGTTTATATTCCTCTCGGCGGTAACAGAAAGGGCGTTAAAAGGCAGATTCTCAACCTTCTTATCGTGTGGGGACTTACAGGACTTTGGCACGGTGCGGCATACAACTTTGTACTTTGGGGACTTTACTACGGACTTCTTCTTATTCTTGAAAAATTCGTACTCAAAAAATTTCTCGACAGACTGCCGTCATTTGTTCAGCACATTTACACTCTGTTTATCATAATCATCGGTTGGGGACTTTTCTACTTCACGGATGTCGGACAGCTCGGTAAGTTTATGGTTGACCTTTTCAATTTCGGCAACGGAATTTGCGGCAATCAGGCATTCAACCTCATTATGAGTAACCTGCCAATGCTTATTATTGCGGCTGTTGCGTCAACTCCGCTTGCAACAATGCTTTACACACGCTTTGAACACAGACGCTTTATGTGGATTCCCGAAACACTCTACTGTATGGGTGTTCTTGCTGTCAGCACGGCAAGCCTTGTTAATCAGAGCTACAATCCGTTCCTTTATTTCAGATTTTAAAACGGCTGTGAACAATTAGAAAAAGTCAGGTGAATATATATGCGTTTTGCTGATAACAGAAATAAAATCGGAAAATACATTCCTGCGGTTGTATTTCTGATTTTCATATACGGGATGGCTTTGTGGTTTATCTTTTCTCCAAAACCCGATTACAGCTCTTCCGAAAAAAGATACTTGCAGAAGTTTCCGGAGGTTACAGCCGAAAAATTGCTTTCGGGTGATTTCGGCAGTGAGTTTGAAACATTCTTTGCCGACAGGTTTCCGCAGAGAAACACATGGGTAGGTCTTAACGCATACACCGCCCTTGCAGAGGGTAACAACGGTGCAAGCGGTGTGTATAACTGCAAAAACGGCTACCTTATCAACAAGCCTGTTTCGACTGAGAACAATCTTGATAAGAATATCGGTGCGGTTGCGGATTTTGCAAAATCAATCGACACTCCGACAACGGTTATGCTTGTTCCGTCAACAGGATATATTGTTGATGATGTGCTTCCGACATTCCACGATAAATACAACGATGATGAGGATATAAGCAAGATTTCTTCAACGCTTTCAAAGGATAAAATCGGATTTGTCGATTTGCGTGAACGCTTTAAGAGCGAATACAAAAACGGCAGTCAGCTTTACTACAAAACCGACCACCATTGGACAACAAAGGGTGCTTACACGGGCTACCAAGAGCTTTGCAAGACACTCGGCATTACTCCGATTGATGATTCGACCCTGAAAAAAGACAGCTACCCCGACTTTTACGGCACAACATATTCTTCAAGCGGTTTTTGGCTCACTCCGCCCGATAATATCGAAATTTGGAATAACCCTAAAAATTCCGACAGGAATATCTCCGTAAAAATTACCGAGGGTGCAAATATTAAAACTTCGGGTTCAATGTACTTTACCGACCATCTCAAAGAGGACGACAAGTACCCCGTGTTTATTGACGGCAATCACGCTCTCACGGAGATTACAAACACCAATGCAAAGAACGGCACAATTCTTCTCATCAAGGACAGCTTTTCGCACAGCCTTGCACCGTTCCTTGCAGAAAACTACAGCAAGGTGGTTCTGGTTGACCTGCGTTATTATAAGGAAAGCGTGTCAGACCTTGTGACAACCTACAACCCCGAACAGGTTGTTGTGCTTTATGGAATTGACAACCTTGCAACCGATACGGATATCGTATGGCTCAAGTAGATTCTTTAATATTCAATTGAATTAAAACGGCTGTTGCTGATGAATTGACTTTCGTCAAGTGACAGCCGTTTTTCTGTAATTCTTTAATCCGTTATATTCCACATTCCCCATAAAACAATGCAAAAAAATAACCACCCATAAATCGGGTGGTGTCGGATACGATTTTATAAGCGCTACGCTCGAGCGTTTTATGTAAATTAAACTATCTGCACAAGCTTATAATTAAAATTCAACACCGATTCTGCCGGTGATGCCTCGGTCGTAGGGATGTTTGATTTTCTTGAACTCGGTCACATAATCGCAAAGGTCAATCATCTTTTGTGACGGGTTATGACCTGTCATAATGATTTCCATGCTTGAGGGAGCGTTGGTGATGAACTCAACAACCTCGGATTCGGTGAGCATTTCAGCATTGATTGCGTCAATAATCTCGTCAAATACAACCATGTCGTACTTTTCGGTCAGGGCAAGTGTGACACTGTGGTCAAAAATACCCTTGAAAATTTTTGCCGCCTGAGCTTTTTCCTTTTCGTTCATCTGAAATGTGAACTTGAGGTCGGCGGGGCAGAGCGTGAGAGTCACATTCTCGGTGTGACTGAGAACATGGCGTTCACCCGAAAATTCCGTTTTTAAAAATTGCACAAACAGCACCTTGAGGTTACTGCCTGCCGCCCTGACGGCAATTCCTACAGCGGCTGTGGTTTTGCCCTTACCGTCGCCAAAATACAAATGTTTCATTGTCTGTCATTCCTTTTCATAAAACTGCACAATTGACAAAATGGAATCCCTTATATACAATAGCATAGAAAAGACATTTTCGTCTGCCTAATTATAACATAAAATTGGCAAACGGGAGTATGTACAAATTAAACAAAATTAATTAAAAATATTTTAAAAACTTCTATACCGCTTATTTTGCCGAAAAGGTTGAAATAATGCGGTATTTCGTTTATAATAATGCTTGTGTGACTGCACAAGATATGCGATGAAGCGGGAGGTTGCGGCATTAAGCCGGTTTTTCCGTGGAGTATGTCCGATTTTAAACCGGGCGATTAAATTGAAACACAGAGCGATTGAGTGGCAATGGGGTTGCTTTGCCATAACTGCGCTCAAACGCTTTCAGAACTTCCCGGTTAACTGAATAGTTAAACGGGTTTTTTAATGCGGGGTGAGGAAACACCCGGCAGAGTTTCAAAAAGTTTTGAAAAGCAACGCCCGCCAACTAACATTTTTAAGGAGGCGACGATAATGGCAGTCAAGGAAAAGATTAGAATAAGATTAAAGGGTTATGATCATCAGCTCGTTGATCAGTCTGCAGAGAGAATCGTGGCAACAGCTAAGCGCACAGGCGCAAGAGTTTCAGGTCCCGTTCCGCTCCCGACTGAGAAGCAGGTTGTAACAATTCTCCGTGCTGTTCATAAGTACAAGGACAGCCGTGAGCAGTTTGAAATCAGAACTCACAAGCGTCTTATCGACATCTTAAGACCGTCAAACAAGACAGTCGAGGCTCTTATGAGCTTAGAGCTCCCTGCCGGCGTTGATATCGAGATTAAGTTATAATCGGATACCAACCTACAAGCAGACAGGGTCATGTTGGGAAACCAACCAATAACCTATAAGGAGGATACAATTTATGCAGAAAGCAATCATCGGTAAGAAAATCGGTATGACACAGATTTTCGATGAAAAGGGAATCATGATTCCCGTAACTGTTGTTGAGGCAGGCCCTTGCGTGGTAACAGCCAAGAAAACAGTTGAAAACGACGGCTACGCTTCGGTACAGCTCGGCTACGGCGATGTTAAACCTCACAAGGTAAACAAGCCAATGAAGGGCTTCTTTGATAAGGCCGGTGTAGCACCAAAGAAAACTCTTAAAGAGTTCCGCTTTACAGACACAGACGCTTACAGCATCGGTGATCTCGTTAAAGCAGACGTATTCACCCCCGGCGACAAGATTGACGTAACAGGCAAGAGCAAAGGTAAGGGTACAGCAGGTGTTATTAAGAGATGGAACTTCCACCGTCTTAAGGAATCACACGGTACAGGTCCTTGCGTACGCCACGGCGGTTCAATCGGTGCCTGCTCATCACCTTCAAGAGTTTGGAAGGGTAAGAGAATGGCAGGTCACCTCGGCGCAGAACAGGTAACGGTTCAGAACCTCACAGTTGTTAAGGTTGACGCAGAAAACAACCTCATCGCTGTTAAGGGTGCTATTCCGGGTCCTAACAAGGGAATCGTTGTAATCAAAGATTCCGTAAAGGCTTAAGGAAGGGGGATTATAAATGCCAAATTTAGCAGTAGTAGATATGGAAGGCAAGAATGTCGGTACAATCGAGCTTGCCGAGTCCGTATTCGGTATCGAACCAAATGCAGCTGTTATGCATCAGATGGTAGTTAACTACCTCGCAGCACAGCGTCAGGGCACACAGTCCGCTCTTACAAGATCAGAGGTTTCAGGCGGCGGTAAAAAGCCGTGGAGACAGAAGGGTACAGGCCGTGCAAGACAGGGTTCAACAAGAGCTCCACAGTGGACACACGGCGGCGTTGTATTCGCTCCGAAGCCAAGAGATTACAGATTTTCCGTAAATAAGAAGGTAAGAAGACTTGCTATGAAGTCAGCTTTCTCTTCAAAGGTTATGGAGAACGAGCTCATCGTTGTTGATTCAATCAGCATGGACGAGTACAAGACAAAGAAGATTGTTGCAATGCTCAGCGCAATCGGAGCTGAAAAGAAGGCTCTCATTGTTCTTCCTGAGGTTGACAGCAAGGTTATTAAATCAGCTAACAACATCCCCGGTGTTAAAACAGCTCAGGTAAACACTCTTAATGTATATGACATTTTGAATGCTGACAAGCTTATCATCGTTAAGGATGCGGTAAGCAAGATTGAGGAGGTATATGCATGATAGCTCATGATATTGTAATCCGCCCTGTTATTACCGAAAAGAGTATGCTCGGCGCAGTTAACAAAATTTATACCTTTGAAGTTGCTAAGTCAGCAAACAAGATTGAAATTGCAAAAGCTTGTGAAGAAGTTTTCGGCGTTAAGGTTGCAAAGGTAAACACAGTAAGCATGAGAGGCAAATTCCGTCGTCAGGGCAGAAACAACGGCGGCTACTCAAAGAGCTGGAAGAAAGCAATCGTAAAACTTACCGAAGACAGCAAGCCTATCGAATTTTTTGAAGGCATGATGTAATACTGACTCAGGTTCAGTATTGAGTCTGAAAAACATTATTCAGGCAGAATGTATGGGAAATGCCATATTCCCGCAAAGCCATCATGAGGAGAGTGAAACCAAATGGCCATTAAAGTATATAAGCCGACCATTAACTCAAGAAGAAATATGTCGGTTACAGATTATTCGGGTCTTTCAAAGGTTGAGCCGGAAAAAAGCTTGCTTGCTCCTTTAAATAAAAAGGCAGGTCGTAACAGCTACGGCAGAATCACCGTTCGTCACAGAGGCGGCGGCAACCGCAAAAAGTACCGTATTATTGACTTCAAGCGTCAGAAATTTGATGTTGAAGGTACAGTTAAAACATTAGAGTACGATCCAAACCGTTCTGCATTCATTGCTCTTGTAGAGTACACAGACGGCGAAAAGGCTTACATTATTGCTCCGGAAGGACTTAAGGTAGGCGACAAGGTAACAGCAGGTGCAAACGCTGATATTAAGCCCGGTAACGCACTTCCGCTTACAGCAATCCCTGTTGGTACATTTATCCACAATGTAGAGCTTTATCCCGGCAGAGGCGCTCAGCTCGCTCGTTCAGCCGGCAACATGGCTCAGCTCATGGCTAAGGAAAACGGTCTTGCACTTTTAAGACTTCCTTCAGGCGAGCTCAGAAACGTTCCTGAAAACTGCATGGCTACAATCGGTCAGGTAGGTAACACCGATCACGAAAATGTTAAGATCGGTAAAGCAGGTCGTAAGAGAAACATGGGTTGGCGTCCTACTGTTCGTGGTTCTGTAATGAACCCTAACGACCATCCGCACGGCGGTGGTGAGGGTAAGTCACCTGTTGGTCGTCCGGGCCCTGTAACCCCATGGGGTAAGCCCGCACTCGGCTACAAGACTCGTAAGAACAACAAGAGCAGCGACAAGCTTATCGTAAGAAGAAGAAACGGTAAGTAAGGCGGAAAGGAGCTAAAACATGAGTAGAAGTACTAAAAAGGGCCCTTATGTTCAGCCTGTACTGCTCAAAAGGGTTATCGAAATGAACGAAGCAGGCGAAAAGAGAATTCTCAAGACTTGGTCAAGAAGTTCAACAATTTTCCCTGAATTCGTTGGTCACACATTTGCCGTTCATGACGGCAGAAAACATGTTCCTGTATATGTAACCGAAGATATGGTTGGTCACAAGCTCGGTGAGTTTGCTCCGACAAGAACATTCAAAGGTCACGCAGGATCAAAGACAAGCAAATAAGCGGAAGGAGAGTATTGCAGATGGAAGCAAAGGCAAATGCAAAATTTGTTCGTATTTCACCCCGCAAGGTTAATGTAGTTCTTGACCTCGTAAGAGGCAAAGACGTTAAGTATGCGGAAGCTGTTCTCAAGCACACTCCCAAGGCCGCTTGCGAGCCGCTTTTAAAGCTGCTCAATTCAGCTATGGCAAATGCTGAGAACAACCATGACATGGATGTATCCAAGCTTTACATTGCTCAGTGCAATGCAACAGCAGGCCCCATCCTTAAAAGAATTCGTCCGAGAGCACAGGGCAGAGCGTTCAGAATCAACAAGAGAACTTCTCACATTTCCCTCGTACTCAAGGAAAGAGAAGACGACTAAGGGGAGGTTAGATTATGGGTCAGAAAGTTAATCCGCACGGTCTCCGTGTCGGCGTTATTAAAGATTGGGATTCCCGTTGGTTTGCAAACAAGAAGGACTTCGGTGCTACACTCGTTGAGGACTATAACCTCCGTAAGACTCTGAAGGCTCAGCTTTACAACTTCGGTATCTCAAAGATTGAAATTGAGCGTGACGGCAAAAAAGTTAAAATCAGCATCCACTGCGCTAAGCCCGGTCTTGTAATCGGTAAGGGCGGTTCTGAGATTGAAAAGCTCAGAGCACAGTGCGAAAAGATGCTCGGCAAGCCCGTTGCAATCAATATCGTAGAAGTTAAGGCTCCTGAGCTTGATGCACAGCTCGTTGCAGAAAGCATCGCTCAGCAGCTTGAAAAGAGAATCTCTTTCCGCCGTGCAATGAAGATGTCAATCGGCAACGCAATGCGTCGTGGCGCTAAGGGTATCAAGATTATGTGTTCAGGCCGTCTCGGCGGTGCTGAAATTGCTCGTTCAGAGCAGTACCACGAAGGTACTATTCCGCTTCAGACACTTCGTGCCGACATCGACTACGGCTTTGCAGAAGCTAACACAACCTACGGTAAAGTAGGCGTTAAGGTTTGGCTTTACAAGGGCGAGGTTCTTAACGAAGTTAAGTCAAGAAAGCCCCGCAGAGAAGGAGGCAGAAAGTAATGTTATTACCTAAGAGAGTAAAATACAGAAGAGTTCACAGAGGTCGTATGACAGGTAAGGCTCTTCGTGGTAACAAGGTTACTTACGGCGATTTCGGTCTTCAGGCTACAGAGCCTGCATGGATCACCTCAAACCAGATTGAGGCTGCCCGTGTCGCTATGACTCGTTACTGCAAAAGATTCGGTAAAGTATGGATCAAAATTTTCCCTGATAAGCCTGTTACAGCAAAGCCTGCTGAAACACGAATGGGTTCAGGTAAAGGTTCACCCGAGTACTGGGTAGCCGTAGTAAAGCCCGGCAGAGTTATGTTTGAACTCGGCGGCGTAGATGAAGCTACTGCAAGAGAGGCTCTTCGCCTTGCTGCAAATAAGCTTCCGATCAAGTGCAAGTTTGTTAAGAAAGAGGAGGGTGAGCAGTAATGAAAGCATCAGAACTCAGAGATATGTCAGTAGAAGAGCTTCAGACAAAGCTCACTGAACTCAAAGAAGAATTATTCAATCTTCGTTTCCAGCTTGCTGTTAATCAGCTCGAAAACTCATCCAGAATCGGTGCTGTTAAAAAGGACATCGCAAGAATTTCAACAGTTCTTCGTCAGATGGAACTTAACGGCGCTGAAGCTTAAGAGAGGAGGACTTAACAGTGAGTGAAAGAAATATGAGAAAAACTGTTGTCGGAAAAGTTGTAAGCGACAAGATGGACAAGACAATTGTCGTTGCAGTCGAAGACAGCGTAAAGCACAAGCTTTACAACAAAATTGTTAAGCGTACAGTTCGTTTCAAGGCACACGACGAAAACAACGAGTGTGGTATTGGCGACCGTGTAAAGATTATGGAGACCCGTCCTCTTTCTAAAGACAAAAGATGGAGACTCGTCGAGATTATTGAGAAAGCTAAATAAGTTTATTTTAGCGGCTTTGAGTAAAGGAGGAATTACACTGTGATTCAGCAGCAAACTATCCTCAAGGTTGCCGACAACACCGGCGCAAAGGAACTTATGTGCATTCGTGTACTCGGCGGTACCAGAAGGAGATATGCCAACATTGGCGATGTAATCGTAGCCTCGGTTAAAAAGGCAGCACCCGGCGGTGTTGTTAAAAAAGGCGACGTTGTAAAGGCTGTAGTTGTTCGTTCTGCAAAGGGCGTCAGAAGAGAAGACGGTACTTATATCCGTTTCGATGAAAATGCAGCTGTTATTATTAAGGAAGATAAGAACCCGAAGGGTACTCGTATCTTCGGACCGGTAGCAAGAGAGCTTCGTGATAAAGATTATATGAAGATTCTTTCTCTCGCTCCCGAAGTACTTTAATTGGAGGTGTCACAATGAGTAAAGTTCATGTTAAAACAGGCGACACCGTTATCGTATTAAGCGGTAAGGACAAGGGCAAGACAGGTCAGGTTATGGCTGTAAGCCCTAAAGAAGGCAAAGTTATCGTAGAAAAGGTAAACATGGTTTCAAAGCATGTTAAGCCCAAGAAGATGGGCGAGCAGGGCGGTATCATTAAGGCTGAGGGTGCTATGTATGCATCTAAGGTTCAGATTGTTTGCCCAAGATGCAAAAAGCCTACAAGAGTTGCTCATAAGTTCTATGAGGACGGCTCTAAGGGCAGAGTTTGCGCTAAATGCGGCGAAGCACTTTAAGGAGGAAATAAGATATGGCAAGACTTAAAGAATATTATTCAAAAGAAGTTGCACCTGCTCTTATGTCAAAGTTCTCCTACAAGAGCACAATGCAGATTCCGAAGCTTGATAAAATCGTTATCAATGTAGGCGCAGGCGAAGCAAAAGATAACTCAAAAGTAATTGATGCTATCTGCACAGACCTTTCTGCTATTACAGGTCAGAAACCTCTCATCTGTAAGGCAAGAAAGTCAGTTGCTAACTTCAAACTCAGAGAAGGTATGGCAATCGGCTGTAAGGTTACATTAAGAGGCGAGAGAATGTATGAATTCCTCGACAGATTCTTCAATGTAGCACTTCCCCGTGTTCGTGACTTCAGAGGTATCAACCCTGATTCATTTGACGGCCGTGGTAACTACAACATGGGCCTCAAAGAGCAGCTCATCTTCCCCGAGATTGACTATGACAAGATCGACAAGGTTCGTGGTATGGACATTTGTTTCGTAACCACTGCAACAACAGACGAAGAAGCTCGCGAGCTCTTAAAGCTTATGGGCGCACCGTTTTCAAAGTAAGGAGGGATTGTTGTGGCTAAAACTTCAATGAAAGTAAAGCAGCAGAGAAAGCAGAAATTCTCTACAAGAGAGTACACAAGATGTAACATCTGTGGTAGACCACACGCCTACCTCCGTAAGTATGGCATTTGTCGTATTTGCTTCCGTGAACTCGCTTACAAGGGCGAAATTCCGGGTGTAAAGAAAGCAAGCTGGTAAGCAAGGGAGGTAAAGCATAATGCAGATTACAGATACAATTGCTGATTTACTTACAAGAATCCGTAACGCAAATTCAGCAAAGCATGATTCTGTTGAAATTCCCGCTTCAAACCTCAAGAAGTCAATTTGTCAGATTCTTGTTGACGAAGGTTATGTAAAGAATTTCACAGTTATTGAAGACGGCAAGCAGGGCGTTATTAAGGTAACACTCAAGTATACAGACGGCAAGACTCCTGTTATCACAGGTCTCCGCCGTGTATCAAAGCCCGGTCTCAGAATTTACAGTAATGCAGAAGATATGCCAAAGGTAATGAAGGGTCTTGGTATCGCTATCATTTCAACCTCAAAGGGTGTTATGACAGATCGTGAGGCAAGAAAGCAGCACATCGGCGGCGAGGTTCTCGCTTACATTTGGTAAGAGGAGGTGCGATAAATGTCTCGAATTGGAAGAAAACCTATAAATATTCCCGCCGGCGTTACAGCTTCAGTTGACAACGGCGTTATCACAGTTAAAGGTCCTAAGGGTACACTTGATTTCAAGTTTAATCCTGCTATGACTGTTGAAATCAAGGGCGATGTAATTGAGGTTACACGTCCTAACGACGCAAAGGAAAACCGTTCACTTCACGGCCTTACAAGAACACTTATCCATAATATGGTTATCGGTGTTACAGAGGGTTATTCAAAGACTCTTGAGGTTAACGGCGTTGGTTACCGTGTTCAGAAGCAGGGTAACAAGTGCGTTATGAACCTTGGTTATTCACACCAGGTTATCGTTGAGGATACAGAGGACATCAAGATTGAAGTTCCCGATCCTAACAAAATCATCATCTCCGGCATTGATAAGCAAAAGGTTGGTCAGTTTGCTGCCGAAGTAAGAGAAAAGCGTCCTCCGGAGCCATATAAGGGCAAGGGTATTAAGTACGCTGATGAAGTTATCCGCCGCAAGGAAGGCAAGGCCGGTAAGGGCAAATAATTAAGGAGTGAATAATTAATGGTAAGCAGACCAGATACAAAAAAGGCACGCGCAAAACGCCATAAGAGAGTCCGCAGCAAGATCAGCGGTACAGCTTCTTGTCCTCGTCTTTGCGTATTCCGCTCCACAAGCAACATCTATGCTCAGATTATTGACGATGTAGCCGGTGTTACACTTGCTCAGGCTTCAAGCCTTGATAAGGAAATCACAGGCAATGGCGGAAACAAAGAGGCAGCTAAGGCTGTTGGCAAGCTCGTTGCTGAGCGTGCAAAAGAAAAGAATATCGTTGATGTTGTATTCGACAGAGGCGGTAACATATATCACGGCCGTGTTAAGGAATTGGCCGAAGGCGCCCGTGAGGGCGGCCTCAATTTCTAAGGATTGGAGGAATAACTTTGGCTAAAACAGTAGAAGTAACAGGCGAATTAAAAGAAAGAGTAGTTACTATTAACCGTGTTTCTAAAACAGTTAAAGGCGGTCGTATTTTCAAGTTTGCAGCTCTCGTAGTTGTAGGCGACGGTAACGGAACAGTTGGTTTCGGTATCGGTAAAGCAGGCGAAGTACCCGATGCTATCCGCAAGGGTATTGAGGATGCTAAGAAGAACCTCATGAAGGTTTCACTCAGAGGTACAACAATCCCTCACGAAGTAATCGGTGAGTTTGGTGCAGGCAGAGTTCTTATGAAGCCCGCAGCTCCCGGTACCGGTGTTATTGCCGGCGGTCCTGTTCGTGCCGTCGTTGAAGCAGTAGGTATCAAGGACATCAGAACAAAGGCTCTTCGTTCCAACAATCCCTGTAATGTAGTTAGAGCTACTCTTGCAGGTCTTGGCGCATTAAGAAATGCTGAAGAAGTTGCTGCAATCCGCGGTAAATCCGTTAAAGAAATTCTTTAATAGGGAGGTTGTAAATTATGACAATTAAGTTAGTAAAGAGTCTTATCGGCTCTAAGAAGGATCAGATTGCAACCGCCCACGCTCTCGGTCTTAAGAAAATCGGTGATGTTACAACTCAGCCAGATAACGCTCAGACTAAGGGTAAGGTAGCAAAAATCATCCACCTCGTAGAGGTTAGTGAAGCATAAGCAAGGAGGTGCGAACTAATGAAGTTACATGAACTTTCTCCTGTTGAGGGTTCTAAGAAGGACTCAAAGAGAATCGGCAGAGGTCACGGCTCGGGCTGGGGCAAAACTTCCGGTAAAGGTCATAAGGGCCAGAAGGCTCGTTCAGGCGGCAGCATCCGTCCCGGATTTGAGGGCGGTCAGATGCCTTTACAGCGTCGTATCCCTAAAAGAGGTTTCAACAATATTTTTGCTAAGACTGTAGCAGCAGTTAACCTCAGCACTTTGAACAGAAAGTTTGAAGACGGTGCGACAGTAGATATTGAGGCTCTTGTTAATGCAGGCGTTGTTAAGAACGGCTTTGATGCTGTTAAAATTCTTGGCAACGGTAAGCTTGACAAAAAACTTACAGTAAAGGTTTCTGCTTTTTCCGAATCAGCTAAAGCTGCAATTGAGGCTGCGGGCGGAAAGGCAGAGGTGATCTAAGTGTTTAAAACCATCAAAAATGCTTGGTCACTCCCCGATTTAAGAAAGAAAATTTTATTTACTCTCTTAATCATTGTTGTATTCAGAATCGGCTCGGTTATTCAGGTTCCGTTCCTGGATACCGCAGCCCTCAGAAGTGTTATGAACCCGGATGACTGGTCTAACACAATGCTTTCTTATATGAATACACTCTCAGGCGGTGCATTCTCAAACGCAACATTGTTTGCAATGGGTATCACCCCTTATATCAACAGCTCAATCATCATCCAGCTCCTCTGCGTTGCTATTCCTCCTCTGGAGAGATTGGCAAGAGAAGGCGAAGCCGGCAGACGCAAAATCAGTGCTATCACTCGTTATGTAACAGTCGGTCTTGGTATTATTCAGGGTACTGCATATTACTTCTACCTTCTCAACAGCAAGGTAACACTTTACAACAGCGGTTTTGAACTTTGGTTCTCTGCTATCGTAATCATCCTTGTTTTTACCGCAGGTACGGCGGTTATGATGTGGCTCGGTGAACAGATCAACAGCCACGGCATCGGAAACGGTATTTCCATTCTCCTTTTTGCAGGTATCGTTGCTCAGTTCCCACAGATTATCAACACACTCGGTCAGTACTGGAACCTTGCTGTTAACGGCAGCACACAGTTCTTCTTCCTCGTACCTCTCTGGGTAGTTCTCTTTGTTGCTGTCGTATGGATTATCACATTCATGCAGGACAGCGAAAGAAGAATCCCGATTCAGTATGCAAAGCGTGTTGTGGGCAGAAAGATGTACGGCGGTCAGTCAAGCCACCTTCCTATCAAGGTTGCTCTCGGCGGCGTTCTTCCAATCATCTTTGCAAGCTCAATTCTTTCAATTCCAAGTACAATCAACCTCTTCCTTAAGATTCCTGCAGGAGAAGGTTTCTGGGGTGCATTCTTTGCAGCATTCAGCACCACAGGCTGGCTGTACATGGTACTTTATTTCTTGTTCATTATAATGTTCGCTTATTTCTATACATCAATTCAGTACAACCCTGTTGAAATGGCTAACAATCTTAAAGCTAACAACGGCACAGTTCCCGGTATTCGTCCGGGTGCTCCGACAGCTGATTATATCAGAAAGATTTTGTCAAGAATCACTTTAATCGGTGCAATGTTCCTTGCTGTTATCGCTATGATTCCGCTTATCTACGGCGCTGCTTCCGGAATGGGACAGATGTCAATCGGCGGTACATCAATCATCATCGTAGTTGGTGTTGCTCTTGAAACTGTTAAACAGCTCGAGTCACAAATGATGATGCGTCATTACAAAGGTTTTCTTGACTAATTGAGAAAAAAGGAGTATAATAGATGAACATTATCATGTTAGGTGCTCCGGGTGCAGGTAAAGGCACACAGGCTGCTGTACTTTGTGAACACTTTGGTATTCCCACAATTTCAACCGGAAACATGATCCGTGAAGCGCTGAAAAACGGCACTGAGATGGGCTTGAAGGCTAAATCCTTTATGGATGAAGGCAAGCTTGTTCCCGACGAAGTAGTAATTGGTATTGTAAAGGAAAGACTTTCTGCCGATGACTGCAAGAAGGGTTTCATTCTTGACGGTTTTCCAAGAACTATTCCTCAGGCTGAGGCTCTGGATAATATGGGTGTTGAGATTCAGCATGTCATCAACATCGACATTTCTGATGAAAAAATCATCAACCGTATGTCCGGACGCCGTGTTTGCGAAAATTGTGGCAGACCTTTCCACATTGTGACTTTAAAGCCCAAAAAGGAAGGTGTTTGTGACGATTGCGGCGGCACCCTTGTTCAGCGCAAGGACGACCACCCCGATACCGTGCTTGCTCGTCTCGAAACATATCACAAAGAGACTGAGCCCCTCGTTTCTTACTATGAGAAGCAGGGTAAGCTTGTTACTGTAAAAGGACAGGACGATGTAGAAGCTACTACAAAGGCTATCCTTGAAGGTATTGAGGCTTAATTCATGGTTGTAGTTAAGACAGCACGGGAACTTTCAAAAATGAAAGATGCCTGCAGAATTTCTGCCGAGGCATTGCGTGTTGCGGGAGAGGCTGTAAAGCCCGGCGTTACTACTTATGAAATAGATAACATTGTCCGCTCATACATCGAGAAACAGGGAGCAGTTCCCTCGTTTCTCGGTTACGGCGGCTTTCCTGCGAGTGCGTGCATTTCCGTTAACAATGTGGTTATCCATGGCATACCCAGTAAAGAACTCGTTTTAAAAGAGGGCGACATAGTAAGCGTGGATGTTGGCGCTTTCTACGGGGGATTTCACGGCGACAACGCCTTTACATTCCCCTGCGGCAAAATCAGTGCAGACGCACAGGCTTTGCTTGACGCCACAAAAGAGAGTCTGTATGAGGGAATTAAACAGGCTCTTGCCTTCAACCGTGTCGGTGACATAGGCAACGCTGTTCAGAAGTATGTCGAAGCTCGCAGTTACTCGGTGGTACGAGATTTTGTCGGCCACGGCGTAGGTGCGAAACTGCACGAAGACCCAAGCGTACCCAATTACGGCACTGCTCACAGAGGAGTGCGGCTTATTCCGGGTATGACTATTGCCATTGAACCCATGGTGAACCAGGGCAGGTGCAATGTGCGTGTTCTTGATGACAAATGGACTACCGTCACTGCTGACGGAAAGCTTTCAGCTCATTTTGAACATACTGTTGCAATAACTCCTGACGGACCTAAAATTATGACTTTGTGCGATTAAAGGTGATTTTATGAACACAGTAAAAGGCAGTATCGTAAAGGCTGTGGCAGGAAGGGAAAAGAACGCCTTTTTTGTTGTTCTCGACTGCGATTCCGTTTTTGCTTACATTGCAGACGGAAAGCGAAGAAAGGTTGAGAAGCCTAAAAAGAAAAAGCTTATTCATATTTCTCCTACAGGAACCGTGATAGAGGGTTCAATCAAGACCAATCCGCAGATAAGAAAAATTTTGAACAATTTTAGAAAGAGCGAGGGTTGACAATATGTCAAAACAGGATGTAATCGAAATTGAAGGTATTGTTAAGGAAGCTTTACCGAACGCACAGTTTAAGGTAGAGTTGCCGAACGGTCACGTGATATTAGCTGTTATTTCAGGCAAACTGAGAATGAACTTCATTCGCATATTGCCGGGTGATAAGGTAAAGGTGGAAATGTCCCCCTATGACCTGACAAGAGGCAGAATTACCTGGAGAACTAAATAATTCGGGTAAAAACACGACTTTTTAGAAAGGAATGATTATACATGAAAGTCAGACCTTCAGTAAAGAAAATGTGCGACAAGTGCAAAGTAATCAAAAGAAAAGGTAAGATTTTAGTTATTTGCGAAAACCCCAAGCATAAGCAGCGCCAGGGTTAATTTACCTAACGAAAACAAAACTATATTTTAGAATTTATATGGAGGTGCAACTATATGGCTCGTATAGCAGGTGTTGACTTACCGAGAGATAAAAGAGTTGAGATTGGTTTGACCTATATCTACGGTATCGGCCGTAAGACTGCAGACGACATTATTGCTGCAACAGGTGTTAATCCGGACACTCGTGTCAGAGATTTGACAGAAGAAGATATTGCAAAGCTCAGAGAATACATCGAGCATCACTGCCGCGTTGAAGGTGACCTTCGCCGTGACATCGCTTATGATATTAAAAGACTTATTGATATTGGTTGTTACCGTGGCGTTCGCCACAGAAAAGGACTTCCTGTAAGAGGTCAGCGTTCAAAGACTAACGCTCGTACTCGTAAGGGTCCCCGTAAAACCATGGCTAATAAGAAGAAGTAAGGAGGGCAAAGGACTATGGCAGCACCAAAGGGTGGTAAGAAGGTTATCCGCCGTCGCCGTGAACGCAAGCACATTGAAAAAGGCGCAGCGCATATCCAGTCTACATTTAACAACACAATTGTTACTATTTCCGATACACAGGGCAACGCTGTTTCATGGGCAAGCGCAGGCGAGCTCGGTTTCAGAGGTTCAAAGAAGTCAACTCCGTTTGCCGCTCAGTCAGCAGCCGAAACAGCTGCAAAGGCAGCAATGGAACACGGCATGAAGTATGTTGAAGTATATGTAAAGGGTCCCGGTCAGGGTCGTGAAGCTGCAATCCGTGCATTGCAGACTGCAGGTCTTGAGGTAACAATGATTAAGGATGTTACTCCAATCCCGCACAACGGATGCCGTCCTCCAAAGAGAAGACGTGTATAGTATTTTAAAAGGAGGAAAATTCTACTATGGCTAAAAATATGCAGCCTATCGCTAAGCGTTGCAGAGCTCTTGGCATTTCACCCGCAGTTATGGGTTATTCCAAGAAGACTTCCAACAGAAATCCCGGCGGTAAGATGAGAAGAAAAAAGAGCGAATACAGCATGCAGCTCACTGAGAAGCAGAAGGTAAAATTTATCTACGGCATCATGGAGAAGCAGTTCAGAGCTTACTACGAAAAAGCTGAAAAAGCTGAGGGTAAGACAGGTGCTGTATTGCTTACACTTATTGAAAGAAGACTTGACAACGTTATCTTCAGACTCGGTCTTGCAGCTACAAGAAGAGAAGCAAGACAGCTTGTTAGTCACAGCCACTTTACCGTAAACGGTAAGAAGGTAAACATTCCTTCATACCTTGTTAAGGTTGGCGATGTAATCGAAGTTAAGGAGAAGAGCCGTTCAACTGCAAGATTCAAGGCAATCGCAGAGGGCGAAACATCTTCAATTGTAACACCAAAGTGGCTTGAGAAGAACGAAAACCTTCTCGGCGGCAAGGTTGTTGCAGCTCCCCAGAGAGAAGACATCGACTTTCCTGTTGAAGAACACCTCATCGTTGAGTTGTACTCCAAGTAATCTTATATTTCACAGGCAGATTACACACAGATGGGCTGCTTTTGCAGTCGCATAATGTTTAGGAGGATTCGCGAATGATAGAAATTGAAAAGCCAAGAATTGAAACCGAGGAATTAACCGAGGATGGAAAGTACGGCAAGTTTGTTGTTGAACCGCTCGAGCGTGGTTTCGGCAACACACTCGGCAACAGTTTGCGCCGTGTGCTGCTTTCCTCTCTTGAAGGCTGTGCTGTTACATCAATCAAGATTGACGGCGTTCTTCACGAATTTTCAACTATTCCCGGCGTAAAGGAAGACGTTACGGAAATTGTTCTTAATATGAAAAGTCTTGTTGCAAAGCTCCATGAAACAAGTCCCAAGGTTATAGAAATTGCAGCCGAGGGTCCCTGTGAGGTAAAGGCTGCCGACATCAAATGTGATGATGAGGTTGAAATTCTCAACCCTGAACTCCATATTGCTACACTCGGTGAGGGTGCTAAGCTCAATATGGAAATCACAGTTGACAAGGGCAGAGGATATATTCCTTCAGAGCGCAACAAGCAGTTAAGCGGCAACAATGTTATTGGCGTTTTGCCGATTGATTCAATTTATACTCCCGTGTTAAAGGTAAACTATACAGTTGATAACACTCGTGTAGGTCAGATTACTGACTATGACAAGCTCACTTTGGATGTTTGGACAAACGGAGTTATCAATGCTCAGGAGGCTGTTTCTCTTGCAGCAAAGGTTCTTACCGAACACCTTAACCTTTTCGTTAATCTTTCCGACAAAGCTTCAAGTGCTGAAGTTATGGTTGAGAAGGATGACAAGGGCAAGGAAAAGATTCTTGAAATGACGATTGAAGATCTTGATCTTTCAGTTCGTTCTTTCAACTGCCTCAAGCGTGCAGGCATTAACACGGTAGAGGATTTGATCAACAAGTCCGAAGAGGATATGATGAAAGTGCGTAACCTCGGTAGAAAATCTCTCGAGGAAGTTGTACAGAAGCTCAATTCTCTCGGTTTTAGTCTTCAGAAGGAAGACGAATAACTTCCCAAAGTCTTTGACAGGCTATTCTGTCAAATTCTTACCAACAAACTCAACGGTAAAGGAGTGAAAGAAATGCCAGGTACAAGAAAATTAGGAAGAACTACTGCACAGAGAACTGCAATGCTTCGTGCTATGGTTACTTTCCTTTTGGAAAACGGCAAAATTGAAACAACTCTTACTCGTGCCAAGGAAGTTCAGGCTATGGCAGAGAAGATGATTACTACAGCTAAAGAAGATACTCTTCACAACAGACGCCTTGTTTTGGCTTTTGTTACTAAGGAAGATGTTACAAGCAAGCTCTTTAAGGAAATTGCTCCAAAATACAGCGATAGAAACGGTGGCTATACAAGAGTTACTAAAATCGGTCCCCGTCGTGGTGACGCCGCTGAAATGGCAATTATCGAGCTCGTTTAATTCTTTTTAAGTTAATACAAGTTCAATTTGACTCCCGACTTTTTAGTCGGGAGTTTTTGCGTTTGTTTCAAAATGTAGGCTCTTTTGCTACCCCGACTTTTATTATAGAGCCACAAAAAGTTCATCAGCAGGCGAACACGGTTCGGCGCTGCATTGAAATTGTATGAATAACTACAATAACACGCTCGGGCATAAATGCTTTTTATTTATCAAACTGTATTCACGAACAGGAAACGGGGTGCGCCGTGCTTTTGTACAAACAAGACAGGCTGTGAAGAACGAAGTCTTAAACTTCATTTCTTCACAGCCTCATTTTACAGTTTTAAAAGCAATTCAATTTTTAGTTGGCAACCTAATCTTTATAAGATGAGCTGAGCTTAAAACCGCTCGCAGGCTTACCCTTTTTGTCGATAAGGTTCTTACTGTCGCTTGCTCTGCAGGCAACTTCCCAGTGATAACTTGGTGATGTTGAGCCGCCGCCTTTAACTTCATATACTACGGTCATAAACGCACCGCCGTTTGTGTAGTCATAACCGTCACCGATGTTGACGCCGCTTAAAGAAATCTCTCCGGCAATCTTTATGTTGAGCATAGCTCCGTATTTAGCGGGTTCAGACATTTTTGCACTTTTGCAGATAAGCTTTGATGAATCATATTTGATCGTTGCCTGATAGTTTTCGAGAACTGCCGGTGTTGTCAGATTGTATGTGCATACAATTGTGTCACCGACATTGAATGTTTTGCCGCCAATTTTAAGTGACTTGTTGTTGCTGTCATCAGATTTTGATGAATCCGACTTTGAAGATGAACTGTTATTATTTTTGTTGCTGTTGTTATTTTTATTGCTGTTGTTATTATTCTTATTACTGTTGTTATTAGTTTTGCCTGAGTCTGTTTTTGAAGAACTGTTGTTAGTAGTTTTGCTCGTTTCACTCTTTTCAATAACGGAACTCTGCTGACTGTTTGAATTTTTGCCGGAAGAACTGCCGCCTGAGTTTTCGGATTTATTGCCTGAATCGCCTGACTTGCTGTTGCCGCCGGCGTTGTTGTTTACAGGCACAGCTTTTGTTTCTTTAACATATTCAGTGTTGCCCTGAGCGTCTGTTACAACCTCGGTGTATGTTTCAATTTTTGTTTCAATCTGAGTATCTATGCGTGTTTCGTGAACAATATCTGTTGTTTTCTGTTCATCCGAATTTTCTCCGCAACCACTCATAACGCTTGCAGCCATAGTTGAAAAAGCCACAAGTGATGCAAGTGCCGCAATAAGACAATAGTTTTTCTTTTTGCCGTAATTACGCATTATGCCACTTCCTTAATGTGATTTAAAATTTCGGTAAGTGTTACCGTATCTTTACCATAATATTATATCAAATTAATCAACGAAAATAAAGAAATTTCGCAAAATTGTACCGTTATATATTGAAAAATTACTTGTATTAATTTTATGCAAATGGTACAATAGTTTTGACGGATGTGATTAACAAGTGAACTTTTTGTGAATATATCTAAAAGTTCCTAATTGATATAATTTTTTAGGAGTGATTATGGTGAGGACAACAAAAAAAGCGATTTCAATTGTACTTGCTGGTTTGATGACCGTTGGCGGTATGTCGGTATTTTCTGTTTCTGCCGCTCAAACATCAACACCGACTCTTTCATTTAAAACTCAGAATGCACTTTATGCACACGCAGTAAGCGGTTCTGACGATTCTGACGCATGGGTTGCATGGCAATGTAAACACAACGAGGATATGGAGGAATTGAATACTAATAGGAAGTATTTCTTCCTTCCAAGCAGTGTTTCGTCAACAAGTGTTGAGCTTTATAACGCATATTCAAAAAGCGTTACGGTTAATAATGTAACTATACCGTCAGGCGAGTCGAGGGAGGTTTCGTACACAATTGATAAGGCAGACAATGTTACTGCCGACGGAAAAACCTATTCCCTCACATTCTTAAAGTCCTCTGCCGAGTCTGCAATCTATGTGAACAACAGCAACGCTGACGGCAACGGTAAGGAACTTATCTCTTATCTTAACGAGGATAAGAGCAACTATTCCTCTGCAACAGGCGCTATTGTTGACAGGAACGGCAAGATTGACAATACTTCAATCAAGAAAATCAAGGGCAGAGGCAACTCAACATGGGGCAAGGCTAAGAAGCCTTACAACATCACATATTCCGATAAGGTTTCAATCGGCGGTATGTCAAAGGGCAAAAAGTTCTCTCTCCTTGCAAATTATCAGGACGATTCACTCACAAGAAACCGTTTTCTTTATGACCTTGCAGATGCAGTAGGAACTCCATATGCTTCGGATTCAAGATATGTTGATTTCTACTCAGACGGTTATTACTGGGGTTCATATCAGATGACCGAAAAAATTGAGGTGGGTAAGAGTGCCCTTGTCAACGATATTGACGATACTGCATACCTTGACGCTGACGGCAATGTAAACAAGGATTTCCCGTTCCTTTGTGAAGTTGATTCCGGTGCTGTAGACGGTGAAGATTACTATGTAAAATGTGATGACGGTATCAAGGTTACAATTAAAGCTCCTGAGCTTTCGGAAGGCGACAAGGGCTATAATGAAGTTAAGAACTATGTCCGTGAAAAGTACAATGCTTTTTACAGAGCCGCTAAAAAAGCAGACTCCGACCTTTCACAGTACGCTGATGTTGATTCATGTGCAAAGCTGTGGCTTATAAATGAACTCGGTAAAAACTGGGATTCCGGTGTTTCAAGCGTTTACTTTGTTTATAAGCAGGATTCCGACGGTAACTATAAGTTCTTCGGCTCACCTGTATGGGACTACGATAATGCGCTCGGTAATGCTGCAGGCAGTGCTTGGGATCTTCAGAACTTCGGTGTTAAGGATTACACACAGTATTCAGGCTGGTGGTGCAGATTCAAGGACAGACAAAAACGCACTCAGAGCAGCACCAACATTATTAACAACATTTCAAGAAACACTCAGGTTAATAAAGCTGCCGTAAATATCTGGTTTGAGCAGTTTGTTCCTGCAATCAACTATTTTGCAGGCAAGACCGCATCTTACAAGGGCTCTGACGAATTCTATACAAAAACACAGTATTTTGACCTTCTCAAGGACAGCGGTGCGATGAATTACAAAAGCGGCTGGCATATAAGAACGAGCAGTTGGATTTGTGACCACACATCAATGAACAAGGCTGACTTTGATATGACAACAGGTACATATACCGTAAGTAACACTAAGACAAGCTACAATCAGGGCAGTTTTACGGATATGTATAACTATGCGGCTGATTGGATGACAAGCCGTGCGGCATGGATCAGCAGTAAGTGGTTTAGCGAGTACACTCCTTCCGCTAAAATCGGTGATGTTGACGGCGACGGCGAAGTTACTGTAATGGATGCAACTCTTGTTCAGAAGTACATTGTAAGTCTTGAAACACTCACAGACAGTCAGCTCAATGTTGCCGATGTAAACGGTGACGGTGAAATCAGCGTTATTGACGCAACACAAATTCAGAAGATTGTCGTAAATCTTGTATAATTCAAGCACAGAATCGGGCAGGAAACTGCCCGATTTTTTGTTATTGTTTTGAAAATTTTTGTACAAGCCACAGAATGTAAAATTTTACAAATCAAAGATTGAAATTGTGTTGTGAATAATATATAATGAGTGTAATCAAAATTTTTACACAGATTTATACATATGCACAATAACAGGATATAAGCATTTTAAAAGGACGGAGAAAACATGAGAAAAACTAAGATAGTTTGTACCATCGGACCTGCCTGCGATTCAAAAGAAATGATGCGTAAAATGATTGACGCAGGTATGAATGTTGCCAGAATCAATATGTCACACGGTGTTTATGATCGGCTTGAGGTTACAATCAAAAACCTTAAAGAGGCAATTGCAGAGAGCGGTCAAAATGTTGCAATTTTGCTCGATACAAAGGGTCCTGAGGTCAGAGTCGGCACATTCAAGGACGGTTCTGTTGAACTTGTCGAGGGTGCAGAGTTCAGTCTTTTTAAAAACAAAGAAGAGGGCGACGAAACAGGTGTAAGCCTTTCGTTTCCTAAGCTTGTTGATATTTTTGAATCCGAAGGTCAGGAGGCAATCGGCAGAGAGCTTTTGCTTGATGACGGTATTATCTCGCTTGTCGTTAAGTCGGTAAATTCCGAGTCAATCGTTTGTACCGTAAACAAGGGCGGTGTGCTTAAAAACCGCAAGAGTATCAACATTCCGGGCTACTTTATCAATATGCCGTATGTAAGCGCTCAGGACAGAAAGGACATTGAGTTCGGTCTTAACCACGGTGCAACAGTTGTTGCCGCATCATTTGTCCGCAATCACGATGATGTTAGAACTCTTCGTGACTTTATTGACAGCCTCGGCTATGAGTATGTTGAAATTATCGCAAAGATTGAAAATCAGAGCGGTGTTGACGATATGGACGCAATCATTGATTACGCAGACGGTATTATGGTTGCCCGAGGAGATATGGGTGTTGAAATTCCGTTTATCAAGCTGCCTGAAATTCAGAAAACAATCATCAGAAAGGTTGTTTCAAGAGGTAAATATGTAATCACTGCAACCCAGATGCTTGAGAGTATGACAACGGCTCCCCGTCCTACAAGAGCCGAAATCAGCGATGTTGCCAATGCAGTTTATGACGGCACAAGCGCAGTAATGCTTTCGGCAGAATCCGCCGCAGGTAAGTACCCGATTGAAAGCGTAAAGGCACTTGACGCAATTTGTTCGGAGGCTGAGGAAAACGGTGAATTTACCGCACTTCATGAGTATGTGGAAGAACACGGAATGAAGGACACTAACCCAATCAGATCAAGTATCTGTAAAGCTGCAAAGAATATTGCGCAGGCAGTAGGCGCAAAGGCTATTATTGTTGAAAGTGCAACAGGTCGAGTTGCAAGAGCGATGGTTCATTACAGACCTGACTGTCCCGTTATTGCAGTTGCAACATCACAGCTTGTGTGCAGAAAGCTCTGTCTTAACTGGGGTGTTATGGCTGTCATGGGCGAAGAAAAGCGCACATCTGATTCAATTACGAAACAGGCTATGGAAAAGGCACTCAGCACAGGCGTTGTCAAAAAAGGCGACACGGTTGTTGTGCTTTCGTCAAACAAAACCTGCCCGACTTCAAGCACAGATTCACTTAATGTAAGGATTCTTTAATATGAAAAATATAGTTTTAATCGGAATGCCCGGATCGGGCAAAAGCACAGTCGGTGTGTTGCTTGCCAAGGCGCTGGGTTATTCCTTTGTTGATGTAGATTTGATAATCTGCAAAGAGGCAGGAAAGCCGTTGCAGGAGATTCTTGATAATGAAGGTCTTGACTTTTTCCTCCACCTTGAGGGAAAAATCGGTGCAGAGCTTGACTACGACAAGACCGTTATCGCAACAGGCGGTTCAATGGTTCTCAGCGAAAATGCCATGGAAAACCTCAGAAAAAACGGCAAGGTCGTTTTCATTGATGTTGACCTCGATGAAATCAAGCGCAGAGTTACAAATATCAAAACAAGAGGCATTGCATTCGGTAAGGGTGAAACTCTTGATGATGTGTACAGAGTGCGTTATCCGCTCTATAAAAAGTATGCCGATATCACGGTGTCAATGGAGCTGAGCAGTATCGAAACCACGGTTGATGCAATTGTTGAAAAGCTGAAGCTTGAAAAACAGAATTAAAGAAAAAGTAAAAGCGTCCGTTATTCGGGCGCTTTTGTTGTTAAATATGAAAATTTTCATAAATAAAAATATGCAGGGGATTCATTGAACGCCGCATTCGGAAAATCGGGGGTACTAAACCGACATTTTGTCCCGAATGGCGGTGAGGATTTTCTTTTCCCGCCGACTGATTTGAACCTGCGTCATGGAAAGAATTTTGGCGGTTTGAGTTTGTGTTTTGCTCCGATAGTACCGCAGTTGAATTATTTTTCGGTCGGTTTCGCATAGGGATTTTACTGCCTGTTCAAGCGACAATCGTTCCGAGATTTCGTCTTGAATATCATCTGTCGGGACATCAAGCTGTGGGTTGCCCTCGCTGTCATATTCGGCAGTCAGGGAGAGAGGAACTCTTGTGCTGTTGAGTGCGTCAATGATTTTTTCCTCGCTTGTATCAAGCCTTTCGGCAAGCTCGCTCACGGTGAGTTCTCTGCCGTTTTTCAGCTTGCTTTCATTGTTAAGCCTCGATATTGCAAGTGAAAGCTCCTTTAATGTACGGCTTACCCTGATTGCACCGCCGTCACGAAAAAGTCGCTTAATTTCGCCCATAATTACAGGAAAGGCGTAGGTTGAAAACTGCAGGTTACGGCTTTCGTCAAAGTTATTAATCGCCTTTGCGAGTCCGAGACACCCCGATGCAAAAAGTTCTTCGTACTCTATTCCTTTGCCTGAAAATCGTTTGCAACAGGCATGGACAAGCCCCATATTTTTGTCGGCAAGTTTATTTTTATCGGTCATTTTCCGAACCTATATTTTTTTCAAGAGTTACGGTTGTTCCGCTGTCGGGCTTTGAACGGACACGCACCTTGTCGCAAAAGCTCTGCATAACTGCAAAGCCGAGTCCTGCCCTGTCCTCCTCGGGAGCGGTTGTAAACAACGGTTCCATTGCCTTTTTAATATCAGAAATTCCGCAGCCTTTGTCACGGATTGTGATTATCACCTTGTTTTCGGAGGTGATTTTTCCGTTTATGTAAATTGTTCCGCTTTGGTGGCGGTAGCCGTGAACAATGCAGTTTGTCACAGCCTCGGACACAGCGGTTTTTAGGTCACTGAGTTCGTTTACGGTAGGATCAAGGCTCATTACAAATGCCGACACAACGCACCGTGCAAAAGCCTCATTACAGCTTTTTGACGGCACGCAAAGTTTCATTTCATTTACTGTTTTCATCTCAACACCCCCAAACTTTCAAGTCCCGACATTGAAAAAAGCCTGTACAATCTGTCGGGAATATTAATCACACGCAATGCTCCGCCGACAAGCTTCATCTGGCGGTATCGCCCCATTACAAGACCTATGCCCGATGAGTCCATAAACGATACTTTTGAAAAATCAAGGCACAAAAGTTTCGGTTTGTTTGTCTGAACGGCGGCGTCAATTTTTGTGCGTATTCCTGCCGCCGAATCGTGGTCAATTTCGCCGTCAATGTATGCCGTGAGAATATTATTTTTAAATTCTGTTTTCAGCAATTTTATCAGTCCTTCTAAAAAATAAGAGCTCCGCACCTGTTATCTTAATGATAATAAGTGCGGAGCAAAAAATTTGTTTTATTCTGTTGTAACAAAAAATTTACTTTTCGGCTGATTCGTTTTCAGCCTTAATTTTATTGATGATATACGGACGGATTTCGCCTGCAAGGTAGAGCGAACCGCAGATTACAACTGCACAATCGGTCTTTTCAGCCTGTTCAAAAGCCATATCAAATGCGTGTTCGGCACTTTCAAAGGTTACCGTATCGTCAACAAATCTTGCATACTGTTGCATAAGCTTTGCAGGGTGCATTGCCCTTGGATTGTGAACGGGAACTGTGTAAACTCTGTCAAAAACTCCGTCAAGCAGTTTTACCGAAGTGCTGACATCCTTGTCGGCAAGCATCCCCGTGATTGCAATTATATACTTATTCGGAAGGAATTTTTGGATTGCCGATTTAAGCGCCTCAATTCCGTTAGGATTGTGAGCACCGTCAAGCAGAACAATCGGCTTTTCACTCAACAGCTCAAGTCTTGCAGGGTTGACAGCCTTTGCAAAACCGTTTGCAATCTGCTCATCTGTTATTGAAATCAGAGAATTGCAACGGAGCATATCAAGTGTCGCAAGTGCGGTTTTTGCATTTTCAAGCTGATGATCACCCGAAAGCGGAAGATCAATTTCAACACCGTTAAACATAAAGCGACTGCCCTTTAATGTGGTTTCGATGACATCAATATTAACGCTCTCGCTCGTTGCAAGCGGAATTTTCTTTTCTCTTGCAGTTGATTCAATAACCTTCATTGCACGGATATCCTGCTTTGAAGTAACCGCCATTGAGTCGGGCTTGAAGATTCCGCATTTTTGCTGTGCAATTTTTTCAATTGTATCGCCGAGAATTGCCGTGTGGTCAAGTCCGATTGTGGTGATAACGGCACAAAGCGGTGATTTTATAGTATTGGTGCAGTCGAGCAGACCACCCATTCCTGTTTCAAGAACAACAATGTCACAATCTGCATTTGCGTGTATATAAAATTGAAGAGCGTTGACATACTCAAATTCTGTGATGATTGTGCCCTCTTCACGCAGTTGCTCGATAATAGGAAAAGTTTTTTCAACCGCATCCGTGAGAACGGACTCGCTCACCATACAATTGTTTATTTGTATCCTCTCACGAAAATCCGTGATATACGGTGAAATGAACAAGCCTGTTTTGTAGCCTGCCGCAACAAGTGCGGATGAAAGCATAGCACAAACCGAGCCTTTGCCGTTCGTACCTGCAATGTGTATAAATTTCAGCCTGTCCTGCGGATTTCCGAGCCTGTCAAGCAAAATTCTCATTCGGTCAAGTCCCGGACGAGAACCGAATGTCAAAAGTGAATGAATTTTTTCAACAGCATTTTCGTATGTCATTTACAACAGCTCCCTGTAAATCTCATTTTTCTTAAAGCCTGTTATACTTGCCGCCTCTTTTGCCGCCTCGGTGGGCTTTGCACCGTTTTCAATCAGCTTGCGGGCGGTTTCAACCGCAAATTCAAGGGTGTATTCTTCGGATTTTTCCTCTTGCTTTTTGCCCTCAAGTACAAGCACAAATTCGCCCTTCAGACTGCCGTCTGCATAATTTTCCGCAGCATATTTTGTTGTGGTGCGGATTACTTCTTCGTGAACTTTGGTGAGTTCACGAACAATCGAAAGTTTTCTGTCACCGAAAAAGCTGTACAAATCTCGGAGAGTTTGCGGAAGCTTGTGTGGTGCTTCATAGAAAATCATTGTTCTGTGTTCATTTTTCAGACTATCAAGATGCTCGCTGCGGCTCTTTTTGTTCACGCTCAAAAAGCCTTCAAATGTGAATCTGCCTGTTTCAAGTCCCGAAACCGCAAGTGCGGAAATTACGGCACTCGGACCGGGAATCACCACGGTTTTTATTCCACGCTCCTCGCAGAGCTTTATCAAATCTTCACCCGGATCGGAAATGCACGGCATTCCGGCGTCCGTTACAATTGCACAATTTTCGCCCTGTTCAATTCTGTTGCAGATGATTTCGCCACGCTCACGCTTGTTGTGTTCAAAATAGCTCACCATAGGCTTTTTTATGCCGAAATGATTCAAGAGCTTAAGCGTTACCCTTGTGTCCTCTGCCGCAATGAAATCAACCGATTCGAGGGTTTCTGCGGCTCTCGGTGAAAAATCTCCGAGGTTGCCGATCGGCGTTCCCGTTACATATAAAATTCCGCTCAATTTATATAGTCCTCCTTGTAACTGCCGTAGATGTTCAGCATTTCTTCGGAAAAGTTTCCGCTTTCGTCCTCAATAAACAGGGTTGGCATAACCTCAAGAAATCCCCTTTTGCCGCCCCTTCTGCCTTCAAGCAAAAAGAGCTTCGGGGCTTTTGACTTTCGCTGTTGAACAAGCCTTAATTTTTTCGGCTCAACCGAATATTTACGCATTGCCTCCATTGCATCGGCAAGTCTTTCGGGGCGCTGACAAATGCAGAGCCGTCCTCCAAACTGCAAAAGCGACGAACCGCAACGGCACACATCGTCAAGCGTACATTCGGATTCGTGCCTTGCAACAAGCTTTGCGTTCTCGGGATTTGTAATTCCGCCTCCGCTGATTTTGTAGGGCGGATTGCAGGCAACAAGGTCAAACGAGCCGAGCGGCAATGCACCGTCAAGCTTGTTTAAGTCCGAGTTTACAATTCTGATTTTGTCCTGAAGATTGTTGTATTCAAGACTTTGTGAAAACAGCTTGCAGGCATTCTCCTGTATTTCTACCGCCGTGATATCAAGGCGGTTGTTGTTTTTGTACCACAAAAGCGGAATCGTTCCGCAGCCCGTGCCGAGGTCAACACATTTTTTTGCACCGATTTGCTTTGAAAAATCGGCAAGTAAAATTGTGTCCGTTGAAAAGCGGTAGCTGTCTGACACATATATTTTAATACCGCTGCCAAGCGGTTCAAGATGTTTATTATTCATCGGTATTCCCCTGAAAACAGTAATTAAAAAGCGGCAAGGAAATCCCTGCCGCCTGTCTTTGTGGATTAACCCTTAATCAGCCTTCCTGTGGAGCGCCGACGGGGCAAACTTCAGCACATGAACCGCAATCAACACAAGCGTCTGCATTGATTTCATACTTGCCGTCGCCTTCTGAAATAGCGTCGCAAGGGCAGTTGTCTGCACAAGCACCACACATGATGCAATCGTCACTGATAGTATATGCCATAGGGAAATACCTCCTTCATGAATTTCACCTTTATTGTAACATAAATTTTGAAAAAAGCAACCTTTTGGAAAGAATTTTATATTTTAAACTGAAAACAGTTCTTTTTTACTGCAACTTGACGAACGCTGTACGCATTACAAAAAATTATTCAAGTCCCTTGAATTTTTCCATTTCCTTTTTGTCAAGCTTGATGTAGCCGTCCTTAACAAGCTTGCATTGCTTGACTGTGAATGATTTCGGAGCGGCGTCTTCGGGAGTGTTGTTGAGCTTAACCTTTAAAGTTCCTGCAATCAGGTTGTTTTCAACAACAAGACCTCTGCCTTCGGGAGTATTTACAATTGCTCCTACCTTTGGGGTGTGTTTAAGAAGGTCTGTGTATGCCTCCTGTTCATATTTAAGACAGCACATAAGTCTGCCGCAGGTTCCCGAAATTTTAACGGGAGAGAGTGACAAGCCCTGCTCCTTTGCCATTTTGATTGAAACGGGCTGGAACTCGCCCATAAAGCTTGCACAGCAGAACGGCTTACCGCAGATGCCGAGTCCTCCGAGCATTTTTGCCTCATCACGCACGCCTATCTGGCGAAGTTCAATTCTTGTTCTGAACACACTTGCAAGGTCTTTTACAAGAGCACGGAAGTCAACTCGTCCGTCAGCCGTAAAGTAGAAAAGAATTTTGCTGTTGTCAAATGTGTATTCAACATTTACAAGCTTCATTTCAAGCTTGTGGTTGGCAATTTTCTGCTCACAGATTCTGTATGCTTCCTTTTCTTTGAGTTTGTTTTCCGCAAGGTGATTCAGGTCTTTTTCGGTTGCAATTCTGATTAACGGCTTGAGCGGATGCGAAATCTCCGCATCGTCAACGGTCTTGTTCGGAGTTGCAACCTCTCCGCACTCAAGACCTCTTGCCGTTTCAACAATTACCCTGTCGCCTGTGTTAAGTTTATTGTCAAGCGGATCAAAGTAATACACTTTGCCGACTTCTTTAAATCGTACTCCGATTATCTCTGCCATGAAATCCTCCTGTATTCTCCGCACAGCCAAGTTGTGAGGAGATTTATATTTATGTGTTTCGGTATTTTCAG
Organism: Ruminococcus bromii; assembly: GCF_002834235.1. Classification (GTDB taxonomy): domain Bacteria; phylum Bacillota; class Clostridia; order Oscillospirales; family Acutalibacteraceae; genus Ruminococcoides; species Ruminococcoides intestinale. The sequence goes on along the minus strand of NZ_NNBY01000036.1, from coordinate 289,440 downwards.
TTTTGCGTTCTCGGTAAGCTCAATCATAGAAATCAGCTTTGCCCGAGTAAATCGCCTTGCAAGCTCCCCGGCACATTCCTCGTCAAAAACCGCATCCGCTCCAACGCTTTTTGCCATTCCGTCACGCAGGATCAGCTTTACGACAAGCAGAATTTCGTCTGCAAGGTTTTTGTCGCTGAGGGCATAGAGTGCCTGCATAAGGTTGTACTCCCGTGTCGATAAAATTCCTTTTACAATTTTCTTTGCACCTGCAACCGCATCCTCACTGAAAACATCTTTTGTTTTCAGACGGAATACACTTGAACGGGAGAGAATTGTTGGGAGCAGTTTCTTGGAGTTTTCGCAGAGCATAATGAAATATACATTCTGCGGAGGTTCTTCAAGAAGTTTCAAAAACGAGTTTTGAACAATGTCCGAAAGCCTTGTGTCGGCAAAAGGGAAGATATACACCTTTGCATCTGCCTCATTCGGCTTTATGACAGAGTCACCGATTATCTCTCTCATCTGCTCAATTGAATTTTGTTTTCTGTCATTTGGAAGTTCAACATATTTAATGTCGGCGTGTGCCTTATTCTTTGCCTTGTGACATTGCTCACAATGACCGCAAGGCTTTACCGGTTCGGTACACACCGCATACATTGACAGAAACACGGCAAGGTTCATCGCCTTTTCGCTGTCCCTGCTTTCTATTACAACAGCGTGGGGAACTCTGCCCTGAATATCAAGGGTGTTGAAGGTTTGTTTTATATTGTCGTCAAAATCGAAACCGTCAAAATTCAAAATCCCACCTCCGCTTATTTATCACATTTATTATATCATTTTATTTTTGCAATTTCCACAATTATTTTAAGGCTACGGTATTGGTAACAATTTCGCCCTTGTCGGTGATGTCGATAATGCCGTAGGACGCATAGTATCCGTGGCATGAACCGGGGTTCATAATATACAGACCGTCCTCATAGAGTGTGAGAGGCATATGTGTATGACCAAAGAGGAGAATATCCGCTCCTGCTTCTCTTGCGGCGGAGGTAATGCGGTAAAGTCCCGATTTTGCGTCATAGAGATGTCCGTGTGTTACAAAGATGGTTTTACCGCAGGCTTTAAAAATCTCCTTTGACGGAAAAAAGCTGTTCCAATCGCAGTTGCCTCTTACGGCAACAATCATTTTGTCTTTGTAATTATCTTTTAAAAACCGCTGTTGTTCTTCACCGTCACCGCAATGAACAATTATTTCCGCCTTGCGCTGTGCGTCAACGGCTTTGATAAGACTGCGAAGATCTCCGTGAGTGTCCGAAACTACCAAAATACGCATTGAAAATTCTCCGTTCTAAAAATAAAATTTCCGCATAGTATATGTTGAGGTGTTGGTATGTCTGATAATAAAAAAGTTAATAAACTGCTCGGTGAGGTATCGAAAAAGTACGGTATCTCTAAGGAACAGCTTGAAAGTGCCGCACAAAGCGGTAACATAGAAAATCTTTTGAAAAATACAAATCCGAATCAATCAAAGCAGATTGAGAGCGTTCTGTCGGATCCCGAAAAAGCAAAGAAACTTTTGCAAAGTCCGCAGGCTCAGGCGCTGATGAAAATGCTCGGCGGTGAATGATATGTCTGATTTACAGGATAAGCTCAATCAGATTTTGCAGAACCCCGAGGCAATGAAACAGGTGCAAAGTCTTGGAGCACAGCTTGGTCTGACGGGTGAGCAAAAACAACCGCCAAAGCCGAAACCGCCCGAAAATAACCTTATGTCAGTGCTGGGCGGTGACGACACAATCGGCACAATTGCCAAATTTGCACCGCTTTTAAGCTCACTGAACAACAGCGATGACACCACCCGACTGCTTGATTCGCTCAGACCGTTTCTTTCACATGAACGGCAGGAAAAGCTTGACAAGGCCGAAAAGATGCTGAAATTATTCCGCCTTATGCCGTTACTGCGTGAAAACGGATTGTTCTGACAGGAGGTGATTTTTTGCCGAGTTTTGAAGAGGAGGCTTTTAACCGAGCACAGCAGATGCACCGAAAGCCGCAATTCAATCGTGAAGCACCAAGAAGGGAAGTTCCGAAACAACCCGAAAAGCAGGAAGAACCAAAGTCCGAAATTCCCGAACCGCCCGTTCCGAAAAAGGATGACGGCCTTTTGAATCTGATGTTCAAAAACAAGGAACAGAGCCTAATTCTTTTGCTTGTGATACTGCTTATGGAGGAAAACACCGATCCGTCAGTTCTGCTTGCGCTGATGTATCTTCTGATGTGATTATCGGATTTGTCCGTTTCCTCTGATGATATATTTTGAGCTTGTAAGCTCGTTAAGTCCCATAGGTCCTCTTGCGTGGAGCTTTTGGGTTGAAATTCCGATTTCTGCACCGAGTCCGAATTCTCCGCCGTCGGTAAAGCGAGTTGATGCGTTTACATAAACCGCCGCAGAATCAATTCGTGCCGTGAACTCGTTTGCACTGTTGTAGTCGCTTGTCACAATGCATTCGCTGTGACCTGTACTGTACTTCTGAATGTGAGCAATTGCGTCATCAAGGCTGTCAACAACCTTTACGGCAATGATGTAATCGAGAAATTCGATTCTATAATCTTCTTCCGTTGCAGAAACAACGCAGTCGCCGAGAATCTGTTTTGTTCTGTCACAGCCTCTGATTTCAACATTCTTTTTATCAAGCTCTGCTTTGATTACGGGCAGAGCTTTTTCTGCGATATCCTTGTGTACAAGCAATGTTTCAAGCGCATTGCACACAGATGGGCGAGAGGTTTTGCCGTTGAAAACAATATTCTTTGCCATTTCAATATCTGCACTCTTGTCAACATAGATATGGCAGTTACCCACGCCTGTTTCGATAACGGGAACCTTTGCATTTTCAACAACGCTTTTGATAAGTCCTGCACCGCCACGGGGAATGAGCACATCAAGATAATCGGAAAGCTGCATAAGCTCTGTTGCGCTCTGTCTTGTTGTGTCCTCAACAAGTGCTACGCAGTCACGGGGAAATCCTGCCTTTTCAAGTGCGTCACGCATAACCTTTGCGATTGCCATATTTGAATGAAAAGCCTCTTTACCGCCACGAAGAATTACGGCACTGCCTGCTTTAAGGCAAAGAGCCGCCGCATCGGAAGTTACATTAGGTCTTGCCTCAAAGATGATTCCGATAACACCCATCGGAACTGTTACCTTTTCAATCTGCAAGCCGTTTTTGAGGGTTCTGCCGTCAAGAACTCTGCCCACGGGATCGGGTAAAGCCGCAACCTGTCTTACCCCGTCAGCCATACCGTTGATTCTCTCCTCCGACAATCTGAGTCTGTCGAGAAGTGATGCCGTAAGACCGCTTTTTTCGCCGTTCTCAAGGTCAATTTTGTTAGCTGCAAGAATTTCTTCGCAGTTTTCGCAGAGTGCGTCTGCAATTGCACCGAGGGCAATGTCCTTTTTTGAACCGGCTGTCATAAGAAATCTTGACGCATCTTTTGCCTTTGCGCCCATTTGTTCAAGTGTAGTCATAATTTTCCTCCGATTATTTAACAGGTAAAAATTTTGTTCCGATTTTGTTTCCGTCAATTACTTCATAAAGATTTTCGGGATTTGAGCCGTTGATAACGCTGACCTCAACACCTCGTTTTGTGGCATAATCAGCCGCCTGAAGCTTTGTAATCATACCGCCTGTACCACGGTTTGAGCCTGTGCCTGCCGCCATTTCAAAAATTTCCGCATTGATTTTTTCGATAATATCAAGCTTTTTGGCATTTGGATTTGTTCGTGGGTTTGAATCGTACAGACCGTCAATATCCGTAAGAATAATGAGTCTGTCTGCGGCAACAAGTCCTGCGACAATTGCGGAAAGCATATCGTTATCACCGAAATTGTTGCCCTCAAGCTCATCAATCGTAACGGTATCGTTTTCGTTGATTACGGGGATAATGTTCATTCTGAGAAGCTCGTCAATTGTGTTGATAACATTCTGCCTTTTCTGCTCTGTTTCAACGGCGTGGCGGGTAAGCAGCAGCTGAGCAACAGAGTGGTTGTACTCGCCGAAAAGTTTGTCATACATAAACATAAGCTCACACTGACCGATTGCGGCAAGAGCCTGTTTTTTCTTGGTTTCGGTAGGTCGCTTGTCAAGACCTGCCTTGCCCATTCCTACAGCAATAGCACCCGAAGAAACGAAGATAACCTGTTCTCCGCGGTTCTGCAAATCGGAAAGCACCTTGCAAAGCTGTTCAACTCTTCTGTAATTTATTTTTCCGTTTTCATAAGTCAGCGTTGAAGTACCAACCTTGATTACGGTACGCTTTTTCTCCATAAAAACACCTGTTTCATTGCAGATTTTCATTTTTGCACTTTTTCATTAATGTACAATTAAAATAATTATAACATAATGTACACGATAAATACAACACTTTACATAACAAAACCCCGAAGTTTTGGCACTTCGGGGTTGATTTTGTATTTAATTTAGTGAGGATATCTGTTGATAAGCTCACGGAGGTCATACGGAGTCGCCTGATAAACGAAATAGTTGAGCCAGTTTGTGTAGAGCAAGGTTGCGTTGCTCCTCCAAATCATCGGCGGAGTTTTTGACGCATCGTCATTCGGAAAATAATTGTAGGGAACATTCGGATTGAGTCCCTTGTTTTTATCTCTGAAATATTCCTTGGCAAGGGTGTCACGGTCATACTCTGCGTGACCTGTAACAAACACCTGTCTGCCGTTTCGACTGCAAATTACGCATGAACCTGCAATCTCGGAAACAGCAAGTACTTCAAGCCCTCTGCACCTTTTCAACGCCTCTTCATCAATTCCCGTATGTCTTGAATGCGGAAGTGTGAATGTATCGTCAAAGCCTCTCATAAGCTTGTGATGCGGAACAAGCACCTTGTGGGTGTAAATTCCGCTTAATTTTTCGGGCAAAAGGTGCTTTTTTATGCCGTAGTGATAATAAAGACCTGCCTGAGCACCCCAGCAGATGTGGAATGTTGAACACACATTATGTTTTGACCACTCCATAATTTCACAAAGCTCACCCCAATAATCGACCTCTTCAAAGTCGAGCTGTTCAACAGGCGCACCCGTGATAATCATTCCGTCAAAGCTTTCGTTCTTCACCTGATTAAATGTCTTGTAAAAAGTTGTCAGGTGATGTGGAGAGGTGTTTTTAGAGGTGTGTGATGCCATCTGCAAAAGCTCGATATCAACCTGCAGAGGACTGTTGCCGAGCAGCCTTAAAAGCTGGGTTTCGGTTTCGATTTTTGTCGGCATCAGATTCAGAATAAGAATTTTCAGCGGACGGATATCCTGCCTGAGAGCAACCTCGTTCGGCATTACAAAAATATTTTCCGATTCCAGCACCTTGATTGCCGGAAGATTACTTTGTACCTTGATTGGCATTTTCTCACCACCTTTATTTTTTCTTACGAGCAGACAGTAAGGCTTATATCATACCTTAGCGTCCCGAACCTGTCATTGTACTATTGATGTCTTATATTTTACAAGCAACTCTGTCTTCATCTGTTCGGTTGTTATTTCACCGTTTGACCAACGGTCTGACAACAATTTTGAACTTTCAGAGGCAGGAACACCCTCGATACTGTTTACGGCATTTGCAATTTTTACTGCACGCCTACGCTTTTTCAAATCAACCGACTGCATTCCCGTCGCTTTCGAAAATATTATTGACTTTATTTACAAATTAATACTGCTTGCCCCAGAATACCATATGCTTTGCAGGCTTGCCGCAGCATACGCATACATCCGAGAGATGCTCCTCGTTGAAGGGAATACATCTGCTTTTTACACCGCCTGTAACTTCTTTGATTTTTTCTTCACAGGCTGTATCGCCGCACCACATAGCCTTGATAAAGCCGGGCTTGTTCTTGGCTGTGTCAACGAACTCATCAAATGTTGTTGCCGTGAATGTCTTTTCCTGAGTGTTTTTAAGAGCACGGTCATACATATCGTTGTGGATTGTAACCATAAGGTTTTCAACAAACGGTACAAGCTCGTCAATTGAAACAAATGCCTTTTCACGGGTATCACGGCGAACAACCACGCACTGGTTCTTTTCGATATCTTTAGGACCGATTTCAACTCTTACAGGCACGCCCTTCATTTCATACTCGGCAAACTTCCATCCGGGAGCGTGGTCTGAAGAATCGAGTTTTACTCTGAACTTTTCGGCAAGTGCTTTTCTAAGCTCCTCTGCCTTTTCAAGAACACCCTCTTTGTGCTGTGCAACAGGAATGAGTGCAACCTGAATAGGGGAAATCTTCGGCGGAAGAACAAGACCGTCATCATCAGAGTGAACCATAATGAGCGCACCGATCATTCTTGTAGAAACACCCCATGATGTCTGATGCGGATAATGAAGCTTGTTGTCCTTGCCTGTGTATGTGATGCCAAAGCTCTTTGCAAAGCCGTCGCCGAAGTAGTGTGATGTACCGCCCTGAAGAGCAACACCGTTGTGCATCATCGGCTCGATTGTGTAGGTTTCTTCGGCACCTGCGAACTTTTCTTTTTCTGTCTTTCTGCCGATTACTGCCGGAATAGCAAGAGTTTCCTTGTAGAAATCAGAATAAACATGTAACATTCTGAGCGTTTCTTCTCTTGCTTCTTCTTCGGTTTCATGCATTGTATGACCTTCCTGCCAGAGGAATTCCGATGTACGAAGGAACGGACGGGTTGTCTTTTCCCATCTTACAACGCTGCACCACTGATTGTAGAGCTTCGGAAGATCACGGTATGTGTTGATAATCTTTTTATAATGTTCACAGAAAAGAGTTTCCGATGTAGGACGAACGCAAAGACGCTCCTGAAGCTTTTCCTGACCGCCTACAGTAACCCATGCACATTCGGGGGCAAAGCCCTCAACATGGTCTTTTTCTTTCTGTAAAAGACTTTCGGGAATAAACATAGGCATATAAACATTCTCGTGACCTGTTTCTTTGAAACGACGGTCAAGGTCAGCCTGAATATTTTCCCAGATAGCATAGCCGTAGGGGCGGATAACCATACAACCCTTTACGCCCGAATAGTCAACGAGCTCAGCTTTTTTAACGATGTCGGTGTACCATTTTGCAAAGTCCTCATCTCTGCTTGTGATAGCTTCAACCATTTTTTTGTTGTTTGCCATTATATTCCCTCCGTAAAATAAAATTTTACTTATTTTTTAACATATTTTTTTGCATTTTCAAAATGCCGAATACACGGCTGTCATAACATCTATAACATTACTATTATACACTAATTCTTTTATTTTTCAACCTTTTTGATACAGCCTGAATTTTTAAATTTTCAGCCTTTTCAATATACACTAAATCTGCAAATTTTCAACCTTTTTGAGCAAAACAAAAAGAGGCCGTAAAAACGACCTCTCAAAAATTAAGTGCGAAAAGACAAGAGCAAATTATGAGTTAGCCTCGATGTAAGAAACGAGTGAACCAACTGTCTTGATGTTTTCGATTTCCTCATCGGGAACTTCAACCTCAAACTCGTCTTCGATTGACATAAGAAGGTCAACAACATCGAGTGAATCTGCGCCGAGATCTTCCTGAAGATCTGTGTCGGCAGTAATCTTATCCTCTTCAACATCGAACTGTTCAGCAAGAATTGCCTTAACTTTTTCTAATACCATTAATAATTCCTCCCGGTAAAAATATTGATTGTCCAAAGTAAATTATAGACAAAAGCACTTAGTTTATGCTACAATGGTATGAAAGCAAACGGATTGCTTCACTTCCCTTATATTATTGATTATTTACCCCTTTGTCAATATATATTTGAAATTTTTTTGAAAAATTTCTGATTTTTGCATAAATAATTTCTTTTAAGTTTATTTCTGCATAGCTAAAAATATGAACCTCGGAGGTATTTTTTTATTATGGAAACCAAGAAATTTGCCGTAATCGGTCACCCAATCGGTCACACAATGTCACCGTTTATACACACAAGACTTTTTGAACTTCAGGGCGTCAAAGCCGAATATACAAAGCTTGACATTGCTCCCGAAAATCTTGAATATGAATTTAAAAATACCCTTTCAAAACTTGACGGATTTAACATTACAATTCCGCATAAGCAGGCAGTCATTCCGTTTCTTGACGAAATTGACGCAAAGGCCGAGATGTACGGCAGTGTGAACACGGTTTCAAACAAAAACGGCATTTCAAAGGGTTACACAACAGATCCGGACGGATTTTTAAAGGCTCTTGATGCGGCAGGAATTATGCTTAACGGCAGAATCGTAATCATCGGTTGCGGCGGCGTTGCAAGAACAATGGCGTATGAGGTTGTTCTCAAAAAACAGCCCCTCCTCTTTGCCGTAAGAAAAGAGGATTTGAAAATTGCCGAGGCTTTATGCGATGAAATCAGAAAAACAGTTGCAGGTTGCGATGTAAGCTTCTGCCTTATTGACGAACTTTCGGGTGACATTGATGTGCTTATCAACGCAACTCCTATCGGAATGTTTCCTAAGATTGAAAATCAGCCTGTAAGCGACAGTGTAATAAACCGTTGTGCAAATGTATTTGACGCTGTTTACAATCCGCTTGAAACAATGCTTGTTAAAAAGGCAAGGGCAAACGGTGCAACAGCCGAAAGCGGAATGGCAATGCTCGTATGGCAGGCAGTTGTTTCTCACGAACATTGGGACGGCTCTGTTTATGACAAGGGCGACATTGCTCAGCTTTGTATCGACTCTGCAAAAGAGCTTGAAAAGAATTTCTGATGAACGGAGAAATTTAAAGTGAACAACATAGTTTTATGCGGATTTATGGGTTGCGGAAAATCAACCGTAGGCAAAAATATTGCAAGAAAATCGGGAAGAAAATTCCTTGATATGGACTCATACATTGAAGAAAAAGCAGGAATGACCGTTTCCGAAATATTTGAAAAATACGGCGAAGAAAAGTTTCGTGATATGGAACATGACGCCTGTGTTGAGCTTGCAGGGCTTGAAGGTCTTGTAATTGCATCGGGCGGCGGTGCATTTACATTCAAGAGAAATGTTGAGGCCTTCAAGGGCAAGGACAAGATTGTTTTTCTTGATGTTCCGCTGGGAATCATCAAAAGCCGTCTTAAAAACGACACAACAAGACCACTGCTTCAGCGTCCGGACAGGGACAGGGTTATGAAAGACCTTTATGACAGCAGATATCCGATTTATCATGCCGCTGCCGACATTGTGGTAAAGGGCAAAAATACGCCGTTAAAAACCGCTTTTGCGATAATCGACGCAGTAAGCGGAACAGATGTGGCTGAAAAACCGCATAAAAACGCTTGATTCTGCATTTATTCTATTGACTATCACGCTTTAAAGTGCTAAAATGGCTAAAGAAATATGACGAACTTCGATTCGTTTCGTCAAAAGTGAATTGAAAGGAAATTAAAGCAATGATTATAGTATTAAAACCGTCTGCAACAGAGGAGCAGATTACAAAATTCACAAATATGCTCAAAGAGAGCTATGATGTAAAGGTTAATAAGTGGGACGGTGTTCATTCAACCGTACTCGGTCTTATCGGCGATACAACAAAGATTGACATTGAGTATATTGACGCTCAGGACATTGTTGAAAATGTAAAGAGAGTTCAGGAGCCGTACAAAAAGGCTAACAGAAAGTTCCACCCCGACAATACAGTCATTAAAATCAATGACAATGTAACAATCGGTGACGGCAGTCTGCACATTATGGCAGGTCCCTGCTCTGTTGAAAGCGAGGAACAGATTGTTCAGATTGCAAAGGATGTTAAAGCATCGGGCGCAACACTTCTCAGAGGCGGCGCATTCAAGCCCCGTACTTCACCATACGCTTTCCAGGGACTCAAGGCAGAAGGACTTGACCTTCTCAAAACAGCAAGAAGAGAAACAGGTCTGCCGATTGTAACAGAAATTATGAGAGCATCACACATTGATATGTTCGAGAATGTGGATATTATTCAGGTTGGTGCAAGAAATATGCAGAACTTTGAGCTTCTCAAGGAGCTCGGCAAAATTGACAAGCCTATCCTTCTCAAGAGAGGTCTTTCAGCAACAATCGAAGAATGGCTCATGAGTGCCGAATATATTATGGCAGGCGGTAACGATAAGGTCATGCTCTGCGAAAGAGGTATCCGCACATACGAAACATTTACAAGAAACACTCTTGATATTTCGGCTATCCCGATTATCAAAAAGCTTTCCCACCTTCCTGTTATTGTTGATCCGAGCCACGCATCGGGCAAGTCATGGCTTGTTGAACCGCTTGCAATGGCAGCAGTTGCCGCAGGTGCAGACGGTCTTATCATAGAGGTTCACAACGATCCGCCGCACGCACTTTCGGACGGTGCGCAGTCACTTACTCCAAAGCAGTTTGACGGAGTTGCAAAGAAGGTTTTCGGCTTAAAAAAGGCTGTTGACAAATTAAATTAAGATTTTTACTTTCGGTACGGTTTTTCAGCCGTACCGATTTGGACTTTAATTAACTTTACTAAAGAATACACAAACGGAGGCTAATGCAGTGAATATTGCAGTTGTAGGACTCGGAATTATCGGCGGCAGTTTTTGCAAGGCGATAAAAAAGTACACCGACCACCGTGTAATCGGTATCAACAGAACAAAATCTACTGCCGAAAAGGCTTTAAAAGAAGGTGCGATTGATGAAATCGGCACACATGAAAGCCTTGAAAACGCAGACCTAATTATCCTTTCAATGTATCCGCAGGCGGTTGTTGACTATGTTTCAAGGTACGGAGAACACATAAAAAAAGGTGCGGTTGTAACCGATGTTTCAGGCATCAAGAGGGCAATCTGTCCGCAGATGACAAAGCTTTCCGAAAAATTCGGCTTTGTTTTTGCCGGCAGTCATCCGATGGCAGGCAAGGAAACAAATGGTTTTGATGTTTCGGACGCCGACCTTTACAAAAACGCAAGCTACATTATCGTTCCGTGCAAGGCTGATAACAGCGTTGTAAATATGTTGTCTGACTTTGCAAAATCAATCGGTTTTGGCACAGTAAAAATCACAACTCCCGAAGAACACGACAGAATGATTGCTTTCACATCACAGCTTCCGCATGTGCTTGCGTGTTCATATGTTTTAAGTCCGTGCTGTCCGAACCACAAAGGCTTTTCGGCAGGAAGTTACCGAGATGTTTCGAGAGTTGCAAACATAAATTCAACGCTTTGGAGCGAGCTTTTCCTTGAAAACAAAGATCCGCTCATTTCCGAGCTTGATATACTTATAGATAATATTACAAAAATTAAAGATGCAATAAGTGCCGAAGATGCCGACGCTCTCAAGGCACTTATTGAAAAGGGCAGAGAGGTCAAACAGGCACTCGGAGAATAAAGAGGAAGGAGAACTTTTATGAAAACTATTCATGTTTCCACGGGAAGTCCCTATGACATTATGATTGAAAGAGGTATCCTTGATAATTGCGGCGAGATTATCAAAAAGCTTTCAAATGCAGAAAAAATCACTATTGTAACAGATACAAATGTTGCTCCGCTGTACAAATGGAGAGTTCTCAACTCTCTTTCACAGCAGGGTTATCAGACTACCGCCCATGTTTTTCAGGCTGGCGAGCAGTCAAAGAATCTTAACACAATCGCAGATATCTATGACACACTTGCAGATTTTAAGATGACAAGAAAAGACCTTATCGTTGCACTCGGCGGCGGTGTTACGGGCGATATGGCAGGCTTTGCCGCCGCAACATATCTGAGAGGAATCGACTTTGTTCAGATTCCGACATCTCTGCTTGCACAGGTAGACTCATCCGTAGGAGGAAAAACAGGCGTTGACATTGCACAGGGCAAGAACCTTGTCGGTGCATTCTATCAGCCAAAGGCTGTTTTGATTGATCCCGACACTCTTTCAACTCTTCCCGACCAGTTCATTACAGACGGTATGGCTGAGATTATCAAGTACGGCTGTATCAAGGACAGCGAATTTTTTGAAATGCTTGCAAACGGTGACGCTCTTGAACACATTGACGATGTAATTGAAACCTGTGTAAAAATTAAGCGTGATGTAGTAAACCGTGACGAAAAGGAAGCAGGGGAAAGAATGCTTTTAAACTTCGGTCACACACTCGGTCACGCAATTGAAAAAATCTACAACTATACAGGCATCACACACGGTATGGCAGTTGCCGTCGGTATGGTAATGATGACAAAGGCAAGCGAAAAGCACGGACTTACCGAGGCAGGAACTGCATACAAAATTGAAGAAGTTTGTGCAACCTACGGCTTGCCGACTACCGATGACGCAAGCCTTGAAAAAATTGCCGAGGCGGCTCAGACAGACAAAAAAACTTCGGGCTCGTCAATCAATGTTGTTTTGCTTGAGAAAATCGGCACAAGCTTTACCAAGAAAGTTGCAATTTCCGATTTGCTCGACTTCATCACACCGTAACACGGTAAACATATTTTAATGAAAGGCTGTGGAAGTATGGCTTTGTCAACCGACAAAAGCAGTAAGCCGTATGTACGGTATCTTCCGTTTGTACCAAACGGCGAAGTGAACATTCCCCCGTCAAAGAGCGATGTTCACCGTGCAATAATCTGCGCCGCCCTCACAAGGGGCAAATGCACAATTGCACCCGTTGCTCTGTCAAATGACATTAAGGCGACAATCGGCGTGATTGAGGATATGGGATGCACCGCCTCAATAAAGGACGGAGTGCTGACTGTTGACGGTACAAATATTTTTAAAACAGATAATGTAACGCTTGACTGCGGCGAAAGCGGCAGTGCTTTGCGATTTTTCATACCCGTAGCCGCAGCCGGCGGTATTAATGCCACCTTTGTCGGTCACGGAAAGCTTCCCGAAAGACCTATCGGAATTTTCACGGAGGCTCTGCCAAAAGCAGGAGTAAAGTGTGAAACCGAGGGCGGTCTGCCGCTCAAAATCAGCGGTCGGCTTGAAAGCGGAACTTTTGAAATCCCCGGTAATGTAAGTTCGCAGTTCATTACGGGACTTCTGCTTGCTCTTCCGCTTGTTGAGGGTGACAGCGACATTGTGCTGACATCTCCGATTGAGAGCGTCGGCTACATAAATATGACAATTCACACTATGGCACAATTTGGTGTTGAAATTGAAACAACCGACAACGGCTGGCACATCAAGGGCGGTCAGTCATACATTCCGCATGATTACACAACAGACGGCGACTGGTCGCAGGCGGCTTTCTTTATGGTTGCAGGCGCACTCGGCGGAAAGGTGACTGTGAACGGTGTCAACAGAAATTCCGCACAGGGTGACAGGAAGATTGCCGAGTTGCTTGCACGGTTTGGTGCAAAGGTAACGCAGACGGATACTTCCGTAACCGTTGAAAAGGGAGAGCTTAATGCAATTGACATTGATGCTTCACAGATTCCCGACCTTGTACCCGTGCTGACGGTTTGTGCCGCATTTGCAAAGGGAATAACCAAGATTTACAATGCCGAAAGACTTCGCATAAAGGAATGTGACCGCCTTACGGCAATCGCTAAGCTGATAAACGATCTCGGCGGTAAGGTGACTGAGTTGCCTGACGGACTTGTCATAGAGGGAATTGACACCCTCAAGGGCGGATTCTGTGAGGGCTTTAATGACCACAGAATTGTAATGTCGGCAGGTGTCTGCGCAGTAAGACTCAACGGTGAAATTGAGTCAAGCTATGCGCTTTCAATCAACAAAAGTTACCCTGATTTTTACATAGATTATAATAATATTGGAGGTAAGGCGAATGTCCTCGACCTACGGTGATAAGATAAAAATTTCCGTTTTCGGCGAAAGCCACGGCAACGGAATCGGAGTTGTAATTGACGGACTTCCGGCAGGATTTGAGGTTGACTTTGACAGGGTTCTCGCTCAAATGGCACGCCGTGCCCCGGGCAAGGATAAAACGGCAACTCCCCGAAAAGAAAAAGACCTCCCGAAAGTTCTTTCGGGTATGCTCGGCAACAAGCTGACAGGTGCTCCGCTTTGTGCCGTAATTGAAAACACCAACACCAAAAGCGGTGACTACGGCAATCTTCTCGACTGCCCCCGTCCAGGTCACAGTGACTACACAGCCTTTGTAAAATATAATGCGTCAAACGATATTCGCGGCGGCGGTCATTTTTCGGGCAGACTTACAGCACCGATTGTTTTTGCAGGTGCTGTCTGCCGTCAGATTCTTGAATCAAAGGGCGTTAAAATTGCCGCCCATATCAGCAGTATAGGCAATGTTTCCGACAGCTCCTTCTCTCCGACGGAAATTGATGACGCACTCATTGAAAAGCTGAACAGCTCATCGTTTGCACTCATTGACGAAACTGCCGAAAAACCTATGAGAGATGCCGTTGAAGATGCCAGAATGGCACAGGACAGCATCGGCGGAACAATTGAATGTTGCGTAACAGGCATTGACGCAGGCTACGGCGAGCCGATGTTTGAGGGTGTTGAGGGCGTTATTGCCAAGGCTGTTTTCGGTGTTCCCGCAATTAAGGGCATTGAGTTCGGCAAAGGCTTTGAGCTTTCAACAATGAGAGGTTCGCAGTCGAACGATCCGTTTGAATACAAGGACGGCAAGGTTGTTACAACAACAAATAACTGCGGTGGTATTTTGGGCGGAATTACAAACGGAATGCCGATTATTTTCCGTGCCGCCGTAAAGCCTACACCGTCAATTTCACAGCCACAAAGGACTGTAAATCTTCAGACAAAAGAAAATGCAGAGCTTGTTATTCACGGCAGACACGATCCGTGTATTGTGCCGAGAGCAGTCCCCGTTATCGAGGCTGTTACGGCTGTTGCAATTATTAACCTTATGTGAGGTCTTTATGAGAGATTTAAAAGAAATCAGAAAAGATATTGACAAAATAGACAATCAGCTTATTGAGCTTTTTAAGCAGAGAATGGATTGTGCAAGGGATGTCGGCATCTACAAGCAGGCAAACAACATTCCCGTTTTTAACGAGGGCAGAGAGAATGAAATTCTTGATGCCGTTGAAGAAAAGGGAGGCGAATACGGTGCATCTGCAAGACTTCTCTACTCAAACATTATGGAGCTTTCAAGGGCGCTTCAGCACAACATTGTCGGCAGCGGCAAAGAGCTTAAAAGCGTTATCAACAATGCAAGCACGGATATTCCGTCAAGCGGAATCAAGGTTGCGTATCAGGGAATCAAGGGTGCTAACGGTCATGAGGCAACTTTAAGACTTTTCCCGAACGGCGAGGCTGTCAATTACAAAAGCTTTGCAGATGTATTTTCTGCCGTTGACAACGGCGAGGTTGCATTCGGTGTTCTTCCTGTTGAAAACTCAAGCGCAGGCTCTGTTTCGGCTGTTTATGACCTTATTCTCAAGCACCGTTTTTACATTGTAAAGGCACTTGATTTGCCTATTGACTACTGCCTTGCAGGTCTTAAACAATCTGCTTTTGAGGACATTGAAATCGTGTGGTCGCATCCGCAGTCACTTTCACAATGTGCGCAGTATATTGCCGACCACGGCTTTGATTCTGTTCCATTCTCCAACACGGCAATTGCCGCCCGTGATGTTGCAAAGGAGAAGCGCCTCAATGTTGCGGCAATCTGTTCATACAAAGCGTGTGAGGAATACGGCTTGAAGGTTCTTGACAATCATCTTCAGGACAATGACGAGAACACAACAAGGTTTATTGTCATCTCCAAAAAGCTGTACATTCCCAAAGATGCGAACAGAATCAGTCTTTGTTTCTCGCTTCCTCATGTTACGGGATCGCTGTACAGTCTTTTGTGCAGATTCAATTCACTCGGTCTTAACCTCACAAAAATCGAATCCCGTCCCCGTCAGGGCAGACAGTTTGAATATCTGTTCTACCTCGACTTTTCGGGCAATGTCAGAAGTGAAAATGTTATTGAACTTGTAAGTCAGCTTAGCGAAGAGATGCCCGAATTCAGCTTTTTGGGCAACTACGCAGAACCCGAGTTCCCGATTAAATAAACCGCACGGCGAGCCGCCGGCAGCGTGTCGCTGCACCCAATTCGTGTAGATAGTTTGTAATGTTAAAAAACATTTATGCCCGAGCGTAGCATTGCAACCGTTCGCACAATGTTACAATTGTTTTGTTCAATTTCAAAAAATTACACCCTTTCGGAGTTTATCGAAAGGGTGTTTTTATATGTCAAAATGTTGATTTGGTTTTCATTTCAAAAACTCAATTAAGAGCAGGCTTAATATTTTTTGTTGGCGTGATGAAAGCTCTTTGCCTTTAAGATTGCAATCGGTAAATTCTTCGTAGAGCAGTTTCATTATATTTGTCTGCGTTTCGTTCAGATTGTTAATGTAGAGTGCGTCCTTTTTTTCTATGCCAACAAGGTAATCAAGCGAAACATTGAACACATTTGCAATTGAAATCAAAACTTCAAGCGGAGGATATTTGATGTTGTTTTCATAATTGCTTATAACAGGCTTGCTTCTGCCGATTCTCCTGCCCAAGCTTTCCTGCGACATATGTCTTGACTCTCTAAGTTCTCGTATTCTTAACCCGAAATCAAACATTATATTCACCTCAAAAAAGTTTTTGATAAAAATATTCTAAAGTACTTGCGTTTTGTAAACAAAAACTGTATAATACAAGTGTTCACAAAACAAAAACTAAATTATATAAAAGTTTTCTAATAGTGAATTTACGGCAGAAAAATTATTTGTTTATATATCAAATAAAATAAAATAAAAAGGGGAAATTCAAATGAAAAAAATCATAAGCATTTTATTATCGGCTTTGCTTATTATAGCAAGCCTGTCGTGTATAACAACAGTTTGTCAGGCACTTGACACAGAAGACGATACGGTTTATCCTGGGGACCAAATAACCATTACTTACAGCTTTGCAAAAGATATCCCGGCGGGTTGTCCTTGCTATCTGTTTAGAACGAATTATCCGCTTGAAATGGTAAAATACAGTTCTTTTGAAAATCATTGGGTTCTACAGCCTATGGTTGTTACAAATACTACTGAGGAAGATAAAAATGTATCGGTTTCGGCCTTTACAGCTTATGGTCCAGAGGTAAAAGCAGGCGAAAAAATTATTTCGCTTGTATTTGATGTAATAAAAGAAACAAAGGTAAGTGATCTTGATTTTTCACTTATAGAGCTTCAGCTCGGTGATAATAATCTGGTTGACTATAGTGGGGATTTGTCATACTTTTCTTATGATGTAAAAATCACATCAAAGGGTGAAAAGCCTACTGAGCCTACAACAGTAGCTCCAACAACTACTGAGCCTACTACTGTAGCACCTACTACAGAGGAACCCACAACTGTAGAACCCACTACGGCAAAGCTGAAAACTGTAAAAGGTACTGTAAAAAGCTATCTGTCCGAAAGTGATACGGTTACAATTCAGCTTATAAAATCGGGTGAGGTAGCATATGAAACAACCGTAAAAGGCAACAACGCCAAATATTCAATTTCGGGTGTTGCAAGCGGAACATACACGATGAAGGTTTCAAAAAATGCCCATGCAGACAGAGAATACACGGTCATAGTTACAAATTCCGATGTAATACGGAATGCTAAAATTTTTGCGATTGGCGATGTAAACAGTGACGGTGATATTTCGGTTGTCGATGCAACTCTTGTTCAGAAATATATCGTTGGTCTTGAAAATCTCACAGATTTGCAGAAAAAATCGGCAGATGTAAACGATGACAACGAAATTTCTGTTGTCGATGCAACTCTTATTCAGAAATATATTGTCGGTCTTGATAATTTCGCATAATATGGAGAAATAGTTGCTTAATTAAATTAAAATTGAAAATTGAAAATTATGGTCGAGCGTAGCATTGCAACCGCTCGCACAATGTTACAATTGTTTTGTTCAATTTCAAAAAATTACACCCTTTCGGTAAATTCCGAAAGGGTGTTTTTATGCTTAAACTATAAAATTATATTTAATCAGCCGTCAATTTCTACGAGGGCGAAGCTTTGCGGTGACATTGTTACCTTGCCGTCTGCAAATTCAGCATTGCCGAGGGCATATACTGTTTTGCCTGTATATTTTGCGTTCATTACTGCACTTTCACCGAGGGGGTTGAAGTACATAACGAGGTTGCCTCTCTTGTATGCAAACGGAATTTTGCCCTCTTCATACATAAATTCAAGCTCACCGTTGCCTTTAAGGTCATCGTACTTGTGACGAAGTGCAATGATGTCTGTTACAACCTTGTAGATGCTGTCGGGATCGTCCTTCTGATTCTCAACAGTCGGAGCGTCGGCACTCTTATCGACTGCAAGATACGGCTCGTCACTTGTTGAGAAACCTAGGTTCTTACCGCTGTTCCACTGCATAGGAGTACGGGAGCCTGTTCTTGAATAACCGCCCTCCTTACTTACGATGCCTTTCTGATATCTCATGCCGATTTCATCACCATAGTAGAGGAACGGAACACCCGGCATTGTGAAAATGAATGCATTCACAAGCTTGATAGCCTCTTTGTCAAGATATGCCGTAACTCTCGGCATATCGTGGTTGTTTGTCATAAAGCTGATGTAGCCGTTGTCCTTTGTCTTTTCGTAGTTAGGAAGATATTCGTCTGCAAATGCTTTGATATCACCCTTGCCGTTAGGATTGAAAACAGCCTGATCGCCAAATTCACCGTAGCGGAAAAGTCTGCTGTAGCCGTTTCCGTAGTGGTCAAGATAGAAGTCCATGTGGAAACCTGCATTGTTGATTGCTCTTTCGGGGTTGCACCACTCTGCAACCATTGCGGCATTCGGATATTCCGTGTCGAGCATATCACGCACCCCACGCCAGATTTTTGCCGTTGCAATTTTATCGTCATCATTCTTGACAAGTGAGTCAGCCATGTCAACTCTGAAACCGTCAGCACCCTTGTCAAGCCAAAAACGCATAACATCCTTCATAGCCTCTGCCGTTGCAAGACAGTCGGGATGATCACACGGCAACTGCCATTCGGGATGCGTGATTTCGTGGAAACCGTAGTTAAGAGCAGGCTGTGAGCTGAAGTAGTTTACCATATAGTTGCCGTCACGCTCGCAAAGTCCGCACATCATACGGTACTGCGGCGGTGCGTCCCATACGCTCTTTGTAAAGATGTAACGGTTTGAATATTCGCTCTTTGCGGCTTTCTTGGCCGCCAAGAACCATTCGTGCTGGTCTGATGTGTGACCGGGAACGAGGTCAAGAAGAATCTTGATGCCCTTTTTGTGAGCCTCGTCAAAAAGACGAACAAGGTCATCATTTGTGCCGTAACGCTCTGCAACCTTCTTGTAGTTGCGAACATCATAGCCTGCATCCATAAAAGGTGAATCGTAAATCGGGTTGAGCCAGATTGCGTTGCAACCGAGGCTTTTTACATAGTCAAGCTTGCTGATGATACCCTCGATGTCACCGATTCCGTCACCGTTGGTGTCACAAAAACTCTGCGGATAAATTTCATAGAAAACAGCGTCATTAAGCCAGTTTGGCATAAAAATCATTCCTTTTGCTTTTTATTTTCTGTGGCTGTATCTTACGGCATCATTGTAGCATTAAATTGTTATGTTGGCAACCTTTTTGTATTGCATACACAAAACCTGACAATTATGTGTGAAAAAACAGCCAAATTTTATTCCATTAATATTTACTTGCAAAAATGCTTCGTTCATCATAATATGTAAACAGATGTATGTGTATCGGAATTTAGGGGAGGGAGTATTTTGACTGTTGACAAACTCGGCGATAATAAACTGCTGATTAAGCTTGATGAATCGGATATGGAGAATTTTGAGCTTGATTTCGGAAAAATGAGCTTTAAAAACGAGGATAATCAAAAGGTGATTATCGGGCTTATGCGACTTGCCTGTTGCAGGGCGGGACTTGACACGAACGGTAAAAATGTGAAAATAGAGGCTTTTTTGCTCGGCGATGAATGTTGTATCCTTGTTACGGCAAATCCGAAAAAACGAAAATACAGGCTGAAAAAGTCCGACAGCGGTTTGTGCTGGAAAATGGCGAATGCGTCGGATTTTCTGAATGCGGTAGAGACTTTGTACCGCAGTAACATATGTTGCAGAAAAAGCTCCGCATACGAAATGTCGGGAAATTATTACCTTGTGTTTGATTATTTTTCATTACCGAAGCATATGATACGGGTGTTGTCGGAATACGGTGAAAGGCAAAAATCCCGCAACGCAGCGGCAAGAGTGCGTGAAAACGCAAACCTGTTGTGTCATGCCGATGCAGTTGCGGTGATAGGAAAGTTTCTTGTGTAAATTGAAAATGGAAAGTTGAAAATTGTTTTGTTTGATTAAAAAACACCCTTTCGGAAATACTCCGAAAGGGTGTTAATCTATGCGTATATTTAATCTTTTTTTACTTCAATTTCGCCGTGTTCTTCTTCAAAGGACTTAACCCTTTGCTTTATATACTGCTCAATTTCACGATTTGCGGAACGACCTTCATAGTCGGCAACATATCTGAATTTCTGAAAAAGCGTGCGGTTAACTCTCAGAGTGTATCGTAAAATATTATCATCCATAATCGGTACTCCTAAATGTTATTATGACACTATTTTAATGTAATTATTGCGTCAAAACGAAAATGGTGCTATTATGATGTCATAATGGTGTCATAATTTTAGGAGTGTGATAAAATGAAAATTGCGATAGTAGGCTCAAGAAGTATTACAGTGAATAATTTAGGCGATTATTTACCTGAGAATACAACTGAAATAGTAAGCGGTGGTGCTATTGGTGTTGACAGAAGTGCGAGAAATTACGCTAAGACACATAATATTAAACTAAAAGAATTTTTACCCGAATACGAACGATACGGGCGGTCAGCACCTTTGAAAAGAAATTTGCAAATAATTGATTATGCCGATGAAGTTATTGCATTTTGGGACGGTATGTCACACGGAACACGGTTTGTTATAGAGAATTGCAAAAGAAAAAATGTGCCGATTAAGGTTTATGCTTTGGCAAATAAGTAATGTTGCAAACGAACCGAAAATTTCATATATAAAAAACGGTCGGGCAACATAACTATGCGTTTTGCAAAGCAACTGCCCGACCGAAAATTTTTATTTTACATTTTCAATTTTCAATTTGTAAAACTATCTTTGTTTTGTGAATGAAAACTCAATTCTGTTGTTGTCGTAATTAAGCACCATTGTCAGCACACCGCTGTCATAGCTCAGCTTGTATGCCGTACCGTTTACCGTCAGGTCAACGGAGGTTCCGTTGAATGTGTAGGCTGAATCACACGAAATTCCTGCAAGGGTAACCGTGCAGTTACTGCTGTCCTTGAAATCAAGACCAAACTGATCCTCGTCAATTCCAAGCTCGCTGTATGAAATTGTTTCGCCGTCTGTCTTTGCTGTTGTCGGTACCCATTTGCCGATTATTTCGGTATTTCCGTTGCTTCCGCATCCGCAGAAAATTGATGCGAAAACAAACACGCACAGCACAAGGCACATAACCCTGACTTTCATATAATACACACCCTTGAATTTGTTTGTTCCTCTTATGCAGTATATTTTACCATTTTACGCTTTATTCGTCAAACTTTAAATGTTATAAAATTGAAATTATATGCCACATTTTATTTGCGGATAATTGACAAATCGACACATAAATGAGATAATAAAAAAGTATATGAACTCGGTTTATCCGAACAATAAATCAAGAGGAGTAATGACTATGGCAAAGGAACTTGCTAAATCCTACAACCCGTCAGAGTTTGAGGACAGAATTTACGACTTCTGGCTGAAAGGTAACTACTTTCATGCAGAGGTTGACAAAGATAAAAAACCTTATACAATCGTAATGCCGCCGCCAAACATCACAGGTCAGCTGCATATGGGACACGCACTTGACGAAACACTTCAGGACATTCTTATCCGTTGGAGAAGAATGCAGGGCTACAGCGCACTTTGGCTCCCCGGTACAGACCATGCGTCAATCGCTACAGAGGCTAAAATCGTTGAGGCAATGCGTAAAGAGGGTATCACTAAAGAGGATATCGGCAGAGAAGAATTCTTAAAGCGTGCATGGGAATGGAAAAAGGTGTACGGCGGAAGAATCACAAGTCAGCTTAAAAAGCTCGGTTCAAGCTGTGACTGGGAGCGTGAGCGCTTCACAATGGACGAGGGCTGTTCAAAGGCTGTTAAAGAAGTTTTTGTTCGCCTTTATAATGACGGAAAAATCTACCGTGGCAACCGTATGGTAAACTGGTGTCCTCATTGCTGTACATCAATTTCGGATGCCGAGGTTGAATACAAGGAGCAGAACGGTCATTTCTGGCACTTGCTCTATCAGGTTAAGGAAACAGGCGAGTACCTTGAAATCGCAACAACCCGTCCCGAAACAATGCTCGGTGATACTGCTGTTGCCGTCAACAAGGACGATGAGCGTTACAAGCACCTCCACGGCTGTCATGTAATCCTTCCGCTCCTTAACAAGGAAATCCCGATTGTCTGCGATGAACACGCAGATATGGAAAAGGGAACGGGTGTTGTTAAAATCACTCCTGCACACGATCCTAACGACTTTGAAGTCGGTCAGCGTTGCAATCTTCCGATTGTCCGTTGCTTTACATATGACGGTCACCTTACTGGTGCAAAGGATGTTGAAGAATACAACGAGTTAAAGGCAAAGGGACAGCTTGCCGAAAACGAACCCGAGGTTCTCGACTGCGGAAAATATGCAGGCATGACAACAATGGAGGCAAGAGAGGCTATTGTTGCCGACCTTAAAGAAATCGGCGCTCTTAAAGAGGTTGAAGAGCTTACTCACGATGTCGGCACTTGCTACCGTTGTCACACAACAATTGAGCCTATGGTTTCAAAGCAGTGGTTTGTAAAAATGGCTCCGCTTGCAAAGCCTGCAATTGATGTTGTCCGCAAGGGCGACACAAAGTTCATCCCCGAAAGATTTGAAAAGGTTTACTTCCATTGGATGGAGAATATCAAGGATTGGTGTATTTCCCGTCAGCTTTGGTGGGGACACAGAATCCCTGCATGGTACTGCGATGACTGCGGCGAAGTTATGGTTGCAAAGGACGCACCAGAAAAGTGCTGTAAGTGCGGCAGTACACACATTCATCAGGACGAGGACACTCTCGACACATGGTTCAGTTCGGCACTTTGGCCGTTCTCAACACTTGGCTGGCCCGACAAAACTCCCGAACTTGAGTATTTCTATCCCACAAGCACTCTTGTAACAGGTTATGATATCATCTTCTTCTGGGTTGCAAGAATGATTTTCTCAGCTTGTGAAAATATGGGTTCTGCTCCGTTCAAGACCGTATTTATGCACGGCATTGTAAGAGATGAAAACGGCATCAAGATGTCAAAATCTCTCGGCAACGGTATTGATCCGCTTGAAGTTATTGACAAATACGGTGCAGACGCACTCCGTTTCTTCCTTGCAACAGGCAACACACCCGGTAACGATATGCGTTATTCCGACAAGCGTGTTGAGGCTTGCGCTAACTTTGCAAACAAGCTTTGGAACGCATCCCGTTATGTTCACATGAACATTGACGACCACGATGTTAAGAATGAACTTCCGAAAACTCTCACAACAGAGGACAAGTGGATTGTTTCAACTCTCAACACAGTTGCAAAAGAAGTAAACGAAAATCTTGAGAAGTTTGAACTCGGCATTGCAGTTCAGAAGATTTATGAATTTATCTGGGACTGCTACTGCGACTGGTACATTGAGCTTGTTAAGACAAGACTTTCAAGTGACGGTGAGGACGCTCAGAATGCAAGACAGGTACTTCTTTATGTGCTTGATCAAATTCTCAGACTTCTCCATCCGTTTATGCCGTACATCACAGAAGAAATCTGGCAGACAATTCCTCACGAGGGCGAAACAGTAATGCTCGCAAAGTACCCCGAATACAACGCAGAGCTTGATTATCCCGAGGCATCGGATGAAATGAAAAAAATTATGGATGCAATCCGTGCAATCCGTAACCGCCGTGCAGAGATGAATGTTCCGCCGTCAAGAAAAGCAAAGGTTTATGTTGCAACAAAGTTTGCCGACACATTCAGAGACGGCACACAGTTCATTCAGAAGCTTGCATCAGCAAGTGAGGTTGAAGTTGCAGAAAGCTTTGAAATTGAGGGTGCTGTAAACATTGTAACGGCAGACGCAAAGATTTACATTCCTATGGACGAGCTTGTTGACAGAGAAAAGGAGCTTGCAAGACTCAACAAAGAGCTTGAACAGGTTAAAAAGCGTCTTGCACAGAGCGAGGGCAAGCTTAACAATCAGGGCTTTGTTGCAAAAGCTCCCGAGGCTGTAATTGAAAAGGTTAAGGGACAGGCCGCAAAGGAAAGAGAGCAGATTGCTCTTATCGAGGCCGCAATTGCCGCACTCAAATAATTCGGCAATCCGATAAAACAGAATAAAATTATAATCAAAGGCTGAAAGAGCATAGTTGTTCTTTCAGCCTTTTTATGTTCGTGCAGATAGTCTTAATAGGGCGAGAGTAAGGTCGCCCGAAAGGAAGCTTTTTAAATTTTACATTTAATTAAAACTTTCGCTCGAGCATAATATGTTTTTTGATATTACAACCTACATCCATGAACAAAAATAACATCCGAAACGGT
The DNA here is from genome assembly GCF_002834235.1 of Ruminococcus bromii. Classification (GTDB taxonomy): domain Bacteria; phylum Bacillota; class Clostridia; order Oscillospirales; family Acutalibacteraceae; genus Ruminococcoides; species Ruminococcoides intestinale. The sequence goes on along the minus strand of NZ_NNBY01000036.1, from coordinate 264,888 downwards.
CAGGAAAAGTCAAAACGCAGAATTGTCCGCTTTAAAAGTGAAATCTGTGAAATAAAGAACATTTCTTCCGAAATCCAAATTATCCGTTTCGTACGATATGTAGCAAAATTTGTACAGAAGCACGCCCGTTTAGCGGTTATAGGTTGGAATATGGGCTGATTATTGCTATTCAACTGTTCAATCTTGATAAAAATAACAGATATGTGAAATAAAAATATGTATATGTGCTAATTGCACAAAGAACGGTGTTGTTTTTTAGGCATTGCTACAAATCTGCGAAAAACAGAAAATAATGCTTGAAATCCACATTTTTGTGTTGTATTATATAGGTGTCAAAGGAAATAACCGATTCGGAAAACGGAAATCAAACAAACGAATCGGAAACATTAAATCTTATTTAATAAAGAAAAGGAGAAAATATTATGCATGCTTTAAAAAGATTTGGTACAGCTTTCGGCGGATATAAAATGATGGAAAACTACCCCGTTCCCGAATGCGGTCCGGACGACATTATTCTTGAAATCAAGGCAGCCGCTATCTGCGGTGCCGACATGAAACACTGGGGTGTTGACAACGGTTACGATGACACAAACATAACTCCCGATCAGCAGCAGTCGGTTCGTGGTCACGAGTTCGCAGGCGAAATCGTTAAGGTTGGCGAAAATGTAAAAGACTGGCATATCGGTCAGAGAGTTGTTTCAGACAACAGCGCACATGTTTGCGGCGTATGTCCAGCTTGTGAGCAGGGCGACTTCCTCTGTTGCGAACATAAAGTAAACCTTGGACTTGACAACAACACATGGGGCGGCGGCTTCTCAAAGTATTGTAAAGTACCGGGCGAAATCCTCGCAATTCACAAACACGCAATCTGGGAAATTCCTGAGGGCATCAAGTACGAAGAAGCTTGTGTACTCGATCCTATCTGTAACGCATACAAGGCAGTTGCTCAGCAGTCACATCTTATCCCCGGACAGGATGTTGTAGTATTCGGTACAGGTCCTCTCGGACTCTTCTCGGTACAGGTTGCAAAGCTTATGGGTGCCGTAAACATCGTAATGGTTGGTCTTGACGATGATGTAAAAGTAAGATTCGGCGTTGCAAAAGAGCTTGGCGCTACACATTGTGTAAACGGTTCTAAGGAAGATGTAGTTGCAAGATGTACAGAAATCTGCGGCAGAGATAACCTCGGACTCGTAATTGAATGTTCAGGTGCTAACATAGCTCTCAAGCAGGCAATCGAAATGACAAGACCAAACGCTGAAATCGTTCGTGTAGGTATGGGCTTCAAACCTCTTGAATTCTCAATCAACGACATTACAGCTTGGAACAAGAGCATTATCGGTCACATGGCTTATGACTCAACATCATGGAGAAACTGCATCAGACTTCTCCAGTCAGGTCAGATTAAGGTTCAGCCGATGATTACTCATCGCCTCGGTCTTTCACAGTGGCAGGAAGGTTTCGACAAGATGGCTAAGAAAGAGGCTATCAAGGTTATCTTCCACTACGATTACGAAGATTAATTAAAGAAAATATGCATCAGGGAGGATTTTCTAATGAGAAAGCTTATGATTGCCCCGTCAGTGGGTTGCTGTGATTTGTTCCATGTTGAAGAACAGGTTAAGCTGATTAACGAAAAATCAGATTACCTCCACATGGACATTAAAGACGGTGTTTATGTTCCGAGTTACGGAATCGGTCCTGATTATCTCGACTACCTTAACAAGCATGTTGAGAATCTCAAACCAATGGATGCTCACCTTATGGTAAAACATCCTCAGCAGTATCTTGAAACCTTTGCAAAGGCAGGAGCTGCTTACATAACACCTCACACAGACTGCATCGAAGGTGACGCATTTGTAACGATTCACAAGATCAAAGAGCTTGGCTGTAAGGCAGGCGTTGCATTAAGTCCCTCGGTTCCGCTTTCTACTATTGAATATTACCTCCCGTTGCTTGATAAGGTTACAATCATGATTGTTGATCCGGGCATCGCAGGTCAGCCGGTTGATCCGCAAATGTTCGTAAAAATCAACCAACTCGCTAAGATCAGAAAGGAAAGAGGTCTTAACTTCTTAATTGAAGCCGACGGTTCAATGAACAGCAGTCTTTACCGTCCGCTTTACGAGGCAGGTGCAGATCTCGTAATTCTGGGACCTCCGGCATTATGGAACAAGGACACGGATTTCAATAAGGCTTGGGACATAATGGAAAGTGAGCTTGAGCGAGAGCTTGACGGTGCTGAGAGAAAAATCTGATTTAAATAAAAAGTCAAAGAGGAAATTAAAAGGAGAAGAAAAATGGCTAACAAAACTTCTGTCAACATTGGCGCAAGACTTGACCGCTTGCCTCAATCAAAATGGCATGTTAAGATCTGGCTGGTTACAGCTTTTGCACTCTTGGTATGCTGGTCAAACGGTATCGGCGGTTCCGTTCAGAACATTCTTTTGAACGAACTTCATTGGCTCGAACCCGGTTCAACACTCCTCGCAATGTGGGGTACAACTTACACAGCAGGACAGCTCTTCGGCGCACTCATCGGCGGCCCTATCGGCGATAAAATCGGCCGTAAAAAGAGTATTCTTCTTTACGAAATTATCCATATCATCGCTATGATCGGCGGTGCTCTTTCACCGAACATCGCAGTTCTTTATGTGTTCAGACTCCTCCAGGGTCTTGCACTCGGCGCTCTCCTCGTAGTTCTTTTCGCAGGCTTCACAGAGTATGTTCCCGGTAAGAACCGTGGTACATGGTCAAGCCGTACATCATTCATCGGCAACTGGGCTCACCCAATCTGCAACGGTATTGCTCTTCTTATCGTTTCAACAGGCGTAAGCATGAATATGAACTGGAGAATCCAGTTTATGATTCCTTCAATCCTTTCAATCATCGCTTGTATCTTCATCTATGTTAAATTCCCTGAATCACCGAGATGGCTCGAATCACAGGGCAGACTTGATGAAGCTGATAAAATTATGACAAGCATTGAGAAAGAAATTGAAAAATCAACAGGCAAGCCACTCCCACCCGTTGAAGTTACAAATCCAAAGCCTGTTAAGAAGCTCCCATTCACAGCTCTCTTCAAAGGCAAACTCCTCAGAAGAACTATCGTTGGTTCTCTCGTACTCATCGGTATGAACACAATCCAGTACACACTTATGAACTGGATGCCGTCAATGCTTTCAGGTCTTGGCTATGATACATCAAAGTCACAGTTTATGACAATGTTCGGACTCTTCGGTGCTCCGTTTGGTATCTTTATCGCATCTCTTATTATGGATAAGATTCCTCGCCGTGTAATGGGCGTTATCCTCCTTGCAGGCATGGCAGGTCTTGGTGTTGCAACAGGTCTTCTTGCTCCGACACTCGGAATGACAGGACTCATTGTTATGACATTTCTTCTTAACACAATCATCTATATGTATGTTTGCTACGCATCAGCAGTTTATGTTCCTGAGATGTGGCCTACATCGGCAAAACTTTCAGGTTCGGGCTTCAGTAACGCAATGGGTCGTGTAAGTAACATCTTCTTCCCATTCCTCGTTACAAATGTTGCTGCAAGCAGCATGGGCTCAGGCGGTGTATTCATTCTTATCGCAATTGTTGCAGCAATCATCGCTGTTGCAGTTATCTTCCTCGGTGTTGAAACCAGAGGCGAATCCGTTGAGGACATCGGTGATGTAGAGTAATTCTGCAAAACCCTCTAATACATACAACCAAAAATTTTAGATGCGGTGCCTGAGTGCATCGGGCACCGCAAACTAAAATCATTAGTAATGGAAAACGAAATACAGCAATTTTAAAACATTCAAAACTTATCTTTAAATTTTTAACAGCTAAACCATCAATTTTTTAATCACAGGCAAATAAATTTGAATATACGCAGAAGGCACATCGTGTGCAAATGCTTAAATAAATTATTATAAAGAAAGTGCAGGAGATTATTATGAAAAATTCAGAAGCTATCTTAGTTACTCCAAAGCAGTTTGAAATTCAGGAATGTCCAGTTCCCGAGCCAAAGGATCACGAGATTCTTATGAAGGTTGAATATGTCGGAATGTGCGGTTCCGATATCCACGGTTTTGAATTCGGTCCTTTCATCCCACCTAAGGATCCTAACCAGAAAATCGGTCTCGGTCATGAGGTTGCAGGCGAGGTTGTAAAGGTTGGCTCAAAGGTTACAAGATTCAAAGCAGGCGACAAGGTTCTCATCGAACCCGGTGTTCCGGATGACAAATGCGAATACTGCCGTACAGGCAGATACAACATCTGCCCTGATGTTGACTTTATGGCTACACAGCCTAACTACAAGGGCGCACTCACACAGTATATGACACATCCCGAGGAGTGGACATACCACATTCCCGAGGGTATGACAACAATGGAAGCAGCTCTCGTTGAGCCGGCAGCAGTCGGTATGCACGCAGCAATCCTCGGCGGCGCACAGCTTGGTAAGAGCATTGTTATCCTCGGCGGCGGTACAATCGGTCTTATGGTACTTCAGGCTTGTAAGAGCCTCGGTGCAACAGACATCACCGTTGTTGATATTATGCAGAATCGTCTTGACCTTGCATTAAAGCTTGGTGCAAGCAGAGTTATTAACGGCAAGGAGCAGGATACGGTTGCACTTCTCCGTTCACCCGAATATTTCGGCGATCACGGTTGTGAACTCGTATTCGAGGCAGCAGGTTCTGTATTCACAGCTCAGCAGGCTGTTCAGATCGTTGCAAGAGGCGGTAAGATTATGATGGTCGGCACACAGTCAAAGCCTGTTCCGATTGACTTCCTCAAGATTAACCGTGAGGTTATGATTCAAACATCATTCCGTTACTGCAACAACTTCCCGCAGACAATCGAGGCAATCGCAAGCGGTAAGTTCAATGTTAAGGATATGGTTACAAACATCTATGATTACAAAGATGTTCAGCAGGCATTTATGGACGCTATCGACCCCGAAAAGAAAGCCAATATGGTTAAGGGCGTTATCAAGGTAGCCGACTGATATACACAGATTTATTAAAAATTTTCATAAGGAAAGGTGATTAAAATGTTATCAGATATCAGATATTGGGAAAAGAAGGCAACAGAGGGACACTACGCTATTCCTCACTTCAATGTATGGAATGCAGAAATGCTCATGGGTGTTATTGACGCAGCCGAAGAGCTCCGTGCTCCGATCATTATTTCATTCGGTACAGGTTTCACAGGCAACACTTCTTTTGAAGACTTCTGCTACATGATGGATTCAATGGCAAAGAAGGCTACTGTTCCTGTAATTGAGCATTGGGATCACGGCAGAAACATGACAATTCTTCAGAACGCTGTTAATCACTGCATGAATTCGGTAATGCGTGACGCATCAGCTCTTCCTTATGAAGAAAATGTTGCTGAAATCAAGAGATGCGTTGACTACTTCCATGCTTACAACATTCCTGTTGAGGCTGAGCTTGGTCATGTAGGTAACGAAACAGTATACGAAGAGGCACTTTCAGAGTATCAGTACACAGATCCTTCAAAGGCTAAGGAATTTGTTGAGAGAACAGGCTGTGACTCACTCGCAGTTGCAATAGGTAATGTTCACGGCGTATATTCTTCAGAGCCAAAGCTTGCTTTCGATGTACTCGAGGCAGTTGCCAAAGAAGTAGATGTTCCGCTCGTACTCCACGGTGCATCGGGTATCGGTGACGAGGACATTAAAAAGGCCATCTCACTCGGTATCGCTAAAATCAACATTCACACAGAGCTTTGCCAGGCTGCTATGGAAGCTATTAATGCTCACAAGGACGAGCCATTCCTTGCTGTTGAGCGTGAAGTAAGAAAGGCTGTTAAAGAGCGTGCAATGTACAAGATTAAACTCTTTGGCGATGACGGCAGAGCAGATGAGTAATATGAGTAATACAGAGAAAAAACTTGATGTTATCTGTCTTGGCGCAGCGGTAGTTGACATTCCTCTCCGTCCGGTATCAAGAGATATTTTTGATATCGAGTCATATCCGGTTGACAGAATTGCAATGTCTGTCGGCGGTGACGCAATGAACGAGGCAACAATCATCAGCCGTTTAGGCTTTAAAACAGGCATTATCGCTTGTATCGGTGATGACGCTGCAGGTCAGTTTATCCTTCGCTCCTGCGAGAAGGACAACATAGATGTTGAAGGCATCAAGATTGATCCGACAATCGACACCTCAATGAACATTGGTCTTGTAACCGATGACGGTGAAAGAACCTTTGTTACAAACCGCAATGGCAGCTTGTGGAAAGAAAACATTGAGCATGTTGACTTTGAAAAAATGAAGCAGGCAAAAATCCTTTCTCTCGCAAGTATCTTTAACTGTCCTCTTCTTGACGGCAAGACGCTTGTAAAGATTTTTAAAGAGGCAAAGGCGGCAGGTATGACAATTACCGCCGATATGATAAAGCCAAGACTCGGTGAAACTCTTGACGATATCAGAGAAGCATTAAGCTATGTGGATTACTTCTTCCCGAACTTTGACGAGGCTTGCCTTATGACAGGCGAAACCGAAGAATCAAAGGTTGCGGACAAGCTCTTTGAATGCGGCGTTAAGAATGTAATCATGAAGATAGGCAAGCGTGGATGTTACATCCGCAATGCCGCAGGAGCAATGATTGTTCCTGCCTGCAAGGGTGTAACCGCAATCGACACAATCGGTGCAGGCGACAACTTTGCATCAGGCTTTATTTCGGCACTTCTTCAGGGCAAGGATATCCGTGACTGCGGTATCTATGCTAACTGCACAGCGGCTATTTCGGTTCAGTATGTCGGTGCAACAACAGGCGTTCGGAACAAAGAAATGGTTGAAGAAATGCTTGAAAAGTATAAAAAAGATTATATCCTGTAATAGTAATAAATCTGTGACATTACGCCCTGTGTTCGTAAGAATGCAGGGCAACCCCCCACCAATATATTATTAAAGAAAGGGCAGATGCAAAATGAAGACGATGAAGCTTGGCAAAACAGGCATTGATATTTCAAGAATGGGACTCGGCACCTGGTCAATCGGCGGCGGCTCGGCATGGGGCGGCGACCACGACCTTCAGGTTGTTGTAGATACAATCCGTGAAGCTCCAAAGCTCGGTGTAAACCTTATCGACACAGCTCCGGGTTACAACTTCGGCAACAGCGAGAAAATCCTCGGCAAGGCTCTTGAGGGCATGAACCGTGAAGATGTTGTAATTATCACAAAGTGCGGTGTTACATGGGATCAGGAGATGAAGGGCGACCTTTTCAACAAGGTAAACGGCATTCAGCTTTATAAGAACCTCAACAGTGCTTCAATCAAAAGAGAAATTGAAGAATCACTCAAGAGAATGGGCACAGACTATGTTGATGTATATATGACACACTGGCAGTCAATCGAGGGTAGCGAGTATTATGTTCCGATTCAGAAGACTATGGAGGTTCTCAACGATCTCAAGGCTCAGGGCAAAATCAAGGCTATCGGTGCTGCAAATGTAGATATCAAGCAGATTCAGGAGTACCTCAAGTGGGGCGAGCTTGATATCGTTCAGGCGAAGTATTCAATTCTTGACCGTGGCATTGAGGATGAAATCATTCCTTGCTGTCGTGAAAACGGTGTTACAATTCAGGCTTATTCACCGCTCGAAATGGGGCTTCTCTCGGGTACATTCCCAAGAGATTACAAGCCTGTAGGCGCACAGATTCCAAAGAAATGGTTCCAGCCCGAAAATATGCAGAAGGCTATGGATGTTATGGATCAGTGGAAGCCTCTTTGTGAAAAATATAACTGCACAATTGCTAACCTTGCTCTTGCATGGATTCTTGCTCAGGGTGACTTTATCAATCTTCTCAGCGGTTCTACTACTGTAGATCAGATTGCCGAGAATGTTAAGTCAGCCGAACTTGAACTTGATTCCGCTGATGTTGCAATGATGCGTGATATGGTTGAAGCTATCGACAAATAATTAAGGGTTGCTTAATACACCTTTGTGTATAGGGTGAAGGAATCCGCTCCCGATTGTTAAAATTATTGTAAAAACAGTCGAATTCCCTTTACTTTTGTTGATAATTATGTTAGTATGTAATAAAAGTTGAGGGAAATGTTTATGGCAAAGAGAATTGACGAAATCAGACAAAAGGTTGAAACCGAAGGCGAGGTTTTCGTCTCGGATTTAAGCAGAATATATAATGTAACCGAAGAAACTATCAGGCGTGATCTTGAAAAGCTGAAGAATGACGGTATCATTACCAGAACTTTTGGCGGAGCTGTTCTTAATACAACTTCTCAGAATGACAGAGTGCATTTCTTTAAACGCAAGGGGATTAACCTTGAGGGCAAAAAGAAAATTGCTAAGCTGCTTGTTGATAAATTTATCGGTGTGAATACGATGATGATTGATAACAGCACAACTGTTCTTGAGGCTGTTAAGCTTTTTAAGGACAATGAAAATCTTACCGCAATTACCTTTTCTGCACAGATTTTTCAGGAACTCGACACTTGTAAAATGAAGCTGGTTTCAACCGGCGGACTTTATGATGAAAAAACCCGTTCTTTCTACGGAAAACCTGCAAAAGAGGCTATGAAAAAGTACAATGTTGACCTTGTTCTCCTCGGATGCAAAGGGCTTGATATGGAAAGAGGCATAACTGATTCTTCCGAAGGTGAGGCTGATTTGAAGTCTGAGATGGCAAGCCGTGCCGAATGTGTGGTATTACTTGCAGACCATTCAAAATTCAACCATACTGCGTTTGTCAATTTTTTGGATTGGGATAGGATCGATTATCTGATTACCGACGAAAAGCCGTCACAGGAATGGCTTGAGTTTTGTGAGCAGATGAAAATAAAACTTATGTACTGATTTACCTTGTCCGGTACATAGTTTGAGTCAGTGCTTTTTATAATTTTACCCATTAAAGCTCCTGTTCTTTTTAATCAAAAACGGCAGGAGCTTTTGCGCTGTCAAAACTTTAGCAGATTTAACAGTTTTGAGAACGCATAGAAATTATTTTTGTTATTATTGGATAGCATTGTTAAATCTGAGTTGAATTTCAAACATAGTAATTATTTTATATATCACTATGGAAATTCTATTAATTACGGTTATTTTTGCAGACGGGAGACCAATCGGAGACGGTTCCCGTCACATTAAGGACACACCGATTAAATATGAGGATAGGATGTGCAAATATTCCTTGAGAAAGTTTATTCGGCAGTTCCGAAATAAAGGGGTTACCCAAATTCACAGATAAGGAGATGTAAAAATGACAAAACAAAAGGAGAAGAAGAAAGCTTCAATTGTCAAGAAAATGATGATTGCCGTTGTCGCAGGTTTTGTAGTCGGCTTTATATGTCTGCTGATTAAAAGTGCGGTAATGGGAACAGACGGCGAAGGAGCCTGGAAAGTTGTTGAGGCAATTTTATTCCAGGATATCACCGCAACAAAAGATATCGAAGGACTCGGCTTGTTCTACATCGTAGGTCAGCTGTTTATGAAGGGACTTCAGATGATGATTGTTCCTCTCGTTCTTTGTTCGCTGACACTTGCACTTTGCAGCCTTGCAAACCCGAAAAAACTCGGTCGAATCGCAGGTAAAACATTTGTGTCCTACCTTTGCTTCTATATCGTAGCAGCAGCTCTTGCAGGCGCAGCAGCTTATCTTGCAAAGAGCCTTGGTTGGTTCACAGTCAATCTTCCGGCACAACAGGCTCAGGACATCGTTACAATGGAGGGTTACAACCCGCTCGTAACAATTGTAAACGCTGTTCCAAGCAATATGATTAACGCAATGTCATCCAACAACACAATTCTTTGCGTTGTTGTTATCGCAATCATCTTTGGTCTTTGTATGACAAAGATGGGCGAAAAAGCAGATCCGCTCAAGAGAGTTTTTGAAAACATCAACGATATCGTTCAGATGTTCCTCAACTTCCTTATCAACAAAATTGCTCCTATCGCAATTTTCTGTATGATCGTAAGAGCACTCGCCGTTTACGGAATTGAGTACATTTCACCGACAATGATGTGGATTGTTGTAACAATTGTTGTAAGCCTTCTTCTTGTTTGCACAATTTACCCAATCGGTATTTTCATTACAACAGGACTTAATCCGTTTATCTTCCTTAAAAAGGCGGCAAAAATCGGTATGTTTGCAGCAGCAACAAACTCGTCTGCCGCAACGCTTCCGCTTAATAAGGAAACCTGTATTAACGAACTCGGCTGTTCCGAAGAAATCAGCAGCTTTGTTCTTCCGACAGGTATGACAATCAATATGAACGGTACAACCGCAATGCATATGATTGCCATTACATTCATCGCCACAGCCGCAGGCGTCAACATTACTCCTGCAACCCTTTGTCTTACAGCATTCCTCTCAATCTGCACGGCAGTCGGTACTCCGGCAATCCCTGTTGCAGGCACAACAATGGTTTATGTTGTAATGATGGGACTTGGCTTGAACTCAGATCTTTGTATGATTGGCTACTCGCTTATTCTTGCTATGAACTACCTCCCGGGTATGGCTGTTATCACACTTAATGTTATCGGTGACGCCGCTACCAATGTTATAGTTTGTGCAAAAGAACATTGCCTTAACAAAGAAATCTATAACAGCAAAACCCCTAAAAACAACTGATTTCAGTAAGATAACTCCAGGAAACCCCTTGTAAAACCGAACCGCCCTCGACAGCGCATGCACTGCCGAGGGCGGCTTAGTTTTACGGTGAGCCACCGTTCCCAGTTCGTGAAGATAGTATGGTATAAAAAAGGACATATTATGCCCGAGCGAAAGGTTTAATTAAATGTAAAATTGAAAATTGAAAATGGAAAATTACGGTGAGCCGCCTTGCCCAGTTCGTGTAGATAGCTTGTAATGTCAAAAAAACATATTATGCCCGAGCCTAACATGGCAACCGTTCGCACAATTCTGTAGGGGTAGCCTTGCGACCGCCGCCTGTGGCGGATAAAGGGAGCAAAGCGCTGTCTGAAATAACGAGCAAAAGGCAGTACATTTATGTACAACGCATTGCGACTATATTTCAGACGGGAGGATATCATCCGCCCGCAGGTAATTGCAGAAAATTTATGATGAAAATAAACTGTATAAATGGGATACATTTACCGAAATAATGTAGCAGTAAGTTACAACTAAACTTAATTATTTATCAGCTAAAAATTCCTTGCCGGCTTTATCGGTTGCAAGAATTGCATTGATGAATGCGTCCTCGGTCGGATTACCCGGGACATACTTCCACTCAACAACGCTTGCGGCTTTGTGAGCAATTGCAGGCACATCATCCGGAGTAAGTGCAATTTCGCCGAGAGTGCAAGGAAGTCCGATACTGTGGTTAAATTCAAAAATTCTGTTTCGCTCCTCAAATTGTCCGTCATATGTCAGCAGACACAGCACACCGAATGAAACAATTTCGCCGTGCAGATGCTGCCGTTCACATTGCGGAAATAGTGACGCACCGTAATAAACACAATGTGCGAGCGATGAATTGTAGTAATAATCCTCCTCGGGATTCGGATTGTTTTCGTGGACGGTAAAATTTGAAACAAGCCCCGCTGTGATAATAATGTCAAGCGCAACCTGCTCAATTGCCTCTGTCGGCACATTGTTTTTGCAGTCCTCAAGAGCTTTTTTGCCAAAGCTTATGAGCGGTTCGGTACTTGCGGAGGCAATTGCCTTGCCAAGCAACGGTGTGTGAATCATATTCTTTTCACGACACGCAAAAATTACTTCATATTCCTTTGAAAGTGCGTCACCGATTCCTGCCCACATAAGCTTTTCGGGTGATTCGGCAATAATTTTTGTGTTGATAAATGTGTGAATTGCAGGGGCTTTGTGGTACGAATATTCCTTGAAAGTACCGTCGGGATTGTACATTACCGAAAGCGAGGTGCATGACGCACAGTTTGATGCAATTGTCGGGAATGTGAACAACGGTTTGTTATATAAAGCACAATAGGTTTTTGCCGTGTCAACAGCTCGTCCGCCTCCGATACCGAACACCATATCAGCCCTTTGCACAGACGGATTGTTCTTTATTTTTTCAACATTTTCATAGCTGGAGTCACCGCCGTACCATACAAAATCAATGATTTCAATGTCAGAGCCTTTGATGCCTTCAAGCAAAGCCTTTTTTGATTTTTCCATAGCTGTTTTACCGCCGACTGCAACCGCCTTTTTGCCGTACGGCTTTACAATTTCGGGAATTGCCTTGTAGCAATCAACTCCCACGCTGTAACTCGGTAAAAATTCGCTGTATGTGTGTGACATAATTTATCCCTCCGAAAATAATACTTATAAATAAATTATATCACCGCAGTTTGTGCATTTCAATACATTAGCACAATAAATTGCTAAAATTATTATTGCCTGACAGATGAAAATATGCACACATCTTATGCAATTTAGCAAAAAATTGCGAAGAATATTCGTGAAAAATACTTATGGAAATGACTTTTGCAAAGTGCTATAATCTTGTAAATATATATAAGAAGGGCGGTGCTTTTATGCAGGAAATATACGGACAGAAAACAGACAGACAGCTTGCAGCAAAGCAGAGAATAATTGCAGTTGCGGCAGGCAGGGAAAAGGCAGACCTTGTTTTGAAAAACGCAAAGTATCTTAATGTGTTTTCAAATGAATTTTTGTGCGGTGACATAGCCGTTGCAAACGGACTGATTGCCGGTGTCGGAAAATATGACGGTAAAACAGAGATTGATGTCAGCGGAAAACTCGTTCTCCCCGGCTTTATCGACGCACATATTCACCTTGAAAGTTCAATGGTGACTCCTGCTGAATTTGCAAAGGCAGTTGTTGCTCACGGTACAACCACAGTCATAACCGACCCTCACGAAATCACAAATGTAATGGGCATTGACGGAGTTGAATATATGATTCAGGCATCGCAAAATTTGCCGATTGATGTTCATTTTATGATGCCGTCATGTGTGCCTGCCACAGAAATTGACGAGAGCGGTGCGGAGCTTGACTGCAAGGATATTGACTTGTACTTGGATAATAAAAAGGTACTCGGACTTGCAGAGATGATGAACTATGTCGGTGTTATCAACGGCGATAAAAATGTGCTTTCAAAAATTGTCACCTCGCAGGCTCATCACAAGAAAATTGACGGCCACGCTCCTGAGCTTTCGGGCAATGACCTCAACGCATACATTGCTGCAGGAGTGTATTCCGACCACGAGTGTTCCACCTTTGAAAATGCCCTTGAAAAGCTGAGAAAAGGTCAGTTTATTATGATAAGAGAGGGGACTGCCGCCCATAATCTTAAGGCACTCATGCCGCTTTTGACTCAGCAGTATTACTCAAGGTGTATGTTTGCAACAGATGATAAGCATCCAAGCGATTTGCTTTATGGCGGTCATATTGACTACATCGTAAAACAGGCGCTGAAAAACGGTGCAGATCCGATTGTTGCTCTCAAAACAGCAACCCACCATGCCGCAAGATACTTTTTGCTCAATAACAAAGGTGCGATTGCTTCGGGTTATCTTGCCGATATTGTTGTTGTCGATAATCTTGAAAATTTCAATGTTGAAACTGTTTTCAAGCGTGGCAAGCTTGTTTTTGACGGCGAAGTTAAGGACTTTTCTGCTCCCACAGTTGATGAAAAGCTTGCCGAAAAATGCTTTGACACTTTCCACCTTAACAGCGTAACGCCGAGCAGTTTCAAGGTTGACGGAAAACTCGGACTTATCGGTCTTGTCGGCGGTGAATTGCTCACACGCAATCTCGGCACAGCCGATAAAATTGATGTAGAAAACGATATTCTGAAAATTGCCTGCATTGAGCGTCACAAAGGCACAAACCATATCGGTGTCGGCTATGTTAAAGGCTATTCGCTGAAATCGGGTGCAGTCGCAACCTCTGTTGCCCACGATTCGCACAACATTATCACAGTCGGCTGTAATGATGATGATATTGCCGTTGCCGTGAACGCAATCAAGGACAGCAAGGGCGGTATCGCAGTTGTTGAAAACGGCAAAATCAAGGCTCTGCTCGAACTCCCGATTGCAGGCTTGATGTCCGATGAACCGCTGACAACCGTAAACGAAAAGCTTGAAAATGCAAAGTTATCTGCATATGAACTCGGTGCGGACAAAAGCATTGATCCGTTTATGACTCTCTCGTTTCTAAGTCTGCCCGTTATCCCAAGCTTGAGAATAACCACCAAAGGTGTGTTTGATGCGGAAAATTGGAAAATGCTCTGATGTGCGGAAGCTTTTAATAATACAATAAAATATCAAATAATTTAAACAGGAAAACAAAATGCGTATTTGTCACTTTGTTTTCCTGTTTTATTTTGTAAAAGGGTTATAGTCATTTTACAGTCACTTTGCATTTGTATAATTTGAATATAAAAGAAATCGGTTGATTAAAACAAATAGCAAATAAATTAAGAAATCGGCATATTCATTGTAATTGTTCAAATCAAAAAATGTGTTTAGTAAAAATTGAGGTGAAAAATATGTCATATTACATTACCCGAATATTTAATAACAAACTTAAATTAGGAGTTATACTTTTTATTTTTGTAGCTCCGATTTTAGATATATTGATGGCTTTTGTGGATGTGTTCAAAGGAGCATCTGTTCCTGTTCCCGGATTAGTTACTTTTTTGGGATCTTTCATGACGGCAGGACTTCAAGGCGTGTTGACAGGGTATTTACCGTTGTTCTTGGCAATTATTGTTGCGGATGATTGCATTGAAGATTACAGAATAGGATACAAAAATATTCTTGTCACCAAAAGAGGTAAGAATAAGTATTTTGCATTAAATATGCTTAAAAGTTTTACTGTTTCATTTTTTGTGCTTATAATTCCTCTCTTACTCAATCTTCTTATGGTGCATATTGTTTTTGCGGGAGGTACATATATTCCTGATGATGTGGAAATGCTGAAATCTGAACCCAATCTACTTCAGTCTTACAGCAATCCGATGTTTTATAACATACTTTATATTCTTGTTTTCTCATTCATTGGCGGTATTGTGGGAAGCGGTGCAACGGCACTTGCAATGGCATTTCCAAACAGATTTATTCTTTATCCGTTAGCTTTCATATTATGGTATATATCGACTGCCATCAAACCGTCTATCATAGGAGCATTAACCCCGTTTACTGTGTATCCTTTATCACATTATACTTTTACAATTATTTTTGTAGTAGCAATAAATATAGTTGCTGTTCTGTTTTCGTTCTTTAAGGTGACTAAGTATGATCAGGTGTAAATTAAAAAAGTATGCAATCATACTTCCGCTTTGTGCAGTGTTTTTTACTCTGCTTTGCACATACACATATTTGCGATTTTATAATTATTTTAATTCGGATTATGCTGAGAAGTTAAGCCCCAAAGGTGTTTTTTACAGAGTTGCAGGTAACGGAGATTTTACTGCATCAGGTAATGTTGCTTGCATTTTCATAGTAGTGTTTGTTCTGTTTTTGTTTTACATATTTACCGATGATAATGTAAGTTACATTGTAAGACTGAAATCGAGAGCCTCTTTTGTGACAGGAAGAATTGCTGATTGTGCGGTATTTGCTTTTTTGTTTTCATTTTTGATAGAAGCAGTCAGCGTAGTTGCGGCACTCATTTGCTTTGACATTAACCTGATTTTAGAATCGAATTTTCTGCAATATTCGGCACTTGAACTTTTGACTTTGTTTTTGTTTTATTTCAGAGCAGGACTCGTTATGCTCTCGTTCGGAATAATCATTTCTACAAAAGTTGCTCCAATTATCACCATAGCTCTGATTTTTACAGAGTTTTTTGCAGATGTAGCTTTTATGATAAGCAGGGTGTGGCTTCCGTTCAGAGATGCCATAGTGGTGTCAAAACTTATGAACGGCGAAATGGTTCTGTCGGATATGTGGGGCATTATATTAAGAGCATTGCTTATGATGTTTATGCTTATCTTCTCTTCCTACTTTTTGTATCAGAAAAAGGATGTTTTGAGTAATGTTAAAAAGTAAGCTTGTTTTGTCGATAATACTAATTGTTGCGTGCCTTGCTCAATTGTTCAGTTGTGTATTTCAGGGGAACTTTCAAAATGCCTTTATGATTGGTTTAGCCCCAAGCGATTACGGCCTTGAAATTACAAAATTTCTGCCGCTTTTGCTGCCTGTGTGTTTTATTCTCTTCTTTACAAGCGGCTCAATTGAGAACCTTAAACAAGGCTACGGCAAGATGTTGATTGTACGCAATTATTCAAAAACAGTGCTGATTTTAAAGCGTTGTCTTAACAATTTTATAGCATTGATTTGCATTGTTTTGTTCCAGTTCATAATCTTTTTTGTTGCAAGAGAAAGTATGACTCCCGTTGAAAGCGGAACTCTTAAATCTTTGATTATGTACTTTCTGACAATTTTTTCGCTGATAGTTATTCAGTCTTTGCTTGAAATCAGTATTCCTGCACACATTGTGAACATAGGAATTTTCACCTATTGCTTTATTGCGTACTATTTGGTTCAGAATTTTGTTGACGCACCGATTTGGAAAATGATTCTCTTCCCGAGTTTGATGTTCGGAATGCAGAACGGTGCTGTGTCGGGCGAGAGCATTTACTACGGATACCTGTTATTCATAGTTGCGTTAAATGCTTTGTGCATTTTTATTCTGAATTTGAGATTTAAGAAAACCGATATTTTTTGAGGTGATATTATGGTAGAAATAAAAAATTATTGTAAAAGTATCAAATCAAGACCGATTTTAAATAATGTAAGTTACAATTTTGAGTACGGCAAAATCTACGGAATTTACGGACACAACGGTTCGGGCAAAACTATGCTTTTGAGAGCAATTGCAGGCTTGCTTGTTCCCGACAGTGGCTCTGTTGTGATTGACGGAAAGGTTTTGCACAAGGATATGTCGTTCCCTCCGAGCATAGGCATCGTGATTGAAAATATGAACCTGTTGCCCCAGTACAATGCTTTTGACAATCTGAAAATCCTCGGCAAAATCAAGAAAACCGCCACAGATGAAGATATTAAAACAGCGCTTGAGCGTGTTGGATTAAAGTCTGATTTAAAGGTGAAAAAGTTTTCGCTTGGTATGAAACAGAGGCTGAATATTGCTCAGGCTGTGTTTGAAAAGCAGAAAATCATCCTGCTTGATGAACCGACAAATGCACTTGATAATGACGGTGTACAGCTGATTTACAAGCTTCTTAAAGAAGAAAAAGAAAGAGGTGCGCTCGTAGTTATCACAACTCATCACAAAGAGGATTTGGAAGAAGTTTGTGATGTTGTTTTGGAAATGACAGAAGGTGAGCTGCATGAAAAGTAAACTGTTTACTCATAAATTTTTCATTGTTCTTTGCATCTCGGTTGCCGCTTTGCTCGGATTGTCTTTCCTTGCCAGGGCGACAATTGTAAATAACAGATTTGAACAAATGGCTGTTGACCAAAAATATCGCCTAAAACCTTCTGCCGACGGTCAGTTTTTAATTCAATTTCAAGATGATAAAAACGGAAATTTTTATGCCACTGTCGGCTTGTTTCAGGGCGGATATTACGGCTTGGACGATGCGTATATTCCTACTTCATATGATGAAAATACAAAAATAACCGCTATTGAAAAGGAAGCTTTCAGCGAATTTGATTGTCTGAAAAAAGTTGTTATCCCCAACGGCATTTGTGAAATCAAGGATGACGCATTTAAGGATTCAAAAAATATAACGGAAATTTATATTGCGCCCTCCGTAAATAAGATTGCAAAAACCGCTTTTGACGGCATTGACAACCTTACGATATATGCCGAAAAGGGTTCTTATGCTGAAAAATTTGCGGTTGAAAATAAAATCAATTATAAAAACTATACGACCGAGCCTGAAAATCCGGAGGCTAAAAATACCGATTATTCAAAAATCAGAAACGGTGCGTATTACGGCGAATATTATAATTATGATGTTATCTATGATGACGGCAAGCCCGTGTGCGTAATAACTAAATATAACCCAATGTCGTCAGAGGAAAAGCTTGAAATTCCTGCACATATTGACGGCTTGGATGTGATTTCAATTGCAGATGACGCAATAAATTACGGCGGTGCAAAGGAAACAGTCGTTCCCGACACAGTAAAATTCATTGCCGATAATGCGTTCAAAGAATCCTACTCCCTTGAGGATATCTACCTGACCAAAAATGTGTCCTACATAGGAAAATCTGCCTTCAAAGACTCAAAAGACCTAACAATCCACGCCCCAACAGATTCCTATGCACACACCTTTGCGACCGAAAATAAAATAAATTTCAAAGCTACAGACGATTAAATCTGATAAGCAATGAATAAATCTTTAAATTTACAGCCCTGTACCCATTTGCAGGGCTGTTTTTTGCAAGCAAAGGGTAGATAATGGTACAGTGACCTTTGGTATAATGTTGATAACAGGTTGAAAGAATTATAAATTTGCAAATTGCAATAGCAAGTTAAAACAGTTTTTTGTGGATGAAATTGCAACCACAGGAACAAAGCATATGCACATTTTCATTTACTCAAAATCACCGATTCGCTTTTCAACATTGAAGAACAGATTCCCAGTTGCACATATCGACAAGGCTAACGGCAGTGTAACGGAAAATCGTGACTATCTCCGAAAGGAGGGCAAGTGGCAGGGTTCTGATAAGGAACAGACGAATCTTATTGATACTTTTGAAGAGGTTTGTAATGTTCCAAAGCCTGTTGATGAAAATTCTCCCGATATGTCTGCTCTGATTGAAGAAATCGAGAACGGACTTGATACCTACGAAATTATCAAGCTCCATCCAAAATATGCCTTTCGGATAAAAGAGATTGATACACTCAGGCAAACAGTGCTTGAACTTTTATGCTCATGTTGATAAAACAAGCAAACTGAACATTTCACGCACTCTTGATACAAAGCTGAAAATTGATTTGTAATTCCGTGAATAAATTTTCATTTTCCGGAAAATTTACTGTATTTTTAGAACGAATTTTGCGGTTAAAAAGGTGCGAAAATCCTGATGATTACTGATATCTTGTACCGTTAATTTTCAAGTCGAAAATCACAATTTTTAGAAAATTTTTAGAAAATCCGAAAAAAGTTGCCGGCAGAGAAAATTTCTGCAAAAAGAAAAAGCCTCAAAAACGGCTTATCTAAGCCATTTTTGAGACATCATACCTTGGCAGGGGCAGAAGGACTTGAACCCTCGGCACGCGGTTTTGGAGCGGCTCTGATAGAGTTTTAAGTGAAAACACCCTTAAATTTTTGTTGATTTTTAACATTAATTAGTATAGTGAATTTGTTGATAATGCTTAACATTTTTCATCTGTTACGAGATTTTAACGATTATTTGCCGTAACAAATGGTGGAACAAACTGCCGACCAATATTCATTCTAATCAACTATTACCGAAGAAAAATCGCATAATTTACTATATATAATAATACTGTATATATATTTTAATTGTCAATAGAAAGCATTATTAGTATTTAAATGTATGTTACAGATTTGAAAAAGTTAAAGAGTAACTAAACCCAAAACCTTTGTTTCACATTTTGGCAATACCCAATTATCTAAACAAAAGGGATTGTTCCAACGATGTATTTAGTTTCATAGCTTCAGTTTATGCTTTGCTAAAAGAATATACATCAGCTAAAGTGGCTGATTACACTTACCTGGCTACTATTTCAAATGGTCCAAAAGGAGTTTTCTCTAACTTAAATCAAATTTACTGTTGACTAGTGCGAATAGCTTTTCAAAACGCTCGATGGTTTCTGTTGAAAATGTAAGCGTTCCAATATTCTTTGCCATATAATTCGCAGGAGAATAGTGATTAAATGATTTGTTTCCGTTAATTCGCTTTAACTGCGACATTATTGGTTTGTCTACATCAAGATCTGTAATCTTAATAGATGTACTGAATGCCCCATTATACAGTTCAAGATATTCATCCTTGCTAAACAAATCCTCAATGTCAGCAAAGGTTTGTCCTATCACTGAATGGTAGTACAGGATTTTCTTATCAGCAATGATTTTCTGTTCAACCATACGCTTTAAGCGTACTTCTGCGCTTTGATTCGTAAAAGTATCAAGTAAACATACTGTAGATAGTTCGTTGCCACGCATCAGGGAAATGAAAGTTGCAATCTTATCTGCACCACCCACTGGTACGATAGTAATATCATCAGACAAACCCTCTTTTCCCATATCTTTGAGAATTGTGGAAAAATGGTTGAGGTATACCAGATCTGAGATACCCTCGACCAAAAGATTCCTTGGAGAAACATACAGATTTTGAGCAATTGTATATCCTAATGCTGCTTGCAGTGGGAACAGAGTATCGGAATCCTTTTCTTCAACGGCATCCGATACAACGCTGCCTATTTTGGGATCCTGCGTATCATAGACAGTTCGCACTTCATTGAGTTTTAGAGAATCAATCATAAAAGGCGAATGCGTTGTGTATATCACCTGATATTCGGGTGCCAGTTTCTCATCAATAAATCGCAGCAAATCGTTTTGTGCAGAAGCGTGGAGACTAAGACCAGGCTCGTCCAAAAGCAAAATGTATTTACTGTTTTTGTCACCTTGAATTTTACTAAACCATACAAGGAAAGAGAAAAACCAGAGGAAGCCTTTACTACGGTTTTTCAGTGGCAATGTCACTCTATGCTTAGAATTATAAATTCTGATATTAAGATAGCGAACATTATTTGCAGCATGCTCAATATCAAAACGGATCTCAAGATTCTGGTTTGTTGTCCAATACTCAAACATATCGTCAGTGATAGAATTGGATGTTGCCTCCAACTGAGCTTTAAATGTTTCAAAATTACTTTCTGACTGAATATCGTCAATCTGCAAGCCACTCAATTCGAACAGAGCTTTGGCAATTTTGTATTCTTCAGAAGACAAACTCCCTGTAGGTTTTCCGGTAGCGAAATCATTCAAATTAATTCTGCATGGCAAGCTAAAATAATCGCTGAAATACCAGAGTTTAGGGATTGCTGGAGAAATGAAGGTTCTATAAATATAGCCTTCGAGCGAATTTTTCCATCCTCCCGATGCATCTTTTATCTTTTCTAACTCAGTCTTGATCTCTTTCATTCCAGGGAGCGTGCTGTTCTCTGTAACTGTATCCTCTAAGTTTGAAAAAGAATCTGCTTCATTGATAAATTCTTTGCCTTGATCGCCAACACCAAAAGTTTTAATTAACCAGTCTTTGAAAACGCTAAAATCAACTGAAACTCCTGTTGTTGTTCGGGTATTGTCATAGTATGATGTTACGGAAAAAATCTGTTTTTGAATTATTCCTGATTCAAAATCATCCTCGATTTTTTGAATATCCTCATCAGACAATTCATATTCACAAGTGATTGCCTCTGGATTTTCATTACGTACTTTGGTTAATTCTCCACGGGGATAATCTAAATCTTTACTGAATTTGAATTCTGCGTTATCCTCAAAGTAGTTTGACTTTGCCAAAGCTTCAAGCAACGCAGTTTTTCCAGATTCATTTTTGCCGACAATTCGTGTAATTTGGCTTTCGACTTCGTAAGTTTGTTCTGTCAGAAAGCTCTTATACTTGTGAATGGTTACTTTCTTAAGTAGCATATAAACTCCTTTCGTTATAATTCAATAAAAATACCACAAATCAAGAACGCTTTGTTCAACTAAATCTTCGTTCTTTATCTGTTGAGTGTGGATTCTGTGCCAAATAATCTATATACAAACGCAGTGTTTAAAACATCTAAATAGTGTCAAGCGCAAAATAGTTATTGAGCTTAAATCTTGTTATAATATTAACACTGCATCCCGTCCGATAAATGAGAACCAAATAGGTCATTCTTTTGTCGACGATTTGTCGACGATTAAATGAAAAAATATTATAAAAAATTACCATAGATTTGATTTCTCTCTACTTTTACATTATATTACAAAAAAGTGAAAATAGCAATAAATATCAGATTTATTCGATGTTTATTTTGTGAGGTGAAATGAATATGAAAATTTTAAATTATCATTTATACCTTACCGACGATGAATACAGTCAGGTAATTCATAGTTTAATTGAACTTAAAAATAACCTCATACAAGCAGGTAAATATAGAGATGTTGTTGATGACTTGCTTGTTCGTTTAATTTCAGCTAAGAAAAAGAATATAAAAATTCGCATCAAAAAATGAATATATTATAGTGTCTACCTACTCGGTTATTGGAGTAGGTATTTTTTTTTGAAAAAATTTTTAAAAATACCCTGACAAATGGGTACCCTTTGTCCAAATAGGTGAAGAGGTTATTTTTCGAGCAAACGAAAGGATCTTTTCACTGAACCTTGAAAACTGAATATACACTTCATTAAGACTTTAATTCTGATGATGTGCAAAAGCATAAGCCACAGCAGCGGTACGCCACGACCTTTCCGATTTGAAAGTGAGCGCTAACTCCGCCTGCAAGTATCAGGTTGCCCCTGATATGGCGATGACAGTCAGAATGACAATGATACTCCTGTACGCAGCTCGAAGAGTTCCTTCGAGGGGTGCGATTCCCGTGCAACGGTAAAGCAGACCGTTACTTAATGAAGTCCCAGATAGATTTATCTATCCGCCGGGGGTGTTGAGGACAAGTACGGCGGAAAAGTTACATAGCTGTTTTTGCAGGACAGCTATTACGGTGTAAAAACCTTAATGCACCGTGACAAAATTTGAAAGGAGGAAAACGAATGCCAAACTGCAAAACTATTGCTATCTGCAATCAGAAAGGCGGTGTCGGAAAGACGACTACCACAATGAATTTGGGTATTGGATTGGCTATGCAGGGCAAAAAGGTACTTTTTGTTGACTGCGACCCGCAAGGCGATTTAACCGCTTGTTTGGGCTGGAAGAGAGTTGATGAGATACCTGTTACTCTTGCTACAAAAATGCATGATGTAATCCGTGACGACAACACGGATGCTACAAGCGGAATACTTCACCATAACGAAGGTGTTGACCTGATGCCTTCCAATACAGACCTGGAAGCATTGGAAATGTACCTCGTTACGGCAATGAGCCGTGAGAATATTCTGAAAAGCTATCTAAGCAAAGTGAAGTCCGGCTATGACTATGTTCTGATTGATTGCAGACCTTCACTTGGCATGCTGACACTAAATGCCTTAACGGCTGCTGACAGCGTTGTTATACCTGTTCAGGCGCAGTATTTGCCTGCAAGAGCAATGACGCAACTTTTACAGACAGTTTCCAAAGTGAAGTCACATACCAATCCTAACTTGTCTGTTGACGGTATTTTGCTGACGCTTGTCGATAACAGGACGAACCTTGCCAAAAGCACGGTGGATGCAATTCGTGATAACTTCGGAAGTGTAATCAGGATATATAAAACGAAAATTCCGATTGCAGTAAAAGCCGCAGAGGTAACTTCCAAGGGCAAAAGCATTTATGCTTATGAGCCGAACAGCAAGGTGGCATTAGCATACGCTGAATTTGCAAAGGAGGTGCTTTCGGATGGCAGAAAGAAAGAGCGACTTCGCTCTGCCGACGCTCGATGACCTTTTCTCCACACAGGAGGAACGTGACGAAGCAAGGCTCGAAAAGATCAGGGATATTCCACTTGACTTGATTGATGACTTTCCCGATCACCCTTTCCACGTCAGAGATGATGAGGATATGGTACAGCTTGTCGAGAGTATCAAGACAAACGGCGTTTTAACGCCTGCCGTTCTCCGTCAGAAAGAGGACGGACGGTATGAGATTGTCAGCGGACACAGGCGAAAGAGAGCTTGTGAGCTTGCCGGTCTTACTACACTCAGAAGTGAGATAAAGGACTTAACCCGTGATGAAGCTATTGTGTATATGGTTGAAAGTAATTTTCAGCGTACAACAATACTTCCAAGTGAAAAGGCTTTTGCCTACAAAATGAGGTTGGAGGCAATAAAGAGGCAAGGACAACGCACGGATTTAACTTCTGCAACACTGTTGCAGAAGTCAGGAAAAACAAGCCGAGAAATTATTGCTGAAAATAGCGGTGAAAGTCACGAACAGGTTAGAAAGTATATCCGCCTGACAAATCTCATCCCCGAACTTTTACAACTTGTAGATGAGGGCAGAATTAAAATGCGCCCTGCTGTTGAGCTTTCGTACCTTGACGAAGATAGTCAGCGTGATGCCGCCCTACAGATTGATATTAACGACTGTACACCGTCGCACGACCAGACAATCCGAATGAGAAAAATGTTTGAAAGCGGTAAGCTGACAACAGAAGCCGTTGAAGCGATTATGTTGGAAGAAAAACCGAATCAGCGGGAGCGTATTGTGCTGCACGGTGACAGAGTGAGAAGCCTTATTCCGAAAAGCGTAAAGCTAAAGGACACGGAGGACTATGTTTGCAAGGCTTTGGAACACTACCGCAGATACCTGCGAAGCCGAGCAGAGCGTGACGGCAGGTAGGACAAGTTATTTTTTACTTTTCCCCTTTCTCACACTCTATCCCCTTATACTACCTGAACTACCCGAAAAGAAAGATATATACTATCTCATAAATTAACCCTATCTCATAAATATATCTTTCTCTAAAGGCAAACAAACGCATATTTTATTTCAACGGACAGAATTTAGCTGTCCGATTTTCATTATGGAGGTAAACTAATGACAAAAGTTTTTAGCAAGAGAAACGCAAAGAGAATTACTGCGATTGTGCTCGCACTTATCTCTATCGTTTCAACAATTTTTATTCTTCCTGCAAATGCCGCCGCAAAAGAAGTCACGGTCACATTTGACTATGCTTACGACACAGGCGGCAACATCATAAAATTCGTAAAATACACAGAACACGACGGATATGTAGTCGGAACGGTCGGAGAAGAATTGTGCAGGATTTATGCAGACGGAAAAGATGCATACTGCATTGAACCCGGTCATTCTCTATTTTCAGGCAATACGCTGACAACTGATGCTTCGGCGGCTTGGAATGCTCTTTCAAGCGCACAGAAAAAGGCGGTAAATCTTGCACTTCTTTTCGGAAAGTCAGGAAGTGCTTCAAGCCTTGTCGGCACAGACGGTCAGAAGTGGATTGCTACACAGCTTGTTGTGTGGGAGTTCTGCACAGGTTGTCGTGACGCATCAACATTTAAACTGAAAAATTCAAAGTTTATTGACGGCATCACATCGGGCGGTGCAAACCCGAATGTAAAAACCAACTACAATAAAATCATCGCAAAACTCGAAGATTACAACACTATTCCCAGCTTTGCTTATGAAACTTCTGCAAAGGCAAGGAGCAATGTCAATGAGTTAAAGTACAGTGACGGTAAGTATTCACTTACACTTACGGATAGCAACAATATTTTGTCAGACTATGACTTTAAAACGACTGACGGCGTTTCCGTTTCTGTTTCGGGTAACAAGATTACGCTGACTTCCACAAAGGCTATTCCTGAAGCTGTTGTGTTCAGCGCAACAAAGAAAATGCCGAAGGTTACTACAACGCTAATTGCCTGCGGCAGCTCATCAAAGCAGGATGTTGTAACAGGTGTTCAGTCTGATACTGAAACCAAGACGGCGTATTTTGCCGTAAAGACCTCAGCCGGAAGTCTGAAAATCGTTAAGACCTCGGACGACGGCAAGGTCGAAGGAGTGAAATTCAAGATTACAGGTGCTGATAATTACAGCAAGACGGTTACTACGAACTCAAAGGGTGAATTTCAGCTTGATGACCTCAAGGTCGGCACATATACCGTAACCGAGGCAACTGAAGATAAGTACGAAACACAAAAGGCACAGCAGGTTAAAGTTGAAAGCGGAAAAACTGCAACCGTAAAATTCAGCAATGTTCTAAAGCGTGGTGAGCTTCAGGTTGTAAAGTCCTCTGAGGATAATTTCAATGCAGGCGTGAAATTCCACCTATACGGAACATCTTTATCTGGGGCAAAGGTAGATGAATATGCTGTTACCGATAATTCCGGTGTTGCTGTTTTCAAGAATATCCTGGTAAGCGGTGACAAACCATATATCCTTGAAGAAGTGGATACAGCTATTCGCTATGTTGTACCGAAATCGCAGACAGCACCTATTACTTGGGATAAGGCGACAAAGAGAGAATTTACCAATACACTCAAAAAATTTACCGTTACAGTTGAAAAGACCGATGCTGAAAAGAAGAAAGCGCAGGGCGACGCTACACTTGCTGGAGCAAAGTACGGTATCTATGACGGCGAAAAGTTAATTGATACCTACACAACCGATGAGAACGGCAAATTCACGACAAAGGAATATGTTTGCGGTGATAACTGGACAATCAGAGAAATTGAACCGAGCGAGGGTTATCTGCTTGATGAAACTGTCTATACGCTTGGTGCAGAAGCGAAGAATTACACGGTTGAACATAATGTCATTTCACTTGATGTAACCGAGAATGTTATTAAGGGTGATGTGGAAATCGTCAAGCATTGCGATGACGGACAGACCAAAATCGAAACTCCGGAAGAAGGTGCCGAATTTCAGCTTTTTCTCAAAAGCGCAGGAAGCTATGAAAATGCCGACCCGGATGAGCGTGATACCCTTGTGTGTGATGAAAAGGGATACGCAAAATCAAAGAAGCTCCCCTACGGCACATACACAGTTCATCAGACCAAAGGCTGGGAAGGCAGAGATAAAATTGCCGACTTTGATGTATTTATCTGCGAAAACTCAAAGCCGTACAGCTATATCATCAATGATAAGATTTTTGAATCCTATATTAAGGTGGTTAAGGTGGATGCAGAATCAGGAAAAACAATTCCCAACGCAGGGGCAGGATTTCAGATTTATGATGCCGATAATACTTTAATTACAATGTCGGTAAAATATCCGTCAAATATGACGATTGATACGTTCTATACGGACAGCAACGGCAGTCTTATCACGCCTGAAACTCTTGTTTACGGCAAGGGATATAAACTCGTGGAGGTACAGGCTCCCTACGGATATGTGCTTGATAAAACACCGGTTTATTTTGATGTAACAAAGGAAAATTCTACAAACGAAGGCGGTGTTACTTTGATTAAGGTGAACAAAGCTAATGTCGCACAGAAGGGCAAAATCTCAATTTCAAAGGAAGGAGAGGTTTTCTATGGCGTAAATGTCAGCGGCGGCATTGATGAGGACGGCAACGAAATACCGACCGTTTATCAGCCTGTTTATGAAACGTCAGAACTTGAGGGGGCAACATATGAAATCCGTGCGGCAGAGGATATTATTACTCCTGACGGCACAATACACAATAGGAAAGGCGACCTTGTTGACACAGTTACCACAAGCAAGGACGGAATTGCTGTAAGTAAAACTCTTTACCTCGGTAAGTACAGCATTAAGGAAACTCACGCTCCATACGGTATGGTACTCAATGACGAAGTGCATATTGTAGAGCTTACCTATGCAGATCAGACCGTGAAGCTTACCCAAACAGCAACCTCATTTTTCAATGACAGACAGAAGGTTAAGGTGAATCTTGAAAAGTGGCTGGAAACCAATGAAGCGTTTGATATTGGTACAAACGGGGAAATAAAGAACATATCCTTTGGCTTGTTTGCAGAAAAAGAAATTTTATCTGCAAGCGGAACATCTATTCCTGCTGACGGACTTATAGAAATTATCACTCTTGATGAAAAGGGTAACGGTTATGTGAATACAGAGCTTCCGTTTGGCAGTTACTATGTAAAAGAGCTTTCAACGGATGAGCATTATATTCTCAGCGATAAAAAATATCCGGTTGTTTTTGAATACGAGGGTGAAAAGACGAGTACGGTTGAGCTGACTGTAAATAACGGTGAGTCAATTATGAATGAACTTATCTACGGCTCGGTATCGGGCAGGAAAGTTGATGAAAACGGAGAACCTCTCGGCGGAGCTGTTATCGGACTGTTCAAGTCATCAGATGTTGAATTTACAGAGGAAAACGCAACCTTGACAACTGTTTCTGCGGAGGACGGAAGCTTCAGCTTTAGCGATATTCCTTACGGTACTTGGTATATCCGCGAAATTGAACAGCCGACAGGCTTCGTTCTCAATGACACGGTATATCCGGTTACCGTTAACGCTGACGGCGATGTTGTAGAAATTGAGATTGTCAATGAATTCATCCGTGGCAATATCAAGACCACAAAGGTTGACGCTGACTATCCCGACAATAAGCTGACAGGCGCAGTATTTGAGCTTTATTCCGACATTAATGCTGACGGTAAGCTTGATAATAATGATGAGCTTATCGGTAAAATCAAGGAAAGCGAGACAGGTGTTTACGAAATGGACGACCTTGTTTACGGACACTATCTTGTAAAGGAAAAGACCGCCCCTGACGGCTTTGTTCTTGATGAAAACATCTATCCTGTTTTTGTTGAAACGGACGGCAAAACCTACGAGGTTGAAAATGAAGCAGGCAAAGGATTTTTGAATGAAGCGATGAAAGGCTCACTCAGAATCATAAAGACCTCATCAGATAAAAAAATTGAAGGTTTTTCTTTCCGTGTAACAGGTGAGAACGGATATGATGAAATCTTTAAGACCAACAAAAACGGAGAAATTCTTATTGAGGGATTACGAATCGGCAAATATATAATTTCTGAGGTAAACAACGATGCATCAGCCGGATATATGCTTCCTGATGACAAGGTTGTTGAGATTGAATACGGTAAGACCGCAAATGTTGAAATGCATAACGAGAAAATTCACACACCAAAAACAGGTGACGAGAGCAATCAAAACCTCTGGCTTATTCTCGGAGGCACATCGGCAGTTGGTATTGCGGCTTGTGCGACAGCTCTTGTAAAAAAGAGAAAGAAAAACTGCAAGGAGGCAGAAGAATGAAAGTGATAATTGCCGTAGCACTTCTTGTGTTTATCATCGGCGGCTTTATCTTTTTACAGATTAAAAACCACAACAAAAAGAAGTGAGAAACTATACGACGGGCGGTTTTATTAGACCGCCCGTCAGATTTTGAAGGGAATATATGAAATGGCAGATAAAACTGTAATTACAACACAACAGAAATTCAAGGTGCTGAATAAGCTTTTTGAAGCAGGCTTCAAAACCGAAAAGGATTTGCAAAGCATAAACTTTCAAAATGTTTTCAGCATACCTAATCTGACAGTTCAGGAAATGAGTATAATTTCCAAATTACAGACTAACACAAAGGGCAACAAGCTCTATTCTTATCTTGGAGGTAACAATGATGAACAAAACAACGAATGCTAACCGAATCACTCTATGGACGAGTATTGACCTTATGCTTCCGTGCATTAAAGCAAAAATCAGGAGTGAGCTTTCGTCATTTACGGAAAATAAAGTGACTGCACTTATGTACGCAGCCAACTTCAAGCATTTTGAAGAAATAACATATAAGCTCAGCAAGGTATCTGTCGGACAGCCGATTATTGCGGTTGCTTCGTTTACCGACACTTTTAACGAAGAAAACAACTCAAACGCAGTAAAGGTTATTGATTCGGGTAATCTCGGAGAGTGCTTTGATATGGATTTTGACCTTGCGGAGTGGTATATCGACGAGAACGGCGACCTTTGCTCATACAATATTGACCGTGAGGGTGCAGGCTTTTATATCTTCTTTGCGCTCAAAAAAGATGCTCCGCTAAGTCTGGTGCAGAGATTTTTCAAGGAAGCCGAAAACGGCGACTGCGAGCTTGACTATATCAATGAAATTGCCGAGAGTATCGGTGACAATGTGCTTGACGCTCTTGGTATGAAATTCAGCTGTTCGGACGGTGAGTGTAATGGCAAGTAGTCTTTCTCCGCTAAAGGGTAAGGAATGGCTTTACACCTACCGCAACAGTCAGCATATTTCAATGCAGACAGGTTTAATCGGCTATATCCGTGCTGATATGGGAACAAACGGAAATGGGTTCTGGTCAAGTTGGAACAGCTTTCGTGATGATTTGAATACACCCGAATTTAACTCTGAAAAGGTTGATGTTATAAATTCTTTTTTAGGCGACGGCGGATTTCTATCGAGCAGAAACGAGCTTGCTAAGTTCTGCCGCAGCGATAAGGTATTTGCTTATGAAACAGGCAGAGATTACGGTGTGAGAGTGAACACGCAGGATTATGCTTATCTTATGCGCCTAAATCCATACAAGGGTGAATATAACCTTTACTGCTATTGCTACAAAAAGGATTGGCTTGACAGTCACCTTGAAAAAGCAGAAAGAGGTATTCGTTTTATAAATCCTGATTACAAGGAGATATTCCGAATTGAAGACGGCGATAAAATCAGAATAACATATTCTGACGGTGAAAAGGCTGACAAGATTTGCAGATATGTTGACGACTATCACTTTGAAGCAGATAGCAATATTTTTCATATATGTGAATTTGCAGAAAGGCTTGAAAAAGCGAAAGCCGCTGTTATCCCTCTCCGTTCCTCTTTGCCTGACCAATGCTATGTTTTTGTACAGTCCGAAAATAAAATCGGTATTGTAAACAAAGGCGAAAAGGGATATATCGATTCAAAGTCAGCTAACGGTAAACCGATTGAAAACCGTGCGCTTGTTGATGATTTGAACGGAAAGCTCGGTATTACAAAAGCTCAGGCAGAAGCAATGAAGGCAGGCTCTTTGCTCGGCTGGGATTGCCCGGCGGCTGATCCGAAAAACTATAACGAGAAAGGAACACCTATCAAGCCTAAAAACAGGAACCACGAAAGATAAGGAGGTGCTGAACAATGGCAAGAAAGTTTGACCTTATCTCACAGCTGTATGAAGATACCTCGAAAGAGGTTATGTCACCCGATAAATGGGCGGAATTCCTGAAAACAGCCTGTTATAACTACCGACTGCGATTTGACGAACAGCTCCTTTTATACGCTCAGAAACCCGATGCAACCGCCGTTCTGCCTATTGAACAGTGGAACAGGACTTTCGGTCGCTGGGTAAACAGAGGTGCAAAGGGTATTGCCGTGTTTGAAAGTCTGAACGGCAATTCACAGAGATTAGTCCATTATTTTGATATTTCCGATACACACGCAAGCGAAAATTCACGAGCTGTCCCTATTTGGAATATGAAACCCGAATACACAGATGAAGTAATCGACACGCTTGAAAGTAGCTTCGGATATCTCAATGAAAAGAACAGCCTTACGGATGCGATTATCTCCGCATCAGGTAACGCTGTCGAGGACAACATTCCCGACTATGTGGGCGATTTGCTTGTAACGGTTAATGATACCTTCCTTGAAGAATTGGACGAGGACATTGTTAAGTCAATGTACAGTCAACTTGTCAGTAACAGCGTTGCTTTTATGATTATGACAAGACTTGGTGTTGACACGGAACCGTATTTTAACGATGACGACTTCCGTGATATTGTCAATTTCAATACGCAGGAAGCCTTGAATGCTCTCGGCTTTGCAACGAGCGATATTGCCGAGATGGGATTGTCTGAAATTTCAAAAACAATTTTGCTACTTAACCGTCAGAATCGCATAATTGCGGAAAACAGACAAAGTGAATATACTAATAGCACAATAAATACCGAAAGGAGTTTTGACAATGGCAGAACTGACATACACAATGCAGGGCGATTACCTACTTCCGAATCTGATGCTTCCCGAACAGCCGAGGGTACAGCTCGGACATTACGCTCAGATGAGGAAGAATTATCTGTTGCAGAAGCACAAAATTCTCTATTACAATCTGCTGACGAAGGGAACGCTGACCGAACATCTGTCGGAAATCGAACAGACGGCGACAGAGATGGAGGGCAGAATTCTCAGACAGATGGCGGTGCAGGAGGGCGTGACAGAGAAGCTGAAAGCGGACGACCCGATGAAGTGGACACGCCTGATGAACAACCTCAGACATTCGGCTCAGGAGATAGTCAAAGCGGAAGTGATTTACGCTTAGAGTATTACGACCGCAGCAACGAGGATAAAAGTATTCCGTTCTTTGGCGGTGATGATAAAATCAAAGCTGTTCTGTTATCTACTCCGTATCTCAAAGCAACCAAAACGGAAATAGCAAGATACTTTGAAAACGAATCGGACAGTGAAAAACGAGTTAAATTTATCAAAAGCATATTCAATAATGATGCTACCGATATTACTACTCCCGACGGAATGCTCATGTACGGTAAGGAAGCAAGCAACCGAAAACAAGAGATAGACCGCCAGCACTACACTATTCCGAACCAAAGACCAAAAGATAAGCATTGTGGGAAAATCTAAACTTTTGGATTTTCCTACAATGCCAACTACGGCGGAATCCCTCCCACTCCTTATATCTTTCTGTATACATTGAATTTGTATTTAGTAAAATGCAGACAACACCACGGATCGGCTTTTGGTTGGACAATTCCAACCAAACACCACAGCAGACAGCAGAAAACATTCTGAACGCTAGGAAGCCGGTATGATTGTTACATATAAGGGGAAGAAAAATTTCTTTTAGGTACTTGCTTTCCTAAAACTGATGTGATACAATGATTCTAGGAAGCCGGTATGATTGTTACATATAAGGGGAAGAAAAATTTCTTTTAGGTACTTGCTTTCCTAAAACTGATGTGATACAATGATTTAATCCAGAAAAGGAGTAAAAAATATGCGGCAAGGTATTCTTAAATAAAACTATAATCAAATAGTGGGAACAAAGGATTATGATAGCTCCTTTTGTAGGGGCTTAGTTTTTTGTACCCAATTTAAGAATACTTTTGCCTTATCAATTTTGACATATCCCCAAAAACAGCAATCACAAACAGGTGTATGCTGTATATGTGTATGTCCGCAACTTATAATCCCCAGTGGTAAAAGTATTTTACTGCTGGGGATTTTTATGCCCTTTGGGGCTGTAAAGGGAGGACAATCACATGAAAATAATCAATATTGGAATTCTTGCCCATGTAGACGCTGGAAAGACGACCTTGACGGAGAGCCTGCTATATGCCAGCGGAGCCATTTCAGAACCGGGGAGCGTCGAAAAAGGGACAACGAGGACGGACACCATGTTTTTGGAGCGGCAGCGTGGGATTACCATTCAAGCGGCAGTCACTTCCTTCCAGTGGCACAGATGTAAAGTTAACATTGTGGATACGCCCGGCCACATGGATTTTTTGGCGGAGGTGTACCGCTCTTTGGCTGTTTTAGATGGGGCCATCTTGGTGATCTCCGCTAAAGATGGCGTGCAGGCCCAGACCCGTATTCTGTTCCATGCCCTGCGGAAAATGAACATTCCCACCGTTATCTTTATCAACAAGATCGACCAGGCTGGCGTTGATTTGCAGAGCGTGGTTCAGTCTGTTCGGGATAAGCTCTCCGCCGATATTATCATCAAGCAGACGGTGTCGCTGTCCCCGGAAATAGTCCTGGAGGAAAATACCGACATAGAAGCATGGGATGCGGTCATCGAAAATAACGATGAATTATTGGAAAAGTATATCGCAGGAGAACCAATCAGCCGGGAAAAACTTGCGCGGGAGGAACAGCAGCGGGTTCAAGACGCCTCCCTGTTCCCAGTCTATCATGGCAGCGCCAAAAATGGCCTTGGCATTCAACCGTTGATGGATGCGGTGACAGGGCTGTTCCAACCGATTGGGGAACAGGGGGGCGCCGCCCTATGCGGCAGCGTTTTCAAGGTTGAGTACACCGATTGCGGCCAGCGGCGTGTCTATCTACGGTTATACAGCGGAACGCTGCGCCTGCGGGATACGGTGGCCCTGGCCGGGAGAGAAAAGCTGAAAATCACAGAGATGCGTATTCCATCCAAAGGGGAAATTGTTCGGACAGACACCGCTTATCAGGGTGAAATTGTTATCCTTCCCAGCGACAGCGTGAGGTTAAACGATGTATTAGGGGACCAAACCCGGCTCCCTCGTAAAAGGTGGCGCGAGGACCCCCTCCCCATGCTGCGGACGACGATTGCGCCGAAAACGGCAGCGCAAAGAGAACGGCTGCTGGACGCTCTTACGCAACTTGCGGATACTGACCCGCTTTTGCGTTGCGAAGTGGATTCCATCACCCATGAGATCATTCTTTCTTTTTTGGGCCGGGTGCAGTTGGAGGTTGTTTCCGCTTTGCTGTCGGAAAAATACAAGCTTGAAACAGTGGTAAAGGAACCCTCCGTCATTTATATGGAGCGGCCGCTCAAAGCAGCCAGCCACACCATCCATATCGAGGTGCCGCCCAACCCGTTTTGGGCATCCATAGGACTGTCTGTTACACCACTCTCGCTTGGCTCCGGTGTACAATACGAGAGCCGGGTTTCGCTGGGATACTTGAACCAGAGTTTTCAAAACGCTGTCAGGGATGGTATCCGTTACGGGCTGGAGCAGGGCTTGTTCGGCTGGAACGTAACGGACTGTAAGATTTGCTTTGAATACGGGCTTTATTACAGTCCGGTCAGCACGCCGGCGGACTTCCGCTCATTGGCCCCGATTGTATTGGAACAGGCATTGAAGGAATCGGGGACGCAGCTGCTGGAACCTTATCTCTCCTTCATCCTCTATGCGCCCCAGGAATACCTTTCCAGGGCTTATCATGATGCACCGAAATACTGTGCCACCATCGAAACGGCCCAGGTAAAAAAGGATGAAGTTGTCTTTACTGGCGAGATTCCCGCCCGCTGTATACAGGCATACCGTACTGATCTGGCCTTTTACACCAACGGGCGGAGCGTATGCCTTACAGAGCTGAAAGGATATCAGGCCGCTGTCGGTCAGCCGGTCATCCAGCCCCGCCGTCCAAACAGCCGCCTGGACAAGGTGCGCCATATGTTTCAGAAGGTAATGTAAAGATACATAATCGTCAAGACGGCAACAATCAGAAGTTATGGAGGGTAACAATGGAATATAGTAAGGAAGATTTAATGGAAGCAAAAAAGCAAATTTGGGGAGTGGGAGAGAACATGGGAACAGAGGAAAGTAAAAAAATCTGGGAGGAGAACGCACAATTTTGGGATAATGCAATGGGTGACGAATCTAATGAATTTCACAGAGAGGTAGTGCGTCCCAAAGTAACGGAACTTCTATCTCCTAATCCTGCGGATTACATTTTGGATATTGCGTGTGGCAATGGAAATTATTCTTCGTATCTTGCACAAAGAGGCGCTTCGGTTGTCGCTTTTGATTACAGCAAAAAAATGATAGAATTGGCTAAAAGACGGCAATCACAATATGCAAAACAAATTGAATTTTGTGTGGCGGATGCGACCGATAGAAAAAGTATATTAGAATTAAAAAGAAATCGAGCCTTTACGAAAGCAGTTTCTAATATGGCAATTATGGATATTACGGATATTGAACCACTTCTTATGGCTGTTTATGAACTGTTGCAGGAAAGCGGAATTTTTGTCTTTGCAACGCAACACCCTTGTTTTGTCACGTTGACTGAAAAATATATGACACCGCACAGTTACTATGATATAGCGATTGAAGGGCAACCGAAAGAGCAGATTTATTATCATCGTTCCATACAAGATATTTTTAACCTTTGTTTTAGAGCTGGATTTGTCATTGATGGATTTTATGAAGAATGTTTTAAAACCAACAAAGAAATTCCTATGGTAATGATAGTAAGGCTTAAGAAGGTAAAACGTGATAGCTTAAAATAAATTCAAGTTTGTCGGGTAAATAGCAAACCCAGCCGAGCCAGTCAACGGTCAAGATGAACGGCGCATATGCGCAGCCGTTGACAGCCCCGCCCGCCTTTGCTGGTAGGCAATCAAGGGGCGACAGCAAGAAGTGCCACCGCCCCGCACTATTATTCAGAAAGGGGAATTTCCATGACCGACCAGATAGCCTATCAAGAATATATCCAGCGCAGGTACAACGCCTTTTGCAAGACTGTTATCCGCTGTGCCGCCTTGGACAAGATTTTGAAGCTTAAACGGCAATGGGAACGGCAAGTTTCCCTTGACTATCTGATGAACGAGAAGTTTGTCCAGTTTGCCGCGTCGGAGCCGGACGAGGAATACCCATTTACCGTCTGCGGTCAGACCGTCCTGCTCTGCAACGCCGCCCTTGCCGACGCGATCTCTGTTTTGCCGGAGCAGACGCGGGAAGAAATCCTGCGCTATTACTTTCTGCGCCAGCCGCAGCGCGTGATCGGCGCGTGTATTGGCCGGTCACGCAGCACAGCGGGGCGGCATATCCAGCTTGCCTTGCAGCGGCTACGCGAAGAAATGGGGGTGAGCCGGTATGAGTAGACTTCTCCCCTATGAAACAATCCTCAAAGCCCGTGAGGGCGACCCAGAAGCCGTGAACGCTGTCCTGCTCCACTACGCCGGATATATCCGCTATTTCTCAAAAGTGAACGGGCAGGTCAACGCCGAGGTGGAGGACTATGTAAAGCAGCGGTTAATTGACTGTCAATTCAAGTTCCGGCTTGACGAACCACCGGACAAGTCATAAAAACTGAATACCAGCCGCCACCGACGCGGCCAGCGAAAGCAGTAAGTCTTGAAAAAGATTTACTGCTTTTTTTGTTGTCCGGCTCCGCTCCCGGCCATTTTGCCCCCTGCCGGTTGTAGTAGTAAGCGAGGAGGGAATTTTTCTGCCCTGGTGTTTGGCATTTGGAGCATTTACCCGTAGTAGAGGGCAAAGAGAAAGGATTTCTCCAACACCGGGTAGAAACCACTGCGTCCGGTGTCATTTTAGCGAAAGCGGGCAGGAATGCCCTTTACAGGATTAGTAGTAGCAGAAAAAGAGAAACAAACTTTTGTGGTTGCAGTTTTCCAAAAAAGTGGCGGACGGAAGTGAGAGAAAGTTTGCAGTCACGGAGAGCAAGTTTCTACCACGGTGCCAAAATCCGCAATTCTGCAGTTTTGCCCCTCGCGGGAAACTTGTTGGGGAGTGCCTTCCCCAAACCCTGCTCATGCGCCCTTACGGGCGAGAAAGGAGGTCACACCATGCGAAAGAAATACAACACGCCCCACCGCAGCCGCGTTGTGAAAACCCGGCTGTCCGAAGATGAGTATGCCGACTTCACAGCGCGGCTTGCGCCCTATGGTATCAGCCAGTCCGAATTTCTCCGGCAGGCGATACGGCGGGCGACCATACGCCCGGTTGTCCATGTGTCGTCGGTCAATGACGAGTTGCTTTCCGCTGTCGGGAAGCTGACAGCCGAGTACGGCAGGATCGGCGGCAACCTCAATCAGATGGCCCGGTATCTGAACGAATACGGCGTACCCTACAACACCCTTTCCGGCGAGGTACGCGCCGCCATATCCGACCTTGCCGTCCTCAAGTATGAAGTCCTCAAGAAAGTAGGTGACGCGGTTGGCAACACTCAAGCATATCAACTCTAAAAACGCCGACTACGGAGCCGCCGAGCAATATCTTCTCTTTGAGCATGACGAGTTTACCATGAAGCCCGTCCTTGATGAAACCGGCAGGCTTATCCCCCGCGAGGACTACCGGCTGTCCACGCTGAACTGCGACGGGGAGGATTTTGCCGTTGCGTGTATGCGGGCCAATCTCCGCTATCAGAAAAACCAGCGGCGGGAAGATGTGAAAAGCCACCACTACATCATCAGCTTTGACCCGCGGGACGGGCCGGACAACGGCCTGACCGTAGACCGGGCGCAGGCGTTGGGGGAACAATTCTGTAAAGAGCATTTTCCCGGCCACCAGGCCCTTGTCTGCACCCACCCGGACGGGCATAACCACAGCGGCAACATTCATGTGCATATCGTCATAAACAGCCTGCGGATTGAGGAAGTGCCGTTCCTGCCCTACATGGACAGGCCGGCCGATACGAAAGTCGGCTGCAAGCACCGATGTACCGACGCTGCCCTGCGCTACTTCAAATCCGAAGTCATGGAGATGTGCCACCGGGAGGGGCTTTATCAAATCGACCTCTTGAACGGCAGCAAGAACCGCGTCACCGACCGGGAGTATTGGGCGCAGAAAAAGGGACAGGCCGCGCTGGACAAGCAGAACGCCCCCATGATTGCCGATAGTATCACGCCCCGGCAGACCAAGTTTGAAACGAACAAGGAGAAGCTGCGGCAGACCCTACGGAAA
Organism: Ruminococcus bromii; assembly: GCF_002834235.1. Lineage (GTDB taxonomy): Bacteria > Bacillota > Clostridia > Oscillospirales > Acutalibacteraceae > Ruminococcoides > Ruminococcoides intestinale. The sequence continues at coordinate 226,928 of NZ_NNBY01000036.1, read as the reverse complement.
GCCCTTGCCACCGCCGCCAGCTTTGACGAGTTTTCCTCTCTGTTGCTGCAGGAGGGTGTGACCGTCAAGGAGAGCCGGGGGCGGCTTTCCTACCTCACGCCGGACAGGACAAAGCCAATTACCGCCCGGAAGCTGGGCGACGATTTTGACCGCGCCGCTGTCTTTGCCGTTTTAGAGCAAAACGCCGCCAGAGCAGCCGAAGCGCCAGCCAGATCCCCCGATCCCCCACGCACCATAAAAGACCGCTTGCAGGTTGCCAGAGCCGAGATAGCCGCCCCGAAACAGGACGGAGTGCAGCGGCTTGTGGACATTGAGCAGAAAATGGCCGAGGGCAAAGGCCGGGGCTATGAACGCTGGGCGAAGATACACAATCTGAAGCAGGCCGCCAAAACGCTGTCCGTCTACCAGCAATACGGCTTTACTTCCCCGGAGCAGTTAGAAGCCGCCGTTGACACCGCCTATCAGAAAATGCGCCAGACCAGCGGCGAACTGAAAGCACTGGAAACGAAGCTGCAAGGGAAAAAGAAGTTGCAGCGGCAGGTGTTGGCCTACGCCCAGACCAAGGCCGCCCGCGACGGGCTGCGGGCACAGAAATCCGAGAAAGCCCGCGCCGCATACCGGCAGGCCCATGAGAGCGATTTTATCATAGCCGACGCAGCAGCCCGGTATTTCAAGGCGCATGGCATTACCAAGCTGCCCGCCCGGAAAGCGTTGCGGGACGAGATCGAGCAGCTTATCTCCGAGAAAGACGGCCTGTATAACACCTATCACGAACAGAAACAGCGGTTCAAGGAGTTGCAGACCGTCAAGCGGAACATCGACCAGATTTTGCGCCGGGACGAGCCGCACCGCAGAAAGGAGCAGAGCCATGAGCGATAACCTGCCCCACATGGACTACCGCCAGCACCGGCGGGCGCGGCGGCTGGTACATGAGTGCTGTAACTACGATGAGGGGAACTGCCTGCTATTGGACGACGGGGAGCCTTGCGTGTGCGTCCAGAGCATTTCCTTTTCCCTCATGTGCCACTGGTTCCGTGTGGCTGTCCTGCCCCTTGACGGGGAGCTGGCCGCAGCCCTCTTGTGCCGGGGAAGCCGGAAACGGTGTGCCGTCTGCGGGGCGGCCTTTGTCCCCAAATCCAACCGGGGAAAATACTGCCCCGACTGCGCCGGGCGCATGAAGAAAATCAAAGCCGCCGAGAGAAAGCGGAAACAAAGGCAGAGATGTCACGCTTTAGAGCCTTTCAAACCCGCATAAATCAAGGCTTTTTTCGTGGGTGTCAAAGGGTACGCGATACATTTATCCTTTTCCCCCGGAAACGGCGTTTTAATGCGTGACAATACGCCAAAATCAACCCGAACACAGGGAGGTGATCCTATCGCTGATTATATCAGGGCAGACACGCGGCTGCCCGCCTATCTGCCGTATCCCCGTTTCCTGCTGAAAATGGAGATTTCACAGACCGCCAAGCTGCTGTATTCGCTGCTGTTAGACCGTTCCACCCTCTCCCAGAAAAACAAGTGGCTGGACGACGAGGGCAGGATTTATATTATCTATCCCATCGCGGAGATAGCAGAAATACTGGATAAAGGCAGCACCACCATCAAGGGGGCGCTTAATGAACTGGACACGGCGGGGCTGTTGGAACGGGAACGGGGCGGCTTCTCCGCACCGAACCGGCTTTATGTCAAAGTACCGCCAGTGCCACAGGTACAGTTTTCAGACCAACTGATGGCCGGAAGTCCGCCCCTCATAGAGCCGGAAAACCGTCCTACTGATGGTCAGAAAACCGACCTTATGATGGTCGGAAAACCGTCCCCTAACCAAACTACTATAAACAACCTTACAGAGAGCCAAACAAAGGGAGTGAGTGGGGGGCCGTCCGCGCCCTATGGCCGATATGGAAATATTTTTCTGTCACAGACCGAATACGACGAGTTGCAGGCAGAGTACCCTGACAGGCTGGAACGGTTCATCGAGGAAATGAGCCGCTACCTTGCCGCCAACGGGAAAAGCTACCAGAACTATGCCGCCGCCCTGCGGATATGGGCGGGGAACGACAAAAAGGAAGCCCCTAAAAAGGGCATACCAGACTACTCATGCAAGGAGGGCGAGAGTTTATGAAGAATGAAATCAACGCGGTTTTGGAGAATATGACGACCACCATCCCGGAGCCGGAGGACTACACCGGCGAGGACGGTTTACTGTACTGCGGCAAGTGCCGCAAGCCGAAAGAAGCCTATTTTGCGCCGGATAAGGCCGCTATCTTCGGGCGCGACCGCCACCCGGCAGAGTGCGACTGCCAGAGAACCGCCCGCGAGGAACGGGAAGCCGCCGAAAAGCGGCGCAGACACCTTGACACCGTGGAAGAACTGAAACGCCGGGGCTTTACCGACCCCACCATGCGGGACTGGACTTTCGAGAACGACAACGGCAGGAACCCGCAGACCGGGCTTGCCCGCCGGTATGTGGAGCATTGGGAAGATATGCGGACAGACAATATCGGCTGCCTGTTCTGGGGCGGCGTAGGCACCGGCAAAAGCTACCTTGCAGGCTGTATCGCAAACGCCCTCATGGAGAAAGAAATCCCCGTCCGCATGACGAACTTTGCTCTTATCCTCAATGACCTTGCCGCCAGCTTTGAGGGGCGCAACGAGTACATTTCCCGCCTTTGTCGTTATCCGCTGCTGATCCTTGACGACTTCGGCATGGAACGCGGGACGGAATACGGGCTGGAACAGGTGTTCAATGTGATTGACAGCCGTTACCGCAGCGGCAAGCCGCTGATCGTCACGACCAACCTTACGCTGGACGACCTGCACAACCCGGAGGACACCGCCCATTCCCGGATTTATGACCGCCTGCTTTCCATGTGCGTCCCGGTACGCTTTACCGGCGACAACTTCCGGCAGGAAACCGCCAAGCGGAAAATGGAGAGCATGAAGAAACTGATTACCGACTGAAAGGAGTATTGCCTATGGCAGATAACAAGCAGCACGACACCCGCACCACCCGCCGCCCTGACTGTGTGACGGAAATCCGCATGGGCAATTCCGTCCTTGTCGTGTCCGGCTATTTCAAGAAAGACACCACAACCACAGCCGCCGACAAAATGGCGCGGGTACTGGAAGCGGAAGCCGCTGCTACACAGGAGCCGACTTATCCGGCGTGAACCGGGGCATGGAAAAGCGGCCATGCCAGGGAGCATGACCGCTGGAACGAAAATCGGAAGTGCTTTAGCAATTCTTAATCTCATTCTCTATAAAATAATTTGCAATTTCAAAGGCTTTTATTCTTCTCTTTGCCAATGTGATTTGTGATTTATAACGCTCGGAATTATCCTTTGATTCAAATGTTTTTACTGTTTCTCTTAGCTTGTGCAGAGTTGAATCAATTTGCCTTTTGGCCGCGGTTAATTCATCTATTGTATACTTCATGTTTTCTCCTTTAACTTCTGATTTTTTTGTTAAATCAGAGTATACCACGGAGTTATGAACTTTTCTACTGCAAATATGGGACGACAACCCATACCATAAAAATCGGAAAATTGAAAAGCTGTAAAGAAGCAAATTTAACGCTTTTGCCGCTGTACAGCCCCCGCCGTTCCGTGGTACAATGAAACCACGGAATAGTGGGGCTGGCTGTCGGAAACGGAGGATTTTATGTTAAGACAAGCCACCCAAAACCTCATTACCGCCCTTTATCCGAGATTGTCCCACGAGGATGAATTGCAAGGCGAGAGTAATTCCATATCGAACCAAAAAAGGATACTCGAAACCTACGCAAAACAGAACGGCTTTACCAATCTGCGCTGGTACACCGACGACGGTTTTTCCGGCGCGAACTTTGTTGAGGTAAGATAACGATACCTTTTTTGCAGAGGGTGTTATCTTACCTCTTTTTGATGTATGTTAGATAGCATAACTCTTTACGTCGGCTCCTATCTGTCTGAAATAGGAGATACTTTCAGTAGGCTTGTCGCCTGTATCAACTCTGCCGACAAAGCTATAAAAGATTTCGATTTTGCGGGTGTTCGTTTCCTTATCCAGTTCGTGAATAAGAATACGGTCAATAAATTCATGGACGTTTTCGTAGGTCAGTTCTTCAATCGCTGTGTATCTGCGTACCAGTGCGACAAACCTTTTTACGTCCGCGCTGCGCTCGGTGGCGTTGTCGATTTCCTGTGACAGCTCCGCAATCCTCCGGGTCAGCGTCTTTTTTTCTTCATCATAGCCGGAAGTCAGAAAAGCAAATTGTTCATCTGAAAGTTTCCCTAAAGCGTTGTCCTCGTAGAGCTTGCGGAATAAGATGTTCAGCTCGTTAATACGGTTCTGCGCCTTGTCAAGTTCTTTCCGCTGCTGTGTCAGCGTCTTTTGTACTGCCTTTGCGCTGCACTCGTTGGCGGTTTCGATAAACTCCTGTTCATGCTCTTTCACATAAGACGTTACTCGCTGCAAGTCTGCAAGGACAAGTTCTTTCAATACGCTTTTGCGGATATAATGCGTAGTGCAGAGCATATCATTTCTTGCCCGGTTGCGGTAGTTGCCGCAAGTGTAGGCGTGTTTCCGTTCAAGCGTCCCGGCTCCGCGTACTGCATACATTTTGTAGCCGCAGTCCCCACAAAAGAGCAGCCCGGAAAACAGGTCAATTTCATCAACCTTTGTCGGGCGTTGCCGGGTGGCAATCCGCTTCTGTGCAAGTTCAAAGGTTTCTTCATCAATCAAAGGTTCGTGAGTGTTGGGGAAGAAATACCTTTTTTCCTCCGGGTTCTTTTTCGTCTTTTTCGACTTATAAGATACCTTGTAGGTTTTCCCGGTTATGGTATGCCCTAAATACTCTTTCCTTGTCAGAATGTCGTACAGTGTCTTATCCGGCCAGTTGTACCATGCGTTGAGCTGTGGGCGGGGGTGGCGTTTGCTCCCTGTCCTGCGGTAGCGCAGTTCCCCGACGGTCAATATCTCATTGTCCCGCAGCCAGTTCTGGATTTCACACATACGGTCGCCCCGTACATACATTGCAAAAATCTGTTTTACGACGTGTGCCGTTTCCGGGTCGGGTATCAGATGATTGCGGTTATCCGGGTCGATAAGGTAGCCGTAAGGAGCTTCGCCGTTGACGCGCTCGCCTTTCTGTGCCTTTGCCTGTTTGACAGCCCGGATTTTCTTTGAGGTGTCGCGGGCGTAAAACTCGTTGAACCAGTTCCGCAGAGGGGTAAACTCGTTATCTTCCCTCGCTGTGTCTACACCGTCGTTAATGGCAATGTAGCGCACTTCGTATTCGGGGAAAACAATCTCTATCAGTTCGCCGGTTTTCAGATAATTACGTCCCAGACGGGAAAGGTCTTTTGTTATGACGGTCGCCACGTTCCCGGCTTCAACCTCATGCAGCATGGCTTGAAGCCCCTCACGCTCAAAGCTCACGCCGGAAAATCCGTCGTCTACAAAAAAGCGTGTGTTGAAAAAGTGGTGTTCGTCAGCATACTTTTGTAAAATCAGTTTTTGGTTCTGTATGCTTTCGCTTTCCCCGGCTTGCATATCTTCCTGGCTCAATCTGCAATATAAAGCGGTAATCTTGTCTGTCTGTAACATTTTGTCCTCCTTTCCGACGACAGACAAGCATGGTATTTGTACTGTCTATATTATACCACATACCGCTGCCTGTGTCATGTATAAAATGTGAAGAAACGCCCTATTTCCGGGCGTTTGCGGGGTTCAGCTCCATGTCCTTGCGAATGAGCTTCTTTATCTTTTTATCCAGTGTGTCCGTTGCGCGTTCACTTGCGGACGAACATACAAGGTAAGTAACTTTTCCGATTTTATGCTCCGTTGTGGTAACGGGCGTCTGGTTTTGCGTCAAAGAAAATCCCCCTTTCTTTCGCAAACATATAATACAGTCTATGAATAGCAGCAAGTCCACTATTCAAGAAAACAAAGGCTTTAATCGGACGGTTATTAGCATAACCTCATGGGAATTTCACCCCGGCATGGTTCTCATGCAGCCCTACCCATTGCCTGCGACGCTCTTAACGCTCGGACTGTGGCTGTAAGGAAGTATCATTGTATATTTTGCGTGTCGTCGCCCGCAAGCCGCTACACTTGCTTTCCGGCGCGGTGTTGGTCGCTCGGCTGTCCGGGCGGGGATAACCTCACCCGGATAGCGTCATGGCGCACCCACCGTATGGCTCGGCGCAAAAGGAACGTATCCGATTTGCCCTATGCTGCGCCGCCGTTATCTTGCGCCGCTTTCTTTGTCAAGGTTCAGAATGGCTTTGCTGCCGCGTCAGCAGCGGAACGGAAAAGGGGGAGAGAGAAAGCGTCCCGCCGCTGCGGTTTATTCCTCTGCCTTAAAGGTGAGGACAGCCATCATCAGTTTTGCTTGCAGCCGTTCCCGAATGTCGTGGTCTACGCCAAAATAGACGTTCCCGCGCTCGTCGTACAGCTTCCGCATGGAGAGGCGGGCTATGTAGCCGCTGAAATGCTGCAAGACAATCTTCATAGCGTCCGGGTCGCCCTTTGTCGCTGCCAAAATGACAGGATAGGGAACAAGGGCTTTTTCCGGGTAGCCGGGTTCGTTACCATTCGTCCCATTCATCAGCATTTTCCTCCAGATATTTTTTTAGCAGCTCAAAAGAGCTTGTCCGCCTGTACTGTATCGTGCTTCTCGACGTATCGAACAGCTCCGCAATCTCGGTGTCGTTCATTCCCTCGAAATAGTACAGGAGTACGGCTTTGCGCTTTTCTTCCGGCAAAGTACGGATTGCTTCAAGAAGCAGCTTCGGCGTGATTTTCTTCCCGGCTCTTTCAAAGGCGATTTCCCCTTTGAAATATTCATCAAAGGTATGAAGCTGCCGCGCTTCTTCTAAGGTCAAGTCGGAAAAGGTAATCTCCCTTGCCTTATGCCTGTGCAGCTCTTTGTGAGCGTCACACGCTTCATTGTGCAGTACCGTATTACAAAACTTCTGGAAAGCGCACTGTTTTATAAACTCCCTGCGATTAGGTTCCACATTCTCACCCCCTTTCTCGTTGGAAAGTTGGTGGTGCTTCCCCCTTTTCGCGGGGCAATACTGCCTTTTGAAAAAAACGCCGAAGATTTTCGGATTTTTTTCAAAAAATTTTTTGAGCAGCAAAATACGCCTGTCCGAAAAGCCCGGACAGACGTATAGGTATTGTAAGCGGTATTCAGATGATTAGACAGTTCATATTGATAGACGTAGTTTTCCCCGGCGGTGGTCGGGCTTTTTTTGATGTGTCAATGACCGTCGGATTTTGTCGATATGGTATGTGCTTCATGGCGGCTACCTCCTTTTAGCCGCCGCTTTTAACAGTGATACCGCGTCATTTCATTAGAAGATAAAAAGAAACGGCGGCTTTGGTTTTTCAAAGCTGCTGCGGAAATCAAAGAACGACAAGCAACAGTTCTGATTTTGCTCCAATATGGTTATTGGGGGCACAAATTAAATCAAAAAAGAGCCGATAACAGCAGTATTTCAAACTGCATATTATCGGCTCTGCGTCTGTGCGTCTGGCTCTTTTAATTAAATTATTTTTGTTGTTTTTTGGCTTTATTATATGTATTAGCTAACTGTCCACAAGCTGCTTTAATCTCTCTACCATGAGAAACTCTCATGGTAACTTCAAGTCCTGTTTGCTCTAATTGATGTTTGAACGCAACCATTTCTTGTTTTTGTGGTGCTCTAATTTTTGAATTACTCGTCGGGTTGTATTGCAGCACGTTAATCATAACATTTTTGCCCTTAAACCATTTTGCAAGTTGCCTTATATCTGAGGAACGGTCATTTATACCTGGTAAAAGCAAATACGCAAATACCACTTTTCGATTATGCCTTTGTGAATAGGACAATGCTTGCTTAACAACATCTTCAATAGCGTACATGTGCATATGAGGAATGATGCAGTTTCTCGCAGCCTGTGTTGCTGCATGTAAAGATATTGTCAACTGAATTTTTAGATGTTCTTCGCGCAATTTTTTTAATTGATTAACTGGACCAACTGTTGATACGGTAATGCCGTCGGTTGGAAAGTTAAGTCCATTTCTATCTCGAAGAATATGGATTGCTGCAATCAAGTTGTCGTAATTGAATAAAGGTTCTCCCATTCCCATAAAAACGATACGATTTACTTTTTGACGTATCAATATGACCTGTTGCACAATTTCAGATGGTGTTAGATTACGAACGAAACCATTGCGTCCGGACTCACAAAAAATACAGCCAACAGAACAACCAACTTGCGTACTTACGCAAACAGTCCCACCATCTCGCCGTTTAATAAAAACCGTTTCGATATACCTGTTGTCTTTCAATTCATAAACATACTTTTCAGTATCGCTACTTTTATAGACTTTTTTTGTTGATATTGATAGATTTTTTTTGTGAAATGGCTGTTTATACAATTCCGCATATAAGGCTCTTGCTTTATCCTCTCCAATTACTTCCGACATTTCTTTGTAAGTAAATCCGTATGGGTCATTCAATATTTCCGTAAGTGTACTTTTAGGTAAGTGTTTCATTTAATATCCTTCCTTTTGTTTTTCAGAGTTTTTGATTATGATTTCTAATTTTTCAACATCAATGATATGTGTTAATTTACATTTAGGGCAGAAAAGAGGAAAATTTCTTAATACCGTATTATAAAATACTTGAACCCTCGTCTTTCCGTTACAAATTGGACATTTTATCCAATATTTTTCAAGCATAATATTTCTCCTTTTGTGCAAAAAAATACAGGTCAATTCTCAACATGAGCATTGACCTGCATTTATACATATAACACTACAACAAAATTAAGGCATAGTTTTTATACTATGTCTATACATCGTTAGTTTTGTTGTATAGCATACGCAAAATAAGCATGACAAAAAAGCCCATATTGAAAATGGGAAAAATCTTTTTTGATTTCAATGCTTATCGAATACGCATGCTATGTAACATAAACATTTCCCCCTTTTAATAATACTATACAAAAAAAGCGGCTAATTGTCAACATATACATATGAATTATTTTGGCTAACTGATTGAATTGTGTAGACATATCCAAGAAGAAAGGGGAACAGTAAAATGTAACAGGGTGAATAACTATGGCAAAAAGACCAGTACCGAAATACGATTTCAAGGCTTTTGGGGCAGCGATAAAGGCGGCGCGGACAGGGCGCAAGGAGAGCCGCAAGAAAGTGAGCGACGAAATGTTTATCTCGCCGCGCTACCTTGCGAACATTGAGAACAAGGGGCAGCACCCAAGTTTACAGATTTTCTTTGAGCTTATGCTCCGCTACAATATATCCGTAGACCAGTTTCTTTTGGAAACGCCGCCAGAGAAGAACACGCAGCGGCGGCAGCTTGACGCGCTTCTTGACGGTATGAGCGATACAGGCATACGGATTGTGAGCGCAACGGCAAAGGAGATAGCGGAAGTCGAAACAGAGGGCAGATAAGAAGTGTCCGTCAGAATTGAATAAGGTTTAGAGAGCGTTGTAATCTTTTTTTGAGGATTGCAGCGTTTTTCTTTTGCGGAAGTTTGGCAAAACCGGGCATAGCTCCGTAGTAAGGCATAAGGGATAAAAACATTCGTAGCAAGCATAGGAAGCGGGTACCCACTTCCGTATTTTCCCCTCCCGCGCTGCGGCGCGTCGGTTGAAAATTGCTTGTTGGGAAGTGTCCCAAACCCTCGGAACGGAAAGGAAAGGAGCGAATACATGAACGGACGCAAAAGAACGGTGCAAATCAAATTCAGAGTGACGGAAGCGGAACGGGATTTAATACTGGAAAAAATGAAGCTCGTACCCACCCGGAACATGGCGGCATATCTGCGGAAGATTGCCATTGACGGGTATATCATTCAGATAGACCATGCCGATATAAAGGCAATGACCGCAGAGATACAGAAAATCGGTGTCAACGTCAACCAGATAGCACGCCGCGTAAACGCGACGGGGAACGCATACCAAGAGGACATAGAGGAAATAAAGGGGGTGCTTGCGGAGATATGGCGGTTACAAAGATTAAGCCTATTAAAAGCACTCTAAGCAAAGCCCTTGACTATATCGAAAACCCGGACAAGACGGACGGAAAAATGCTTGTGTCCTCTTTCGGCTGCTCCTATGAAACGGCAGATATTGAATTTGAATATACCTTGTCCCAAGCACTCCAAAAGGGGAACAATTTAGCCTTTCATCTGATACAGTCCTTTGAGCCGGGGGAAGTCGATTATCAGAAAGCCCATGAAATCGGAAAGCAGCTTGCCGACGCGGTAACAAAGGGGCAGCATGAATATGTACTCACGACGCACATTGACAAAGGACACGTCCACAATCACATTATTTTCTGCGCCGTAAATTTCGTAGACCACCGCAAATATAATTCCAACAAAAGGAGCTATTACGGCATACGGAACATGAGCGACAAGCTGTGTCGGGAAAATGGCTTGTCCGTCGTCGTTCCCGGCAAGGGCAGCAAGGGAAAGAGCTATGCGGAGTACCAGGCAGAAAAGACGGGTACAAGTTGGAAAGGCAAGCTAAAGATTGCCGTTGACGCGCTTATCCCCCAAGTTTCCAGTTTTGAGGAATTGTTGCAGCGGTTACAGGCGGCGGGCTATGAGATAAAGCCGGGGAAATATGTGTCATGCCGCGCCCCCGGACAGGAACGCTTCACCCGTCTTAAAACCCTCGGCGCGGATTATACAGAGGAAGCCATAAGGGAACGGATAGCGGGCAGACGGGCAAAGGCGGCGAAAGCCCCCAGAGAGCAGCGCGGCGTTTCGCTGCTTATCGACATTGAGAACAGTATCAAGGCGGCGCAGAGTAAGGGCTATGAACAGTGGGCGAAAATCCACAATCTGAAACAGGCAGCAAAGACCATGAATTTCTTGACGGAACATAAGATTGAACAGTACGCGGATTTAGTCAGCCGGATTGAAGAAATGGCAGCGGAAAGCGGACAGGCGGCAGACGCATTGAAGGACGCGGAAAAGCGGCTTGCGGACATGGCGGTGCTTATCAAGAATGTTTCCACCTACCAAAAGACAAAGCCCGTCTATGACGCATACCGCAAGGCAAGGAACAGGGAGAAGTACCGCGCCGGACAGGAACAGGCGATTATCCTACATGAAGCCGCCGCAAGGTCGCTGAAAGCGGCGGGCATTGCAAAGCTCCCGAACCTTGCCGCGCTGCAATCGGAATATGAAGCCCTCCAAGCGCAGAAAGAAGCCCTTTATGCCGACTATGGGAAGCTGAAAAAGAAAGTCCGGGAATACGATATTATCAAGCAGAACATTGACAGCATTTTACAGGCAGACAGGCAGCCGGAACGGGAAAAGGGAACAGAGCGCGGATAAGGATAGCAAAATCCCCGCCGCTGTGCTATGATAGGGCTATCAAAAAGCAGAGGAGCGTTGAGCATGGAAAACCAGAAAATGCCGGAATATGAAACCATACGCGCCGCCGTTGCCGGGGAAAAATGGGCGGTGGAGAAAGTCGTGGAGTGCTACAAGGACGAAATCGACAGGCTATCGACGGTAGCGGTCAGACAGCCGGACGGAAGCACGAAACAGGAAATCAACGAAGATATGCGCCAGTCCATCACAAAGAAGCTGATAGAAGCCCTCCCGCAGTTCCCGCTTGAAGAAATGGAAAAGGGAAATGTCAGATAGGCAAAAAAAGAACAGGGCGCGGAAGCCAGTATATGACTTCCGCGCCCTGTCTTTTTATGGGTGCTGTTTTCGTGAATGTTACGCAGTAGAACGCCATTTTTGGGGGTAAAGGTATAAAGTATCGCCTATCCGATTTTCACGCCCGGAAAGCCCTGTAAATCAAGGGATTTTCCGCGCCTACTGCGTAACAGGGGCGCGTCTTTTCCTCATGCGCTCGGCGGCTTGTCTGCGGGTGATACGTTTCCGGCAGACGGGGCAGTATTTGACACTGTTAGAGGTTGACGCAAAGAACGCGCCGCACTCGGTACATTTCTTCTTATCCCCTGTCTGGTAAAGCTCCGCATAAAGCAGCCTGTCGGCGGGAAGCACCGCAACCCGGAACCACTTGCAGAGAAGCGAATAGGAAATGAGCTGCGGACATACGCACTCGTCCCCGTCGTCCAGTAAGATACAGTTCCCGTTATCATAATTGCAGCACGTCCGGCGCACAAGGGCGTTGACTTTCCGGCTCTGGGGCGGCGTCAGCCGCTTAACCCCGTTCATACTTCATCAGCGGCGTAAATGGGAAGCTCTGCAAATTCCGCTTCGGTCAAAGCGTCCACTTTGGAAAGGGTGCGCTTTGCAAGCTCCCGCATATCCGCGTCCATGTAGGGCAGCGCGGCGTTGACATTCTCAATCAAAGCCCGCTTGCCGCCCTCGTTGTAAATGCTCAAAAGGTTTGTTTCTTCAACAGTCAGTCTAATCATGCTCATACCTCCATATCGTGATTTTTTGTTTTTGCCGCCGCCTTTTTCGGGGCGGTCTTTGCCTTGTCTGCTTTAAGCTGCGCCCGGATAGAGGGGCGGGGCTTCCTTATCTCCCTGTCCCGGTTCTCCCCCTTGTCAATCAGCGCATACGTCCCATGTCTGCCCTCGATTTTGGAAAAGGAAAGGGTCTTGTAGGGCAGCATGGAGAAAAGGCGGTCAGTGTCCTTTGTGGCTGCAAGCCGCATGAACGCCGGGGAAAGCTCTGCCATGAAATGGGTCTTGTTCGGGCTGTTCGGCTCGTAATGCCGCTTCATTTCCCGCACAATGCGCCGCGCTTCCGTTTCAATCAGCCCGTCCCGCAAAGCGGCAATATGCGCCTTGAAATCCCCCGGCGAAAGCTGCTCCCGGCTGCGCCGTTCTTCCTGTAAGAGCGATTGCAGCGCGTCCGGGTCGTTGGGTACGGCTTCAAAGCGTTCAAATTTCCCAAGCTGCGGGTCTGGGGTTCCGTCAAAATATCTCCCGGCTTCCTGTACCCTTTCCCCATGCTCATAAATCAGCTTCACCGTATCGGCGGGCAGCTCCTTTTCCTTGACGCGCTCATAATGTTTAGAGTAGTCCAGTTCGTACAGATTGCCCTTGATTTTCCCGCGCTCCTTTCCCGTCAGCTCGATTGCATAGGCAAGAACGCGGTCGCTTGTCTGCTCCATGTAGAAACGCCATGTGTTGTGGGGCGCGGTGTCTTTGAGGAAAACGTCGCGCTCCCGGAAACAGTGCGTCCCGGACGGGCGGCAGAACCACAAAAGTGTTTTGTCCTCCCTGTGGGGGCTTGCCGCCGCCTTTGCGATAATCTCTTTGTCAATGTCTAAGTCGCTCTGGTAAAAGCCTGTGTTCTGCTTCATAATCGCTTCAAGGGAAGCAAACAAATCCATGTTTTCAAATTTGCTCTGTTCCGGCATGGGTCAGCTCCTTTCCAAGTCCTGTGACTTCTGCTTTGCGTTTTTCTTCTGTGCCTTTTCCTTGTCGGCTCTAAGCTGCGCCCGGATAGAGGGTTTCTTTTCCGGCTTCGCTCCCTTGCCGCGCTCCTTGTCGGCTTTGACAGCGTTAGCCAGGTCAACAAGGGAAATCTGCTCGCCCGCCTTTACCTTTGCTTCCAGTTCGTCAACGGTGGGGGTGTTGTTGATGATACCGTCAATCATGTTCCCGTTCTGCTCTGTGGTCTGCTCGGCGGTTTTCAAGGGATTGTCCCGCTGCGCCTGTTCTGCGGCAACGGCAAACGCCCGCGTCCCATTCCCCATAATCAGATACTTTCCGTCGTCCGACTGGTGGTGAAAGCCATATCCGGCGGCTTCTATCTGCTCCCGGCTCATGGCGGTCACATGGAAAGTCCCCCTCGGTGTCTTGACAGTTTCGCCCGTTTCCAAGTCGTCCGGGGTAAGCTGCTTTTGCTCCTGTAAAAACTCCGGCACTTCCCGAAAACCTACACTGTCAACGAAATGCGCCGCGTCCTGTCCGTCCTGATGAAGCACTACCACGTCGGAAACGGAAAGGCTGTGTCCCTTAAAATCTTTGGGGTGGTCGATATTGAAACAGGTGTAAATATCTTCAAGGGAAGTTTCCGGCGCAAGGGGCGCGGAATAGACAAGCTCATAGTTCGCCCTGTCAACCACATTTCCCGCCGCCTGCAGGCGGTCGTATGGCTCAAAGCGGAAATCCCTTGTTTCGTCCCCGCCCTTTATCTGGTAAATGGAAAAGGTGTCTTTGTCCTGTCCGGCGGTCTGCGCCGTTTCCTGTGCCTTTGCGTAAAGCTGCTTCACGTCGCCCTCGGTCAGCTCGCCGCTTTTGAGCTGCCCCATAAGCTCGCGGCATTTCTCCGGCGTTCCCGTATAAAGCACGTCGCCCATTTTCGCCCGCCCGTTCTCCTGTGTCACATAGGCTTGCAAGAGGTAGCTGTTTTCCCGGCTGTCGCTGTAAGGGTTCCGGCGCACTCTGTAAATCGTTTCCGGGGTAAAGGCTTCTTTCGGGGCTGCGCCCGCTTTTTCCTGTGCGCCGGATTTTCCCGGTGCGGCTGCTTCCGGATCCGGCTTCTCCGGCGCGGCTTCCTGTCCCTCTCTGGTGGGCTGCTCCTGTCCGGCGGTCTGCTCCTTGTCCTGTGCCTTTTGCAGCTCCGCTAAGTTCTCGTCTATGGAATTGATAATCTCGGCGGCTGCGCTGCGTATCGTTTCAAGGGAGCTTTTCAGCTCGGACAGCTCCCGCCCGCTGCTCCACCCGGCGACATAGCCGAAAGAGTAGTCCGACGTGTCAAGCCCGTAATGTTGGCAGACAGTATAGGCGACGCTTTCCGCTTCGACTTCGCGGGTGCGGCGGTCAACGTGGGGCTGCTGCTCGTCCTTTGGCGCGTTGAGGTCAATGTCGTGCAGCTTCGCATGGGCGATTTCGTGAATAGCGGTCTTTAAGGTCTGTAATTCGCTCATGCCCTCGTTGATAGCAATGCGCTTGTCCTCCAAGTGGTAGTAGCCATGAGAGCCGCCCTCGATATTCTCAAAGGCGATAGGAACGGGGGAAGTCTTTTCAAGGGCTGCGAAAAAATCCTTGTAGCGGTCAACGTCGCCTGTCAGCTCGTCAACCGCAATGTCCGGCAGCTCCTTTCCCTCGGTCTGGGAAACGTCAAAGACGGATACCACCTTGTAGGCGGGTATGGTGACTTCCTTTTCCTCGGTGACGGGCTTCCCGTCCTTGCCGATAACGGGCTTCTGCGTGTGCGGGTCGATTTTCTGCATTTCCTGTTTGATTTTATAGGGTGACGGAGCAATGATTTTAATTCCCTTTTGCCCTTTCATCACGTTTCGTTCAAAGTTGTTCTTCCAAGCGGAAAAGCCCGCCACAAGGGAAGCGTCCGGCTTCTGCATGGCGATAAGGACGGTGTTTCGGAAGCTGTAATTATGGAATTTTGACATGACTTTCAGATATTCCCGGTAACGCTCGCTGTCAAAGAGTTCCGCAATACCCTGTTCCAGACGGTCGGTAATCTCTTTGAGCTGTTCGGCGGGCTTCTCGCTCGTCAGCACGATAGGGATAACCGGGCGCGGCTCCTGTGGCTGCTCTGCGGTCTGCGCCGTTCTCTGCCCCGGCGCGGCTGCGTCCATTTCTACCTTTGACGGGTCGGGTCTTTCCGGCTGCGGGGGCTGCGGCGTTACCCGGTATTCCTCCGGCACGTCGCGCCCGTCGTACCATTCTGTAAAGGTGTTGCGGTTGTTGTAGATATAGCCCTTTTCGGTAAACATACCGTCGTCGTTAATGGAAGCGTCCCGCCCGTATTCCTCATACATGAAATACTTTTTCGCTTCTTCGGGAAGTTCCGGTTCTTCCAGTTCATCAACCAGATAACGCCCGTATTCTTCTTCATTGTGGACGGACGGATAAATCCAGTAGCAGTCAAGGTTCTGTGCAAGGTTGATAATGTCCTGTAAGCTGTCGGCATGGTCGCCGTATTCAATGGCTGCAATGAATTTCTCCCGGTCGTCGTCAAACTGCATTTCCAAGAGCTTCCCTAAATAGTTCAGCTCGTCGGGGTGGGAATACTCGCTTAAATGCTCCGTCAAGCCGGGGATAGTGGATTGAAATTCTGTGAAATGCCATTCCTCATAGTGCTTGAAGTCAATCCCGATACGGTCAAAGACTTCTTTCAGATGTTCGGCAGTCGTGGGGAATGTCACCCATTCGCCCGCGGGTCTGCCCTCGGTGTACTTCCCAAGATTGGAAAGATAGCCGCTTAAAATCGGTTCTGCCATTTGTTCGCTCCTTTCTTTTTCAATCATGCGGTGCATAAGCTCAAAATCCTCAATGCTCATGCTCCCGTCAAATACATAGGGGTTAAAATCCTCCCCGTCCCGGTAGGGCTTTTCGGAAAAGGGAAGCCCCGCTTCATGGGCGGCTGCCCTCGCTTCCTCGATAACCTCCGGGGGAAGCCTGTCGTCATGCGCTCCGATAAAACCGTCAATGTCGTTCATGCTGTTTTCGTAGTGGTAACGCACTCCGGCGGTCAGCTCGTCAAGGCTCATGTCCTCGCCTAAATGCCCGCAATAGTAGCCGTTTAAGATAACGGCGGCGGGGTCAATGCTTTTTATTTCCTCTAACCGGCTCCTGTCCTCCGGGTAGAGCGTATCGTCCATATCAAGATGAAAATATTCCGCGTTCCATGAACGCCCCTGTTTCCAGAACGCCACCCATGCGATACCGTCCCTAAGCTCGTCTTGATAGTCCTTTACGGTGTCCCGTAAACTTGCCATAGTGAAAAACCTCCTTTCTCTGCGGCAGCGTCATAAGCTGCATTTTTTGGCTGCATGGTCTACTACGGGTACGCCCGCATTTCTGCCAAATATTTTTGAAAATTTTTAGAGGGTGAAGCCCTCCGCAAAAGAGGGTTTGGGAAACTTCCCAACAAGCAAAATCCCCGTCCGGCGCGTCAGCGTCGCAACGGGGATTTACGGAAGTGGGTACCCGCTTCCTATGCTTGCTATTCAAGTTTTTAGTTCTTCTGCACTTCGATACGGTAGTTGACGTATTTCCCGCCAGTGTCAGCCAGAACGATAGTTCCGTCGTAGGTCTTGCCTGTTTTCGGGGAGTAGAGCTTCTTCACATTCGCCTTGCCGGATTTAAGGAGCGCGGCGGCAATCTTCGCGGAAAAAGCGGTCTTGCGTTCCTCGAAAAAGCGGTCATTCTTCCACATGACAAAGGCACATTCTTTGTTGCTGCAATAATAGTTTTTCTTCCCCTCATGGACGGGGGAACCGCAACGGGGGCATTTGCCGACAGAGGGCTTTTCCTCCCGGAACAAATCCTTTTTCCCGTCCAGTGCTGCGGCGTGTGTCTGCACAAGCTCCCGCGCCATAGCTTCAATGCCGGACAGAAATTCGCCGGGGTCTGCGGCTCCCTTTGCTATCTGCGTCAGATTGTTTTCCCATTCTGCGGTAAGCTGTGGGGAAGTGAGTATATCCGGCAGAATACAGATAAGGCTGTTCCCGTTTTTGGTAGGGATAAGCTGCTTCCCCTTGCGCTCCGCAAAGCCGCCCTTTACCAGTTTTTCAATGACGGCGGCGCGGGTGGCGGGAGTGCCAAGCCCCCGGCGTTCCGCGTCCGGGTCGGTGTCCCCGTTCCCGGCGCGTTCCATAGCCGACAAAAGGCTTGCTTCGCTGTGGGGCTTCGGCGGCGTTGTGGTATGCTCCGTTACTTTTGCGGCGGGGTTAGGAAAGCCCTGTCCCTCGGAAAGCTTCGGCAGCGTCACGTCTGCATTTTCCCCGTCCTCCGCTTCGGGCTTATCTTTCAGCGTCGCCCGGTATCTGCGTTGAAGCTCTTTCCAACCCTCCGCAAGTACGGTCTTTCCCCTTGCGGTGAAGTCTGTCCCGGCGCATGAGAAAACCGCCGTAACCGCTTCATAAATATGCGGCTCGGCGGTGGCAAAAAGCAGACGCGCCCCCGCAAGGGTAAGGATATTCTTCTCGCTTTCCGGCAGCGCGTCCGGGTCAGCCTTTGCAAGCTCCATAGTGGGAATGATTGCGTGGTGGTCTGATACTTTTTTACTGTCTAATACCTTTACAACCTCCGGCGTGAAGTCCGCGCCCGCCATAAAGGGGAGTTTTTCGCAAAGCAGCGCGATAATGCCCGCTGCGGTGCCGCCCATGTCGTCAGTAAGAAAGCTGCTGTCCGTCCTCGGATAAGTAAGGAGCCGCTTTTCATAAAGGGATTGTGCAAGGTCAAGGGTCTGCTTCGCGGTGTAGCCGAAAATGCGGTTCGCTTCCCGCTGCAAAGAGGTAAGGTCAAAGAGCTTCGGCGGGGCTGCGGTTTTCTTCTCTCTGGTGAGGGAAACGCATACCGCCGTTTCCGCTTCGCAAGCCCCTTTCAGCGCGTCGGCTTCTGCCTTGTCGGAAATCCTCCCGCTTGCCGCTTCCGCGCCGGATAAATCAAGGCGCACATGATAATATTTTTCTTTCTGGAAATGGGAGATAGCCGCGTCCCGGTCGGTGAGCATTTTTAAGGTCGGGGTCTGGACGCGCCCCACGTTCAAGGTCTTTCCATACAGGGAGGAGAAAAGCCGGGTGGCGTTAATGCCGATAAGCCAGTCAGCCTTTGCGCGGCAGAGGGCAGACGCAAAGAGCGCGTCGTATTCCTGCCCGTCTTTGAGGGAAGCAAAGCCCGCCTTGATTGCCCCGTCCTCCATTGAGGAAATCCACAAGCGGCGCATGGGCTTCTTGCAGCCCGCCGCTTCGTAGACAAAGCGGAAAATCAATTCTCCCTCGCGCCCCGCGTCACACGCATTTACCACTTCGGAAACGTCGGCGCGGTGCATAAGCTCTTTTAGGGTTTTGAATTGCTTCCCCTTGTCCGGGTCAACGGCGTACTGCCATTCCTCCGGCAGAATGGGTAAGCTCTCAAAACTCCATTTTTTATATTGCTCCCCGTAGGCGGCAGCTTCCGCAAGCTGTACCAAATGCCCGACGCACCATGAAATGAGGCAGCCGCCGCCCTCGATATATCCGTCTTTCTTTTCCTTAACGCCAAGCGCGGCGGCGATAGTCTGCGCCACGCTCGGCTTTTCTGCAATAATCAGTTTCATTTTCTGTTCTCCTTTCGGTTGTTTTAGGTTTGAAATTGGTTTATACTTTAAGCATTACTATAAGAAACAGGTGACAATATGAAATCAATACATACTTTCGATGTTTTTGCTCCTACTGATGAACAGGAAGAAGCAATGAATAAAAAACGTGGCGGGCATTACAGGCGCGGTAAAAACAAAGAAATGGATTACTTTATTGAGTGTGCTACTTCGCTATTTCCCAACAACCATTATTCAAGGTTCACACCTATATATGATACGACAAAAGAGTTTTATCAACTGATTACTTCTTCCGATACAACAGAAAGAGCTATACTAAATTGGATAGCTTCTAATCGTGCATGGAATTATTTGTTTGGCTTATTACGGCATTATTACAGAACAGGACACCATGACGATAATTATATCTTTCCAGAGTTCAAAATCGGGTCGGCTTATGTGGCTGATTATCTGCTCATAGGTAATAGTTCAGACGGTTATCAATTTGTCTTTGTGGAATTAGAAGCTCCCAACGGGCGGATAACAAAAGAAAAAGGTACTCGTTTCGGGGAAGTAATCAATAAAGGGATTGAACAGGTTAGGGATTGGCAAATGTATATTGCTGCAAATTGGAATGTAATTGTAGCAGAATTGGAAAAGCACTCATTCTCCAATACAAAGTTACCCAGACAATTATACAAATATTGCCCTTATCAAATCTACTATGCTGTGATAGCCGGACTCCGTAAAGATTTTGAGAATATTCGTGATAGAAAGCTCCAACTGCAAAATGAAAATAACATAACACTTTTGCATTACGAAAATCTCATAGATGTTGCAAACGAAAATTAAAAGTCCATTTTCAGCGTTCCGGCTCACTTGCCTTTTTCTCCTGTACCTGTTTCAGACAGTAGCCCACACAAGGGAGCTGCCCTTTGTACGGACAGGAAGCGCAAGCCGGGGAATGGGGAACGGGCGGCGCATTGTCACGCCGCCCGCCCGGTCTTTGTATCATCATCTTTTCAAAGGGATTGTCGGTAAACAGGGTCATGCTTCCTCGTCCTCCTGTTCTTCATCAGAAAGCCCGTCCCCCTCGTCCGGCTCGTCCTCGTCGTAGTCGTCAAAATCGAAATCTTCAAGGTCGGTGCCGCCCTTGACGTTTTGCTTCGGCTTCATAAACTTAAAATAATAGAACGCGCCCCCGCCGCCAAGAAGTGCCACGACAAGGAAAAGCACAAGCCCGCCCGCATTGCCTTTCTCTTTGGGCAGCTCCGGCGGTTCCTCGGTTTCCGGCTCTGCTTCCTTGCCGCTGCAAGCGGTCATGTTGTCCTTGCAGACGGGGCAGCTCACATTTACCTTTCCGGCTTCGCATTTTTCGGTGCAACTGCAAACGGCGGGCGGGGCTGCTTCGGTGCTTCCGTCCTCCATAAGTGCTAAGAGGTCGGCTTCGTCCACTTGATTAAGGAAATGTACGGTGTTCTCGCCCTCGTCGTCCCGGTCAATGAGGATATAAAAGTAATTGCCGTTTTTGGTCGTTACGGTGATAAGCTGCTTGTTGCCGCCGAAATCGTCTACAAGGGTCGCGTTCCCGTCCGGGGTAAGGGGTTCTTCCTTTTGGGGTTCCTCGTAGACAACGCCGCTGTCGTTGGTGTCGTCCTCTCCCTCCGGGGTCTGTGCAAAAGCGGTGACGGAAAAGCCGCCCGAAAGCATAAGGGCGGCGCAAAGTGCGGTCAGTGTTCTAAGGATTTTCTTATTCATTCTCGGTGTCCTCCATTTCTTCGGTGTCGTGGTCTGCGGGTTCTGCGGGGTAGCCCGGCGCGGCTTCCATGCCCGGAATACCGCCCCCGGAAAGCATAGCGGAAAGCTCATGCGGGGAAAGGCGCATGGAGCGCACAAGCTGTACGATTTGCAGGTTTTCCGCTTCGGTTTTCTGCGCTTCAAGCCCCCTTAATTTATTCTGGTACTCGGTGATTTTCTCGCGGGTCTTTGCAATCTCCTTGTCGATACGTTCAATTTTGTTCATAGCCATCAATAAATTTCTCCTTTCAGATTTTCATTTTTTTGTTGTCAGTTCCAATTCATTAAGCCGTAGCCCTTGATACAGGAGTAATTGACGGGGTAGCTCTTTATCTTGCAGGCGTCGCCGGAATTGCCCTCGACGGTATAGACGCGCTCCCCGTCCGTCCCGATAACAAGCCCTACATGGTCTGCGCTCCCGTCCCCGTCCCAGTCGAAAAAGATAGCGTCGCCGGGGGCGATATTCTCATAGCCCCTCGCGCCCCATTGCCCGCGTGACTGGAACCAGGGTACGCCCTGTGACTGGCACCCGGCAAAGCGCGGCTCGCTTTTCCCGGCTTGATTGTAGCACCATGAAACAAAACAGGCGCACCATTCCACGCGGCTGTTAAATCCGTACCAGCTCCAAAAGGGTCGCCCGCCTACGTTGCCGACTTGCCGCTTCGCAAGGTCTACAACGGCGGTGTTGCCGGGGCGTGTGCCGTTTACAAGCTGTACGCCGCTTAAATCCTCGGACGCGCCCATATCGGGGGAGCCGCCGCCGAAAATCAGCGGCTTGTTTCCGCTTGTTTCCAGATAGACGCGGTACATTTCAAGCTGCTGTGGCGTTAGAAGTTCCTCCGCAATCTCGGAAATGGGCTTGTTCGTCAGCTTCACGTTGAGGATATGGTACTCGTAGGGTACTTCCTCGCTGGTCGTTTCCCCTGTTTCCGGGTCTGTGCTTGTTTCTGTGCGGTAGCGGATTTCCGTTTCTTCCGTCAGCGTCAAAGTGTACTGCATGGCAAAGACGCGGTTTAGTTCTGCCTGTGCGCTCTGCGGGGTGTAGGTCTGTAAAAGGGCGGTGAGGTAGGACGCTAACTCATGGGGGTTATGCCCGATACTGTCAAGGTCATAGCGGTATTCGTCATAGCCGGGGTGGGTGCTTTCGATATTGTCAATCTGCTGCTGAAGCTCGTTTTCCTTTGCGGCGTAATTATTTTCCGTCGCCACAAGGTCGCTGTCCTCCGACGTGTAGGAAGTCCCAAGTATGCCGTTCATCAAGCCGGAGAACATGGAGCCGCAAGAGGAAAGCCCCGCCGATACCATGATGAATAAGAGCAGCGCGGCAACGGCGATACATACGCCCGCCGGGTGCCGCCCTACAAAAGCGATTGCCTTTTTTGTTTCCTCGGCGGTCTTTTTTGCCGCCTTGCGGGTGTTCTCTGCGGCTTTCTGCGCCGTTTTTGCGCCGCCTTTCCTTGCCGACTTTGCATACTGCCGCTTGATTTGCTGCTTCTGCATGAAGCGGGAAAGGGGATTGCCCGCAATCTGCGGATTGTCATGTAGGGATTTATGGTACTGGAAATCCACATTCGCCTTGAACGCCGCTTTCTCTGCCTTTGCCGCCGCCCGGTAGGGTTTGAGCTTGTGGCTGCGGTAGCCCTCCTTGACTTTCCGCGTCCCGTACTTTGCGCCGCGCTCTGCCAGTTCTTCGGATTTGTGCGCCCCCTCAACGCCGGAATTGTCCTTTTCAACGGAATGTATCTTGTTGTGGACGAAAATACCCGCTTCCTGTGCGGGGCGGGATAGCGGGTTATTGTGGGGCTTATTCCTTCCTATGGGCTTTTCCTGTTCCTCAAAATGTAGGCGGGTCTTGCCTTTCCCGGTGGCTTCATCAAAGGTGCGCTCCCGTACAAGTTTCTTTTCTTTGGGGATAGCCGCCTTTGCCGCGTCCAGACGGTCGGCTGCTTTGTCCGATTTTCGGATATACCTTTCAAGCTCCGGCGTTGCCCGTTCCTCGTCGGTAAACTGCAAGCGGGAAGATTTTTCTTTTGCTGTGGCTTCTGCCTGTGCTTTCCTCGCCGCCTTTTTGCTCGCCTTTCTGGTACGCGCCCCGTCGATACGCTCCAAGACGCGCTCGGCTGCGGCGGTGTCCTGTTCCCGTTCTGCCCCCGGCGCATGGGGAAGCGGCGGCGCGGCGGCTGTGGGCGCGGGAGCTGCGCCGCCCGGTATGGTCTGCGCTGCCTGTTCCGGCGGCTGCGGTGCTTCGGTCTTTGCAAAGTCCGCGTCCCTTATCCGCTTGCTGATACGTTTCTTTTTCCCGGTGGCGGCGTTTACCTCGACAGCCCCCTCGCGGGTCATTTTCTGCGTGACTTTCTCACGCGCTCGATACTGTTTTATTTTTCTGTCCCTCCAATCCGCGCCCTTGCAAGGGCGCAATACTCGGCGTTTATCTCAATGCCTATATAATGCCTGTCAAGCTGCCTTGCGGCTGCTCCCGTCGTGCCGCTGCCGAAAAAGGGGTCAAGCACAACGCCGCCTTTCGGACAGCCCGCCTTGATACAGGTTTCGGCAAGTTTTGGCGGGAACGCGGCGAAATGCCCGCCCTTGTAGGGTACGGTATTGATAAGCCACACGTCCCGCCTGTTCCGCATGGTCGGCATGAGGGCTTCGTCGTAGTAGCTGCCGCTTCTCGCCCGGTTAAGCCCCTGTACTTTCCCCTGTCCGGGTACTTCGTCCGCATATTTCTGTCCCGCGCTGCGCCCGGTGCGGTACCGCGCCGCCGTTGTGGGGGCTAACGGCTCGGCTATGGCGGCTGCGTCATAGAAATATTTCTTTGACTTCGTAAGCAGAAAGATATGTTCATAGCAGCGGGTAGGGCGGTCTTTCACGCTCTCCGGCATGGGGTTTTCTTTCTGCCAGATAATGTCGCTCCGTAAATACCACCCGTCAGCGCGTAGGGCAAAAGCTAAAAGCCAAGGGATACCGATTAAGTCCTTTTGTTTGCAGCCGGAAACGCGGTTGTTTTTTGCAATCTGCTGTCCGTTTCTGCCTTTCGGGTTCTTCGGGTCTGCATGGTAGCCCTTGTTCCCTGTGCCGCAGTAGGTGTCCGCGATATTCAGCCAGAGCGTACCGTCAGAACGCAGTACCCGGCGCAGCTCGCGGAAAACCTCGGTCAGCCTGTCAATGTACTGCTCCGGCGTGTCCTCCCGCCCAATCTGCATATCAAGCCCATAATCCCTAAGCGCATAGTAGGGCGGGCTTGTGACGCAACAGTGTACGCTTTCCTCTGGAAGCTCCCGCAAGGCATAGAGCGCGTCCCGGTTGATGATGGTGTCAGTTTTCAGCCCGTTCATGCTTCGCCCACTTCCTCCGGCTTCGTCGTCATTACCCGGTAAAGCTCGGTGTCTTTCGGGAAGCGGTCTACAAAGGGCAGCACCACGTTCCCGTAGAAGATAAGCCCCTCGCCCGCTTCGGTGTGGGTGACATATTTCATCTGCTGCGGGGAGATGTTGAGCTGCTTCGCAAGGATAGCCCGGTCGCCCGCCGCCTGATTGAGCATGAGGACAAAATCAGAGTTTTCAAAGATATTCTCCACTTCGCGGGAAGCAAGCAAATCCTTGACATTCTGCGTAATGGCTGTGGGTATGCCGCCCCATTTTCTGAAACGCTTCCAGATTTCAACGGAATAGGCGGCGGTCTGTTCCTCTTTCAAGAGAAGATGAAATTCGTCCATAAAATACCGGGTGGATTTCCTTTCTGCCCGGTTGACGGTGACGCGGTTCCATACCTGGTCCTGCACAATGAGCATACCTAACTTTTTGAGCTGCTTCCCAAGCTGCTTGATGTCAAAGCAGACAAGGCGGTTGTTCAGCTCCACGTTGGTACGGTGGTTGAATACGTTAAGGCTCCCGGAAACATACAGCTCCAACGCCGCCGCAATACGCGCCGCTTCCGGCTCCGGCTGCTTCAAAAGCTCGTTGTAGAGGTCGCCCAAGATAGGCATTTTCTCCGGGTCGGGGTCTGCAAGGAAAGGGCGGTACACGTTCCTAACGGCGCGGTCAATGACGGTCTTATCGACGGGCTGCAAGCCCTCCTTGCCGCCTATGACAAGCTCGCAGAGGGAGAGGATAAAGTCGGATTTCAGCGCAAGGGGGCTGTCGTCCTCGCTGTAATTGAGGTTAATATCCATAGGGTTCACATACTGGGGCTTCCCGTCAATGCCCTTGCCCGTAGGGGATAAGCGTATCACTTGCCCGTCAAGCCGCTGCACAAGGGAAAAATACTCTGCTTCCGGGTCGCAGATAATTATGTCGTCGTCGGTAATGAGGAAAGCGTTTGTCATTTCCCGTTTGGCGGCAAAGGATTTCCCGCTTCCCGGCGTACCCAAGATTAAGCCGTTGGGGTTCTTTAGCTGCTTGCGGTCGCAGAGTATCATGTTGTTACTAAGGGCGTTTAAGCCGTAGTACAAAGCCGCGCCCGTCTGGAAAAGCTCCTGTGTGATAAAGGGGATAAAGATAGCGGTGCTTGACGTGGTAAGCCCTCTTTGAATGGGGATAAGGTTCTCCCCAAGCGGTACAGAGGACATAAGCCCCGCTTCCTGTTGGTAGTCAAGGCGGGTTAAGGCGCAGTTGTTCTTCTGTGCAATGCCCGCCGCCGCGAATACGTCATTTTCCAGTTTCCGCTTCGTGTCCGCCATGTTCACCACAAGGAACGTCAAGAGGAACATTCTTTCATTCCGGCTCTGCAAGTCCTGTAAGAGATTCTTCGCTTCGCTGCCGAAAGTGGCAAGGTCGGACGGTATAATATCCATGTCATAGCCGCTGCGTACCGCTTTCTTCTGTTCCTCGATTTTCATTTTGTCAAGGTCGGTAATCTTGCGCTTGATTGTCTTTATGGCTTCGGTCTGGTCGATACTGTGGATATGCAGATTGACGATAACGCCCGTTTCCAAGTCCAGAATGTCAGATAAGATACGGTCGTTTAATTCCGGCGCAAGGATTTCAAGGAATGAAACCGCGCCGATTTTGCGCCCCATGCGGAAATAACGCCCCTCGCCAAAACGGAAAGAGGACGGGGCGATAAAGTCCTTTGTGGAAAGCCCGGACGGGGCAAGCCATGAAAAATCAAAGGCAAACTGCCCGCCCTCCGGGTGGAAAATGCCATGCAGCATTTTAAGGCGTTCATAGCCTGTCATGGGGCGGGCAGACACGCCCAAGAGCTTAAAGTTGTTGAGTACGTCCGTTTCGATACGGGCAAGGCGGGATTTCGCCGCGCCCAGACTGTCGGCTTCAATGGCAAAGGTGATATATTTTGCTTTGACAAGCCCGTTGTTGCCCTTTGCAAGCTGGTTTTTCAGCATATCCCGGTATTCTGTGCGGATAGAATTGAAAGCGTCCTCCTGTGCCGGGATATTGACCGCCTTTTCCGCTTCGCCGCGCTGCGTCCCTTGATTGATGAAAGAAAGCTGCACCGAAACGGAAGCGTCAAAGTAGTTGAGGAAGTCGCACCAGTTCTCAAAAATGGCGGTCTTGTCGTCTGCCTGTGCAAGCTGATAGTTAATATCTTCAAAGGCGACGGTCTTTGAGTATTTCCGTCCCGTAACCTTGCAGATACCGTCCGGGTACATCTGGATATAGGGGATTGTCTGCTGCGCGGTGTGGGCTTTCCCGTCGCCCTTTGCCTGTCTGATGATTTCCGCAATCTGCTTTTTCTCGGCGCGGGTGAGCTTGCGGGGCGGGTTAGGCTTTGTGCTTCCCGCCGCGCTGTTTCTTCGTGTTTCCTTTTGCAATCGCTGATACCTCCTTTTCAAGTTTTCTCTGCCGTTCTAAGACGGAATAAAAGTTGTCTGTCCTGTATGGTCGTTCTTTGGGGGCTATGAATTTTGTCCGTATGATGTTCTTCACCACCACTTCAAGGGGCTGTCCATGCTTCTCATACATGGCAAAGAGGAAACAGGGCAGCATGACGGCAATCATAGCCATAGACGCAAGGCTTGTGCCTGTGCTGTCTTTGAGCAGAAAGAAAAGCGGCAAGCCGAACAGGAGAGCCGCCGCAAAACATACAATCTGCCGTTTGGTAAGGTTGAAAGCTACTTTTGTCTTGACTTTGGATAAGTCTTTGGGTACGGGTACATACGCCAAGTGAAAACCTCCTTTCTCTGGGTTTGGTGTTGCTGTAATTTTCCATAAGGGTAATCAAGGCAAAGGTCAATCTATGCCCTTTGCCCGCCCGTATTATATGGGGGTTATCCGCGTCAAGGTCGGGTCGTATTTTCGCCGCTTCGCTCTGAAAATCTCCACCCTGCCCTTGACACGCCGCTAATGCGCGGAGAATATCGACTTCGCCAGTGCGCCGGATTTGAACAGGGAGAAACAGAGGATAACGGTATAGGCTGCAAGGGAGAATATCGCGCTGTGCAGATTGTCCGCTATTATCATGTTGTTTACCAGAACCGCGTAAATGCCGACGCATATCATAATGAGGAAGCCTTGAAAACCGATAGCGAACAGGGATTTTAGGTAGTTGTTTCCTATCTGCCCCCATTCCCGGTTCGTCATAGTTGCAAACGGGATAGGCGATACCGAACAGTAAAGGTAAATTTCTATCATGCGCCCGTAGAGGATAACGGTTATCAGTACGGACATGATTTTCATGCACAAGCTCACAAGGCTTGTTTCCATGACAAGTAAGAGCAGTTCGGGGATTTCCATAGCGTCAAGCCCGCTCTGCATGGAAGCAAGGGCGGCGGCAACATCAATCTCTGTGCTGCCGCCGATTACCCCCGCCGCGCCGGAAACAACGTGCTGCGCCATATCGAACACCGCCATAGTAATGTCAAAGGTGTGCGTCACAAGGTAGACTGCCACAAACGCCTTGAACACCCACTTGAAGAACATGGAAGTGTCAACGTCGTGCATATTGTTCTTTTCCGTTACCATGCTGATAAGCTCATAGCATAGGACGTAGGTAATGACAAGCCCCGCAATGGGTACGATTACATTTTCACTAAGGGTCTGTATCATGGAGAATATATTTGCGTTCCACCCTTGCGGGGTCTGCCCTACCTCTGCGGCGATAGTGCCGACTTTTTCGTTTACGTCCCCGAACATAGTTGACAGATTACCGTTTATGGCTCCTATGAGGATTTCCTTTATCCATTCGTTAATCGCGTCAAGTATGCTCTGCATAAGCCTTTACCCGCGCTTCTTAACCGAACAAGCCGGAAAGCAGCGGTACAAGGGTCATGCCGATAAGGGCAACGCCGCCGCCCGCCATAAGCTGCTTCATGCCCTGGCTCTTTGCGCCCGGATTGTCATTGCCGTAGCCCTCCATCAGATTGATTACGCCCCAGATACCAAGCCCGGCTCCAAGTGCTACAACAAGGGTCTGCAAAACGTCTACTGCGCTATTGAAAAATGCCATAAATATATCCTTTCTGCCGCGTCTGCGGCTGTCCGGCAAGCGGACAAAAGGCGGTCAGCGTATGGTCGCCGCCGCACAAAAAAACCGCCCTCTGGTAAAGGCGGCTGTCCCCGCGCTGCGTAAGTTCTGCGGCGCGGCGGTATTCAGTTGTAAGGGGTGCGGCTCCTGCCGCTGTGTACTGCGCCGGAAAGTGGGGGCGCGTATCATGTAGCCGGTATGGATAGATGTGATTGCTTCAATCGCTCCTTTCTGTGTTCCGCTGTGCTGCCGGACGTTTTTTTCAGACTTGCGGGAAGTGAATAGCTTGCGTAGCAAGGTGTTCGCTTCCCGCAAGTTCACAAAGGGGTAGCTGCCGCAAGGCAGCGTAGGGGAAGTGTAGCTTCCCCTGTCCCCCGGCGGTCTGCCATGCTGTCACTGTTGCGGGATAAGCCCCCGGCGCGTGACATACTCCGTTGCAAAACGGCGGTGTTCCGCTTCCTTTTCCCGCCAATACTCCCATAATGCAGCGTCGGCGGCTTCCGCAACATTCATTAAAAACCGTTCAAGCTGCTTTTGTTTTTCCTCTGCGCTACGTTTCCTCATGGTCTGCGTCCTCCTGTAAGTCTGCCGCGTCAAGCTCGTAATAGTCAAAAACCTCGTCGGGCTTGACAATGGCGGGGCGGCGTTTAAGGTGCTTTTCCATGTCAAAGGCGTTCTTCGGGTCTGCGTCGGACAGGTACTTGTATTTCGGGTGCTTCGTTATGTCGAATTTGTCCGAAAAGAACGGGCGCACCCCGCGTAGCTGCAAGATACATTTCCCTCCGTCCATGACTGCAATTTCATCTTCCGTCATAAGCTGCTTTCCCAATTTCTGATAGTTCAGCCCATGCGAAAGCTCCCGCCCCCTTGTTTCGGACGTGTTAAAGCTGTCTATCGTTTCTTTTCCTAAAATTTCCGATATTTCTTTAAGGGTGGTTTTCTCCTTGCCGCCCAAGAAAAGCGTGGTGTCGCAGTTGCCGACTATGGTATCGGCGTTGTCTTTGTAAATGGCTTTTAGCTGTGACTGGCTCTGCAAGATGATTGACGCGGATATTTCCCGGCTCCGTATCGTTGCAATGAGCTTTTCAAACTTTGGTATCTGCCCGATATTCGCAAATTCATCAAGTAAGCACCTAACATGGACGGGAAGCCGCCCGCCGTATTCATCATCTGCCTTGTCACAAAGCAAGTTGAATAGCTGTGTGTAAAGGATTGAAACGACAAAGTTAAAAGTGTCGTCGGTGTCGCTGATGATGACGAAAAGGGCGGTCTTTCTGTCGCCTATGGTGTCAAGCTCCATTTCGTCGGTTTCCATAAGCTCCCGCAGCTCCTTAATGTCGAATGGGGCTAACCTCGCGCCGCATGAGATAAGTATGCTTTTTGCGGTCTTGCCCGCCGCAAGTTTGTATTTTTTGTACTGCTTGACTGCAAAATGTTCCGGGTCTTTTTCTTCCAGACGTTCAAACATGAGGTCAACCGGGTTCTGGAAATCCTCGTCGTCCTCGCGGGCTTCCGACGCATTTATCATCTCAAGCAGCGTCGTGAAGTTCTTCTCGTCCTCCGGGGCTTCATACCAGATGTAGCCGATTAGCGCGGTGTAGTAGAGCTTTTCCGCTTTCACCCAGAAATCCTCGCCGGATTTTTCCCCGTCGCCTTTGGTGTTGGCGATAATGGTATTGACTAACTTCAAAATGTCCTTTTCGCTCCGCAGATAGGCAAAGGGATTGTATTTCATGGATTTTTTGAAGTTAATCGTATTTAGCACTTTGATACGGTATTTGTACCGCTGTAACATTTTCCCGGTTTCCAAAATCAGTGTTCCTTTCGGGTCAGTGACGATATACGACGTTGGAAAATCCTTTGACGTACATTGCATGAGCGACGGTTTCACAAAGAACCGGGTCTTGCCGCTGCCGGAACCGCCGATTACAAGGATATTTTTGTTTCTTGCGTATTTCGGCTGCTTCGGGCGGCTGTTCATGGTGAGCCGTTCCGTCTGCGTTAAGGGGATATTGTTCTCAAATACCGGGTCGGTGTACGGCTTTATGTCGTCAGCCCCGCCCCAACGCGCCGAACCGTATTCTGTCCCGCGGCGGTATTTCTTCGCGTTCTTGCCTTTGGTGTAGATAATCAGCCGGACAATGACCGCCCCCGCAATGCCTAAAGCTAAGTCTGCCGGGTGGAAGCTCGGCGCGATACTGGAAAAGGCGGCGGTAAAACCGTCCCCAAGATGTAGCAGCTTTGCGCTTGCGTCCGCGCCGGGGGAGAGCCGGACAGCCGCGCCCACTTTATCAAAGAGCCAGACAAAGAGCAGATACGGGAGATTTAGGATAAGCAGCTTCTTGATTTCCGGCTTCATAGCGATACCTCCCTGTCCTTGTTCTTGACCTTTGCCCGTTCCGCGTTTCTGCCCTGTGCAGCTTCTTTGAGGGTAGAGAGCAGCTTTCGGATTGAGGGCTTTTTCTCCTGTGTCAGCTTTTTTGCGGAAAATTCCTTAAAGGCTGCGGTCAGTACGTCCGCGTCCTTTTTCAGCGCAAAGTCGATACCGTACTTTTTCGCCGTACTCTCAAAGGCTTTGATATTGCCCTCGGTAATCTCAATGTTGGAAACGCCCGCGTTCTGCTTCATAAGCTGCTTTAAGCTCTGCTTGCCCTGTGGCGGTTTTGCAAGCTGCTTTTTGCCCTTTGACAGTATGGCTTTCATTGCCTTTTGGAGCGTCTGCGCGGTCAGCTTCCCGGTCTTGATGTAAAGGGCTATGGTCTTTTCGTTTACTTCGTCCTGCAATTTGTCGCGTCCTCCTTTCGCGTTTCTTTATGGGGCGGCGGTCAGATACGCACCCGCAGCCCGTTCAAGTCCTCGGCTCTGATACCCACAAGATACCAGTTGTCGCCGTACTCAATCCGGGTCGGCTTCCACTTGCCCCGCACGAATACGTCAAAGCACTCGCCGCAATGCAAGCCCCCGTAGTAGCTGTTTAAGTCAAAGCGGATGTCGTAACGGTCGGTGCGCTCGTCAAATACCAATGCTCCTGTCATTTTCTGTGCCATAATAAAATCCTCCTTTTGTGGTTGTGGGTGGTTACAGGCTTTCGCCCTCATTGCATGAATAATAGTCCGGGTCGCCGTACTGCGGCTTTTTCGGTGACAGTGCGCCGCTTGCCATGTCATGGGCGACAAGGGAAGTGTAGTAGTTGCCGATTGTGGACGGGGCGTTGAAAAGGGCGGCTTTCAGATATTGCTTGATGTTGCGGATTTTGGTTGTGTTCTCCCGCATACAGTCAAGCACAAAGCGGATATGCTCGCCGTCTAGTTTCATAAACTTTGACTTCACAAGCTCTGCCGGGTAGTCGTCCCCCGCAATCCGTACCCGCTTTCTGGCGGTGCATACGGTTTCAAGCATGAGGTCTACAATCTCGTCCAGCCTGTCACTGTCAAACTTCATGTCCTGTTTGAGAATGTGGTAGTCGATATTGTCCTTGATGATTTCCCGGTATATATCAACTGCGCTCTGTGCTGCCGCTTCCGTTCCTTTCCGTTCCGGCGGCGCAGCCGCTTCTCTGCAAGGAGAGGGGTTAGGGGAAAGGATAGGAATGGAATGGGTACTTGATAAATCTGTATTTGATTTTTCTTTTTTTGGTAAGTCAGTTCTTTGTATATCTTTATTTAATTGCGTTGGATTTTCCAACGTAGGTTTTTCCAATGTTGGTTTTTCCTGCATTGGATTATCCAATGTTGGATTTTCCAATGTAGGTAAATCCGGCGTAGGCGGCTGCGGCTGCTCGAATATCACATAGTCCGCGCCCCGCAAGCGTCCTTTCTCGTCGCGCTCCCTTGAACGGACGATATACCCGGCGCGTTCAAGTTCCTTAATGGCTTCGCGGATAGCGTCTATCTTCTCCCGGTTGATAAGGGATAAGCCTTTCAAGGTGTAGTCCCAATCTTCGGGGAGTGACAGCATTTGCGACAACAGCCCCTTTGCCTTTAGGGAAAGCTCCTTGTTGCGTAGGTGGTGGTTGCTCATTACGGTATAGCCCTTGTTTCGTTCCACTCTGAAAACTGCCATAGTTCATAGCTCCTTTGCTTTGGATTTGTTACGCAGTAGAAGCGCGGTTTCGGGGGATAAGGTATAAATCCCTTTCCGCGCCAGATACGCGCCCGGAAAACCGCTTGTAGCAAGGCTTTTTCTGCCCCTACTGCGTAACAAAGGGCATGAAAAAAGCGGCGTTCCTGTTCTCCCATGTAGAGAGTAAGAAACGCCGCTTCTGCGTCGTATTCAGTTTTTAGTACAATACCCTGCTTGTCCGTCGCTCGAAAAACCTTGATTTTCCAGTGTTTTCAAAAGTATCGTTATCTAACGTCAGCTTTCCAGCGGCCCGGATTTCAAGCCATGCTTGCGGACATTGAAGCCGGGAAAGTGGGTACGGTCATCGTCAAGGACATGAGCCGGTTAGGGCGAAACTACTTGCAGGTAGGGTTTTACACGGAAATGCTGTTCCCTCAAAAGGGTGTGCGTTTTATCGCTGTCAACGATAATGTGGACAGTGCCAGCGAGGGCATGGACAACGATTTTACCCCGCTGCGAAATCTGTTCAATGAATGGCTGGTGAGAGATACGAGCAAGAAAATCAAGGCAGTGAAAAAGTCAAAAGGCATGAGCGGCAAGCCTGTTACCAGCAAGCCGGTTTACGGCTATGTGATGGACGAGGACGAGAATTTTATTATAGACGAGGAAGCCGCCCCGGTGGTGCAGCAGATTTACCAGCTTTGCCTTGCCGGGAACGGCCCGACCAAGATTGCCCGTATGCTGACGGAGCAGCAAATCCCCACGCCGGGGACGCTGGAATATCAGCGGACAGGCAGCACCCGCCGTTATCACCCAGGCTATGAGTGCAAATGGGCGACCAACACCGTCGTTCATATCCTCGAAAACCGAGAGTACACCGGATGTCTGGTGAACTTCAAAACGGAAAAGCCTTCTTATAAGGTCAAGCACAGCATAGAGAACCCCGTCGAGAAGCAGGCCATTTTCGAGAACCACCATGAGCCGATCATCGACAAGGAAACATGGGAACGGGTGCAGGAGTTACGCAAACAGCGCAAACGCCCGAACCGCTACGATGAAGTGGGGCTGTTCTCCGGGATTTTGTTCTGCGCCGACTGCGGCCATGTGCTGTATCAGCAGCGGTATCAGAACAAAGACCGCAAACAGGACTGCTACATCTGCGGCAGCTACAAGAAGCGCACCCGCAACTGTACGGCGCACTTTATCCGCACCGATCTGTTGACCGCTGGTGTCCTGGCAAATCTCCGGCAAGTGACCGAATACGCAGCCAAGCATGAGAGCCGGTTTGTGAAACTACTTGTCCAGCAGAACGAGATCGGCGGCAAGCGAAAGACCGCCGCAGCCATCAAGCAGCTTGAACAGGCGCAGGAACGCATTTCTGAAATCAGCCGCATTATCAAGCGGCTGTATGAGGACAATGTAAACGGCAAAATCAGCGATGAGCGTTTCATGGAACTGTCGGCTGACTACGAAGCCGAGCAAGCGGAGCTGAAAAAGAGAGCCGCCGCCCTGCAAGCCGAACTGGACAAGTCACAGGCAGCTACCGTCAACGCCGAGAAATTTATGGGCATTGTCCGCAAGCACCTTGCCTTTGAAGAACTGACCCCCACTCTCTTGCGGGAAATGATCGAGAAAATTGTGGTGCATGAGTGCAGCTATGATGAGAACGGCACCCGCAGGCAGGACATTGAGATTTATTACAGCTTTGTCGGCAAGATTGACTTGCCCGAATAACCGCCCGACCTATCCGACACAATGGCCAAGTGTCGGATAGGAACGGCAAAATTTTTTGCACTTCTATTGCTTCTTTATCACACATAAGCAAAAGCGGATGGGATATAAAACCTATCAGAATGTACTTCTTTTGTGGGAAGGCGAGCAGGATAATAAAATATCGCAAGCCTACTATGATTGGGGTGTTATTGCAGGATATTTTGAGGGTATGCGTTTGCTCGGTGAATTAAGAGATACAACAAAACCTCTGCCCTCTCTTAAAGGGCAGTTGGAAATATTAACAGCCGAGGCAGGAGAAAAAACTTCTGCCTTTGCCTTTTCTCAGAAGATTATTGACGCTGTACTTACCCACGGAAGCGGTGTAAGCGAGGGTAAAATGAGGATTTACGAGCAGTTTCAAAAGTCCCTATCTGCAAAAGAAAACATTGATTTTCTGAAAAACGAGTATGGCTGGGGCGGCTCATATCCAATTATTATCGGAACAGGGATTGATGAAAGTCACGACGGCAAAGGTATTATGCTCAGCCGTGGCTTTGAAGATAACGCACCACGACTGCTGTTAAATTGGAGTAAGGTTGAAAAACGCATCGGCGAACTTATAAAACTTGACCGATACCTCAATCCAAAGGAAAGGGAATATTATCCGACTTGGCTTGAAAAACAGGAGCAGATAAGAGCTGAACGGGCGGCGGAGAAAGAAATTCGTGAAGCAATATATACTCCACCTGCTGAAAAGGAAGTTGTCCCTGTTGAATATGAATACAAATATTCGCTCGGGGCATCGGTATATATCGGAGCGGATGAGTATGAAATTCTGTCCTTTGACGAAAACCGTGTAATGCTTTTTGACAAACAGTTTCCTCTTTTCAACAAGGAAATGACAAGGACGGAATTTGACAGCAAAGTCAAAGAAAACCCGATGAACGACCATTTAAAAGTTGCCGTACAACCCGAAAAAGAAAAACAGATTACAAAGCGTGATTACAGCAGATACAGTCCTGTTATGCAGGAATACTTCAAGATTAAGGACGAACATCCCAATACGATTATTCTGTTCCAAATCGGTGATTTTTACGAAGCTATGGGCGATGATGCCGTAACCGTTTCACAGGCACTCAGCCTGCATAACACAACCCGAAGAATAACCGATACAGAACGAATTGATATGTGCGGATTTCCGTCACACAGGCTTGAAACATATACGGATATGCTGCTTGACCGAGGCTACAATATCGGTATTTCAAGTCCAAACGACAGAGAAAGTCGGGATTTTATTCTTATGGCTTCCGACAGGTCACACGCTCCCATTCAGTCCGAACCAATCGGCAGGATTGATAACTCCGACCTTATCGGCAAGGAACTCACGCTTGACAACCGCCGTTTCATTGTTGAACGGGTTGACAGAAACGGTGATGCTTCTATGCGTGACATTACCTTTGAGGACAGTAACGGTTTTCCGATATTCAGAGTTGAAAAAGCCGATTTCGTTCGATCTGCTCTTGAACTTTCCGAAAAGGAAGAACTTGATGCGCCTGTTTGGGAGATAAAACAGAAAGCGAAGGCACAGACCTTTGACCTGCACCCTGAGATTTCTTTGGATGACCGATACACATTTGACCTCAAAAATTTTGAGCTTGAGGAGGTCGGTAAAAAGGCTCGCTTCCACAGAAATATTGATGCTATCCGTGTGTTAAAAGAATGCGTAGAGGAAAACCGCTTTGCTACACCCGAAGAACAACAAATCCTCGCTCAGTATGTAGGCTGGGGCGGAATACCGGAAGCCTTTGATGAGAATAATGCTACTTGGAAAAGTGAATATAACGAGTTATCACAGTTACTTACCGATGAAGAATATCAGTCAGCAAGAGAAAGTACCTTGACCGCTTTCTATACACCGCCTGTCGTTATTTCTGCAATTTACAAGGTTATGGAACAGATGGGATTTAAGGAGGGCAACATTTTGGAGCCTTCCTGCGGCATCGGTAATTTTATCGGTATGCTGCCTCAGTCAATGGAGAACAGCCGTGTTTACGGTGTGGAGATTGACAAAATCTCCGCAGGCATTGCACAGCAACTCTACCAGCGTTCCTCTATTGCAGGACAGCCGTTTGAGCAGGCAGAAATTCCGGACAGCTTTTTTGACGCAGTTGTGGGTAATGTGCCCTTCGGCGATTTCAGCGTTGCAGATAAACGCTATGATAAAAACCATTTCTTAATCCACGATTACTTTTTTGCAAAGTCGCTCGACAAGCTCCGCCCGGGCGGTGTAATGGCGTTGGTAACTTCAAAGGGTACAATGGACAAGGAAAACCCAGCCGTGCGAAAATATATCGCACAGAGAGCGGAATTGCTCGGCGCTATAAGACTTCCGAATGACACCTTTAAGGGGAATGCAGGGACGGAGGTTGTATCCGATATTCTCATACTGCAAAAGCGTGACCGTATCATAGATATTGAGCCTGATTGGGTACACCTTAATACAGATAAAAACGGTATCAGAATGAACAGCTACTTTGCAGAACACCCCGAAATGATACTTGGCGATATGAAAATTGTATCAGGTCGGTTTGGTGATGAAACAACTTGTACGCCTTATGAAAACGCTGATCTTGAAAGCCTGCTTGATGAAGCTGTTTCCAATATTCACGGCGAAATTACGGAGTATGAAACGGAAGAAAATATAAAGGAAGAAGATAATTCAATCCCTGCTGATCCGAACGTCAGAAACTTCTCATATACCGTACTTGACGATGTAATCTATTTCCGTGAAAACAGCCGAATGTCACCTGTTGAAGTGTCGGCTACGGCTGAAAACCGAATAAAGGGACTTATTGAGATAAGAAATTCCGTCCGTACTCTTTTAGATTTGCAGACGGAAGACTATCCTGACAGCGATATAAAAGCTGAACAGGAAAGGCTTAATAAGCTGTATGACAGTTTTACAAAAAAGTACGGACTTATCAACAGCCGTGCAAATACTATGGCGTTCTCACAGGACAGTTCCTACTCGCTGTTATCTTCATTGGAAATACTCGATGACGAGGGCAACCTTGAACGCAAGGCGGATATGTTTTTTAAGCGGACAATCAAGCCTCATACACCTGTTACTTCCGTTGACACAGCTTCCGAAGCACTCGCCGTTTCTATGGGAGAAAAGGCGGGTATTGATATGAAATATATGTGCCAGCTTTCAGGCAAGAGTGAGCAGGAGGTTTTTGAGGAACTGAAAGGTGTAATTTTTCTCAATCCTCTCTACGGTCAGGGCAATCCTGACGAACAGAAATACCTTATGGCAGACGAATATTTGTCTGGTAATGTCCGTGAAAAGTTTGAAGTCGCAAGGCGTTCGGCAAAACTATATCCTGATGATTACAACATCAATGTTGAAGCTCTTGAAAGGGCACAGCCAAAGGATTTAACGGCTTCCGAGATTTCCGTAAGGCTTGGTGCAACCTGGATTCCGACCGATATTGTGCAGCAGTTTATCTATGAATTTCTTGATACTCCACGCTATGCACAATGGAAAATCAAACTTCACTATTCACCCTATACGAGTGAATGGAGCATTGAAAACAAAAGCTACGATACAAGTAATCTCAAGGTGTACCGCACCTACGGCACAGACCGAATCAATGCTTATAAAATAATCGAGGAAACACTTAACCTCAAGGATGTCCGCATATTCGATTATGTTGAGGATGAGGAAGGCAGAAAGAAACCAGTACTCAATAAAAAGGAAACTACAATCGCATTGCAGAAGCAGGAGCTTATCAAAGAAGGCTTTAAGGAATGGATATGGAAAGACCCGCAGCGCCGTGAAAAGCTCTGCAAACTATATAACGAAAAATTTAACAGCACAAGACCCCGTGAGTACGACGGAAGTCATATTACCTTTAGCGGTATGAATCCTGAAATTGAACTCAGGGAACATCAGAAAAACGCTGTTGCACATATTCTTTACGGTGGAAATACCTTGCTTGCACACGCAGTCGGCGCAGGCAAAACCTACGAGATGACGGCGGCAGCTATGGAATCAAAGCGGCTTGGCTTATGCAGTAAGTCGCTTTTTGTTGTGCCTAATCACCTGACCGAACAATGGGCGGCAGAGTTTTTACAGCTCTATCCAGCGGCAAATATCCTTGTTGCAACCAAAAAGGATTTTGAAACTAAAAACCGCAAACGCTTCTGCGGACGAATTGCCACAGGCGATTATGACGCTATCATTATCGGACATTCCCAGTTTGAGAAAATTTCGATGAGCGTTGAAAGGCAAAGAATTATCATTGAACAGCAGATTGACGAAATCACAGACGGTATTCGTGAGTTGAAAGAGAATCGTGGAGAAAACTTTTCAATCAAGCAGCTTGAAAAAAGCCGAAAATCCTTAAAGGTAAAGTTACAGAAGTTAAACGACCAAAGCCGAAAGGATGATGTAGTTACCTTTGAAGAACTGGGTGTTGACAGGCTGTTTATTGACGAAAGTCACTACTACAAAAACCTTTATCTCTATACGAAAATGAGAAATGTCGGCGGAATAGCTCAGACCGAAGCGCAGAAGTCCTCGGACCTGTTTATGAAGTGCAGATACCTTGACGAAATCACAGGCGGCAGAGGAACGGTCTTTGCAACAGGTACGCCAATCTCAAACTCAATGGTTGAACTATATACCATTCAGAGATATTTACAGTATGAAACGCTTGTAGAAAACGACTTGCAGCACTTCGATTCGTGGGCTTCCACCTTTGGTGAAACCGTAACAGCCTACGAGCTGAAACCTGAGGGAACAGGCTACAGAACGAAAACAAGATTTGCTAAATTCTACAATTTGCCTGAGCTTATGGCAATGTTCAAAGAGGTTGCCGATATAAAAACGGCAGACACACTTAATTTGCCTACACCTACTCCCCACTATCACAATGTTGCCGTAAAGCCTTCCGATTTTCAAAAGGCTATGGTAGAAGAGCTTGGAGAACGAGCCGAAAAAGTGAGAAACAATCAGGTTGACGCAAGCGTAGATAATATGCTGAAAATCACCAACGACGGACGAAAGCTTGCCCTTGACCAGCGTATGATAAATCCTCTGCTTCCTGACTTTGAGGGCAGTAAAATCAATGCTTGTATTGATAATATTTTTACGATTTGGCAGGAGAACGCAGACAAAAAATCAGCTCAGCTTGTGTTCTGCGACCTCTCCACTCCGAAACCGGACACAGAGTTTTCGGTCTATACGGATATTCGCAGAAAGCTGATAGAGCAAGGTGTACCCGAAAGCGAAATCAGCTTTATACACGAAGCAAAAACCGAGGCGCAAAAGCAGGAGCTTTTCAAAAAGGTGCGCAAAGGAGAAGTCAGAGTTTTGCTCGGTTCTACACAGAAAATGGGTGCCGGTACGAATGTTCAGAACAAGCTCATAGCCTTGCACGATATTGACTGTCCGTGGAGACCGTCAGACCTTGAACAGCGTTCGGGACGAATTATCCGTCAAGGAAATGAAAACACAGATGTAGATGTTTACCGATATGTAACCGAGGAAACCTTTGACGCATATCTGTATCAGCTTGTCGAGGGTAAACAGAAGTTTGCTTCACAAATTATGACTTCAAAATCTCCTGTCCGTTCTGCCGAGGATATAGACGATACTGCTCTTTCCTATGCTGAAATCAAGATGCTTGCAACGGGAAATCCGTATATCAGGGAGAAAATGGATTTGGATATTCAGGTGCAAAAGCTACGACTGTATAAGTCACATTACCTTTCGGAAAAGTATGAGCTTGAAGATAAAATCATAAAGTTTTATCCGCAAGAAATATCATTGCTGACTGCAAGAGTTGACGGACTGAAAGCAGATTTAGAGATTGCCAAAGCACACCCGAAAGAGGTTGACGGCAAGTTTGCAGGAATGGTTATTGACGGTTACAGCTACACAGAAAAGGCAGAAGCAGGTCAGGTGATTATTGAAGCCTGCAAAGCAAAAACAACTTCCGAGCCTACTCCTCTCGGTGAGTACAGAGGGTTTAAGATGGAACTTGAATTTGATATCTTTGAGCGTGCATATGCCGTAAAACTCAAAGGGCATTTCACACATTCAGTTACTCTCGGCACAGATGTTTACGGAAATATAACCCGAATTGATAACGCTGCTGATAATATTGAAACCAGATTGCACAAGGCGGAGGAACAGCTGGAAAATACAAAGGCACAGCTTGAAACCGCAAAGGTTGAGGTGGAAAAACCGTTTGCACAGGAGGATGAATTGAAACAAAAAATGACTCGTCTGACCGAGCTGAATGCCCTGCTTGATATGGATAAGGGAGATACTCCCGTTGTCGGAGGCGAGCCTGACGAGGGCGACCTGCCACCCACAAGAAGCAGAGACGACAGAGAAAGATAGGAGGAATTTTATGACTACTGTTGACTATAACGAGCTGTTGTACAACAAGATGAAAAACGAATTTGACAGCTTTATTTCAGAACTTAAAACAAAGCCGCCTGAACAGATTATTGAGGGAAGTTACGAGAAAGTTATCAAGGAAGATTTGCTTGCAATTTTTGAATACACAGAGTTTTCTCAAACCGAAGCGAAGTCTTTATACCAGCTGAAAGCCCCTCTTGATGATATTTATCAGGAGTGGTGCGGTAACGATATGAGCTATTGCGATATGCTCCGTGAAACAATAGATGACCGTATTAAATTGGCAGTTAAGGAAATGAAAGCAAAGCAGAAAGATAAGGACAGCAGGTAAACGCTATGCCATATGTTGATCCGCAGGCTGTAGAAAAAGCGAGAGAAATGGACTTGCTGACATATTTACAGAACCACGAGCCAAATGAGCTTGTCAGACTTTCGGACGGAACATACTGCACTCGTACACACGACAGTCTGAAAATCTCAAACGGAAAATGGATGTGGTGGTCAAGAGGCTTCGGAGGATACTCTGCCCTTGATTACCTGATAAAAGTTAAAGGCTTGGACTTTGTACAAGCCGTTGAAACCATAGTCGGAAAGTGTGCGGTAACGCAGAATATCAATTTGCAGCAAAAAGAAATCAAGCAACCCAAGCCGTTGCTTCTGCCTGATAAAAGTACTTCCAACAGAGTGATTTTCAAGTATCTTTGCGGCAGAGGTATTGACAGGGAGCTTATTGATTTTTGCATATCCGAGGGTAAGATTTTCGAGAGCCTTCCGTATCACGATGTAGTTTTTGTTGGCTTTGATAAGGAAAATAATCCGAGATATGCTTCCTACCGTGCGACAGACAGCAGGAGAATTTTAGGTGACTGTTCGGGAAGTGACAAGCATTATTCTTTCAGATTGGCTGACGGAGTTAGTAACACAGTCCACATTTTTGAATGTCCGATTGACCTTTTATCTTACGCAACTTTGCTGAAAATCAATG
This sequence comes from Ruminococcus bromii, assembly GCF_002834235.1. Classification (GTDB taxonomy): domain Bacteria; phylum Bacillota; class Clostridia; order Oscillospirales; family Acutalibacteraceae; genus Ruminococcoides; species Ruminococcoides intestinale. Next base: position 185,520 of record NZ_NNBY01000036.1, on the reverse strand, counting down.
GCTATGTTTACCGCAAGTACAACCTCTTATCACTTGCGGGAGTTTACTCGGCAAATAAGAAAACAGGTGTCGGTAAAGTGCCTGTTGCACTTGAAAATTATCTGAAAGACCATTCAAACACAGCAAGAATCGCTATCCACTTTGATAATGACAGAAGCGGCAGAGAAGCCGCAACTGCTCTTATAAACAAACTGAAAAATGATTACAAGGTCGTTGATTTACCGCCGCCAAGGGGCAAGGATTTCAACGACTTTTTGTGTTTACAGCTTAATATCTCAAAGCAAAAATCTAAAGAAAGGAATTACGAAAGATAATGAAAATTAGCATTTATCAGATCAATCACGAGCGTGATACTCATAGAGTTGCGTTTGTTGATACAAAGTATCTTGAAAAAGCACAGGGGAATTCTGCAATTAACAGCAAAATTTACGACAAGGTTTTCAGCGGTAATGTTGACTGCAAAACTCTTGATGATGTTTACTCAAGGTTTAATACAGACCACCCGACAGGGTATCGTGGCAGATCGCTTTCAATATCGGATGTGGTTGAGGTTTTGGAGGATGAAAGTTTGGAAAAAGGCTTTTATTTCTGCAATACCTACGACTTCAAAAAGGTGGATTTTGAGCCGTCAAAAACGCAGGATACAGTCAGTAAAAATATGATTACTGTCCTCTATATTCAGGCGAATCATTATCCGAAAACCGTTGCAATTGATAACTCCCTTGAAGCTATGCAGAAACTTGTCGGAGGAAATATTGAGGAATATATGCCATTTGAAGATGAGGTGGCAATCATATGCAACGAGGAAGGAAAAATGAACGGCTTGCCACTTAACAGGGCGGTTTATGACGAAAAAGCCAAAGAAATTATTGATATAATTGCAGGAGATTTCTTTATCGCCTACGCTCCTATTGACTCTGAAAAGTTTAAGGACTTACCGAAATATTTGGAGCAGAAATACAGAGAAAAATTTAAATTCCCCGAACGCTTTTACAAGCAGAACGGTGAAATAAAAGCGTATCAGTACAAACCTAAAGAGCTTGATACTATACGCTGAAGCTTGAATATGCAGGCAACCTCAAAGATTGATGAATAATCTTAGCGAGCAGACTGTTTGTATCCACATAACGGATAAAACAGTAAAAAGGCTCGTTAGGGGTTGCCCTAATACCCCGAAAGAAAAGGACGAAAATTATGCACGGATTTATTTTATTCATACTCGGTTGCTTCCTCGGCGGTTTTGTCGGAGTAGCTTTAATGTGTATGCTCCAGATTAACCGAATCAACCGTTACGAAATGAAAGATAAAAAGGATGATGAAGATGAGGAGAAGCTATGATAAGCATATCAGGCTGACAAAAGAAGAAAAAGATGAATGGCAGAGAAAGGCACAAATGACTTGCCTTAATGAATCTGCTTTAGTACGTCTTCTGATGAAAGGCTATGAGCCGAAAGAAAAACCTGACGAGCGTTTCTTTGAAGCAATGCGTGAGCTTTCCTCAATAGGCAACAATATAAATCAGCTTGCGGCAAAGGCAAACTCTCTCGGTTTTCTTGATGCTCCGATGCTTTATCGTGAAGCGGAGCGTTGGCATAAATTTCAGGCGCATATCGAGAGTGTATTTTTACGACCCGATAAATCAGAACTGAAATGGCAGTAACTAAGCTATGGGTTGTGAGAGATAATCTGGGCAGGGTGATTGACTATGCCAACAATCCTGAGAAAACTTGCAACCCCAATTATACCGACGCACAGTATCAGACACTTGCTGATGTTATTGCTTATGCAAAGGACGAGGAAAAAACAGAGCGGCAGTATTATGTTGATGGCATAAACTGCAATCCTGCAACTGCCCGTGACCAATTTATAACCACGAAAAAATGCTTTGGAAAGACAGACGGCATACAAGCATATCATGGATATATGAGTTTTAAGGAACAGGACATTACGCCTGAGCTTGCACAAAAGGTCGGTATGGAATTTGCAAGCCGTATGTGGGGCAAGCGTTTTCAAATTGTAGTGACTACTCACCTGAATACTAAACATCTGCACTGCCACTTCGTAATCAACTCAGTTTCCTTTGTTGACGGAAAGCGTTTGCAGAACGATGAAAAGGTATGGTTTAAATTCAGGTATATTGCAGATGAAGTATGCAAGGAGTACGGCTTGTATTTCAATCCGACTCCCAACAGAAGCAAGCAATCGTCATATTACTACAACAAGGAAAAAGCCGGTATGCCCACTCGGTACAGTACCCTGCGTGAAGTAATCGACCTGGCTTTGGAGCATTGTAAAAGTATAGAGGATTTCAAGTACGCTCTCCGTGATATGGGATATACCTATCAGCTGAGCCCGAGCAGAAAGTATTGGACAGTTACTCCGCTCGGCTATAAGAAGCCTGTCCGACTAATCAACCTCGGTGAAAACTACTCAAACGACGCTATACGAAAAAGACTTCACGAAAATATGAGCCGTGTTGATGTGTACCGATATACCATAAGTACGGTTACGAGCCGACAGTACCGACTTTCGACACGGAAAGATAAAATTAGAAAAATCGGCGGCTTATACGGTCTTTATCTTTATTATCTTTACAGGCTTGGCAAATTGCCAAAATACAAAAGAATCAGCAATGCTCAAATCCATTACTATTTCGAAGAAGAACTTTTGAAGCTTGATGAATTGAGCGAACAGACAAGGCTGCTCGGAAAGCACGGTATTCAGACCGACGAGCAACTTTTTGAATACAAATCCTCTGTTGAAAACGAAATCAAAAGCCTTACTGCCGACAGAACGCACCTCCGAAAAAAGATACGAACAAAAATTGATGATGCAGAGCTGTCGCAGGCAAAGGAAAAGATTTCTCAAATCACGGAGGAATTACGGAAGCTTCGCAAAGAAGTTAAACTCTGCAACGGTATTGCAGAGAGGTCGGGAGTTCTGAAATCCAACCTTGAACAAGTGCTTGCAGAGGAAGAAAAATCCAAAGGAAAGGAGAACCGAAGATATGAACAACGGCGGTGACGCTGCTGAAATAATAGTCAGACTTTATCTTGAAGGCTTTGAGGAAGTTGTTAAGCTGTCGGGTAAGGGCATTAAGAAATTAGTACCTTTGCTTGCTTCCACGCTGAAACAGGAATCAAAAACCAAAGGCAAGGCACGACTTACGCAGATGATTAAATCGGGCAGTCCGCTAAAGGTATTTACTTTCAAAAACAAAGACCTGAAAAAATTTACCGAACAGGCGAAGCGTTACGGAGTTTTATACACAGTCCTGCGTGATAAGAACAGCAACGATCCGAATGCAACGGTTGATGTAATCGCCCGTGCCGAGGACGCTTCCAAAATACAGCGAATTGCAGACAGATTTGAATTTTCAAAGGTTGATAAGGCTTCTATTATCAAGGAAGCGGAAAAATCGGCGGCAAAAAGAGATGAAGTGCAGATTGATAAGCCGACCAAATCCAAGGGCGAGATTATCGTCGAACAGGCTTTGGCAGAGCCTTCCGAGAAGAAAGAAAATGCCAATGAAAACCCCGATGTTGCCAAGACCGACAAAAGCCCTCAGTCAAGGCAAGACTCAGACAAGGCAGATATGCGCACTGATAAGGGTGATATAAAGTCTGCTGAAAAGAAACCCTCTGTTAGGGAAAAGCTGGAACGCTACAAGGCAGCAGGACAGAAAAAGGAAGCAGAACGCTATCAGCCTGAACACACTCAGGAGCGTAAAACTCCTGCAAAAAACGGACAGACCAAACATACACAGCCTAAGAAAAAATACAAGGCAAAGCATAACGGACCGAAAGAGAGGTAATATTTTTGACTAACGAATTTAATTCAAGGAGAGGCGCCAGTTTTAAACCGAAGCTTTCTCCCGAAGAATATGCAAAAGCAAAACAGGAAGAAAAAGAAGCCGTTTACAATCTCATTGATACGGCGATTTCCGATATTGTAAACAACCCTGCAGAATTTCAGAAATATCTTGATACGCAGGCTCGTATGGACAGATACTCAGCGGCTAACGCACTTCTTATTTACAAGCAGTGCCCGGAAGCTACTCAACTCAAGGATTTCAACGGATGGCGTGATGACAATATCCGTGTCAAAAAGGGCGCAAAGAGCATTTCTATTCTGGAGCCTGTTGATTATACAAAGGCGGATGGCTCAACGGGTATTTCATACAATGTCAAGAAAGCATTTGACATCTTACAGACCAATGGCAGACGACAGCCTGCACCTACGGTCAACCGTGACCCGAAAAATCTTGTTTCGGTAATGCTTGACACTGCTCCTGTAAACTGCGAGAGCAGCAGTGAGCTTCCTAATCCCGATGCAGTTGCCTACTACGACAATGATAAGAACACGCTCTTTATCAAGAAAGGTGTCGGCGACAGCGTAGCATTGTTTCAGGGTGTTGCCCTTGAACTTGGCTATGCGGAGCTTTCGGTCAGGAGCGACAGCTACAGCCGTAAGGATATGAGTTTTCAGGCGGTGTGTATCGGCTATATGCTTTGTAAGAAATACGGAGTTGAGGCAAAGAATTTTGCCGTTGACCGTATTCCTCCCGAATGGAAGAATAAAGAGCCGAAGGAAGTCCGTGCAGAGCTTTCCAAAATAAGAACAGCAATGAGCGATATTCACACCCGTGTATCCGACAAACTTTACCGTCATCGGCAGGAACGCTCAAAAGACCGTGAACGATAAAAGCGAGGTGCTTATATGAAAGAGCCTTATTATCATATCGTACTTGACGATAACGAACACAGTGCTGTTATTCAGTCACTTAATGATACAAGAAATGCCTTGCTTGCAGAAGAAAAATCAACGGACCTATTGGACGACCTTATTATCAAAATCGGCAACGCCCCTTACCGTAAAATCAAGGTGATTGAAAGGAACAGCGATGATGCAAGATAGCGAGAAAAAATCCGTTATCATAGTTTCTTCAATAGGTGTAATTCCTGTTGTGTGGTTAGCTTTGCTTATTGCTCCGTTTCTGAAAGGCGGTTTATCCGAAATTGTTACAGGACTTATGAACGCCTTAAGCAATCCTTTTGATATACAGCTTTGTGAGGACAGCCTGAAAACTGTCATCATTTTTCTTGCGGCATATGGGATGGCGATTAGCATATACTTTTCCACACGAAAAAATTATCGTCGGAGAGAGGAACACGGCTCCGCAAAATGGGGAAATGCAAAAGCCATTGACAGAAAATACCGACAGTACCCGCCGTCTGATAACAAGTTAATGACGCAGAATGTTCGTATCGGAATAAACGCACAGAAGCACAGACGAAATCTGAACACTTTAGTTTGCGGCGGCTCGGGTGCAGGTAAAACCCGATTTTACTGTAAACCTAATTTGATGCAGGCGAACACCTCATTTGTAATCCTTGATCCGAAAGGTGAGATTTTGCGTGACACAGGAGGTTTGCTTGAAGCAAAGGGATACGAGGTGCGTGTGCTTGACCTGATTTCAATGGAAAAGAGTCATTGCTACAATCCATTTGTATATTTGCGTGATGATAACGACATTCAGCGTTTGGTAACTAACCTATTCAAAAGCACAACTCCGAAAGGCTCACAGTCCAACGATCCGTTTTGGGACACGGCGGCTTCTATGTTGCTTCTCGCATTAGTTTTCTATCTGCACTATGAAGCTCCAAAGGAAGAGCAGAATTTTTCAATGGTTATGGAAATGCTCAGAGCGGCAGATATTGAGGACGACGACAATCCTCGCCCCTCTCCGCTTGATAACCTGTTCAGTGATTTGGAATACGAAAATCCCGACCATATTGCACTCAAATATTACCGTTCCTATCATTCAGGCTCGGCTAAAACATTGAAGTCAATACAGATTACGCTTGCCGCACGACTTGAAAAGTTTAACCTTGAAAGTCTTGCGGCTTTGACTTGTACGGATGAGCTTGACTTGCCGTCTATGGGCGAGAAAAAGGTTGCGTTGTTTGCACTGATACCAGATAACGATTCGAGTTTCAACTTCTTGGTATCAATTCTTTACACACAGTTATTCCAACAGCTTTTCTATTCGGCGGACCATATACACGGCGGAGCATTACCTGTTCCGGTTCACTTTCTGATGGACGAGTTTGCAAATGTTTCGCTTCCCGATGACTTCGACAAGATTTTGTCGGTTATGCGTTCCCGTGGTGTATCGGTCAGTATTATCTTACAGAACTTAGCACAGCTCAAGGCGCTGTTTGAAAAGCAATGGGAGAGCATTGTCGGTAACTGCGATGAGTTTCTCTACCTCGGCGGCAATGAACAGAGTACACACAAATATGTTTCGGAGCTTCTCGGCAAGGAAACGATTGATACCAACACCTACGGCAAGAGTACAGGACACAGCGGTAACTACTCAACAAACTACCAAATCAGCGGCAGAGAGCTTATGACGCCTGATGAAGTCAGGTTACTTGATAACCGATACGCAATCCTCTTTATACGAGGTGAGCGACCGATAAAGGACTTCAAGTATGACATACTGAAACATCCTAATGTCAGTCTGACGGCTGACGGTAAAGCCGATGTTTACAGACAAGGTGAAGTCAGAGATGATATTGCCACTATTTCTGTCGGCAATTTCTCAAAAGAAGAAGTTGAGGATATTGATATATCTGAAACAAGCTATGAACTGTTGTCCGATGAGGACTTGCAGGAAATTTATAAAATATAGGAGGACTTTTTATTATGAATATTGCTAAAAGACTTTCACAGAGAAAGAATAACAGACTTCCGATGAACGGTAAGGTTAAGAAAGGCTTTCGTACTTACTGTATGATTGTGATTGCAACTGTACTCGCTGTATGTTGCTTTACGGTAACGGCGTTTGCAGCAGAAGAAAGCGGCGGCAATGCACTTACAGCAATTAATAACCTTTCAACCTTTATCTTCGGACTTATCAGAGCAGTCGGACTTATCCTCACAGGCTTCGGCGTTGTGCAGATTGGTCTGTCACTCAAATCACACGACCCGTCACAGAGAGCCAACGGCTTCCTTACCCTTGCAGGCGGCGTCATCATCACCTTTGCAAAGGAAATTCTTAACCTTATTATCGGCTCTTAATCAAAACAGGGGTATGAGTTTTATGAACCATACCCCATAAATTTTAAGGAGGTGCTTTAATGTCCGATAATTGGGTTGTTCAGAATTTACAAAACGCACTTGACACCTGGAACGCTAAAATTACAGAGATTTGGTCTCTCGTGCTGACATCTCCGAAAGACTTTAAGGGCGGCGGTATCTGGACGGCGATTGAGAATGTAAATTCTGCCGTGCAGGCTATCGGATTAGCATTACTTGTGCTGTTCTTTGTCATAGGAGTTGTAAAAACCTGCGGCAGCTTTGCAGAGGTAAAGAAGCCCGAACACGCAGTTAAGCTGTTTGTCCGGTTTATTCTTGCCAAAGCCGTCATTACAAACGGAATGGAGCTTATGCTGACTCTGTTCAATATCGTACAGAGTACAATCGCAACGATTATGACATCCGCAGGCTTGGAAACGGCAACGCAAACCGTGTTGCCTGATGAAATGGTAACAGCAATAGAGGATTGCGGATTCTGGGAGAGTATTCCACTATGGGCAGTAACGCTTATCGGAGGTTTGTTCATTACCGTAATGTCTTTCATTATGATATTGACCGTGTATGGAAGATTTTTCAAGCTCTATATGTACACGGCGCTTGCTCCCATACCGCTTTCAACCTTTGCAGGCGAGCCTACGCAGAATGTAGGCAAGAGCTTCTTCAAAAGTTACTGCGCAGTCTGCCTTGAGGGTGCGGTTATCGTTTTAGCCTGCCTGATATTCTCCCTGTTCGTAACATCACCGCCTGTGGTAGCAACAGACGCTTCACCCGTTACAATGACTTGGGCATATATCGGTGAACTGATATTCAATATGCTTGTCCTTGTCGGCACGGTAAAGATGTCCGACCGTATCATTCGTGAGATGATGGGACTTTAATTTTAGAAAGGAACTTGATTATGGAGGTAAAAATAAACAGAGAAATCCGCAACTACACAGAAGCCGTATTTTTTGGTCTGTCACTTCGACAGATCATTTTTTCCGTATGCGCCTGTGCGGTGGCGGTTGCCGTTTTCTTCCTTTTAAAGCCGTATGTGGGTACAGAAACCGTATCGTGGATTTGCATTCTTTCCGCCGCTCCGTTTGCGGCACTCGGCTTTGTGAAGTACAACGGAATGACTGCCGAAAAATTCGTCATTGCTTGGGTGAAATCAGAATTTCTTACGCCTAAAAAGCTGACATTCAAATCCACAAATACCTACTACGAGCTTATGAAGCCGAGTATCGAAAGAAAAGCAAAGGAGGCTATGAAAGCCAATGATTAAAACGTTAAGAAATATAGGAAAACAGGACAAGGAAAAGTTTGTCGTTCCAAAAGGGGTTCAGGATGTTATTCCTGTTACCGCCATTTATGACGACGGCATTTTCCGAATCGGAAAAGACAAATTTTCCAAGTCCTTTAAATTTACCGATATTAACTACGCTGTTGCAAGCCGTGAGGATAAAGAGGAAATGTTCCTTGAATACTCCGAACTGCTAAATTCATTTGACAGCGGAGCTACTACAAAGATTACCATTAACAACCGCAGGCTCAACCGACTTGACTTTGAAAAGTCAATCCTGATTCCTCTCAAGGGTGACTCTCTTGACATCTACCGTGATGAGTACAACAAAATGCTGCTTGATAAAGCAACAGGCGCAAATTCAATGGTACAGGACAAGTATATTACAGTATCTGTCTGCAAGAAAAACATAGAGGAAGCCCGCACCTATTTTAACCGTGTAGGTAACGATATGATTACTCACCTGAGCAAGCTCGGAAGTCAGTGCATTGAGCTTGAAGCAGAGGAGCGACTTCGTATCTTTCACGATTTCTACCGTGTAGGTGAAGAAAGCTCCTATCATTTCAGCATTAAGGAGAGCTGTAAGAAAGGACACAGTTTCAAGGACTATATCTGCCCCGATTCAATGGAGTTTGAAAAGGACTTTTTCAAAATCGGCGACAGATACGGCAGAGTGCTTTTTATGCGTGACTACGCTTCGTATATCAAGGATAGTATGATTTCGGAACTTACCGAGCTTAACCGTAACCTGATATTGTCTATTGATGTTATACCCGTACCGACAGACGAAGCCGTGCGAGAAGCTGAGAGCCGTTTGCTCGGCGTTGAGACCAACATAACGAATTGGCAGCGCAGACAAAACGCCAACAACAACTTTTCCGCAACCGTTCCGTATGATATGGAACAGCAGCAGAAAGAAATGAAAGAATTTCTTGATGACCTTACTACCCGTGACCAGCGTATGATGTTCGGTGTCCTTACGATGGTACACACAGCAGACACAAAGGAACAGCTTGACAACGACACGGAAGCATTACTCACAACAGCGAGAAAACATCTTTGTCAGTTTGCAATACTGAAATTTCAGCAGATGGACGGACTGAATACAGCTATGCCTTTCGGTGTACGCAAAATTGATTCATTCCGCACTCTGACAACCGAATCACTTTCCGTGCTTATGCCGTTCCGTGTGCAGGATATTTTCCACGACAACGGTATTTACTACGGTCAGAATGTTATTTCAAAGAATATGATTATCGCCGACCGAAAACAGCTTTTGAACGGTAACGAGTTTATCCTCGGTGTATCGGGCGGCGGTAAATCATTCGCAGCAAAGGGTGAGATTGTCAATCAAATTCTTTCATCGGATGCAGATGTAATTATTGTCGATCCTGAGCGTGAGTATGGAGCACTTGTTAATGCGCTCGGCGGCGAGGTAATAAATATATCGGCTACCTCTAAAAATCATATCAACGCTATGGATATGTCCGAGGAATACGGTGACGGTGCAAATCCTGTTATCCTAAAGTCAGAGTTTATTATGTCGCTTTGCGAGCAGTTTTTGCCTTTAGGTGCAAAAGAGAAATCAATCATTGACCGTTGCACAGCAGGCGTTTATCGCACCTATCAGCAGAACAACTATACAGGCAGAGTTCCTACCTTGCAGGACTTTCGTGCGGAGCTTCTCAAGCAGGACGAGCCTGAGGCGCAGGAAATCGCTCTTGCGATTGAACTGTTCACCAACGGCTCACTCAACACCTTTGCAAAGCAAACAAATGTTGATACCGATAACCGCCTTATCTGCTACGATATTCTCGATCTCGGCAAACAGCTTATGTCAATCGGTATGCTCGTTGTAATGGATAGCATCCTCAACCGTATCACGCAGAACAGAGCGAAAGGCAAATCAACCTTTATTTTCATTGATGAAATTTATCTTCTGTTTCAGCACGAGTATTCCGCTAATTTCCTTTTTACACTTTGGAAGCGTGTGCGTAAGTACGGAGCGTATGCGACAGGTATTACACAGAATGTTGATGACCTGTTACAGAGCCATACAGCAAGAACGATGCTTGCAAACTCTGAATTTATCGTAATGCTCAATCAGGCTTCAACCGACAGAGAGGAGCTTGCACGACTGCTCAATATATCCGATTTACAGCTTTCGTATATCACGAATGTTGAAGCAGGACACGGACTTATCAAGGTAGGTAGCTCACTTGTGCCGTTCGCAAACAAATTTCCGAAGAATACACAGCTTTACAGGCTGATGACAACCAAGCCGGGTGAAGGTGCTACTGCGTAGAAGAAAGGAATCTGCTATGAATAAGAAAATTTTAATATCCTTGATTGTGGTGCTTGTCGCTGTATGCGGTGTCAGCACCTATTTTCATATCAAGGGAAGAATTGAATCAGAGGAAAATAAAAAGTTGTATGAAACCGTAGCCGAGGAAGTTTCGGCTACGGAGGACAGCACAGCCGTTTCTGCAAGTGAAGCGGCTGTCAATCCGTATACAGAATACACGGACGGAGAAAGCGGTAATAGTAACACTCAAAGTTATACTGACACAATGACTTTTGCCAATAACCCTGATATGGTAGGTTGGATAAAGATTGACGGAACAGATATCAATTATCCTGTTATGCAGACGCCAAACGAGCCTGACTATTATCTCAACCGAGATTTTTACAAAAATCAGTCCGTTTACGGCTGCCCTTATGTTCAGGCGAATTGTGATGTCAAAACACCGTCTGACAATGTAATAATCTACTCTCATCATATGAATGACGGTTCAATGTTTGCAAATCTTGAGCTTTTTAGAAGTAAGGATTTTTGGAAATCTCACAAGCAAGTCAGCTTTGATACGCTCGACAGGAAAGCTACCTATGACATACTTGCCGTGTTCGCCGTTTCTGTTGATGAAATAGATAAAAATTCATTCAAGTATTATGAGTTTGTCAATGCCTATGACCCACAGCATTTTTCCGACTTTGTGAGCAAATGTAAGGAAATGTCATTCTATGATACAGGCATAAATGCAAAATACGGCGATAAGTTGTTGACGATTTCCACCTGCGAATACACACACGACAATGGCAGACTTGTCGTTGTGGCAAAAAGGCGTAAGTAAATTATCATAGACAAAGTTGAACAAGAGTGATATAATTTTTAGTAGAACAAATCGGAATTTGTCGAATTTGTGGTTCAGTAATAACAGAAAAATTGCAAGATAAAAACCTACGCTGCGTTTAGATAGGAGAAGTAGTATGAAACTTGTCAGTGCAGATATAGAAAATTTTCGTTCTATTAAAAAATGCAGTATTCATTTTAATGAAATAACTGCAATTGTTGGAGAGAATAATGCTGGAAAGTCTGCTATTCTACGTGCATTGAACAGCTTTTTCAATTACGAATTTGAAGAGCCCTTTTTTATTAATGCTGCTCATAGATACTATATTAGAACAGTAACAAAAATCAAGCTAACTTTTGAAGATATTCCCCAAAAAGAAATCTACAAAGGAAAGTTAATTAATGACCAGCTTATTGTACAATTTTCATATGCATATAGTCGAACAACAAAAGGCCGATCAATATATTGTTTAACTCTGGGTGGAAAAATTAATGCTGAAAGTATGCTACCTGAAATAAAGAAAGATATTGATTTTGTGTATATACCAGCCAACCGTGGAACAAAAGATTTAAGTTGGACAGATAACTCAATATTCACGAGACTTGTTGAGCAATATCTCCATGAATATACGAAGAATCGAGATTTGCTATCCACACAAGTAAAACAGGTTGCTAACCATTTTCATACTCAAGTGTTATCGAGATTGGAGAAAGAGTTATCAGAATTAAATATGCTTGCTTCTGAAAAGACATATGAAGTGAATTTTGATGAGCAAATGGATTATTCCATTTTATTAAGCCAACTCGGAATCAGTATTCTTGAAAAAGGCAATAGTTTTCCTGTTGCCGAATATGGTAGCGGAATAAAAAGCCTAACTGTCATAGCTTTGCATAGAATGCTTTCTAAAAATAATACCGATTCTATTATTCTGGGAATAGAGGAACCTGAAACTAATTTACATCCTCAAGCGCAGAAAAGATTAATAGCATCTATACTTAACAATAGACAAGACTTTGAAACTCAAGCTATTTTCGCAACACATTCTACTGTAATTGTTGATGCATTAGATCATGAAGATATTGTACTCGTTAGGAGAGTAAATGACGAACAAAGAGGGTTTAAATCTGTTACTTCTCAATTACAAAATAATTTTTGGCAATGTCATGATATTACGGATTATAAACATTATAATTTTTTCAAATACAAAAACAGCGATTTTTTCTTTGCTAAATATGTTGTTCTATCAGAAAGTATTACTGATGCACAGGTTATTGATGAACTTATCCGTTCAGATTTGAAAGATAATTATTATAATATTAGCCTTTTGAGCCTAGACGGTGTCTCGAATTTGAAATATCCATATTTTTTACTAAAGGATCTTGATATTCCTTTTTCCATGGTGGTTGATCACGACTTCTTTACACCATATATAAATGATAAACTGGAAGATAGTCGAGATGCAAAATCGTGTTTACCTATGTATAAAACAATAGTTAAACGCAGAAATCCTGTGATTGCTGATATTTGGAAATCTGATGAAGCAATTCAAGAACTAGAACGCAAAATGTCTAGCTCGTATACCGAGCAGTTCAAATATTTAAAAAAATATCACTTTTTTGTTATGCAATATTGCTTAGAAATGGATTTAATTGGGAAATCCGATAAAGCAAGAAATCTGTATTATGATAAATACAATTTGACTGGAGAGAAACGGTGTATTAATGAATTGCTTGTAAAAAGAAAGGATGCAGTTAAGGATCCTCTAGTTTTATTGCCAATTTATAAAAGTTTGAGTGCTTCTGAACGACCTATTAGCTATAAAAAAATAAGGGTAGCTCTTGTTAAACTTATTCAACAACAGCTGAGTTAATTATTATTTTATCTAATACTAGCCGTAGGATTTGCTAAGCTGTTCAATAAATTTATTCTACGATAATAATTCAACTGTATTACAGAAAATTCCAGTTTATCAAACTAAATAACATTATAAAAACTCTGATTGGAGAAACACCAGTCAGAGTTTTTATTTTGCGTTAAACATTTTTGAAGGAGGTAATAATTTGCCCGATATTAAAACTAAGAAAGAAAATAAAGGTACAATCAAAACGCTCGACAAGGCAAAGATTGCATCCGGTCGTATGAAATCTGCATATATACAGACAAAAGATAAAGCCGAGCATTCTGTTAAAGCGGAAGAGTATTCAGCTAATGAATATGCTACTGACAGAATGGAATCAGGTGCAAAGCGAGGTGCAGAAGAAACTGCCCGTCAGACTAAAAAACAGCTCGGAAATGCAAAAGACGGAGCTAAAATGGTCAAGAATAAGGTGAAACAGCGTATCGAGAACAAAGCACAGAATAAAGCTGAAAACGCAGTTAAGGATTCTGTTCAGAAATCATCAAAAAATGCTGCGAAAAAATCCGCTGAAAAATCTGTTAGAACAACATCTTCCAAAGCATTCAACGGAGGGCGAAAAAGTATCCATACAGTTGAGCAAACCTCAAAGACAGTTAAACAGTCAGCACGCTCGGCAGGTAGAAAAACAGTGAAAACTGCGCAGAAAGGAACAGCCAAAACAGTAAAGACATCAGTTAAAACCGCAGAAAAAACCTCAAAGGCGGCCATTAAAACTTCAAAGCAAGCCGCAAAAGCCGCACAGAAAACAGCACAAGCAACTGCTAAAGCGGCTCAGAAAGCGGCACAGGCAGCGAGGGTTGCTGCAAAAGCGTCTGTTCAGGCGGCAAAAGTTGCTGTCAAAGCGACAATAGCAGCAATAAAGGCAATCATTGCAGGAATTAAGGCGTTAGCCTCAGCTATCGCCGCAGGCGGTTGGGTAGCTGTTGTGATTATAATCGTTATCTGCCTTATAGCGTTAATTGTCTGCTCCTGCTTTGGAATATTCGCTTCGGGCGAGGATTTGGGAACAGGCGTTACAATGCAGACTGCCGTCCATGAAATTAACGAGGAATACAATCAAAAAATTGAGGGTATCAAGAACGACAATACCTACGATATTCTTGAAATGTCAGGCTCACGAGCAGAGTGGAAAGAAGTTATTGCCATCTACGCTGTGGATAAAAATATGGCTGATTTGAATCCTGCAAATCCTGATGAGGCACAGGAGGTTGCGACAATGGACGAGGATAAAAAGGAAGATTTGCGTAAACTGTTCTGGGAAATGAACAAAGTTGAATCCCATACAGAAAAGAAAACCGTAAAAGAAACCGTCAAGGTGAAAGAGAACGGCAAGACGGCCAAAAAGGAAAAGGATGTTGAAAAAACGACCCTGTATATTACCATAAGCCACATTGACCTTGAAACGATGATGAACAACAAGAGCTTTACCGACGAACAAAAGGAAATGTGCCGAGAGCTATTATCGGACGAGAACAACTCTTTATGGCTATCCGTCCTTCACGGCATTTCAAGCTCGGATAGTGACATAGTCAAGGTAGCTCAGGAACAGCTCGGTAATGTTGGAGGTCAGCCGTATTGGAGCTGGTACGGTTTTAGTTCCCGTGTCGAATGGTGCGCCTGCTTCGTTTCCTGGTGTGCCAACGAGTGCGAATATATAGAAAACAACCTTATCCCAAAATACTCCGTATGCGATACCGGTGTTAATTGGTTTAAGACCAAAGGAGAATGGCTCGACGGTACAGAGGAGCCACAGGAAGGAATGATTATTTTCTTCGATTGGGCATCCGACGGACTTGACGGTAATTCCGACCACACGGGAATCGTAGAAAAAGTGGAGAGTGGCAGAGTTTACACAATAGAAGGTAATTCCAGCGACGCTTGTCAGGAAAACTCCTATCCTATCGGTTATTATGAGATACTCGGTTACGGCTGCCCTGCATACAAATAAAAAATTTGAGGTTGTCCACATTGCGTAGGCAACCTCTTTTTTAGTTGAATAAATCATTGCATTGGTCAACTATATTTTCAATTATTCTGATTTGTGAAGGAGAAAGCTGTTTGATTTTATCAGATAAAATCAATAAATCTTTATCAATGATTTCACCTGTCAAAAGATAGTCAGCGCTCACATTTAATGCTTTTGATAGCTTTAATAAATTTTCAGGGCGCATCGCTCTTTTTCCGGACTCTGCATAAGAAACGAACTGAGGAGTTAAATCTGCTTTTTCGGCAAGTTCTTCTTGTGTCCATCCAAGCCTTTTTCTCAATTCTGTAATGCGGTTTCCAATATCCTGTAAGCAAATATCAATTTCAGCCAAGTTATTCCCTCTTCCTTGCATGCCGTTTTGTTAAATTATATCCACAAAAAGGTAACTTTTTAATCGTTAGTTGTTGATTTTACTACACAATATGATATATAATAGTAGGTAGGAAAAATAGGATTGAGAAAAATGCTAGAAATAAATAACGCTTGTTGCTTCTTTGGGCATAGAGATGCTCCGGAATATATAATATCCGAAATAAAATCAAATATTGAAACTCTAATTACAGAATATGGTGTGACAACTTTTTATATAGGAAATCAAGGCAAATTTGATTCAATGGTTGTTTCCGTTCTTAAAGAAATGAAAAATAAATTTCCTCAGATTTCTTATTCCATAGTCCTTGCCTATCTTCCTAAAGAGAATGAGAATTATAACGAAAATACACCCTCTATCCATATGGAATAGAGAGTGTGCCTAAGCGCTTTTGTATATCGTGGAGAAATAACTGGATGATAGATAATTCACAATATGTTATATGTTATATTACCCATATAACAGGGGGTGCTGCAAAATTTGTAGAAAGAGCCAGAAAAAAGAAAAGAAACATAATTAATCTTTCGTAGAGTTTTCTACTCAGCGAACTTATTTATAATAATACGATTATATCTATGTTTTCTTTAGAAAATGACCATGTTTTTGACGGCGAATTAAACAGCTAATTTTACTTTTGACATATTATTGCGTTTCATTTGCATTGTAACATGGACATATTTATCAAGAGTTATTTTTACACTTGAATGACCAAGAATTACACTTAATGATTTAATTTCAAAATTCTTTTCTACGCACGATGATAGTCCTCCAGAATGATCCATTCTACCTGAATTAGCTGCCTCATTAAAAAATTGCTGTAATCGTTCAGTATTTATTAGCTGGATTTTAAAGCATCCAAGTTTAGGTTTAATATGCAAATCCAAACTGTTTTTATATCGGACATAGGTGGATTGTTTAACAGATATGGTTTTATGTTCAAGCCATAGGTCACTCCAAACAGAAAAAAGCTGCGATGACTTATGTGAGTGTGAAATACCCAGATTTGCTTTTGCTTCATTTAACTTAGTCCTTACATTTTTATATTTTTTGCGTAAACACACCCATAAATTGCTTTGTCAAAATTATCTTTACCTTTTATATAACGACCTTCCCATCGTCCATTTTTGCGCTTATATTTTCCCCTTTTCGTGCCATTTTTCGCACATCATTTCTGTTTCTATGAATTTGACGGCAAATAAGTAATAATTTTTGCAATTTAAATCGTATTCGTCGTTATATACAACTTAAAGCGCTCACTTTATAGCATAATTCACAATAATATATTCGTACTATTGACATAATTAGTGCTTATTGGTATAATTTTAACTGGATTTTTAGATGATTTAGCAGATTCTTTGAGTAGAATACTCTACGAAATAATCTTAAATAGATAAACGAGTGATATTGATAGATTTCATTGAAATATTTAAAGATATTGTTCTCTGAAAAGGAGAATTTATTTGGAACCGTTTGAAGCAATAAATGTAAGTATTTTTGATATACCGGGATATATTTTTTTTACTATATTAGGATTAATAATTACTATAGGTCTATTTGTGATTCTAATATCATGTAAAAAGTACCCACTGACAGAAAATTTAATAATACTATTTATATCGTTAGTTGTCATGATTGTTTTTGCTAGACTGTTTGGATGCTTGTCTGGCATTTATCGAGATATTGGATTAGGAGAAAAAATCACTTGGGATGGCGTGTTAAATACAGGGATTGTGTTCTATGGAGGGTTAATCGGTATAATTGTTTCGTACACGATTTGTGCAAAGAAAACACATCAAGATAAACACATCTTGGACATTGTGGCGGTTTGTATTCCGTTGTTTCATTCTATCACAAGAATAGGATGCTTTTTTGGTGGATGCTGTTTTGGAATTGAAAGCCACAGCTTTTTATCAATCAATTATAAAACAATCGTTTTTAATGAGGTAATAACTGCCTATAGAATTCCTACACAGTTTATTGAAGCGACTTTTAATTTTTTCTTATTCTTATATCTACTATTTCTATTTAGTCGAGATGATTGGCAACAAAAGAAACTCCTAAGAAAATATCTGCTGATTTATAGTATCGGGCGTTTTATAATTGAGTTTTGGCGCGGAGATCTTGTTCGAGGAGTTATTTTTGGGATTTCATTTAGTCAGGTAATTAGTGTTTTAATCTGGATATATTTATTATCAACATATATTAAATCAAAAACCGAAACAACTATTAAGGAGGAGTTGACTGTATGACAATTTTTTTGTGTTTACTTGCGGGTGTAGGAATAGGATTAGGAGCCGCAGTAGCATTATGGCTGTTAAGTGTTGTCTGGAGTTTACTGAGCTGTACATGTCAAATTGTATCGTGTAACTGGAATGCTTCTACACCGGACCCAATGGGTGGTGATGCTTTTTTTCATGTATTACTTTTTTGTGTAATAGGTGGAGCGATCATTGGTCTTATCGTAGGTATTGTAAAAACAAAAGCAAAAGTAGACGAAGAAACAGCAAAGAGAAATGCTGCTAACTCTGAAGAAGCACGCAGACAGAGAGAAAGATGGGCTGGTGAAGTTAAGCAGAAAGCGCTTAATATAAACAATAGTTGTACCAGCAACAATAATACTAGCAAAACAATAGTTTCCACTTCTTTCAAAGCAAGTTTACAAATGAAAGAAATAATGGATGAGCTAACAAAAGCTGCTGAAATACAAGGTAAAGTCGATTCTATATCAAACGAATTGGCAGCAGGGGGAATTAAACAATGAAGATAGTTAAATGCCCAAAATGCGGAAAATATTTGCATAAAGCACCAAGATGCTTGTTCTGTGGAAACACAAGTGGATTCCAAGAACTCCCAGAAGAAATCATACATAAAAACATCGCTACAGACTATGCTCATGTTAATTATCTGGTTGAAAGTAAAAAGTTTGACGAGGCTATGGAGCTTTCGTATGCCGTCATAGAGTGGATGCCTGATTTGGCAGAAATCTTTTGGTTAAGATTATTAGCAAAAAATAAGTGTGTTAGTGATGCTGAACTTATTCTTAAAGGATTCGATAGTGTGCAGGACTCAGACTATTGTAACGCATTAAGGTTTTCAAAAGGCGAGGTTCGACAGGTATATAGTGGAATAGGAGATATTGTCAAATTGTTAAGACAATCCATTAAATCAGAATTAGCCTCTCACGAAATAAAAAAGAAATCACAAACCGATATTTTGATTATCAAAAAAACTTTTCAAGGAGATATTGAGGAGCGAAAGAATAAACTGTTTGGTTTGTGGTCTGATTTAGAAGAAATTGAACAGGCATTATATGCGTTGGAAATGGATTGCCGCACCCTTTCCCGTGAACATATAATAAGTTTGGAACAAGCAGCCCAAGACGCATCCTTGCTGAAGAATCAAGTCTATAAGTTGGATGAATGTACGGCAGAATCCTTAAACTCGTATCAGGTGAAAATAGGTACAATTCTTCAACAATCAGAGCAAGCAAAGGCGGCACTGATGGATATTAAGAATCAGCATCCTTGGGTTAAAGAACACAAGGAATTGACCACCAAACGAGATAAACAAGTTAATCTTATTGCTACCGAATTGAAATCATTAAGAGATTATGAAGTTACTGTTAATCGTACACTAACAGAAATTGACAGGATTGAGAAAAGCTATAAAGAAGCAATTATCGCTACTGACAAATATGATTTTGCAAAAGCCTTTAGCTTGCTTGAATCAGATATAACTAATATGTTGTTGCAGTCTGTTGGCGTAGATGTCAGCTCATTATATAATCGTTATATATAAAAGGAGGTGTTTGGGTATGGGAACCAATGAGAAAATAGAGTATACAGAAAAGCTATTAGTCAAGTTTTTGAAAGATCTTATTGTGTTTGATAAAGGCTGTAAGTCAGCTATTAGATTTGTAAAAAATGTAATAGAGAACCGTTCATCTGAAGAAAAAAGCGAGTGGGATACTACACGAACAAAATCAGAACAGAAAATAAAATCTTTTACCGTTAAGGCAGGTACAATTCTATCGGATTACGAAAAATGCGTAGAAGGTGTTTTTAGTCAAGATTTAGACAGCAAAAAATCTGATTTTGAAAGGTTGCAAAAATGCAAAGAACAGTTAACCTTACTTCACAATTCAGAGTCAAGCATAACTGAACAAACTGCCTATAAAGCGTCAGGAGATCCATCTCAACAAGTCGATATTACAATAGATCAGATTCTACAAGGAGATATTCATTTTGCAGCAAAAGCATATGAGGCGAATGAAAGCCTTGTCAAAAAGAAAAAGGTTTCAAATTCGTCAACATCTTTCTATAATCTTTGTAGAACGGCAGAATCATTATTAAACCAAGAAATTGTTACTTTGCGTAACAGGATTATCCAAAACAGAGATAGTTTACATACTCGTTATCAAGGTCTTGGTAGTGACTCTCACAAGAAGGTTTTTGATAATTGGAATTCAGCTAATCAGGAATATGTTTCTATTTCGGATGAATTTGCAAGACAGAGGGATAAGAGCCTTGCGGAAACAGCAAAGGTATATGCATCAAGCAACGATGGTTTGAATCAGCAACTTGAAAAACTTGTTGCAGGTTTTTGCAAACAATTCCCTCCTCAAGAATTAGCTAATGAGTATTCAAGATTATATGCAATGGAGCCATCTTTTGAGGATTACGAATGTTATAACGAGATGCCTCGTAACATTCATATCAGCTCTCTTGAGTATGACATTTCACATTTGGATTTATGTGATTATACTAAGTCATTATTAAATAAGAATTACTATTTTATGTATCGAGGAGATAAAATCAGTATTCCATTTTGCGTTTCCTTTGGTCCTGAATTTAATTATTTGTTCAGGTTTAATGAAGAAGGAAGAATAACTGTTGTAAATAACGCTTGCGATTTAGGAATGCGATTGTTTATGATGCTACCTCCCGGCAAACTGAACTTTACCTTTATTGATCCCGTTAGACTTGGCGAAAGTTTTGCAATGTTTACTCGTTTAGTAGATGTTGATGATAGAACCAGCGAAGTGATAAACGGAAAGATTTGGTCGTCGCCAGCTGATATTGAAAGCAAGCTAAAAATAATGACCGACCATATTTCCAATGTTACCCAAAGATGTTTACAGGGTAAATTTAATAACATTTATGAGTATAACCGTGTGGCTGAGCAGAATGCAGAAGCTTATCAAGTTATTATGCTAATGGACTATCCGGCAGGATTAACAGACCAATCACTTAAACTGCTTGAGCAGATAGTTACCTCTGGTCCAAAGTGTGGCGTATTTACAATAATTTATCGTAACGAAAGTCAATATAAAAAGGTTAATGAGCGATCCTATCCATTGATTGCAAATATCGAAACAAACTTCCGAGTATTTGACTATATAGATCGTAATAGAAAAATCACATATTCTGAAGATAAGGTCAAGGAAAAGCCTTTACTTTGGAAAGGATTGGCACTTCCAAGCCAAGCGCAAATGGATAAGATTATTGCAACTTTAAAGAAAGGAATAAAGAATGCAGAAAAAGTTGTAATAGGTATAGAAAAAGTTGAAGATGCAGATACAACGAATACCACAAAAGACGGAATAAGAATTCCAATAGGTATTCACGGTGCTAATGAAGTACAGTATCTCACACTTGGAGTTGGCGGTAGCCATCACGCCTTAATCGCTGGTGTTGCAGGATCAGGTAAATCAAGTCTGCTTCATACGATTATTCTAAGAACGCTTACTCAGTATTCACCGGATGAGCTTTCAATCTATCTTGTCGATTTCAAACGTGGTGTTGAATTTAAGATTTATGCGGACTTTGTACTTCCATCTTTCAAAGTGGTTGCAATAGAAAGTGAACGTGAGTTTGGTTATAACATCTTAGTAGCACTTGAACGCGAGCAAAAAATCCGTGCTGATTTGTTTAAGAAAAACCACGTTGACAAGATCGAGGAGTATCGTGAATTAGGTAAAAAGATGCCTCGTATTCTTGTTATTATGGATGAATTTCATGAACTGTTTTCCAACTCTAATGATGAGTTTGCAAAAAAATCAGCAGTAATTATGGAACGTATTGTTAGACAAGGACGTGCGTTTGGTGTCCATCTTATTCTTGCTTCTCAAAGTTATTCAAATATAACAGGTATTGACCGTGCTGTATTTGACCAAATGGCGGTTAGAATTGTTTTAAAATGCTCTAAGGCTGATGCCAATCTGCTTCTGGATAACGGTAGCAGCGAAATTGACCAGATTTCAATAGATGATCCGGGACGTGCAGTTTATAATTCCGAAGCAGGAAACAAGGAATATAACAGCCATTTCCGTGTTGCGTACATTGATCCAAGCAAACACAGAGGAATGTTGCAAGATATTAGTGACAAAACTAAATCCTTTGCTGATCCAAAGCAGCCCACTCGCATTCTGTTGTCGAATATTGAGGATAATAAATACAGCGTATTCAATCAGTTCCGGACATATTCTGCTGCTAACTATAAAACTCCTGGAAGGCTTTACATTGGCGAACCGCTTAGCGTTACCAATAATATGACTATGGACTTTGAAAGGAAAGAATATTCCAACTTGTTGATGATTGGTAGTGACACAGAAAAAGCGCGTAGTATGTTTGCGTTTGCTATTTTGAGCTTGTGTATCAATTATTGGGTTATCCATAGGAAAACACCTGAGAAACCATTTATCACTTTATTTAACTGTAAGCCTCTTGAGGATAGTTATTTTAAGGACACACCTCAGTTGTTGTCAGAGTATTTACCTGAATTTGTGAATTATATAGCTTGTGGTGATATGAATGAAGTTCAGGATATTCTATCTGAGTACTATGACGATGTTGAATCAAAAGGTGCTGTAAAAACAGATAAATACTTTTTTGTATTTGGTTATCAAAGAGCTGAAGAACTCAAATCAGAAAAGAAGTTATCACAGTCCGAGGATATTGATAATCTCTTTAATATTATGCCAAGTGCTGATAACCACCCAAAACTCTCTCCAAAAGAAATGTTTAGGCAGATTGTTAAGAGTGGTGCACAAGCAGGTATTCATACAGTTATTTGGCAAGATAGTTTTGCACCGCTTTATCAGGACGACAAAGATATGATGTCATTCTTCAATATGAAGGTCGCTTTTGATATGTCGCCGGAAGATTTTTCTCGTTTCGTCAGCGCAAATGATGTTAGCTTGATGAGCGAGAATAATGCGATTTACTATAACAGAGCAAGAGATAATCAGAAATTCAGACCGTATCAAGCTCCTGATGAAGATTGGCTGAAAGAAATCAGTGAGAGATTAAAGTAGCTATTATTTTTGCAGAGGTGGCAAATAATGTTGCCTCTGCAAAAGTCATTGATGTATCTTAGAGGAAAACGCTATGGGCTCTTTGAAATTAGAAGCACGCAAAAAAATTGAAAGAGAAAAAGAAAGTGGTCACGAAATTCTAGAAATAGGAGAACAAAAGATTAGAGAATTAGAAGAGTATCTTACTTTCAACATAATTGAAGCAATAGATGATGACAAAGCTGCTGTTGAAGCCGCCCGTAACGAATCAGATGATAATTTTGATATTATTCCACAAGATAAAGACGACGGGCAATCATTTGATTATGTAAGGTGTTCCTTAGAATCTGTTTTGACATTTAATTATGAAAAACAAGTGTTTCAAGAAATTGTAGATAAAACTGAACAAAATGAAAGTGAAATGCAATCAAAGCTTGAACAATTAGCAGTAAGTTTAGAAAATCTTTTCTAACATTTAAAAATGTTTATATTCTTAAAGGAGGTTTATTTATGGGTTCCTTAAAACTTGAACAGCGCCAAAAAGTTGAAAGTGATCAAGAGAGAGGTCAGGAGATTCAAGAGGTCGGCGAGCAGAAAATTGAAGAAGCGGAAACTTCTGCACAAGCACTTGAACAAATTGAAGCAATAGATGATGATGACAAAGCCGCTGTTGATGCTGCCCGTAGCGAAGCAGATGGTATTGCCAAAGGGCTTGCGGAAAGCGAAATTAAAGAACCGGGTTCCGAAGTAGGCGAATCATTAAAAGAAACATCAGAGCAATCTACCGAATACAGCGAAACAGAAATGGCTGATGCCGAAAAAGCGTCCGAAATGACAGACGATTTCAGCGACACAGGCTCTAATCTGTCCAGCAGCTTGGAACAAAGCGGTCAAGAGTTTCAGGAAATCGCAGAAGAAAGCGACCAAGTTAATGATGAGATGCAGTCTAAATTTGAACAAAAGGCTGCCGAATTAGAGGGAGTATTCTAATGAATCAATTATACTATCTTTGTTTTTCTGTTAATAAATTGCCTGATTTAACGCTGACTAAGTACAGCGTTTTTGATGGTTCAAGTGTCGAAAACATAATGGACAAACACGGTGTGTTCTTGCGCCAATTACATCGTCTTGGTTATACATCAGGAGTTTACTTTCATCTTCTGTATTATTATAACCCAGATAGAAGTATTCCGAAAGGACATCATTTGTCCATTATTTTTTATGCAACAGCACAAGACAGAAATAAACTTGATGGTATAAGAGAATTCCTAACAACATCTGTGCTGAGCAATTATTATGAATTCTTTTGTTATGAAGTTGCTCAAAACTTCTCAATAGAAGAGGAACCTTTATCTGATGGAACGACTTTGCCTGTTCTTAAACTTGTAAACATATCAGGCAAAATCAAAAAGTACAGTTTGGGCAAGACAAAGCCTGATGAAGTATTAAAGGCACAAGAGGAAATTCAAAGCGGAGAAAAAACTCATATTGTATGCGAAATCGCCTCAGATGCAGATGCTATGCTGAGTTTCAACCGTATGCCCGTAGATGATAGAGGAAGAATTATCCTTAACAAGAAGTTCTCCTATGGAGCGTTTTTAACTAAAAAGGATTATTCGTTGCCGGCACAAAACCGCTTAAATACAGATGAAGCTGGAGCAGTTACACTTTACTCTATTATGGAATGGGAACCTTGCGAAACCGGACGTCTATACAATGTCCTTAAACTTATGGAGGGTTATGATCGAAGCGCTGTTTTGCGTATTGATATTTTCCCCGTTGAGCATACTCAGGCTATTCGTCAGCGTTTACCCTATACCGAAACGAGAAGAAGAATCTCTGACAGAAATCAAGGAAAAGATGATAACAGCGAGAATATCGTTAAGTCTTGGGATAAGTATTTAACTAACCTAATGAAATTTCCACAGTTTCTTGCTAATGTTGTTGCATTTGCCGATTCACCCGATATTGCTGTTATGCTTGCTGATAGCGTAGCAGCAGAGGCAGTTGAATCGGGTACATATTTGATTGAAACGATGAATTCTGAAGAAGGATTCAATATGTACGAAAGTGATGCAAAGATTCTCCATGTCGAAAAAGAATCAGGTAATTATGTTGCACCTTTCTTATCTCTTTATACATTGGAAGAAATACGTCCAATGTTCTCTTTTCCGATTTTGTATCCTGGTGAAGCGATTGAATGCCAGAAAGAAACCGATCCGATTCCTTTCTCAAAGGAAGTTTCTATTGATAAGGATACGGGAGAATTACATGAGGTTATATCGCTTGGTACAAGCAGTATGGGATATGATGTTACTTTTCCTGTTAAGCTTTTTAAAAAACATGCCTTTATTGCTGGCGTTCCCGGTGCTGGTAAAACAAATACTATGCTTTATTTGGTTACTACATTGTGGAGAGATACAGAGCAACATGTTCCGTTCTTGGTGCTAGAACCTGCAAAGCAAGAATATAGAGCTTTAGCAATGATTGAGGGAATGCAGGACTTATGTGTGTTCTCACCGGGAGCAGATACATACTTTCCTTTGCATATCAATCCATTTCAATTCCCCGTTGGACTTACTTTGGCAGAACATATTGCAAATCTAAACGCTGTTTTTGCTGGAGCCTTTGAACTTATTCCGCCTTCTCCATTCTTAATAGATGGTTGTATTGAAAAAGTATATTTGGATAAAGGTTGGAATATAAACGAACGAAACGATGGAACAAAAGAATATCCTACAATGCAAGAACTTTATGATTCATTAAAGGTTGCTGTTGAGGAATCAGGATATGAAGGTGAATCTAAAGCTAATATTCGTTCTGTTATGGAAGTACGAATTGGTAGTTTGTTGCGTAGAGAAATAGGTCACGTTTACAATGTTAGACGTTCAAGTGTAGAACCCGAAGATTGGTTAAGCCGACCTGTCATTATCGAATTGGAATCTCTCGGAGAGGGACCGGCAAACTTTATGTCCCTACTTATTTCTACGTTAATAAGAGAAGTCCTTAAAATCCGTAAAACAAGTGATGTTGTAAAGGATGAAATCAAAAAAACTAAAAGGGAGATAGAACATATTATTTTCTATGAGGAAGCTCATAATCTAATTGGACCTACAACCGATGATCCGGTTGGTGGATCTGTCGATCCTAAAATATCGGCTACAAAATACCTTGTAAAGATGTTAGCGGAAGTGCGCGCATTAGGCGAAGGTATTGTAATTGCTGACCAGCTCCCTACAGCTATGGCTCCAGAAGTCCTTAAAAATACGGGATTGAAACTCGGTCATAGAATAACGGCTCAAGATGACAGGAATTTGCTCGGTAGCACAATGTCTGCATCTGCTGACCAATTAGAAGAACAAGGAACATTTGGAACAGGTCAAGCACTAATATTCTATGAAAACCTGTTGAAACCGTTTAAAATGCGTGTTTGTGAATGGGAAAAAGGCGTTTCGAAGAAAAAGTATGATTCGCCCACCAACAAACAGCTTTTTGAGCATTTAAAAAATAACGAAACCTATAAGGCTTTGTTGAAACGAAGTGCATCAATAATGCAGGAGAAAATGAAGGTTGAATTTGATGTATATAGACAACAAGCCGAAACAGTAAAGAAAGATATAAATAAGAAATTTGCGGAGATTACTGTTATATCCGGTAATATAGCGAATTTAGAGAGAAAGCTTAATAGGCTAAGTGAAGCAAGCGATATTGCTGAAACAAAAAAACATATTGCAGAGCAAAAACGAGCCTTTGAAAAGAAGAACGCTGAATTTGATGGAGCTGTAACTCGTGACTTAAAAAAGCTTTGTTGGAATTACGCAAATCTTTATTTTGCATACATGACATTGTCAAAGAATTATTCTACGCATTGTGATGATATGTATATGTGCACAATTAACAATTACCTTTCACTTTTTAATATACTTAAATCGTTACACGACGTACCAAAGATGAAGCAAATACTCCTTAAAGAAACAGCTTCTGTTATCAAAGATATTAAAAGATATGTGAACATTGACTTTGACGGAGAGAAACCATTATTATCGAATCACCCTGCGTATAATAACGCATTGTATGAGTGTGGTAATTATTTAATCAATGTTCTTGACGCAAAATCAGATTCATTTGTTGAAAGAGCTAAAAGCATTCTTCCGCTTGGCGATGAGGCTGAAAATGAATTTAGAGAGTTTGGAAATGATTTCTCGGAATGCTATTTCACTATTTTAGCAATAGCAGAAAAATATTTCTCAATAACAAATTCATTATCAAAGAAGATTAATGAAGCGTTGTCAAACGATTTCAAACCTGACACGATAGAATGGAAAGAAGCCAACAAAAGGGCTATTGAATACGGGAGCAAAAAGAAATCATTGTACAAAGCCTTAGCTGCATTTGTGGTCAAGGTTTACCGAGCTATATCTGCTGTTTCCGGATCAAGCAGAAAAGCATTTTTAATTCAAACGAATAAAATGCTTGTTTCGTTTAGAAAGATAGTAGATTACCGTGATAAAAATACTAAAACAGTTTTATCGGATTGGAGTAATTATTCTACTATTTGGACTGGAACAAACGCCATACTTATTTTAGAATTGAGTGCTAAATTCGCTTATCTTCATCAAATGCGGCTTGAAAAAATCAGTAATGCTAACGGAAATAAGTTGAGCGAGGATGTATTGTCAACTGTCTGTTTGCAATACAACGCATGGTTCCAGATCTATTCAGGAGCTAATGTCGGTACATTTGATACTGACTGTATGCTCGTTAATCATTACGTTAAATACTTGGATTCTATTCTTCGGTTAGGAGCATATACACATACTATTATTGCGGAAACTTCCAACGGAAATTGGAGAGTTTGTTCCGAATTAATCAAAAAGCTCATACAAGATGAAAGAGTGAGCAACGAGAAGAAAGCTGAGTGGAATCGCCTATCAGTTGTAATGAAGTCAATTTGCGATTCTTAAAGATATGACCGTTAAATGCAAACCTTTGGAGGGAGGATATTATGGCTACAAGATCACGCGATTTCGTCGGCGTTGCCGAAGGAATAAAAAGTCACGAAATATCTACCAAAGGGAGAATTGAACAGTTAAAAGGAAGAATATCCGAGCTTTCAAGTCAAAAAAGTTCCCTTAACGGGAGAATATCTTATCTTGAATCCGCTATTGCAGCGGCATATGAAGATACTGATGAAGATGGCGAACCTGATTACGCTTTAATTGCCTCTTTGGAATCACAAATGGCATCAGCCGAAAATGAATTATCACAAGTTGAACAAGATTTAGATACAACCGGAGGTGAACTTGCCCATTCCGAAAACGAATTACAAGGTGTTTTGGAAAACAAAGCACAGACTTTGTTTGAAATACAGGAACGAGCAAGAAAGACATCAAGCAATATGTCTTTAGCTGGCGGTATGTATGGAGCTTATGCCGGAGTAGGTAGTTCTTTGCAAAGCTCAATGCAGACGAGCTTATCCGCGTTATCTCAAGCTGCAGGAATATTAGGAGGTAGTGTAGATAGCGGAGTATCAGGAGGATCATCCGGTGGCTCTGGTGGAGCTCACGGTTCGGGAAGTAGTGGGCAAACACATAGCGATTTGTCATCCAGTCCGTTGGCAGCGTTTTCGGGAGGTAATTCAGGAAGTAGTGTATTGGTTTCTAACCCATCACCGTCACAGTTTTCTTCAAGTCAGACAGAACATTCAACACCGGGAACACTGCCTAATTTCCATTCGGGGCAGTCAACAATCAACGCTCAAAAACCACTTAATTTTAATAGTGATCAACGAGCAAATTTATACGCAACATCATCCTTTGGTGAATCAGATTCCACTGAATCTGAAATGTCATTAGCAGAAGGAGCAAGTAAATTCCAAAGCTCACAACAATCTTCTCATTTAGAGCAAAATATACATGGTTCAAGTTCAAAGGAAACCAAAGGAAAAGGTAAATATACTATGAATACTCCTAGGACCGTTGAGCATATGAGAAGTCAAATGTCCAAAGCTGGACAAGAGTATTTTGATAGCGCAATAGCAGCCGGAGGAGGCATTGGGGGTCAAAGGGCGCATTTGCAAGGTGCTGGCGAAGCTATGTATATGACGAGTAGCAGCACTGGCAGCGCGTCTGGTAATTTCTTAACGAAAGAGCATCCAGGTTCTACTCCACAAGATAGAAAAACCAATTTACAGTTACCTCCTAATAATGATGCCGCAAGGGTAGAAAGAATTTATTCCGTAAAACCGACTGTTATTCTTTCGAGCATAGCCCAGGCACAACCGCAATGGGCTGAGAAAGGCGGATATACTGCACAACAAGGCGTACACCAAGTCTTTACTCCTAATAAGAGTATTCATGGTGCTATTGCGGCTGGAATTTATAAAGTAGGTAGTGGTGGATCAGTACATTATTTAAATGTTTCCAAAAATGTATCTGATTTAGGTGGCAAAAATCGCATTACATTCAAATCTTTTTTTTCTAAGATAAAGCAACAATTTGTTAAAAGTCCAATTGGTAATCTTGGGCAGAAGATGAAAGCTCTTTACGATATAACATCTAATAATATTGATGAAAGTATTAATAAAACCTTATCTAAGGTTGCTGTGAATGTATTAAAGAAATCTTTTGGGGACAGTTTTTCAAAGGAGATGTATTCAGATATTCATAAAAGAGTGAAAGTATTAACTGAAAATGAAATACGTTCTCAGTATCCGGGAGTAAACGCTAAAGCAATCGGTTTTTATCACGAAAAAACAAAAGAGATTATCATTAGAAAAGGTAGCGGTGTACCAATAGTCAGCTTAACTTCGCATTATGTTCACGAAATGTTACACGGATTGTCGCATTCAAATATGCGTGTTGGAGTAGTTGAACGCTATATTGAATCTGGACAAGAGTATTCACGTCATATAGCTCTTAATGAAGGTTTAACGGAATACTATACAAAAAAAGCGATGGATTCCGATGGCTCTATCGAATTAACTCATATTTCTTATCCTATAGAAGTCGAAATAGCCAAAAGACTTGAATACATCTGCGGAGAAAAGACACTAATGAATGCGTTTGCATATCAAGGAATAGAGGCGATTCGACGAGATTTTGATAATGAGTTTTCAAAGAAAGGATCTTTTGATTCATTCTCGGATAAATTGGATGATTTACATGATTTAGTATATATCGGTGGAAAATCGGTAGATAATCCCAGAGTGCAAAGAATAAGAAATGAGTTAATGGGAATTTTAGACGAATACGAAAAACTAAAAAAAGATTCGGGCTATCGGTTTAAAAAATCCATAAAAACAGAAGTGAATGATTCTTTTTCTCCGAGTGCTCCGCCTCAACATCCGAAAGGTTCAGATACTTATAAAGAAGAAAGACAAAGAACAATTTATGGGGAGGGACATGAATTATGATTACCGTCCAAGATTGTTTACAAGATATTTCTTCGTTTGTTCTTGAAGCAGATGAAGAAATAGCATCTTTGTATATGGAAAGATTGACTTTTTTATATACAATTCCGATCACAAGTTTAATGTATAGTGAAGACGGCGAACAATTACTCTTGGTTTTTATGGAAGAAGCAAAAAAGTTTGAAAAACGCTATTTAAATAAATCTTTGTTGTACATTGAGGACTTTATAGACCTTACTGTCGATAATATATTTAGTATTTTTTCTTTGATTTCTAATCAGCTTGCTGTTAGTAGAGTGTTAAACACTCCGTTCCCTCTATTATCGTATCTTTTATCAGAGTGTTATAACGGTTTTCTTGATGAGGTGAACGTCACGGAAAAAATAGAAGAATTCGATTTAATAGTATCGGAAACAGTATTAGATTTTAATTATGCAAGTTGTGTATCCGAAGACAAAAGTCTAAGGCTGATAAAATATAATTAATTATTTATAGAGAAGAATCTATTTAAGAGGTTTTAATATGAATATTTTTGATCAGTATTTATTTGATGAAATAGTTGAATCATATATTCAGCCAGATTTGACCTTTGAGGACTATGAAGAAATATATCAAAGGTTCTTAAATCTTGAACACATTCCAGAAGTTAAGCCGTATTTGCTGTCAATGCGCTTTTTGGGGTTGGGAACAGAAGCAGAGCCAGAGGAAGTATTAAGCGAACTAAGAACTCATTTCGATTCAGGCAATGTAAATCTCTGCGGGTTGTATTATGATATGATTTTGTATAAAAACAGAAATGATAAAGAAGCAGCAGAAAAGCTCTCGGAATTTGAAAACGAGGGATATTCAGATAATTACTTAAAAGAGCATTCGCATCTTAATTACGAAGAAGTAAGGGACGATGAATACGACGAAGAAGATGACCAGGATGAATATGATTACGATGATGACGGTTACAAAGATGATTATGAGCTTGCGGAAAGAATAAAAATTAAGAGTATGGAGTTTGAATGTAGAGGTTTTTCGGGGCTTTATTTTACAAACAGAGATGTAGATTATCTAAATGCAAAAGTTTATATTGAATCCGTAAAAAAACCGTGCCATATTAAAGTTCGCTCACAGATTTTTGACGGTGATTACACTTTTTCAAAAATATTTAATAACGAATACGATTTGAAACCCGGTGATGCCTGGTTTAGAACAACAGGTTGGGGCAACACAAATTATAATTGCTACTCAGACGGCGTATATAAATGGGTTGTTGAAATAAACGGCACACAGACTTACGGTCAAGAGTTTAGGATGTATAATGGCAAAGTTGATAAAACAGGCCCTATCCTCACTGGCGTAAAATTATTTGCTTCAAAAGCAACAGGCGCTCTAAAAGCGGATCAAGAGAATTATAAAACAAATTTTGACGGACGAACTCTTGAACACATTTATTTTAAAACATTCATAGAAGCTCCCGGATCACATATGTATGTGCAGGTTTTTGTTAAAGTCATATATATGGAAGATGATAGCGTGTTATATAACAATTACTGCTTGCAAGACTTAGACAAGGATACTATTGCATGTTGGAATTCCATAGGATATAGTAGTCCGGGTTGTTGGAAAAAAGGATTATATAAATACACTGTTAGAATCGGCAATAGTCGCTCATACGAAGGGAATTTTACTGTTTATTAATAAAATGAGGTTTTAATAATGGATGTTTTTGATAAATACTTATTTGATGAAATTACACAAGATTACGCCCAAGAGGATTTGTCATCTGAAGATTATGAAGAAATCTACCAAAGATTTCTCAATCTACAACACGTCCCCGAAGTAAAGCCATATCTATTGGCAATGAAGTTTTTGGGCTATGGAATAGAAGCTGATGAAGAAAGCGTGCTGAACGAATTAGAGGAATGTATAAAGGATAATGATATAGCTTTACTTGGATTGTACTATGATTGTATTCTTTTTAGAAAAAGAGAAGATAGTGAGGCGGCAAAAAGACTATCTGAATTAATAGATAAAGGATATTCTGACATCTATTTGAAAGGAAACTCATATGTATCGCATAGCTCACATCGCAAAGAATATAACAAAAATTTCTTGCTTCAGGTACAACGGCTGGTTGCTGTTCTTGAAGAATGCTACAATAAATTACTACGAGGGTAATTTTACAGTTTCTTAGGAGGTAAAAAATGAACTGTCCATACTGTAATAAACAAATACCAGACAGCACACAGTTTTGCCCACATTGCGGACAAACTGTTGAAATTGCTAATAGTAGCAGTTCAGTTGATTCATATTGGGGTGAGGTGAATAAAGAAGATAGAAAGCGTAGTGCTCAATACGGAGCTGTTATGAGTGAAAAGGCACAGATAAAAAGCTCTCGTCGTACACAAGCTATCGTCACTGCTGTTGTGATTGTGGGTTTAGTAGTTGCTGGAATTATTGGATTTATTAACATTCAATCGGAAAGTACAAAAAAACTTGAGCAAGTAAAAAATGAATTGCCGGGCAACAGTTATACCTGTAGCTACAGTCAAACAGAAGCAGGCTTTTGGATTCATTACTATTACTATAAGTTGGATTTCAATAGTGACGGGACATTAGATTATTACTATATGACAACCGTTGGGCCGAAAGAAAAAGATGATGAATTTGAACATAGAGGAACACTAAGTTATGATGTTAGTCGTTCTATCTTTGGAAAATATGAAATAAAGGTTAGCGGGGAATCATTTACTCTTAATGTTGATGATGAAAATCACCCCAAATCTATCAAGCACGGTTCATAATAATTAATTTATCTGATAGGAGTAAATCAATTAAAGATTGGTGCTCACAAGAGAAAGATAATTAAACGGAGCTGGCGTTCCTTTCTATGTTTGTTTTGATGGAAAAGTAATCGGAAAAGTCAAAAAAGGTGAACCTGAAACCCTTATCATAGGAACAGAACTGTACAGAATCAGAGTTTTCTCCGATATTGGCGATGGCAGATATCGTAGCTACAATTATACAATAAATGTAGGAAATAATGATTATGGATGTCGTATTTATCGGAAGATTCACTTAATCGCAAAAGACGATATGTATTTAGAAGAAGTGTAACTGAAACACTTTACTTTTATCACAAAGCGTTGTATCGTTGAACGGAGGTGCAGCGCTTTTTTCTATTAGCAAAGGTACGGATTTATTGCAGTATTTGTAGAAAGATTTTCGATATGCTTTACAAGTGTGCATAATACATAAATATGTTAGGAATGTAAAACCAGAAATACAAGATAAAGATTGGAGGAGTCTTATAAATGCTGTACACTGAATTTACCAAGAAAGCGTTACAAATATCTTTTAATGCTCATAAAGAACAAATGGATAAAAGCGATATGCCCTATGTGTATCATCCGTTCCACATAGCCGAGCAGATGGATGACGAGTACTCTATTTGCGTTGCATTGCTCCATGATGTTGTGGAGGATACAGACATCACACTTGATGATTTGAAAAGCAAGGGCTTTCCGGATGAAGTTATCAAAGCTCTCGCTTTGATGACACATAAGGATAATGACGATTATTTCGATTACATAAGAGCCTTAAAGGATAACGCTCTTGCGAGGAAAGTTAAGCTGGCGGATTTAGCCCACAACAGCGACTTGACGCGATTAAATCAAATTGATGATAAAGCGATTGAAAGGGTAAATAAATACAAACAGGCTACCCTCATTTTGGAAAGAGCCGAAAGACAGAGTAAAACGAAGAAAGTAAGCGGCAAGAAAAGTGGACTATGAAATTAAGCTAAACAAAACCGAATCTCATATTGTGATAAGAGTCTGGAACTGATTCAGACTCTTTTTAAATTATCTCATTTGAAGTGTTTTGAAATCAAACTTGTCCTATTTACAAAGGCATGAATTTATTGTATTATTTATTTATAGTTGTTATTAAAAAGCTCATGAATTTGCAAGGAGAAAGAATATGCCTACACTTGATTGGATTGGAAAGAGCAAGGTTGTGAATCATCATTTGGATGTTCCGTATAAAACGCTGGAGCGTCAGTACAGCTTTGACAAGGGCGGAGAGCATAAAGAAGATAACGGCAGCGGAAATATGATTATTCACGGTGATAACCTTGAAGCGTTAAAGTCTCTGTTGCCGCAGTATGAGGGCAGAATCAAGTGTATCTATATAGATCCGCCGTACAATACGGGAAACGAAAATTGGGTATATAACGATAATGTCAATGATCCGAAAATCAAGAAATGGCTTGGCAAGGTTGTCGGTCAGGAGGGCGAAGATTTTACTCGACATGATAAATGGTTATGTATGATGTATCCTCGATTAAGACTATTAGAAAAGCTAATTGCTAAAAATGGTGTAATAGTAATAAGCATAGGGTATCAAGAAATAAATAACCTTATGTTGTTATGCAATGAGATGTTTTCAACAAAACAAATAATGATAATCACTGTACAAACATCTGGCGGAAAACCTAATGGTGGTTTTAATGTTACTCATGAGTATTTAGTAGTTATAGCACCTCTGGATTTCAAGCCCAATGCTCTCGAAAGTTCAAAAAATGTTTATAGTTCTCCATATCACGGTATGAATCTTGCGACATTTAATCAAGTCCAAAGACCGAATCAAGCATATCCGATCTTTGTGGATTCAAAAGGAGTAATAAAAGGTGTGGGTGAATCACTACAAGAGAGAGTGGATAATGGTAAATATGTTGGAGATTTAGAGGATTTCCAATTCGATTATGACGAAGCACCTGAAGGGACAACAGCTGTGTGGCCTGTTACATCCAAAGGTGATCCTTGTGTATGGCGGCTCATTCCTCAAAGATTATTGAGCGATTGGGAAAAGGGTTATATTAAAGTTGTTCCTATTAACAACCCAAACACAATCAATCGTTATACAATTCAATACTTATCAGGTGGAATAATTGATAAGATAATAAATGGAGAATTTGAGGTTGAATACTCATCTAACAAGGATGTGCCAACTATTGAAGTGCTTAATTATTCAACAGCGGGTGCAAAGATACCAACAATATTAACTAACAAACTATACTACACAGCACGCGGTGGTGATGAGGTAAGAAGTATATTCGGCACAAAATCTGCTTTTCCCTATCCAAAACCTGAAAAACTGATTGAAGATATATTGCATTACATAAGTTCAGACAATGAAATTATCCTTGACTCCTTCGCAGGCTCCGGCACAACTGCACACGCCGTGCTGAATTTGAACAAGCAGGACGGCGGTAATCGCAAGTTTATTATGATTGAAATGATGGACTATGCCGATTCCATTACAGCCGAAAGAGTGAAACGTGTGATTAACGGCTACGGTGAAGAAAAAAAGGCTGTTGAGGGCACCGACGGCGATTTCAGCTTCTATGAACTCGGTGAGCCTATCTTCAACGGCGATATGCTAAATGAGGAAATCGGCGAGGACGAAATTCGCAAATATGTTTATTTCACAGAAACAAAGCAGACTTTAGCTCCGCACAAAGCCGACGAACCTTATTACCTCGGAACTTATATTGACAATGCTTACTACTTCTATTATGAGAAAAAGCAGATTACAACCCTTAACAACGAATTCTTGAATACTATCAAGACCAAAGCGGGAGCGTATGTTATTTACGCCGACTTATGTACTCTCAGCAATAATGAGCTTGAAAAGTACAGAATTACCTTTAAGAAGATTCCGAGAGATATCTCAAAGCTATAACAGGTGGAATTATGGAACTGAAAATTTATCAAAAGAGAGTAATGAAAAACCTTTCGTCTTATCTTGATTTCCTGAATGATTACGATATGAACGAGGCTTGGAAACGATATTGGGCTGAACAGGATGTCACCGTAGGCTTGGGCGGCGTTCCGCAGTACAAGGACGAAATCAAAGGGGTACCTCATATCTGTTTCAAAGTGCCTACGGGCGGTGGCAAAACCTTTATGGCGTGTTCATCGCTGAAAACCATCTTCGAGAAAATGCCAATGGACAAGCCAAAGGTGGTAGTTTGGCTTGCACCGTCAGACGCAATTATTGAGCAGACGGTCAATACCCTTTCCAATGTCAATCATCCGTACAGACAAAAGATAGATCAGGATTTTGCGGGCAAGGTCGGCGTATATACAAAAGAGCAGCTATTGAACGGACAGAATTTCTCGCCTGATACCGTCAGAGAAATGCTGACTATTTGCGTAATCAGTTACGCTTCTTTGCGAGTTGACAGCAAGAAGAAGGATGTCCGCAAGGTTTATCAGGAAAACGGTAACCTACAGCGCTTTGCCGAGTATTTCAAGGACGATGATGTGCTATTAGCCGATACCGATGAAACAGCGCTGATTCAGGCGTTACGCCATTTAGAGCCTGTTGTAGTTGTAGATGAGAGCCATAACGCAAGCTCAAATCTGAGCGTTGAAATGCTGAATAACCTCAATCCGTCCTTTATTCTCGATTTAACGGCAACGCCGAGAAAGAACAGCAATATTCTTTCGTATGTGGATGCGCGTGAACTCAAAAAGGAAAATATGGTTAAACTTCCTGTTGTCGTTTACAATCGTGACGGTGTAAAGGATGTTCTTCGTGACGCGGTAAAGTTGCGCGGAAGCATTGAACAACAAGCCGAGATGGAGCATCTGCACGGTGGCGAATATATCCGCCCGATTGTTCTTTTCCAAGCCGAACCTAAATCAAGCTCGGATACAGTAACATTTGAAAAGCTGAAAGATAAGCTGGTAGCAATCGGAATACCCGAAAATCAGATTGCTATCAAGACCTCTAATGTCAACGAAATTAAGGGAGTTGATTTGTTAAGTCCCGATTGCGAGATACGGTATATCATTACAGTCAATGCGCTGAAAGAGGGCTGGGATTGTCCGTTTGCATATATCCTTGCTTCTGTGGCGAATAAGACTTCAAGAGTTGATGTTGAACAGATCCTTGGTAGAATACTCAGACAGCCCTATGCCAAGAAACATAAAATGCCCTTGCTTAATACGTCCTATGTATTGACTTCCTCAAGGAATTTCCGCACAACGCTTGACGACATCGTTGTCGGCTTGAACAAAGCGGGATTCAGCAAGAAGGACTACCGTGTAGGTGAGGTTGAAAAGCCGACATTCGCTACGGACGAGGGTGAACAGCAAGCCATTCAAGAGCCTGATACTCCATGTGGAACAGAGGACAATGGCTTTGACTGGTTAGATACAGAGATTCCCGATAATTTCCGTGTTGATACCAAGCCTGCAAGCGGTGAAGATAGTCATATTGAAACGATGGTAGCACAGGCTACGGATGTTGCAGAAAAATATAACGAAGAATTAGCCAACGACAGTAATGACGGATTTTTTGGTGGTGACTTGGGAGATATGCTGAATCAATATCCTATGCAAGAACAATTTATTGACGATGCGGTTGCGTTGCGTATCCCTCAATTCTTCCTGAAAGGTACGCCCAATCTGTTTAATGACGGATATACGCTGCTTGAAAAAGAAAACCTGTCAGAAGGTTTTTCGCTTAATAAAATACCCGCTGACATCAAGTTTAACTTGGCAACGGGAGAAATGTACGAGATTGATGTAGCTACACAAGGTGAAGCTATACCGAAGTATCGCAGAGCTTCAAAATCGGAAAGCGAACAGATCAGAGAGTATCTAAGACAGATTTCAAGCGAACATCGTATTAAGGCTTGCGCTGATTCTCTGGCGGCTCAAATCAATAAGAATAACCGCTATGCAACCGAGGAAGTACAAGCCTATGTAACACGCGTTATCAGCGAAATGGACGAGGATGCGCTGAACGCTATGGAAAGCTCCATTCCCTTCTACGCTTCAAAGATAAGGGATAAAATAGAAGAATATGAAGCTTCATACCGTCAAAGGAAATTTTACGATCTTATCGAGATGAATAAAATCATTTGTAAGGATGACGGCGCGTATTCATTCCCGAAAGTAATCACACCTTCCGTCAGTTTTGATAGCTTGGATAAATCGCTTTATACAGCGGAATGCGACGACTTGAACAATTTTGAATTCAAGCTGATAAACAATATCGCACCGCTTGAAAATGTCCTTTGGTGGCATCGTGTTATTGATAGGCGCGGATTCCGTTTAAACGGATTCATCAATCATTATCCCGATTTTATCGTAAAGACGACCAGCGGCAATATGGTTCTTGTTGAAGCAAAGGGAGAGCAGCTAAAGAACGACGACAGCAAAGCAAAACTCGCTCTCGGCAAGAAGTGGGATATGATGTGTGGTTCCAAATTCAAGTATTATATGGTCTTTGAACATAAGGAAATGGAGATTCAAGGTTCCTATACGATGGATAAGTTTATTGAAATTTTGAAGAGTTTGTAATTGATATTAAAAAATGTAAATAAGCTTGACAAATAGTTACCATCAATAAGCTACTGTAAATAACTATAAAATAAAAAATAAATCAATATAAAAGTCTTGACAAATATTGTTAATGGCGATATAATGCATGATAGAAATCGAACAACAGTTCTATTTTATTCAAGTATCTTTCCTTGTTTCCCCGTTGCGAGGTTAGAAATATATTAGCATTTATGGGAGTTGATTCAAAAAGTGTAGTTTTACTTTCAATTGAATATGTATCAAATTATGTGAATAATGAAGTTAGTTCGGAAGGAAGATGGAAGATGAAAAAAACTAATTTGATAAAAACACCGAAAGAATTACGCTTGGTGAGTGCGTGAGAACGGAGACGGGAGAACCCGCACTCAAAGTAAAAAAGAGCAATAAAGATATGTATGAAACAATATCAATGAGCCAACTAATTGAACTTATGGTTTTGATGTCCAATCAAAATTAAGCAGTAAACCCAAATATGAGGTTTTCGCATTACAAAAAATATAGCTCAACGATTGAGCTTAATCAAGATGAATTAAGCCGACACGAGTATTTTCAGAATTTCTGATTTTGAGATTTTGAAATGTTCGTGTCGGCTTTTTGTTTTGTCATCAAAATGTGAAATAAAAAAATATTCAAGCCTGAGTGTACATCAGGGCGAGGATACAGATATTTGCTAAAAAGACCGAAAGGTCAAAAGTAGAAATCGGTACCCTTACCTTTGTATACTCAAAATTGCAAGGGCTGGTACCGATTGGTGCCAACCCTATTTTTATGTTTGCTCTGATTGTCCTCTGCGGAAAGGACACTAAATGTTTTTGCTATACTGGCAAGCTGTAATTGCAAAATATCCGTAGCCTTTGAATTTTGATTTAACCCAAATTCAAAATTCAAAGGAGATTACAGTAAATGTCAAATAATATTATTTCAGCTCTTGAAGAGCAGTTTAATAAGGATTGTAAAGTTATAAATATCAGATATGAATATGAAGGCTATAGCGGAACAGAAAGGTACATCATAGCAAGCTGCCTTACAGAAAAGGAAATCTGGAATAAATATCCAAAGCAAGCGAAACTTTATGCACCGTTCGTAAGGGTGGACTTGAGTTTTATAGAAGTTCGTCAAAAGTATATCAATAACGAAGATAAGTTTTGCAAAAGAGCCAAGCGCACGCAAGACATTTTTAACTTTGATGAAACTACCGCGGTATTTCATAAGGAGCTTTTAGTTAATGATTTTGTATTGGAAAGAATTAACGAAGAGAAGGAATGTGAGTTACTTTCTACCCTTTACAAAGCTTTTGATACTTTAACAGAAAAGCAAAAATCAAGAGTTGTCAAGTATTATGTAAAAGATAAAACATTGCGAGATATTGCCGAAGAAGAGAATGTTAAATATCAAACAATAAATGAATCTCTTGAGGAAGCAATAAAAAAATTAAAAAATTTTTTCAAAACACCCTGACAAACGGGTACCCTTTGTCCAAATAAGTGAAGGGAGTAATATTCCCTTAAATTTATGAAAAGAGGTAATAATATGACGAAAGAACATAAAGTCAAGCGAGGCGAAATATTCTTTTTTGACTTTGGTGAAACCCGAGGTTCTGTTCAGAACGGATTTAGACCGGTGATTGTTTTACAGGCGGATGAAATTAATGACCGTTCAACAACAACCATAGTAGCTCCTCTGACGGGAATCATTAAAAAGCCTTATTTCTTTTCTCATGTTTATATAGGAAAAAGATATAGGCTTGAAATTCCTTCTATGATACTTATGGAACAGATAACTACAGTGAATCAAAGTGATTTGAAGGATTGCCTCGGAAAAGTCACGGAGAAGGCACTAATCCGAAATATAAATGCTGCTTTGATGCGAACATTCGGAATTCGGCAGAATAACAGTATAAACACAGGCGATATACGTTGTTTATGCCAAAAGCACTTACAAGAATACAAACTTTTGCCGGATTTTATTATTAAGCGTTTTGATCCGCTCCAGGCTAAAAAGGATAAGTGTGACAAATGTAATGACCTCGGATATGATTATGTTTTCTTTGACAAGAAAGAAGTACTTAAAAAAAGAGGAGGAGCTATGGTGAGCAAAAATTAATCAAAATCGCATAATTGTCAAAGTCGGTGGATTCAGTTAAAATAAGTTTGCTGAATATTGGTCGGCTTTCAATTAAAATGCACTTAACGAAAGGAGAAACAAATGGATAAAGAAAAAAATACCAACCAAGAAACTGTAATGTTCGCTGAATACGGAGACATAGTATCCGTTGATGATATTATGAAAATGCTTCACATTGGCAGATCCGCAGTTTATTCATTATTGCAAAATGGTGTGATAAGAACGGTTAAGGTAGGAAGAAAATACATAATCCCGAAGCAAAGTGTTACGGACTTTATTAATTCAGGATTATATTAAAAACGCATAATTGTCAAAGCCGACTGATTAAGTTAGAATAAGTCTAATGAATATTGGTCGGCTTTCAATTTGGAAAGGAGATAGCTATTATGCCGACCACAGGATATTTAAGAGAGAAAAAAGGAAGATATTATGCTGTACTCAATCTTTACGATAGTACAGGTAAGAGAATTCAGAAATCCCACGCAACAGGCTTGCCTGTTAAGAATAATAAGCGAAAAGCAGAACAGATATTAAAGCAATTATGTGTTGAGTATGACAACAAGAATTTAAACTTTTACTCCAACATCAAGGTTGCCGACTATTTCAAGAAATGGCTTGTAGCAATAAAATCAGAAGTTCGTCCTAATACTTATCGCAGCTATAAGGGAAATATGGAAAACCACATTATCCCTTACTTTGAAAAGCTGGGTACTGAGCTTCAAGAGCTAAAGCCGCATCAACTTTCCGATTATTACAAGTCGAAGGTCGGAACAATATCCGTCACAACGATAAAGCATCACCATCAAAATATATCAAAGGCTCTTGCCGACGCTGTAGAAAAGGGTTTAATATCAATAAATCCTGCAACAGCCGCCAAAATGCCAAAGCAGACAGAAAAATTCAAGGCGGAATTTCTTAACCGAGTGCAGATAAAACAGCTATTAGCTTATCTTGAAGGAACAAGCATTTACCTGCCGACATATCTTTGTACGGTTTACGGATTCAGACGAAGTGAAGTGTTAGGCTTAAAGTGGCATAACGTTGATTTTGAGAACGAAACCATATGGATTAGGGAAACCTTACAGCAAAGCACAAAGGAAATTAGCGGAGACAGTAATTATACATCATCCACAAAGACAGAAAGCAGTAACCGAACCTTGCCAATGATACCGCAGGTAAAAAAGATACTTCTTGAACAGAGGGAGCGTCAGATGAGAAACAAAGAATTTCTAAAAGACGCATATATCTCAAATGACTATGTTTGTACCTTCGATAACGGTAAGGAGATAACGCCTAATTATCTGACGAAAAAATTTCATACGTTGATTGAGAAGCAAAACGATTTTCCGCAAATCAGATTTCACGATTTACGACATAGCGTTGCTAGTAATCTGTTGAATGACGGATTCACTACTGTCCAGGTTGCCGAATGGCTGGGACACAGCAGCTCAACAACCACATTAAAATTTTATGCTCACATTGACAAAACCTCAAAATTAGCAATAGCAAACAGCCTGCAAGCGGATTGATTTCTACACTTTTTCTACAACATTTGAAGCCACTGTAAACACCAAAGTGGTGGAACTACGGTGGAACTGATGTGAAATTGAAAAAATCAGAAGAAAAAAGGCAAAAGAAAAAGTCTCAAAAACGGCTTATCTAAGCCATTTTTGAGACATCATACCTTGGCAGGGGCAGAAGGACTTGAACCCTCGGCACGCGGTTTTGGAGACCGCTGCTCTACCAACTGAGCTATACCCCTATATTAATTTTAACCGATGAAATTATGAAGGTCGGTTTTGCAAACTTACTCATAAATTTCAACGCAAGATAGATTATATCACCGTTCAGTCGATTTGTCAACACATTTTTGTGAAATTTGACATTTTGAGCCGAGCGGTGATTTTTTTCAATATCTGCAATACAAATGTTTAGACCAAATCACTCAGTTTCTCTGATTTCCTGCGGATTTTCGGGGAAGCCTTCAATTTGGAAACGGAGTCCGCAGGTGGGACATTCAAGGTACGGCTTGCCGTTGTTGAGGTTGTCCTGAATAATCATCATTTCGCTTTCGCAGAATGGGCAGAGTTTACTATTTTCGCTGTTCATATTTTTACCTCCGAGTGGATTGTTTTCAATATAACTTAATTATACCTTTAAGCGGTAAAATGTCAACCGAGATATTAAAAATGTATAGGCAACAGGGTTGGTTTTTAACGGCTTTTGTGCAAATTCCGCTTTACAAATTGACGAAAAAAGACTAAACTATATCTATGCTTCTGCGTTGCAGAATATACAATCTCATTCAAGGTGATTATTATGAAAAAAGAAAATATGGCTATGCTGTGTGACTTCTACGAATTTACAATGTCAAACGGCTATTTTAAAAACGGTTTTTATAAAAAGAATGTCTATTTTGATGTGTTCTTCCGCAAAGTTCCCGACAACGGCGGTTTTGCGATTATGGCAGGTCTTGAACAGGCTATTGAGTACATCAGGGAACTTCATTTTGAAGACGAGGATATCGAGTATCTAAAGAGCAAGGGCATTTTTGACGAGCAGTTTCTTGAGTATTTGAGAAACTTCAAATTCAGCGGTGATGTTTATGCAATCCCCGAGGGAACTCCGATTTTCCCGAACGAGCCTGTTATGACAATCAAAGCGCCTGCAATTGAAGCTCAGCTTGTTGAAACATTCCTTCTCCTCACAATCAATCATCAGACTCTCATTGCGACAAAGGCTAACAGAATTGTCCGTGCCGCTCAGGGCAGAGCCGTGCTTGAATTCGGTTCACGCCGTGCTCAGGGTGCAAATGCCGCAGTTGACGGTGCAAGAGCCGCATACATCGGCGGCTGCAAGGGTACAGCCTGCACACTTACAGATGAGCTTTACGGTGTTCCCGCCGGCGGTACAATGGCACATTCATGGGTTCAGATGTTCAACAGCGAGTATGACGCTTTTAAAACCTACTGCGAGATGTATCCCGATAATCCTACTCTCCTTGTTGATACATACAACACATTAAAGAGCGGTGTCCCGAATGCCATTAAGGTGTTCAAGGAGGTTCTTCTTCCGCAGGGTAAGACCAAGTGTGCAATCCGCCTTGATTCGGGCGATATTTCCTATCTTTCAAAGAAAGCAAGAAAAATGCTTGATGACGCAGGT
Organism: Ruminococcus bromii; assembly: GCF_002834235.1. Taxonomy (GTDB): domain Bacteria; phylum Bacillota; class Clostridia; order Oscillospirales; family Acutalibacteraceae; genus Ruminococcoides; species Ruminococcoides intestinale. Next base: position 141,344 of record NZ_NNBY01000036.1, on the reverse strand, counting down.
CTTACAGAATGTACAATTACTGCGTCAAACGCTCTTGACGAGTACCTTATTCGTGACCTTATGATGCAGGGCGCTCAGGTTGACACATTCGGTGTCGGTGAAAGACTAATCACTTCATCAAGTTCGCCTGTATTCGGCGGTGTTTATAAGCTTGTTGCCGTTGAAAATGACGGCGGTGAAATTGTGCCGAAAATCAAGGTCAGCGAAAATACAACCAAGATTACAAATCCGCACTTCAAAAAGGTTTACCGCTATTTTGACAAGGACAGCGGTAAGGCTATTGCCGATGAGCTTTGCATTTATGATGAGGTTGTTGACGATTCAAAGCCGAGAACAATTTTCGATCCGAATGCAGTTTGGAAAACAAAAATGCTTGATAACTATACCGCAAAGGAACTTCTTGTGCCAATCTTCAAGAACGGCAAGTGCGTGTATGAGTCACCGTCAATTGAAGAAATCGCAACCTATTGCCGTGAGCAGATTGACCTTCTCTGGGACGAGGTTAAGCGTTTTGAAAATCCGCATAACTATTATGTTGACCTCTCAAAGAAACTCTATGACATCAAGGCTCTTTTGCTCAATATCTATGAAAAGTGATTTTTGATTGATTTTTAATTATAAATCTGAAAATTGAAAAGTAAAATTTACGGTCGGGTAGTTCGTCTATCCGACTGTTTTTATTTGTATGGATATTGTTTGCCGTTACAATTTTGCAATTGTTTTAAAATTGTCTTATTTGGATAATTCTGTGAACGAAATATAATTTTATTTCCAATTATTTTGGGGCAAAAATAAACGGCGGTTTTTGACCGCCCGACACACTATATTATACTTAATTTAACTTATATACCCTTATTACCAACCGATTTATTATTGCAAATCAATTTTTTAATCAAATTTCGTTCTAAAATAAAAAAGGCGGATACTCTCCGCTTACATCTTACTATATATTACGCAGTATCACGCATCTGCCATTGTTTTAATTCTTTCATCAATTCGGATTTTGTTTTCGTAGGTCAGTTGTCTGAAATGTTCAATCAAATCGGCTTCGTTCGGTGTAATTTGTGAGTTGCTGTATGGATTTTTAATATCTGACATACCGATAAGGTAGTCAACCGTAACGCTGAAAATTTCCGCCAAATTTTTGAGCGTGTCAATAGACGGCTGTGTAATGCCCTTTTCATACTTGGAAATCGCACTTGCCTTTAAATTCAGCTTTTCTGCAAGCTCAGTCTGTGACATATCGTTGTCAACACGCAATTCTTTTAATCTGACTGAAAACTCCATAATAACACCTTTGCCCATAAGTTAATTTTGATAGATTGCAAGTACAGCGGATAGACTGAATTCCATATCCGCCTCAGATGCGGTAACATTTGCATTTAGATTATACCATTCTTTCCACAAATCATAAAAATATTAGCCAAATCAGATTAAATTATGTTGACAATTGCAAAATAGGAATATATAATTATCTTAACAAGATAATTATTCTTGCTGTTATATCTTATTAGGAGGTCAATTATGAGAACTAAAGTCAAAAAATTAACATCGGCTATTCTTGCGGTTGTAATGATGCTCGGCATCTTGACAATCGCACCGCTCACCGTAAGTGCGGCAACCTACGGCGACTTTGAATATACCCTCGAAGATGATTATACATGCACCATTACCAAATACAATGGTTCTGCGGCTAATGTTACTATACCCTCAACTATTCATGACTATAAGGTTTGTAAGATAGGGGCGGGGGCTTTTTATGATTGTAGCAGTTTGGAAAAAATTGTTATTCCAGATAGTGTAAAAGAAATATGTTGGTCACCTATGTATGGGTGCTTTCAAAAATGTAACAATTTGAAAGAGATTTATATAGGCAGTGGTTTTGAGAAGAGCCTTTTTGATATGTACACTTTGAGTGGATGTAATTCTCTGGAGAAGATTGTGTTTTCTGAAGATAATAATTATTATTGCAGTATTGATGGAGTTCCTTTCGATAAGAGTAAAACTTCTATATGTCGTTATCCTGCTGGTAAAAAGGATAAGGAATATACAATTCCTGATACAGTCAGTGAATTATCTATGGCAGACGAATTTTTTTACAATGAAAATCTCAAAACAATAGTTATTCCAAAAAGTGTTAAATCAATAGGAGAGTACACATTCGGAACTGTCGATAGTTTTCCTATTACAATCAAAGGTTACAAAGGCACAGCCGCAGAAGAATATGCAAAAGAAAATGGGTTTAAATTTATTGCACTTGATGTTTCAGAACCAACCTCTGTATCATTAAACAAAACATCATTAACTTTAGATGTCGGAAAGAGTTATACTCTTACAAAGACAGTTTTACCGTCAAATGCTGCGACTTCTTACACTTGGAGCAGTTCAAACACAAGCGTTGCGACTGTTGACGGCAACGGTAAAGTAACCGCCAAAAAAGCAGGTACGGCAACAATTACGGTGAAAACTTCCAACGGAAAAACAGCGAACTGCAAGGTTACCGTAAATCTTCCCGCTCCGCAGATTACAGGTCTTGCAAACACAACAGGCGGTATCAAAATTTCGTGGAACAAGGTTGACGGCGCTTACGGCTACAGACTTTATTACAAGCCTGTATCGGGTGGTTGGAAACGCTTTAAAGACACAACCGCCACATCGTTTACCGATTCGGGAGTAGTACCGAACAAAACCGAAACATATACAATCCGTTGTATTGACAAAAACGGCAACACAATCAGCGGATTTAACTCGACAGGCTGGTCGAAAAAATATACACCCGCTGCTCCGACAGTTTCAAAACTCGATATCACCACAGGCGGTATCAAGCTAAGTTGGAATAAAATCGCAGGCGTTTACGGTTACAGACTTTATTACAAGCCTGCGTCGGGTGGTTGGAAACGCTTTAAAGACACAACCGCCACATCGTTTACTGATTCGGGAGTAGTACCGAATAAAACCGAAACATACACAATCCGTTGTATTGACAAAAACGGCAACACAATCAGCGGATTTAACTCGACAGGCTGGTCGAAAAAATATACACCTGTTGCTCCGATAATTTCAAAACTCGATATCACCACAGGCGGTATCAAGCTTAGTTGGAACAAAATCGCAGGTGTTTACGGTTACAGACTTTACTATAAAACATCGTCAGGCGGTTGGAAGAGATTTAAGGACACAACTGCCACATCGTTCACCGATTCGGGAGTAAGTCCTAACAGAACCGAAACCTACACAATCCGTTGCATTGACAAGAACGGCAATACCGTCAGCGGTTTTTATTCAAAGGGTTGGTCGAAGAAATACACTCCTGTTGCTCCGACAATTACAAGGCTGTCAAACACATCAAAGGGTGTAAGCGTAACTTGGAATAAAATCGCAGGCGTTTACGGCTACAGACTTTACAGAAAATATGACGGCGGAAGCTGGACAAAGGTAAAAGATACAACTTCAACCTCTTTCACAGATTCAGGTGCTAAAAAGGGTAAGAAAGTAACCTACACAGTCCGTTGTATTGACAGAAAAGGCAAAACGGTAAGCGGTTTCAACTCAAAGGGTTGGTCAATTACAAGAAAATAGTATTTTAATCAGAAATCCCGACAGGTTTTGTGCTGTCGGGATTTTTGCTTGTTTTTACCATTGAAAAGACTAAATAATAATGTTATAATAAATCTGAATATCGGAAATTGTGAATAACTTTATCGAAAATGGGAGATGAAAACTAAAAATGGCAATAAAGGTAACGCTCCTTACACACACACCAAACCCCGAACAGACGGTTGCAATGGCGGCAAAGCTTTGCTACTCACCGTCAGGGATTGAAGATATAAGAGAAGGTCTTGACGAGGAAAAAACTTCCTCATTTATTGATATGCTTGCAAGCCTCGGCCATGCAAGTCCGACCGAACACGCATATTTTACATTCGGCATTGAGGGCATTTCAAGAGCCTGCTCACACCAGCTTGTCCGCCACAGAATTGCATCCTACAGTCAGCAGTCACAGCGCTATGTTGACGGCACAAGGTTTGACTTTGTAACTCCGCCCGAGATTGCAAAGAACGAAAAGGCTCTTGCCGCCTATGAAAAGGCTCTCAAGGTTGAGGCTGACGCTTACAAGGAAATCAGAGATGCACTTGCTGTCGGTTACATCAACGAGAAATGTCCCGATAAATACAGCGGAACGGATGAAGAAATTATCAATGCCTACAAGGCTGACGACAAAAAATCCTGCAATGCTTTCATCAAGAAAGCCAATGAGGACGCAAGATTTATTCTTCCGAATGCATCGACAACAAAAATTGTCTGCACTTTCAATGCAAGAAGCTTGCAGAACTTTTTTGCACACCGTTGTTGCAACAGAGCACAGTGGGAAATTCGTGAGGTTGCCGAACAGATGCTTTTGCAATGTCTTGAGGTTGCTCCGCACCTTTTCAAAAACTGCGGCCCGTCATGCCTGTTCGGACCATGCCCCGAGGGCAATATGTGTTGCGGAAAGCAAAAGGAAATGCGTCAGAAATACGGCAGAGAAAAGTAAGGTATATATATGAAAAGCAAAATTATTGTTATTGAGGGACTTGACGGCAGCGGAAAAGCTACGCAGACAAAGATTTTGTGCGAAAAATTTTCCGCTCTCGGCAAAAAGGTCACAAAGCTTGAATTTCCGAATTATGAAAGTCCTGCCGCCGCTCCCGTGAAGATGTATCTTGACGGCGAATTCGGCGACAAGCCCGATGATGTCAATGCCTATGCGACGAGTGCGTTTTATGCGGTTGACCGTGTTGCAAGCTATCTTCAGTTTTGGAAAAAGGAATGTGACAACGGCGGTGTGATTTTAAGCGACCGCTATGTGACTTCAAATATAATTTATCAGATGTCCAAACTCCCGAAAGAGGAGTGGAACAGCTTTATTGATTGGCTGAACGATTTTGAATACGAAAAGCTCGGGATTCCAAAACCCGATCTTGTAATCTACCTTGATGTTGAACCCGAGGTTTCGCAGAAGCTTATGGAAAAACGCTACGGCGGTGACAACAGCAAGAAAGATTTGCATGAGAAAAACCTCCGTTTCCTTCTTGACTGTCGAAAAAGTGCAGTTTATGCCGCTAAAAAATGCGGCTGGAAGGTTATTAATTGCTGTGAAAACGGAGAGATTAAGAGTATAGAAAAAATATCGGAAGAGATAGAGAGGGTAGCGGCTGAAATTTATGCTGAGCTTTAAAAAAATTGAGCAAAGTGACATAAACGAACTTAAAAAATACTACGATTATGATGAGTGCATGGGTTGCGATACCAACCTTTTGAACGCTTATCTTTGGCGAAACGAATACAATATTAAATTTGCTTTTTATGATGATACAATTGTCAAGGTGTATTGTAATCCCGACGAGTCCGTCTGGGGTTACTGTATGCCTACAGGCAAAAATATAAAGGGTGCGCTTGAAGAGGTTTTCAAAGATGCCGAGGAGAGAAACGGCAATTTGCAAATTGTTATGCTGACAAACGGCAATCGTGCAATGCTTGAAACAATGTTTCCCGACAAATTTGCTTATGTCCGTTCACCCGAAAATCAGGATTACATCTACACTTCCCGTGACCTTGCAACCCTTGCGGGCAAAAGGTTTCACGCAAAGCGTAACCACATTTCAAAATTTTACAGAACCTACACCGATACCCGTTTTGAAACTCTGTCGGATTCAAACATTCCCGATGCATTAACGGTTGCAAAACTGTGGTGTGCGGAAAATGACACCGACCCCGAAGCTTCAAGCGAAATTATGGCAATCGGGGAAATGTGCGACCTCAAAGACGAATATAATGTCAAGGGTGCTGTACTGTATGTTGACTCAAAGCCTGTTGCCATGACACTCGGAAGTGAAATTTCACCCAAGGTGTATGATATCAACTTTGAAAAGGCACTTCGTGAATATGACGGTGTTTATGCCGTAATCAACAACGAATTTGCCAAAACTCTTACGCAGTATGAGTATATAAACCGTGAGGAAGATATGGGACTTGAGGGACTCAAAAAGTCTAAACTTTCATACAATCCCGTTATTATCCTCGACCGCTGGAATGCAAAACCGAAAAAACGATGAAAACGATATTTCGCAAAACCGAAAAATCCGATACCGAAAGCCTAAAAAAGCTGTGGCTCTCGTGTTTTGACGAGGATGTAACTGCCGTCAATCTGATTTTTGACAGCGACCTTTTTAACGGCTACTGTGCCGTTGTTGACGGTAAAATCGTTTCGGCTCTCTACCTTGTAAAAGGTACGCTCAATGGCGAAAAATCGCATTATCTTTGCGGTGCGTCAACCGATAAATCTTTCCGTGGCAACGGGATAATGTCAAGGCTGATTGATTATGCACTTGATGACGCAAAGAATAACGGTGATGTGTATTCTCTGCTTTTTCCTGCAAATGACGGCTTGTACGGTTTTTACGCAAAGCTCGGATATGCTTTGAACTGCACCGTAAAAAGCCGTGAAATTTCAAGGCAAACGCTTGAAAATTTTGCAGAGAATGGCTTGAATATCGGCTGTTCAAAAGAAAATTCTTTCATATACGGTGAGAATTTTTTTGAATTTGCAAAGTCCTATTATGAGATTTACGGCTCAAAGGTGATCAATAAGAATGACTGCTTTGCCGTATTTGATGAAAACGAAAATACTGCCGATGTTTTTTACTCGGCTTATAAAAATATAAACGAACTTTCCGCACTTTTGCTTGAAAATACAAAATCAGAAAGGTTTGTGTTTACGGGCAAATCCGATAACGCTCTTTTTGAAAACTGTAGGTTACAAAAATGCGGAATGATTAAATCACTCGACAAAAACCATAAAATTCCCGACGATGTCTATATCGGGATTACTCTTTCCTGAAAGGAAGTTTACTATGTTCTATGTATTTCTTGCAGAAGGCTTTGAAGAAACGGAGGCGCTTGCCCCCGTTGATGTAATGCGCAGGGCAAAGCTTGATGTTAAAACAGTCGGTGTAACAGGCGAATGTGTTACAAGCTCACACGGTGTGCCTGTAAAAGCCGATATCACAATTGACAATATTGACCTTGACGATGTTCAGGGTGTTGTACTCCCCGGCGGTATGCCCGGAACTCTCAATCTTGAGGCAAACGAAAAGGTTATTGAGGCTGTTAAGTATAGCTGTGAAAACGGCAAAATCGTTGCCGCAATCTGTGCCGCTCCGTCAATTCTCGGTCATCTCGGAATTCTTGACGGCAAAAAGGCAACCTGTTTTCCGGGTTTTGAAAAGGAACTCAAGGGTGCAGACTATACAGGCACTCACACCGTAACGGACGGCAATATTATTACCGCAAAGGGCGCAGGCTGTGCAATTGAATTCGGTCACGCAATTGTTTCTCTCGCAGTATCAAAGGATGCCGCCGACAAGGTTATCGGTGATATGCAATGCCTGTGAAAAATGTTCGTGAGCTGAAAAGTCAGCTCCGTGCAAAACATAAAAAAATCCGAAAAAGCTGTCCTCCCGAAAAAAAGCAACAGCTTGACCTCGCCTTGCAGAACGCTTTTCTGGCAAGTGAGGAATACAAAAACTGTGATGTGCTTTTTGCCTTTGTTTCATCACCAATTGAGGTTGACACCTCGCTTATTCTTGAAACAACGCTGAAAGACGGCAAAAGACTTGCTTTGCCAAAGTGTAAAAATAATTTCGGCGAAATGGATTTTTACCTTGTAAATTCACTTTCTCAGCTTGAAAAGGGTGCGTTTTCAATCATGGAACCAAACCCCGAGATTTGCGAAAAGTACGAGGATTTCTCACACGGACTTTGCCTTGTTCCGGGACTTTGCTTTGATATGCAGGGATTCCGCCTTGGATTCGGCAAGGGTTACTACGACAGATTTTTACAGAATTTTTCGGGAACAAGCGTTGGGCTTTGCTACTCCAAATGTATAGAGCATACTCTGCCCTCGGGAGTGTTCGATCGCCCCGTTGACGCCGTGATTACCGAAAAATATACCAACCGAACAAATAACGAGTTTGTAAAGGAATGATACATTATGAACCCTGATAATTTTAATATGAACGAACAGGAGCTTAACGCTCAGCGTCGCAGAAGAGCCGAAAACTTTAAACTTAATATTGATGAAAGCGAGTATGAGGACGATAATTTCATCAAGTCTGAGGATGAACCGTCAAACCTTAATTCATACAGCGGTCAGGATGTCAAAAAGCAAATGGCCCGTGAATCAAAGCAGGTTTTAAAGCAGAAGAAAAAGGAAGAAAAAAAGGCTCTTAAAGCAAAGAACAAGTATAATCGCAGAACCTTCCGCTTTATCTGGATTATCTCGGTTTTAATTGTCGGAGCAATGGCGGCTGTATATATGATAACAGGCATGAACGATTTGCTTGCCGTGAACAGAACCGACTCCTCAACCGTGAAAATTGAAATTCCCGAAAATCCGACTGTTGACGATGTTACAAAGGTACTTGTTGACAATAAAGTAATCGGTGAGCCGTCATATTTCAAGCTTTTTGTCAATGTCACAAAGTCTGCCGATGATTTTACTCAGGGTACATATGAAATTCGCAGAAATATGGACTACGAGGCAATCATCAACTTCCTTTCGAGTAGCAACAACAGAACCGACACGGTTTCCGTTACAATTACCGAGGGCGAAAGCGTTCTTGAAATTGCCAACACTCTTGAAAAGAACGGTGCTTTGGGCGACAGGGACGAGTTTCTTTCGCTTTGCAATTCCGAAAAGTTTGACAGCGACTTTGATTTTATCAAGGCTGAAACAAATGCGGACAAGCGTTACTACAAGCTTGAGGGCTATCTCTATCCGGATACCTACGAATTCTACAGAAATGAAAATGCAGAATCCGTAATCTACAAATTTCTCAACAACTACGAAACAAAGATTAACGAAAAGCAGACTGTTGACGGATATTCAAAGAAAACAACAGTTTTGAAAATGGTTGAAGAAAGCGACACAAAGTATTCGCTTGATCAGGTTATGACAATCGCATCTATCATTCAGGCAGAGGCGGCTGACAAAGAGGATATGTACTACATTTCTTCAATTCTCCACAACCGTCTTACAGCCGACAGCAGTCTCGGCGTGTCAAGCCTCGGTCTTGATTCAACAAAGTTCTATCCGTACAGAAGTCTTGAAGATGTTCCCGAAAATGACAGAAGCACCTACAAGAGCAGATATGATACATATGACAGGAAGGGACTTCCTTACGGTTCTATCTGCAACCCCGGTATGGATGCGATAATTGCCGCACTCAATCCGAACAGCTCGGATTATTACTTCTTCTGTCATGACAGCAAGGGACAGGCTTATTACGCATCAACACTTGAACAGCAAAACGCAAATCTGGAGTATATTGAAAGCTATGATAACTAATTTTGAAAAACCCGAAATTTTGTCACCGGCAGGTGATATGGATTGCCTTAAATCCGCTTTAAACTTTGGCGCAGACGCAGTTTTTCTTGCAGGGAAAATGTTCGGAATGCGTTCCGCGCCGCAGAATTTTGATAACGATCAGCTCAAAAAGGCTTGTGACCTTGCCCACGCAAAGGGTGCAAGAATCCATGTGACCTGCAACACACTTCCACGCAATAATGAAATTCCTCATCTTCAGGAATTTATGGAGAATGCTCAGGCTTGCGGAGTTGATGCGTTCATAATTGCCGACCTCGGTGTTTTTGAGGCGGCTAAAAAGTATGCGCCAAAGGTTCAGCGACACATTTCGACTCAGGCAGGAGTAACAAACTATGCGGCGGCAAATGTGCTTTACAATATGGGTGCGTCAAGGGTTGTGCTTGCAAGAGAAATTCCGCTTGATGAAATTGCCGAAATGCGTGCAAAAGTTCCGAAAGAGCTTGAAATTGAATGCTTTGTACACGGTGCAATGTGTGTTTCATTTTCAGGCAGATGCCTTATTTCAAGCTATATGACAGGCAGAGATGCGAACCACGGCGACTGTGCTCAGCCGTGTCGCTGGAAGTATCATCTTTACGAAGAAAACCGTCAGGGACAGTATTTTCCTGTTGAAGAAACAGGTGACGGCACATATCTATACAATTCAAGAGATCTCTGTATGATTGAGCATATCCCCGAGCTTGTAAAGGCAGGTGTTTCAAGCTTTAAGATTGAGGGCAGAGCAAAGTCGGCTTACTATGTCGCTGTTACAACAAACGCTTACCGTCACGCTGTTGACGATTATTTTGCAGAGGGTGACGATTATGTTCTCAAACCGTGGATAAGGGAAGAACTTGAAAAAATCAGCCACCGTGAGTACAACACAGGCTTCTATTTCGGCAGAGAACCCGGTCAGGTTACGGGCAACGGAGGATATATCCGTCATTATGACAATGTTGCATTGTGTGAAGAGCTTGTTGACGACACAACCGCAGTAATCACTCAGCGCAACAAATTCTATGTGGGCGACACGCTTGATGTGCTTCCGCCAAGCGGAGTGCCTTTTGAAATCAAGTGTGAATCACTTACAACCGACGAGGGTATGCCCGTTGATAGTGCGCCGCATCCGATGCAAAGACTTACAATGAAATGCAACGCTCCCGTTCCGTCAGGCTCGGTTATCAGAAAAAAGCGTGATTAATCCCAAATTTTGCTATTGACAACACAAAGAAACAGTTTTATAATCTATGTATTGAAATTGAATTACAATATTCGGCTGTGACGGGATTAACCGAGATGTCAGCATTTCAGAGAGAAAGCCGTTTTGGTGCAAGGCTTTTATGTGAAGTTTCGGTGCGCTGCCCCTGAGCTCTGTGTGATTAAGCACAGCGTATTTCTGCGTTAAGGAAATGTAATCTTATGACGATTACTCAAAGCGGACGCTTGGCGTCAATTTGGGTGGTACCGCAGGATGTTCCTGTCCCATTGTATTTTTATACAATGGGATTTTTTATTTTGCTCGGTTGCATACTTTAAACAAATTTGAACGAATATTGTATTCCCCTGTGAATTTGTATAAGGAGAGATTTTTTATGAAGTGGACAGGACTTAACGAATTAAGAGAAAAGTTCCTTGAATTCTTTGAATCAAAGGGTTGTTTAAGACTCCCCAGCTTTTCGCTTGTTCCAAAGGACGACAACAGCCTTCTGCTCATCAACAGCGGTATGGCTCCTATGAAAAAATATTTTACAGGTGAGGTAACACCTCCTCGCAAGCGTGTTACAACCTGTCAGAAATGTATCCGTACTCCCGACATTGAGCGTGTCGGCATCACAGCCCGTCACGGTACATTCTTTGAAATGCTCGGTAACTTCTCATTCGGCGACTATTTTAAGCACGAGGCTACAGCATGGGCATGGGAATTCTTTACAAAGGTTCTTGAAATGCCTCCCGAAAAGCTCTATGTTTCAATTTATGAGGACGATGACGAGGCTTTTGACATTTGGACAAAAGAAGTCGGCGTTGATCCGTCACATATGGTAAGACTTGGCAAGGAAGATAACTTCTGGGAACACGGTTCAGGCCCCTGCGGTCCGTGCTCCGAAATCTACTTTGACCGTGGCGACGAAAAGGGCTGCGGCAGACCCGACTGTCATGTAGGCTGTGAATGTGACCGTTTTGTTGAGGTTTGGAACCTTGTATTTACTCAGTTTGAGAGTGACGGTAAAGGTAACTACACTCCTCTTGAACATCCGAACATTGATACAGGTATGGGACTTGAAAGACTTGCCTGTGTTATGCAGGGTGTTGACAACCTTTTCCTCGTTGACACAATTCAGAATATTATGAAACACATCTCACAGATTACAGGTGTTGAGTACGGCAAAAATGAAAAGAGCGATGTTTCGCTCCGTGTTATCACAGACCATATCCGCAGTACAACATTTATGATCGGTGACGGTGTTCTTCCGTCAAACGAGGGCAAGGGTTATGTGCTTCGCCGTTTGCTCAGAAGAGCCGCTCGTCACGGCAGACTTCTCGGTTACAACGAGCCTTTCCTCTATAAGGTTTGCGATACGGTTATCAAAGAAAATCTCACAGCTTATCCCGAACTCAAGGAAAAGCAGGAGTTTATCACAAAGGTTATCAAGGTTGAAGAAGAAAGCTTTGCCAAGACAATTGATCAGGGCTTTAAGATGCTCAACGGCATTATGGACAGCGAAGATGTTAAGGTTCTCAGCGGTGAGGACGCATTTAAGCTTAACGATACCTACGGCTTCCCGATTGACCTTACAAAAGAAATTCTTTCCGAAAAAGGTATTAAGGTTGATGTCGATCGTTTCCGTGAGCTTATGAAAGAGCAGAAAAAGCGTTCCCGTGACGCAAGGAAGAACGCCGGTGCAGACGCTTGGATTTCTGACACAACAGACCTTTCGGATGTTGCAAATACAGAATTCGTAGGTTACACAGACCTCAAGTCAACTTCAAAGGTTCTTGCAATCGTTAAGGACGGTGTGAGAGTTGACAGTATCGGCGAGGGCGAAAATGCTATCATTGTTCTCGACAAAACTCCGTTCTACGGAGAAGGCGGCGGTCAGGTTGGCGACACAGGTGTTATGGAGTCTGGCAGTTTTTCAGCTGATGTTGACAACACAACAAAGAATCCGTCAGGCACAATTTACCTTCACGCTTGTACAGTAAAGAGCGGCAGCATCAATGTAGGTGCAGAGGTTTCAACTGCTGTTGATGAAGAGCGCCGTGCGGATATTACAAGAAACCACACAGCGGCTCACCTTCTTCAGTCGGCTCTCCGTGAGGTTCTCGGCAACCATGTTCAGCAGGCAGGTCAGCTTGTTTCAGACGATTACTTCCGTTTTGACTTTACTCACTTTGAGGCTCTCACGGCAAAGGAACTCATTGAGGTTCAGAACCTTGTAAACAAAAAGATTCTTGAGGCAATCCCCGTTACAACACAGGAAATGCCTATTGAAGAGGCTAAAAAGCTCGGCGCAATGGCACTCTTCGGTGAAAAGTACGGCGATGTTGTCCGTGTTGTAAGCGCAGGCGACTTCTCTGTTGAATTCTGCGGCGGTACACATGTAAAGAATACCGCAAACCTCGGTCTTTTCAGAATCAGACAGGAGGGTTCGGTTGCCGCAGGCGTAAGAAGAATTGAGGCTCTCACAGGTATGGGCGTTCTCAAGTACATCAACGGTATGAGCGCTGTTATTATGGATGTTTGCTCATTACTCAAAATTGCAAATCCAAAGGCAGTTGTTGAGGGTGTTCAGAAGGCTGAACAGCTTATCAAGGAACAGCAGAGAGAAATCAACGAGCTTAATTCAAAGCTTGCCGTTGCTCAGATCGGTCAGCTTTTTGCAGGCACAACGGAGGAAAACGGTGTAAGAGTGGTAACGGGCAGAATTGACAAGGCTAATGCCGACATTCTTCGCACAATGTGCGAAAAGGCAAGAGATTTTGCCCCGAAGTGCGTATGCGTTCTTGCAACTGAAAATGACGGCAAGGTGACATTTGCCGCAGCCTGCGGTAAAGAGGCTCTTGCTCTCGGTGCAAATGCAGGCAAAATCATAAAGGCTGTTGCTCAGAAGGCCGGAGGTAACGGAGGCGGAAAGCCCGATATGGCTATGGCAGGTGCTAAACAGCCTGAGAAGATTTCAGAGGCTCTTGACAGCGTAAAAGAAACTGTTTATGCAATGTTAAAATAATCGTTTAATGTGTATTTATGGCTTGCTTGACAGTTGAATTGTGGAAAATAGCCAAACGGTTACATAAAATCTTGTGCAATTAACAAAAACGGTTTTAAACCAAAACTATTGCAGTTTTGTTATTTTTATAGTATAATAAGCAGTACTAAGATATGAAAATCTATCTTGGATATTTATGAACAATTTTAGGAGGAGATTAAAAATGTTCAAGAAAATTGCAGGTCTTTTTCTTGCAGCAGCAGTAATGTGCAGTTCAGCTGCCATCACAGCAAGCGCTGCAGAAGCAGAGGATGACGCTGCTGTTGCTGCAGCAGCAGATCAGTCAGGCGAGGTTTCAGCCGATGGTTCATCAGACGTTTCAGCTGACGCTTCTTCAGAAGTTGAAGCAGGCAATGTTGTTAAGTTTGATGTTAAGAAGTCAGGCTGGAATAATGTTAAGACAGTATTCTGTCATATTTGGAGAGCTGACGGTACAGGCGATTGGCCGACATGGCAGTCAAAGAAAGAAAAATGTAAGTACGATTCTTCAACAGGTATCGCTACATATGATCTTTCAAATACAGGCAACACAATCTCTAAGTCAGACGGAAGAGTTTACTGTGTAATCTTCAGTGCTAACACAGGTATGCAGTCATACAACGCTATCATGAGCGGCAACTGCATCGGTGACACACTTTATTGCACAGGTAATCAGATTGAAAACCCTGAGGATTCAGAAAAGAAGGCAAACGAAGCTAAGTGGCAGAACAACTCAGACTGCGGTCCTGAAAAGAAGATTACATCAACAGGTAAGATTGTTGGTTCTGCTTTTCCTGAGGGCGAATCAGATGTAACATTGATGGCTACATACCTCATTGCTTACTACAATGATGAGGCTAAGACAAGTCTTACACAGAACCTTCTTGACACTCTCAAGGTTAGCCCTGTAGATGTTATGGGTGCTGTAACAGATAAGCTCAATGCTACAAACAACGCTGATAAGGATAAGATTGCTCCTGCAGTTGAGAAGATTCTCTCAGGTTGCACAGATCCTACAACAGGTAAGAAGCCAGATAAAGATAAGCTTGACAACGCTAAGAAGTCAGGTGCTAAGGCAACAGGCGGCAGCTCAAGCAACGGTTCAAGTTCTTCTTCAAGCAACGGTGGCTCAAGCTCATCAGGTTCAGGTTCTTCAAGCACAGGTGCAGTTAAGTCAGGTGTTGAAACAACTATCGTTTTCGTAATGGCAGGTCTTATGGTTTCAGCAGCAGGCGTTATGTTCCTTGCAAGAAAGAAGAAAGAAGACTGATTTTAACGAATTAATCTTTGATTAAGCATTTTTCGGACACTGTCAATCGGCAGTGTCCGTCTTGCTTTTTTAACTCAGGGTGCAAAAATATTCAAAAAGTTTTTAAAACATCTTGACAACGCTCGCAGTGTTTGTTAAAATATTAATGTTGCAACGGGATGTAGCGCAGTTTGGTAGCGCACACGTCTGGGGGGCGTGGAGTCGCAAGTTCAAGTCTTGTCATCCCGACCAACTAAAGCCTTTTTGTCTTTTGACAGAAAGGCTTTTTTCTTTACGATAAACTGCTTACTGCAAATAAATTAACGCAAAAGGAGAAAATATGCTTAATATCGGCTCTCATCTTTCAATATCAAAAGGTTTTTACGCAATCGGCAGAGATGCACTTTCAATCGGAGCAAACACATTTCAATTTTTTACACGCAACCCTCGTGGCGGATCTGCAAGAAAAATTGATATCGAAGATGTCAATGCACTTATAAAACTTATGACGGAAAATAATTTTGCAAAAATTCTTGCCCATGCACCATACACAATGAACCTCTGTTCGGCAAAACCCGAAACCCGTGAATTTGCTCTGAACACGCTTACGGATGATTTGAAACGAATGGAATATCTCCCGAATAATCTTTACAACTTTCACCCCGGCAGTCACACGGGACAGGGCGTTAAAGCTGCGGTTGAGCAAATCGGCACAGCGTTGAATACTGCAATGTTCGATGATATGACAACCACGGTATTGCTTGAAACCATGGCGGGCAAAGGCACGGAGGTCGGCAGAACCTTTGAAGAACTGCGTATGATTATCGAACGTGTGGAGCGAAACGATAAAATCGGTGTCTGTCTTGATACCTGCCATGTTTTTGATGCCGGCTATGACATTGTGAATAATCTTGACGGAGTTCTTGAAGAATTTGACCGTGTAATCGGGCTTGAAAGACTCAAGGCAATTCATCTCAATGACAGTATGAATCCTATCGGCAACCACAAGGACAGACATCAGAAAATTGGCGAGGGCTACATCGGAATTGATGCGTTCGGGAAAATTATAAATAATGAAAATTTGCGAAATCTTCCGTTTTTCCTTGAAACCCCAAACGAGCTTGACGGTTATGCCAAAGAAATTTCGGCTTTGAGAAATTTGTATTCTGAATGACATTTGCCTTAAAATAAATCAATGCAAAAATTGTCAAAAATTTTTGTTGCTATTGCAATTTGCAAAATTAAAAAAATTTAAAGTCCTCTCGACTTTTCGGGGGGATTTTTTTCGCCTTTTTACAATTAAATCGGTTTGCAGTTACACATAATTTGAATACGCAGACAAAGAAATAATAATTACCCTTAAATCGGGAACAATAGTAAAAACGATTTACGGAGTGATATTGTGGTTCAAAACATACGGAAAAATGAATTTGAAAGCTTAATAAAATCATCAAAGCCGGTGCTTGCCGATTTTTATGCCGAATGGTGTTCACCGTGCAGAATGCTTTCGCCTGTAATAGAAGAAATCGGTGACAAGTACAAAGCATATTTTGAAACCGTCAAGGTCAATGTAGACGAAAATCCCGAATTGACAGAACGCTACGGTGTATCGGGAATTCCTGCACTTTTGCTTTTTAAAGACGGCAACGAAATTTTGCGTATGTCGGGTGTTCAGACCGAAGAACGGATAATCTCCTCAATCTCCGAAAAAACGGGTGAGAGTTTTGTATGACCTTGTAATTGTCGGCGGAGGTGCGGCAGGACTTACGGCGGCACTCTATGCTTCTCGGAGCGGACTTGATTGCATTGTGCTTGATCCGTCATCACCCGAGGGCAGTTCAATTGCTCTCACGGATGCGGTTGAAAACTACACGGGCTTCAGCGATATTGCAGGCTTTGACCTCATTCAGCATTTTTATTCACACGCAAAGTCATTCGGTGCAAATTTTGTCAGACAAGCCCTTGTCGGCATAAGAAAAAATTATGACGGTTTTATCCTTGAATGTTCCGACAGCGAGGTTAAGACAAAATCTGTTATTCTCTGCATGGGCGCAACCCACAAAAAATTGGGAATTGACGGTGAAAATAAGTTTGAGGGCAGAGGAGTAAGCTATTGTGCCGTGTGTGACGGCTATTTTTTCAAAGACAAAACAGTGGCGGTAATCGGCGGAGGAAACACTGCCGTTACCGAGGCAACCTATCTTTCTCATATATGCAAACGGGTTTTTCTTATTCACAGGGGCGACGCATTAAAAGCCGACAGAGTTCTTGTGCAAAAGCTTGAAAAATCGGGCAATGTCAAAATTCTTTACAACACCAATATTGTGAAAATTGACGGTGACGAAAAGGTTAAATCGGTTACGCTTGATAATGAGAAAATTCTGAAAACTGACGGAGTTTTTGTTGCGGTAGGTCTTGAACCGAGAACTGAATGTGTCAAGGGTTTTGTAAAAACTGATGACAACGGCTATGTGATTGCCGATGAAACCTGTCAGACATCCGTGTCGGGAATTTTTGTTGCAGGGGATATCCGCACAAAAAATCTGCGACAAATTATAACCGCCTGTTGTGACGGTGCAAATTCTGTTTACGGAATAAACAAATTTTTGAAATTGTAAGGTTTTCTTTTTTTGATTTTTATGGTATACTATATTCGATATTGTTAATTTTTCCGGATGAATAAAATGAAACTGTTACAAAATAAAAAAATAGCATATTTAACAGCAATTTTCTGCACACTTTTGTGGGGAACGGCTTTTCCGTTTATAAAGGTCGGCTACTCTGCTTTTAAGATTGAGGAGTCGGATATCGGTTCAAAGCTGATTTTTGCAGGAATGCGCTTTATGTTGGCGGGATTTATGGTGTTTCTCTTTTTGTGGATATCAAAAAGAAAACCGCCGACACTTTCAAAAAAAGATATACTGCCCGTCTGTTCACTCGGAGTGGTTCAGACAGGATTGCAGTATATTTTTACATACATCGGAATCGGTTTTACAAGCGGAACGAACACCTCTATAATAACGGCTTGTGCATCGTTCTTTACCGTACTTTTCGTGCCGTTGTTTTTCAAAAACGACAGGCTCACGCTGATGAAAATTATCGGTTGTATTCTCGGATTCGGCGGAATTATCGCAATCAATTTCGGCGGAACTGTCAGCACGGACACTTGGTTCGGCGATATGATGATTCTCTTTTCAACAATATCTGCGGCGGCAGGCAACATCGTTGCGAAAAAAGTCACAACAGGACGAGATCCGTTCCCTGTAACCGCTTTTCAGCTTTTAACAGGCGGTTTTATATTGCTTGTGTCGGGCATATGCTGCGGTGGCAGTATTGGCTTGATAAATGTTGAAAGTGTTTCCGTGTTGCTTTGGCTTGCGTTCGTATCAGCGGCGGCATTTTCGCTGTGGACAGCACTTCTCAAGTTTCATGATGCAAGCAGAATTTCCGTTTTCAATCTGCTTGTTCCCGTGTTCGGAACAGTTTTGTCGGGGCTTATGCTCGGTGAAAATGTTTTCAGAATCGAAACGCTCATCTCGCTTATTCTGATTTCATTCGGAATTGCGTTTGTAAATATGAATCTAAAAAAATCGGGAGGTAAAATATGAATCCTGATATAAAAGGTATTATTTCCGATATGGACGGTGTCATTCTTGACACAGAAAAGCTGTATGTCCGTTTTTGGTGTGAGGCGGCCAATTTTTACGGCTATCCTATGGAAACGCACCACGCACTCAGTATTCGCTCAATGGCTCGCCCGTTTGCAATTGCAAAATTAAAGGGCTTTTTCGGAGAGGATTTTGACTACTGCAAGGTTCACGATAAAAGAATTGAGCTTATGGATAAGTTCATCTCGGAAAACGGCATTGAATCAAAGCCCGGTGCCGCTGAATTTCTCGGCTTTTTAAAGCAGAACGGCTACAGGGTTGCCCTTGCAACAGCAACCGCTCCGGAGAGAACGAAAAAATATCTTTCGGCTCTCGGTCTTTACGATTATTTTGACGAAATAGTTTGTGCGTCAATGGTTGCAAAAGGAAAGCCCGAACCTGACATTTATCTTTATGCCGCAGAAAAACTCGGACTTGCTCCCGAAAACTGCATTGCACTTGAGGACTCGCTCAACGGCATAAAGTCGGCAAGCTCGGCAGGGTGTAAAACGGTTATGGTTCCCGACCTTGACCGTCCGAGTGCAGAGGCAATTCCCTTTCTTTACGGAGTTGCAGACAACCTTATTGATGTAAAACGATTTTTGTAAAAAATATTAACGGACATAAAGCAGGCTTTGCTTTTGTATATTAAACAGGGTAGGTTTATACTAAAACAAGGAGGAGTACAATATGTGGGATGCGATTTCAGCTGTGATGAATGGCTTCAATGACTTCCTGTGGGGTTGGTTTATGATTATCCTTCTTCTCGGAACTCACATTTTTCTCACAATTCGCACAAAATTTGTACAGAGAAAAACTTTTAAGGCAATCAAACTTTCGGTGACAAAGGATCCCGATTCAGACGGTGACATCAGCCCGTTTCAGGCTCTTGCAACAGCACTTGCCTCAACAATCGGCACGGGTAATATCATAGGCGTAGGTACTGCAATTGCACTCGGCGGACCCGGTGCGGTTCTCTGGTGCTGGCTCACCGGTGTTTTCGGTATCGCAACGAAGTATTCCGAGTCGCTCATCGGTGTAAAGTATCGTGTAAAGACCTCTGACGGCAGAATGCTCGGCGGCGCTATGTATGCCCTTGAAAGAGGATTTAAGTTTAAAACTCTCGGCAAAATCCTCGCCGTTCTTTTTGCACTTTTTGCATTGCTTGCATCCTTCGGCATCGGTTCGGGTGTTCAGGTTAATGCAATTTCAAACATTATGAACAACACCTTTGACCTTGGTACGGTAAATCTTTTCGGTCAGGACGCTTCGGTTATTTCGATTATTGTAGGTGTTCTTGTTGCCGCAATTACAGCCGTTGTAATTTTCGGAGGTATCAAGTCAATCTCAAGAGTTTGCGAACTCCTTGTACCGTTTATGGCTGTTTTCTATGTTCTCGGCTGTCTTATTATCCTCGGCATGAACTTTGATGTTCTCGGCAAGACATTTGAAATGATTTTTCAGGACGCATTTTCTCTCAAGTCCGTTGCAGGCGGTTTCCTCGGTTCAAGCCTTATGCTTGCCGCTCGTTACGGTATTGCAAGAGGCCTTTTCAGTAACGAATCCGGTATGGGTTCTGCTCCGATAGTTGCCTCTGCCGCTCAGACAAGAAACCCTGTTCGTCAGGCTATGATTTCTTCAACAGGCACTTTCTGGGACACGGTTGTTGTTTGTCTTATGACAGGTCTTGTGCTTGTAAGCTCAATTATCAAAAATCCTGCAATTGATGTTTCCGACGGTGGTGACCTTACATACAAAGCCTTCCAGCAGATTCCCGTAATCGGCACACCGATTCTTGTTATCGGTATTGCCGCTTTTGCATATTCAACAATTCTCGGCTGGTCATACTACGGTGAACGCTGTGTTGAATATCTTTTCGGCAGAGGCGGTATGATTCCTTACAAGCTGATTTTTGTATTTATTCTTCTCATCGGTCCTGTTATCAAGCTCGACCTTGTTTGGACAATGGCTGACATCTTCAATGCACTTATGTCAATTCCCAACCTTATTGCCGTAGTTGTGCTTTCGCCTGTTGTTGTAAAAGAAACGAACTATTACCTTTATGGCAACAGACTGGATGAATACGATAAAACCAAACTTCCTGTAGTAAATAAATAATCACATAAAGCCTGCACTATGCCCATGTGCAGGCCTAAATTTTAAGAGGGAACATTATGGAGAAATCAAGAATTGAAAAGCAATTTGATTTTATAAAGGAAATTGATAAGGAAAAATTCATCATCCGTCAAACCTACCTTTCCGACGCTCGAAAAAAGGAAAACGATGCCGAGCACGCATGGCATATGGCGATAATGACAGTTATGCTTTCCGAATATGCAAATTCGGAAATTGATGTGCTTAAAACAATGACAATGCTCCTGATTCACGATATTGTCGAGATTGACGCAGGCGATACATATGCCTATGATGAGGAAGCTAAGAAAACTCAGGCAGAGCGTGAAATGAAAGCCGCAAAAAGAATTTTCGGACTTCTTCCGGAAGATCAGGGCGAAAAGATGATGAATCTGTGGCTTGAATTTGAAAACGGTGAAACAGCCGAAGCAAAGTTTGCACACACAATGGACAACATTCAGCCCGCCATGCTCAATGATGCAACCGATGGCAAGGCGTGGGTAGAGCATATTGTTCACCTGCACAGTATTCTTAACCGCAACAAAAATACTGCCGACGGCTCAAAAAAGCTGTGGGAATATTCAAGGGATAACTTTATTATGCCCAATGTTGAAAAGGGCAGAATAATCAACGATTGAGCCGCAATAAATGATTTTGGCAATATAGGTTCTCTACTTGATTTTGAACAGCCGATGTGCTAAAATTAAGATTAACGATACAGAAATTTTCACTGTGTTTTATTATGGAACAATTGAAGGGCTGTATGTGAATTTTGTTCCGATTTGATAATTATGGAAAGGGTGTTTACAATGAAAAGTTCAGTTATAAAGGACGGCGTAAGTACCGCACCTCAGCGTTCGCTTTTGAATGCTCTCGGTCTTACCGAAGAAGAAATTAAGAAACCTTTTATCGGTATTGTAAGTTCCAAGAACGATATCGTTCCGGGACATATGAATATAGATAAGATTGTTGACGCCGTTAAGCAGGGCGTTGCTCTTGCAGGCGGTGTTCCGATTGTATTTCCTGCAATCGCTGTTTGTGACGGTATCGCTATGGGACATGAGGGAATGAAGTATTCTCTCGTAACCCGTGAGCTTATCGCAGACTCAACAGAGGCTATGGCAAAGGCTCATGCGTTTGACGCACTTGTAATGGTTCCTAACTGCGACAAGAATGTTCCGGGTATGCTTATGGCTGCCGCAAGAATTAATGTTCCGACAGTTTTCGTAAGCGGCGGTCCTATGCTTGCAGGTCATGTTAAGGGCAAAAAGACAAGTCTTTCGAGTATGTTTGAGGCAGTCGGCGCTTACACGGCAAACAAGATTACTGCCGAAGAGCTTGCCGAGTTTGAAAACAAGGCTTGTCCGTCATGCGGTTCATGTTCGGGTATGTACACCGCCAACAGTATGAACTGTCTTACCGAGGCAATCGGTATGGGACTTCAGGGTAACGGCACAATTCCTGCTGTTTACTCAGACAGAATCAAGCTTGCAAAGCACGCCGGCATGAAGGTTATGGAACTCCTTGAAAAGGATATCCGTCCTCGTGACATTCTCACGGAAAAAGCATTTATGAATGCTCTTACTGTTGATATGGCTCTCGGCTGTTCAACAAATACAATGCTCCACCTTCCTGCAATCGCAAAAGAGGCAGGTGTTAAACTTAACCTTGACATTGCCAATGAAATCAGCAAAAAGACTCCTAACCTTTGTCACCTTGCTCCTGCAGGTCACACATATATGGAGGATCTCAACGAGGCAGGCGGTGTTTATGCCGTAATGAACGAGCTTACAAAGGTTGGACTTCTTGACACAGACCTTATCACGGCAACAGGCAAGACTGTAGGCGAGAACATTAAGGGTTGTGAAATCAAGGACACGGACATCATTCGCCCTGTTACAAATCCATACAGCAAGACAGGCGGTATTGCTGTTCTCAAGGGTAACCTTGCTCCTGACGGTTCTGTTGTTAAGAGAAGTGCCGTTGCAGAGGAAATGATGCACCACAAGGGTGCGGCAAGAGTGTTTGACTGCGAAGAGGATGCTCTCAGTGCAATTTATGACGGCAAAATCAATCCCGGTGAGGTTGTTGTTATCAGATACGAAGGCCCTAAGGGCGGCCCGGGCATGAGAGAAATGCTCAACCCGACTTCAGCTATTATGGGCAGCGGCCTCGGCAACTGTGTTGCTCTTATCACAGACGGTCGTTTCTCAGGTGCAACAAGAGGTGCGGCTATCGGTCATGTATCTCCCGAGGCAGCAGTCGGCGGTCCGATTGCACTTGTTAAAGAGGGCGATATGATTGAAATCGACATTCCTGCAAACACAATCAATCTCCTCGTTTCTGACGAAGAGCTTGCAAAGCGTAAGGCAGAATGGAAGCCCCGTCAGCCCAAGATTACAACAGGCTACCTTGCTCGTTATGCAAAGCTTGTTACATCAGGCGCACAGGGTGCGGTTCTCGAATAATCAAGTTTTCAAGGCTCTCATTTTGAGAGCCTTTCCTTTTGTCGAAAATTGTTTTTTCAGGAAACACAATCGTTAAAATGCACAATTGGTCTTGCAAAAATCTGTGTATTTTTCGGCTTAACATAAAATAAAAAAGCAAGTTGCACAATTCATCCCTTGTCCATTTGGGCAAAGGGTGAATTTTTTTATTTTGCCATAATTCGGTTGTTTATTTTATACAAATATGCTATAATAATTCCGTATTAATTGACACTATTGTTTAATTTTGTCGAAATAAGCTTGATTAGAATAGAAATTTTACGAAAGGGGATTTCACTTTTGAAACAATACGACGCTAAAAAAATTCTTAATATTGCCCTCGCAGGACACAGCGGCAGCGGCAAAACCTCGGTTGCGGAGTCAATACTCTATCTCTCGAAGATGAGCGAAAGACTCGGTAAGGTTGCAGACGGCAACACAGTCCTTGATTTTGACAGCGAGGAGATCAAAAGACAGACTTCAATTATGACTGCGGTTGCACCGATTGAATGGAAAAATACAAAAATCAACCTAATCGACACCCCCGGCCTTTTTGATTTTGCAGGCGGTGTTGCAGAGGGCATGAGAGCGGCTGACACAGCGCTCGTCGTTGTTTCTGGCAAGGACGGTGTCTGTGTAGGTACCGAAAAAGCAGTTGAGGCGGCAACAAAGGCAGGGCTTACAAAGGTGTTCTTTGTAAACGGTCTTTGCGACGAAAGTGCCCGTTTCTATCGTGTATTCGAGCGCTTGAAGGCTACATTCGGCCCGTCTGTTTGTCCTGTTGTTGTTCCGTACATTGTTGACGGTCAGGCAAACACTTATGTTAATTTGTTTGATTACAAGGCTTATGAGTACGGCACAGACGGCAGTGTAAAACAGACTGCGCTTCCTGATATGGGCGACAGGCTTGAGGGCTTGCGTGAGGCTATCAAGGAGGCTGTTGCCGAAACAAGCGAGGAACTTCTTGACAAGTTTATTATGGGGGAGGAGTTTACTCCCGAAGAAATCATTCTCGGTGTAAGTCAGGGTGTTAAGGACGGCACAATCTGCCCCGTATTCTGCGGTGACGCTCATAATACATTCGCAATTGATCAGCTTTTGAACAGCCTTACATGGCTTGCTCCGTCAGCGGCTGACAAGAGCGGTGAAATCGGTGTTGACCTTGACGGTGAACCCGTTGATGTTTCGGTTAATGACGGCGGTGCGGCTGCCGCAATCGTATTCAAGACGGTTGCAGACCCGTTCATCGGCAGACTTTCATATGTAAAGGTTGTTTCGGGCAAGGTAAGCTCGGACGCTCCTCTCATCAATATGCGTACAGGCGCACAGGAGAGAATTACAAAGGTGCTTTCCGTAAGCGGTAAAAAGCAGTCGGATGTTCCGTACATTGGTGCAGGTGACATCGGCGCAATCCCGAAGCTTGCATCAACAAAAACAGGCGACACACTCTGTTCGCCTCTCAGAAAGGTTGTTCTTGACGGAATCGACTATCCGTCATCATCATATACAATGGCTGTTTATCCCGCAAAGAAGGGTGACGAGGATAAGGTTGCTCAGGGCATTGCAAAGCTTGCAGACGAAGATCCGACAATCAAACTCGTTTCAAACCACGAAACCCATGAAATGCTCCTTTCGGGACTCGGTGAACAGCACCTTGATGTTGTAATTTCAAGACTTAAAACAAAATATAATGTTGACGCAGTCCTCAAAAAGCCAAAGATTGCATACAGAGAAACTATCCGCAAAAAGGTTTCCGCACAGGGCAGATATAAAAGGCAGTCAGGCGGTCACGGTCAGTTCGGTGATGTGTGGATTGAATTTGAGCCGTGTGATTCTGACGGTCTTGTATTTGCCGAAAGAGTTGTCGGCGGTGCAGTTCCGAAGAATTTCTTCCCTGCCGTTGAAAAGGGACTTCAGGACTCAATCAAGAAGGGTGTTCTTGCAGGTTATCCGATGGTAGGCATCAAGGCTACTCTCTATGACGGTTCATATCATCCCGTTGATTCCTCCGAGATGTCATTCAAGACAGCGGCATCTCTTGCTTATAAGAACGGTATTCCGAATGCCTCTCCGACACTTCTTGAGCCAATCGGAAGCCTTAAAGCCAATGTTCCGGATGCAAATATGGGCGATGTAATGGGCGAGGTCAACAAGCGCAGAGGTCGTGTACTCGGTATGCAGCCGGGTGAGAACGGAACGCAGATTGTTGAGGCGGAAGTTCCTATGGCAGAAATGGATGACTTTGCAACCTACATTCGTCAGGTAACACAGGGCAGAGGTTCGTTTGAATTTGCGTTTGTCCGCTATGAGGATACTCCTGCAAATGTTGCTCAAAAAATTATTGAGAAAGCCAAGGCCGACTCTCAGGAATAATCAATAAGCTGATTAAGGCACCGATTTTTCGGTGCCTTTTGCTTTTCTTGCCTAAATATCATTATTGTGATACAATTAGGCTATAGTTATGTGATTATGGGGATGGAAATTTATCGTAAAGGATGATGACAATGAAAAATCTTTTACAAAGAGCGAGAAAGACAATCAAAATCAAAAATATGCTTTTTCTCACAATTGCCGGAATTATCAATGCGTTTGGAATTACAATATTTCTTAATCCCGTGAACCTTTACGACAGTGGAATTTCAGGTACGGCTATGCTTGCCGCACAACTTACACCCGAAAGACTGTCGCTTTCACTTTTTCTTATAATTTTTAACCTGCCGCTGTTTTTGTTCGGACTTAAAAAGCAGGGAAAGAAGTTTACATTTTACGCAATTTATACGGTTGCAGTTTATTCGTTCGTTTCATGGCTGATAACCGATGTTCTGCCCGTTGATGTCAGTATGGCGTCTCCGCTTGCGGGAACCGATTTGCTCCTTTGTGCCGTGTTCGGCGGTGTGATTTCGGGTATAGGCAGCGGTCTTGCAATCAAATTTGGCGGTGCAATGGACGGCATCGAGGTTATGGCAGTAATCTTTGCGAAGAAAATCGGTGTATCGGTTGGTTCATTCGTTATGGCATACAATATCGTACTTTATGTTGTATGCGGTTTCATTCTGCAAAGCTGGATTCTTCCGCTTTATTCGATTGTTACATATTTTGCCGCACTTAAAACGATTGACTTTATTGTTGAAGGTTTTGACAGGGCAAAGGCGGCAACGATTATTGCGTCTGTAAGCCGTTGCGATGAAATTTGTAACGCACTTTCGGAGGAATTTCAAAGCGGTGTTACCGTAATGCAGGCTCAGGGCGGATATTCAGGCAAGGACAAGGTGATGATTTACTTTGTTGTCAACCGTTTCCAGATTGGCAAGCTTAAGGAAATTGTGCGTGAAATCGACAAGAAAGCGTACATTTCAATTACTGAGGTTGCCGATGTTTTCAGCCGAGACGATTCGCTGTAAATAAATTTTAGTTGGTGTTTTATTTGACAAAATTACTTGTAAAGCTGTTCGTTAAAGACAGCGATAATTGCGATAATCCAAAGGTTAGAACTGCCTATGGCAACCTTTCGGGTGTTTGCGGAATAATTCTTAACCTGTTACTGTTCGGAGGAAAATTGTTTGCCGGAATTGTTTCGGCATCGGTTTCCGTCATTGCCGACGCCCTCAACAACCTTTCGGACGCAGGCAGTTCGGTTGTTACATTCCTCGGATTTAAGCTCGCAAGCCGTCCTGCCGACAGAGAGCATCCGTTCGGTCACGGTCGTTATGAGTATGTGGCAGGCTTGGGAATTTCCGTTGTAATCCTTTTAATGGGTGTTGAGCTTATAAAAAGTTCGATAGAAAAGATAATTACTCCCGAGGATAAAACGGCATTTTCAACGCTTTCACTCGCAATAATGATTGCGTCAATTTTCGTAAAATTATGGATGTACTTTTTTAATTCGGGATTGTCGAGAAAGATAAATTCAACCGCACTCAAGGCGGCGGCACTCGATTCTTTGACCGACTGCATTGCAACCTCGGTTGTAATAATCGGATTGCTTATTTCTGCCTCAACAGGAGTTCAGATTGACGGTTGGCTCGGTGTGTGCGTTTCGCTGTTCATACTTTTTACGGGTGTCAGCACATTCAGAGAGAGCCTCTCTCCGCTCCTCGGCAAAGCGCCCGACCCTGAATTTGTTGATGAAATCAAGGAAACAGTGTTGAAAAATGATATGATTGTGGGTATCCACGATTTGATTATTCATGATTACGGTCCGGGCAGGTGCTTTGTTTCACTCCACGCAGAGGTACCGTGTGACGAGGATATCCTTGAAGCTCACGACGCAATTGACCTGACGGAAAAACAGCTTGAAAACAGGTACAACTGTTTTGCAACCATACATATGGATCCGATTGCGTCAAACGATGCATTCACAAATGAACTTAAAATGAAGGTGGAGGAGGGCTTGTGTGAGCTTAACCCGGAGTATTCAATCCACGATTTCAGAATTGTAAAGGGCAGTACGCATACAAATGTTGTCTTTGATATGGTTATTCCGTATGGACTTGACCTTACAGAAAGACAGATTAAACAGAGTGCAATTGAGAAAATCAAGTCAATTGACGAAAAGCTTTATCCGATAATAAATGTTGAAAAATCCCTTTCTGATTAAAAGTTCATAATACAAAACAGAGGTCATCGGTTTTTAGCTGATGACCTCGTTTTGTATATATTTTCGGATTTGTTGAAAATTGTGTGTTCGAGTGTAGTAGTCAGTTATACGGTTGATTGTCGAAACGATTTTACAATTGTTTCGATTTGCGGTCAGTGACCGTTGCCGTATTATTGTTTTGCAAACTGACTGTTGTAAAGTTTGTTATAGAATCCGCCTTTGGCGAGCAACTCCTCGTGTGTGCCTTGTTCAATGATGTTGCCGTCCTTCATAACAAGGATAACATCGCTTTCCTTGATTGTTGAAAGTCTGTGGGCAACAACAAAGCTCGTCTTGCCCTTCATCATCTTGGCAAAAGCCTTTTGAACACGGATTTCGGTAAGGGTATCAATTGATGAAGTCGCCTCGTCAAGAATAAGAATTGATGGGTTTGTAAGCATCGCCCTTGCAATACACAAAAGCTGTTTCTGTCCCTGACTGAGATTACCGCCGTCCTCGCTGATTATGGTGTTGTAGCCGTCAGACATACGGCGGATGAATGAGTGCGCATATGCTGCCTTTGCAGCGGCAATAACTTCTTCTTCGGTTGCGTTTTCGTTGCCGTAACGCAGATTTTCCATAATCGTTCCGTTGAACAGCCAGCTGTCCTGAAGAACCATTCCGTAGCATTTTCTGAGGTTGTCACGGGTGATATCCATAATGTCAACACCGTCAATGCTGATTTTGCCACTGTCCGTGTCATAAAATCTCATAAGTAGATTGATGAATGTTGTCTTGCCGCAACCTGTCGGACCGACAATGGCAATGTGACTGCCGCTCTTGACATTAAGCGAAAAGTTTGTGATGAGCGGTTTTTCTTTTGTGTAGGAGAAGTTTACATTCTCAATCTTGACATTGCCTTCGCAATGCTCAAGCTCTTTTGTACTGTTGTCGGGAATTTCGTTATCTGCCTCAAGAACCTCAAAAACTCGTCCTGCCGCCGCAATGCCTGTCTGCAACTGTGTGAGTACGCCTGTAACCTCGTTAAACGGCTTTGTGTACTGATTTGCGTAGGTGAGAAAGCATGATAACTGTCCGACCGAAAGTGTGCCTGCAACGGCAAACAGAGCACCCATAATGCCTACTGCAGCATAAACCAATGCATTTACGAATCTTGTTGACGGGTTGGCAAGTGCGCCTGCAAACTGCGCCTTGAATCCCACTTCAAGAAGTTCATCGTTGTACTTTTCAAATTCTTCAAAAGCTCTGTCCTCATATGAAAAAGCCTTTACAATTCTCTGATTGCCGATATGCTCCTCAACATATGACGAGATGTCACCGTTGAGTGCCTGTTGACGGGTAAAGCGGTTATGCGTCATCTTGCCGATAAATGCCGCAACAAAGAGCGAAAGCGGTGTGAGAACAACAACCACAAGGGCGATTTTCCAGTTGATTGTCAGCATAAATACAAGCGTGCCGACAATGGTAACAATGCCCGAAAAAAGCTGTAGGAACATCTGTGTAAGACCATCACCAACTGCGTCAACATCGTTGATTACTCGGCTGATAAGGTCGCCGTGAGGTGTTGTGTCAATGTAGGAGAGGGGAACTGTGTTGAATTTTTCAAAAACCTCTCTTCTGAGGTCACGAACAGTGCGGTAGCTGACAATGTTGGTAAAGTAGGTCATAATCCACTGGAAAAGTGCCACACCGCCGATGCCTATACCGATGTACACAAGAATCTGAATAACGCTTGCAAAGTCAACATTGCCCTTGTCAATGATGTTGTCGATTGCGTTACCTGTGAGAACCGGAATATAGAGCGTGAGCGAAACGCTGATGATTGCGCTCACAAGAGCTAAAATCAGATAAAACGAATACGGTTTTATTTTTTTGAGTACCTTTTTTACAGAGGAGGATTGTTTTGCTGAATTTTTCATCTTTTTGCCTCCTCTTCATTAAGCTGTGAAAGACAGATTTCACGGTAGGTTTCGCAGCTTTCAAACAGTTCATCGTGCTGACCTTTGCCTACAATTCTGCCGTCATCAAGCACAAGAATAAGGTCTGCGTTCTTGATTGTTGAGCAACGCTGTGTAACGATTATCACGGTCATATCCTTTGTGTTTTCACGCAAAGCCTTTCTGAGTGCCGCATCTGTTGCAAAGTCAAGAGCCGAAAAGCTGTCGTCAAGAATGAGAAGCTTCGGTGAGCCTGTGAGTGCTCTGGCAATGCAAAGTCGCTGACGCTGACCTCCGCTGAAGTTCTTTCCGCCCTGCTCAACAAAGCTGTCAAGCCCTTTGTTCAGCTTGCTTACAAACTCGTATGCCTGTGCAATTTTTAGAGCCTTTATAATATCCTCGTCAGTTGCATTTTCGTTTTGCCATTTCATATTGTCACGGATTGTTCCCTTGAAAAGAATTGACTGCTGAGGAACAATACCAATCTGTGAACGGAGTTGTAAGAACGGATAGTCCTTGACATTTCTGCCGTCAACGCTTACAGTACCCTGTGTTGCATCGTAAAAACGGGGGATAAGGTTGACAAGCGTACTTTTACCGCAACCCGTACCGCCGATAAGACCGACCGTCTGACCACGCTTGATTTTAAAGCTGATGTCCTCAAGCTCATCATCACCCGTGCCGTATGTGAAGTTTACATTGTCAAATTCGATTTTCGGAGTGCTTTCGCTCTCTGAAATTTCAATGTTCTCGGTAGTGCTTTCACACACACTTGGCTGAGTTTCAAACACTTCGTTAAGTCTTGCCGCACTTGCACTTGCTTTCGTGAAAAGTACAACAAGGTTTGCAACAACAATCATTGCAAGCAAAATCTGCGTCATATAGTTTACAAGGGCAATGATGTCACCCGAAAGCATTCCGCTGCCTGCGTTGACATTCTGAGCGCCAAACCAAATGATGAGAATGATTGCAGCATTGGTGATGATGTAGGTGACAGGGCTTAAAAGTGCCGAAAGAATGCTTACTCTGATCGAAGTTTTAGCCAAATCCTCGGTTGAATCGTCAATACGCTTTTTCTCATTTTTCTGCTTTGAAAAGGCTCTGATAACCCTGTTGCCCGAAAGATTTTCACGGCAGATAAGGCTGATTTTGTCGAGCTTTTTCTGCATTTTTTCAAAAATAGGAATACTCTTTGTCATAATGAGGTAAAGAGTAACGGCAATCAATATAGCCGCAATGAAGAAAATAATTGACATTTCAAGGTTGATTGTCATTGCCATAACCATTGAACCGATAACAATAAACGGTGCTCTGGTGAGCAGGCGGATAGCCATTGCAACAGATTGCTGAACCTGATTGGTGTCATATGTGATTCGTGTTATAAGTGACGGAGTGCCGAGCTTGTCCAACTCTGCGTGAGATAACCTGTTGATGTGCAAAAACAAATCTCGGCGCAGTCTTGTTCCCACACCCTGAGATGCCTTTGATGCAAGATACTGACACACGAGCGCACTGCAAAGTCCTACAGTTGCAAGAATAACGAGCAGACCGCCCATTCTCCAGATGTATGCCGTGTCGCCGTTTCGCACACCGTTGTCGATGATTCCTGCCATAACAAGCGGAACGAGCAACTCCAAAATTGCCTCAAACAGCTTGCAAAGCGGACCGATGATACATTCCTTTTTGTAGTATGCAAGATACCTTCGTAGCTTAATCAAATTTTCCCCTTCTCTGACATAAAATTAACAATACATAAGTAATATTATTTTACACCGATTAACGATATTTTACAACTTAAATTTTGCGTTGCGGGAATTTGCGGCGGTCGCAAGGCTACCCCTACAGTTTTGTGCTAACACAAAAAAGCCACCGATAAAACATCGGTGGCTTTGTATATAATCAGTAAAATAAATTACTTAATAAGGCTTGTGCCGTCCATTTCTTCGGGCTGCTCGAGTCCCATAATTTTGAGCATTGTCGGAGCGATATCGGCAAGTCTGCCACCCTCACGAAGCTCGCAGTCGTAGTTTACTACGCAGAAAGGAACAGGGTTTGTTGTGTGAGCAGTAAACGGTGAACCGTCCTCTGCAACCATCTTATCTGCATTGCCGTGGTCGGCTGTGATAAGAGCAACACCGCCCATTTCTTTGATTGCGTCAACAACCTTGCCAACGCAGGTGTCAACAGCCTCAACAGCCTTTACGGCTGCCTCGAATACGCCTGTGTGACCAACCATATCGCAGTTAGCGTAGTTGAGGATAATCATATCGTACTTACCGCTCTTGATTGCGGGAACGAGCTTGTCTGTAACCTCGTAAGCACTCATTTCAGGCTGAAGGTCATATGTTGCAACAGCAGGTGACTTAACAAGAATTCTGTCCTCGCCGGGATACTGCTTTTCAACACCGCCGTTGAAGAAGAATGTTACATGAGCATACTTTTCTGTTTCTGCAATTCTGAGCTGTGTCATACCCTTGTCTGATACATACTCACCGAGTGTGTTCTTGAGAACCTGCGGCTTGAATGCAACTTCAACATTAGGCATTGTTGCATCATACTGAGTCATGCAAACAAAGTTTACGGGGAAGAAACCGTTCTTTCTCTCAAAGCCCTTAAAATCAGGGTCAACAAATGTTCTTGTAATCTCTCTTGCTCTGTCAGGACGGAAGTTGAAGAAGATGATGCTGTCGTTAGGCTTAACCTGAGCACCGCCCTCAATAACACAAGGAACAACAAATTCGTCTGTTACACCGTCATTGTAAGAGTTCTTAATTGCGCAAACAGGGCAGTCTGCCTTGTTGCCCTCGCCATATACCATAGCGGCATATGCCTTTTCAACTCTGTCCCAGTTGTTATCTCTGTCCATTGCGTAGTATCTGCCCTCAACTGTGGCAACCTTGCCTATGCCGATTTCTTTGAGCTTGTTAAGAAGCTTGTCAGCATATTCAGCGGCACTTGAAGGCGGAACATCACGACCGTCAAGGAATGCGTGAATGTAAACATCTTTAAGACCCTTTTTCTTAGCAAGTTCAAGAATACCGTAGAGATGCTCAATGTGGCTGTGAACACCGCCGTCTGAGAGAAGTCCCATAAGGTGAAGTGCCGTGCCGTTCTTGAGAGCCTTGTCCATTGCATCGACAATAGCCTCATTATCTTTGAGCTTGTCCTCGTTGATAGTCTTTGTAATTCTTGTGAGTTCCTGATAAACGATTCTGCCGGCACCCATATTTGTGTGACCGACCTCAGAGTTGCCCATCTGACCGTCAGGAAGACCTACATCCATACCCGACGCACCAATCTGTGTGAGCGGATTAGATGCAAAAAGCTTGTCAATGTTTGGCTTTTTAGCAGCCTTGATAGCGTTGCCTTTTTCGGGAGCAATACCAAAGCCGTCAAGAATCATTAAAATTACCGGTTTTTTCATTTTGCGTGTCCTTTCCATAAAGCATACACAATCTTGTTATGCAAAAAACAAAATCCAAAAGCCGATTACAGACTTTTGTGCCGTGCCCAAAAGGACACGGCATTGTGTTTGAATATACTGTTTAAATTACTTGCTTGCAGCCTTTACGATTGCGGCAAACTTCTCGGCAACGAGTGATGCACCGCCGATAAGGCCACCGTCAACATTTGTCTTTGAGAGAAGCTCGTCAGCATTGCCGTCATTCATTGAACCGCCGTACTGAATTGTAACAGCATCGGCAGCAGCCTGATTGTAAAGCTTAGCGATTGTAGCACGGATGAATGCACAAACTTCTTCAGCCTGATCAGCTGTAGCAGTTTTGCCTGTGCCGATAGCCCATACAGGCTCATAAGCGATAACAACATTCTTGAGTTCTTCTTCTGTTACATTGAAGAGGTCAAGCTTAATCTGTCTTGCGATAACTTCTTCTGTGATGTCACACTCACGCTCCCAGAGGAGTTCGCCGACGCAAACGATTGGCTTAAGACCTGCGGCAAGAGCAGCCTTTGTTCTCTTGTTTACAGTTTCGTCTGTTTCGCCGAAATACTGTCTTCTCTCGCTGTGACCGAGAACTACATATTCAACGCCCATTTCCTTGAGCATACCTGTTGAGATTTCGCCAGTGAAAGCACCGCTTTCAGCCCAGTGACAGTTTTCTGCACCGATTTTAACATTTGTGCCTTCTGTAGCCTCAAGTGCTGTTGCAAGGTCAACATAAGGAACACAAGCGATTACTTCGCAACCTGCATCTTTTACGAGGGGAGTAATAGCGTTGAGGAGCTCTTTAGCTTCCTTTGGAGTTTTGTTCATTTTCCAGTTGCCGGCTATAATTGCCTTTCTCTTTGACTTATCCATGATAATTTTCCTTTCAGAATATGTTTTTATTATAATAAAGTAACAGGGTTAAATCAGTAAGGGCGGAAAAATCCGCCCTTTTATTTGATTAAATTATTTGTCAGCGATTGCTGCGATACCCGGAAGAACCTTGCCCTCAAGGTATTCAAGAGATGCGCCGCCGCCTGTTGAGATGTGGCTCATCTTGTCAGCAAAACCAAGCTGAATAACAGCAGCTGCGCTGTCGCCGCCGCCGATGATTGTTGTTGCGTCTGTGTCGGCAAGAGCCTTAGCAACAGCAATTGTACCCTTTGCAAGAGTCGGGTTCTCAAATACGCCCATAGGACCGTTCCAAACAACAGTCTTTGCGCTCTTTACAGCGTCAGCAAAGAGTTCCTGTGTCTTTGTGCCGATGTCAAGACCTTCCATGTCAGCAGGAATCTTGTCTGAATCAACAACCTTAACTTCGATTTCAGCATCGATAGGATCAGGGAAGCCTGCAGCGATTGTTGTGTCGATTGGGAGAAGGAGCTTCTTGCCGAGCTTTTCAGCCTTAGCCATCATTTCCTTACAGTAGTCAATCTTTGTATCGTCAACGAGTGAAAGACCGACTTCCTTGCCCTGAGCCTTGAGGAATGTGTAAGCCATACCGCCGCCGATGATGAGTGTGTCGCACTTTTCGAGGAGGTTTGAAATAACATTGAGCTTGTCAGCAACCTTAGCACCGCCGAGGATTGCAACGAACGGACGAACAGGAGTTTCAACGGCATTGCCGAGGTAGTCAATTTCCTTCTGCATGAGGTAACCTACTGCTGTGTCCTTGATGTGGTCTGTAACACCTACTGTTGAGCAGTGTGCACGGTGAGCCGAACCGAATGCATCCATTACGAATACATCAGCGAGTGAAGCAAGTTCTGATGAGAACGGCTCAAGATTCTTTGTTTCTTCTTTTCTGAAACGAGTGTTCTGGAGAAGAACAACATCGCCGTCTTTCATTTTTGCAACAGCCTTTTTAGCATTTTCGCCTACAACCTCATCATCGTTAGCGAAAACAACATCCTGACCAAGGAGTTCCGAAAGTCTTACTGCTACGGGAGCGAGTGAGAACTTCTCTTCGGGACCGTTCTTCGGCTTGCCGAGATGTGAGCAAAGGATAACCTTGCCGCCGTCAGCGATGAGCTTCTTGATTGTAGGAAGAGCTGCTGTAATTCTGTTGTCGTTTGTGATTACGCCGTCCTTGAGCGGTACATTGAAGTCACAACGAACAAGTACTTTTTTACCTTTTACATTGATGTCATCAACAGATACTTTGTTGAGCTGCATAATATACATTCCTTTCGTGTAAGAAGAAATTTGTAAAAATTTAGTATTTTTACACTCACTGTTATTATATATCAAAAACCCCTTTTTATCAATAGAAAACTTTAAAAATTTCGCCTGCAAAGGTATTTTTTGCACTGCCTTTACAAATACTGATTTTAAGGAAGCTTATGAATATTCTTTTTGTTCTTATGTCATATTGTTGAGGTCGCTCCACTTGTGGTTGTGAAGCTCGCCCTTGTTCTGCAAAGCAGGATAATCCCATTGCCTTAAAACTTCATAAGCCGCAATTGCAACCGAGTTTGAAAGATTAAGACTTCTTGCCTCGTCAATCATAGGCAGTCTTAAAGTGTCATCGGGATGTTGCATTAAAAGCTCCTCGGGCAAGCCTTTTGTTTCTTTGCCAAAAAGAAGATAGCAGTTGTCGGGATATTCAACATCGCTGTGGCGGTGAGTTCCTTTTGTTGAAAAGAAAAAGTATTTTCCGCCCTTTGTTTTTTCAAAAAAATCGTCAATGTTCTCATAATATGTGATGTCAAGCAAGTGCCAGTAGTCAAGTCCCGCTCTTTTGAGTTTTTTATCGTCGGGTTCAAAGCCCATAGGCTTGACAAGATGAAGTCTTGTTCCCGTTGCGGCACAGGTTCGTGCCACATTGCCCGTGTTCTGCGGAATTTCGGGTTCAACAAGCACAAGGTTGAGAGTTGCCAAAAGTTATCACTCCAATTTTTATTATTCCATTCTTTTTCTGTTTAAATACATTTTAAATCGTAAACAATAATAATGCAAGTTTTTTTGACAAAGCCGTGTGACAAAGATGAAAAAACACACATTTTGTCAATGAATTTGCAAGATGGGGAGGTGTGATTATGAATACAAGTCCAATGATGAATGTGATGAAAGGCGTTGCAATAGGAATGACGGCAGGCGTCTGCATGGGTATTGTCGGCAAAAATATGGTAGACAGCAACCCAAAACTCAAGAAAAAGGCAAACAAAGCCTTTAAGACAATGGAGTCAGTCCTCGACACCGCACAGTATATGTTCAGATAAAATCATATTCATCATAAACAAACCCCCGATTCAAACGAATCGGGGGGGTTAAATAATCAATATTTAATTAAATCAGCTTGTGTAGCCGAGGGGGTCCATTTTTTCACCGTTAAGGCGGATTTCAAAATGGAGGTGAGGGCCTGTTGAGTTGCCTGTTGAACCGACATAACCGATGAGGTCGCCCTGATTTACATACTGACCTGTTACTGCAACAAGTGAACTGCAATGACCGTAAAGTGTTGTGTAGCCACTGCCGTGGTCGATGATAACATAGTTGCCGTAGCCGCTGTTGTCACCGCCCGAGAATGTTACGGTACCGCTTGCGGATGCATAAATAGGCTGTCCGTAAACACCGCCGGCTGAAATGTCAAGTCCGCCGTGAAGTCTGCCCCAGCGTGTGCCGAAGGTACTTGTCAATGTATGTGTGTAGGGGAGTGGCCATGCAAACATACCCGATGAACCTGTTGTGTAGCTTGAAGATGAATTTGAACTTGATGAAGAACTGCTGTCTGATGAAGTTGAAGATGAACCTGTGCTTGATGAAGTATCCTCAGCCTTGCCTTTTACGACAACTTCGTCAACTGCCTCTTTAAGAGTTTTTGAGTCAGTCTGAACTGCATCGGTCTGAACACCGTCAACAAATGTAGTTCTTACCGTTACTTCTTCTTCACCCTTAACGCCCTTTGTGGTAACTTTTTTGTATGAAGAAGACTTGTCCTCGTCATACTTTACCTTTGTGTCATAAGCCACATCTCTTGTGTAAACAATGTCTGTTGAAAGTGAGATTGAAAACTTGCCGTCTGCAAGTGCCATAACCTCGTCTGCGGTAATAAGGTCTGTACCGCTTGCGTTACCTGTTACAACCTCCACCGAATTTGCAAACTCGGTTGTTGTTTCGTCATCGTAATCTCTGCGGTAATCAACAAGAACCTGATTGAGGTCTGCATTGAGCTGATCAATTTCTTCTGTCGCACCGATGAACTTGCCGTCAATATAAAGACTTGCGCATGACGGTGAAATTGCCTTGAGGTTTGCCGATGCCGATTCGCCGTCAATTTCAGTATGAGGAACAGCCTCGTCACTTGTTGCAACAAGTGCATGGGTCTGTGCGCTGTTGTTATCTTTCATATCAAGTGCGCTTGCAACCGTTACACATGAAAGTGTGATTGCGCTGAAACAGGCTACTACTGCAAGCACAGCCTTTTTTCTGAGCAACTTCTGCGAACGGATTGTCGAGGGTGCAAGGTGAGCATACTGCTTTCCGCTTTTGAACGAAAGTTCAGATACAATCTCTCCGGCACTCTTTGTTGTGCCGTTTCTTGATTCGTTGAATGCTTTGTCAATAGCTGATATCTGTGTTTTTGCTTTCTTTGGCGAATTAACAGACTTGATTGTAACAGACTTTAAAGAACCCTTCCTGTTCTCAATTGCCTGTGCGAGTTTTGCGGCTGTGTTTTTTGACATTCTTACAACTGATTTTGCACAAAATGTTGTTGCTCTCTTTACAAAGCGAACAGTTTTCTGTGCTGTTGTAAGCTTACGCCTGCAAACTCTGCGTTTCTTTGTCGGAAGACTCTCGATTTCATTGAAACCTTCCAAACCAATGAACTTTGTCTCCAAAATAATTTCTCCTATCTCATTAACCGTTACATTTTTGTAACAAACACGATACCTTTATTATACCAAATAGTTACGAAATTGCAATATGAGAATTAAAAAATGTCATAATTAATAATAAGACAGGGGATAAGGTTACAAAAACAGGGTAAATCAAACAATAATTCCCTATGTTAATTATACTGTAAGTTATCAACTGTGTAATCTTTTAACAAAGAGTAATATTTATTTAACTCTTTTAAAGCACCATCAAGGTCGTGTTCAAGGTAGTTTCCGCACTCAATTGCAGTTGTTCCGGGGATTTCCCCTTTGTGCTCCGCACACTGCTTTATTGTGTCTTTTATAAGCTGTAATGCGTCCTCATTTGACATATCACGAACGAGAAAATAAAAACCCGTTCTGCATCCCATAGGTCCAAAGTAGATTACATTGTCGGCAAATTTGCTGTTGCGGGCATATGTTGCAAAAAGGTGTTCAATTGTGTGCATAACGGGATTCGGAAGATACGGCGGTGTGTTTGGCTTTACAAAACGCATATCGTATGTTGTAATATCTCCGTCAATCCTTGAGATGTAAACACCCGGCATAAGTGTGTTGTGGTTGATTGTAAAGCTTGCTATCTTTTTCATATATATTATCCTTTCTTAATCGTAATCGGCTATGTTTGTGAAGCAGATGTTCATATCAACATCGCCCTCAATTCCGTCAACCTTGCCTGACGAAGAGTATTGCCACATAGAAAACTGATAATAGAATGTCGGAACATTTGCGTATTCGCAGTACCAG
The DNA here is from genome assembly GCF_002834235.1 of Ruminococcus bromii. GTDB lineage: Bacteria > Bacillota > Clostridia > Oscillospirales > Acutalibacteraceae > Ruminococcoides > Ruminococcoides intestinale. Next base: position 102,576 of record NZ_NNBY01000036.1, on the reverse strand, counting down.
ATGTCAAAATCTGCAAGCTGTGTGAGGTCATATTTGAAGTAAAGCTCCTTGCTCGGAGAATAGATAATCGGTGTGTAGCCAAGCTCCTTTACACGGTTGCAGAATGCCTTTGCACAGGCTGTTGCCTGAGCGGCGGAAACGCTGTCGGTTCTTGCGTCATCATCCTTGATGATTTCCCAGTCATATGCAACGGGAAAATCGATTGTTTCATCACCGAGAAGTGTCTTTATATAGTCAGCCTCTTCAATTGCCTCATCGTTATTGACAGCCTGAGAGAAGAAATACACGCCGACTTTAAGTCCTGCTGCCTTAGCACCCTTTATATATGAAAGGGCGGAATCGTCCGAGTACATTTTTCCGTCAGAACCGTAGCCTCTGCCGCCGATGCGAACCATAACAAAATCAACACCCGATTTTTTAACCTTGTCCCAGTCAATCTTTCCGCTGTAGGAGGAAATGTCGATTCCCTCCATTGAAGCGGCCTTGCCGTTTTCACTGTAGTATTTGAAAGTGTCGTCAGAGGTGAAGTTATCATTGTTGAGTGTGTTTTTCGGCACACCGTCAAGCTCGGTAATCCAGATTTCACCGAGAGTGCTGTCGTTTATATGTATTTTCTCGCCTGTTGTCTTGACGGTTGTGTCTGTGGCAACAGTTGCCGGGGTTGTACTGCCCGACTGCGAACTGCTTTCACCGTTGCTTGAGCAACCGCACAAAACCGAGGTAAGTGCAAGCATGGCAGCCGTTACGGCACAAATAGTTTTTTTCATTATTCTACTCCTGACAAAAATTTTTTAACGCTGAAAAATGTCGATTATACGGACATTTTGCGTATCTGTTAGTCAGCATATCATAAAAAAGTGTTGATGTAAACAAAGAAACCGAAAATAAATATTGAAAATCTTGTGAAAATTAAGTATAATCTAAGGTACAAGTGTCCTTCATCAAACAGCGGAGGCATTTATTCGGAAATATAATGATAACAATGTTCCGCAAAAGGCGATAAAGGGCGGTGAGTGAAATTGAATGAAACAAAGGTGCATGGATACCGTCACAAAACGACGGAAGAACTCGTCAAGGCAATTGACGAATGTACCTCTCTCAGTCAGCTTTTCGCTCTCATTCAGCATGAGCATATCACCATTCAGATGCTCACAAGACCGGGTGCATCAAATCTTGCACCAAAAATTTTAAGCCCGAAAGAGATAACAGGCAACCGTGATACACCATTTGAAAGACTGCGAAAACAGGTTCGTGAATCTGTGCTTGAGGACGAAAGAAGGCTTAAACAGAGTAAGCTGATTGCCGAATGCGAACACCTTTCAAGACTTAATAAAAATGACAAGATAAAGTAAGAGTAATTAGTGGAAGATTTTTGAAATTTTTTACTAAATACTCTTTATTTTTTTCAAAAAAACATATATAATCTAATTATCAAATACGATTGGGGATGGAATATATGACATTCAAATTCAAACACACCTTGGCTGTAATTCTCGCAGTAGTTACCGTAGCTTGTTCTGTTGTCGGAACATTAGCTGTTTCTGCCGCAGAAACAGACTCTCAGCCTGCAACAGAGGCAACTGTTGCATCTGATGTAACAGATACGAGCGTTGAACCAACTCAGGCAACCGAGCCTTCACAGCCGGTAACTGAGCCCCCCGTAACTCCTACGGTTTCTCCGACTCAGCCGGTTAAGCCGAATGTGGGCGCAATCAAGAATCTCAAAAGAACGCAATATACAACAAATTCGCTTTCGTTCAAGTGGGATAAAGTAAGCGGTGCAACAGGCTATGTAATCTACTACCGCAACAATGACGCACACAAGAATTTTTCAAGATTTACATATGTAAAGTCAAATGCATGTACAGTCAAAAAGCTTAGAACAGCAACATGGTATGATGTAAAGGTTGCCGCCTATGTTGAGCATGACGGTGTAAAGTATGAGGGTAAGAGTCAGACCTACAGAACAGCTACTCTCCCGAATGCCGTAAGCGTTTCACTCAAGGAGTCGGGTGCTGCAATTACACTTTCGTGGTCAAAGAACTCACAGGCAACAGGCTACAAAATCTACCGTATGAGCGGTGACACAAAGGGCAGGTATGTTCTTTACAAGACAATCACTTCAAATTCCACAACTTCTTTCAGAGATAAGGGAGTTAAGAACGGCAGAGCGTATTACTATCAGATTAGGGCTTACCGTGCAATCAAAAAGAACACTTACTATTCGTCACCGTCAACAATAAGATGTGTGGCAGGTCTTAATGCCGTTAATTTCAAGACAGATACAAGACTTTCAAGAGTAAATCTCACATGGGGCAAGGCAATGACCACTCCGACAGCATATGAGATTTTCTATTCAACCTCAAAGAACGGAAAATATACAAAGCTTGGTGAAACAAAGAATACTTTCTACAACACCAAAAAGCTTACAGTCGGCAAGACCTATTACTTCCGTATTCGTGCTTACAAGTATTCGGGACCGAGCAGTAACCCGAAAAAGTACAAGTGCCTCGGCACATTCCAGACAAAGAGTGTAAAGATCAGCAAGAATGCCTACGGTGTTTCAGTCGGCGGCACATATGTTGAAATTAGCATCAATCAGCAGCATATGTGGTACTACAAGGACGGTAAGCTTGTTGTTGAAACAGATGTTGTAACAGGCAACTACGGTACAAACGATACGCCAAAGGGTGCATATTCAATTATTTACAAGGCATCTCCTGCAACACTTATGCTGAATTCCCATGTAACCTTCTGGCTCCCGTTCACATCTGACGGTTGCGGAATCCATGACGCATCATGGCGAGCAAGCTGGGAATACGGCGGAACAAGGTACAAGGGTCACGGCTCACACGGCTGTGTAAACACACCGTACAACGCAGCTAAGAAAATCTATAACAACATTTCCTCAGGAACCCGTGTTGTTGTTTATTGATTTTAATTCGTAGCGAAAACTTGATAAAATAATTTCAGGCTGACAGATTTTTAATAACCTGTCAGCCTGATTTTATGCTGTAGCGGTTTAATAATAAATTTTGATTTTGATATAAATTAATATAATCTTTGTACCGAAAAAGTTATTCTTTGTTGATATTAGAGAACAAGATTTTGACTTATTGACAAAATCTTGTTTTAATAATATAATAACTTTGCTGTATTAAGCAATGATATAAAGCAAACATGAGGAGAGTAAAAAATGAAAAGAATATTTATAGTTTCACTTTTGGCTTTGACGGTTGCGCTTGGTGCGGTTGCAACGGGTTGTTCGGGCGGTAACAATTCATCTTCAACCGACAAATCTTCAAGCAAGGTTGAGTCCGTGAACGATTCATCGGCTGATGATTCAAGTACTGCTGAAGTCGGAGATGCAGTTGACGGTGACTTCGTGTGGGATGAAAACAGTTGCATTGTCAATCTTTCAAAAGAAGCAGCAAAGAAGAGCGAAATCGTAATTCCAAAAAATTGTATTGATTTAAGAATTGATGATTGGGCAAGCGGCGAGGATAACTATTTTTCAGAAAACGATAACCTTGAAAGTGTTGTGTTTGAGTCTGAAAACATCAAAAATCTTCCTGACGGTTTGTTTGTACATGATAAAAGCCTGAAAACGGTTCAGCTTCCGAAAAACCTAAAGAGAATTTCAGAATTCTGTTTTAGCAATTGCGAGTCGCTTGAAACTATTGAAATTCCTGATAAGGTAACCGAAATCAAGGAATCTGCGTTCCAGTATTCAGGAATCAAGGAGATTAAACTTCCCGAATCAGTAACAACTGTCGGTGATTCTGTTTTTGCATGGACAAAACTTGAAACACTCTATCTTCCGGAATCACTTACCTCAATAGAAAGTAGTTTCTTGGCTTGTGTCGATTCTGATAAACTTACAATCTATGTTAAAAAGGGCTCATACGCAGATGAGCATTTTGCTGATTTTGCCGACAAATCAAATGTTGAAAAGGCATATTATTGATTTAATCTAAGTTATAATTAAAAAAACAGGCTGACAGATTTTTTATAACCTGTCAGCCTTATTTTATGATGTAGCGGTTTAATAATAAATTCTGATTTTGACATAAATTAATATAATTTCTGTACCGAAAAAGTTGTTCTTTGTTGGTATTAGAAAACAAGATTTTAACTTATTGACAAAATCTTGTTTTAATAATATAATAGCCTTGCTGTATTAAGTGATTATATAAAGCAAACATAAGAAGAGTAAAAATGAAAAGAATATTTATAGTTTCATTTTTGGCTTTGACGGTTGCGCTTGGTGCGGTTGCAACGGGTTGTTCAGGCGGTAACAATTCATCTTCAACCGACAAATCTTCAAGCAAGGTTGAGTCCGTGAACGATTCATCGGCTGATGATTCAAGTACTGCTGAAGTCGGAAATACAGTTATCGGCGACTTCGTGTGGGATGAAAACAGTTGCATTGTCAATCTTACAAAAGATGCAGCAAAGAAGAGGGAAATTGTAATTCCTGAAAATTGTATTGATTTAAGAATTGATGATTGGGCAAACGATGAGGATAACTATTTTTTAGAAAACGATAACCTTGAAAGCGTAGTGGCAAAGCTTGCTTACGAATCCGCTAAACATTCAGCTAACTCGACCTGCCATATGGTAGTGCAAAAATATATCATTAACAGGAGGTATCATTAAAATGATTCGTAAAATGGATAGTAAATTTATAAAAACAATATTTGCTTTATATTGTCTCGCTCTTGCATACATTTTGTTTTTTTACAGAATGGGATCGGACATCGGCTGCACATATATCGAGTGGATAACAAATATGATCATCCCGATACCCTTTTGGAGTTTTTATGATTTTTTCACCACTCCCATAATTACCGCAGAATATACATTGTCATTCATCAAAAACATCATAGGAAATCTCATGCTGTTTATGCCAATGGGATTTTTCCTGCCGCACCTATTGAAAAAAACAAGGCAATTTAAGTATTACATTATTTTGATTTGTATTATGGTGCTTTCAGTTGAAATCATACAGTTGTTTACAACCTTGGGAATGTTTGACATTGATGATGTTATTTTTAATGTCGCAGGTGCGGCACTGGGCTTTTGCTTGTCAAAAAGAATAGAATCCGCAGTAAAAAGGCATCGTGTGAATAAGTGAACGACTTAATAAGGCGGTAATTTGAAAAAACTTCGGTATTTATAAAATTTGTTTTAACATATAGTTTGCACTATTACTTGCGGGCGAACAAGGTTCGCCCTACAGATTACACATTGCTTTCATCATACTAAAACATAAAATTTTTGAGTTATTACGGTTAAATATGCCTTACTCACGAACTCGGTTGTGTGGCGGTTTTACTGCACATTTTGCCGTCAACATCTGTGTAGTATTCGCCTTTGAGCAGAATTTGCGAAATCGGAACGATTTCGTAGCCCTCGGACTTGATTGCCTCGATTACCGTCGGCAATGCTTCGGGGGTATTTTTTGCACCGTTATGCATCAATATAATACTGCCGTTCTTGATTTTTTTCATAATATTCTGCTTTATCTGCTCGGGAGTCGGATCTTTCCAGTCGAGCGAATCGACATCCCATTGCACGCAATACATATTACAGCCGTTGACCGACTTTACAACATCATTGTTGTAATCGCCGTAGGGGGCACGGAACAGGGTGGGAGTTTTGCCCGTAAGCTCCTTGATTTTTTCGTTGCAGGACTGAATCTGACCGACCATATCGGACGATGACATCTGCGTCATATGCGGATGGGTGTTGCTGTGATTGCCCACATCGTGACCGTGCTTTGCAATATCCTTTACGCTGTCGGGATAATTCTTAACCCAGTCGCCCACAAGGAAAAATGTTGATTTCACCTTGTATTTGTCGAGAATTTCAAGCAGATGCTCGGTCTGTTCATTGCCCCATGCCGCATCAAACGACAGGGCAACCTGCTTTTTGTCCGTGTCAACATAGTAAATGGGAATTTCACGCTGAGCAGCCGCACTCTGAACGGCTCGAACGGTTGATGTGACTGCAATTGCCCCTGCAAGCACTCCGATTAAAAGACAGAATCCGATTGATATTAGATTTCGTTTTGTTATGATATACAAACGCATAAAATCCCCTCCATACCAAATTTATATGAAGGGGATTTTTATTTATTCATATTTTGTTTTAATTAGGTGCGTTCATTGGGCGATAGCAGTCAAGTTAACCCTCAACATGCCATTCAATGCCGTCTTTTGTGTCCTTGACAACAACTTTCATCTCTTTAAGCTTGTCACGGATAGCGTCGGCTGTTGCCCAGTCCTTTTCGGCACGAGCTTTTGTACGCTGTGCAATAAGCTCTTCAACTTCCTTGGCAAAGTCATCGTCAGCGTCCGCTTTGTTGCTTTCGGGAACTTTTGTAAGGTCGAGTGAAAGCACCTTGTCAAATTCGCCGATTACATAAAGCTTTGTTGCATCGTCTGCGTCAGCCTTGAGAACATCATAAACGCAGGTGAGGGCAAGAGAAGTGTTGAGGTCATTGTCAAGCGCCTCGCTAAATCCCTTTGTAAGCTCCTCAGCCTTTGCCATATCAGGCTCACCGTCCCTTGAAAGAGCGGAAATTCTCTTTACAAGCTTGTTGTAGGCTGTGGCTGTGTTGTCGAGGTTGTCATATGAGAATGTGAGCGGCTTGCGGTAGTGGCTCTGGAGGCAGAACATTCTGTAAACAAGCGGATTGTAGCCCTTTTCTTCAAGAAGTGAAACTGTAAGGAAACCGCCCTTTGACTTGCTCATCTTGCCTCTTGCATCATTGAGGTGAAGTACATGGAACCAGTACGGACACCACTTGTGACCGAGAAAAGCCTCGCTCTGTGCAATTTCGTTTGTGTGATGGGGGAAAGCATTGTCTATGCCACCGCAGTGAATGTCAAGATATTCACCGCAATGCTTATAGCTGATGCATGAACATTCGATGTGCCAGCCCGGATAACCTACACCCCACGGACTGTCCCACTTGAGCTCCTGTGAATCAAACTTTGACTTTGTGAACCAGAGAACAAAGTCAGCCTTGTTACGCTTGTTTTCGTCCTCTTCAACGCTGTCACGAACACCAACAGCAAGGTCATCCTCATTCATATTGCCGAAAACATAGTAGTTGTCGAGCTTTGAAGTGTCAAAGTAAACATTGCCGCCTGCAATGTAGGCATAGCCCTTTTCAAGCAGAACGGAAATCATATTAATAAAATCGTCAATGCAGTTTGTTGCAGGCTCTACAACATCGGGACGCTTGATGTTAAGCTTTTCGCAGTCGGCAAAAAATGCGTCTGTGTAGAACTTTGCAATCTCCATAACAGTTTTATGCTCACGCTTTGCGCCTGAAAGCATCTTATCCTCGCCTGTGTCAGCATCGCTTGAAAGATGACCTACATCTGTGATGTTCATTACACGGTTTACATTATAACCCGAAAAACGAAGATACTTTTCAAGAACATCTTCCATAATATAGGTGCGAAGATTGCCGATGTGGGCATAGTGATAAACAGTAGGACCGCAGGTGTACATATTAACCTTGCCGGGTGTGTGCGGTACAAATTCCTGCTTTGTCTGTCCGAGAGAATTATATAAAATCATTTGCTATTCCTCACTTTTTACATTTTCCTTTTTCAGCTCATCAAGCTGTTTTTGAAGTTCAAAAATTTTATGCTCAAGATTGCACAATGCAAGTGCAACCGGATCCGATACATGAATCTGGTCAAGGGTTTCACTGCGAACACCGTTGACTTTTACTACTCTTGCCGGAACGCCGACAGCCGTTGCATTCGGCGGAACTTCGCTTAAAACAACCGCACCTGCGGCAATTCTTGCGTTGTCACCAACCTTGAACGGACCGAGAACCTTTGCACCCGAGCCGACAAGCACATTGTTGCCGAGTGTGGGGTGTCTTTTTCCCGTTTCTTTGCCTGTTCCTCCGAGAGTAACATTCTGATAAATGGTGCAGTTGTCTCCTATTATTGTAGTTTCGCCTATGACAACACCCATTCCGTGATCTATAAACAGTCCCTTGCCGATTGTTGCACCCGGGTGAATCTCAATTCCCGTCTTGTGACGACTGCGTTGAGAAATCCACCTTGCAAGAAACTTGAGGTTGTGTCGCAAACACCAGTTGGCTTTTCGGTGAGAACGCACCGCTTTGAAACCCGAGTAGAGAAAAAACACCTCTGCTCTGCTCCTTGCGGCAGGATCACGCTCCATAACCGCATCAATATCCGCTTTCAGGGTTTTAAACACGCAATCACCCTCCTGTCAAGACCGTGAGAGTCTGTTCTCAGGTCTGAGAAATAAACTGTCTGTTTTGAATTATATATACAACGCCCGAAATGATTGTGAATACAACCGAAATCCAGATGAGAATTTCTCCCACCACAAAGGAAATCGGTTCAAATGTTGCCGTGTTTATAAAATTAAGTCCGACTTCGGGCAGTTCAAGCACGATTTGCATTGCAATTACTGCAATTATAGCAATCATCTGTGAAACCGTCTTTGCTTTGCCCCACATATTAGCGGCGACGACCTTGCCTTTTGAGGCGGCAATCAGCCGTATTGAGGTGACGGAAAATTCACGGAAAAGCACGATTATGACCGCAACGCAGTCACATATTCCAAGCTGTACAAAGCACAGCAATGCGGCAAGCACAAGAATTTTGTCTGCAAGCGGATCTGCAAATTTTCCGAAGTCTGTAACAAGACCGTTTTTTCTTGCAATTTTTCCGTCAAACATATCCGTGAGTGACGCCGCAATAAAAATAATCAGGGCAACGGCATTGTTGAGCGGAAAGTTTGCAAGCAATGCCGCCACAAAGAACGGAACAAGAATTATTCGTCCTACTGTCAGTTTATTTGGTAAGTTCATTTTATGTGCCTTTCAAAGTTAAATATTATGAAATTGCTGAGTCTTTTAGCCACTTAGTCGATTTTGCCGACAAATTCGCCTACAGGATCGCAGCCTGTGTAATCGGTTACACGCACCTTGACAAAATCTCCTGCCTTTGGCTTTTCACCGTCACAGGTGAAGAATACACAGCCGTCAACCTCGGGGGCGTCGGCATAGCTTCTGCCGAAGAAACATTCGGCAAGCTTGTCAAAGCCTTCAACAAGAACTTCAATCTCTTTGCCAACAAGGCTTTCACAGTATTCAGCCATAACCTGCTGTTGATGCTCCATAATAATATCGGCACGCTTCTGCTTGATTTCTTCGTCAATTTGGTCGGGCATTTCAGCTGCCTTTGTATCCTCCTCGGGAGAGTAGGCAAAACAGCCGAGTCGCTGAAACTTCATATCGGCGGCAAACTCTGCAAGCTCATTGAACTGCTCCTCGGTTTCACCGGGGAAACCTGTAATAAAGGTTGAGCGGAAGATTACATTCGGAATTTTATCCTTAATCTTGTTCATGAGTGCAGTGAGGCTTTCTCTGTCGCCGTGACGATTCATTCTGCGGAGAATATCCTTGTTACAATGCTGGAGTGGAATATCCATATATTTTACAATCTTATCTTCACTTGCAATTGTGTCTATAAGCTCGTCTGTAATTCTGTCGGGATAGCAGTAGAGAACCCTTATCCATTTAAAGCCGTCAATCCTACAAAGTCTTCTGAGAAGCTCTGCAAGCATCGGTTTGCCGTATTTATCCTCACCGAAACGGGTTGTGTCCTGAGCAATGACATTGAGTTCCTTGACTCCACGCTCAGCAAGACCTTCCGCCTCTTTTACAACATCTTCAATATCTCTGCTGCGGAATCTTCCTCGAATCATCGGGATTGCACAGTAGGAACAACGGTTGTCACAACCCTCGGCAATTTTGAGATAAGCGGTGTAGGGGGGAGTTGAAAGAATTCTTCCGCCTTCAAGCGGCAGACAAACCTTGTCGGGAAAGCTTTCGCACTTCTGTCCGTCAAGTGTTTCCAAAACGATGTCTGCGATAGTTTCGTTAGCACCGATTCCGATAACCGAGTCAACCTCGTAAAGCTGTTCGGAAATTTCCGACTTATATCTTTGAGCAAGACAGCCTGTTACGATGATTGCCTTGATTTTGCCATCGTCCTTGAGCTTGCCGAGTTCGATAATTTCGTTAATGCTTTCCTGCTTTGCACTTTCGATAAATCCGCAGGTGTTTACAATTACTGCGTCCGCATCTGCCGGATCGTTCACAATAATAAATCCTCTGTTCTTGAGTGTGTACAAAAGCATCTCGGCGTCAACCTGATTTTTTGCACAACCGAGTGATACAATGCCTACTTTATAATTCATAATCAGTCTTCCTCTGTGTATTCTCTGAGGACGGTCTTAATGTCATCCCATCCGTATCCGAGCCTTTGCAGAGCGGCAACGGCTCTTCGCCTTATTTTTTCATCATTTATGTTTTTATATTTTCTGTCGATAACCGCCCTTATTCCGTCACACGGATCAAAGTCGATTTCTTCGATAATCTCTTCTGCAAGTTCACGGTCAATTCCCTTTTGAACAAGCTGTCTTACCGCACCTCTCGGAGCATTATGTTTTGAAAACAAAAGCTGTTCGGCATACCGTCTTGCAAAGTTTTCGTCATTTATAAGACCGAGTTCTTCCATTCGCTCAACAGCCTTTTCCGCCGATTCCTCGTCACAGGTGTGTTTGATTTTGTCGGTGAGTTCTTTTTTTGAGTGGTCACGATAGGAAATAAGCCACAAAGCCTTTTCCTTTGCACGGCGCTCATTGCTTAGCCTGATAATCTCGTGCAGCTCCTCGTCATCAATCTCTCTGCCGACATCAAATCGGTTTTCAATAACTGTGCGTGCGTCAAGATTCATAACATATTCGCCGTCAATATAGAGCGCACACATCGCCTTTCTTCGTGGTTCAACTGCGGTTATAAGCATCAGTCGTCAACCAGAACATCAATTTTTGCACCGCTCTTTTTCTCTGTCTTATCCGCAGAATCAGGCTTGATTTCTTGGTTTGCAGACGGAACTTCGGTAATTTTTACCTTTGGAGCAGGCTTTTTGCGTTCATAAAGCTTGTCAATATTTTCCCAAAGTTTTTTCTCAATTTCAGCAGCAAGCTCCTTGTCGGTTTTGAGAAGTTCCTTGACCTTGTCGCGTCCCTGTCCGAGTCGTCTGCCGTCATAGCTGAACCATGCTCCTGCTTTTTGAACAACCTCAGCCTTTACGGCAAGGTCAAGAAGTTCGCCCTCACGGGAAATGCCTTCACCGTACATAATATCAAATTCAGCTTCACGGAACGGAGGAGCAATTTTGTTTTTTACAACCTTTGCTCTTGTGTGTGAACCGACCATTTCACCGCCTGATTTAAGGGTTTCAACTCTTCTTATATCAATACGAACGGAGCTGTAGAACTTGAGCGCACGACCGCCGGTTGTTACTTCGGGGTTGCCGTAAACAACACCGACTTTTTCACGCAACTGGTTGATGAAGATTGCAACGCAGTTTGACTTTGAAATTGCACCTGCGAGTTTACGCAGTGCCTGTGACATAAGTCTTGCGTGCAGACCTACATGGCTGTCACCCATTTCACCCTCAATTTCAGCCTTCGGAACAAGAGCCGCAACAGAGTCGATTACGATAACATCAATCGCACCGCTTCGGATAAGCGCCTCTGCAATTTCAAGAGCGTCTTCACCCGTGTCGGGTTGTGAAACGAGGAGTGAATCAACATCAACACCGAGAGCTGCCGCATATGTCGGATCGAGTGCATGCTCAACATCAATAAATGCAACATTGCCGCCGTTTTTCTGTCCCTCTGCAATGCAGTGGAGAGAAAGTGTTGTTTTACCCGAAGATTCAGGTCCGTAAATTTCAACAATTCTTCCGCGGGGAAGTCCGCCGATTCCGAGTGCAATATCAAGCGAAAGCGAACCTGTTGAGATGTGTTCAATGTTCATATGTTTATTTTCGCCAAGACGCATTACAGCACCCTTGCCGAACTGTTTTTCAATTTGTGTGAGCGCAGTTTCAAGCGCTTTGTTTTTATCTACTGCCATTTTATATACCTCCGTACTCCGCAAAGGGAGCTGATGTTTTTCGGTCTGTAACATAACCGTCACTTCATCGGCGGTTATGTTCACACTAAGATTATAAAATATGTGAGTGGAAAATGCAATAATTTGGCGGTAATTTTATCGAACAAAATTTCTAAAATCAGAGCAAAGTCCCAATAATCGCCCTCTGCACACCGCCAAAGTCAAGCGAAATTTTAAAATCCGAAAAGCCTTTGTCAGTCATAAGTGCCTTTACTGCGTCAGCCTGATTTTCTCCGAGTTCAAATGCAAGCGCACCGCCTTTTTTGAGTTTACGGCTCCAACGGCTCACTATTTCACGGTAAAAATTGTAACCGTCCTCGCCGCCGTCAAGTGCAAGTCTCGGTTCAAGCCGAACTTCTTTTTGAAGTGTTTCGATGTCGGCTGATTTTATATAAGGCGGATTTGAAACAATGAGGTCAAGCTCACCGTCTGCGAATGTATCGCAGATTTTGAGAGCGTCAGCCATAACAGATTTTACTGACGAATTGTTTTCCTTTACATTTGTTTCAAGATATGAAAATGCGGTTTCGTCAATTTCAACTGCCGTAACTTTTGCACCCGAAATTTTATCAAGTGCAACGGCAATTGCACCGCTGCCCGAACAGAGGTCAACCGTTTTTTTGTCGGTTCTGTTTTCGAGAAAATCAATGCAGAGATTGACAACCACTTCCGTGTCATCACGGGGAATGAGCACGCCTCTGCCCACCTTAAAATCGAATCCCATAAAGCTCCATTCGCCGAGAATATACTGCAACGGCTCGCCTGAAATTCGTTTTTCTATAAATTTTAAAAAGTTATGTGAACAGTTTTCATCGGCTTTATCAGTTTTGTGCATGATAAAGCCGACTCTGTCAAGCGAAAAAGCCTTTTGTAAAAGACTTTGCGCCTCAAATTTTGAATTTTCAATATTATTATTTTCAAGCAGTTTAAGTCCGCTTTGATAAATTTCGTTTACAGTCATTACTTGCTTACAATGTCCGAGCCGTCCTCGGGGATAACAGCCTTGATAGCCTCAATTGCAACTTCAATCATAGTGTCATCAGGCTCTTTTGTTGTGATTCTCTGTGCCCAAAGTCCGGGAGCGGCAATGATTCTTGTTGCGGCATTGTCATGCTTACCGCAGATTTTGATAAGCTCGTAACCGATTCCGCATGAAACGGGGAGAAGAAGAATCTTGAATACAGGTCTTAAAAATCCGATTCCGAAGGGTGCAACAGGAACGAAAAGACCGACAAGAATGCCGACAATCAGCATAAGAACCATAAAGCTCGTTCCGCATCTCGGGTGAAAACGGCTCTGCTTTTTAACATTTTCAACTGTGAGTTCTTCTTCGTTTTCGTAGCAGAAAATTGTCTTGTGCTCGGCACCGTGGTACATAAACACCCTTTTCATTTCTGTCATTTGCGAACATACTATAATATAAAGTAAGAAAAGAATAATCTTGAGAACACCCTCAAAAACAGACTTCCAGAAAACAGCGTTTCCGCCGTCACCCTTGAAAGCCGGCACAACATTTGCACTGAGGTCAAACAGGAAAGAGGGGACAAAGAAGAAAAGTCCCACGGCAAGCGCAACACCGAGGATTGATGCAATTACCATCATAACCTTAACAAGCTTGTCGCCGAATTTATCATCAAGCCATTTTTCAAACTTTGACGGTTCTTCTTCAATTTCGGTTGATTCAATTGCCTTATCGGCAGAGAGCATAAGCGCTTTGTAGGAAAGTCGCATTGAGTCAATAAGACCTGCGATTCCTCTTAAAAACGGAAGCTTGAAAAGCTTACATTTTGAGGGAATTGTGTTTATGCTTATATCCTCGCTGTAAATCTTGTCGGGTGCGGTACGAACACACACGGTTGTGCGTTTCGGACCTCTCATCATAATTCCTTCAATCAGGGCGCTGCCGCCGATTGAGGTGATTTTTTTAGTAGTATTTTTAGCCATTAGCTGTTCCTTTCTGTATTAGGCTGCACAGAGAAATAAGATTAAAGCTTAATGTTTTCGGGAAGTGAGTTTTCACTGCCCTCTTTATATACAGGGAAGGTGAGCGTTACGGTTGTGCCGACACCCTCTCCGCTTTCGATATCAAGTGAACCGTTGTGGAGGTTCATAATCTCATCGGCAACCGCAAGTCCGATTCCCGAACCGCCGACAGTCTGGTTTGCTTTGTAGAATTTTTCCTTAACCTTTGGAAGATCCTCGGCAGAAATTCCGCAACCCGTGTCGGTTATTACAATCTTGATAATATCGGGTTCGTCTTTGCTGTAGATTACCTGAGCGGCAACAACACCGCCCTTTGGTGTGTATTTCAACGCATTGTCAAGCACATTGAGGAAAACCTGCTTGAGCCTGTTTTTATCGCCGTAAACGGCAGGATAAACAACCTCTGGTTCATCATAAAGAAGATGCTTGCCCTCTGTAACGGCTCTTTCCTTTAAGAAGTAAACCGCATCGTCAAATTCGGCAAGAATGTCAAGCTTTTCCTTGATGAGCTTCATTCTTCCGCTCTGAATACGGCTGAAGTCAAGAAGCTCTTCTACAATGCTTGTAAGGCGTGAGCTTTCGCTGATAATAACTCCCATACCACGGTCAAAGGTTTTGCGGTCAAGCTTTCCTCTTTCGGAAAGCTGCATTGTTTCAGCCCAGCCCTTAATCGCCGTAAGCGGAGTACGCAACTCGTGTGATACTCGTGAAATAAAATCGTTTTTCATCTGATCGGCTGTCTGCAAATCAAGAGCCATATCGCTTATTGCATCGCAGAGGTCGCCGATTTCATCATCGTATTTGTATTCAATCTTTTTTGCCTGTGAAAAATCGCCGTGGGCAATCTTGCTTGAAATCTCCGAAAGTTTTCTTATCGGGGTAACGATTGAACGGATAAACATAAGTCCCGACAATATTACAAGGGCGATGATAACAAGACCGCACGCAATAACTGCCGCAGAAACAAGCACAATTGCCGTGTTGACCTGTTCCATGGAAACAATGTATCTTACCGCACCTACGCAGGTCCCGTTTTCGTTGGTGATGATTCTTGTCAGGCTCATTGCACTTTCGTTCGATGAAAGCTTGCCGTTCCAATATGCACAGCCGTTTTCGTTTGAGAGTGCGTCATTAAAATCGGGAATCTGCTCGTTGTCATCGGGGGTGAATCCTGTTGAAGTCATGACAACTCTGCCGGAGGAATTGATTACAAGAACCTCCATTTCTTCTTTTTTGTCAAAGTTTTCAACATAATCACGGGCAGACGCCGTAAACGAGGTTGAACTGTCGCTCTGAAATCCCGAAAAGACAAGTGAAAGTTCGCTGCTTGTTGTGTTCAGGTTCTGTTCAACGCTGTTTTGAAAAATATATGTAACAATGAAAATAAGGCTGACAACAATAAGGATTATGATTGTCAGTATAACACTCAATGTGTTGAGCATCCATCTTTTTGAAATACCCTTAAAAATTGTTGCCGCCCTCCTCTTTAGATTGTATAAATTTTATGCAGGCTGTTCTGCAAAGTTATTCGCCTGAATCCCACTTGTAGCCGAGTCCCCAAACCGTGATGATATGTTTAGGATTTGAAGGTTCGTCCTCAACCTTCATTCTGAGTCTGCGGATATTAACATCGACAATTTTATCCTCGCCGACATAAGCGTCTCCCCATACATGGTTGAGAATGTCGATTCTGTCAAGAGCAACACCCGGATTCGAGAAGAAGTACTCCATAATCTGGAATTCAACCTGTGTGAGTTCAATCATCTTTCCGCTCTTCATAAGTGCACGGTTGCGAAGATTGAGTGTGAACTCGCCCGATTTAAGCTCTTCTTTAAAGTTGTTTTCGGAATGTGACTGTGCAAGCGCAACTCTTCTGTAGAGTGAATCAACTCTTGCAAGAAGCTCACTCGGTGAGAAAGGCTTTGTAACATAGTCGTCTGCACCGAGCATAAGTCCTGTTACCTTGTCCATTTCCTGAGTTTTTGCCGAAAGCATAATAATTCCGATTCCGCCGTTGCGGTTTCTCAGTTCCTTACAAACCTGAAAACCGTCAATACCCGGCATCATAACATCAAGAATCGCAACATCAAAATCGCCGTTGTTTTCTTCATATTTCTGCAAAGCCGCCTCGCCGCAGTCTGCCTCAACTACATCGTAGCCTGCCCTTGTAAGATTGATAACGACAAAGTCACGAATTGCCGCTTCATCCTCACAAACAAGAATTTTTTTCATATCAAAACCTCCGTTGCTATGATCAGATTCCCGACTGATCAAGTGTGGAAAAACCTGTCTTGATTTCGTCATCACTTAGCGAAATCTGTGTGTCGGGATTTATATTATTAAATGTGTATGCATATTTATCGTCTTTTGTAATCAGCGTAAAATCATCCGATTTGCCCGATTCCCATTCGCTGACGGGGAACACCTTTATTTCAAAAAGCTCCGTGTCAAGCTTAGTGCCGTTCCATGCATAGAATGAGGTGGTTTCGCTTTCAAGGTCGGTAATTGCCGTAACCTTGTTTTCACTCCACTTATCGGCATAGTTCATCATAAACATATAATCGTAATTTATGATTACCGCCTGTTTTGCAACAAGCGCCTCCTTGGGTGAGTCAAAGCTGTTCCAAATGATTTTGTCGGCATAAATATTTTTGCTGTCACCGCTCTGTTTCGGCAGGTCAAGCGTAACGGGAATTTCAAGCTTTCCGTCCTTGTCAATGTCCGAGCAGATGACCTGCGATGAACGCCGGGTTATATTTTTTGCTTTTTCTTTAAAAAGAGGATTACGCAGAATTGCAAGGTCACGGCTGTAAAAAATAACCTGTGTGTTCGTAACCTCATTTGCGGAAGTTCCGTCAACGACAATTCCCGTAATATCGTTATCAAGCTTTGTAACGGCAATGTTCTTGTACTTTACAACATTCGGATCCATGTTTGCCATTGCTTTGGCGTACAGGCTTTTGCTGTCCTCATTGTAATCAAGCATTGACGCAAGAGCCTCGTTTTCGGTTGTGTAGAGAACAAGCGACATAATCTCGCTTGTTCCGTCATTGTCAAAATCCCCCGTAACAAAGCTTGAACAGCTTTGTCCCGAACCCACTTCGTTTGTCTTGCCTTCCGAGTAGGAGTAGCAGGAAAGCTTGCCGACATTCGGAGTGTAGGTCGTTGAATTAACGATGATTTCAGCCTTTCCGTTGCCGGTTAAATCCGCAAAGTCAACGCTGTCAATATCGGTGGTTTCAAAGATATTGTCGGACGCAATTTCCCACGAATTGTCTTTTGAGTACATGACAAGCATATGAACCGAAGAAGTTTCGGCACTGTTGCGAAAAAATGCAACAGCCTCGTTGCTGTCGTTTCCGTCAAGGTCGGTCATGATGATTGCACTGCGGAATTTTCCGTTTTTAGGATATTTCAGCGTATAACCGCTGTCAGCCGTTTTGGCAATAAGCTGTTCAATTTCAGCCTCATCTCCGACTGCCTTAGGAGGACGAAGAAGATTTTCTGCGCTGAAATCCGTGATGTTGCAACCGCTCAAACCGACAAGCATTGAACCGAGAACCAAAGCCGAAATCAGCTTTTTAATCTTCACAAAAATCCCTCCCGTCTTTATTTATGGGGCTGTCAAGGCTTTTGTCTTGCAATAAGATACTTGATTTTTATGCCCTCTTCGGAGAACATTTTTTCATGCTCTGTTTCAATATTATCGGTAACATCGCTTGCGTGCAAATCACGGGTGAGATACAAAATTTCATATCCGCTCTGCTCAAAGTATTCAAGACTTTCGTCAAACAGCTCGTCATCATCGGTTTTGAAACGGATTTCGCTGTCAGGCTTCAAGAATGTTTTGTACATTTCAAGCTTTTTGTAGTATGTAAGTCTGCGCTTTTTGTGCTTTGCTCTCGGCCACGGATTGCAGAAGTTGATGAAAAGTCTGTCAATCTTATCGTCAGCCGTAATAATTTTGTCAAGCATTTCAACATTGTATTTTACAAGCAAAAGATTTGTAATATCATCCTGCGTTTTGCCGGCATCCTCAAAAAGCTTTACAATTGTTCTTCTGCCGACGCCGAGCATATCAACCTTGATGTCAAGTGCGATAATGTTTTTGTCGGGATTTTTAAGCGCAAGCTGTCCCGCAAAACCGCCCTTGCCGCAGCCGATTTCAAGATACAACGGCTGTTCCTTTTTGAAAGCCTGCATCCATTTTCCGGCGTTTTCTTCTGGATTCTTTACATAAAAATTGCAAACGGAAAGCTCCGGTTCTGCCCATTTCTTTTTTCTGATTCTCATAATACCTCATTTTGCGGTGCGTACAGACGGCGCACTACCACATATAGTAATTTACCGTATCATTATATCAAATTGTAACAAATTATGCAACAAATATTTTGATAATGATGCTTACAGGTTAAATAAATTTAATCATATCGTCACAGGATTGCGATTTTGTAAAAATAATCTCGGAAAATTCTTTTGAAAGCTTGTTTACAAGCGGTAAAATTACAATATCTTCACTTTTGAAGTGACCTGCGTCAATAATGTCAATTCCGAGTGAATTTGCGGCGATAATCTCATGGTGCTTGATTTCTCCCGTGACAAGCACATCAACACCCGCCAAAGCTGCATCAAACACATTTGAACCGCCTGCACCCGACGATACGGCAACCTTTTTAACCCTGTCTTTAATGTCGGTGTAGCGAAGCCCTTTGCAGTCAAGATTTTTCTTTGCAAGCTTTGCAAAATCTTGAATATCGGTTTCGCTTTCAAGCTCGCCCGTGAACATACACTCGCCAAGTTCCGACAGCACGGGGTTTTTGACTCCGAGTGCGTCTGCAAGACAGATGTTTACTCCGAACTTTTCTCCGAGATCAAGGTTGGTGTGCATACAAACGGCGGAAATGCCCTTTTGTGCAAGCAGATAGGGAACGGAAGAAGGCGAAAGCCTTTTTATAGGGGCAAAAATTACGGGATGATGACTGATAATCAGCTCACATCCCAGACTTTCCGCCTCATTCACAACATCTTCCGTAATGTCAAGAGCGACAAGCACACGGCTTACGGCTGTGTATTTGTCGCCCACAATAAGCCCTGCGTTGTCAAAACTCATCTGAGTTGCACAGGGCGCAAATTCTTCAAAAAAATTAAGTATATCGTTTATGGTTTTCACTTAAAGCTCTCCTCAAGAATGCGTGCGGTTTCGGCACAGACAGGGTTGCCCTTAGCCTGTTTTAAAAGTCTGCGCACACAGCCTTCAATAAATCTGCGGTGCATGGAGTTGTTTTTCGGATCAAGCCCGTAAAGAAAAAGGTCGCTTTCGGATACCGTGCGAACCTCACCGCTGTATTCGGCAAGAATTACCGTGTAGCACTTGTTTGCGGCAGTACAGCAGTCACGATTGATAACGCTGAAACCGTTTGCAAACAGCCAACGCATAAGCTCTTCACTTTTGGTCATAGGCTGAAGAATAAAGTGCTTTGACCTGTCCTTTGAAAACTCCCAGTTTTCGATAATCTGCGAAATGAGTTCTCCGCCCATTCCTGCAATTACTATGTCGTCAGCCTCATCGCCCGAAATTTTTTCAAGACCGTTTGAAAGTCTTGCTTCAATTCGATTGTTAAGACCGCTGTTGTTAATTGTTTCAATTCCCCGTTCAAGGGGCAGGGGGTTGATGTCTGCGGCAATCGCTGTGTTGCATCTGCCAATACGGCACAGCCACACCGGAAGATAGGCATGGTCTGTGCCGATATCGGCAACCTTTGCTCCGTCACGCACAAAGTCCGCACAAAGCGCAAGACGGTTATCAAGCGAAAAATCAGATGCGCCGTTCATTATGCGATTGCTTTGTTAAGGTCTGCAACGAGTGCGTCTGCATCTGCACCGTGTACCATACAAGCCTCTTCAATCGTTTCGCCTCGTGATGCAGGACAGCCAAGGCAGTGCATACCGATGCTGAAGAAAAGCTCTGCTGTGTCGGGGTACTGATCAAGAACATCACCGATTATTGAATTCTTTGTAATTTCCATTATAAAAAACCTCCTGTGTCATGAAACTGCAACATCGCTTTGATGTCACACTATAGTAGTATAGCATAAAGCCGTACTTTTTAAAAGTGATATTTTTAATTTTTCTGTAAGGTATAAGTTTTATTTTGCCCAATATTTGCGGTCAAGACTGCGGTATTGAACCGCTTCAAGAACATGCTCGGAGCGGATTATTTCCGATTCGTCCAAATCGGCAATCGTTCTTGCAACTTTCAAAACCCTGTCATACGCTCTTGCGGTAAGTCCAAGACTTTCAAAAGCGTCCTTGAGCGTCTTTTCAGCCTCTTTATCAATTATGCAGACCTTTTCAAACTGCTCTGCGTTAATTTTTGCGTTGCAGGTTGTTTTACTGCCCTTAAATCTTTCACGCTGAATTTCTCTTGCTCTGTCGGCTCTCTTTTTGATGTCGGCTGAACATTCGGCAGATGAAGTGTCACGCAGTTCTTCAAATTTCACGGCAGGCACTTCAACATGAATATCAAAACGGTCGAGAAGCGGACCCGAAATGCGGTTGAGGTAGCGTTTTATCTTCTGTTCCGAACAAGTGCATTTTCTTGTCGGATCACCGTAATATCCGCACGGACATGGGTTCATTGCGGCAACCACCATAATCGAACACGGATAGGTGCATTTCTGACCTGCTCTTGAAATTGTGATCGAGCTGTCCTCAATCGGCTGACGGAGTACCTCAAGCGCCGTTCTTGAAAATTCGGGCAGCTCGTCAAGGAACAGCACACCGTTGTTTGCAAGTGAAACCTCACCCGGTCTGATAGTTCCCGTACCTCCTCCACCGAGTCCTACGGGTGTTACCGTGTGGTGAGGCGAACGGAACGGCCGTGTTGTGATAAGTCCGTCATGCTTTAGCGTTCCTGCAATTGAGTGGATTTTTGTCGTTTCAATCATTTCGTCAAAGCTCATATCGGGCAGAATTGACGGAACTCGTTTTGCAAGCATACTTTTGCCCGAACCCGGAGGGCCTATGAGCAGAATATTATGACCGCCGGCAGCGGCAATTTCAAGCGCACGCTTCACCTCAAGCTGACCTTTTACCTGGGAAAAATCCGGAATGTAGTCCCGTTCTTCCGTGGGAGAATGTGTATTCGGCTTTGCGGGTGCAGGTTCGAGAATGTGATTGAGATAATCTTTCAGTTGAAGAATGTTGTCAATACCATACACTTCAATTCCGTCAACAACAGCGCCCTCGCTTGCGTTGGCTTTCGGAACATAAATTTTCTTTATACCGCATTCCTTCGCCTTGATTACCATGGGCAGAACTCCGTTGATTCCTCTGACTTCTCCCGAAAGCGAAAGCTCGCCGATGAATGCGCAGTCGGAGATGTTGCTCTTAATCTGATTGAGCAGTATAAGAATTGCAACCGCAATCGGCAAATCGTAAATAGGCCCTTCTTTTTTGATATCGGCAGGGGCAAGGTTCACGGTCATATGTGCGGCAGGATATCTGAATCCGCAGTTCTTTAATGCACTGAGAACCCTGTCCTTGCTCTCACGCACGGCGGTGTCGGGCAGACCGACCATATCAAATTCCCGTGTGCCGTTGTACATTGACGCCTCAAGCTCAACCTTGTAGCCGTCCATACCGCTCACTCCAAAACTGTTGCAGGTAACAACCATAAAAATTCCCCCGAACCGATAAATAAAAATCGTAATAAATTAATAATATAAAGTATAACATTTTCTGCTTCTCTTAACAAGTTTCATAATGTATGTAATTCCGACTTTATTTCAGCTATTTTGCACAAATAATTTCCATATCATAATGCAATATTACAGAAATTGCTTTCGGGTTGTTGACATTTGTGCGTTTTTGTTATACTATTAAGCGTATAAGAATAAGTATTAGGGGCAGGTTATGACCGAATTGCAAAAATCCTACGGTACTTTATCCGACGCACAGCTTGCAAATTTTGTGAGTCTTGGTGATGACCGTGCTTTTGATGAGCTTGTCGTAAGATATCTTGACACAATCAGCATAATTGCACGAAAGTTTTCGGCAGAGGGCTATGAACACAATGACTTTGTTCAGGAAGGACTTGTGGGACTGCTTTGTTCCTGCAAAGCCTTTGATCAAAACGGCGGTGCAAACTTTAAAAGCTATATGTCGGTTGTTGTTGAGAGAAGATTTATTTCTATAATCAGACGGGGAGAACAGAAAAAAGCCATTCCCTCATCAAGCATTGTTCCGATGGACGATGTGGGCGAGTCAATTGAAGATTCCGCCAAAACTCCCGAAGAACTTTTGATGTGCAGAGAACAGCTTGACCAGTTGCTGTTGCGACTTCAAAGTGTGCTGTCAAAGTCCGAATACGATGTTCTTATGCTCTATGGCAACGGCTTGAGTTATAAGGAAATTGCAGAAAAGCTTTCCGTAACCGAAAAGGCGGTTGACAATGCCTTGCAAAGAGCAAGAAAAAAGGTTCACGGCGGTCTGAATGTCGGCTGAGCGGTGAACCGAAAATTAATATTTGTCCTTAACAGTATTGCGGTGCAACTCCGCACGGGGCAACAAACTAACCTCCGAGAGGTAGAAAAAGAGAGGTAAATACCAATGTACGAAGATAAGACACTTGTCTGCAAAGAATGCGGAAACGAATTTGTTTTTACTGCAGGAGAGCAGGAATTTTACGCTGAAAAGGGTTTCACAAACGAACCGCAGCGTTGCAAGGCTTGCAGACAGGCTCGTAAAAATGCTGCCAAGACAGAGAGAGAATTCTTTGAAACCGTTTGCGCTGAATGCGGCGGAATTGCAAAGATTCCTTTCAAGCCTGTTGAAGGCAAAAGCTACTATTGCAGCGAATGTTTTGCAAAAAGAAAAGCAGCTGAATAATTAATTGAATTTTTATTGTTTTAGTTTAATTTCTCGTAACTGAGGTTAAATATTTTAATTTTAAAAGCTTGATTATCTTCAGACTAATTTCAAATTTAAAAAGCTAAACACAAAAACGGTGGGCATTGCTCACCGTTTTTTTATGCCATTGTTTTGATACAAACGTTAAAATATTTCACAATCATTGGCGAAATAGTATAATTTAGTGAAATAAATTCACTAAATTTGTTGATATAACGAAAAAAGTGTGTTATAGTAACCCTATAGTGTTGTGAAATTTATATAACGGATAGAGGGAAAGACATGGCAAAGAATTCAAGCTTAAATGCTGCAAGTGTTGCAAAACAGGATGAGTTTTATACACAGTATAAAGATATTCAAAGTGAATTAAATAACTATACAAAACATTTTGCGGATAAAACAGTATTATGCAATTGTGATGATCCGTTTGAGAGTAATTTCTGCAAATTCTTTTTGAGAAATTTTAATTATTTGAAATTAAAGAGATTAATCTGTACTTCGTATAGCACATCTCCCATAGTCGGACAACAACTTACTTTGGTTGGGTGGGATGAAGAACCTATAAAAAGAGGTAATGGTTATGTAATGGATATTTCGGAAATTCCGATGGCAAACGGCAGAGGTATTTCGGACAGCGATATTGATAGTTTATTAAAATCTAAAAAAAGTGGTGTAAAAAGGTTAAAAGGTGACGGCGATTTCCGTTCTGATGAGTGTATTGAATATATGAAACAAGCTGATATTGTTGTTACTAATCCACCTTTTAGTTTATTTCGAGAGTATGTTGCGTTGCTGATGAAGTATGATAAAAAGTTTTTAATTATAGGAAATCAAAACAATATTACCTATAAAGAAATTTTCCCTTTAATACAAGAAAATAAAATATGGCTTGGTTGTAAATATGGGGATATGGCATTTAGAGTTCCTGATTATTACAAGCCAAGGAACACGAGATATTGGGAAGATGAAAATGGTCAAAAATGGCGTAGCTTTGGAACTATTTGTTGGTATACAAATTTAGATCATCAAAAAAGGCATGAGGATTTGGTTTTGTACAAAAATTATTATGGAAATGAGGAGGATTATCCAAAATATGATAATTACGATGCTATAAATGTTAATAAAGTAGCAAATATACCAAAAGACTACTTTGAATGTATGGCAGTACCAATTACATATGTTGATAAACATAATCCGAATCAATTTGAAATTATTAACGCAAATGATATAATAACAAACCCTGATACTCCAATAAAAGCTCATGGATTAATCAAAGACAAGGATGCTGTAATTACAACACAAATTTATGCAAAAAACGCAGAAAAAGACTTGACACAAACAGCTAAAACAGGGACAATCTTGACAGACAGACAGACAGACAGACAGACAGACAGACAGACAGACAGACAGACAGACAGACAGACAGACAGACAGACAGACAGACAGACAGACAGACAGACAGACAGACGAATTACATATGCAAGAATTGTCATCAGGAGAAAGATGTAACGGAGTCATGGGAGTGCCGATCACATTCCTTGACAAGTACAATCCAAACCAGTTCATTATCATCGGACTTGACAGATATGTTGCAGACAATCCACGATTCGGACATAGATTTACAGTCAACGGAAAGGAAACTTACGCAAGAATACTCATTAAGCGAAGAATGTAGCGGCATTATGGGTGTTCCAATTACATTTTTGAGTAAATATAATCCAAAACAATTTAAAATAGTAGGATTAGCAAATAGTGCGAGATATATTGGCGATTTTCCTTGCTATACGGTGATAGATGGTGAGAAAATTTATAATCGTATTTTAATTAAAAGGAGGAAAAAAGATGAAAATTGAACCTAAGTCGATTAAAGTAAAAGATATATTTGACGGTTATGCAGATAACGGTGATAACGGTGTTTTTGCATATGACGGTAGGCTTGCAATTCGACCGGCTTATCAAAGAGAATTTGTATATAGTTCAGAACAGGCTGAATCTGTTATTCATACGATACTGAAAGGATTTCCTCTCAATGTTATGTATTGGGTAAAAGTTGGTGATGATCGATATGAGGTTCTTGACGGACAGCAAAGAACTCTTTCTGTAATGCAGTATTTAGATCATAAATACTCTATTTCTGTTGACGGCGGAAAATATTATTGTGACTCATTACCCGATGATAAATATGATGATATAATGAATTATGAGTTCATGGTTTATGTATGCGAGGGTAGTGAATCAGAAAAATTAGATTGGTTTAAGGTTGTAAATATTGCAGGCGAAAAATTGACTGATCAGGAACTTCGTAATTCAGTATATACAGGTAAATGGCTTACTGATGCTAAGCGATATTTTTCTAAACGAAATTGTGTCGCAAAAGGGTTATCTGATAAATATATTAAAGCAGACCCAAACAGACAGGAACTTCTTGAAAAAGCTTTAATGGGTATTTGCGGTTTTCAAGGTATAGATAATATTACAGAGTATATGTCGATACATAAGTCAGATGATGACGCAGATGAATTATGGCAGTATTTTCAGGATGTTATCAATTGGGTACAAAAAATATTTCCTAAGTATTACAAAGATATGAAGGGATTGGATTGGTGTTTCCTTTATAATAAATATCATAACAATACTTATAACTCTTCAGCTATGAAAACAGAGGTAGAAAAACTTCATCAAGATGATGAAGTGCAAAAACAAAAAGGAATTTATGAATATCTTCTTTGCAAAGACAAAGATCCATTTGCCGACAGATTGCTTAATTTAAGAGCATTTGACAACAGAGATAAGATGGCGGTTTATGAGAGACAACAAGGATTGTGCAATATTTGTGGTGAACATTTTGAGTATGATGAAATGGAAGGCGATCATATTAAACCTTGGAGTAAAGGCGGTCGCACAATTCTCGATAACTGTCAGATGCTTTGTAAATCCTGCAATGCAAAGAAAACTGACAAGTATTGAGTAGTAACAAAAACGGTGGGCATCTGCTCACCGTTTTTTTATGTTTTTCATAATATCACCTATAACTTGTAATGCAGTAAATGAATAAGCCTATTATCATAAGAATAGGAATGCCGACACTGTACGGGAAAAAGAATGCAAAGGCCACACCAAAAAGGATACTGTAGAATGGTGTTGAAATCAGCGAAAAAACAATTGATTTTCCGACCTTTGTACCCGTATCGCATTCAAACTTTTTAAACATTGTAAAATAAGCAATAACAGCTTGAATCAAAAATATAAAAACAATACTTCCTATGCTGAATGAAAGATAGCAAGTTAAGTCAGGAAACGGAAGATTAAAAAGCAGTATTGCTGTCATATGCAAAACAAAAAATATCGGGTAAATTATTATTTGATTCTTTTTGCCGATGTTTACTTTGTTTTTGTAACCCGCACTTCTTTCTGTATGGCAAAATGCCGTTGTAACAGAAAGTATGGCAAGAAGTACCGATAAAATAATTATGGTGGTTAAGATTTCGGGATTTGAGTTTTCATTCATAATATCACTTCGTTAAAATCAGCAGGGGTAGAGAGCTACTGCGACCATATACATAATTATCGGTAAGTTGGCGGCAATAATATAGTATGGAGTACATATTGCTGCAAAAATTGCAGCCTGTTTGGCTCTTTCTTTTTTTGAACAGGAAATTTTCTTGAATACTATTGCTTTGACAACAAGAAATTCAATTATGCCTGCCACCAATATTAAAGATAAATAAGAAAATTTTGGGATTGAGATGTGGTAGTAATCAGTCGAGTCTGCAACATATGCAACAGCTATTGCGGTGAATGACGCAATAAAGTTTATAATTGTAAAAATAACAGCTATTATTCCGTAGCATTTGTTGTTTATAAGTTTTTTATCTGCTTCATTAGCTATTTTCTTGGCAAAATGTGTAGCAATGCAGATTGTGATACAAGTAAAAAATAAAGCCGCAAGAATGTTTACTAAAATAGCGGTAAGAGTTGCCGAGTTAAGCATAAATCATCTCTCCTTAACATTAAATCATATTTTTGAAAATCATCGTTCCAAACTGACCGTAAGGGATTAACAATTCATACGGTGCGTTTGCAAGTGCGGTGAAAAATGAGAGTTTCCATTTTTTATTGTTTGGTATTCCAAATTTGCGATAAACAAATGTGTAGTTCACAAAAATCAATACCACTATGCTTACGATAATAACGAAAATAAACGGAAAAACATATATCAAACCAAGACCGTATGGACTATCCAAAAATTCATAATTTGCTCCGATAATAGCCATGTAAAATATAGATAAGAAGTCCTGCAATAACTCGTCAAATCGTATGTGTGAGTAAATTGCATCCATCACCATCGTCACAATAAATAAAGAAGCTAAAGCCAATAATATGTATCCGACTCCGAATGAAATAGAAGCTGTTTTTATGACCTTGAATTTACCGTTGTAAGATTTTTTAGAAAGGTATTTTGAAATACCGAAATTTACTGCTAAAGCTTTTCCTATGCTTACTGCAACGGCACAAATGCCGAGTATAACATATATGTATGTGTATTTCATAACCAAACCTCCTTAACATTAAATCATACTTTTGAAAATCATCGTTCCAAACTGACCGTATGGTATTAACAATTCATAAGGTGCGTTTGCAAGTGCTGTGAAAAATGAAAGTTTCATTTTCTTATTTTTAGAAACTTCAAAATCTTTGTAAACGAATTTGTAATTGATAAGAAACAGCATTGGAATGCTTAGAATAACTAAAATAAAGAAAGGTATAACGTACGCACCGTACTCATTATCGATTGCATTGTACCACGGACCTAAAAGAGACATTGTAAGTGCAATAAAAAATCCTAAAATCAATTCTACTAAATTTTCTACTATATTAATGTAACTCGATATACTGCAAACCACCACACCTATAACAAACAAAACAACTAATGCCAACAAAATATAGTTCGTTTCCAAAGTATGTAACGCAACTTTTTTGAATTCAAAATCACCTTTATATGGCTTTTTTGAGAGATATTTTGAAATACCATAGTTTATAGCAAAGGTTTTAAAGATACCTCCGCTGAGAATTACAACGGCAAGTAACATATATAAGATAAATTTCAACATAAAATCACGCTCCTTTTTAAGCAATTGAACTAATTCATTAGTACAATTATATAATACAATATCTCTGTACAATTGTCAATCGGAAAACACAAAATTTTTGTTTAATTTCAAATGTTTTCATTACAAAAATTGTATTGAACCGCCCGAATAACATACTTGTTGTCAAATTTGCTTATATAATGTATAATAATAAAAGTAACGATACCGAGAAGGTGATTGCCGTGACGATTGAAAAAATTAAGAGAATTTATGCATCTACCGCAATTTACAAGTTTTCGCAGGGACTAAAGAACGCTGAAACCGATGACTTTGATTCAGCGTTTGACAATGTGCTTGATTTTTTCGGAAACAAAATCGAGGAAGACGCTCTTAAAATTGAATGTTCGGGCGATGAGGTTAATATGATGTTCCTCGATTTTGTAAGAATGTTATCGTCAACCCGTCACCTTGCAATGTGTGTGTTTGTAAACGGCAATGCTGATGTTGATACAGTCAAAAGACTTGAACGCTTTTCGGGTTGGTCGGAGTGCTTTAAGGTTGTTCGTGATATGAATAAACATGATGACAAAATCTGCATCTACATAGGTTTTATAAATTGGTTTGACGGTGAAATTTACGATGTTGATTACACGGTTAATGTGATTATGTAAGGTCAAATTGCTTGAAAAGTCAGACTTTATCGGATAAAAATCAAAAGTCAGAAAAAGTCAAAAATATTTTAAAATATTAGGAAACGATAGCATAAGCGAGAATTCGTGAGAATTTCAAAGCTTATGCTTTAATTTTTGACTTTAATTGACTTTGACTTTCTCTGACCTTGATATTATAATGTAGTCAAACAAATGAAAAGAGGCGACCAAAATGAGAATGAGCGATTTGGTGGCACAGTACATTATAGAGATGCTTGACCGTGAAAACGGCAGTGCGGAGATTCAGCGAAACGAACTCGCCGGCAACCTCGGATGTGTACCGAGCCAAATCAATTATGTTATAACCTCCCGATTCACTCCCGAAAAAGGCTACATTGTAGAGAGCCGTAGGGGCGGCGGCGGATTTATCCGAATAAGCCGTGTGAAGATGGATAGAGGTACGGCGCTTATGCATATAATAAATTCGATTGGAACAACACTTGACAAGGCAAGTGCAGAGGCAATGCTCAAAAATATGTTGCAAAGAGATATGATTGAGCTTACATCGGCAAGGCTGATAGCCTCGGCGTTGTCCGACAGAACGCTTACAAATGTTGAACAGAGTAAACGAGATGCCGTGCGAGCGGACTTGTTCAAGAATATGTTGCTCACATTAAGTTGATTTTGAACGGAGGCAGTTATTATGAAATGTCAAAAATGCGGTGCTAACAATGCTAATACTCATGTAAAGACCGTTATCAACGGTGAAATTAAGGAATATGATTTGTGCAGTGAATGTGCAAAGAAAATGGGATACACAAACATCTTCGGTAACTTTGAGGATGAATTTTCGGGACTTCTCGGAAGCTTCTTCGGCAACAGCCTTCCCGCAAGAACTCAGGCAACACGCTGTGACTTCTGCGGAAGCTCATATTCCGATATCGCAAAGTCGGGTCATGTAGGCTGTGCAAAATGTTACGAAATCTTCGGCGACCAGCTTCTTCCTTCAATCAGAAGAATCCACGGCAACACAACCCATTGCGGTAAGAACAGCCGTTTCGGTACAAAGAAAGCCGAAAAAAGTGCCGAGATGACAAAGAAAGATAAAATCAAAGCACTTAAAAAGGAACTCGACAAGGCAGTTTCGGAACAGAATTTTGAACATGCCGCAGAGTTAAGAGACCAGATTAAGGAAATGGAGGCTTAATTATGAGTAACGAAGTAATTTCCACCAGAGTAAGACTTGCAAGAAACCTGAAAGATTACCCGTTTCCGTGCCGACTGTCCGAACAGGGCAGAAAAAAGGTTATTGAAAAGGTTACAAGTGCAATCAGGGACAGCAACAGCTCAATTGCCTCGGATTTCAATCTGATTAAGCTTGATGATTTGACAGAGGCACAGGGTGTGTCACTTGTTGAAAGACATCTTGTAAGTCCAGAATTCATCAGCGAAACAGAGGGCAGAGCATTGCTGTTGAGCAAGGATGAAAGCATGAGCATTATGATTAACGAGGAAGATCACATAAGACTTCAGGTTATCACAGACGGCTTGTCGCTTGAACAGGCATATGATACAGCCGATAAGCTTGACACCCTGCTTGATGAAAACCTTGAATTTGCTTTTGATGACAAGCTTGGTTATCTTACACAATGCCCTACAAACCTCGGTACAGGCATGAGAGCATCTGTTATGCTCCATCTGCCGGCACTTGAAAAGAGCCGTACAATCGGTAGAATTGCAGGCAACCTTTCAAAGCTCGGACTTACAATCCGTGGTGCTTACGGTGAAGGCTCAGAACCCAGCGGTTCGCTTTATCAGCTTTCAAATCAGGTAACGCTCGGTATCTCCGAAAAAGCCGCTATTGAAAATCTTGAGAACATCACAAAACAGCTTGTTTCTCAGGAACAACAGGCAAGAGAAAGACTTGCAAAGAGTATTGATATTCAGGACAGCGTAAGCAGAAGCTTAGGCTTGTTGAAATCGGCAATGGTTATGACTCATGACGAGGCTTTAAAGCTGTTGTCAAATGTTCGTTTCGGCATTTTGTCGGGACAGATAAAAGATGTTACCGCAGAGGTTGTTGACTCTCTTATGGAAAAAATTGAGCCTGCAACGCTTATGGTAAACTCAGGAAAAAATCTTTCCGCACAGGAAAGAGATATTGAAAGGGCAAAAATTTTAAGAGAGGCTCTTTCATAGAAAATAAGCAGTTAATACATTATCCACAAGGAAGGGTGATGATTTTATGTATCAGTTCAAAGGTTTTACAGAAAAAGCAAACAAGGCGCTTAATCTTGCGATTGAAAGTGCAGAGGAGATGCGCCACAACTATGTCGGTACAGAACATATTCTCTATGGACTCGTAAAAGAGGGCAGCGGTGTTGCCGCAACCGCTCTTAATGAGTGCGGAGTAACGGAAGATGCTCTCCGGGAAAAGCTTGAATCCATTAACGGTACAATGTCGCTCGTTGAGCTTACTCCCGATGATTTTACTCCCCGTACAAAGAGAGTTCTGAGAGCCGCAGTTATCATTTCTTCAAAAACAGGCTACACCTATGTAGGCACAGAGCATTTGCTCCTTGCAATCCTTTCGGAGAGCGACAGCTACGCAGTTGCTTTTCTTGAAGAACTCGGTGTATCTGTTGAAAGACTTGCACAGGCTGTGTCAAAAGGTATGCAGGGCAGTGCAGATGACGGTTTCGGCGGTTTTGAAAACGAGTCCGCTCCGAACGGTTCACAGAAAGGCGGTTCGGCTCTTGATAAATTCGGCAGAGATCTTACTCAAGCCGCAAAGAACGGTGAAATTGATCCTGTAATCGGCAGAGAAAAGGAAATCCAGAGGGTTATCCAGATTCTTTCCCGCCGTACAAAGAACAATCCTGTTCTTATCGGTGAACCCGGTGTAGGTAAAACTGCGGTTGCAGAGGGACTTGCACTTGAAATTGCAAAGGGCAATGTGCCTGAAATTCTTAAAGACAAGCGAGTTGTCAGCCTTGACCTCACAGGTATGGTAGCAGGTGCGAAGTACAGAGGTGACTTTGAGGAGAGAATTAAGGCGGCTATTGACGAGGTTAAAAAGTCAAAGAACACTATCCTCTTCATTGATGAACTTCATACTATCGTTGGTGCAGGTGCCGCAGAGGGCAGTGCAGACGCCGCAAATATCCTTAAACCGTCACTTGCAAGAGGCGATTTTCAGGTTATCGGTGCAACAACTCTTAACGAGTACAGAAAATATATTGAAAAAGATGCCGCTTTGGAGCGTCGTTTCCAGCCCGTAAAGGTTGGCGAGCCTACTCCCGAACAGGCTGTACAGATTCTCAAAGGCTTGCGTGACAGCTACGAGGCACACCATAAGGTTAAGATTACCGATGAGGCAATCAATGCCGCAGTAACATTGTCATCAAGATATATCGCAGACCGTTACCTCCCCGATAAGGCAATTGACCTTATTGATGAGGGTGCGTCAAAGGTAAGGCTTGCATCTCTTACCTCTCCTGATAATGTAAAGGAGCTTGAAGATGAAATTGCAGACTATGAAAAAGAAAAGGCAAGCGCAATTAACGAGCAGGACTTTGAAAGGGCTGCACGACTTCGTGATGAGCAGAAGGAACTTCAGACAAAGCTTGACGATGCAAAGAAGAAGTGGCAGGAACAGCAGAAGGGTAACAGCGGTGAGGTAACTGCCGAGGATATCGCAAAGATTGTGTCCGAATGGACAGGTATCCCTGTTGTTCAGCTTACTAAGGAAGAAAGCGAGAGACTTCTTAACATGGAGAATGTTCTCCACGAAAGAGTTATCGGTCAGAGCGAGGCTGTAACTGCAATCGCAAAGGCTATCAGACGAGGCAGAGTAGGTCTTAAAGACCCGAAAAGACCTGTAGGTTCGTTTATCTTCCTTGGTCCGACGGGTGTCGGCAAAACAGAACTTTGCAAGGCTCTTGCAGAGGCAATGTTCGGCGATGAAAACGCAATGCTCCGTCTTGATATGAGTGAATATATGGAGAAACACACCGTGTCAAAGCTTATCGGTTCACCGCCCGGATATGTAGGCTTTGAGGAGGGCGGTCAGCTCACCGAAAAGGTAAGAAGAAAACCGTATTCGGTTGTACTTTTTGATGAGATTGAAAAGGCTCACCCCGATGTATTCAATATGCTCCTCCAGATTCTTGAGGACGGCAGACTTACCGACTCACAGGGCAGAACGGTTGACTTTAAGAACACCATTATCATAATGACCTCTAATGTCGGCGCAAGACTTATCACCGAAAAGCAGAGCTCACTCGGTTTTAATTCCGAAAATGAGAATGCCGAAGAGAGCGAGAAAAAGGACATCAAGGAGCTTGTAACAGGCGAACTCCGCAAGGTATTCCGTCCTGAATTTTTGAACCGTGTTGACGATATTATCGTGTTCAACAAGCTCAACAAGGACGAAATTAAGCAGATTGCCGTTAAGATGCTCAAAACTCTTGAAAACCGTCTTGATAAGATGAATATTAAAATCAGCTTTACAGACAACGCAATCAGTGAGATTGCCGACAAGGGCTTTGACGAAAACTACGGTGCAAGACCTCTCCGCCGTGCAATACAGAACGAGATTGAAGATCCGCTTTCAGAGCAGATGCTCGAGGGCAAGGTAAAGGACGGCGCAGTAGTTACCTGCGATTTCGCAGACGGTCAGTTTACCTTTACAACAGCAAACGCCAATTAAGCGTAATCCTTAATAAAAATAAAATCAACCGCAGAGTGAAAAAACTTTGCGGTTGATTTTTTGCTTTGAATATCTTGACAGAATGAATTTAAGGTGTATAATTAAGCCAACAAAAACACAAGAGGATATTAATTATGAAAAAAATTATCTCGATTATCTTGTTGGCAGTTATTATTTCAACTTCTGTTTTATTTACAGGTTGTGGTGAGGTTGCATCAAATAACGCTCAGACTTCTGATGATGCCGATACAACTGCTTTATCAGATACTACTCCGACAGCAGATCCAAACCAATTTTCAGTTGAATTTTATGACTACAAAACTAATGAACTCATTTCAAAATCAAACAAAAACAACCTTAACGAAAAGTTGATGTCATTTAACGATTTGGTATATATGACATCTGATAATAAGGTGGATTCGATAGATGTTGAACCGAGTTATGTACTTCTTTTATCATACCTGAAAGATACCAGTCGAGATATTTGGGTTTTGATATATGTCAAGGGCGATGATGTTTATGTTCAGGCTGACAAAAGGCACGCAAATATAAACCTTGACACGGCAGGCTATGATATCTATAAGAGTAAATATAATAAGTCACAGCTTGAAGAACTGATGAAATAATCACAGCATAGAGTTGCCTATTTAAACAATTTTACAAAACACGGTGTAACCCAAATGCATAAGGTTGCACCGTGTTTTTTATATCAAATTTCTGTTCATAATTTGAAAAGTGTAGCTTTTGCCTCTCAAATTTCATTGAAAAGTGTAGTTTTTAACCCCTAAATTCTATTGAAAAGTGTGTTTTTTACCCCTCAATTTTCATTGAAAAGTGTGTTTTTGTCTGTTGACAAAACAAAAAAGCCTCCCGTGGTGGGAGGCTTTTGTTCGGTTATGAACCGTTAATCAGTCGATTTCAACCATGATTTTTTCTTCACTGCGGATAGCGGCACTGCGGGCAATTGTGCGGATAGCCTTGGCAATTCTGCCCTGCTTACCGATGATTCTGCCCATGTCGTTTTCTGCAACATGAATGTGGTAAACAACTGTTCCCTCTTCGTTGGGAGCGTCTGCTTCAACTGATACGGAATCGGGATCGTCAACAAGACCCTTTGCGATAACTGCAAGTAAATCTTTCATTGTTTGTCCTTTCCGAAGCGCAATTATTCAATTACGCCGTTCTTCTTGAGAAGAGCCTTTACTGTGTCTGTTGGCTGAGCACCGTTAGCAATCCACTTCTTAACTGCTTCAGCGTCAACATTGAACTCAGAGGGCTTTTTGAGAATATCATATGTGCCGATTTCTTCAATGAAACGGCCGTTTCTCGGATATCTTGAATCTGCTACTACTACTCTGTAGAAAGGAGCCTTCTTTGAACCCATTCTTCTAAGTCTGATCTTTACTGCCATAATGTTCACCTCATAAAAATTGTTAATTTATATTCACCAACCGTAATTGGATGAAAAACTTTGTTTAATGTTTGATTAATGTTAATTATTTGAACGGAGGCATTCCGTCAGGTCCGCCCATTCCGCCTGCAGGTCCCATACCGTTCATCGGCATACCGCCGAGCCCGGGAAGGCCTTTCATTTTTCTTCTTTTCTTAGAGCCCTTTCCGCCCTTTGTCATCTGACGCATCATCTTCTGCATCTGGTCAATCTGCTTGATAAGTCGGTTGACCTCTTCAATGCTTCTGCCCGAACCTGCCGCAATTCTGCGCTTTCTTGACGGGTTCATAATGTGCGGATGACTTCTTTCTTCGGGAGTCATTGAGAGGATGATTGCCTGAACCCAGTCAATCTGTCTGTCGTCAATGTCAACGCCCTCAAGCTGTTTTCCGACACCGGGAATTTTTGAGAGAATGCCCTTGAGCGGTCCCATTTTCTTGACCTGCTCAAACTGATCGTACAAATCGTTAAAGTCGAATTTGTTGCTCATCATCTTCTGAGCCATTTCTTCGGCTTTTTCGGCATCCATTTTATTCTGTGCGTCCTCAATGAGAGTAAGCACATCACCCATGCCCAGAATACGGCTTGCCATTCTGTCGGGGTGGAAAACTTCAATATCGTCAAGCTTTTCGCCTGTACCTGCAAATTTAATAGGTCTGCCTGTAACTGCCTTTACCGAAAGCGCCGCACCGCCTCGAGTGTCACCGTCAAGCTTTGTGAGAATAACACCCGTAATGTCAAGAAGTTCGTTAAAGCTCTTCGCAACGTTAACTGCGTCCTGACCTGTCATCGAGTCGATAACAAGCAAAATTTCGTTTGGTTCAACTTCTTTTTTGATGTTTTTAAGCTCATCCATAAGAGCCTCATCAATATGAAGTCGGCCTGCGGTATCGAGAATAACAACATCGTTGCCGTAGTCCTTTGCACGCTTGATTGCCTCTTTTGCAATCTTAACGGGATTTGCTTTTCCCATTTCAAAAACAGGAACGCCTGCCTTTTCACCGACAACCTTCAACTGGTCGATAGCGGCGGGACGATATACGTCACAGGCGGCAAGCAGAGGATTTCTGCCCTGCTTTTTCAGCATTTTTGCAAGCTTTGCCGTGTGGGTTGTTTTACCCGAACCCTGAAGACCGCACATCATGATGACTGTCGGAGGCTTTGACGCAAACTCAATTCGTGCGTCCTCACCGCCCATAAGGCTCGTAAGCTCCTCGTCAACAATCTTAACAACCATCTGTGCAGGAGTAAGACTTTGCATAACATCCTGACCGACAGCACGCTCTGTTACTTTGTTTGTAAAGTCCTTTGCAACCTTGTAGTTTACATCGGCCTCAAGAAGTGCGAGTCGAACCTCTCGCATTGCTTCCTTAACATCTTTTTCAGAAAGCTTGCCTTTGTTTTTCAGTTTTTTGAACGCATTGCCAAGCTTATCTGCAAGTCCTTCAAATGCCATGAAAACTCCTTTAATCTTTCAGCGAGCCTGATTTTTCGATGATAACATCCGCAAGCTCTGTGATTTGTGTATCCTGTGAAAGTTCTTTTATTTCAAGTGCAAGAGCCGAAATTTCGTCAAGCCCCTGCTCAAGCTTACTGAACTGTTTGAACAGACCGAGCTTTTCTTCAAACTCAAAAAGCTGTTGCTCACTGCGCTTGATACTGTCACGCACACCCTGTCTTGTTATTCCCATTTCATCGGCAACCTCTGCAAGCGACAAATCTTCATTATAATAAAGGTCAATCGCCTTTTTGCCCGAAGGCTTTAAAAGCTCGCCGTAAAAATCAAACAAGAGAGATACTTCAATGTTTTTTTCCATACCTGACAGCTCCCGTGATTCTGGTCTGTATGTAAAGAAAATTTCTTTACACCTGTGAATTATAATATACAATTGCCCGTTTGTCAAGCGTTTTAAGCCGATTTTACGGCTGAGAGTAATTTTGATAAATTTTTAATTTTCGGGAAGTTATCAAATTTGTACAGTTATATTACAAAAACGGCAATATTGTGGTAGTTTCGGAAGATTTGGATAACTAAAATAAGTCGATTGCAATGCGATTTTGAGAATAATTACGAAAGAGTAAAAAAAGTGTTTCTATCCTTTACAAATGAGTGGCTATGTGAAGTTTAGTTTTCGTCAAAATTCACAAAAATTATTTTTTTAGTGAAAAAAGCTATTTTTAATGTACATTTTCAAGTAAAATGTGTTATAATTGTTTTGAATTATTGAAGAAACGGGAGTTTTGCTTTACGGAACAAATTATAAATATCGACAGAATGGAAAATGCCGTAGCACTTTTTGGCAGTTTTGACGGAAATATTAAGCTGATTGAAAAGGAGTTTAATGTCCGTGTTACCTGCCGTGACAGTGAGCTTAAGGTTGAGGGCGATGCCGAAAACACATCGAAGGCCTGCAAGGTTATTGAAAGCCTGTTGCAGTTCATCAACCGTGGTGAAGCACTTTCCGAGCAAAATATCCGCTACTGCATTTCGCTTGTCAATGAAGGCAGTGAGGACAAAATAGAACAGCTTGCAGGCGACTGCATCTGTATTACTTCAAAGGGAAAGCCTATTAAGCCGAAAACCATCGGTCAGAAGCGCTACTGCTCGCAGATTGCGAAAAATACCGTCACAATCGGCGTCGGCCCTGCCGGTACTGGCAAAACCTACCTTGCCGTTGCAATGGCGGTCACGGCTTTCAGAAGCAAGCAGATTAACCGAATAATTCTCACAAGACCTGCTGTTGAGGCAGGCGAAAAGCTCGGTTTTCTGCCCGGTGATTTGCAGAGCAAGGTCGATCCGTATCTTCGCCCCCTGTATGACGCATTGTTTGATATGCTCGGTGCGGAAACATATCAAAAGTATGTTGAAAGAGGTAATATTGAGGTTGCACCGCTTGCATATATGCGAGGAAGAACGCTTGACGACAGCTTTATAATTCTTGACGAGGCTCAGAATACGACAAGGGAACAGATGAAGATGTTCCTTACCCGACTCGGATTTAACTCAAAAATGGTAATCACGGGCGATATTACACAGATTGACCTTCCGAACGGTGCAAAGAGCGGTCTTAAAGACTGCATCAAAATCCTCAAGAATATTGACGATATCGGCACCTGTTTCTTTGATGAAAAGGATGTTGTCCGTCATCGCCTTGTTCAGGATATCATCAAGGCTTACGCAAAATTTGAAAACACTGACATTAATAATTTACGAAACAACGGCTCCAAAAACAACGGCTCCAAAAATTAATTTACTTAATTTTCACATATCCCACGCTATCGGGTTAAAAATAATGAAAGGATGATCATGAATGGCAGAGCATAATAAAATCAGGGTAATTATCACAAACAAACAAAAAGCAGTAAAGATTCCGACAGGTATCAGAATGTTGGTTCGTCGTTGTTGTAACGCAGTTCTGCGACTTGAAAAATTTGAAGGTTCTGCTGAAATCAGCGTTACTTTCACGGATAACGAGGGCATCAAGGCTCTTAACAAGCAGTATCGTGACAAGGACATTGAAACCGATGTTCTTTCTTTCCCAATGGGCGAAAACGGTGTTTATGACACCAATCCCGAAACAGGCGCACAGATTCTCGGTGATGTTGTAATTTCTATGGAAAAGGCAAGAGATCAGGCAGAACTCTTTGGCCACAGTCTCCAGAGAGAGGTTGGCTATCTTACCGCTCACAGTGTTCTGCACCTTCTCGGCTATGATCATATGGAAAAGCTTGAAAGGGTAAGAATGAGAGAAAAAGAAGAGCTTGTTATGGAACAACTCGGTCTTCCTGCATCATCAAGCTACATAGTTGATGACGATATGGCTTGACAGAGTAGTTATATTACGGGGTATGAAAAAGCAAATCAAAAGTTTTAAAAGTGCATTCAGAGGTTTCTGTTTTGCCGTAAAAAGCGAAAGTCATATGAGATTTCACCTTGTTGCGACATTTTATGTTTTCGTTTTCGGTTGCTTTTACGATTTTTCTGCCGCAAAATGGGCGTTGCTCGCTGTTTTGTGTGCGCTTGTAATTGCACTTGAAATGATCAACACCTGTGTTGAAAAGCTTTGTGATTTGTTTTGTGACAGATACGATTTTTCCGTTAAGATTATCAAGGACATTGCAGCCGCAGCCGTGCTTGCCGTGTCATTTCCGGCTGTGTTTACAGCGGTGCTGTTTTTCCTTGATTTTGAAGTAATCGGAAAAATATTTTCGTATTTTGTAAACAATCCCGTTATGCTCGTTTTGCTGATTTTGTCTGCGGTGATTTCTGCCGTCTTTGTATGTGCAGGTCCCGTAAAAGTCAAGAACGCAATTTTGGGCATTAAAAGAAAAGATAAACATTAACAAAGGGGCGGCATTTTGCTTGCCCCCGATTTTTGTATAGTGAGGTAATATGTTAAATACAGATAATAAAGATAAATCCGCATTTATTGCCATTGTCGGCAGACCTAATGTGGGCAAAAGTTCAATTCTCAACAGACTTATGGGACAGAAAATTGCAATTGTTTCAAGCAAACCGCAGACTACCCGCAACAGAATCACAGGCGTGCTTACTCAGGGCGAATATCAGCTTGTTTTCTTTGATACACCGGGTATGCACAAGCCGAAAACCTCTCTCGGCAAGTATATGGTGCGTTCCGTCAATGAATCCGTGGGCGGTGTTGATTGCTGTATGCTCGTTGTTGAGGCAGGAAAAGAACCGGGTGACACAGAGCTTAACCTTATTGAAAAGTTCAAGTCAATGGAAATGCCGGCAATCCTTGCAATCAACAAGATTGACACTCTCAAAGAAAAAGAAGAACTTATGAAACAGATTGCCCGTTACAGTCTGCTCTACGATTTTGACGCAGTTGTTCCCGTGAGTGCGCAGGACGGCAACGGTATGAACGAACTTCTTGATGAGCTTAAAAAGCAGGCAGGCGAGGGCGGTCATTTCTTTGATGACGATACTCTTACAGACCAGCCCGAAAGAGTTATTGTTGCCGAAATTATCCGTGAAAAAATACTCCGTCTTTGCGACAGGGAAATTCCGCACGGCACGGCTGTTGTAATCGAAAAAATGAAAACAAGGGATAACGGTATGCTTGATATTGACGCTACTATTTTCTGTGAAAAAGAAACCCACAAGCGTATTATTATCGGCAAAAACGGCTCAATGCTCAAGAAAATCAGCACATTTGCCCGTCAGGATATCGAAAGATTTTTCGATTGCAGGGTATTCCTACAGACATGGGTAAAGGTAAAAGAGGATTGGCGAAACCGTGCCCAGATTCTTCAGAATTTCGGCTATGACGAAAAGAATTTTGACTGATAATCCGATTAAAAGCGATTCGGGTACACGATTTGACACAATGTCAGATTTTTCATAATATAATAAACGGCATCCGTGAAACACTAACTGCGGAGGTGTTTTTATGGATAACTGGAGTGCGTGGCAAATATTCTTTACCACGGGAAGCGTTCTTGATTACATTCGCTACAAAAGTATTCAGGATGCCAAAGACACGGGTGCAATCACCGTGAACAGGGAGGAAACCGATGAAATTCCGAACAGAGGGACTGATTATAAAGGAACAGAATATCGGTGAGCAGGACAAGCTCGTTTTTGCTCTCACAAAGTCAAACGGTGTAATCCGTGCATTTGTAAAGGGTGCAAAAAACATCAAAAACGGCAAATGTGCGGCGGCATCTCTCCTCTCATATTCCCGACTTACAATTTATAAAGGTCGGGAAAGTTACATAATCGGCGAGGCACAGCCGATTCGCATTTTCTCAAAGCTCCGCAGTGATGTTACAAAAATGTGCCTTGCACAGTATTTTTGCGAACTCGCTCTGACAATTTGTCCCCGTGAGCAAAAGGCAGACTCATTTTTGAGCCTTGTGCTTAATTCGCTCTACCTTTTGTCAGAGAACAAACGCAGTGCAGACCTTATCAAGCCGTGTCTTGAAATGAGGC
This sequence comes from Ruminococcus bromii, assembly GCF_002834235.1. Classification (GTDB taxonomy): domain Bacteria; phylum Bacillota; class Clostridia; order Oscillospirales; family Acutalibacteraceae; genus Ruminococcoides; species Ruminococcoides intestinale. The sequence goes on along the minus strand of NZ_NNBY01000036.1, from coordinate 61,789 downwards.
TTGCAAGTATGGCGGGCTATATGCCCGACCTGAGAATGTGCAGAGAATGCGGAGAATACATTACTCCGCTTATGTACTTTCTGCCACGCATAGGCGCTCTTGAATGTGCCGATTGCAGAACGGATGTGTCGGAACCCGCAATCGCTCTCAATGAGGGAACGCTCACGGCGCTTAGGCACACGGTTTATGCCGATGATGACAAGCTGTTTTCGTTTGCATTGCCGAAGGATGACCTTGTTGTGCTGAATGCGGCGAGCGAAAGTTATCTTAAATACAGATTTGAAAAAGACTTTAAAACGCTTATTTTTTACAAAACAATAAGCAGTTAATCAGACAATGCAGTTTTGTGTGAAAATGACTTATTTATTTGAAACAGAATGACTGAAAACTGTAGGGGCGCTCATTGGGCGCCCGCGGGCGGATAATATCCGCCCCTACGGACACAAAATTGCAATTATTGAATTTGGTAGAATTATGAACAGACATTACAAAACACTTGAACTTGATAAAATCCTTGAAAGGCTTGCGGGAATGACTTCGATTGAGGACGCCCGTGAAATGGCATTGAATCTCGAACCCGTATTTGAACTGAAAAAGGTTGAACAGCTTCTACAGCAAACCGATGACGCAGTTGCGTTAAGCGGAAGATTCGGCGCTCCGTCATTCGGCGGTGCCGGAAATTGTTCGGGACATTTACGCAGAGCACAGGCAGGCGGTTGCCTTACCACAGGCGAACTCCTGTCGGTTGCATCAACGCTCAGAACAATCCGCACGGTCAAGGAGTGGCACTCACGCTCAGGCGGAGGAGCAAGCTCTCTTGACGGCTATTTCAGCGGACTTGTTTCCAACAAGTTTCTTGAGGACAAAATCACCTCGGCTATTATAAGCGAGGAGGAAATTTCCGATAAGGCAAGCCCTGTTTTGTCGGATATAAGAAGAAAAATCCGCACAGCCTCCTCAAAGGCTCGTGAGGTACTCGATAAAATTATTCACAGCTCAACATACATAAAGTATCTTCAGGATACTATCGTCACACAGCGTGACGGCAGATATGTTGTTCCCGTAAGAAGTGAATGCAGAGGCAATGTTCCGGGTCTTGTACACGACACCTCGTCAAGCGGTGCAACCGTGTTTATTGAGCCTATGGGCGTTGTTCAGGCAAACAATGACATCAAGCTTTTGCAGTCAAAGGAAGAACAGGAGATTGAAAGAATCCTCTTTGAGCTTTCCGCAAATGCAGGCGAGTTTGCCGACAGCATTATCCACAGCTACAAGAACCTTGCACAGCTTAATTTGATTTTTGCAAAGGCCGACCTTGCGTATTCAATGAAAGCGTCAAAGCCGATTATGAACGACAGGGGAATGATTGAGCTTAAACAGGCTCGTCATCCCCTCATCGACAAAAACAAGGTTGTTCCCGTTGATGTTATGCTCGGAAAAGAGTTTGACACGCTTGTAATCACAGGTCCTAACACGGGCGGTAAAACCGTAACTTTAAAGACAATCGGTCTGCTCACGCTCATGGCAATGTGCGGACTTCTCGTTCCGTGTGCCGACAACAGCGAGCTTTCCGTGTTCAGAAGGGTGCTTGTGGATATCGGTGACGAACAGAGCATTGAACAGTCGTTGTCAACCTTTTCGGGACATATGACAAATATCGTTCAGATTATAAAGCTTGCAAACGCAGGCTCGCTCTGCCTTATTGACGAACTCGGCGCAGGAACAGACCCTGTCGAGGGTGCGGCTCTTGCAATTGCAATTCTTGAAAGACTGCGTGACAAACACGCAAAAATTGCTTCAACAACCCACTATGCGGAGTTAAAGGAATTTGCTCTGCGTACTCCCGGAGTTGAAAACGGCAGTTGCGAATTTGATGTTGCAACTCTCAAGCCGACTTACCGACTTCTCATCGGTGTTCCCGGCAAGAGCAATGCGTTTGCAATTTCAAAAAGACTCGGAATAGATGATGAGATAATCAGCCGAGCAAGCGAACTTGTTTCAAACGAGAACAGGCAGTTTGAAGATGTTGTGGAAAAGCTTGAAAAGCGCCGTCAAAGCCTTGAAAAACAGCTCGAAAACGCAAACAGACTTACTGCAAAGGCTAATACCGAAAAGCAGAAAGCAGAAAACGAAATGCAGAAGGCAAAGCAGCGTGCGGAGCGTGAGATTGAAAAGGCAAGGCAGGAGGCTCAGCGTATTATTTCACGCACAAGAGCGCAGGCCGACGCAGTTGCCGAAGAACTTGAAAAGGCGAGAAAAGCCAAAGATATGAGCGTTCAGGCAAGAACACAGCTAAAGAAAAATATTGACAAGATGGAGGCTCATGCCGATCCTGTCAAGGCTCGCAATACTCCCGATGAGGAGTACAAGTTGCCGAGACCGCTCAAAGTCGGCGACACGGTTCTTATTTACGATATCGACAAAAACGCAACTGTACTTGCACCGCCGAACAAGGATGGTGTTGTGCTTGTTCAGGCGGGCATAATCAAAACGAGGGTTGATATCAAGAATCTTCGTTTGCTCAAATCAAACAATAAGCCTGCAAAGGACAGATTTTCAAGCACAAGAAATGTGCCGAGCAGAATGGATGTCCGTCCCGAAACAGAGGTTGATGTCCGTGGTGAAACCGCCTTCGACGCAATCAATATTGTTGACAAGGCAATTGACAATGCTGTACTTTCGGGTGTGAGCAAAATGACGATTATTCACGGCAAAGGCACGGGTGTGCTTAAGCGTGAAATAAACAAGTATCTTAAAACAAACAAATCCGTCAAAAGTCAGCGACTCGGTGTTTTCGGTGAGGGCGAAGACGGTGTTACAATCATTGAATTAAAGTAAAATCCGACTGAATTTATTTTGTGAAATTTGAGGTAATTATGAAAAAACAGTTTCTTGATTCGGGAAAAATCGTGGGTACACACGGCATAAAAGGTGAGGTCAGAATTGATCCGTGGTGTGATTCCCCTGAATTTCTCTGTGCTTTTAAAAAGCTGTGGCTTGACGAAAACGGAACAGAGTTCATCGAGGTGAAATCCCGTCCGCACAAAAATATCGCTCTTGCAAAAATCAAGGGTGTTGACACAATCGAGGCAGCCGAAAAATACAGAGGCAAGGTTGTGTATATCAACCGTGACGACATCAATCTTGCAGAGGGCGTTCACTTTGTTCAGGATCTTATCGGTCTTGAGGTTAAGGACGCCGACAACGGCAGAGTCTACGGCAAAATTTCCGATGTTTTGCGTACAGGCGCAAACGATGTTTACGAAATCAAAGACGCCGACGGCAAGACATATCTTGCTCCCGTAATTGACGATGTTGTAAAAGAAATCAATGTCAATGACGGCTATGTTCTTATTGTTCCCATGAAAGGAATTTTCGACGATGAGGATTGATATTATAACGCTTTTCCCCGAAATGTTTGAACCTGTTTTAAACGGAAGCATAATCGGCAGAGCACAGAAAAGCGGTGTGCTTGAAATCGTGTGTCACCAACTGCGTGATTACGCTTTTGACAAGCACAAAAGAGTTGATGACACTCCCTACGGCGGCGGAATGGGAATGCTTATGAAAGCCGAACCCATTGCCCTCTGCTTTGAGGATATCTGCAAACAAATCGGCAAAAGACCGCATTTTGTCTATATGTCACCGCAGGGCAAAACATTGAAACAGCAAAGACTTCGTGAGCTTGCCGATATTGAAAATATCTGTATTCTCTGCGGTCATTACGAGGGTGTTGACCAAAGACTTCTTGACGAGTTTATTGACGAAGAAATTTCAATCGGCGACTATGTTCTCACGGGCGGAGAAATTCCCGCAATGGTATTTGCGGACGCACTTTCAAGAATGGTTCCGGGTGTGCTTTCCAACAACGAATGTTTTACCGAGGAAAGCCATTTTAACGGACTTCTTGAGTATCCGCAGTACACAAAACCGTCAGTCTGGAGAGGCAAAGAAGTTCCCGAAGTGCTTATGAGCGGTCACCATGCAAACATTGAAAAGTGGAGAAAAGAAAAGAGCATAGAGGTGACTGCCCTCAAGCGTCCCGAAATGCTTGAAGAATATAACAAAAAGTAATTTTTGCAGTATATTATCGGTGTGTTTACATAAAATAAGACAAGAAAAAACACATGAAATACCGTGTGTTTACGGGGAAAATATAATATTTTGTAAAAATGCACAATAAACAGGGTAATAAATTCTCTCAAGGTGCATATTAACACGAAATTAATTTATTGTATTGACCTTGTTCGGAAAAAAGATTATAATACATATTAAATTGAGCCGCAATTTGCAGGCATTGGTGGTTAAAAATTTAAAGGCAAAGAGGGTTTTAAAAATGTATGTTAAGGAAGTATTAGTACAGAATAAAGCCGGTTTACACGCTCGTCCGGCAACTTTCTTTATTCAGAAGGCTAATGAGTATAAGTCAACAATTTGGGTAGAGAAGGAAGAGCGTCGTGTAAATGCAAAAAGTCTTCTCGGTGTGTTGTCCCTCGGAATTATCGGCGGCACTACTATTAAGGTAATTGCTGACGGTTCTGACGAAACTGAAGCAGTTGAGGGCCTTGTTTCTCTCGTTGAGTCAGGCTTTGCTGAATAATCAGCTTTAAATTTTACAAAATACCAAGGGGCGGTTTTTCCGCCTCTTTTTTGTTTCTCTCAAATTAATCTGAAATCGTAAAAGGCGGTGATTTTGTGAATCCGAAAATGTCACAGCTTCGCAAAAAAGCAATGGCACTTCCTCTGTTGCCGGGTGTCTACATCATGCACGACAAAAGCGGAAAAATTATATATATCGGCAAGGCAAAGGCTCTTAAAAACAGAGTCAGCCAATACTTCGGTTCGCAGAATAACCATGCAGAAAAGGTTCGCAGAATGGTTGACAATGTCGATGATTTTGAATATATCATCACTGACAGCGAGTTTGAGGCGCTCATTCTTGAATGCAGTCTTATCAAGCAACACACCCCGAAGTATAATATTCTGCTTAAAGACGACAAGGGCTACAGCTATATAAGAATCAGCTCGGGTGATTGGAAAAAGCTGTCATATACATTGCAGAAAAAGGATGACGGAGCGGAATACATCGGTCCGTACAAGAGCAGTTACTATGTAAAAAATGCCGTTGAGGAGGCCAACAAAATCTTTATGCTCCCAACCTGCAACCGGCAGTTCCCGAGAGATTGCGGAAAGGGCAGACCTTGCCTTAACTATCACATAAAGCAATGCATGGCTCCGTGTACAGGCAGAGTAAGGCTTAAAGATTACAACGAAAATCTTAACCGTGCGCTTGAATTTTTGCGTGGCGGTTCAACAAATTCAATCAAAAAGCTGACCGAAGAAATGGAAACAGCCGCAGAAAATCTTGAATTTGAAAGGGCGGCGTCAATCAGAGATATAATAAAATCTGTCCGTAAAATGAGCGACAAGCAAAAGGTTGTTGCAACAAAAATTGATGACGGCGATGTTATTGCAGGCTTTTCGGATGACGGCAAAACCTGTTATCAGGTATTTCGATTTGAAGGCGGAAGGTTATTTGACCGTGAAAGCTTTGTGTTTGACAGCGGTGAAAGTGAATCTGAAACCGAAGAATTTTTACTGCGATATTACACTCTGCGTGACAGTGTGCCAAAGAGCATTGCAATTGACAGGGAATTTGACGGTATGGAAGAAATTGCCGAATGGCTCTCGCAAAAGCACGGCAGTAAGGTCGGCATAACGGTTCCGCAGAGGGGCGACAGAGCGCAGCTTGTTGCAATGTGCAAATCGAATGCCGCAGAAACCCTTGCACAGAAAAAGGGCGCAACCGTTCGTGAGTACAATGTGCTTGAAGAACTGCGTGATTTGCTCGGACTTAAAAAACTGCCCGAATATATCGAATCTTACGATATTTCAAACCTTGCAGGCACTGAAAATGTTGCGGGTATGATTGTTTATAAAAACGGCAAACCGCTCAAATCGGCTTACAGAAAGTTTAAAATCAAAGGTTTTGAAGGACAGGATGACTACGCATCCATGGCGGAAGTTTTGACAAGACGATTTGACGAATATTATAAAAATCCCGATGAGGACGAGGGCTTTGGAAAATTGCCAGACCTTATCCTGCTTGACGGCGGTAAAGGTCAGGTTGCGGCTGTAAAAGAGGTTTTGCAGAGTAAGAATATTGATGTTCCGCTGTTCGGTCTTGTAAAGGACGATAAGCACAGAACCCGTGCCGTAACGGGCGAGGGCGGAGAAATTGCGCTAAGTCCCGGACGGTCGCTGTTTGCGTTCCTCGCAAAAATGCAGGACGAGGTTCACCGCTTTGCAATCGGCTATCACCATTCAAGACGAAGTAAAAATACATTCAAAAGCTCGCTTACAGGCATTGAGGGTATAGGCGAAGTCAGAGCAAGGTCGCTTCTTAAGTATTTCAGAACGATTGAAAACATCTCAACCGCAGACCTTGCAGAGCTTGAAAACGCTCCTAAAATGACAAAGGACGCCGCACTTGCGGTGTATAAATACTATCATCCGCAGGATGAAAACGAAACAGAGTAAAATATTGTTGTAAATTATCTTTTAATGTGTTATACTAAAATTTGCAGTTTTAAACAATTGTTTGAAATTCAACTTTTCGGTAATGCCGTATGCCTGCTTGCGGTGTTGTTTTATGATTTTGCAGGCGGAAAGGCTGCGTGTGTTTTATGAGAGTTATTACAGGCTCCGCAAGAGGCAGACGACTCGAAACCCTTGAGGGTGAAGATGTAAGACCGACAACCGACAGAATTAAAGAGGCTGTTTTTTCGATTATACAGTTTGAAACCGAGGGCAGAAACTTTCTTGACCTTTTTGCAGGCTCGGGACAAATGGGTATTGAGGCTTTGAGCAGAGGCGCAAAGTCGGCAAGCTTTGTTGACAATGCAAAAAAATCGCTTGAAACGGTAAAAAGAAACCTCAAGGCTACTAAGCTTGAAAACTCGGCAAAGGTTTTTGCAATGGATTTTCACAGCTTTCTTTCGATGAATTCACAGCGTTTTGATATTGCATTTCTCGATCCGCCATACAGAACGGGAATGCTGCAGGATGCCCTTGAACTTGTTCCCGAGGCTATGAACGATACGGGTGTAATCATTGCGGAAAATCCTCTTGACGAAGAAATTTTGTCGAATTACGGTGATTTTGTACTTGACAGACAGTATCGCTATGGTAAAATAAAAATAACTACATTCAGACATAAGGATTTTCAAAGATGAACAAAACAGTGATTTGTCCGGGAAGTTTCGATCCCGTAACGCTCGGACACCTTGATGTTATCACGAGAGCGTCAAAGCTTTTTGACCGTGTAATCGTGGGCGTGCTTGTCAATTCTTCAAAAAAGCCGATTTTTTCGATTGATGAGAGAATTGAACTTTTGAAGGAAGTTACCGAGCATCTCAATAATGTTGAAATAGTAGGCTTCAACGGTTTGCTTGCACAGTATTGTGAGGAACACGGTGTGGACGCAATTGTTAAGGGACTCAGAGCGGTAACTGACTTTGAATATGAATTTCAGATGGCGCTCACCAACAAAAAGCTGAATCCGAACCTTGAAACCCTGTTTTTAACGGCTGAGGCGGATTCAATGTATCTCAGCTCGAGCATGGTTCGTGAAATTGCCTCAATGGGCGGTGACATCAGTAATTTTGTTCCTGCGTGTATCCATGACAGAATTGTGGAAAGACTGAAAAATAAATAAGCGTTTGATTTTTTAATTAAAGGTGGATTAAACCAAACATATAAGGAGTGGACAGAAATGAAAGTTGAGGATTTGATTTTACAGCTTCAGGATGTTATCAGTGCCGCTAAGTCAATGCCGTTTTCGGGTGGTAAGGTAATGGTGAGCAGTGATGAGATTTATGATATTCTCGATCAGATTCAGGACGCTATGCCGGCAGAGGTAAGACAGGCAAAGAATATTGTCGCTGACAGAAAGCAGATTCTTGCCGAGGCTAACCGTGAATCAGAGAATATAATCAGAAGTGCCGAGGAACGCAAAAAGGCTATGCTTAACCAGAACGAACTCGTTCGTGAGGCTCAGGCAAAGGCTAAGGAAATTGTTGATGATGCAAAGCAAAAATCGGCAGAAATCAGAAAAGCTGCGAATGTGTATGTTGACAGCATTATGAAACGCACGGAAGAGGGCGTTGCAACACAGCTTGAGGCTCTCAGAAAGACTCATGCAAACATAGTCAGCTCACAGAAAAAGCAGGGCTGATTTAAATTTAGCTTATTAAGGACAGACTCAATATGAGCCTGTTCTTTTTTTATGCCGTTTTTATCGTATGTGTTGTGTCACATTATGACACTGAAACGAATGCTTGCGGAATCTGCGGTTGAAAAATATAAAAATAATGTCGGCTTTTGTAACCCGTGCGGTGCGTTTTGTAATTTTTAAGGCTGCTGTTTTTGTTATGGAATGGGTGAAACCCTCTGTAAAATCAGCTTTTTGGGGCATAATATTCTTTTACGAAAAAATATGGTTTCAAAGTTGAAAGCATTTGAAATGATTTGTAAATATTATTTGTTTTTTCGTAACTTTGATATTGATTTTTTTGCACCTATGGTTTATAATAAGACAAAAGGTGTCAGAAGGTGTCATTCGGTGACTTTTAAAACCACAGAGTGACGGTTTCTGAAGAAAAGTGTATGGAGGTGGGCAGATGTTTTCGGGAATGACAAATCATTCTATTGATGCAAAAGGAAGAATTGTACTGCCCGCAAAGTTCCGTGAACAGCTCGGCGAAACATACTATCTTGCACGAGGCTTCGGCAACAAGTGCATTCAGGTTATGTCAAGCGAACAGTTCAACGCAATGTGCGAGAAAATTCTTGCACTTCCCGCAAACCTCTCCATGGCTGTTCAGTACACCTTTAACGCTACTGCGGTTGAGGTTACTCCCAACGCACAGGGCAGGGTGATTATTCCGCAGTCCCTGCGTGAGTTCGCCGAGATTGAAGGCGATGCGGTAGTTATCGGTATGACAAACAGACTCGAAATCTGGAGCAAGAAAAATTATGAGGACTATGTTGCTTCTCAGAATGAAAATCTTGCACTTGCTCTCAAGGAGTTAAAGCTTTAAGGAGGTTGTTATGGAATTTTCTCATATTCCTGTCCTTCTTGAGCAGGCTGTTGACGCTCTTGCTGTTAAGGAAAACGGCATTTATGTTGACGGCACAGCGGGCGGAGGCGGTCACAGCAGTGAAATCCTCAGTCGACTTACTACGGGCAAGCTCATTTCGATTGATCAGGATCCCGATGCAATACTGACGCTGACAGAGCGTTTTAAGAAAAACGAAAATTCAATAATTATCAAGGGTAATTTTGCCGATATGGTTAGCCTTCTTCATTCAAGAGGAGTGGGCAGAGTTGACGGTGTTCTGCTTGACATCGGCGTTTCATCTCATCAGCTTGATACAGCCGAAAGGGGTTTTTCCTTCCATGAGGACGCACCTCTCGATATGAGAATGAGCCAAAGCGGAACAACAGCCGCAGAGCTTGTCAACACTCTCCCCGCAGGTGAGTTAAGACGAATCCTCAGCGTTTACGGCGAAGAAAAATTTGCCGGTGCAATTGTAAACGGAATCGTAAAGGCAAGAGCCGAAAAGCCGATTGAAACTACCCTTGAGCTTGCGGAAATTATAAAAGAAAATGTTCCACAGCGTGTCCGCCGTGACGGACATCCTGCGAGAAAAAGCTTTCAGGCTTTGAGAATTGCGGTAAACGATGAACTCGGAGTTCTTGAAAGAGGTCTTGACGGTGCATTTGAACTTCTCGGAAGCGGCGGAAGGCTTGCAGTTATTACCTTCCATTCGCTTGAGGACAGGATTGTAAAACAGAAAATGGCATCTTGGTGTCAGGGCTGTACCTGTCCAAAGGATTTTCCCGTGTGTGTTTGCGGAAACAAGCCAAAGGCTAAGCTTGTTGTAAGAAAGCCGGTTTGTGCAAATGAAACAGAATTGAGGAATAACCCGAGAGCAAGAAGTGCAAAGTTGAGAATATGCGAAAAAATTTAAAAAAAATTCTCTGTGACTATAGACAAAACTGCCTGTTTGTAGTAAAATATAACAAAGTTGTAAAGATTATTACAGACACAAGCAATTGTGCTTTCGTGTTTGTTAATAACAAAATGTATGGCTTTGAAATATATGTCCGATAAAATCGGATTGATTGTGTGTTGTGTGTATTTTATAAATTTGTTAAAGATTTGAAACTTTTTTGTTTTATCGAAAATAAAGCAAAAATGTGTGTTTTATGAAATTGATATAGAAAGGCATCGGGTGCGTTTAATGGCTTATGAAAACAGAAATGCAGCTTATGATTTGAGTCTTTTTGATGACAGTAGCGACTATGTTCCGGGTTCAGCCGCTCCTGAAAGAAAAGAAGAAGTACATAAAAAGCAGGAAAGAAAAAGAAGAAAAAACAATGTTGTAAGTCTTCCGAAAGAGGAACTTCAAAAGAACAGACGCCGCAGACATAACAAGTTTAAAATCGCTCTCGGAACAGTGAGCGGTGCTGCAGCGACAATCATAATCGGCATCATAATTGTCGGACAGGTAAGACTTACCGAGCTTAATCAGGAAGTTATTACGGCTAAAGAAACTCTTGCAAATGCACAGAGCGTTTATACACAGACACAGATGAAGCTTGAATCAAAGCTTTCAACATCGGATATTGAAAAGTATGCCGAGGATACACTCGGTATGACCAAGGCTACGAACACACAGAAAGAATTTGTTACCCTTGCAGGCGGAGATAAAGCAGAGGTTTCTGCGAGTCAGGAAAGTGACAATCTCTTTACACAGTTCTGGAGTTCGGTACAGAATCTTTGGTCATAACATTTAGATTAATTTAATAAATATGTTATGAAAGAATGGAGAGTTAAGACTGCGTCTTGACTCTTTTTTCGGTATATATGCGGATTGACACGGAGCGTAACGGACACTATTTTGCGGTGAAAGGAGCTTTACATTGCAATCACCAGGATTAAAAAACAACTCAAAAAAGCGTGCCGAAAAGGGACCTGCACAAAGACTGAGACAGCGTACTGCAATATTGATTTTACTCATACTTGTGCTTGGCTTCGGTGCGGCTGTTTTAAGACTTACATACCTCACCACCGTTCAGAGCAGTGAACTTCAGGAGTCGGCTGTTGACCTTCAGCTTGCCGACACAACTGTTTCCGCAAAACGAGGAACAATTTATGACGCAAACGGCAATGTTCTTGCCGAAAGCGCATCGGTTTGGCAGGTGGTAATGTCGCCTGTCAACTTTAAGAATGACAAACAGCGTCAGGCTGCCGCAAAAGGTCTTTCGGAAATTTTTGACCTTGAATACAACGATGTGCTTGACGATACAAAACAGCAGAGCCATTATGTTGTTGTCAAAAGAAGAATCGAGTCGGATGAGCGTGAAAAGGTTCTTGAGCTTATTGACACTCTGAAAAAGGATTACAGCTGTTCGGGTGTTATTCAGCTGCTTGATGATTACAAGAGATATTACCCGAAAAACAGCCTTGCATCTTCCGTAATCGGTTTTACGGGCAGTGACGATCAGGGACTTGAGGGTATCGAGTACGAATATGACAGCTATCTGTCGGGTACTCCCGGTCGAATTATCACGGCACAGAATGCAAGAGGTACGGATATGCCGTTCCGATACGAACAGAATGTTGAATCTGAGGACGGCAACAATGTGTATCTTACAATTGATGAAACAATTCAGTCAATTTGTGAAAAATATATGCAAAAGGGTGTTGAGGACAACAATGTTCTTAACAAGGGCGTCTGCATTGCAATGGATGTAAACACAGGCGCAATCCTTGCAATGGTAACAACAGACGGCTACGATCTTAACAATCCTTATGAGCTTTCGGCAAAGGATAAGAAGAAAATCAAATCAACTCCAAAAAAGAAACAGGCGGAGGCAGAAAGTGCGGCTCTCAGCAATATGTGGAGAAACAAGGCTGTTGCCGACACATATATGCCCGGTTCTGTATTTAAGATGTGCGTTGCGTCAGCGGCTCTTGAAGAAAACCTTGTAAATGAAAAAACATCATTTACCTGTACAGGTTCAATTTCGGTTGAGGGCGAAACCATTCATTGTTCAAATATATCAGGTCACGGAACACAGAACTTTGTTGAGGCAATTTCAAACTCATGTAACCCTGCATTTATTCAGATCGGTCAGATGCTCGGTGCAGGCAAGTTCCGTCAGTATTATCAGGGATTCGGTTTCAGCGACAAAACAGGAATCGACCTCCCCGGTGAAGCAGATGACGAATTCTGGGCTGAGGGTAAGATGGGCGGTGTTGACCTTGCGGTTGCATCATTCGGTCAGAACTTCGCAATCACTCCTATCCAGATGATTACAGCCTGTGCGGCTGTTTCAAACGGCGGTTATGTTGTTCAGCCTCATGTGGTTTCAAAAATCACAGACTCAAAGGGCAATGTAATCAAGTCTGTTGATAAAAAGGTTAAAAGACAGGTTATTTCAGACGATACATCCAAGAAGATGAAGGAATACCTTGAATATAACACAGAAAGACAGGGTGCTGCCGCAGGTTATATTTCAGGCTACAAGGTAGCCGGTAAATCAGGTACAACTGAAAAAAGGGGTGTAACAAAGTTTGAAAGCTCATTTTCTGAGGACTATATATCATCATTCTGCGGTTATGCTCCGGCAGACGATCCGCAGATTGCAATGCTTGTATTCTTTGATACTCCCGACGGTGACGCCTACTACGGTTCACAGGTTTCATCACCTGTATTTATAAATATTATGAGCGAGGTTCTTCCTTATCTTGATGTTAAGACATCATACACAGACGAGGAACTCGGTTATGTTGACGCATCTGCGGGCGACTACACAGGAGTCAGCGTTGACGAGGCTAAAACAGCTGTTGAGGCTGACGGCTTTACGGCAACCGTAAAGGGTAACGGTTCAACTGTAATTTCACAGATTCCGACCGTATCGTCAGGACTTCAGAAGGGCGGCAGTATTGTCCTCTACACAGACAGCGACAGTCAGTCGGAAACAGTAAGTGTTCCGAGTCTTATCGGTCTTTCTCCCGATGAGGTAAACGATGTTGCAAGTGCCTACGGATTGAATGTCAGCTTCTCGGGTGCAACAACATCCTCCGGAACAAGCTCATCACAGAACATTGAGGCGGGAACTTCGGTCAGCCCCGGTACGGTAATAACGGTATCTTTTGCGGATTCCTCTTCAACACTCAACGAATAACAAAAATATTTATTAGTCTGAAAGGAAAGATAACTATGATTTACGGAATATGGACATTTTGTGCGGCTTTGCTTGCTTTTATAATCTCAGCCGTTACAGGCAAGTTTTTGATTCCATACCTTCGCAAGCTCCACTTTGGTCAAACAATTCTTGAGGAAGGTCCTAAGTGGCACAAGGGTAAGCAGGGAACTCCCACAATGGGCGGTATAATGTTCATCGTTGCAATTGTGGTTGTCACAATGATCAGCACAGTTATATATGCCTTTACAGGCGCTGATTTGGTAAATTCATTCTTTGCAGACATTCCAAGAGAATGTATGTTCATTTTCTGCGGACTCGGTCTTGCGGTTGCAAACGGTTTTATCGGCTTTATTGATGATTACATCAAGGTTGTAAAAAAGCGTAACCTCGGTCTTACAGCGCCACAAAAGCTGATTCTCCAGTTCCTTGTTGCCGCTGCTTTTCTTGCAGTTCTGGCAATTGCAGGCTACGGTACAACAACAACCATTCCTTTTGTCGGCAAGGTTGACCTCGGATTTTTCTATTATATTATTGCCGCCGTTGCAATCGTGGGTATCGTAAACTCGGTAAACCTTACAGACGGTATTGACGGTCTTGACGGTTCGGTAACATTCTTTGCGTGTGTTGCATTTATGCTTATCGCCTGCGTAAAGAGCTATCTCGGTATAACAGCCATGAGCGCCGCATCTGCGGGTGCCTGTCTCGGATTCCTCGTTTGGAACTTTCACCCTGCAAAGGTGTTTATGGGCGACACGGGTTCACTTTTCCTCGGCGGTCTTGTATGCGCTCTTGCTTTTGCAATTGATATGCCTATTCTTCTTATTCCAATCGGAATTATCTATATTGCTGAGGAGCTTTCCGTTATTCTTCAGGTCAGCTACTTCAAAATCACACACGGCAAGCGTCTTTTCAAGATGAGCCCTATCCATCACCACTTTGAAATGTGCGGTTGGAGCGAGGTTAAGATTGTCGGTGTGTTCAGTGCAGTAACCGCAGTTTTCGGTGCAATCGCTTTTGCACTTGCATATTTTGGTGCATAAATAAACGCAGAAATACTTGTTTAAAATAAATTTTAAGGGAGGAACGGTCTTTGGCTCCACAAAAAAGAATGATGCTTAAAGCTGATGTAAACAGAATATATGATGAAGAGGTTTACTCGGAGCAGAAGATCAGGGAAGAAAAGTTTTTTGTCCGTCCTACTCGTCAGAGAAAGATGAAAAAAGGAAAGCTGTTTTCCGTTGGCATGGGACTTGACCTTCCGTTTTGCATAATCATTCTTGTACTTCTCATTATCGGTATGATTATGATGTTTTCTGCAAGCTATGCCTATGCTTATTACAATCAGGGCGACAGCTACTATTACCTTGTAAGACAGCTCATTTTTGCCGTTATCGGCGTAGGCATAATGTTTGTTCTTTCGTTCTTCAACTATAACAAGCTCCACAAGGTTGCACCGGTTGTTCTTGCAATTTCATATTTGTGCCTGCTTGTGGTTCTTGTACTGCCCGGCTCCGAGGGTGTTAAAAGATGGATTCCTCTCGGCATTTTTAACATTCAGCCTTCTGAAATTGCAAAGTTTGCAATTATCCTTTTTTTCTCACATTGGTGCAGTAAATACTATAATAAAATGCAGTTTGCCCGTTACAGCGTTCTGCCGGGTGTAATTGTTTTCGGTTCAACGGCACTTCTGCTTTTTCTCGAACCGCACTATTCGGGTATCGTAATCATCGGCATTCTTTCGGTTGTAATGCTTTATATCGGCGGAATGCAGACAAAGTATCTCGGAATCGGTCTTGGACTTATTGTCGGAGTAGTGCTTATACTTGCCGTCACAAACAGCCTGTCCTATGCTATGAGCCGTCTTGACGGTTGGGGTCAGGCACTTGAATATACAACGGACGAAATGTGGTGGACCACATATCAAACCCGAAATTCACTCTATGCAATTGGTTCGGGCGGACTTTGGGGACTTGGTCTCGGTCAGTCAAGAATGAAGTACCTCTATATTCCTGAGCCGCAGAATGACTTTATCTTTGCCGTTGTTGTTGAGGAGCTCGGTCTTGTGGGCGCACTTATGATTCTCCTTATTTTTGCACTTCTTGTGTGGAGAGGCATCACACTTTCACTTCGTGCAAAGGATAAGTTTGGTAAGCTCCTCGGTATCGGTCTTACCTCACAGATCGGCATTCAGGTTGTGCTGAATATTCTCGTTATCACAGACTGGCTGCCTAACACGGGTATCAGCCTTCCGTTTTTCAGCTACGGCGGCAGCTCGCTTATTATGCTGCTTGCCCAGATGGGACTTGTGCTTTCAATTTCCAGAACGGCAAATATCGAAAGACAATAATTTAAAAATAGTTTTCTCCTGCATGAGTTTTGCAGAATTTTCAAAAGAAAGGTAAGAAAATTATGAAAGTATTGCTTGCAGGCGGCGGCACGGCAGGACACATAAATCCTGCACTTGCAATAGCCGGATATATAAAGAATAAAAGAAATGATGCCGAATTTTTGTTTATCGGCAACCGTGGCGGAATGGAGCAAAGACTTGTTCCGCAGGCCGGTTTTGAAATTAAGTCAATCACAATCAGCGGATTTAAGAGGAGCTTTTCTCCCAAGAGTATGCTTGAAAATGTTAAGACAGTTTCAAGAACCTTCACTTCTTCAAGAGAGGCAAAGAAAATAATTGCCGAGTTTAAGCCTGATATCTGTATCGGAACAGGCGGATATGTTTCGGGTCCCGTTATCAGAACAGCCGCAAAAATGGGTATTCCGTGCATTATTCACGAGCAGAATGCATATCCGGGCATTACAAATAAAATGCTTGCAAAGAGCGTCAAAAAGGTAATGCTTGCCGTTCCGGACGCAAAAAAGTATTTTGACAAAAATGTTGATTTTGTCATTACCGGAAACCCTGTAAGACAGGAAATCCTCACGGCAAAAAAAGAAGAGTCAAGAAAAGAACTCGGGCTTGACAACCGTCCCGTAGTGCTTTCGTTCGGCGGAAGTCTCGGAGCAAGAAAAATAAATGAAGCTGTTGCAGACCTTGTTGCAAGAAGCGGTATTGACGGCAGATATCAGCACATTCACGCATACGGCAGTTACGGCGACTGGTTTCCGCAGCTCGTTGAGGAAAAGGGTACTGATATTGCCGATTGTTCAAATCTTGATATAAGACCGTATATTGATAATATGCCGACTTGCATGGCGGCGGCAGACCTTGTAATCTGCCGTGCAGGTGCAATTACTCTCAGCGAAATTCAGGCTATGGGCAAACCGGCAATCCTTATCCCGTCACCTAATGTTGCCGAAAATCACCAGTACCACAATGCAATGGCACTTGTGAATGCAGGTGCGGCTGACATTATTGAGGAAAAAGACCTCACGGGTGCGGCTCTTATGCGTAAAACTGACAAAATGCTTCTCAATCCCGAAAAGCTTGAGAAGTACAGCGAAAATTCACGCAAAATGGCAATTACCGATGCCAACGAAAGAATTTATTCGGTAGTCAAAAAAGTTCTCGGACTTGTGTAACGGTAACATTTATAACGCTTTCTCATAGAATAGAAGGGTATTCTTTTTGAGAGGGTGTTATTGTGTCAAAACTGCTTGTTACAGGACGCAAAAAGCTTGACGGAGAGGTTGAAGTTCAGGGGGCAAAAAACAGCGCTTTGCCGATTATTGCCGCCTCGATTCTTACAAAAGGTGAAAATGTAATCCACAATTGTCCTTCGCTTTCCGATGTTGACGCATCTGTCAACATTCTTCGGTATCTCGGCTGTACCGTCACACGCTGTGATAAAACACTTCTCGTAAAATGTGACGATATCAACCGCTTTGATGTTCCCGTTGAATTGATGCGTAAAACAAGGAGTTCAATTGTTTTTCTCGGTGCAATCCTTGCACGAACGGGAAGGGCGAGAATTTCATTTCCCGGCGGATGTGAAATCGGTTCAAGACCGATTGATTTGCATCTCAATTCACTTCGGGAGATGGGGGCGGATATTCGTGAAAAGCATGGCTATCTTGAATGTTGCGTTCCAAACGGACTTTGCGGAACAAAGATAACGCTTTCGTTCCCGAGTGTGGGTGCAACGGAAGATATTATGATTGCCGCCTGTCTTGCAAAAGGCACAACAACAATCATCAATGCCGCCCGTGAACCTGAAATCTGCGACCTTGCGGATTATCTCAATTCCTGCGGTGCCGATATTTCCGGAGCAGGCGAGGGTGTTGTCGTCATTGAGGGTGTAAGCTCTCTCTGCGGCTCTGTCCACACAATCATTCCGGACAGAATTGTTGCCGCAACGCTGATGAGCTGTGCCGCCGTAACGGGTTCAAAAATTATACTTAACGGAATAATTTCGTCCCACCTTGCGGCACTTATTCCAATCTTCAAAAATGCAGGGTGCAAGATAAGAATTTCGGACGGAAATCTTGAGATAAACGCTCCCGAAAGACTTAAATCAATGAAAACAATCAGAACGATGCCGTTTCCGGGCTTTCCCACGGACGCACAGGCGCCCTTGCTTGCAACAGCGTGTGTTGCAGACGGAACAACGGTTTTTGTTGAAAATATATTTGAAAACAGATACAGACACATCCCCGAGCTTGTCAGAATGGGTGCAGCCGTTAAGACAGAGGGCAAGGTAGCCGTTGTCGAGGGTGTGGAAATTCTTTACGGTGCGTCAGTTGAAGCTCCCGATTTGCGTGGAGGTGCGGCACTTGTTGTTGCAGGCCTTTGTGCAGAGGGCAAAACCGAAATCGGCGGCGTGGAGTATATTGAAAGAGGCTACGAGTGTATTGAGTCTACTCTTACATCAATCGGGGCAGATATCAAGAAAATTTAGGGTAATCAGATTTTTAACTGTCGCAGGGCGGATTTCCGCCCTCGGCAGATAACATAAACGAAGGGAGGATTTGCTTTGAGCGACGGTAAAGGCAGAAGACCGCTTACATCAAAAGAGCGAAAGAGTCTTGAAAAACAGCGTAAAAATGCCGCAAAGCAGGCAGAAAAGTATCATAAGGAAAAAGCAAAGCAGGATAAGAGAGCTAAAAAATCCCCCAATCCGAAAAAGGAACAGCAGAAAAAAGCTCCAAAAAGTAAAATTGAGGAGGCTTTTCTCAAGCAAAAAGAAGAGCAGGAATCACAAAGACAAGTCGAAAATATGAGCCGTGAAGAAAAATTTAGGAGAAAAGGCAAGGCTAAAATCAAGAACCTTAAACCAAAGGATTATGAAGACGGCTATTATGTTGACGAATTCGGAGAAAAGCAAAAACAGGAAAAGCGTGCAAAGGAAATCCGTGCTCAGGAGCGTGAAGTAATTCGCAGAAGAAAAAAATCTCTGACGAGCACTCAGATTAAGCACAGGAGAATCGCACTGTACAGTTCGATTTTTGCGGCAGTGCTTATAATAGGCGTTATACTAAGCCTTACAGTCCTTTTTAAAACCGAAAAAATTGAGGTTGTGGGGGACAAGTATTATGACGAAAAACAGATAATTGCATTCAGCGGTGTTGAATATCAGGAGAACATCTTTATGGGTGCAATGTACAATACATCGGACAAGATTGTCAAGAATCTTTCGTATATCGAAAGCGCAAGCGTAAGCTTTAACATTCCGGACACAATAACAATTACTGTTGTTGACGCAACACCGTCATATGTTATTCCAAACGGTAACGGCTATCTGCTTGTAAGCTCAAAGGGCAGAATCCTTGAGGAAATTTCCGAAAATAAGGACAAGCTTCCCGAACTCACCTGCGGCGACATCAAGACCAAAGAGGTTGGACAGTATGTGTCATTCAGCGACGCAAATGTTCCCGATATTCTCGAAGATGTTTCGCAGAGCCTTATCAACAACAAGGTTAAGAATATCACAGGCTTTGATGTTACCGACACGGCAAACATAAAGCTCGTTTATGACGGAAGGATTGACATTAACATCGGACTTCCCGATGATATCGACTATAAAATCAGAACTGCAATGACAATCATCAACGAAAAGCTTGACCCGAACAACACGGGACTTGTTGCAGGAACGCTTGATGTTTCGGCTTGCAGTACATCAAAAATTTCTCACTACAAGCCTGCCGCAACCCAGCCCACAGCCGCAACACAGGCAACAACACAGGCAACAACGCAGGCGGCTGATTCTTCAGCCGATACGGGTGACGGCTACACAGGAAACTACACATGGGATGGCGGAACATATTCGGGCGGTGACACGGGTTATTACGGCAATAACAGCTATAATAACTATGATAACGGTACCTATGACAACGGCAATGCAGACGGCGCCTACACGGGCGAGTAATTTTTCAGCAGAATTTTCCGTATAATTTTGCAGAAAAACGGCTGAAAAGCATTGCTATTTTGAAAAAAGTATGATAGTATAAGATAGTATAATTGTGTACTATGAAGAATAATGATTTCTGACTGAAAGTTGTCAATATATAAGGAGGACGAAAAAATGGCTTTTGAACTGGAATTGGAAAACGAGTATATGCCTAAAATTAAAGTAATCGGTGTCGGCGGAGGCGGCGGAAACGCTGTTAATCGCATGGTTGCGACCGAGGTTAAGAATGTTGAATTTATCGCAATAAATACAGATGAACATGTTTTAAGACTTTCAAAGGCTTCGCAGAAGATTCAGATCGGCGAAAAGCTTACAAGAGGTAAGGGCGCAGGCTCTATGCCGCAGATCGGACAGGAGGCAGCCGAGGAGAGCAGAGATGAAATCGCAGCACTTCTCAAGGATACGGATATGGTATTTGTTACTGCCGGCATGGGCGGCGGTACAGGTACAGGCGCTGCTCCCGTAGTTGCTAAAATCGCAAAGGATATGGGCATTCTTACAGTCGGCGTTGTTACAAAGCCGTTTGCTTTTGAAGGCAAGAGAAGAATGACTCAGGCTGAGCAGGGTATTGCAGAGCTTTCTGCCTGTGTTGACTCGCTTATCATCGTTCCTAACGAAAGACTCAAGTATGTTTCGGATACAAGCATCACTCTCCAAAACGCATTTGCTATTGCCGATGATGTTCTCAGACAGGGTGTTCAGAGTATTTCTGACCTTATCCTTCTCCCGGGTCTTGTAAACCTCGACTTTGCCGATGTTACTTCCGTAATGAAGGACGCAGGCTACGCTCACATGGGTATGGGCAGTGCAACAGGCAAGGACAAGGCTACCGTTGCCGCAGATATGGCTATTTCAAGTCCGCTTCTTGAAACTTCAATTGACGGCGCAAAGGGTCTTATTATCAACATCACAGCATCTGCCGATGTTAGTCTTGATGATATCGATGCCGCATCAACAATGATTAAGGATAAGGTTTCAGATGATGCAAACATCATTTGGGGTGCTGTTATTGACGACAAAATGGAAGATGCTATCAGCGTGACGGTTATTGCAACCGGCTTTAATGCAGACGGTCAGATTGCTAAGAAGAATCTTACGGACGCAGTTTCATCAGCGTCAGCTCCTGTTGTGGCTAAGGAAGAGCCAAAGTCAACAACAAAGGACAAGACTGATGATGACGACGACACCTTCTATGATATTATGTCAATTTTCAACAAGTAATACATTCTGATGTAATGAGGCACTCCTTTTCTGGAGTGCCTTTTCGTTTGACAACGGCAATTCCGTTATGGTATAATTTGAACGGAATAAAGGGGAATTGTGAGCTTTTGTGCTTTTACAATTTCTCTTTTTTTGAGCGAAATCCAAAAGCAAAGAAGGCGGAAAAATGAAAAAACTACTTGCACTTTTGATTGCCTTGATGACTGTTCTTTTGTGCAGCTGTTCATCAGGCGGTGAAACAATCCGATTCGGTGCGGCAGGTACCGGCGGAATTTATAACGAAGCGGCAAATTCGATAAAGTCGATTGCCGATGCTGACGGCACTCTGAAAATTGAAACAAAGACAACAGCCGGTTCTGCGGCAAATGTTCGCTTGCTTTCACAGAATTATCTTGATGCTGCAATTGTTCAGTCCGACATTGCACACGACGCATTTAACGGCGAAAATAATTTTGAAAAATCCGGCAGTCTTGAGGGTTACAGCGCTGTTGTAGGTATGTTTACAGAGGCTTGTCATATCGTTGTAAGAAAAGATTCTGATATTAACAGTGTTGATGATTTGCTCGGCAAAACCGTGAGCATAGGTGAAGAAGAATCGGGTTCGGAGCTTAACGCAAAGCAGATTCTTTCGGCATACGGGCTTAACTCAAAAATGGTTAAGGAAAAAAATCTTAATTATGCCGATGCCGCAAAACAGTTACAGAACGGCGAAATTGATGCGGCATTCTTTACACTCGGACTTAATGCAACAGTTGTTGAGGAACTTTCAAAGCAATGTGACATCAAGCTTATAGGAATTGATGATGCAGCTGTTAAAAAGCTTAAAAACACCTACAGCTATGTTGACTGCAAAATTCCGAAAAACACTTACAACGGACAGAGTGATGAAGTTGGCACAGTTGCGGTAAAGGCTGTTCTGATTGTGAACGACAGACTTTCAGTCGAACAGGTGAAGAAGCTTACACAGCTTGTCTTTGACAATGCACAGGAACTTCAGCTGACTGTTTCGGCGGATGTTGACATAACACTTGAAAAAGCCGTTGAAGGTGTTAAAATTCCTTTTCACAAGGGTGCGGCAGAATATTATTCCGAAAGAGGAATAACAGTAAAAACAGCAGGATAACTGCGAAAGGATTGGTGCTGATTGAATATAACTCTTGATATGTATCAGACAATCGCAGTTGCCGTGATTGTTCTGATGGCCGGTGCATTTCTGAAAAAGCGTATATCGTTTTTGCAGAAATTTTGTATACCCGCACCTGTAATCGGCGGTTTGCTTTTTGCAATTCTTACGCTGGTTCTCTATATGACAGGTGTTGCGGTAATTGATTTTGATGATACTCTAAAGGAAGTCTGCATGGTGTTTTTCTTTACCTCAGTCGGATTTCAGGCGAATCTCAAGGTACTGAAAAGCGGAGGCAAATCCCTTATCGTATTTTTGTTTCTTGTAATTATGCTCATTGTAATGCAGAATTTCTCTGCAATCGGACTTGCAAATTTGATTGGACTTGACTCGCTCACGGGTATGACAACGGGTTCAATTCCTATGGTAGGCGGTCACGGTACGGCGGGCGCTTTCGGTCCTGTACTTGAGGATTTCGGCGTTCAGGGTGCGACAACTGTTTGTACTGCCGCTGCAACATTCGGTCTTATCGCAGGCTCACTCATGGGCGGACCTGTCGGAAACAGACTTATTAAAAAGCACAACCTTATTGCCACAATCAAAACAGAGGATGACAGCCTTCTTGTTGAAGAAGAAGAAAAACACGAACGACATTTTTCAATGTATGCTCCGGCAGTATTTCAGCTGATTATAGCGGTCGGACTCGGTACGGTTGTTTCAGATTTGCTTTCACTTACGGGCATGACATTCCCGATTTATATAGGTGCAATGATTGTTGCCGCAATTATGAGAAATATCGGTGAATACACGGGTAAAATCACTATTCATATGGGCGAGATTAATGACCTCGGCGGTATATGTCTCTCACTTTTCCTCGGTATTGCTATGATTACACTCAAGCTTTGGCAGCTTGCCGACCTTGCGCTTCCGCTTATTATACTTCTTGCAGGTCAGGTTGTTCTTATGTTCATTTTCACATATTTTGTTGTGTTCAACATTATGGGCAGAGATTACGATGCAGCTGTTCTTGCGGCAGGTACTTGCGGTTTTGGTATGGGCGCAACGCCAAATGCAATGGCAAATATGCAGGCAATCTGCGAAAAATACGCACCGTCCGTAAAGGCTTATCTTATTGTTCCGATTGTCGGCAGTTTGTTTGCCGACTTCCTGAACAGTCTGACGATAACATTCTTTATAAATTGCATTTAGAATCGGAGGCAGGTATGATGAAGGACAGGAAATTTACATTTGATTCCGAAAACCTTGCTTTTCCCGAGATTCATACGGGCAAAGTAAAGCAGAATGATGTTGCCGAGGATAACACAGACAGCACGGTTGTTTATGATACTGTCGCTGTTCCCGAGGTTCATCTCAAAAAGCATAAGCATAAAAAGCAGAAGAAAGACAATAAATAAAACAACAGCCGTACATTTCAAAAGTGTACGGCTGAAATTTTTGTATTTAATTTTGAAATAAAACCTTACCTTCCGTAATGGGTGTGTATGCGGTAAGTTCGGCTATGTCAAGGTCGATTTTGTGCATATCAACCGCACAAATTTGGTGATTGTTGTAGGTGGTGTAGTAGTAGATTCCCTTGTCGGCATTGCAACAGGAGGTGTAAAGTGTGATTTCATACTTTCCGTCTGAAACCTCACAGCAACCTCTTTGCTGGTCAACAGAACCGAGAATGTGGAAAAACTGGCTCACGCTTTCGCTCTCGCTGTCACCCGAAACGGAGTTCAGCTTTGTGAACGCAACCTTTGCAAAACGGGATGCGGATGAAAGGTCGCCCGGCAGTCCGATTGCACCCATTCCACGGCTGTATGCGGTAAGCTCGGCACTTTTGCCGAAGTTGTTTTCGGGTTGCTTTGGTGAGAGTGACATATAGTTGTTGAGCATGAACATCTGAATGTCAAACGGAGGATTGTTTGTCAGCACACCGACAGGGTTGTCATAGACTTTAAGTCCGTCAATTGTCGATTCAACTGTAAGCGATTCGTTTCTGTCGGAAATAATCCAATGCAATTGAGCACAGGGGAGCTTGTCGCTGAACTGCGTATTTGTTATGTTAATGTTTTCAAGTTTTTTTCTTGCCTGCAAAACGCTGTCGCAATGTGAAAGTATATACGGAATGAACTCAAATTGTGCAATATTTTCCTTGCCGTTTTTCGGTTCAAAATATACGGCATTGCCCACAAAATTTAGCCCTGCCATACACAAGCCCTTTTCATTCATTGCGTCGTAATATAGCGGATAACCGTTTGCAATGTGAGCCATGCCAATCATCGCAAAGTGGCTGTTGCATTCGTTTGTATGGCGGAACTTAAACGGAAAATTTCGTGGAGTAATTGTAATTTCGTCACCGTATGAAAATTCATAATCAAGCGTTCTGCCAAAGTAAAAGTCTTTTGTTTTATATGTTGCCGCTGTACACATATCATCAGCCTCCGATTCTTTTAATAATAAATATTCTTCCGCTTGGTATAGAGTATCATACTGCTTAAACAAAATGATTGCAAGGTGATTTTTGGAAAATTACAAAAATTGTCGAAATCACTTGAAAAATTAACTTACTCGGTATATACTATATATGTCAATATGAATGGGAATGAGGTTCTCCCACGGCTTTTGCCGAAACCGCTTTTGCTGATGACTTCTGTTTTTGAACAGGGGCATTGGCTTTTTTTATGCGATGTTCTTTGTGCGGAAATTTTGAGGAGGAAATTTATGAAGAACAAATTTGTTGATTTTAAGGTGCTTGCAACATCTCTGTGCTGTTCCGTTGTGATGGGACTCATATCGTTTGCGTTTCTGAAATGTCTTGATTATGCGGCAGATTTCAGGAGCTTCTTTCCGCTGTGCTATATCTTTTTGCCTGTAGCAGGTATTGTGACCGCTTTTGTATATAAGCGTATCGGCGGAAAGTCGTCAATGGGCAACAACATTATTATTGAGAGTGCAAATGACGGCGAAAAAGTGCCAAAGCGACTTGCATCGCTGACATTTATATTTACCTGCATAACCCATCTTTTCGGCGGTTCTGTCGGCAGAGAGGGAACTGCCGTTCAGATTGGCGGTTCGCTGACAAGTAATGTTGCCGATTATCTCGGCTTTAAAAATAATGACCGAAGTACAATAGTTCTCAGCGGAATCAGCTCTGCATTCGGTTCGGTTTTCGGCACACCGTTTGCAGGCGCATTTTTCGGAATGGAAGTCTGCTGTGTCGGAAGATTGTCGGCAGGTGCGGTAATTCCGTGCTTTGCGTGTTCATATCTTGCAAATTTTGTTACACAGCTTCTCGGCTTTAAACATGAAAGATATGCAATCTCGTCAATCCCCGATTTTGACGCAAGATTTCTTTTTGTGTTTTTAATTGCGGCAGTTTGCCTCGGCTTAATCGGCAAGCTGTTTGCACTCGGAATAAAGTATGTAAAACTTGCATACTCAAAAATTTTCAAGAACTACCTTCTTGCCGCAGCAGTAGGTGCGGCAATCGTCAGCCTTTTAATTTTCGCTTTGGGACTTAACAATTTTGAGGGCTTAAGTACATGGATGCAGGACACCGCCTTTAAGGGCGATGCAAAATGGTACGATATGCCGGCAAAATATCTTTTGACCGTACTCACCCTCGGTGCAGGATTTCAGGGAGGAGAGGTTACTCCTATGTTTGATATGGGTGCGTCATTCGGCGGTTGGTTCGGAGGCGTCTGCGGATTTGATCCCACATTTTTTGCGGCAATCGGATTTGTATGTGTTTTTGCCGCAGCAATCAACACACCTATTACAGCAATCGTTCTCGGTATCGAAGTTTTCGGTGCGTCTGCCGCCCCGTATTTTGTGCTTGCAGTCCTCATCAGTTTTATCGCATCCGGCAATACAACAATTTATCCGTCGCAAAAATTCCCGGTTGATAAAAGCCTTTTTCATTTTCAAAAGAAGTGACGCAATAGGCTTGAACAAAGTGTAAGTCGGCGTATTTAGGCGTTGACTTTACCAAAATTATTATTTATACTTTTCTCATAATCAATAGTTAGTTGTGGGGGGAGATTATATGAAAAAATTCAGAGCGGTTTGTTTGGCTTTTGTGATGATGTTATCCGTTGCGGTAATGCTTTGCGGTTGCGGTGATACGAAAATTACAGACAAGGTTAATTTTTCCGATGTTGATGAAATAACCGTCGTAATGTCGGACGAGTCAACCGCCGTGCTTGGCGAGGTTGATTTCAAGACGGTCAAGAATATTTTGCAATCAGCCGAAACAGGCGGTACAAGCGGTGAGTTTGACGGCGGAATCCTTATTGAAACACGCAAAGACGGAGTTGTTACCCACAATATCCGTGTCGGCGGTGCTGACAAAATCTGTGTTGACAAAGACAATTCAACCGTGTATAAAATTTCCGATGATGATTACAAGACCTTGGAAAAGGTTATGGACAATTACAAGCTGTAACGCTTGAACAGAATCACGATAAATAAAAATATAAGCGAGATGAATTCAATCGAAAAATTCATCTCGCTTTTTGCTTGAAGATTAAATTGTTTGCTGAATAAAATCAGAAATCATCGCCGAAATCTGTGTCAAATTCATCATCTGAATCAGACGAAAACAAGTCGTCATTATCTTCGTCATCATTCATAATATCTTCAATCACGGTGAACTCAAGTCCTTTTTCAAGCGGATCAAGCGTTCCGTCATGGTTTAAATCAAACAATCGTTCAAAATCGAAAATGCCCATAAAATTTCCTCCTTAACATATGGGATATCCTATATGTTAATCATATCAAATGAGCTGTACGATAAAACGGACTTTCCTTTGATGTCAGACAAATTTATTGAGTTCTGCGTTGTATTTGTAGTCAATTGCAGAAAGCTTGCTTTCAATTTCTTCTTTACTGCAACCGAGATCGTCACACATTTTATCGAGGCTGGGGTAGAAATCACGCAGCTTTGTATTAACAAAGCTTAAAAGAATCATCGGATCGTTCGGAATTGTATTTTCAGCCATAAAAATCGCCCTTTCAAATTTATTTACTGTATTTACTAATCTTACAATTAGTAGTATAATATACGGGTACAAATTTGTAAACGGTATTTTGTGTGATGCCGTGTGTAACAGATAAATTTTTTTCAAAGGAACTTGGAAATGGATAAGAAATTTGATGTTGTAATTGTTGGCACAGGTGCGGCCGGACTTTATGCGGCACTTAATTTTCCCGAAAGCGTGAATATTCTTCTTGTTTCAAAGCGTGAGCTTCAGCTTTCAAACAGCTCTCTTGCGCAGGGCGGTGTTGCGTGTGTGCTTGATACGGTTCACGACAGCTACAAGCTGCATATTACGGATACATTGATTGCGGGAAAGTATAAAAATACTCTTTCTGCTGTTGAAAAGCTTGTTACCGAAGGACCTTCGGATGTTCTTAAAATAAAAGACCTCGGTGTTGATTTTGACCTTAACGAGGACGGCACAATGTGCAAAACTCTTGAGGCAGGTCACAGCAGAAACAGAATTGTTCATCATAAGGATTCAACAGGCAAGGCAATTGTTGACGGACTTATCGCAAAGGTTACTCAGCTAAAAAATGTTACCGTGTGTGACAACGCTCTTGTTTATTCAATTGACAAGGTGCTGAACGGTTTTTATATAAGCATTTTGAGAAACGGTGAAAAGCTTCACTACGGCTGTAACTACTGTCTGCTTGCAACAGGCGGTATCGGCAGAGTTTATAAGTACACAACCAACTCCGCAATCGCAACGGGTGACGGCATTGCGTTTGCATATATGCTTGGTGCAAGAATTAAAAATCTTTCGAGAATACAGTTTCACCCGACAGCATTTGCGGCTGATCATGGCAGAGAGCGTTTTCTTATAAGTGAGGCTGTTCGTGGTGAGGGTGCGGTTCTGCTCAACTGCAATGGCGAGAGATTTGCCTCAAATTATGACAGCAGAGGAGAGCTTGCTCCGAGAGATGTTGTTTCAAATGCGGTTATGCTTGAATCAATTAAGACAAACAGCGAGAATTTCTATCTTGATATAACCCACAAGCCGGCTGATTTTGTAAGAAATCGTTTTCCGATGATTTATGAAAGATGCCTTGAAGAAGGCGTTGACATTACAAAGGACAGAATCCCTGTATTTCCGTGCCAGCATTACCTTATGGGCGGTATTGATGTTGACCTTCATTCACGCACAACCGTTGAGGGCTTGTATGCCGCAGGAGAGTGCTCACACACAGGTGTTCACGGTGCAAACCGTCTTGCAAGTAACTCGCTCCTTGAGGCGCTTGTTTATTCAAGAACAGCCGCTCTTGATATTACGGATAAAATCAATAAATTCGGCAGAAGAACTCTTGGTGAAGAACCTGTTTACCGCCCTGTTGAGGGCAAGACCATGCCACATGGCTGTCGTTCAAAAATCAGAGAGATTTTGCAGGACGCATATTTTGTTCTTCCAAAGCCTGAAAAATATGAAGAAAGCAGTAAGCAGATTCACGAGATTATGAGTGAACTGTTTGCAGAAAAGTACGAAATCAATTCCGACCTTGTTGAGGCAAGAAGTGCGGCAATTGTTGCAAGTATCATTTTTGATGAAATTATGGAGGGTACAGACTGATGACACTTAACAGCATTTACGTAGACAATCTTATCAAAACCGCATTGCTTGAGGATATCAACTATCTTGACACAACAACCGATTACCTTATTGACGAAAATCAGGAAAACACGGCAATTTTCCTTGCAAAAAGTTCAGGTGTTCTTTGCGGTATCGAGGTTGCACTCCGTGTGTTTGAAATTCTTCAGCCAAACGGTTTTGAGGCAAAGGTTTATAAGCATGACGGCGACAAGCTTGTAAAGAGCGAAATCATCGCTGAAATTCACGGCAAGACAAGAACAATTTTAAAGGGCGAGAGAACGGCTCTCAACCTTATTCAGCATATGAGCGGCATTGCAACCGCAACAAACAAGGCTGTTGAAATTGTCAGCGGCACAAAGGCTTCTATTGCCGACACAAGAAAGACACTCCCGGGTATGCGTCCGCTCCAGAAGTATGCCGTTACGGTTGGCGGCGGAAGAAATCACCGTTACAATCTTTCCGATGCCGCAATGCTCAAGGATAACCACATTGACGCAGGCGGCGGAATTGCCAACGCTGTTTCAAAGCTTAAATCAAAACTCGGTCATATGACCAAGGTTGAGCTTGAAGTAAGAAACCTTGACGAACTCAATCAGGCTCTTGAGGCAGGCGTTGATGTTATTATGCTCGACAATATGAGTCCCGAGCTTATGAAACAGGCTGTTGACATCACGGCAGGCAAGGCACTTCTTGAGGCAAGCGGCGGCATCACGGACGAAACTCTTCGTGAAATTGCCGAAACCGGTGTCGATATCATCTCAATGGGTGCGCTCACTCATTCGGTTAAGGCTTTTGATATTTCACTTAAAATTAAATAACCCTGAATTAAAAAGGTTATAAAAAATTTTGAACTGAAAATAAATCCTATTGAATTTTTACGCAAGGTTTTGCAGTAATTTTCAATAGGATTTTTGTTTTATATTTATTTCAGATTTATTGTTCTTGCTAAGAAATAAAATCACAGGCAAACAAGTGCCTGCTGAATATTTGTGCGATAATATGCAAAAATATTAAATAGAATTGACTTTTAAAAGAAAAAGCGTTAAACTGTACTTACTGAAAATATTTGTTAGAACTTGCAAAAAAATTAAACGGAGCGATAAAAATGGAGATTAAAAGAGACTTTTATCTGAATAAATTGATTTCTAAAATGCATAATAGGCTGATAAAGGTTGTAACGGGAATACGAAGATGCGGAAAATCATACCTTCTATTTTCTTTGTTCAAAAATTACCTTCTTGAAAACGGAACTGACGAAAGCCATATTATTGAAATTGCATTTGATTCATTTGAAAACAAAAAATATAGGAATCCCGAGATTTTGTACCCATATGTCAAGAACCTGATAAAAGATGATAAGATGTACTATATTCTTTTTGATGAGGTTCAGCTGCTTGATGAATTTGAGTCTGTACTTAACGGATTTATGAGAATGAACAATGTTGATGTTTATGTAACGGGAAGTAATGCAAAATTTCTGTCAAAGGATGTTATAACGGAATTCAGAGGCAGAGGGGACGAGCTTCATATGAATCCTCTTTCATTTGCGGAATTTATGTCTGTGTATGACGGAAATAAGTACGATGGTTGGAATGAGTATGTTTTATACGGAGGACTTCCGCCTGTTGTTTTACTTTCAACTTCTGAACAAAAAATTGAGTTTTTAAAATATTTGTTTAAAGAAACATACATTAACGATATTATCGGCAGACACAATATTAAAAACAAAGCAGAGTTTGAGGAATTGATTGACATTCTTTCATCTGCTATCGGCTCTTTGACAAATCCCAAAAAGTTATGTGATACTTTTAAGTCAAAGAAAAATAAAGTCATCAGTTCTGCGACAATTAAGAATTATCTTGATTATCTTTGTGATGCATTTGTTGTGAATAAGGCATCGAGATATGATATAAAGGGCAGAAAATATATTGATACTCCGCAAAAGTATTATTTTACGGATATCGGACTTCGTAATGCAAGAATAAATTTTCGACAAATTGAAGAAAATCATACAATGGAAAATATAATCTTCAATGAACTTGTCAACCGTGATTTGAATGTTGATGTGGGACTTGTCAATGTTGTTCAAAACGATAAAAACGGTAATCCGATACGCAAACAGCTTGAGGTTGATTTTGTCTGCAACAAGGGATCAAAGCGTTATTATGTGCAGTCGGCTTTTGCAATACCCGACAGTGAGAAAATGGCTCAGGAATCAAATTCTCTTTTGCGTATAGATGATTCTTTCAAGAAAATCATCGTTGTAAAAGACACTCCTGCACCATGGTACACGGAGAAAGGTATTCTTGTAATAGGAATTTATGATTTCCTTCTCAGAGCAGACAGCCTTGATATATAAAACCAAAAAAACAGCGGTGATTATTCTTCATCGCTGTTTTGTGTTGTTTGAGTCGAAATTAAATTGTTGTGTTTGTAAAATGCAGGGAGCATTGCATAATGACGATGATTTTATAATCGGAAGTTGTGATAACAATTAGCAAGATTTTTGTATATTTCTGTCGGTATCGCAAGATTTCCTTTTCCGACTCCAAGCGAAATATCGGGTTTTGTTGCTCCGTGAAAGTCACTTCCGCCGCTTTTCAAAAGACCGTATTCGTCACAGATTTTCTCGGCAAGCTCTGTTTCGGCATTGTCAAAAAGCGAATAGTACGCCTCCGTTGCGTTAAGACCGCAAGCCTTTGCTTTTGGCAGAAATTCTCTCAACTCATCTTCATTCATATTGAGAAACGGGTGTGCAAGAACGGATATTGAACCGAAACCTTTCAGCCTTTCAATTATATACAGAGATGACGGCCTTTTCGGCGGAACATAGTAGCCGAACTTCGACATAAGCAAGGTTTGAAAAGCCTCTTTGACAGAAGAAACATAGCCCTTCTGCATAAGAGCGGCGGCGATGTTTGCACGGTTTACAAAGCCGTCAACCGTGCTGTTTTTGATTTTGTCATAGTCGAGAATATAGCCGTCTTTCGCAAGATTTTTAACGAGCAGTTTGTTGCTTTCCTCCTTTAATTTTTGCGACTCAGCCATAATTTTTGTTATGTCTGAATAGTTTTCTTTCTTGATAAACAGACCGACAATGTGCAGCTGTTTTGAATTGTATTCGGTTGAAAATTCAATCCCCGCAACGGTGGTTACGCCGTACTTTTTACCTGCCGAAACAAATTCGTCAAGTCCGGCAACCGTGTTGTGGTCGCAGAGTGCAACGGCGTCAAGCCCGATTTCTTTGGCTTTTAAAACGATTTCCGTAGGTGAAAATGTGCCGTCAGAAAATGTTGAATGTGTATGCAAATCGCAGAACATAAAATTCCTCCGATACAAAATGGAGTGGGATAATTTTACCCACTCCATTTTAGCATATACTATTTGCAAATTCAACGCAGATGAATATTTCACACAAGCTTTTTCAGTTTCAGTGCAAGGTCGGCAATGTGATTTACTCCGTTTCTGAAAACATAGTCAAACTCGCCGGCATAGGTTTTGACTTTGCCGTTAAATCCCTGTTTAAAGCGGTAGACACCGTAGTTTTTATGTGTTTCGTCATACCAATAGGGAATACCGCAAAAATCGTATGTATGGCAGCCGCTCTCAATTGCGTACTTAATCATCGTCCATTGCATAAGATAATTCGGCATATATTTTCTGTATTCGTTTGATGAACAGCCGTAAACATAGCTTGCAACATTTGCATAATTTACAAGCAATGCACCCGACAAAACTTTTCCGTCAAGTTTTGCGATACATAGCTTTGCGTTGCCGTGAAATGCCTGTAAAAAATTTCTGAAATATTCTTCCGAACGAATTTCAAAGCCGTCACGCCTGCCTGTTTCTTTCATAAGCTCCATAAAATTGTCAAGCTCATCTTCACCGCAGAATTTACACTCAACACCTTTCCTTATTGCAAGGCGGATGTTGTACCGCCATTTTGATTTAAAATTTGCAAAAACTTCATCACACGATTTATCTTTTATGTCAAGCACATAATTTTCTTTGCATTGGGTGTTGTCATATCCTCGTTTTTCACCGTGATAAACAAAGCCGAGGTCAACAAGATTTTTAATCGAGATAAAGTCGGTTTCGTCAATCAGCGGATCGGTTTTGAGTGTGTATGCGTGATATTTTTCTGCAATCAGTTTTATCTGCTCAAATATTTTTCTGACGGTTTTACTGTCGTGAGTGTCGCATACAAAGCCCCTCGGTGCATAAAGCATTGCCGTGTTGAGAATCGGTATTTTCTTTACAAGCACAAGTGTACAACCGTTGATTTTTCCGTTTTCATCACGAACTGCAACATACTCGGGAATCCAACCTTTTTTAACCTTTGCCCAGTCTGCCGACTGCATAAAGTTTCCGTATTTACTGTTTTTACAAAATTCCTCATACTCTTTAATATCCATAAAAAAACAAGCCTTTCGTAAGTGTATCTATACTATACAAAAGGCTTGTTTCTGAATTTGTTCAAAAATGTATCATAGTTGTTTCATAACACATAATAATCAAATTGTTCGTTGTTTATTTTGCTGTATTCCAAAAACGGCTGCGGGCAGATGTTGATGCTGAAAGATTCGGGACTTACATTAACCGTTATTGAATCGGAACTGACACCCCAGTATTTTATGAGTGCATCGGACAACTCCTGTTCATAACTGTCGCTGTACGGAATAACCGAATACAGCGGATTTTCACTCTCGGTACCGCTGTCCGACAGGTAGGTTGTATCAATGTTAAGCTCATAAATTGTAAAGGTTTCCGTGTCAAACAGCATTGTTATGTTTAGTCCGTATCGTGCGCCCTCTTTGGCATAGTTGCATGCGACAAACATAATATCGGACGAAACGATTACATTGCCGTCAAGTGTTCCACGCATTGTAAGTTTGTAACCGCTACAGCTGTCAAATGTAAAAAACTGCGGAATGTAGCCTGCAATATTGGAAAATAAATTTGTGTCTTTAAGCGAATTTGCAAGATTGCTTATCGCTTTTTTGGCATAGCTGATTACAGTTTCTGCTTTCGGAGCATTGTTTTGAAGAACCCAGACGGTATCTTCGCTTGAAACGAGTTTCAAAAATTCTCCGCCGCTCAAAGTAGTTATATCGGCGGTAAGTTTAAATGTTTCGGCTGTGTTTCCGACAGAATCCCGATTGTCCGTTACCGAATAATAAAAGCGGGGGAGAAACACAACGGTTGCGACTACGGTCAAGGTGAGCAGAGTGCAGATGATATATTTTGCGGATTTTTTAAGGTTAAATTTCATCTTCAAAATCCTCACTTTCCTCAGAATTATCGGCAAGGCTTACCGTAAAGCTGATGTCCGTACCCTTGCCGACTTCACTGACAATTTCAAGAGTTGAGCCGTGAAGCTTTGCAATTTCGTTGCAGATTGAAAGCCCGAGTCCGGCTCCGCCCATACTCCTTGAACGGGATTTGTCAACCATATAAAACGGTTCGGTAATTTTGGCAAGGTCATCTTCCGCAATTCCGCAACCGCTGTCGGTAACGCAAAAACGGTATCTGTCGCTGTCAACATATCCCGTGAGTGTAACAGGCTTTCCGCTCTCACTCGCTTTGCAGGCATTGTCAATCAGGTTGTACAAGAGCGTTTTCAAGAGCGACGGCTCTGCGTTGACTTCTGCTTTTTCAACATTTAATTTGAGTTTCACACCGTATTTTTTCAAAATAAAGAGAACAGACTTTTTAATGTCATCGGAAATTATGTCCGTTCTGATGTTTACGGTTTTGATTTCGTCATTTTTCAAAACTATAAGGTTTAGCAGATTAAGCGAAAGCGCCTCAAGCCGACTGCCCTCTTTGTAGATAAGGTCGGCACATTCTCTGCGTTGTTCAGGCTCCATTTCATAAGAACGGAGCATATCCGCATAACCTATGACAGATGTCAGCGGAGTTTTTAACTCGTGGGTAAAATCCGCAATAAAGTTGTCACGATTCTGTGTTGCAAGCTTTAGCTGTTCAATGTAGTCTTCAACATAATCCGCCATGGTGTTAAAGCTCTGCGAAAGCTCGGTTATTTCGGTTGAAGATGTAATGCCGTGGCTTTCCTTTACTCTCATATTAAAGTTGCCCTCGGCAACTTCCTTTGACGCATTCTTTAGCTTAACAAGCGGTCGTGTCAAAAGCTTTGAGAAGATTACAAGCAGAATTGATGCAAACAACGCAACGCCTATGAGAATGAACTGATAAATTGTGCAGTACATATCACGGTCGCTGTACACGCTTGTTATATTGTCAACAGTTTCAATATAACAGCTTTTGGTTACAAGCTGAATTTTGCTTATTGT
This sequence comes from Ruminococcus bromii, assembly GCF_002834235.1. Classification (GTDB taxonomy): domain Bacteria; phylum Bacillota; class Clostridia; order Oscillospirales; family Acutalibacteraceae; genus Ruminococcoides; species Ruminococcoides intestinale. The sequence continues at coordinate 26,861 of NZ_NNBY01000036.1, read as the reverse complement.
CTGAATGTAGTATTTTTTATTTTCAGTAACTACTCTGCTTTTTCTGGAATTTACCGACATACCGTGGGCAAATTCATTTTCTGCCGAAAAGCTGAGCTCGTTTATTGAACCGATTTTGATTTTAGAATCCGAATTGCCTGCAATTTGTTTTGCAAATCCGATTGCCGAAACGCGCAGATATTCCAAGTTTCCGTAGGTGGGTTGGTTGTTGTCTGCATATACCGAAAGTGCCGTTGTGATGTAATTGTTGTTCTTTTTGGCTGAGTCAATACGGTTGTTCAGCGTGTTTGTAAAAACGGTGTTGATGAGGAGAAAACCTCCCACACCGAAGGAAGTAATTATAATAAGAAAAGTAATAAAAAATATTTTCCACGAAAATTTCATTAAGGCTTTCCCTCCGCTTATTCAACAAGACGGTAACCGACTTTATACACAGACTGAATGTTGTCTTTTAAATCAAGCTTTTTTCTTAACCGCTGAATATGCAGATCCACGGTTCTTGTGTCACCCATATACGGTTCATTCCATACCCTTTCGTAAATCATTTCACGGTAAAGGGCAATGTTTTTGTTGCGTACAAAAAGCAGGAGTATTTCATATTCCTTTAATGTAAGGTCAATTTGTACTCCGTTTTTGGTGACTATTCTTGAATTTGTGTCAATTACTATGTCTTTAAAGCTGAGTTTTGTTTTTGCCTTGTTGTATCTTCGCAGTACCGCATCGACTCTTGCCTGAAGTTCCGAAATGTTGAACGGTTTTGTTATGTAATCGTCAGCCCCCAGGTTAAGCCCGTAAACCCTGTCCGATATATCTGATTTTGCAGTAATGAAAATTACGGGTGTGTCAAAGCCTTTGATGTAGTCCATAAGCTCAAAACCGCTGATTTTCGGCAACATAACATCAAGCAGAATAAGGTCAAAGTGCTTTTTCTCCAGAACATCGGCACAGCTTTCGCCGTCAAACACACAATCGGTTTTGTGCCCGTGCCGAGAAAGAGCCATTTCAATAAGATTTGAAATATTCTTTTCGTCCTCAACAATCAATATGTCAGCCAACAACCCCACCTCCAAGACACAGTTTATATTGCCATTGTATCATAGATGTATCATTTTTTTCAAATTATCTTTTTTCGCAGAGCTGTATCCAAAAATCGGTTAATGCAGAATATTGTCAAATTATGTGCAGTTGTTAATTATTTCACGAACCGTACTTGAAAACAAAGTCGAATAATGGTATTATTTTATGCAAGCAAAGCATTTTGAAAGGAAGATTACAATGGGTAATTCTAAATCGGTAAAAAAAGGTGTTGCAGTTGTAACGGCAGTTATTGTTGCTGTTGTTATGGTTTGCGTTTCGGTAGTTTGCAATTTGCTTTCAACAAAAACAGAAAGCTCAAATCAAGTTTATCTTGATGACGCAAAGGCTCAGCTTACAGAATACAGCGATAACTATAACTACACTAAATTTGAGTTTATGAACTCACTTTTTGAAAAGGCAAATGTAATTGCAAGTGTTGTTACGGAAAATACTTCGGCTGACACAAATGCCGCACTTGTAAAGAACCTCGGCATCAATTCATTTGTTATGACAGACGCTGACGGCAAGATTATCGCATCGTCAGACGATAAAAAGGTCGGTACAAATTTCCTTGATGACGAAACAACAAAGCAGTTCAAGGCTAACCTCAAGGGTATGAAGGTCAAGAGCATTTCAGAACCGACAGCCGTTGAGGGTGAGGACGGTGTGTATAACCTCATGGCTTGCGTTGCAAGAACAGAGGGCGGCATCGTTATTATTGATACAAATACAAGCGACTATTCGGCTGTTATCGGCGCTGATATTGCAAAAAGCTGCAAGGGTGATACAATCATCGTTAAGAACGGCGAAGTTGTAAGCACAAATATGAACCTTGGCGATAACGGTCTTAAAAGCGCAGGTATTACAGACGAAATGATTCGTTCGGAAAATTTCAATGTTACAATTGACGGCACAACATATTCACTCAGCAGTATGCCGTCAGGTGAATATACAATCATCAGCGGACAGGTTGCCACAGAAAGCGGTTTCAATATGATTTACGGTGTCGTAATTCCGTGTGCCGCAGGTGTTGTAATGATTATCATTTCCGCAATTATACTCAGCCTTGGCACAACAAAGAAAAAGGAAAACGAGTAATTGTTAATTACAGCATACAAACAAGAAGTGGATATTTTACGAAATTTGTATGTAAAATGACGAAAAGGTCATAAATTCAAGAAATATCCCTGAAAACATTGTGCTTTAGCACAAAGAATATTGTGCCGGAAAATATTGCATAACCATATTTTGATGATATAATAATGGCATAAACAAAAAAGACGCAAAGCAAAGGAGCTTCTGAAAAGGAGGCTCCTTTTCTGTTTATCTTTTTTGGTATCTTAAAAAGGGGAAATTATTATGACACCTGAGAAAATTGTTGAAAACCATAAGAAATATGTCCTCCAGTCATGGAGCAAGCAGGGTAATCTCAATCCGATTCCCGTTGCAAAGGCAGACGGAATTTACTTTTACGATTTTGACGGTAACAGATATACAGATATGTCATCACAGCTTGTAAACCTCAATCTCGGTTACGGAAACAAAGCAATCGGTGACGCAATCAAGGAACAGGTTGACAAGTTTTGTTTTGTCGGTCCGTCATATGCCACAGAGGCAAAGTCAACGCTTGCAGAGATGATTATAAATCTTCTTCCCGACAGCTTCGGAAAGGTATTCTTTACAAATGCAGGTGCAGACGCAAACGAAAATGCAGTAAAGATTGCAAGAATGTTCACAGGCAGAAACAAAGTATTCAGCCGTTACAGAAGTTATCACGGTTCATCATTCGGTGCAGGCAACCTTACAGGTGAACCGAGAAGATATCCTCTCGAACCGGGTATTCCCGGATTTGTAAAGTTCTTTGATCCTTATGTTTACCGTGAGGCAATCAACTTTGAATCGGAGGAAGAAGCTACTAAGTTTTACCTTACAAAGCTCCGTGAACAGATTATTTACGAAGGTCCCGACAGTGTAGCCGCAATCGTAATGGAAACAATCACAGGTTCAAACGGTGTAATCATTCCGCCGAAGGGTTATCTGCCGGGCGTAAGAAAGATTTGTGATGAGTTCGGAATTCTGATGATTTGCGATGAAGTTATGGCCGGCTGGTGCAGAACAGGTAAGATGTTTGCGTTCCAGAATTTTGATGTAGTTCCCGATATTGTAACATTTGCAAAGGGCGTTACCTGCGGTTATGTTCCTCTCGGCGGTGTTGCAGTATCAAAGAAGGTTGCAGAATATTTTGATGATCATCTTCTTTCATGCGGACTTACATACAGCGGTCATCCTCTTGCCTGTGCGGCAGGTGTTGCCTGTGTAAACTACTACGGTGAGGCACACATTCTTGACAATGTTGCAAAGTCGGGCAAGGTTCTCGGAGAAATCCTTGAAGAAATGAAGGCTAAGCATCCTTGCGTAGGTGATGTAAGATATATCGGTCTTTTCTCGGCAATTGAGCTTGTAAAGGATAAAAAGACAAAAGAATCTCTTGTTCCTTACGGCAAGGACGAAAAGGGTATTATGGGAACTCTTGTGGGTATGCTCAAAAAGAAAAAGTTCATGACATACTCACACGAAAATATGCTCTTCGTCAATCCGCCTCTCATTATTACAGAGGAGCAGATTAAGGAAGAAATGGAGAAGATGGACGAAGTTCTTACATATGTTGACAGCGAATTGATTTGATAATATAAGTTAATTAAAATTTCAAAAACGGGAGATAATAAAATGTCACATTTTGTAATACCAAATCATACGGTTGTCGGTACAAATGTTCTCGGTGAGGCCGCTCCTCTTCTTAAAAAAATGGGAAACAAGGCCTTTATAGTAACAGGCAGGCATGTTGCCGTTTCCTATATGATGAAACAGCTTACTGCCTTGCTTGATGAAAACGGTATAGGCTGTGTTATCTTTGACGGCATAACAGGCGAACCGACCGACACTATGATTGAAAACGGTGTTGAAATGTTAAAATCCTCCGGTTGTGACTTTATCATCGGCATAGGCGGAGGCAGTCCTCTTGATTCGGCAAAGGCAATTGCAGCAATGGCAGTCAACGAGGGCAGTATAGCAGATTATAACGGAAAAGAAATTACGGGCGAAATTCTTCCCCTTGCCGCAATTCCGACAACAGCGGGAACAGGCAGTGAGGCAACAAAGTTTACCGTAATTACCGATTCCGAAAAGGGAATAAAAATGCTTTTGAAGGGCGATGTGCTTGTCCCGAAGCTTGCAATTGTTGACAGCAGTTTTACGGTTGGCGCTCCAAAGTCGGTTACTTCGGCAACAGGTCTTGACGCTCTCACTCACGCAGTTGAGGCATACACTTCAAGAAAAGCATTTTCAATGACAGACACGCTTGCTGTTTCGGCAGTTAAGAGAATTATGAAATATTTACCGATTGCCTACAGAGAACCCGACAACTCACTTGCAAGGGAGCAGATGAGTATTGCGGCTCTTGAGGCAGGTATCTGTATCAATAATTCAAGTGTAACAATTGTTCACGGAATGAGCAGACCGATTGGCGCATTGTTCCATGTTCCGCACGGAATGTCAAATGCAATGCTCCTTAAAGAGTGCTTAAGCTTTGCCATATCGGGTGCATACGAAAAGTTTGCAAACCTCGGCAGAGAAACGGGTGTGGCAAGTGACTCTGACAGCGACGAAACAGCCGCAGAAAAGTTTATCGATTCACTTCAAAACATTTGTGATGTGTGCGAAATTCCTACTCTTGAACAGTACGGAATTGACAGAGATGAGTATTACTCAAAAATTTCAAAAATGGCAACCGATGCGGTTGCAAGCGGAAGCCCCGCTAACACGGTAAAAGAAGTTACCGTTGATGATTGCATTGAAATCTACAAAAAATTGTATGTTTAGTATCTGAAAAATTTAAAATTTTTAACACGGCAAAGGCGCAGTTGTAATTGTACCTTTGCCGTGTTTTTTATTATCGGGAGGAATGATTATGAATTTGAACAGCGAAGCAATCAAGAAAAATGATGTTGAGATTGCGATAAATAATGTGTCGGTGGTATTCAAAGACAATCAGGGCAATGATGTAAAGGCACTCGATAACATTGATTTTGATATTCACAAGGGAGAATTCATTTCACTTCTCGGTCCGTCGGGATGCGGTAAAACAACTCTCCTTCGTACAATCGCCGATTTGCTTGAACCCACTTCGGGCAATGTCAGAGTAAGCAATATGACTCCGAAGGAAATCAGACTTATGCAGAAATTCGGTATTGTCTTTCAGAATCCCGTGCTTTTTGAGTGGAGAACAGTAAAGAAAAATATTGAGCTTCCGCTTGAAATTATGGGCTATTCAAAGAAAGACCGTTCGGACAGAGCCGATGAAATGCTTGAAATGGTCGGACTTACAAAGTTTGCGGACCATTATCCGCAGCAGCTCTCCGGCGGTATGCAGCAGAGAGTCGGCATTGCAAGAGCCTTTGGTATCAGACCTGAAATTCTTCTCATGGACGAGCCGTTCTCGGCACTTGATGAGTTCACAAAGGAAAAGCTTCACCTTGACCTTTTGAAAATCTGGGAAAAGACAAATAAGACAATCGTTTTTGTAACGCATAACATTCAGGAGGCAGTTTTCCTTTCTACAAGAATTTGTGTTCTCTCACCTCACCCCGGCAGACTTTCTGCGGTAGTTGATGCAGATCTGCCGTATCCGAGAACAATTGATATGAGAGATACACCTCATTTCGGAGAACTTGTTTCAAAGGTAAGAAACAGCTTTGAAGGTGGCAGCTTATGATGAAAACAATAACAAAGATAAAAAATTCCAAAGCACTCGTAACTTTGGTATGGGTGTTCGGATTATTGGTGATATGGGAAATCTTCGCTTTTATAATTCAGGCAACAAAGCGAACCCCCGAAAACATTATGCCTCATGTATGGCAGATTTTCTATTCGTTAATTGATCCCAAACCCGTTTCAAACGGTATGAGTTGTCTGCAGGTTGTTCTTTTTAACGCAGGTCAAACGCTTTCAAGAGCGGGACAGGGCTTTATGATAGGTACGCTGATAGGTTTTGCACTTGCAATACTTATGAAGCTTTCACACATTGTTGAAAAGATTGCCACCCCGTACCTCATGCTTATTCAGCTTATTCCTATTCTCGGCATGGCTCCGATCATTCTTGCGATGACACACGATATAGGTTCAAGCCGAATCATCATTGCGGCAATCCTCACATTCTATCCTGTTGCAACCAACACACTTGCAGGTCTTAACTCGGTAGAAAAACAAAAGTATGAGCTTATGTATTCATATGCCGCAAAGAAATCAACGGTATATTTCAAAATGCTCATTCCTTCGTGTATCCCGTATTTCTTCACAGGTCTGAAAATTGCCGCACCGATGGCAATTACAGCGTCAATCCTTGTTGATACACTTCAGGGTGACGGCGGACTTGGTTGTATGCTTTCACAGTCGCTCAAACACGCAATGTCAATATATGTTTTCTGGGACATCGTAGTGTTCAGTGCGGTTATAGGTGTTTTAAGCTGTTCGCTCATGGGTTGGATTGAAAATGCAGTTTCACCGCTCAAGAGAATTGAACGCAAAACAAAAAAGAAAAAGGAGGCGGCTTAATTGATTAAAAAAAGAAAAAGCCTTTGGCGAAGGCTTAAAGAAAATAAAGTCGCTCAGGGTGTAAGCTCGGTGCTTCTTCCCGTGCTTTTCGGTGTTCTAATCCTCGCCTTGTGGCAGGGACAGGTTCTTCACAAGATTTTCAATACGGACACAAACACTCTGCCGCTTCCGTCAAGAATTTGCCACATCATCATTGACAATATTCCCGCATTTGCACAGAATGCACTCTACACACTTCTGGTTGCGGTTATAGGACTTGTAATCGGTTCAATCATCGGATATCTGATTGCTGTCTTTGCGGCAACCTTTCAGAAATGGGGCAAAGGCGGTCTTACAATTGTAGGTGCATTCAACGCAATTCCGATTGTTGCTCTTGCTCCTGTAATGACAAACTGGACAAAGGATATAAGCAACGATCCGAACATAAGAAGTATGTTTGCAAAAACACTTGTTGTTATGATTGTCTGCATTGCAAGTATGAGTATCAACGCTTTCAGAGGACTTACGGAGCTTAAGCCGTTTGCCCTTGACCTTATGAAATCATATGCGGCAAAGAAAAGCACGGTATTCTTTAAGCTTAGACTTCCGAATTCCGTACCTTATGTATTTACCGCCCTCAGGGTAAGCGTTCCGATAAGCATTATCAGTGCAGTTGTTTCGGAATATTTTGCAGAATACATTGTCGGTGTCGGTAGAGAAATCAGAGAAAACATAGTTCTCGGTCAGTATCCGACAGCGTGGGCATATATTGTTGTTGCCTGTCTTATCGGACTTGTAATGTACGGTGTGCTGATGCTGGTTGAATCAATTGTTCTCAAGAACAGAAAAGTTAAATAAGTTGTTTACCGTTTTCGGTTTACATACAAATTTTGAAATTGGAGGAATCAAAATGAAAAAGACAAAGGAACTCAAAAAACTGCTCGCAGTTGTATTTGCAGGTGCAATTGCAGTAACAGCTTTTGCAGGTTGCGGTGAATCAGGCTCATCTTCGGATTCGTCATCAAAAGACAGTTCAACATCGGGTGAATTGATGTCAAATGAAGAGATTATCAAGAAAGCCGCCGCTGACGGCAAGGTTGGTAACTGGGGACTCGGTAACGAGTACGAAATTCTTGCACTTCTTCAGAAGTATGACCTCCCCACAAAGTACCTTTCGGAAGATTTCACAATGGACGGTTTCGATCAGGATGATATTACACTTGCTTCGGCAATGTCATTTAACGAACTCGGACTTGTAAAGAACGACTATGACGGCGGTTACAAGTACGGCGATACAGTAGGCACAATCGATATGAACGATGAGGGTGTTGCAATGCTCGAGGACAATATTTTCTGTACCAAAGAGTTTGCAAAGAAAAACCCGAACACGGTAAAGGCTTTCCTTTACGCATCTATGAAGGGTTGGGCATATGCCGTTGAAAACCCCGAAGAAGCCGCTCAGATTGTATTTGACGCAGGCTCATCGGTATCATCGGACCACCAGCTCTATATGGCAAAAGAGGTTGCAAAGCTTGTTACAACAGACACAAAGGGCAAGACAGTAAGCAACTACGGCAATATGGACGAGGATGCAATGCAGCAGACACTCGACCTATGCAAAAAGTATGTACAGCTTGACGACTCATCAGCCGTAAAGAAGCTTGAAGGATTCACACTTGACGATATCCGTGATACACAGTACATTGACGCCGCTAACAAGTCAAAAGACGGCAAGTTCGGTACACTCGAAAAGACAGATGTTACAATCCAGCTCAAGTGGTTGCCTCAGGCACAGTTTATGGGCTACTATGTTGCACAGGCAAAGGGCTACTACGACGAAGTCGGTCTTAAAGTAACAATCACACCGGGCGGCGGTGACATTTCGGAAACAACAGCAGTAAACAACGGCACAGTTGATTTCGGCGTTACATGGGTAGCAAACCTCACATCCGCAAATGCAGGCGGTATGGATCTCCTTGAAATCGCTCAGGTTTATCAGAGATCGGGTCTTGAGCTTGTTTACAAGAAAGACCTTTTCACAAAGTAATTGATTCAGGCTTCCGTCACGGCGGTAAACCGACTGCCGTGACGAAAAGGTCACAAATATGAAAGGAAGGAAACATTATGGATTTATTGATTAAAAACGGAACAATTGTTACGGCAAAGGAAAGCTACAAGGCTGATGTTGCAGTAAATGACGGCAAGATTGTCGCAATCGGCAGTAACCTTGATTTCGATGCAGACAAGGTTGTTGACGCAGGGGGAAAGCTCGTTCTCCCCGGTGCAATTGATGTGCACACTCATCTTGCAATGCCGTTCGGCGGCACGGTTTCTGCCGACAGCTACCTTGCAGGCACAAGAGCGGCGGCTTGCGGCGGTGTAACAACTGTTTTTGATTATCCCGTACAGCACAGCGGTGAAACAATTATGGGACTTATAAATTCAAAGAAAGAGGTTCTTAAAAAAGAGGCCTGTGTTGACTATGCCTTTCATTGTTGTATCACCGATCTTAACGGCGGTGAAATTCTTGATGAAATGGAAACAGCCGTAAAAGAAGGTATTACAAGCTTCAAGTGCTTTTTTGTATATAAAAAGGAACATATGATGGTTGATGACGCAACATTTGTAAGGCTTTTGCTCAGAGCAAAGGAGCTTGGTGCGAAAATCAATCTTCACGCAGAAAATCCCGACCTCATTGATATGAGAACGGAACAGTTCCTCAAAGAGGGCAAAACAAGCGCATGGTATCACTACCTCAGCCGTCCCGAATTTGTTGAGGCAGAGGCTGACAAGAGAGCCGTGCATTGGGCAACACATCTTGACGCTCCTCTTTACATTGTTCATATGGCTGACAAAGAAGGACTTGAGGAATGTATTAAAGCAAAAACAGAGGGACACGAACTCTACATTGAAACCTGTCCGCAGTACCTTGAATTTACCTGTGATGTCTATAAGCGTGAGGACGGCAGAAACTTTGTATGCTCACCGCCTATGAAGGGTAAGGAAAGTCAGGATGCTTTGTGGACGGCAATCAAATCGGGTATGATTGATACGGTTGCAACAGACCATTGTCCTTTCCAAAGCTACGAAAAAGACTGGGGCAAGGATGATTTTACAAAGATTCCAAACGGCTGTGCAGGTATCGAAAATCTCTATCCTTATATGCTTGATGCGGCAAACAGCGGCAAGATTTCTTTTGAAAGAGCGGTTGAGCTTTGCTCAACAAACCCAGCAAAAATCTTCGGTTGCGACGACAAGGGCTCAATCGAAATCGGTAAGGATGCCGACATCGTGATTTACGATAAGGACAAGGATTTTACAATCAGTGTAAACAATATGCATTCGGACTGTGACCATACTATCTGGGAGGGCAAAAAGCTCCACGGTTATCCCGTTCAGACCTACCTCAGAGGCAGTCTTGTTTATGACAACGGCGACTTTGTGGGAACTCCCGGTAACGGTAAGTATGTAAAACGCAGTACCTCAAAATAATTTATCTAAGTTTTGAAAGTAGTTGATGTTTATGGGATACAGAGAAGTTGTTTTAAAAAGTGAAAGCAGCAGATGCCTGCTCTGCGAGGATGCACCTTGTGCAAATGCCTGCAAGAACGGCGTCAGGATTGACCGCATTATCCGCTCCGTTAATTTTGACAACACAGAAGGAGCAAGATATATGCTTGGCGACAATCCGTGTGCGGGTTGCATTGACGGAGGCTGTATGCAGGCTTGCAACAGAGCAAAGTTTGATTCGCCCGTTAATATCAACAAGATTACGGATATTGTTTCAAGAAAAGAATTTGTTCCCGAATATGATGCGGATCTCACCACCGATTTGTGCGGAGCAAAGTGTGAAAACCCGTTCTTTCTGTCATCATCGGTTGTCGGCAGTAACTACGATATGGTTGCCAAGGCTTTTGATGAGGGCTGGGCAGGAGTTGCATTCAAGACAATCGGAATGTTTACCCCGAACGAGGTTTCACCACGATTTGCAGAACTTGACAAGGAAGATACCGCATTTGTGGGTTTTAAGAATATTGAACAGATTTCGACATATTCTCTTGAAGAAAATCTTTCCTTTTTCAGGGAATTAAAGAAAAATTATCCGACAAAGGTCATCATCGCATCTATCATGGGCAGTAATGAAGAAGAATGGACAAAGCTTGCATCTCTTTGTGAAGATGCGGGGGCTGATGTTATAGAATGTAACTTCAGCTGTCCTCAGATGGTCGGCGAGGGACTCGGCAGTGATGTCGGAATAAATCCCGAACTTGTATATGCCTACACAAAGGCTGTAAGAAAGGGAACAAAGCTTCCGATTCTTGCCAAGATGACGCCGAACATCACCTCAATGATTCCTCCGGCAGTTAAGGCAATGGAGGCAGGCGCAGACGGACTTGCGGCAATCAATACGATTAAAAGTATTATGAATGTCAATCTCGACAATTTTTCAACATCTCCCGATGTTTGCGGAAAATCGTCAGTCGGCGGATATTCGGGAAAGGCTGTAAAGCCGATTGCACTACGATTCATTAACGAGATGAAGAGCGATGAAAGACTGAAGGATGTTCCGATAAGCGGTATGGGCGGTATCGAAACATGGTATGATGCGGCGGAGTTTATTTCACTCGGCTGCTCAACGGTTCAGATTACAACCTCGGTAATGCAGTATGGTTACCGCATTATTGACGATTTGAAGGACGGCTTGAAACGATATATGAAAGCTCACAATTTCAAGTCTGTTTCAGATTTTACGGGTATTGCCGAAAGCAATATCATTCCTGCCGATGACCTTGACAGAAGTTACATATGTTTTCCGAAGTTTGACCGTGAAAGATGTGTCGGTTGCGGAAGATGCTTCGTATCATGTTATGACGGCGGTCATCAGGCAATAAAGATGAATGACAATCAGAAACCCGTTCTCTACGGCAAAAAATGCGTTGGCTGTCATCTTTGCAAGGTCGTTTGCCCCGTGGACGCAATAAGTTCGGGCAAAAAAGTCAGCAAAACTGCTTTAAATAAGCATTGATATAAAAATATTAAACAGAATTTAATTTATTAAGGAAGGTGCAAAGTATATGTTTACATGCAGCAAAGAAAGAATGCAGGATAAGATTTCAACTTTCAGTACATTCGGTGATGCCGGTCACGGCGGAATTACAAGATATTCACTTTCCCCCGAGGCATTACAGGCAAGAGCAGAGTTTGTAAAGAGAATGACAGCAATCGGTGCCGAAATCAAAACAGACGATGTTGCCAATGTTTATGCAACTCTCAAAGGTTCGGATCCGACTCTTCCGGCAATCGTTATGGCGTCACACTGTGACTCCGTTAAGAACGGCGGTAACTATGACGGTATCCTCGGTGTTATGGGTGCAATGGAAGTTCTTGAAACGGTTGCAAACGATAAGATTCCCCACAAGCACAACCTTGTTGCCATGATTTGGACAAACGAAGAGGGTTCTCTTTATCCGCCGGCTATGATGTGTTCGGGCATTGTCTGCAATGATTATCTTCCTGCCAACATTGCAAAGAACTTCAAAAAAGAAAATATGCTTGCGTCAAAGTCAATTCTTGATCCGACAAAGACATTCGGTATGGCTCTTGAGGCATCCGGCTATAAGGGTGATGAGGCGAACAGACTTAATCCAAAGGATTATAAGGCAATGTTTGAACTCCACATTGAACAGGGACCGATCCTTGAGGCGGCAGGCAATGATATCGGTGTTGTAACCTGCGTACTCGGTATGGTAAACTACCGTATCAAGGTTTACGGACAGGCTGACCATGCCGGCACAACTCCCATGAAGTATCGTCACGATGCACTCTTCGGTGCCGCAAAGGTTCTTGAATATCTCCACACAGAGCTTGATAAGCTTGATACCGAACTTGTTTACACAACAGGTGAAATTCTTTGTCATCCTGATGTACATACAGTAATTCCGGATTATGTTGAGTTTTCACTTGATGCCCGTCATGAAGATCCACGAGTAATTGAACAGGTTGTTTCCGTAATCGAGAATATCCCGAAAGAGGTTGAAAAGTGCAAGACAGACTATGAAATTGCATGGACAAGAGATACTGTTTACTATGACAAGCAGCTTGTTGATTTTGTTCAGGAGGCAGTTGACGAACTCGGTTATTCAAATCAGAAAATCAACTCGGGCGCAGGTCACGATGCACAGTTTGCATCATATATGCTCCCGACAACAATGGTATTCGTTCCCTCAAAGGACGGTCATTCACATTGCGAACCCGAATTTACTTCAACAGAGCTTTGTACAGAGGGTGCGTCAGTACTTCTCAACGCAGTCCTCAAGTGTGATGCGGCTGATTAATAATCGGTTTTGCGGAGGATAAAATATGGACAATTATATAATTACAATTGCTCGCAGTTTTGGCAGCGGAGGCAAGGAAATTGCCTCCCTGCTTTCCGAAAAGCTGGGTATTCCTTGGTATGAAAGACAAATTCTGACAATGGCGTCACAGGCAAGCGGAATTGATGAAAGCGAATTCGTTGAGGTTGACGAAAAACTTCACGGAAGCTATCTTATAAAGTCACTCACAAAGCTGCCGACGGCAAATGTTCTTCGTCCTGAATCAAGAGCGTTTGTGTCGGATTTGAATCTGTACAATATTCAGGCAGCAATCATAGAAGAGCTTTCCCGCACACAGTCCTGTATCATTGTCGGAAAATGTGCCGATCATATTCTGAGAGATAAGCCAAATGTTTTGAGCGTGTTTGTTGATGCGTATTATGACGACTGCATTTCAAAAATCCGCTCAAGAATTTATGTTTCGGAAGAGCGTGCAAAAGATATGAAAAAGCGTACCGACAAGTATCGCACGGCTTATTATAAATACTATACAAGAGGCGAAAACTGGAAAGATACGCTTAACTACGATATGTTTTTGAACACATCAAGGAATTCAACGAATGACTGTGCCGAAATTATTGCAAAGGCTGTTGAGCTGAAATTCGGTAAATAATTTGATGCAGATTAAGAGGTGAGATTTATGGCAGTAACACTCGGTTCACTGTGCGAAAAGGCGGGCTATCTCTACGGTATGCGTGTGATAGCAGGCAAAGAAGGAATGACCAATATCGTGCAATGGGTTCATTCCGTTGAGGATATTGAGGTAAGTGACTTTCTTCACGGAGGAGAGCTTATCTTTTCAACGGGCATTGCAAACAAAGGTCAGGACTGGTTGCTGCCGTTTGTCAAAAATCTCATTGCCAAAAATGTCAGCGGACTTGTTCTAAACATAGGTCCGTACATAAAGGGAATCCCGTCAGAGGTTATCAGCTATTGCAACGAGAAAAAGTTTCCTCTTATGGATATTCCGTGGAAAACCCGAATTGTTGATATTTCACGGGATTTCTGTAATCAGATTATCTCAAATGAACGCAAGGAGGAAACAATAGGCGATACACTGAAAAATTTCATTTTCTTTCCGGGTGAGTACGAAAAATACTTTCCTGTTCTTGAAAGCAACGGCTTTGACCTTGCAACCGATTATGCAATCATCGGTGTGAAAGCCGATATGGCTGACCATATTTCTTCAAGAAAGCTTGAATCGGCATTTGAACGAACAATTTATTCCTACAAAAAGCACTGGGGCGGTTTTAAGGTGGACAACATGATGTTCTATATCCTCAATGACTTTTCCGATGATGAAATTGAAAGCATAGCCGAAAAAATTCAGTCGGAAAAGGAGAGATATATAAGCGTCAACAAGCTGTATGTGGCAGTGAGCAAAACAAATAACAAGCTGAAATCACTCCCGAAAACATACCAGATTGTTTTAAGAATGTTAAGGCTTGCCGTCCGTACAGATATGACGCCTATGTTCTATGACCGACTTGAAGTTAAAAAGCTGATTCTTGCGGTTGACGATATTTCGCTGCTTGAAAGTATCTATAACGAAAATCTCAAAAAGCTTGAAGTGTATGACCGTGACAACGGCACGGATTATATGAGCTTTTTAAGACTTTACCTAAAGTATGACGGAAGTGTTCAGAGGGTTGCTCAGGAAACCTTTGTTCACCGCAACACCATAAATTATCAGCTTGCAAAAATCAAAAAGATTCTCGGCAATAGTCTCAAAACCTTTGAAGAACGATTCAAAATTATATTAGCATTTGAAGTTCGTGATGTGCTTTGACCGCCTCCGTCTCCGTCACGATGTTAATACTGAAAATCCCCCGACAGCCTAACGGAAACCGCTGTCGGGGGATTTTTTATGTGTTTATTGTAGTTGTATTTATTTGAGTAACTGATACTAATTGATATCAATTAGTATCAGTTACTATCAGTCAGAGTTAGCATAAGTAAAGAAGAACCGATACAAAAAGTATCGATTCTTCTTTGGTGCGGGTGACAGGACTTGAACCTGCACATCGGTTGACACTAGAACCTAAATCTAGCGCGTCTGCCAATTCCGCCACGCCCGCACGTGTGTATTTCAACAAGATAAACTTGCGAAAATCAAAATATTAAATTGTTTCACAAAGGTAGCGTGACCAAAATCTAGCGCGTCTGCCAATTCCGCCACACCCGCATTTTTAATTTCAGCAAGACCTACCGTTAGATAATACTATAAATATCAGCAAAAGTCAAGTATAAGCAAGCAGTATATTATTACTGCTTGCAGAACACGATTCCGTCTTTTTTACTGATTGACTTGATTTTTGCCAAAGATTCAACTCTTATGCCCATATCACGAACGAGGTTGCCGCCGCCCTGATAAGCTTTTTCAATAACAATTCCCGCACCTGCTGTTTTTGCGCCTGCTTTTTCAATCAGCATAAGAAGTGCCGTTAAGGCACTGCCCTTTGCAAGAAAATCGTCAATGATAAGCACATTGTCTTCTTTGCTCAAAAATTCCTTTGAAACAACTATGTCATAGTCCTTTTTATGAGTGTATGAGTGGACGGTTGCGTTGTATGTATCGGAATAAATATTGATTGTCTTTGCCTTTTTTGCAAAAACAACCGGAACACCAAAATACTGAGCCGCAAGACAGGCAATGCCGATTCCAGACGCTTCGATTGTCAGAATTTTTGTTATGTTTTCATCCTTGAAAAGTCTGTAAAATTCCTTGCCAAGCTCACATACAAAACTGACATCAATCTGATGATTGAGAAAGCTGTCAACCTTTAACACATTGTCGGCACCAATATGTCCGTCTTTAAGAATTCTGTCTTCTAAAAGTTTCATATCAATCTCTTTTCTGAAAAATAAAATAGTAACAAACAATACGATAGATTATACTACAAATATTTGCACATTTCAATTGATTTTTGTGATATTCCATGCCTTATTTTTCTTATTTTCGGAAAATATTAAATTCAGACACAAAAAAGGCAGTCGTGATAAAGCGACTGCCCCTGTGTTTTATACTTCAATATTTTTAATTGAATCAAATTCGTCCATGATTTCTTTTGACGGTTTTTTTGAAAGAAGAGAAACAATAACATTCACAATAAGTGCAAGTCCGAAGCCTACAACAAGTGAATAAAGATTTGTTGCCGCATAAAGCGTCTGACCGTTTACAAGCGGAATATAGTCCCATATGATAACTGTCAGAGCACCTGTTGCCATACCGCTGATTGCACCCGAAAGTGTTGAGCGTTTCCAGAAAAGTGCCAACAGAACAACAGGTCCGAATGCCGAACCGAATCCTGCCCATGCATCCGAAACAAGTCCCATAATGCTTGATTTAGGATTAAGTGCAATGAAGAATGCGATTACAGCAACAACTGCAACTGCAATTTTGCCGACCAAAAGCGAACTCTTTTCGCTTGCATTCTTTTTAACAGCACCTTTGTAAAGATCCTCCGAAACAGCCGACGCAGTGACGAGAAGCTGACTGTCTGCTGTTGACATAATTGCGGCAAGGATTCCGCAAAGGAAAATACCGCCGATAAAGATAAGCACACCGTTGCCTGAGAAAAGCTGCTGGATTGTTCTGATGAATACAGATTCGCTTGTTGCATCGTCAAGCTGTGCTGTAAGGTAGCCTCTTGCGATAAGACCGATAAGGCATGATGCAGTAAGTGAAATAATTACCCAAACAACAGCAATTTTTCTTGACTTCTTGATTTCTTCATTGCTCTTTACAGCCATGAATCTGACGAGAATATGCGGCATACCGAAGTAACCGAGTCCCCACGCAAGGTTTGAAATAATCGAAACAGCCGAAACAGGCGTTCCGTCACCGTTTACAAAGAAGTTAAGGAACTGAGCAGGCTGTTCAACACCTTTTGCAGCAAGTGCAGAACTGAAGCTTGTGTCAAATGTGAGAATTGCATATGCAAGCACCGGAACGGAAAGGATTGCAACAATCATCATAAGTCCCTGAATGAGGTCGGTTGTACAAACTGCCTTGAAACCGCCCATGAATGTATATACAAGAATTACTACTGCGGCAACGATAAGACCGATAACATAAACCTGATTGTAGTTTTCGTCACCGCTTGCGCTGTCCGAGAAGAGCGTTGCAAAAAGCTTTGCACCCGAACTGAATGCCGACGCTGTGTAAACCGTGAAGAAAACTGCGATGATTGACGCCGAAACAATCTTGATTATGTTTTTATGGTCACGGTAGCGATTTTTGAAAAAGCTCGGAATAGTGAGCGAGTTGCCTGCCACAATTGTGTATTTACGAAGTCTTGCCGAAACAATGTACCAGTTGAGAATTGTGCCGATAAGAAGTCCTACGGCAATCCATGCCTCGCCTGTGCCGGCAAGGTATACGGCGCCCGGAAGTCCCATCAAAAGCCAACCGCTCATATCAGATGCCTGTGCCGACATGGCGGCTGTCCAACTGCCGAGGTTTCTGCCGCCGAGAAAGTAGTCCTCATTGTTCTTGTTGCCCTTTGAACAAACAAAGCCTATTACGATCATAATAATCATATAAGCTATAAACGCACAAAGAACTATTATGTTGTTTGTTGTCATTATGCCCCTCCTGAAATTAAATTTATAAATCAAATACCTTTTAATTCTACCAAAAATGAATAAATAAATCAAGTGAATTGCAGTATTTAGGACTTTTATGCAGATAATTTGTGCATTTGCAAAAATTCAGGAGTAACATTTTGCACATAATTACGAATAAAATAACTTTTATGTGCATTTAAAGGGGGATTTTGTGTTGATTTGAAGAATCAAAAGTATTATAATTACATTGATTGCAAATTGACTGTAAAAGGTATGTGGAGAGATAAAAATGAATATGGTAAAAAGAACTTGGGCTGAAATTTCACTTAATGCAATTGAGCATAACTATAATGTAATAAGAAATAAGGTTGCAGACGATACAAAGGTCTGTTGTGTTATAAAGGCTGACGGCTACGGCCACGGTGCAGTTGAGCTTTCACAGATTTATGAAAAACTCGGAGCAGATTTTTTTGCTGTTTCAAATATTGACGAGGGTATAGAAATCAGAAAAAGCGGTTCAAAACTCCCTATTGTGATTCTTGGCTACACTCCCGTTTCAGAGGCTGAAAATCTTGCTGAATATGATATTTCTCAGGCTGTTTTTTCACTTGAGTATGCAAAGGAGCTTTCCGAAAAATGTGTTGAAGAGGATTGTATCTGCAAAATGCACATCAAGGTTGACTCGGGAATGTCAAGAATCGGCTTTATGTGTCAGGAATTTCCACGAGATGAATATTCTATTGAAGAAATTTGCGAGGCTTGTTGCCTGCCGAATCTTGAGGTTGAGGGGCTTTTTACTCATTTTTGTGTGTCTGATGAAGATGCCGAGGGCAGAGAGTTCACAAACAAACAGTATGAAAACTTTATTCATGTGCGTGACAGCCTTAAAACGCGAGGCGTTGATATCAGCGTTGTTCATTGCTCAAACAGCGGCGCAATTGAAGATTACCCCGAAACCTGTTGCGATATGGTAAGAGCAGGTATTATCCTCTACGGACTTGCTCCGTCATCAAAGCTTGCCGACAGACTTGACCTTGTTCCTGCAATGACTCTTAAAACAGTTGTCGCTTTTGTAAAAGAGGTTCAAAAGGGTGCAACAATTTCCTACGGCAGAACTTTTACAGCCGACAGAAAGATGAAAATTGCAACCGTTCCTATCGGATACGCTGACGGATTCATCAGACAGAATGCAAAAGACGGCTATATGATGGTAAACGGAAAGAAAGCGAAAATTGTGGGCAGAATATGTATGGATCAGACAATGCTTGATGTTACCAATATTGAAGATGTCAAGACAGGTGACGAGGTTGTCGTATTCGGTACAGGCGAAAACGGTGAGCCTACTGCAGATTCACTTGCCGAAAATACAGGAACTATAAACTACGAAACCGTCTGTCTTGTCGGAAAGCGTGTTCCGAGAATTTACATTAAAGACGGAAAAATTGAGAATGTGATGTATAAATTATGAGATTACTTGCTGTTGACGGAAACAGCATTGTAAACCGTGCGTTTTACGGAATAAGACCGCTTACTACAAAGGACGGTCAGTTTACAAACGCAATTTACGGATTTCTTACAATGCTGTACAAAATTAAAAATGAAGAAAATCCCGACGCCGTGGCGATTGCCTTTGACCTGAAAACACCGACCTTCAGGCACAAGGCCTATGCAGGCTACAAGGCAACACGAAAAGGTATGCCGGAGGAGCTTGCGTCACAAATGGAACCGCTGAAAAAGCTTCTTACCCTTTTAGGCTACAGGCTTGTTACCTGTGAGGGCTTTGAGGCTGACGATATTCTCGGTACGCTCGCCAAGGCTTGTGAAGAAAACGGAAACGAGTGCGTTATTGCAACAGGCGATCGTGACAGCCTTCAGCTTGTGTCGTACAAAACAAGCGTTCATCTTTGCTCAAACAAACAGGATATACTTTATACCCCCGAAAAGATTCTTGAAACTTACGGTGTAACTCCAAAGGAGCTTATAGAAATCAAGGCGATTCAGGGTGATACTTCGGATAATATTCCCGGAGTTGCGGGAATAGGTCCAAAGGGTGCAGGCGACCTCATTCAGAGATATCACACGGTTGAGTATATCTATGACCATCTTGATGAACTTGAAATCAAGGACGGTGTGCGTAAAAAGCTGACTGCGTCAAAGGAAAATGCAATTCTCAGCCGTATGCTCGGTGAAATAAACTGCAACGCTCCTGTTGACACAAATGTCGAAAATTATGTTGTAGATATGAAAGATGCCGATGAATGTGCCGGATTTATGGCAAAGCTTGAACTGTTTTCTTTAATAGAAAAATACGGCATCAAGGCTGACAAAAATACAAAGCCCGAAAAGGTTGAGAAAAATTTCCTTGAGGTTGTGTCTGATTTTGATGAAAATGAACTTTTAAAAAATGTTAAGTCAGAGAAAAAGCTCTATCTCAACTTTGAAACGGAGAATAAAGAATTAAAATCCTTTGCCGTACTTTTTGACGGCAAGGTGTATATAAGCACGGACGAAGAACTTTTTGTTAAGTTTATTGCCGACAGTGAACTTGAAAAGTACACAAGAAACATCAAAACGCTCTACGCTTATGCCGATGAGAAAAATATTGATGTTGAAAATATTCTGTTTGATATTGAGCTTGCGGCATACCTGATTGAACCGTCGTCAAAGGATTATTCGGACAAAAATCTTTGTGCCTCTTACGAAATCGCTCTGCCCGTCTGCACTGATGAGCAGAATGAAAAATACGAGGCATTTGCCTGTTACGCAGAATTGTGCGAAAAACTCGGAGATAAAATCAAGGCTCACGGTCAGGAAAAGTTGTTGAGTGAAATTGAAATTCCGCTTGCAAAGGTGCTTGCAAGAATGGAAAATATCGGTGTCTGTGTTGACCGACAGGGCATTGAAAGCTACGGCGAAATGCTTTCTGCACAGATTAAGGAGCTTGAAACCGCAATTTACGAAAGTGCGGGCTGTGAGTTTAACATCAATTCTCCGAAACAGCTTGGCGTAGTTTTATTTGAAAACCTCGGACTCCCTTGCAAAAAGAAAACGAAGAGCGGTTACAGCACAAATGCAGAGGTGCTTGAAAGTCTGAGGTATGAACATCCCGTTGTTGAAATGGTGCTGAGATACAGAACGCTCTCAAAGCTGAATTCAACCTACTGCGAGGGACTTTTAAAGGTCATTGCAGATGACGGCAGAATCCATTCAAATTTCAATCAGACCGAAACAAGAACAGGCAGAATCAGCTCAACAGAGCCGAATCTCCAGAATATCCCCGTAAGAACCGAGCTTGGCAGAGAGATGAGAAAGTTTTTCTGTGCAAGAGAGGGGTGGGCGCTTGTTGACGCCGACTATTCGCAGATTGAACTCCGTGTGCTTGCCCATATTTCGGGTGACAAAAATATGATTAAAGCGTTCAAGGATAACGAAGATATCCACGCAATCACAGCGTCACAGGTGTTCAATATGCCGCTTGATATGGTAACTCCGATTATGAGAAGCCGTGCAAAGGCTGTTAACTTCGGTATTGTTTACGGAATCGGCGCATTTTCACTTGCAAAGGATATCGGTGTTTCAAATAAAGAGGCAAAGCACTACATTGAAAGCTATCTTGCCCATTACAGCGGTGTTGACAGTTATATGAAAAATGTTGTCGAAAAAGCGAACGCTGACGGCTATGTTGAAACGATGTTCGGCAGAAGAAGAAATCTTCCCGAACTCACCTCGAGCAAGCATATGATCCGTGCATTCGGTGAAAGGGTTGCAAGAAATATGCCTATTCAAGGCACAGCCGCAGACATTATCAAAATTGCAATGATTAAGGTTGACGAGCGAATGAAAGCCGAAAATCTCCGTGCAAGGCTTGTGTTGCAAGTTCATGACGAACTTATTGTCGAAGCCCCGCAGGATGAGAGCATGAGAGTTGCACTCATCGTTCAGGAAGAAATGGAAAACGCAGTTAAAATGAGCGTTCCGCTCACAGCCGATGCGGCAATCGGAAGGACTTGGTATGATGCAAAAGGATAACAGAACGATTGCCTTTGTATGCACGGGCAACACCTGTCGCAGTCCCATGGCAGAGGCAATTTTTAATGATATGGCAGAGAAAAACGGCGTTTGCGTCAGGGCGGAAAGCTTTGGCATTGCGACCTCAACGGGACTTCCCGTGTCGGAAAATTCCGTGATTGCCTGTAAGGAAATCGGAATTGACCTTTCGGGCAAAGTTTCAACAGCCGTGGCTGATGCCGGCATTGAAAAATACGAAAAATTTTACTGTATGTCGCAAAGTCACGCAAAAATGTTGATGCAGTTTTTTCTTGTACAGCCCGAAAAAATCGCCGTGCTCGGTATAAGCGATCCCTACGGCGGCGACATTGAGGTGTACAGACATTGCCGTGATGAAATTGTTAATTCCGTAAAGGAAATATTAAAAGCGTATGAAAATTGACAGAATGACCGAAAATCAGCTTGAGGCGGTTGCACAGCTTGAACAGCGGTGTTTTTCGCATCCGTGGTCGTTTAACAGCCTTGAAGAAGAACTGAACAACGAAACCTCGCTGTTTTTTACCGCAACGGAAGACAATGCCGTTGTCGGATATATAGGAATGAGTGTTGTTGTTGACGAGGGTTACATTTTCAATGTTGCCGTTGACGGTACACACAGAAATCGGGGAATAGGTTCGGCGCTTGTTGAAACGCTTGTGACCTATGCCAAGAAAAATAACCTTTGCTTTCTTACTCTTGAGGTTCGTGAAAGTAACGGGAACGCCCGTTCTCTCTATGAAAAATTCGGATTCATCAAGGTGGGAGAGAGGAAAAATTACTACTCATCTCCAACCGAAAACGCTGTTTTAATGACACGCTGTTTTTGACATATATATGTAATAAAACATTATATTAACGATATTACGGAACTTCATCATAAATGTTTCGTAGTGAAAGGAAAATTATGAAGATACTCGCAATAGAATCGTCCTGTGACGAAACTGCGGCAGCGGTTGTTGAGGACGGCAGAAACATAATATCCTCGGTGGTTGCTTCTCAGGTTGAGGAACACAAGCTTTACGGCGGTGTTGTTCCCGAAATCGCATCACGCCGTCACGCAGAGGCAATTGTTCCTGTTGTAAGACAGGCTCTTGAAGATGCAGACTGCAGGCTTTCCGACATTGACGCAATCGGTGTTACATATGCCCCCGGACTTATCGGAGCGTTGCTTGTGGGAGTGAATTTTGCAAAAGGACTTTCACTTGCAACAGGAATTCCCCTTGTGCCTGTTCACCATCTTCGTTCACACATTGCGTCAAATTATATTTCAAACAAAGAATTAAAACCGCCGTTCCTCTGCCTTGTTGTGTCAGGCGGTCACAGCCATATTGTTATGGTTGAGGACTACACAAAGATGAAAATTATCGGCAAAACCCGTGACGATGCCGCAGGCGAGGCTTTTGACAAAGCCGCAAGGACAATGGGAATGCCGTATCCGGGCGGAATTGAAATGGACAGAGTTGCGGAAAACGGCAATCCGTTTGCATTCAAGCTCCCTCGTCCCGCAGTTCACGATGCACCGTATGATTTCAGCTTTTCGGGACTTAAAACAGCCGTAATCAACCTCATTCACAATTCGGCACAAAAGGGTGTTGAACTTAACAAAGCCGATGTCTGTGCATCATTCCGCTATGCTGTTGTCGATTGCCTTGTTACAAACTTTATCAAGGCGGCTGAAGACTTGGGACAGAAAAAGCTTGTAATCGCAGGCGGTGTTTCGGCAAATTCACTTCTCAGAAGAACCCTTGCAGAAGAGTGTAAAAAGCGTGATTGGGAAATGTATATGCCCGAAAAATCTCTTTGCGGTGACAATGCCGCCATGGTCGGTTCACAGGGATATTACGAGTTTCTCAGCGGAAATATTGCAGGAACAGACCTCAATGCTTTTGCTACAATGAGCATTGAAAAAGGCTGATTTATTCGCAAATAATCACTAAGACACTTGCTATTTTATCAAGAATATACTAAAATAGTGTTAATAAACCGAAAGGACGATTTAAAATGAGCAATCCTATTGTTACTTTTGAAATGGAAAACGGAAAAACAATAAAAGCGGAGCTTTATCCCGAAATTGCTCCGAATACTGTAAATAATTTTCTCAGCCTTGTAAACAAGGGTTACTATGACGGTCTTACATTTCACCGTGTAATCTACGGTTTCATGATTCAGGGCGGTTGCCCCGAAGGCACGGGTATGGGCGGTCCAGGATATTCAATCAAGGGCGAATTTGCCGTGAACGGCTTTGAAAACAATCTCAAGCATACAGAGGGTGTTCTTTCAATGGCTCGTTCAATGATGCCCGACTCAGCAGGCTCGCAGTTCTTCATTATGCACAAAAACGCTCCGCACCTTGACGGTCAGTATGCCGCATTCGGCAAGGTAATTGAGGGTATGGATGTTGTCAATGAAATCGCAGAGTGTGACACAGACTATTCCGACAAGCCTCTTGATCCTCAGATTATGGCAAAGGTTACAGCCGAAACCTTTGGTGTTGACTATCCCGAGCCTGAAAAATGCTGATTGTTAAGAAAGGATTTTTAAAATGAATGTTTTGCTTGCAGGCGGCGCCGGATATATCGGCTCGCACACTTGTGTTGAACTCATCAACGCAGGTCACGATGTTGTAATTGCAGATAATTTTTCAAACAGCTGTCCCGTAGCGGTTGAAAGAGTTGAAGAGCTGACAGGCAGAAAAATTCCGCTCTATGAGGCCGATGTATGTGACAGAGATGCTGTTGAAAAGATTTTTTCGGAGAATAAGATTGATGCGGTAATTCACTTTGCAGGTCTTAAAGCAGTAGGCGAAAGCTGTGAGAAGCCTGTTGAATATTACCGTAACAACATTGATTCAACGCTCACATTGCTTGAAGTGATGAAAAAATATGGTGTGAATAACTTTATTTTCAGTTCAAGTGCCACGGTTTACGGTACTCCGGAAACTGTTCCGCTTGTTGAAACAATGCCAAAGGGTTCTCCTACAAATCCGTACGGCTGGACAAAGTTTATGATGGAACAAATTCTTACAGACACCGCAAACGCAAATCCCGATATGTCTGTGGTTCTTCTTCGTTACTTTAACCCAATCGGCGCTCACGAAAGCGGCAGAATCGGTGAAGATCCTAACGGAATCCCGAATAACCTTATGCCGTACATAACACAGGTTGCCGCCGGCAGACTCAAGTGTCTCGGTGTTTTCGGTAACGATTACCCTACGCATGACGGCACGGGTGTGCGTGACTATATCCATGTTGTTGACCTTGCAAAAGGTCATGTAAAGGCTATTGAATATTCCGCAGAGCACAAGGGAACTGAGATTTTTAATCTCGGAACAGGTGTGGGCTACAGCGTTCTTGATATTGTAAAGGCTTTTGAAAAGGCAAATTCGATTGAAATTCCTTATGTTATAAAGCCACGCCGAGCAGGCGACATTGCAGAATGCTTTGCCGACGCAACAAAAGCCAAAAAAATACTTGGATGGGTTGCCGAGAAAAGTCTTGAGGATATGTGCCATGACAGTTGGAACTGGCAATCTCACAATGTGAATGGTTACAAATAACAAATAAATGATATTTTATTTGTGCATTCCTACAAAAAAACAATATTTTGTCAAATAATCAGTCAGCAAGAGTTTTTAGCATTGACTTTTGGTGGTTGATTGTTGTATAATTAAACTGCTTATAGAAGCATTATCACATAAGGAGGAAAAGAAAATGTTCAAAAAAGCACTTAGCCTTTTACTGTCTATGATGCTTGTTGTGACATCACTCGTTGCAACTGTAGTGAGCGTTTCTGCTGCCGGCGATTCATATTTCGTATCCGGTTGTGAAGAACTCACAGGTTACAAGTGGGCTGAGACTGAAGCAACTTGCGGAGATAATGTAATGACAGAAAACGGCGACGGTAACTACGAAAAAGTATTTACCAACGTAGCAGTCGGCAACGGCTACCAGTTCAAGATCGTTAAAAACGATAAAGAGTGGATTGGTGTAGGCGATACCGGCAATGACAACTTCACATTCAATGTTACAAAGGAATGTGATGTAACAGTAACTTACAACCCTACAACAAATGAAATCACTGCAACAGGTGAAGGTGTTGTAATTCCGAAAGAACTTGTTGTTGACCACATTACAGTCGTTGGTAACGGTGAAGATGCATGGCTCAACGGTAAGGACTGGAAGGTAGATGCTGAAGCTAACTACATGACAGAAACATCTGAGGGTTCAAAGGTTTACCAGATTAAGTTTGAGAGCCTTGACGCTTATGAGAACTATCAGTTCAAGTTTGCTGCCAACGGTTCATGGGCAGATAACTGGGGCCTTCCTGAGCAGGGCACAGCTCCTCTCAATGAGTGGTTTGACCTTACATACAACGGTCAGAACATGATCATTGATACAGATGCAGCTGGTTACGAAGACGGTTATGACATCGTTCTTACACTTGACCTTTCAAACTTTAACTATGCTACAAAGCAGGGTGCAAAGGGTAAGGTTGACATCGTTACTGATGCAGAGCCTACAACAGTAGCAGAGCCTACAACAGTAGAGCCTACAACAGTAGCAGAGCCCACAACAGTAGCAGAGCCTACAACAGTAGCAGAGCCTACAACAGTAGAGCCTACAACTGCAGCTCCTGCAAAGGGTCTCACAGTTACAGCTACTTCAAACTTCTTCCCTGAGAAGAAGGTTACTCTCAGCGCAGATCAGAAGACTGTAAGGGTTACATACATGTTCCAGACCAAGGACAGAGATGGTATATTGAACTTCCAGTATAAAATGAACTATGATCCTGCTGTTCTCAAGGTTTCAGATAACACAAGAAAGAGTACTTCATTCGAATATCCAAATTTCGAATTAAACAAAAATGTAGCTCCTGGTTTACTTAAGGGTATAGGAAGTGACACAAGTCTCTATTTTTCGTCAGAAAAAGAAATAGTATTTTGTTCTATTGAATTCGATGTGATCAATCCCGAGGCTGTAGCAACTACTGTTGACCTTGATGTAGAGCATCTTACTATTTCAAATCAAGACCCTGTATCAGAGTTGGAAATCCCTAGTGATGAAGTAGTACTCTTAGACAAATCTGTATTAAATCAGGATGCATTTGATAAGTATGTCGCAGTTGCTAATACTGTAACAGTTCCCGACGGTTCAGAAGAGCCTACAACAGAAGAGCCTACAACAGCTCCTGCTGCCGATACTACAT